>NZ_AP026933.1 GCF_027923845.1 Spiroplasma ixodetis
ATGATTTTTTTATGTTTTTATTCATAATTTTTTTAATATTTAAAAAAATTTTACGCTATAATTTATTTATTGTGATAATACCAATTAATACATTATTTTGGTAAAACAATAAAATAATTAGGTAGTAAAGGAGAAACCTTAATGAAAAATCTTATAAATCTTTTTAAGAAACAAAATTGAGGAATAAAAATTGGCTTTGCCTCACTGGTAATTAGTTTGCTCTGTTTAGCATTAGGACTAATTTTAATTGCAACAGCCAATTTTAAAGCCCCAAGTGGAGGAAGTTCACAATATGCCGGAAATGGCTTTCATGCTATTTCTGTATGAGGACTTGATAGTTTTCTAAGCAAAGCTGGCTATGATCAAATGTGAACAGATGCTACTAGTGATAAACTTTTAACTTATCCTCTTGCGCAAGTAGTTGTCGGAATTGTATTTATAGTAATTTTAACTGCTATCTTTCTTGGTGTTAGTGTTTTATCTTTAATATTTGGTTATTTTAAACGTTGATTATATTCTTAGTGTTTAGTAAGTGTTAAATATGGATAAAAATGTAGAATATAAAAAAGTTACATCTTGGGATTGAAAGCAAAAACTAGGATTATTCTTATGTATTTTAACTTTGCTTTTTCTAATAATTAGTTTAATACTATTTGGAACAGCTATTTTTAATGATCACTATAATAATTTTCTTGGTAACGGTTTTTGAAGTTTAAAACACTATGGTATTATTAATTTGTTTTATAATTGAGATCAACTAGATATAGAAGCGGCTAAAAATACTTATGTTTCTCATCCTTTTGAACAAGTTTATTTTGCAATTATTTTTTTAATCATTATTGTACCAATATGTTTTGTTCTTGGAGTTAGTTTATTAGTTAGAGGATGATGAAAGTCAAGAATTTAATATATAATTACTTCATAAATTTATTTATAGTAAAATTTAATAATCATTATTTCATTAAAAAGGGTGTATTATGATGTTTAATTCTAAAAAAATAATTGTTTTTTTACTAATAAATATTGTGTGAGTAGTAGTTTGGATTATGATAACTATTAGTTACGATAGTTATCGCGATCCAATTTTAAATTATGTACCACATAGTAACGATTATTTAACAAATGAACCAACTAATCAATTGGTTCCTAAAGCAAAAAAACCTAAACATGTAGTTATGGTGGGTATTGACGGTATGGCCAGTTATGCATTAAAAAGTGGTTATAGTCCAAATATGAACTATTTAATGCATCATGGTGCATATACATTGGAAGCACGTGATGTTTTACCAACTTCTTCTGCTGCAAATTGAGCAAGTGTTATGTTTGCTACAGATCCTATTAAGCATGGTGTTGTTGATCAAGATTTGTGGAATATTCATCATACTATTCATGCTGAAGTAAAAGCTGATCAAGTAAGTATTTTTAGTTCTATTATTGATAAGTATGGTCCTTCAAAAAATTTATTTGGTTATGCTAGTGAAGGTGAAATGATTGCTAATTTTCAGCCCAAAGGGCAAGAAAATATAAAAACTTTAATTAGTAATAATGGTAATTATTATGCAACAGAAAATGATAAACAAACTTTTGAAAATACGAAAAATGTATTAATTAATAAACCTTTATTTTCATTTTTTTATTATGTTAATCCTGATTTAGCAGGTCATTCACGTGAATGAAATAGTGAAGAATATTATCAAGCAATTAGTCAGACTGATAAATATATTGGAGGTATTATTGAAAATTTAAAAGATTTAGAAATGTGAGAAGATACCTTATTAATTATTAGTTCTGATCATGGAGGTGTTTCACAATATCATGGTCATTCTTCTGATGCTGAACAAAAAATTCCTTTGCTTTTTGCAGGAAATTGTATTCCAAAATACGGAATTATTCCAGATAAAATTAAAATTTATGATATTCCAGCTACTATTGCTTGATTATTAGATATTAATTCACGACCAATAATTTGAGATGGTCAGCCAATTTTAACACCTTTTTTTGATATGACAAATATGTATGATCATAGTGAGGAGTTTAAGTAATGGATATTATCAATTTTAAACAAATTAACTTTCGAGATAATGGCATTAGATTACTTATTGTGCTTGCTACTATTTTTATTGTTTGAAATAATGTACAAAATGTTACTTTAAATATTGGTGGTAGTTTACATGCTTTTAATGCTTATTTTTGCTCACCAATGTTATTTGTTATATTGATATCATTTGGTTTTTTAAGTGCCAATAATAATTTTAGTTGAAAAGAGTATAGTAAATTAATACTAGCTATTATGATTTTATCTTTAATTACAAGTTTTATGTATTTAGATTTTTTTGCTTTTAAAGAAGGATATGTAACAACAGGTTATATGATAGGATTATGATTTAAATTATTATTTTTTGATTATGGTAAATGAATGATATGAATTATTATTGGTGGTAGCGCATTAGTAAAAGTTGTTACTAACCATTTTTCTTTAAGTAATAAAAGTTGAAATATTGTTAAAATAATAACTTTAGTTATTACTAGTATTTTTTTAATAATAGTTTTAATATTTAGTATTAACTTGCAACTTACTAGTAAGTTATATTGATATGATAACTTTAATTGAGATTTATTTTATGTATCATTTCGTGAGGGTGGATTTTTACAACTGATACCTGGGTTATTAGCTTTTTTAGTTGGTCTTAATTTTCAGTGATGAATAAATTGAGAAAAGATAAAAGATAATGTGGTTTATTCATTACTTAGTTTTTCTTTATTTATTGTTATTATTAGTTGTCGAATGATATTTTATTTTCCTTTAATTTATTGAGATATTATGGAAATTTTGCAAGCTTTATTTTTATTTATTCCTTTTATTATGTTAAATATTAATTATAATAAAATTTTAGCCTTTTTATTTCATGGTACTACTTTTATTTTATTTTTCCATATTGCTTTTAATAAAGTAATTAGTGTTGAATTTATGACAGGTTTATTATTGCGCTTAATATTTGGATTAAATGTTGTTAGAAGAGCAGTGGAATTTGTAAATAATAATTTTTTTGTTACTATAATTTACTCATTTGTTAAGATGTTAATTTTAATTTTCTTTTGTGCTTTTTTATCAAGACAGTATGTAAAACTATTTAAATTTGAAGTATTTGCTATAGAAAAAAAGAAAGCAATTATTCATTAAATTATTATAATTAATCTTTTTCTCTTATAATAAAATAATTATTATCTTTTAATTATTAACGATTTTCCTCATTTTATAATCAACCATCTTTATTTGAAAAAATAAGTTAGCAGTTGGTTTTACTGTTAATTATTTTAGTGATGAAGAAGGAAAAGTAGCAGCAGATGTTAATGATCCTTATTGAACAGGAACAACAGCCATTTTGAAAGTAACTTTAACAGATAAGCGTTCTGATTTAAATACAATTAATGATTTATCAGGAATGGATCCAATTATTGTTAATCCTAATTTAACATATCAACAAATTAATAAGAATGTTATTAATACTTCTAATCAATTAAAGAGTGATCCTTTAACTGGTAATTTCACAATTCAATATTTTAGTGATAAATTTGCTAAACATGTAATTAATAACTATTATCAACAAGTTGGTATGGTTTATGTTATTATTACTCCTGATTTTCATACAGGAACTAAGTAAAAAACTAATAAAATACCAATTGTTTTTTCAATTGAAAGTAATGATAGTGGATGGGTTACACTTTATTGGACACTAATTACGTAGACAAGTGAACAAATTTGTTAAAAGAAAGGAACTATAATTATGACCAATATTAACTCATATACCGACGAATTTAAAAAGCAAATAGTAGCTTTATATCAAAGTGGTAAGTCAGTGTCTTGTCTTGCTAAAGAATATAATGTTACAAGAGCAGCTACTTATAAATGAATTAAACAATTTACTAATTCAGGTAGTTTTAAAATTAAAAATAATCTTTCAGATTTAGAAAAACAATTAATTCAAGCAAATAAAGAATTAAAACAGTTACGAATGGAAAATGATATTTTAAAGCAAGCAGCACTAATAATAGGCAGAAAATAGAAATTATTACTAAAAATAAAGTTAAATATAAAATTCGCACAATGTGTCGTTTTTTAAAACTCTCTAAATCAACATATTATTTTAATTTAAAGAAAAAAGAAAAAATTCAAAATAATATTTATGATGAAGCTGTTATTAGTGCTTTTAAAGAAAATAAAGAAGTTTATGGTACTAGAAGATTAAAAGTCATACTAGCAAACCAAGAAATTTATTTATCACGCAGAAAAATTAAAAAATTATGAATAAGCATAATTTAATATCAAAATACACTAAATTATCATTCAAAAATCATCATAATAAAGTCAATGATAGTCAAATTACCAATCTTGTTAATAGAGACTTTAATAATAGAATTAAAAATGAAGTTATTGTCAGTGATTTAACTTATGTTCAAGTTAATGGTAAATGAAACTATATTTGCCTATTAGTAGACCTGTACAACCGCGAAATTATTGGACATAGTGTTGGAGTTAAAAAAGATGCATCATTAGTACATCAAGCATTTATGCACTCAAATCGCTGTTTAAAAGATATTCAAATATTTCATAGCGATCGCGGTAATGAATTCAATAATAAAACTATTGATAAACTTTTATTAGCATTCAATATTACCCGTTCTTTAAGCAAAAAAGGATGTCCTTATGACAATGCTGTTGCTGAAGCAACTTTTAAAACTTTCAAAACAGAGTTTATTAATGATAAAAATTTTACATCATTAATCCAATTAAAATTAGAATTATTTGATTACATAAATTGATATAACAACATAAGAATTCACAGCACTCTAAACTACCTAACTCCCGTTAAATATCATGAACAAATGTCTACCAAAAAATAGTCCTAAAAAGGGTTGCCATTCCATAGTTTTTAAATAAAAATAAATTAAAGAGATTATTTTTAAATATTTATTTATTATTAGGTTATAATGTAATTATATTTTTTATAAAAATTTATATTTTAATTTTTTTCTTCTAACATTTTTTAAAATACTAAACATGTTTTTTATTTGTGACAGCAATAGATATTTTAGTTATGAGCTTTTATAAAATATAATATTAATTAAATTAATTTTGTTAGAAAGGATAATATTATGGAAAAAGAAAATCTTGCTAAAGTTACTTTCAATAAACGAACAGAAAGAAATTCAATAAAAAAGTTGAAAAGACAAGCTATTTTTAGCACGGCAAATCCATGAAAAGCAATCTTTATTATGGTCACACCACCTTTAATTGCTGTAATTATTTTTTCTACTTATCAAATTTTTGATAAATGAATTGCTACACAATGAGGTGGACAAAGTATTATTGATCGTTATAATAATTATCAAAATTCAGGAATAATGATAACTGCTGAACAAGCATTAAAAATTATTAATATTGCTACTACTTATGCTGCTGTTCCTTCTTCAATGATGGTTTCCTTTGCTTTAATGGTTGCTACTGGAACAGGTATTAAGTTTTCAATTGCATATGGTCAAAATAAACGAGAACAAATGTCAGAATATTTAGGAAATGGGTTTCTATTATCTTTTTTAGTTTCTATTGTTCTTATGATCATTATGTATTTTAGTTGTCAGGGTATTATTGAATTTCAAGCTGGAAGTGATGCTGGAAGTAATCCAGTAATTAGGGAAATAATAATTAAAGAAGCAGTTAGATTTTCACAAATTTTAATTCTTGCTACACCATTACTTTTTTTTGCTTATTTTTTAGTTTCATTGTTACGTAGTGAAGGAATGATGTTATGAACAATTTTAATTAATGTTGCAGCTTGTTTAGTAAATATATCTTTAGATTTTATTTTTGTTATTCCTGGTAAAATAGGAATGGAAGGCACTGCATATGCAACTATTATTGCTTGAGCAAGCATTAATTTATTTTCAATAGGTATTATTTGATATAGTGCCAATAATTTAAGATTTAAAGTAGCACACTTAAAACTTAAATGAGTAATAGTAACGGGCATTTTATTAATTGGTGCAACTTCTTTATTACAAAATATTGCCCAAAGTATTTTGGCAATGGTTACTACTAAAATTTTAAATACATTGCCACCTCCACACTATCATGGTGGAGGAAGTACTGGTATTCCGGTTTTTGTTCAATTATATGGTGGTATTATGCCTTGGTTAATTTTAATTAATGCACCTATTATTGGAATTACGCAGGGAGCAAGAGCATTAATTGGCTATGTTTATGGTTCAAAGGACTTTAGTCGTGTTTGACAATTGATGTGACGTTTAACTTTATTACTTTTATTGTTGCTAATTGCTTCAGTATTATTAGTAGTAATAGCGGGGCAATATATGATGCATTTCTTTGGGGTAGATTTAGAAATGGCAAGATTCTTTAAAGTTTATATTATTATGCAGTTTGCTTTTTATCCATTAGCTACACTACATTATGTTGCTGTTATTTTCTATCAATCAATTAATCGTGGTAAATTGTCATTATTTGCTAGTTTACAACGAACAATTATAATGCCAATTATTTGTTTAGGTTTAGGATATTATGTTGCACATGTTTCTCATAATGGTTTTTATTTTTATTTATTTCTTGGCTTTATTGATTTATTTGCTGTTTTTATATTATTACCATTATTAATTTATACATTTTGAAAATCTAAACCATTTATTCATACAACTAAAGATAAAAAAACGCAAATATCTAATTTATCAGAAAAAAAAGTACTTAATAAAAATATATATTAATATTAATATATGAAGAAAATAAAAAATACTCATTTAAAACAGAGTATTTTTTTTAATTATTTAAGATTAAAAAAGGTTGTTAATTTTAAAAATTAAAAGGAATGAATATACAATCTATATTTGATTGAAGTCATTCCTAAAATAAAATATTTATTTACCTTCATTAACTCTCTTTTTTAATGCTTTACAAGAATTAAATTTAACTACTCGTTTTCTAGGAATAGCCATCGGTTCTGAATTTTGTGGATTTACTCCCGGTCGAGCTTTGCGGTATTTAATAGTAAAAGTTCCAAAGTTACGTAGTGTTACTTTTTCTCCTTTAATTAAAGCAGTAGCAATTTTATCTAAGATAAATTCTAACACTTCTTTGTATTCTTTTTCTGATAATTCTAATTTTTTTTGTACAGCTCGTGCTATCTGACTTTTTTGCATAAAATTTTTAATCCTTTCTTCACCAATTACCATAAGTATGCTATAAAAACATGCCTTAAATGATACTTATTATTATATAACATTTTTTAAAAAAACCTTATTTAATGAAAATTAAAGACTAGTAAAAAAATAAGATTTGAATATATAAATTTATATGTTAATTAATAAGTACAAGGGAAAAAATCTTTACATTCATTTTCTTGTATGTTAAAATTCAAAAAATAAGTAAATAACTATTTCGGAGGTACTAAGATATGCAAATGAAAAATTTATTAAGACTTATGGGTGCATTAGCCCTAACAACAGTAGCTACTACTTCAGTTGTAGCTTGTGGTGATCAAACTGTAGTTAATTTAGATACAGTATTAAAAAAAGAAAGAATTAGGTCCAATTTCAGTTGTTGATATTACTAAACCAACTGAGAAAGAACTTAAAGAAGCTATTAAAGCAGTTCCAGAAAATAAAAACATTGATTTAAATGGTATTACAGTTAAAGTTAATACTCCTGAAAAAGAGGCAGATCCAATTACTAGTGCAGTAGTTACTCCTGATGGTAAAATTTATAATGGTGATTCAATAACTATTACATTTACATTAGCACATAAAAAGACAGATGTTGAAGTTACAACTGATATTAAAGCAGCTTTAGAAAAAGGTGTTGATGGTAAATCATTAAATGATTCACAAAAAGAAAGTGATGCTAAAGATATTATTACAGCAGCAATTAAAAAAGTTACTGATGAAGATAAAGCTAGTAAAGCAACATTTACTTTTGATAAAGAAGATACAGATTTAACTGTAGGAAATAATACAGTTAATATTAAAGTTACACTTGGGCAATCAAAAGATGTTGCAGTTGCTGTTAAATTAACTGGTGTAACAGCACACGAATAAGAAATATAATATTTTATTATAATTAAAATGACACAATTTAAATTGTGTCATTTTTTTCTAATTATTTTTCAAAATTTATTTGACTATTACTATTAAAAACTGGTATTATACTTATTGGACTAAATTTTGATACACTAGGAATTGTGTATATAATTAATTCTTTAAAATCATAAAGGAGGCTAACGATTAATGCCAACAATGAACCAACTATTACGTAAAGGACGTACAGATAAAAAATACAAATCTAAATCACCAGCGTTAAATGTTTCATATAATTCATTAACAAAAACAACTTCTTCAATTAGCAGTCCGCAAAAAAAAGGTGTAGCGCTTGTAGTTACTACAAGAACACCAAAAAAACCTAACTCAGCTTTAAGAAAAATTGTTCGTGCTCGTTTAACTAACGGTATGGAAGTTACTGCTTATATTTCTGGAGAAGGTCATAATTTGCAAGAACATGCTATTGTTGGAATCCGTGGTGGAAGAGTTAAAGACTTACCTGGAGTTAGATACCATGTTATTCGTGGGTATTCTGATACTGCCGGAGTAGTAAATCGTAATCAAGGTCGTTCTAAATACGGAACTAAAAAACCAAAAGATAAGAAATAAGGAGGTAAAACTAAATGCGTAAAAATCAAGCTATTAAAAGAGAATTAGTTGCTGATCCAATTTATGATTCAAAAATTGTTACTCAATTAATTAACGCCATTATGATTGATGGTAAAAAAAGTGTAGCTCAAAAAATTGTTTATAATTCTTTTAAAATTGTTGGAGAAAAAACCCAACAAGTACCATTAGAAGTATTTGAAAAGGCAATTGCTAATATTACACCACAATTAGAAATTAAAACTCGAAGAATTGGTGGTGCAAACTATCAAGTTCCTATTGAAGTTAGTGCTACTCGTAAGATAACTTTAGCAATTCGTTGATTAGTTTCTTATTCACAAGCAAGATATGGTAATAGTATGCAAGATAAACTTGCAGCTGAGATTATGGATGCTGCTACTGGTAATGGTTCATCAATTAAAAAACGTGATGAAATTCATCGTATGGCTGAAGCTAATAAAGCCTTTGCTCACTATAAATGATAATAAAGGAGAGAGAAAATGGCAGAAAAATCAGGTCGAGAATATTCACTAGCAAATACTAGAAATATTGGAATTATGGCTCATATTGATGCTGGTAAAACTACAACAACAGAAAGAGTTTTATATCATACTGGTAAAATTCATAAAATTGGTGAGGTACATGAAGGTGCCGCAACTATGGACTGAATGGAACAAGAACAAGAACGTGGTATTACTATTACTTCAGCTGCAACAACTGCTGTTTGAAGAAATAATCGAATAAATATTATTGATACTCCGGGTCACGTTGATTTTACTGTTGAAGTTGAACGCTCATTAAGAGTTTTAGACGGAGCAGTTGCTGTATTAGACGCGCAAACTGGAGTTGAACCACAAACCGAAACTGTTTGAAATCAAGCAACTAGGTATAATGTACCAAGAATTGTTTTTGCAAATAAAATGGATAAAATTGGGGCTGACTTTGCTCATTCAATTCAAACATTAAAAGATCGTCTTGGTGCTAATGCTCATGCAATTCAATGACCAATTGGTGCAGAAGATGCTTTTGATGGAATTATTGATATAATTGAGATGAAAGCATACCATTTTGATGGTAAACCAAATGAGGATTATAAAGAAATTGCAATTCCTGAAGAACTTAAAGATGTTATTGCAAGTAGACGTGAGGAATTATTAGAAGCACTTTCTCACTTTGATGATGATTTCTTTATGAAATATGCTGAAGGAGAAGTAACTGTTGCTGAAATTAAGACAGTAATTCGTAAAGCAACAATTGCTGCTGAGTTTTTCCCAGTATTATGTGGTAGTGCCTTTAAAAATAAAGGTGTTAAATTAATGTTAGATGCAGTTATTGATTACTTGCCTTCACCATTAGATGTACCTGCAATTAAAGGAATATTACCTGTTTCATCAAAAGAAGTAGAACGTCATTCTAGTGATGAAGAACCTTTCTCAGCGTTAGCATTTAAGATCATGACTGACCCTTTTGTTGGAAGATTAACTTTTTTTAGAGTATATTCGGGAACATTAGAATCTGGTAGTTATGTATTAAACTCAACTAAAGAAAAAAAAGAGCGTGTTGGTCGAATTTTACAAATGCATGCCAATAGTCGTGGCGAAATTAAAAAGGTTTATGCTGGTGACATTGCTGCTATTGTTGGTTTAAAAGATACAACTACTGGTGATACATTATGTGATGAAAAACATGAAGTTATTTTAGAAAAAATGGTATTTCCAGAACCAGTTATTTCATTAGCGCTTGAACCTAAAACAAAAGCTGATCAAGAAAAAATGAGTTTAGGTTTACAAAAACTTGCAGAAGAAGATCCAACATTCCGTGTTTCATCAGACAAAGAAACAGGACAGACAATTATTTCAGGAATGGGAGAACTGCATTTAGACATCTTAACTGATCGTTTAAAACGTGAATTTAAAGTAGCAACTAACATTGGAAATCCACAAGTTGCTTATCGTGAAACAATTAAAGCAGTTTGTGAACGCGCTGAGGGTAAATATATTCATCAATCAGGTGGTCGCGGCCAATATGGACATGTTATTATTAAATTTGAACCAAATCCAGATAAAGGATTCGAGTTTGTTGATAAAATTGTTGGTGGTAAAGTGCCACGTGAATACATTAAACCAGTACAAGAAGGATTAATTGAATCATTAGCTAATGGTTTAATTGCAGGATATCCAGTTATTGACGTTAAAGCAACATTATATGATGGTTCATTCCACCCTGTTGACTCTTCAGAACGTGCCTTTAATATTGCAGCTTCTAAATCTTTACAAGATAATAAAGATTTATTAAAACCAGTATTATTAGAACCAATTATGAATGTTGAAGTTATTATTCCAGATGAATATTATGGTTCTATTGTTGGTAAAATTTCTGGTAAAAGAGGTACTATCGAAGCAGATGAAATGCGTGGTAATAGTAAAGTTGTTAAAGCTAAAGTGCCTTTATCTGAAATGTTTGGTTATGCTACTGAATTACGTTCAATGAGCCAAGGACGCGGAACATATACAATGTCTTTTTCACACTATGAAGAAGCACCAAAATCAGTTGCTGAAGCAGTTGCTGGTAAATATCAAAAAGGAAGAATTACTAAAAAATAAAATAATTTAATTGAAAGTATAATAACTTTACTTTAAAATTATCTTAGTGTTTAATTTAATTAAATAAAAATAAGTATTAATTATTTCCAAGGAGGAAACAAAAATGGCAGAAAAAGAAGTAAAAAAATCAAAGCCTGTATCAACAGGCCCAAAACAAAAATTTGAACGTACAAAACCGCACGTTAATGTTGGAACAATTGGTCACGTTGATCACGGAAAAACAACATTAACTGCTGCAATTACTAGTTATTGTTCAAAACATGAATCAGATGGATATAAAGGTATGTTTAAGGACTATGCTTCTATCGATGCTGCTCCAGAAGAAAAAGCACGTGGTATTACTATTAATACAGCTCACGTTGAATATGAAACACCAACTCGTCACTATGCACACGTTGACTGTCCAGGTCACGCTGACTACATTAAAAATATGATTACAGGTGCAGCTCAAATGGATGGTTCAGTGTTAGTTGTTTCTGCAACTGATGGTCCAATGCCACAAACACGTGAACACATTCTATTGGCACGTCAAGTTGGAGTTAAAAAAATTGTTGTATTCTTAAATAAGTGTGATATGGAAAGTGTAGACGATGACGTATTAGAACTTGTTGAAATGGAAATTCGTGAATTACTAACTAAGTATGAATTTGAAGGTGATGATACACCAATTATTCGTGGTTCTGCAAGAGGAGCATTAGATGGTAAAAAAGAATGAGAAGCAAAAATTAAAGAATTATTAACAGCAATGGATGAATGAATCCCAACACCAAAAAGAGAAGTTGATAAACCAGTATTATTAGCTGTTGAAGATGTTTTCACTATTACTGGACGTGGAACAGTAGCTACTGGAAGAATTGAACGTGGAACTTTAAAAGTTAATGATGAAATTGATATTATTGGTATTAACAAAGGTCTTAAAAAAGTTGTTGTTACTGGTATTGAAATGTTCAGAAAATTATTAGATGAAGCACAAGCTGGTGATAACGTTGGAGTATTATTACGTGGAGTTAAACGTGAAGATATTCAACGTGGACAAGTTATTGCTAAACCAGGATCAGTTACTCCACATACTAAATTTAAAGGTGAAGTTTATATTCTAACTAAAGAAGAAGGTGGACGTCATACTTCATTTAATCCGGGATATCGACCACAATTTTATTTCCGTACAACTGATGTTACAGGAAGTATGGGAAACTTTATTAATAAAGGTGAAAAATCGGAATTAATTATGCCAGGTGATAACGTTACTATTACTGTTGAATTAATTCACCCAGTTGCCCTTGAGAAAGGTACTCAATTCTCAATCCGTGAAGGCGGAAGAACTGTTGGAGCCGGACAAGTTACTGAGGTTATTGAATAATCACATTAAATCAAAAATCTTTATTCTCAAAAGAGAATAAAGATTTTTAATTAAAAATATTTTAGTAGTAAAATTAATTTATAGAAAAGAGATGACAAATCAATGTCTTATGTTAAAGAACTGGAAAGTCTAATTTTAAATCGTAAATCAATTCGTAATTATGATCCTAGTAAAGTTATTAGTGATAGTAAAATTAACGATATTCTTAACTATGTGCGTCATACCCCATCTTCATATGGTTTAGAACCATGAAAAATTTTAGTTATTAGTAATTCTAAAATTAAAGCACAATTGCAACCAATCATAAATAATCAACAACAAGTTAGTACTTGTTCACATTTATTTATTTTATTAAGTTATAGTGGTGAAAATTTCAATACTAGTAATCAATGATTTGTTGATACTGTTATGAAAAGACGTAATTTAACAAAACCACAATACGAAATTTATAAATCAACATTTAATAATTTCTTTGATCATGACAAAAAAACACAAATAAATCATTGGGCACAATGTCAAACTTTTATTTTATTACAAAACCTTTTATTATTATTAACTGCTCATGAAATTGATAATGTTGTATTAGGTGGTTTTAATGAACAACAATTATTAACTTACTTAGAATCAAATAAGATTATTGAACCTAATAAGTATCATGTTACAATTTTAGTGTCTGCTGGTTATGGTTATCCATCAAAAACTAAAATTATTAAAAATGAAGTTAGTGAAATCAGTACGCTTATCAAATAAATGTATTAGAAAAGGTATTGCAATGGAAAAATTAAAAATAAATAACTTAGATATTGAATTAAATATTAATGTTATTGGTAAATTTTTAGATAAGATTGAATATCCAATTCTTATTTTTGATTTTGAGACTTTTCGTAATTTATTACATAAAAAAAAGAACAATTCGTATGCTCATGATTTTGAAAAAATTTTTTCAATTGCATTATTAATTATTAATAAAAAAGAAGATTTAAGTGTCAGTAATTTACAAAATAAAAAGTTACATTTATTCGTTAAAACTGTTATTCCACAACCAAATATTTTAAATGAAGATTTAAAACTTGTTAAACATCAACAACAGTTTTTTAAATTTTTAACTAATAAGTTATTAAAATATAACATTAAATCTTTGATTTTACTTGGTGCCAGAACTGAAATATTAATGTTAAAAAACTATTTGAGTTATCATAATGATGAAAGTAAATTCAAAAATAAAGTTAGTTATTTTTTTCAAAAACATAAAATTTTTGATTTATATGATATTTGAAATAATGATCAAGTTTTAAATTTACCTTTATATAAAAAAGGTTTACATCTTGATGTTGGTGCTACTAAAAAACTTCAATACTAATTAAAAATAATAATGATTATTGTAAAATATTAAAAGAACAATTTTCATTAACAAATAATAATATTGGAAGAATTATTGATCAATTTTTTTTAATAATATTTGTTTATTACCTAGTTTTACTACGCAAGTAGCAAATCATAATCAAAATGATGTTTTAATTGGTGCTGCAATCTTATCATTACTTTATACTTTTTGTGATAAATATTAAGAAAAGCAAAATTGTAAAGGTAAGTGCAACTAAATTATTTTTCTATTCAAATATTCAATTGGTGAAAGATAATTTAGTATTTTTCTGGGTCTTTGGTTTAAAGACAATATAAATTTATGAACTTCATTTTTATTAGTTTTTGAAAAAATAAATTTTTTAGGAAATTTTTCTCTAATTAAACCATTAGTATTTTCATTAGTACCTCTTTGTCAAGGTGAATATGGATTTGCAAAATAAATTTTCACATCTAACTTTTTTTCAAGTTGTTGTCAATTTGCAAATTCTTTACCACGATCAAAAGTAATAGTTTTAACAATATTTTTAGGAAGAATTGATAAATAATGAATGATATTTTTATTAATAACTTTAGTAGTTTTGTTTTTAACTAACATTGCTAAAGTAAATCGTGATACTCTTTCAACTAAAGTTATTAAACATGATTTACTTTTACCTCTTGATGATACTATAGTATCTCCTTCTCAATGACCAAGAGTTATGCGATCATTAACATTATTATCTCGTTCTTTAATTGATTTACCATTAAATTTACCACGATTTTCTTGAGATCTTCGTTTTTTACCTTTTCTTCTTAAATTTTTACTAGTAACTTTATCAAATAATCCAGAATAAATTCAATTGTAAATTGTTTTAAAGCTGATAGCTCATTGTTTATGAAAATTTTTAATTCTGCCATAAATTTGTTCAGGTGATCAGCCCAATAATAGTTTTTGTTGTATATATTTGACTAAATCTTTATATTTAAACTTATGAAAAATAATATGTGATTTTTTTCTATTTACAGCTTTATTTTGTGCAATTAATGAAAAATAATGATCATTATCTTTATTTCTATTAACTTCTCGAATAATAGTACTAATACTTCGATTAAGATTTTTAGCTATTTCACTAATTTTAACTTTAAATCGGACTTCTCCCCACATGTACTTGTGGAGGGAATAATGAAACTGAATGAATTCAACAATGCTTTTCAAACTGAACAGCAATGTCTTGCATATATAGCAAATTTAAAAGAAAACAAATGTATTAGGTGTTTTAGTTTTAATTTGAATACTTCTGATTTAAAAAGAATGAGATGTTTAAAATGTAATCAAACATTTAGCATTCTCACAGGCACCATATTTTCAAGGTCACAAACATCTTTAACATCTTGATTTTATCTTATCTTTAGATGAATAAACACCAAACATGGAATTCTATCAACAGATATTGCAAAAGAATTGGGAGTGACTTTGAAAACTGCTTGAAGAATGACTCATAAAATCAGAACACGTATTGCAAAACAAAAACCTCAATTTATTGTTGAAGGTACAGTGCAAATTGATGAAATGTATCTTTCACATATGGGTTTTAAAAAACAAGGAAGATCCTTGGTGAATAAAACCTTGATTGTTGGCATTTATCAAAAAACAACCAATAATTTAATTGTGAAAGTATTGAAAAACGCAAAGAGTAAAAATCTTTTGCAGTTTGCCAAAAACCACATTTCTTCAAAATGTCTTGTATATACTGATTCTTGAAAAGGATATTGTGATTTTAAATCAGTTTTCACTAAGCATGAAACAGTTAACCATCAAGATGGCTATGTTTCAAAAACTGGTGTAAATACCAACCAAATTGAATCAGTTTGAAAACATATAAGAAGAACATTTAAAACACATATCAAAGTTGCAAAACATCATGTTCATTTATATGCTAAAGAAGCTGCATATAAATTCAACAAGATACCTAGTTTTGAAACTGTAATTCTATGTTTGATTTAAAAATGTGGGGAGAAGTCCGTAGATAGGCTTTTCCTCAGCATTTATGTGATAAAATTAAAATAGTACATAAAGGGAGAAAAGCCTTTATTTTATTAAACTTCTGGAACCCAATTAACTTTTAAATCATTATTTTCACCAATAAAATGGTTTTTTCCCTCATCTGTTAATGTTAATTTAACATGTGTATCATGTTCTTTTAAATCTTCTGTAGTTAAAGGATCACCATCTACTTTTACAATATTAATCATATTAATATCTAATTTAGAAAAACCATTTTGTTTTTTTAATTCTTTTACTAAAATAGTTTTAAATTCAGCAATATCTGCTTTACAATTTACAGTTGGAGTTGTTAAAAATTTTAAGTTTTGTTTAACAAATAAATTTAATGAAACATCGTATCCTACTGTTTGATCTACTAGTTCAACTTTATTTGTTTCTTCTTTTACTCCTTTATATAAATTTAATTTTAATTGTAATAAAATTTTCTGAACCAATAATTAAACCTTGTTGATCTTCTGCAGAATATATTGCTACTAATTCATTTTCTTTAACTTCAATATTTTTATCTTTGGAAATTTTTTGAACTGGAACTGTATTATTAATTGGTACTATAATTGTTGCTAAATCTACTGTTAATTTTGATCAAACAAAATCATATGTATTATTTTCTTCGTTATATTTAATACCAAAACCTTCTAAATTACTAAAGTCATCAAAATTATAACTAGAAGCAAATGATTTACTTAAAATACTTTCTGATGTTTTACAAGCAACTATTGCTGTTGTACTTACTGTTGTAAATTCAATCGTTCCTAAAATATTTAATCATTTTTTCATTTTTATAAAAAAACCCTTTTTATACACTTATTATATTATTATTTTAAAAAAAAATTAAAAAAATACATTTTTAAATGTCAACAATATTTTTTATTGATTAAATTAAAATGTATTTTTTATATTTAAAATTATTATTTTAACTGTATAAAAAGTATAGGTCATTAACTATTTTAAAAGTAATAACTTTAACTTTATATAAAAAATACAAATTAAAAAACTAATTGTTTTTTAATTTGTTCAGAAATTTCTTTACTTTCTAAAACTTCAATTAACTTTAAACCAAATTCAAATGCAGCACCAATTGATTTTCCAGTTATAATATTATTATCAACTACTACTTTTTCATCTAAAATAATACTTTTATTTAAACCAATATTAGTGCCTGGATAATGCGTAATTTTTTTGTTATCTATTAAATTTAATTGACCTAAAATTTGGGGTGCTGCACAAATAGCAGCAATAAACTTATTACTATCTTTAGCAAAAATAACTAATATTGATTTTAATAATTCATTTTTGCTTAAGTTTTCTACTCCAACTTTACCACCCGGTAAAATTAGCATCTTATAACTTAACAAATCAATATCACTGATTTTCTTTTCACATAAAATAAAAACATTATGACTTGATTTGATTTTTAAGTCATTTTCAATACTTACTAAATCAATAACAATATTAGCCCTTCTTAATAGATCAATAGTAATTATTACTTCACCCATTTCATAGCCTGTTGCTAAAAAAATAGCTACTTTAAACTTCTCATTATTACTCATTATTTCTTTTCAATTCATTATTTAATTTAAAAACATTAATAGCATTTTCCCTAGTTGCATTAATAATACTTTGTTTTGGGATCTTCTTTAATTCAGCTATTTTATTAACTGTAAATATTATATTTTCTGGATGATTAATTGTTAATCCATTTTTGCGATTTTTGCCTCTTTTTGGTTCAGGAGTTAAATATGGCGCATCTGTTTCAACTAATATTTTATTAATTGGTATATTTTTTGCCACCTCTTGTAACTTCAAAGCATTTTTATATGTCACATTACCTGCAAAAGAAATATAAAAACCTTGTTTTATAAATTTTTCAGCTATTACTTTTGTTCCTGTAAAACAATGAAGAACACCATTAGTAATATTTTCTTTTTTAATAATTTCAAAAGCATCTTCAAAAGCATTACGAATATGTAATAATACAGGTAATTTATGTTCTTTAGCTAATTTTAATTGTTCAATAAATCATTTTTTTTGCAATTGTGGTTCTGTAAATTTATGATAATAATCTAATCCAATTTCACCAATAGCAACTACTTTACCGGTTGCTATTAATTTTTTCAATTCTGAAATAGTATTACTATCGCAAGTATTTACTTCTGTTGGATGAATACCTACAGCTGCATAAAGATTAGGAATTTTTTCTTCACTCTCAAATTCATAAATTTGACTAACAGCTTGCTTACTAGTATTTAAGTCAAAACCAACATTACAAATACTACCAATGCTATCACCTGCTGAATAAGCATCAGTTAATAATTTTAATATTTCTGTTTCATCATAATGTTTTGACATTAAATGACAATGAGTATCAAAAATTCCATTATTAGCCATATATTTTACCTTCCCTTTTATTTTCCTAAACAAAATCTTTTAAAAATTTCATCTAATAAATCAGTTTCAAATTTTTTACCTTGCATTTCTAAAATCTTATTTCATGCAGTTTGTAAGTGTACAATAATTAAGTCTATCGAAATATTCTTTTTTAAATCTTTTAATGCTTCTGAAATACTAAGTTCAATTTCATCCAAATATGCTAATTGTCTTGTATTAGCAAAAAGTAATTCTTTATCAAAATTAATTTCAGTAGTTATAATTTTATTTTTTATTCCTAAAATTAGATTTTCAATTTCGGCCATTATTGCACTAACTTTTACCACATTAAAATTATTTTTAATGTCTAATTTTAATTTTAACCTTAAATCCGTTTTATTAATAGCAATAAGGTAATTTTTATGTTTTATTTTTTCTAATAATTGTTTATCCTCAACACTTAAATCTTTTGAACCATCAAGTACTAATATTATTAAATCTGCTTCATTTAAAGCCTTATGTGATTTATCAATACCTGCTTTTTCGATATCATTTAAAGTATGACGTATACCTGCTGTATCAATTAAATTTAAACTAATATCACCCAAATTAATTTTGCCTTCTACCAGATCTCTTGTTGTTCCTTCTTCATTAGAAACAATAGCTTTATCTTCATTTAAAAGCACATTTAATAGGGAAGATTTTCCAACATTAGGTTTTCCAATAATAACTGTATTAATTCCTTCTTTTATAGTTTTAGTAATTTTACTATGTTCTTTAATAACTTTTATTTTATTTAAAAATTTTTCAACTAATGGAATAACATTATTAATTGTTTTTTCCTCAACTCCATCGTATTCAGGATAATCAATATTAACTGTTATATTAGCAATTAAAGTTAGTAATTCTGAAGATAATTCATCAATTAGTACTCTTGTTTTACCACTTAAACTATTAATAGCGGTTTTTAAAATAGTATTATTTTCAGCCATAATTAAATCATTAATAGCTTCTGCTTCAATTAAATCAATTTTATCATTTAAATAAGCTCTTCTCGTAAATTCTCCTCTTGTTGCTATTCTCATACCTGTAGATAGTAATAATTGCAAAATTTTTTGTGTTATTAACACTCCGCCATGACAATTAATTTCAATTGTATCTTCACCTGTAAAAGATTTGGGAGCGCGATAACATGCCAAAACAACTTGATCAATTTTATTCTTATTATGATCAATAATATATCCTGTTATTAAAGTGTGACCTTTCTGATTTAAAATATCTTTATCAAAAACCTTATTTAATAACTCATAAGTATCTTTTCCTGAAATTCTAATAATACTGATTGCTTGATTTAAAGGTGCGGTTGCAATTGCAGTAATAGTATCATTTAACATTTTTTTTCCTCTTTTCATTTAAACAATCTAAGATTTAAAATCTTAGATTACTCTAATTTTCCAATCTAATTACTACATGTCGGTTATAACCTATACCTTCAGAAAAACTTGATATTCCTTCAATATTTTTAACTATTTCATGTATAATTTTTCTTTGGTTATTAGGCATTGATTCAAAATGAAACATTTCTTTACTTATTCTTATTTTTTTTATAATTTCATATATTCTAATTTTAAAATTTTGTTTTTGAATATTTAAATAACGGACTTCTCCCCACATGTACTTGTGGAGGGAATAATGAAACTGAATGAATTCAACAATGCTTTTCAAACTGAACAGCAATGTCTTGCATATATAGCAAATTTGAAAGAAAACAAATGTATTAGGTGTTTTAGTTTTAATTTGAATACTTCTGATTTAAAAAGAATGAGATGTTTAAAATGTAATCAAACATTTAGCATTCTCACAGGCACCATATTTTCAAGGTCACAAACATCTTTAACATCTTGGTTTTATCTTATCTTTAGATGAATAAACACCAAACATGGAATTCCATCAACAGATATTGCAAAAGAATTGGGAGTGACTTTGAAAACTGCTTGAAGAATGACTCATAAAATCAGAACACGTATTGCAAAACAAAAACCTCAATTTATTGTTGAAGGTACAGTGCAAATTGATGAAATGTATCTTTCACATATGGGTTTTAAAAAACAAGGAAGATCCTTGGTGAATAAAACCTTGATTGTTGGCATTTATCAAAAAACAACCAATAATTTAATTGTGAAAGTATTGAAAAACGCAAAGAGTAAAAATCTTTTGCAGTTTGCAAAAAACCACATTTCTTCAAAATGTCTTGTATATACTGATTCTTGAAAAGGATATTGCGATTTTAAATCAGTTTTCACTAAGCATGAAACAGTTAACCATCAAGATGGCTATGTTTCAAAAACTGGTGTAAATACCAACCAAATTGAGTCAGTATGAAAACATATACGAAGAACATTTAAAACACATATCAAAGTTGCAAAACATCATATTCATTTATATGCAAAAGAAGCTGCATATAAATTCAATAACATACCTAGTTTTGAAACTGTAATTCTATGTTTGATTTAAAAATATGGGGAGAAGTCCGTAGATAGGCTTTTCTCAGCATTTATGTGATAAAATTAAAATAGTACATAAAGGGAGAAAAGCCTTAAATAATTATTAACATTTATTACTATTTGATAGTTTCTTTTAAATTTTATTTCTAAATAAGTAATAAGTAAATTTTGTAAAGCACTAATTGTATAACCTTTTTTGCCAATTAAAATTGAATTTTTATACTTACAATTAATATTAATATAAAATTTATTACCATTTAATATCATTTCTTCTTGATAATTTTTTATATTAAAAAGTTCCAATAAATCATGTCATTTATCATTCAAATAATTTTTAACATCATTTTCATTAAAAATAAAAATTTTAGTAATAGTTTTAAATAAACGTTTTTCTATAGCTAATTTTATATAAAATGTTTTGGGGGGCAAATTTTTGATAGTTTTTTCTAAATCAATATTTTTTTTAAATGATTTAATTTCCATCTTTTTTTCTCCACATTATAATAAATTACTTATTTTTCTTAGGTTGAACAACTATTTCAGATTTTGTAAATATCTTTTTAATCTTACTTGAAAATGGTGTACTAATTGTACCATTTTTTTTATAACGACTACGTTTATGTTTATTATAGTAATGAAAACCAAAAGTTTGAAATATTTGTAATATTCCAGAAATAATTCAATAAATGCCTAATCCTGAAGGAGCAACACATACATAAAATAAAAACATAAAAATCATAACGCTTTGAATAATAACTTGTTTTTTTAATGCAGCTTTTGCTTCTTTAGTTTTAATCTTCTGTCGTGAACGATTTAAAAACATCGGTAATAACATAGAAACTAATTGTGTTGGTATATATATAACAATAATTATTAAATACATAAATTGGCCATGAGTAACCATAGTTCATGGTTGTTCAACTAAACTAATAGCACCAACAACAGTATTTTTTAATAAATTAGTTGATTTCATAACAGTAAACATAGCTGTTAAGAAAGGAAGTGATAAAAACATTGGAATAAAAGCAGCCATTGGATTTATTCCTTCTTTTTTATAAATAGCCATTAATTCCATTTGTTGTTTTTGTTTTGCACTTGGATCACGTGAATGTTTATATTTGGCTTGAATTTCGGAAGTTTTCATTTGCACTGATTGCATTTTTTCTTGATTTTGTTGGGCTTTAAAAGTAAATACTAATGTAATAAGTTTAATAATTAACGTTGTAAAAATAATAGCAAAAATAACACTTACTGATCAGTATTTTGAATTTACATCAACTCCACCACTTAATCCAACAGAAATACTAACTAAGATTCAAGCGATTGGATAAACAAACATTCCAAAGAACGGTGATTTAGTTTGCGTTCAAGCTTCACTTCATGTTCTAATCCCTGTAAATCCATATTCATAAATATTATTACCATTAAAATGAAAAATGTGATTTTTTGCTACATCACTGTTACCAATAAGTAATTCAAAAAAAACAGCCGCTACATTATATCTTTGAAAATCATAAGCTGAAATAACATCACTAGTTGCAACATTAGGATCACCCATAGTCTGACCACAACCTCAAAGTGTTGACATCAATAAAAAAGTTCCTAAAATAATTTTAGTTCATTTTCATGTTATTTTTAATCAAACGTTTTTTTTCTGTTGTTCAGGAAATAAAAACTTTTTATATTGCATTAAATTTACTCTCCTATAATGGGATTTTCATTAAAAGATGTAATAAAGAACTAAGATTTTCTTCATATGTATTAGATAAATAATTTTTTCTAATCATAATTACTATATCTACTGGTCAATCTTTTTTAATATCTACTAACATTCCTCGTACTTGACGTTTAATCTTATTACGTGCAAAAGCAAAACGAACTAGTTTTTTTCCTACTGATACGCCTACTCGTATAGTTTCAAAATCTACTCTATTCATATAATAGATAAAAAATTGACCATTTGAAATACTTTTTCCTTCATTAATTAAATATTTAAAATGATGATTTTTCAAAAGGCGGTATTTTTTTTCCATATTTTGTTCACCTTATTTTATTTTTTAAACTATGCTGTTAATTTTTTACGTCCTCTTTGACGTCTTCTTTTAATAACATTAATCCCTGTTGCAGATTTCATTCTTGCAAAAAAACCATGAGTTTTTTGATGTTTTCT
Organism: Spiroplasma ixodetis; assembly: GCF_027923845.1. Lineage (GTDB taxonomy): Bacteria > Bacillota_I > Bacilli_A > Mycoplasmatales > VBWQ01 > Spiroplasma_E > Spiroplasma_E ixodetis_A. The sequence goes on from NZ_AP026933.1 coordinate 23,120, forward strand.
CTTACTTGGTTGATATGTCGGTTTCATTTTTTTCTCCTTTTTTTAAAAATTCTAATAAAAAATCATTAAGAGTATTCTAACATAATATTTATATCTTAACAAATTATTCTGTTTATTTTTAATAAAAACAATATTAGTTTAACAAAAAAATAAATCATTTATAATATTAAATAAATATTATTTTTTTTTATTTTTTTAAAAGTATAATACAGATTATAATTATAAAAAAGTTATCAACATTAATCCACAATTCATCCACAATAATTATATTAATTAAAGAGGTTTTTAAAATGAATAACACTGATAATAATTGAGAAAACTTTCAAAACATTTGAAATAAAGTTAGAAATTTTCTTCAATATGATGAAATGATTGATCCAAGTATTTTTAATAACTATATTAAAAACACTTATATTTATGATATTTTTGAAAATAAATGTTTAATTATTGTTGATTCACTATTCGCAAAAGAAATTTTAACTAAAAATATAACATTTAAAGTTAAAGAAATTTTAGAAAGAATTATTCAACAAAATCTTCAAATTGAATTTTTAGAACTTAATGAAGCAAAGAAGCAAAAAATATATGTAGAAAAAGATTTTGTTGAATTTAATAAATTGCAACAAATTAAAAAACAATTTCAATTTAATAACTTTGTTAAAGGAGAATCAAATAACGATGCTTATCAAGCAGCATTTTCAATTACCATAGAACTTGGTAGGTATTGAAATCCCTTATTTATCTATGGTAATTCTGGATTAGGAAAAACACATTTACTTCATGCTATTGAAAATGAAATATTAACAAAATATAATAATCAAAAAAAAGTACTTTACTTATCTTCTGAAGAATTTGGCCGTATGGTACCAGAAATTATTAAACAAAATATTAATGATATTGAAAAATTTAAAGATTCATTTAATCAATACGATGTTCTTCTCGTTGATGATATTCAATTTTTAGCTAATCGTAGTAAAACAAATGAAATATTTTTTCATATATTTAATAGCTTTGTTAACAAACAAAAACAAATTGTTATTACATCAGATAAACATCCTGATGATTTATATGGTTTTGAAGAAAGAAATGTTTCAAGATTTCAAAGTGGTTTAAGTGTTGGTATTGATTCACCAGATTTTGAAACTTCATTAATCATTTTAAAAGAAAAAATTAAGTCTTTAAATTATGATCCAAGCATTTTTACTGAAGAATCTTTAAGTTTTATTGCTTTAAATTTTAATAGTGATGTTAGAAAATTAGAAGGAGCATTAAATAGATTAATTTTTTACAGCATTTTATATATAAAGCCTAATCATTTAATAGTGCTTGAAGACGTTATGAAAGCTTTTAAAACATCAAATACTTCATTAAAAGAAAAACTAACTATTAAAAAAATTAAAACAATCGTATCTGAATATTATAATATTCCAATCAAATTATTGATTAGTACTTCTAGAGTTAAAACAATAACAATAGCACGCCATGTAGCAATGTATTTAATAAAAACACTTTTAAACGAATCATATACAAAAATTGGTTCTGAATTTGGAGGTAAAGATCATACAACAGTAATGAATGCTTATAACAAAATTAAAAAAAATATTGAAACTAATTATGAATTTAAAAAAAATATTGAAAGATTATCACGTGAATGTTTAAAACACAATTAATCCACTATTTTAATCATAAATTATTAACATATAAAATTCTTATTTTTTCTTTATTTTATAAGTTAAAATTAGTTATCCACATTAATCCACATCATAATATTATTAATAATTAAATAAATAATAATTAATATATATAATATATAATTAATTATTAATGTTTAAAAAATGGGAGATATTTATGAAAATTGAAATCAAAAGTTCTATATTATTCAAAATAATAAAAAAAATAATAAAAATAACAATTTCTAATAATACTTATGAAGAATTATCTTGTTTTTTATTAGAAGTTGAAAAAGAAAAAATAATTTTAACTGCATCTAATGGTAATTTATCATTAAAATATGAACTAAATAATAATGAAAAATATTTAAAAATATTAAACATCGGTTCAGTATTAATTAATACTAAAATTATCTATGATATTTTTAGTAAACTAGAAGATGAATGAATTTTATTTGAACTTAAAATTAATAATTTAATCATTAGTAATTTTAAAAATGATAATAATGATTTTATCTTTAAATTAAGTACAATGACAATTGAAAAATTTCCAAAAATCAACTTTAACAAAAATATTAAAAATAAAGTATCTTTTAATAAAAATTTGTTACAAAATATAAATGAACAAATTGCTTTTGCAACAAATACAAACAATAATAAACCAGCATTAAGTGGAATTAATTTTAAATTTAATGATCAAAAGTTATTTGTTACAGCAACTGATGGATATTGTTTAGCAAAAAAGTGATTTTCTTTTGAAGAAAAATTAGAATTTAATAATAAAGAGTTTAATATTCCAGTTCATTTATTAAACGAAATTGATAAAATTACTAGTGATTTAAATTCAAATATAAATTTTTATTTTGAAAATAATTATAATTTAATTATTGAAATTGAAAATTTTTTATTTCAAACACGAATGATTGAGGGTACTTATCCAAATACGGATGATATTATTAAAAATATTATAGAAAAAGAAAAAAATATTATTGAAATTAATAACGTTAGAGAATTTTTAAAAATTATTGAATTATCAATAATTTTAGCAAAAAAAGATACTTCACCTATGATTCAATTTTGAATCAATGTAGAAAAAAATGATTTTAAAATTAATTGTTTATCTAATAATGATAGTATAGGTGAAGTAATTGAACAATTTAAAAAATTTCATATTGTAAAATCTAAAAGTTTAAAAGAAGAAATAAAAGTAGTTTTTAATTCAAAATTAATTATTAATGCTTTAAAATCTTTTAATAAATGTAAAAAAGTAAATTTGAAAATTTCTTGACCAAAAAATTATACAATTATTGATAGTGAAGAAGAAACTGGGTTATTACAACTAGTTTTACCAATTGGAGAAAAATAATATGATATAACTAAATAAAATAGTTATTTTTAATTAATAAGCTAAGAAAGGGTAAAAAAATAATGAAGAAGAAATTACGATTGTTAAGTATGTTTACTATTTTAATTTTTACTAATTTAAATATAATTGCTTGTAAAAATAAGCAAGATACTATTAGTGAATTTTATGTTTTAGGGGATAGTTTGTCAGATACTGGTGCAGGAACATTTGCACAAAATCAATATTTAGAAAATAGTAATAGTAAATGTAAACATTTTCAATTAGATAAACCTTATTATAATAATTGTTGAAGTAGTAATAAAGTAGCTTCACAATTAATTGCTGAAAAATTAAATATTAATGCAAAATTGTAAAGGTAAGTGCAACTAAATTATTTTTCTATTCAAATATTCGATTGGTGAAAGATAATTTAGTATTTTTCTGGGTCTTTGGTTTAAAGACAATATAAATTTATGAACTTCATTTTTATTAGTTTTTGAAAAAATAAATTTTTTAGGAAATTTTTCTCTAAGAACCTGTTTAGAATCTTTTAGAAAATAAGGTAAAATTACTATATATTTTAAAATAAGAGGTATATATGCATAAAAATTATCCAAGTCATGTTACTAAAGAACAATTTGAGAACATAAAATCAACTTTAGAAAACAGCAAAAAGAAAACAAAACCAAGAAATTTAGATTTATATGAAGTGTTTTGTGCAGTTTTATATGTATTAAAAAGTGGTTGTCAATGAAGAATGTTACCAAAAAATTTTCCAAAATGACAAACTGTATATTATTATTTCCAAATTTGAAGTAAAAACAATGATAAAGAACCTAGTGTATTGCAATTAATTTTAAAAAAAATTAGTTAAAAAGATTCGTATTAAGAATCATCGAAAAGAAAAAACTAGTTTTTGTATAATTGATTCGCAAAGTGTTAAAAATACAGATACTACTGAAAATAAAGGTTATGATGCTGGTAAAAAGATTTCAGGAATAAAACGTCATATTGCAGTTGATACGCAAGGTTTACCACATGCAATTTACATAACTACAGCAGAAAAAACAGATCGTAATAGTGCTATCATAATGATTAAAAGTGAAAAAGAAAATCTTTCTACAGTTCAAAAAATAATAGTAGATGCTGGCTATACTGGTGAAAAATTTGCTTCTGCAATCAAAACAATCATAAATGCAAATGTTGAAGTTGTAAAACGTAATGAATTACATTCTTTTGTAGTACTACCAAAAAGATGAGTTGTAGAACGAAGCTTTGCATGATTAGAAAAATGCAGAAGATTATGAAAAAATTGTGAAAGAAAACTAAATACTAGTTTACAAATGGTTGTTCTGTCCTTTATTTCAATTTTATTAAAAAGATTCTAAACAGGTTCTAATTAAACCATTAGTATTTTCATTAGTACCTCTTTGTCAAGGTGAATATGGATTTGCAAAATAAATTTTCACATCTAACTTTTTTTCAAGTTGTTGTCAATTTGCAAATTCTTTACCACGATCAAAAGTAATAGTTTTAACAATATTTTTAGGAAGAATTGATAAATAATGAATGATATTTTTATTAATAACTTTAGTAGTTTTGTTTTTAACTAACATTGCTAAAGTAAATCGTGATACTCTTTCAACTAAAGTTATTAAACATGATTTACTTTTACCTCTTGATGATACTATAGTATCTCCTTCTCAATGACCAAGAGTTATGCGATCATTAACATTATTATCTCGTTCTTTAATTGATTTACCATTAAATTTACCACGATTTTCTTGAGATCTTCGTTTTTTACCTTTTCTTCTTAAATTTTTACTAGTAACTTTATCAAATAATCCAGAATAAATTCAATTGTAAATTGTTTTAAAGCTGATAGCTCATTGTTTATGAAAATTTTTAATTCTGCCATAAATTTGTTCAGGTGATCAGCCCAATAATAGTTTTTGTTGTATATATTTGACTAAATCTTTATATTTAAACTTATGAAAAATAATATGTGATTTTTTTCTATTTACAGCTTTATTTTGTGCAATTAATGAAAAATAATGATCATTATCTTTATTTCTATTAACTTCTCGAATAATAGTACTAATACTTCGATTAAGATTTTTAGCTATTTCACTAATTTTAACTTTAAATTTCAATTGATTCTCAATATAAATTCTTTCATCTATCCCAATATGTTTATAACTCATATAAAAACTCCTTACTTTTTCTAAACTAAATTTAGCATTATGAAATTTTTATATGAGAATTTTTTGCAATTTTATTTACTTGCACTTACAAGTATAATTCAGCATTTTTGAATAAAGATTTTTTAATTTTTCTTTTAAAAAAATTATGTTGTTTTAAATCAAAAAAAATGTATAATTTATACATAAAATGTAAAATAATATGCTTATTTTAAAGAATAAAAAGTCTTTTTTTGAATTTATTTTTGAAATTTTAAATATTTTCATTATTAAATTAATGAAAATATTTAATGATGAAAGAGAGTGAAAATAGTGAGCACAAGGACTCCAAATGATTATAATGCTAACTCAATTCAAGTTTTAGAAGGACTAGAAGCAGTTAGAAAACGACCTGGAATGTATATTGGTTCCACTGCAGAAAGAGGATTACATCACTTAGTTTGAGAAATAGTTGATAATGCTGTTGATGAAGTTATTGCTGGTTTTTGTACAAAAATTTCTGTAATTATTACTAAAAATAATGAAATATTAGTAAAAGATAATGGTCGAGGTATTCCTACTGATATACATCCAAAGACTAATATTTCAACAGTAGAAACGGTTTTTACTACATTACATGCTGGTGGAAAATTTGATAATGGTTCTTATAAAGTATCAGGTGGTTTACATGGTGTTGGTGCTTCAGTAGTAAATGCTTTAAGTAAGTATTTGGAAGTTACTATTTACCGTGATGGTAATTATTTTTTTCAAAAATATATTGAAGGTGGTAAACCAGAATTACCATTGGCAATTATTGGACAAAGTGATAAAAAAGGAACAACTGTTTTATTTAAACCTGATGAAAGTATTTTTACTGAAACTGTAAATTTTAGTTTTATAATAATTAAAACAAGGTTAAGACAACTTGCTTTTTTAAATAAAGGTTTAACTATTCAAGTTATTGATGAACGTGAAAATAAAGAAGAAACTTTTTGTTATGAAGGGGGCATTAAAGAATATGTTGCCTTTTTAAATAATAAATTTGAACCTTTAAAACATGAAATTATTTATGGAGAGTTTGAAATAAATGGTATAAACACAGAAATAGCTTTTCAATATAATGAAAGTGAAGAATCTCAAATATTTTCATTTTGTAATAATATTAATACACCTGAAGGTGGAACACATGAAGATGGTTTTCGTTTAGCATTAACAAGAGAATTGAATTCTTATGCGAAAAAAAATAATCTTTTAAAAAATAATGATGAAACATTTACTGGTGATGATGTTAAAGAAGGAATTTTAGCAATTATTTCAATTCAACATCCTAATCCACAATATGAAGGGCAAACTAAAACAAAGCTTGGTAATTCTGAAGTTAGAAAAATTGTTTCTAATGTAACTGGAAAAATAATTAATAAATTTTTATTGGAAAATCCTGCTGAAGCAAAAATTATTATTAACAAAGTTATTTTATCAGTAAGTGCACGTTTAGCATCTAAAAAGGCACGTGAGAATATTATGACTTCGAGAAAAAATCCTTTACAATTTTCTAATTTACCTGGTAAATTAGCAGATTGTTCTTCTAAAGATCCAACTAAAACAGAAGTTTTTCTTGTCGAAGGTGAGTCAGCTGGTGGAACTGCAAAGTTGGGAAGAAGTAGAGAAATTCAAGCAATTTTACCATTAAGGGGAAAAATAATTAATGTTGAAAAAGCACGACTTTTAAAAGTTTTTTCTGACGAAGAAATAAATAATCTTATTATTTCCTTTGGCTGTGGTGTTGGTAAAGAATTTAATATTACTAAATTACGTTATCATAAAATTATTATTATGACTGATGCTGATGTTGATGGTTCACATATTAAAACATTATTATTAACATTTTTTTATCGTTACATGCGTCCCTTAATTGATGCTGGTTATATATATATAGCTCAGCCTCCTTTATACAAATTTTATAGTGGTAAATTTGTTAAATATGCATATAATGATCAAGAATTGCAAGAAATTAAAGATAATTTTAATGGAACTAATTTTAACATTCAACGTTATAAAGGTTTAGGAGAAATGAATGCCACACAACTATGAGAAACAACTATGGATCCACAACATAGAATTTTATTACAAGTAAGTATTGATGATGCTTCAGAAGCAGATGAAACTTTTTCAATATTGATGGGGAAAGATGTATTTCCACGAAAAGAATTTATTCAAGAAAATGCTAAATATGTAAAAAACATTGATGCTTAAAAGTTAATAAAATAAAATTAGGAGTTTATATATGAGTGAAATAACTAAAAAAAATGAAACATTTATTTCTAATAAATATGTTCGTAATATATCTGATGAAATGAGAACTAGTTTTTTAGAATATTCAATGTCAGTTATTGTTTCAAGAGCTTTACCAGATGCAAGAGATGGATTGAAACCAGTACATCGTCGAATTTTATATTCTTTAGCAATTTTAGGTATGACATATGATAAACCTTATAAAAAAGCAGCACGTATTGTTGGAGAATGTATTGGAAAATTTCATCCTCATGGTGATATTGCAGTTTATGAAACAATGGTAAGAATGGCACAAGAATTTAATTATCGTTATCCTTTAGCTGATGGCCAAGGTAATTTTGGTTCAATTGATGGTGATAGTGCTGCTGCTATGAGATATACTGAAGTTAGAATGAGTAAAATGGCAGGAGAGTTGGTTAAAGATTTAAATAAAAATACAGTTACTTTTGTTGAAAATTATGATGGTGCTGAAAAAGAACCTAGTGTTTTACCAGCTTATTTTCCTAATTTATTAGTTAATGGAACAACAGGTATTGCTGTTGGAATGGCAACAAGTATTCCACCACATAACTTAAGAGAAATAGTTGATTCAATTATTTTTGTAGCTCAAAATCCTGATTGTGATATTATGGAAATATTAGATATTGTTAAAGGACCTGACTTTCCTACAGGTGCAATGATTTTAGGTGTAAATTCATTTAAAAATGCTTATTTAAACGGAAGATCAACAATAACAGTTCGTAGTAAAACTAAAGTTGAAAAATTATCAAATGGTAAACCTGCAATTATTGTTGAAGAAATACCTTATCAAACTAATAAAACTAATTTAATAAATAATATAGTTAAAGCAGTTCAAGAAAAAAAAGTAAATTATATAACTGATTTGCGAGATGAATCTAATCGTGAAGGAATAAGATTAGTATTAGAAATTAAAAATATTGATTATGCTGAACTTATTTTAAATCAACTATATAAATTTACTTCATTACAAACAACATTCACAATAAATTTATTAGCATTACATAATAAACAACCTAAAGTAATGAATTTAAAAGAAATGATTGAAATTTATATTGAACATCAAATTGAAATTATTCTTAATAAGTCTAATTTTGAATTAAAAAAATATGAACATCAATATCATATTATTTTTGGTCTTGTTAAAGCATTACAAAATATTGATGAAATTATTAAAATAATTAAGGAATCAAAGAAAACAGAAGAAGCATTAACTAATTTACAGAATAAATTTGAATTTTCTGAAAAGCAAGCTAAAGCAATTTTAGAAATGAAACTGCAACGTTTAACAGATTTAGAACAAGAAAAATTAAATAATGAATTATCATTTATTAATGAAGAAATTATTCGATTAAGAACTTTAATTAATGAACCTTCTAAGCAAATAGAATTAATGATTTCTCAGTTAACAACAATTAAAGAAAATTATGGTGATGATAGAAGAACTGAAATTATTGAAAATTATGAAGGTGAAATTATTGATGAAGATTTAATTAAAGAAGAACAGGTGGTTATAACTCTTTCAAAAAGCGGTTATATTAAACGTTTACCTTTAGACACATATAGAACTCAACATCGTGGTGGTATTGGTGTTAAAGGTGCTGGTGGCACTGATATTAATACTGATGATATTGATAAAGTTTTAATTACTTCAACTCATTCTGATTTGTTAATATTTAGTAATAAAGGGAAAGTTTATCGAATTCGTGCTCATAAGCTACCAAATTATTCAAGAACGGCTAAAGGAACACCAATTGTTAATTTAATAGCAACAGAAAAAAATGAGACTATTAAAACAATAATTGCTATATCAGAAGATTATGATATAAATGCTAATTTATTTTTTGTTACTAAAAAAGGAATTATTAAACGTTCAACTTTAGATCAATTTAAATCTATTTACCAAAATGGTAAAATAGCTATTAAATTGCGTTCAAATGATCAATTAGTAGATGTGCTGAAAACTACAGGTAATAATGAAATAATTATTGCTGTGGCTAATGGACGAGCAGTTAGAATCAATGAAAATCAAGTTAGAGTAATGTCAAGAATAGCTAGCGGAGTAAAAGGAATAGATACAAAAGGTACTCATGTAATTGGGATGTGTTCTAATAAAGATGGTGATTTAGTTGTCTCTATTAGTGAGAAAGGTTATGGAAAAATATCACGATTTGAAGAATATCGTTTAGCAAATCGTGGTGGTAAGGGTGTAATTTCAATGAAATTAGCTCAAAAAACAGGAAAATTAATTGGTATAAATTCAATAAATAACACTAATAATAGTAATGATTTATTAATTATGACTTTAAAAGGTACAGTTATTAGATTTTCTTTAGAAGATATAAGAACTACAAGTAGAAATACTATAGGTGTTAAATTAATTAGATTTAAAACAGAAGAAGATGCAATTTCTTCAATTGTAACAATCCCAATCACTAAAGAAAAAACTATTTTTATTGATTAATTTAAGAGGTGCTAAAATGATTGATATAGAAAAAATACGTAATAATTTGGAAAAAACTATTAATAAAATAGAAACAAGGGGCCAAAGTTATAAAAATGAAATAAATAAAATTTTTAATTTAGATTTAGAAATAAGAATTTTAAAAACAAAAAATCAAAAATTAGAAGAAACAAGAAATAAGCAATCTAAACAAATTGGTGAATTATTAAAAAATAAAAAAAATGATCAAATAAAAAAAATTAAAGATGATATGATTATTTTAAAAGAAAAAATTATAAAAAATAATTTAAAAATTGTAGATTTAGAAGATAAAATATATGAATTACAATTAGTAATTCCTAATATACCACATTTTTCAGTTCCACAAGGAAACGATGAAACTAATAATCAAGAAGTTAGAAAATGAGGGAAAATTATTAAAAAAAATACTAAACCACACTGAGAAATTGCTGAAAAATTAAATATAATTGATTTTTCAAAAGCAACTAAATTAAGTGGTACTAGATTTATTATGTATAAAAATAAAGGTGCTTTATTAGTTAGAGCATTAATGAATTTTATGATTGATTCTCATTTAAAAAATGGTTATTCTGAATTTTTACCACCATTAATTATTAATAAAGAAAACTTATTTGGTACAGGGCAACTTCCTAAATTTAAAGATGATTTATTTCAATTAAATAATGAACAGTATTTAATTCCAACAGCAGAAGTTCCTTTAACAAATATTTATCGCAATGAAATTATTAATTTTTCTGAATTACCAATAAAAATGTGCGCTTATACACCATGTTTTCGTTCAGAAGTTGGTTCTGCTGGTAGAGATACAAGAGGAATAATTAGGTTACATCAATTTAATAAAGTAGAATTAGTTCAAATTGTTGATCCTGAAAAATCTTATGATGCCCTTGAAGAGTTAACTAAAAATGCTGAATTAATTTTACAAAAATTAGATATTCCTTATAGAGTTATTAATTTATGTAGTGGTGATATTGGTTTTAGTGCTGCTAAAACTTATGATTTAGAATTATGATTACCTTCTCAAATGTGTTATCGTGAGGTTTCTTCATGTAGTAATTGTGAAGATTTTCAAGCAAGAAGAATGGAAACTAGAGTTAGTCAAGATAATAAGAAAGTAGTTCCACATACACTAAATGGATCAGGATTAGCTATTGATCGAGTTGTTGCAGCAATTTTAGAAAATTTTTATGTTGAAGAAGATAATGTTGTAAATATACCTATTATTTTACAACCTTATATGAATAATTTAAAAACTATTTAATTTATAATGTTTCACGTGAAACATTATAAATTAAAAAAAATGTATTTTTTTATAAAAAAAATGTTATAATTAATAATGCCACTGCAACAATTACATTCGAACCGGGTCAGGACCGAAAGGTAGCAGCCATAAGTATTAGGATTGTGTGTGGTGGTTTTATTTTGAAAAATAAAAAAGAGGTTTCTTTAAATGAAAAAACAAAATTACATGGAAATTGCCTTAAAAATTGCTAAAAAAGCTGCTATTAATGGTGATGTTCCAATTGGTGCAATTATTGTTGATGAAAATGATAATATTATCGGTAGAGGATTTAACAAAAAGGAAAAAGACAAAGATCCAACTCAACATGCGGAAATTATTGCAATAAAAAAAGCATGTAAAAAAATTAAGGCTTTTCTCCCTTTATGTACTATTTTAATTTTATCACATAAATGCTGAGAAAAGCCTATCTACGGACTTCTCCCCACATTTTTAAATCAAACATAGCATTACAGTTTCAAAACTAGGTATCTTGTTGAATTTATATGCAGCTTCTTTAGCATATAAATGAACATGATGTTTTGCAACTTTGATATGTGTTTTAAATGTTCTTCTTATATGTTTTCAAACTGATTCAATTTGGTTGGTATTTACACCAATTTTTGAAACATAGCCATCTTGATGGTTAACTGTTTCATGCTTAGTGAAAACTGATTTAAAATCGCAATATCCTTTTCAAGAATCAGTATATACAAGACATTTTGAAGAAATGTGGTTTTTTGCAAACTGCAAAAGATTTTTACTCTTTGCGTTTTTCAATACTTTCACAATTAAATTATTGGTTGTTTTTTGATAAATGCCAACAATCAAGGTTTTATTCACCAAGGATCTTCCTTGTTTTTTAAAACCCATATGTGAAAGATACATTTCATCAATTTGCACTGTACCTTCAACAATAAATTGAGGTTTTTGTTTTGCAATACGTGTTCTGATTTTATGAGTCATTCTTCAAGCAGTTTTCAAAGTCACTCCCAATTCTTTTGCAATATCTGTTGATGGAATTCCATGTTTGGTGTTTATTCATCTAAAGATAAGATAAAACCAAGATGTTAAAGATGTTTGTGACCTTGAAAATATGGTGCCTGTGAGAATGCTAAATGTTTGATTACATTTTAAACATCTCATTCTTTTTAAATCAGAAGTATTCAAATTAAAACTAAAACACCTAATACATTTGTTTTCTTTCAAATTTGCTATATATGCAAGACATTGCTGTTCAGTTTGAAAAGCATTGTTGAATTCATTCAGTTTCATTATTCCCTCCACAAGTACATGTGGGGAGAAGTCCGAAAATTAATAATTGACGTTTGTTAAATTGTACTATTTATACAACATTAGAACCATGTTTAATGTGTGTAGGTGCTTTGTTACAAACAAGAATAAAACATATTGTTTTTGCTTTAAAAGATAGTAAATTTGGATGTGTTGAATCACTCTATAATTTAACATTAGATAAAAGATTTAATCATCGTAGTGAATATACTTATTCTTTAAACTTAGATAGTAAAGAAATGTTACAAAGTTTTTTTGGAGAAATTCGTAATCTATAATAATTGTTTTTATAACAAATTTTATAAAAAATTGTTAGGATAAATATAGGTGATTTAAATGAAACATAAATCTTTTTATAGAAAGTATCGACCAAATTCTTTTTCAGAAATAATTAGTCAGGATAATATTGTAAGAATATTAAAAAATTCTATTTTAAATAATAGTTTTAATCATGCTTATTTATTTTCAGGCTCAAAAGGTACAGGAAAAACATCAACGGCTAAAATATTTGCTAAAGCAATTAATTGTCAAAATAACATTGATGGAGATGCATGTAATACTTGTGAAAATTGTATAAACATTAGTTCAAATAATTGTATTGATATTTTAGAAATTGATGGTGCTTCCAATAATGGTGTTGATGAAATAAGAAGTATTAGAGATAATATTAACTTATTACCGATGAATTTTAAATATAAAGTTTATATTATTGATGAAGTTCATATGTTAACAACTTCTGCTTTTAATGCATTATTAAAAACCTTAGAAGAACCACCACAACATATTATTTTTATTTTAGCAACAACAGAACCGTATAAAGTAATTCCAACTATAATTTCTCGTTGTTTATGATTTGAATTTAAAAAAATTAATGTAAATGAAACTAAAAAACATTTTATTGATGTTTTAACAAAAGAAAAAATTAATTTTGAGGTTGAAGCAATAGAGGAATTAGCAATATTGAGCGAAGGTTCTTTACGTGATGGTTTAAATTATTTAGAAAAAACATTTAATTATGGTAACAATATAACACTTAAAAATGTTGAAAAAATATTTTCTGTTTTATCAAAAAAAAATAAAATATTATTTTTAATTAATATATTTAATTGTAATATTGAGCAAGTAATAAAACAATTAACATTATTTGATGAATATACTATTCAATATAAAAAAAATATTATTGATTTTATTTATATTCTTGAAGAAATATTAATCTATGCTATTACTAAAAAAACAGAATTACTTAAAATGATAAATATTCAACAAGTAAATATTTTTTCTGAAGTAGTAAAATCTGATTTACTTTTAATTTTGAATTCATTTAATGAAATTTTAATTCAAGAAGATGTTGATGATTTAAAACCAATATTAATACTAAAAATATTAAATTTAATTAAAAATTTTGAGAATAAATATTCATTAAATTATTTAGAAAAAGCAAAAATATCTATTATGAATATAGAAAATAAAAGTATAAATTTAAATAGTAAAGATGAAATAACAAAAATTTTAAAAAAAAGCGAAATAGATAAAAATAATGAAGAATTAACTTCAATTTTAGTAAAAAAAGAAAATACTAATATTAAAGAAAAAGAAATTTTTGATGTACCAACTGTGAAAAATTTAAAAAATGATGAGATAATTGATAAAGCCATTAATTTAATTTTACAAGCTGATAAAAATATTAGAAAAGAAGTTAGTGAAAAGTGAAAAAATATTTCTAAATTTATTAATGATAATAAATTTAGAAACATAACTAAAGTTTATATAAATACTATTATTGCGGCAGCATCTACTAATGGCATTATTATTATTACCAAAAACATTATTCAATCTGATTTAATAAATCAAAGTTTTTTAAGTAAAGAACATAGAGAATTTTTAAATATTTTATTAGAAAATGAATATATGATTTATGCCCTTGATAAAAATCAATGACAGGAAACAAGAAAAAAATATCAAGAGTTACTAACAAAAAAAATATTACCAAAACCAGTAGATATTGTAATATCAAAACCTGTAATTGAGTCATTTACCAACGTAGATAGAGATCCGACTTTAAATTTTATTAAAAAAATATTTACTGAAATTGAAGAAATATAAAAATATGAGGTGAAAAAAATATGGATATGAAAAGAATGTTAGCACAAGCACAAGCAATTCAAGGAAAGTTAACAAAATTTAAAAAAGAAGAATTTACTTTTTCTGATATTGATGGTTTGGTTAAAATTATTATAACAGGTGGACGTAAACTAGTTTCAATTAATATTGAAGGATTATTGAAAGAAGCAGAGAATGATTATTCAAGTATTAATGATATGTTACAAACAGAACTAAATAAAGCATTAAAACAAATAGATGAAAAAGAAAAAAATATTGCTGGCAAGTTTTAGAAGAGTTTAGTAATTTTAGCATAGAAAGAGGTAGAAAAATGTTATTTATTACCTTTGAAGGGCCAGAAGGTGCAGGTAAAACTACAGTTTTAAAAATGATTAAAGAACAATTAAAACAAGATGGTTTTGATGTTATTATTACGAGAGAACCAGGTGGTAACGAAATTTCTGAACAGATAAGACAAGTTATTTTAAATAAAGAAAATACATTAATGGATCCATGAACAGAAGTTTTGCTTTATATTGCAGCTAGAAGACAACATTTAATTGAAAAAATTCTGCCAAATAAAAACAGTAATAAAATCATTATTTCTGATCGTTTTTCTGACTCAACTTTAGCATATCAGGGTTATGCTAGAAATTTAGATATTGATAAAATAAATCTTATTCAAAAACTTATTTTTGAAGATTATCAACCTGATTTGACAGTTTTATTTGATATTAAACCAGAAACAGGTTTACAACGAATTTTATTAAGAAAAGGTGAAAAATTAAATAGATTAGATGAAGAAACATTAGAATTTCATCAAAAAGTATATAATGGTTATAAAAAAATTGCTATTAGTAATCCAAATCGCGTTCATACAATAAATGCTAATTTATCAGAAAAAAAAGTTTTTAACAGTGTTTATGAACTAATCATAAATTTAGTTGAAGAAAAAGGTTTTAAAGAAAAAAAAATTAAAATTAGAGGATCTAATGAAGGAAAATAATGTAATTTTATTTGAAAATGAAGAATCAGAAAATTTTTCTATTTTTGCAATGGAAAATATTCCACAGGTAATTTTATTGTATTCGAAAAATAAAATATTAAATATAAATGTTAGTAATAAGTTAATAAAAAAAATTATTTGTAAAAATAATAATCAATTAAAAAAATGTACTGAAGAAAATATGTGTCAAAATTGTTTTAAAATTAAAACTAATAGTTATTTTGATTTTAAAAAATTTGATTTTAGTAAAAATAATATTATGAATAAAAATATTGTTTTAGAAATTATTAATGATTTTTCTAAAACTAATTTAGAAAAAGATGCTAGTAAAATTTATTTAATAAATCAAATTGAATTTTCTTCAATTTCAGCTTCAAATGTTATGCTTAAAACTTTAGAAGAATTATCTAAAAATATTTATGTAATTTTTACTACCACTAATATTAATCAAATACTCCCTACTATTAAATCTCGTTGTCAATTGATAAATTGTTCAAAAGAAAATGAAATATTTGTTAGTAACAATTATGATGATGAACAATTATTAATATTAAAAATATTTTCAAATACTATTTTTTTGACAGATGAAAGTAGTAAACTTAAATTAAAAAAATATATTGAAATTATTAAACAATTTATTATTAATGATAATGATAAAAAGGTTAACAATCAACTTTTGAATAAAAAAATAGTTAGTTTAAAAGAAGAAATTATTTACTTTTTTAGATTTTTTAATTTAGTAGTTTTTAATAAATTAACTTTTCTTTTATTTAAAAAGTATGATTTTAATAATTTTTTTATTGAAAGTTTAGTTAATTTATGAAAAAATAGTAATTTAAAAAATATAGCCTATATTTTAGAACAAATTTCATTTACAATTACCAAATTAAAATTTAATGTTAACTTAAATTTATTAATAAATTCTTTTCTTATTAAGGTAAGTGATAATTAAACTATGGAAAGTACAAAAAAAATTTTAATTTTAAATCAAGATGATAAAAAAATTAAACTTATTCAAAGAAAAGATATGTTTTGTGTTTCTTTAGATACTATTTTATTAAGTAATTTTATTAAAATAAAACCTAGTACTAAAACAATAATTGATTTTGGAACTAATAATGCTGTTATTCCAATAATTTTATCGGCAAAATTTCAAGGAAAAGTAATTGGTATTGAAATTCAAGAACCAGCTGTTGAACTTGCTTTAGAAAATATAAAACTTAATGATTTAGAAAAAAGAATTGTCATTGTTCATGAAGACATAAAAATTTATGCTCAAAGAGAAAAAGAAAAAGTTGATTTAATTGTATGCAATCCACCTTTTTTTCCTTTATGGGATAAAAGCAAAGTAAAAGCACAACCTTTAAAAATTCCAGCAAGACATGAAGTATATATTAATTTAGAGGAGATTATTGTTAGTGCAAGTAAATTATTAAAAGACAAAGGGCGATTGGTTATGATAAATAGTGTAGAAAGAATAAATGAAACATTACTTTTATTAAAAAAATATCAAATTACACCTAAAAAATTACAAATAGTTTATCCTAAAATTAATCAGGCTGCCAATGTTTTTTTAATTGAAGCAGGATTTTAGCGAAAGAAGGAATGATTGTTTTGCCACCATTGATTTGTCATAATGAAAATAATACTTATATTGATGAAATAGCAAAGTGATATAAATAATCTTAATATAAGTGTAAGGTTAGGTGTTTAAAATGAATATTAATTGATTAAATAAACTTAATAAAAAAATAACTTACTTATTAGCTGTATCAGGTGGTCCAGATAGTATGTTTTTATTAGATAATTTAGTACGTAATGAGTTTAAAATTATTGTTTGTCATGTTAATTATCATAAACGTTGAAGTAGTAATGTTGATGAGCAAATTGTTCGAGAATATTGTACAAATAATAAAATAACTTTAGAAGTAAAAAATATTAAAGAAGAGGAATACAATAAAAAACAAAATTTTCAAAGTCAAGCACGTGTACTTAGATATGATTTTTTTAATGAAATTGCTCAAAAATATCAAGTTTATAATCTTGTTGTAGCACATCATATTTACGATTTACTTGAAACATATATTATTCAAAAACAACGCAAGGCAATAGTTTCTTATTATGGATTAAAATTTAAAACAACATATAAATCTTTATCGGTTTATCGTCCAATGTTAGAATTAAAAAAAGAAGATATTATTGACTATTTAACTTTGTATCATATTAAATATGGATTTGATGAAACAAATGAATTAATTATTTATGAAAGAAATCGAATTAGACAACAACAAATTAATAAACTTACTGATTTTGATATTAATTTAATGTTAAGTGAAATTAAAGAATTAAATAGTGAACAAGAATTACTGAAAGATGAACTTGAAGTAATTTATAATACTATTATTAATGATGATGTGCTTGCTATTAATGAGTTTAAAAAATATGAATTTAAATTACAACAAATGATTATCTATGAATTTTTAAGCCAATATGATGAAGAATTAGTTTTATCTTTAAAAAAGGCTAAAATTAAAGAAATAGTTAGAGTTTTAACTAAATCTAGTAAACCAAATATTACTATTTGTATTTCTGAAAATACTTGAGTTATTAAAGAATATAATTTTGCATATATTAGTGAAAAAAATGAACCAAAACAATTTAGTTATAAAATTTCTAAAATAAATAACTATAATTTTAAGGAAATTACTATTTCTAAAACTGAACCAACAGGTGGTGAATTTCAAGCTTTATATATTAATAAATCAGATTTTCCATTAACAATTAGAACTAATAATGGTGAAGAAGAAATTGAGACACCATTTGGTACAAAAAAAATTAATCGTTTATTTATTGATAATAAAATTCCATATCGTGAACGTCTTATATGACCAGTAATCATAAATTCAAGCGGAAAAGTAGTGGCAATTCCAAAATTATCAGTAAATAAAAACAATATTAGTGAGAAACCTAATTTGTATGTGCTAAAATATTATGGTATTATTTAAGAAAATAAATTAGAAATTAAACGTAGGTGAAAAAATAATGCAAACGCGAATTAAAATTAATTGAATAATTGTTGCACTATTCGTTGCTTTTTTAGTATTTGTTGGAATTTTATTGTGATATTTTTTAAGAGGAAATGCTTTAACTTTAGATCAATTTCAATTAGAAACACTACTTAGAGATGGTAAACTCCCTGGCAATAGTAGTGACACTGTTAGCAAAATTGATGGAGTACAAGTTCAATTTTTTGATCATACTACTTATATTACAGGTTTTTTAGGAATTAATGGTAAGGTAAAACGATTTGAAGCGACAGTTTCTGGAACTGCTACAGGTGGTTTTTATCATGATGTTATTGAAAAATTATTCAGAAAAGATAAAGATGGTAAAGGCTTTGATATTAATCCCACAATTATTAGTGAATTAGTTCCCTTTTGAAAAACATTTTTAATTAGTATGTTTCCAATATTAGTATTAGTTGGTGGTTCATTTTGATTATTTTCTAAAATGAATAAAATGGGTGCCGGTGGTGGCATGAGTCCTTTTTCAATGGGAAAAAGTCGTGCTAAGATTAGAACATCAGATACTAGATTTACTGATGTTGCTGGTATTAAAGAAGAAAAATTGGAATTAGAAGAAGTTGTTCATTTTTTAAAGTTTCCACAAAAATATGCACAAATGGGTGCAAGAGTGCCAAAAGGAGTTCTTCTTGTAGGACCGCCTGGTACTGGTAAGACTTTATTAGCAAAAGCAGTTGCTGGTGAAGCAGGTGTTCCTTTCTTTTCAATTTCTGGTTCTGAATTTGAAGAAGTTTTTGTTGGAGTTGGAGCTTCAAGAATTAGAGAAATGTTTACTACTGCTAAAAAAAGTGCTCCTTGTATTATTTTTATTGATGAAATTGATGCAGTAGGAAGAAAACGTGCCTCAGCTTCAACTGCAACTAATGAACAAACTTTAAACCAATTATTAGTTGAAATGGATGGATTTGAAACTAACTTGGGAGTTATTATTATGGCTGCTACTAACCGTGCTGATGTACTTGATGAAGCGTTATTACGTCCAGGTAGATTTGATCGTCAAATTTCTTTAAGTTGACCTGATATTAAAGAACGTGAAGCAATTTTACGATTACATGCTCGTAATAAAAATATTTCGCCAAAAGTTAATTTTCAAAGAATAGCAGAGAGAACGCCAGGATTTAGTGGTGCACAATTAGAAAATGTATTAAATGAAGCAACGTTGTTAGCTGTTCGTCATAATAAAACAGTTATTGGTTTAGTAGAAATTGATGAAGCTATTGATAGAGTTGTTGGTGGACCTGCTAAAACTTCAAGAGTAATTACTGATATGGATAAAAAAATAGTATCATATCACGAAGCTGGACATGCTCTTATTGGTTTAAAACTAGAATATGCTTCTAAAGTTCAAAAAGTTACAATAATACCACGTGGACAAGCAGGTGGATATACTATTATGACTCCTAAAGAAGATACTATGTTTTATTCAAAAGTACATTTAAGAGCAACTATTACTGGTTATTTAGGTGGTCGCGCTTCAGAAGAGATTATGTTTGGTAATGCAAATATTACTACTGGTGCTCATGATGATTTAGAAAAAGCAACAAATATTGCCAGAAAAATGATAACTGAATATGGAATGTCATCTGAATTAGGATTAGTTCAATTTGAAAGTCCACGTAATGAGTATTCACCTTTTGCAGCAAATAAGTTTTCTGATGATATTGCATCTAAAATTGATGGAGAAATTAAAAAATTATTAGATGTTTGTTATATTGAAGCAGTAGCAACAATTAAAAAATATAAAGATACATTAGAGTTAATTGCTAAGTCATTAATGACTTTAGAAACAATTACTGCTGAACAAATAGAATATATTGATAAATATAATAAATTACCAATTGAAGTAATAGAAATGCAAAAAGAAATGCAAAAAAATAGTAAAAATCCTTTCAAAGAGGATAATGAATCAAATGATAAAAAGGAAGATAATAATTCAGGGACTGATGATGATACAATATCAGTTGTTCCTAAGAAGAAATAATTAAATTATTATAATAAAAAAACAAAACTTACTATTTTAATATTTTCGATAATGTGTAAGTTTTGTTTTATTTTCTTTTTTTATTTGGTAAATATAATATAAAAAGTAATAAGGAGAAAAAAACAATGTTGGAAAAACATGAATTAGTAGAAAAAATATTATTAAGTACTGATGTAATCAATAATAAAATTATTGAACTTGCAAAATCAGTTAATAGTTATTATAAAGATAATAAAGAGCCCATTATTTTAGTAGGGATATTAAGAGGATGTTTACCTTTTTTATCACAATTTATGTTAAACCTTAAGATTGATTGTTTGGTTGATTTTATGTATGTAGAGTCATATTTAGGACAAACAAAGGCGGTAAATAAACCAAAAATAAGAATGGATGTTATTAATAATGTTAAGGGTCGTGACTTATTAATTGTTGAAGATATTATTGATTCAGGTAATTCGTTATTTAAAATTCTTGATCATTTACAAGAACTTGGAGCAAAATCGGTAAAAATAATTACTCTTTTAGATAAGAAATCTAAAAGAGTTGCTAAAATTGAAGCTGATTGATATGGCTTTGAAGTTCCTGATCATTTTTTAGTAGGATATGGTCTTGATTATGATGAAAAATTGAGAAACTTACCTTATGTTGGTATTGCTGACCTTAATAAAATTGCAATTTTAGAAAAATGTAAAAAAAGTAGTTAAGTAAATAACTTTAGAATTTAATAATAATATTAAAATTTTTATTTTTTAATATAGTTCAAATATAATTAGCATTATTTTATTATGATAAAATTATACTATTAGCAGTTTTTAAGTTGTATAAGAATATTGGAGTTATAATGAGCAATCTTTTTGTTAATGTTTTAAGAGGAATCAAGAAAAGATTATTACAATATTTAGGTATTATAATACTATTAGTTATTGTAATTTCTACTCTTTCTGCACTTTATAGTACAGCATCAAGAGCTGAATCAGGTTTTTATACAGTATTAAACAATAGTGGTAAATATGACTATCGTATTAATTTACAATTATTAAATAATTATAAAGATACTGCTACTGCAACATCAAGAATCCAAACAATTATCAAAAAACAATTTAAAGATCATCTGCAAAAGCAAGAAATTTATAAACAGATAGATGAAATTAAAGAAAATAATCTTAGAAATAATAGTTTTCCTATCCTTCCTTCGGGAGTAGATATTAATAAAGATTTTGAAAATTATTTGTTAAATTGAGGATTAAGTTATCAAGGAATACTATTTAATGATATTTTAGAAAACGAAGTTAAAAATGATGAAATTTATAATTTGCAACATTATGAACTTGCTAAATCATTTTTTAAAAATTTTGATTATGAAAACGTTAGTTCTCTTAAAAAAATTTATTATTCATTAGAAAATGGATTTTATACTTCAGAAAAAACTGAATCTTTTGATTTTGCTCCAAAAAGAAATAATATTAATGAAGTTTATATTTCCGAAGGTATTAAGCCTATTAATCCATTAGAAATAGTAATCAATCCTGAATTTGCACGTATTAATAATATTAAATTAAATGATTATATAACAGTTATTGATAAAGTTGAAAAGTTAAAAGTTGTTGGCTTTGGTTATGCTTATTGGGGAATTACTGGTAGTCGTACTGCAACAAATCCTAATCCGACATCTGAAAATACAAGTCCTGTTTATATGTCAAATCAATGGTTTAATAATTTAATAAAAGACTCTACATTTAGAACTAATTTAAATAATATATTTTTATTAAAAGTTAACAATAACGATAACTATTTTGTTAGTAAGTTAGAAGAACTTTTAATTAAAACTTTTAGTTTTAGTTTTGGTTCAATTATTAGTAGTGATAGCGAAGATATTCGATCAGGACAAATTCTAGAGAGTTTTAAAATGGAAAATATAATGTTTACAGCAATTACTTTTGTAGTATTATTAGTTATTATTTTTATCATTATGTCATATGTTAGAAAAGAAATTGATTTACAAAAACCACAGATAGGATTATTAAAAGCCCTTGGTTATAGTAATTTTCAAATTGCTATTAGTTTTGTAATTTTAATATTTTTGATAACATTCATTTCTAGTATTATTGGTTTAGGTATTGGTCTAGGGTTACAAATATGATTTAATTCGTTAAATAACATTGGGTTTTTTATGCCATTACCAATACTATTTTTTAGTTGGATAGTATTTATTGTAAGTTTAATAATTATTCCTATTATTTTTATAGTAATTAGTTATATGCAATCGGAAACAAAATTACGCGTTAGTCCATTATTATTAATTTATGATAGACCAAGTAATTCAAGTTCTAAACTAATTTCAGTTTTAAAATACCCCTTTCGTTATTGACCATTTAAACAGCGTTTAGCAATTGCTTTCACTCTAAAATCGGTTGGAAAACTATTTTTAGTATTTTTTACTTTTATTTTTGTTAGTTTTTTATTACTATTTCAAAGTTCAGCTACTGATTTATTTGATAATAAAATAAATAATTTATATGGATATTACAATAAAGATGTTAAATGAAATACATCAACTTCATCAATGTATACATATACTAATGATTCTAATTTAAGTATTGATAAGCAGGTTTTTGATTGAGTTTCAGAAAAAGATATTACGAAAGATAAAGAAACCGGTACTAATAAATATCATCAATGAATAGCTGATGATTTTCATATTGATAATGATAATAAAGCTAAAAAAATTGAAAGTATTATTAATAATAATAACTTTAAAAATTATTTTATGAATAGTGAAGAAATTAATATCCTTTATCAAAAAACTAAGAACAAATCTGATTGTGAAGATTTTATTAATCCAAAAAAGATAATACCTGAACCATTAATGAAAATTATTTGTCAAAATATTCATCAAATATTTAATTATATTTCAACAAATACAGGTATTAATCCAGAAATAAACCCGTTGCCTGGTATTAGTTTAGGTTTAAATATTTATAATAATAAGTATTATCCAACTATTGAAATAAATTTAAGACCTCCTAATGAATGAAAAGGACATAATCAAGGTCGCATGCTTGCAAAAAAAATTAAAGCAACAGGACTTTATAATGTTCCATATCAAGATTTAGTTTGAAAAAATTGATTTAACTTTAAAGAATCAAAAAATCGTGATATTGATCCTATTTTTAATAATTCTCATAATTTACAATCACAAAAAGTTACTTATACTGATAATCAAGGACAAAATATAACAACTACAGCTTATATTTTACCAGCAGTTATTTCAAAAACATTATCAATTTTAAATGATTATAAAATTGATGATCACTTTTTAATGTTAGCAAGTTGATATAACTATACAATTCCAGTAATTTATCAAGTTAAAGGAATTATTGAAAATAATTTAGACAATTCGAATTTTTATATTAATCTTGATGATTTACGAACATCTATTGGATTAATAAAACCTTCCCCGTCAGAAGATCCAAAACCAATATCAGATTCTTTTAATCATTGATTATCTAAAGATAGCAATATTTTTCCATTAAATTATATAAATATTTTGCAACCATCTGCAGAATATACTAAAGAACAAATATTAGCAAAAAATTTAGAACCTATTAATAAAATACCTTTTATTAATGATTTAGTTAAAAGATTATTAGTTGAAATATTTGATGGAATTAGAACAATTATAAATATTACAAAAATTTTAACATTATTTGCTGTAGCTTTTGTATTGGTAATTATCGTTAATATGATTTTAGATAATAATTTATTAATTATTGCAATGATGAAATCTTTGGGTTATCGTGTAAATGAAATTAACAGATTGATTATTGGCTCCTATATTATTGCTTTATTGGTTGCTTTTATTTTAGGTACTATTATTTCTTATGTTGTGTGGAATATTATTACTTTAATTATTGCAACTAAAGCAGGCGTTGTTTTTAATGTGGCTGCTAATCTAGTTACAATTTTATCTTGCTTTGGAATGGTATTTTTAATAATGGTTATTGGCTATGCTGTTGGGTTATATTTAATTAAATACAAACCAGTAACAGCTTTATTACAAGGAAGTTAAAATATTTTTTAAGTATTTCTATATAAATAAGGTAAAGTAATTGATAAAATGAGTGTGTTGTTTATAAAAGTATGGAATTAAAAAGGAGAAATGATTATGAAAAAAGATAATAAGGAAATTAAAAAAGATGATAAAGACATTGGAAGTAAACAAGTAACTAAAAATAAGTTAGAATCTAGTTTTACAAAGAAGTCAGTATCTAAAAATGAAGCTACAATACCACCAGTAACCCATAAATCTCATGATAAAGCAGAATCAAAGGAAGAAATAGAAGCTAATAAAGCCAAATTGCAAGCTTTTAAAGATAATCAAAAAGCAATTAAAAAATTAACAAAAACTCATTCAAAAGAAATTTTAGCAGGTAAAATTATATCAATGACTAATAATACTCCTGATACTCAAACTAATGTTATTGAATTATTTGATGTTAAAAAATCTTACTTAACTGGAGACTTAGAATATGAAGTATTAAAAGGAGTTAATTTAAAAATTAAATTAGGTGATTTTGTTGTTATCTTAGGACCATCGGGAAGTGGTAAGACAACATTATTAAATATTATTTCGGGATTGGATAAACCTAATACTGGTGATGTTTTTGTTGCGGGATACAATTTATCTTTATTAAAAGATAGTCATTTAACTAAATTTAGACGAGATAATGTTGGTTTTATTTTTCAACAATACAATTTATTAACTAACTTAACTGCTCGTGAAAATGCTGAAGTTGGTGAAAATCTTGCTAAAAATAAAAATATGAGTATTGATGATATTTTTCAAGTTATTGAAATGGATGAACATATGAATAAATTTCCAAGTCAATTATCAGGTGGGCAACAACAAAGAGTATCGATTGGTAGAGCACTAGCAAAAAATCCGACAATTTTATTTTGTGATGAGCCAACAGGAGCACTTGATGAGGAAATGGGGCGTAAGGTATTAGAGATTTTATTGGATGTTAATCGAGAATATAAAACATCAATTATTATGGTTACTCATAATCCTAACTTCCAATATGTTGCAAATACTGTTATTAACGTTAAAAATGGTAAAATTATTAGTGTAAAGAATAATGAAAAACCAATGAAACCAAGTGAAATAAATTGAAGTTAATATTATTAATTAAATAAATTAACAAATTGTTAATAGAAAAAATATCATAACAAAGGAGTAAAAATATGATATTTTTTGAAACCCCTAGATTAAAAATTAGATATTGAGAAGATAGTGATTTAGATGAACTTGTTTTATTAAATTCTGATAAAGATGTCATGAAATATTTTCCTAGTACATTATCAAAAGATGATACAGAAAAATATTTTTCGAAAATTAAAAATAATTTAAATAATAATGGATTTGGTTTTTTATGCTGTTGAATTTAAAAAAGATAATAAATTTATTGGCTTTATTGGCTTTAGCGAAGTTGATTTTATTGATGATTTTAGACCATCTATTGAAATTGGTTGACGTTTTAAAAAAAGTGTTTGAGGTCAAGGAATAGCAACAGAAGTAGCTAAAGAATGTTTAAAATATGCAAAAAAAATTAAAATTCACTAAAATTTATAGTTTTACTAGTATATTAAATATTAAATCAGAAAATGTAATGAAACGAATAGGTATGAAAAAAAAGAATCTTATCATCCAAAAATAAATAAAAGTGATATTTTAGCAAAACATGTTTTATATAAAATTAATATTTAGAAGGTAAAAAATGATTAATAAATTGTCTCTAATTTTTATAGATATCTATTAGTAGAAATATTTAAATTAAATTTTAGCCCTTATTATAAATATAAGGGTTTTATTATAAAATTTAAAATTAATTGTTGACAGTAGAATTTGATATTGAAAATTGATATCATTATGTATAAACCTAAACAATCTTATTTAATTTAATTTTTTTATTTTAAATACTTATTTTAAATACAAAGGATGAAAACAATGAAAGAAACTAAACTTGAAATTAATGGACGTATTTTGACAGAGCAAGAAGCATTAAGATATCAAAAAATACAAGATTTATATAAACAAAATTATCATATTTATGGGCGTAATTGAGAAAGAAATTATAATTGTGAAACTTTAAATAGTGAATTTAGAAATAAAAATAAAGAAGAGTTAGCAAAATTTGTTGCTAATTTACCTAATGATCAAATTAAAATGGCGGGTAGATTAATGACAAAAAGAGAAATGGGAAAGGGTTCAATTTTTGCTCATTTGCAAGATCAAACAGGTAAATTTCAAATTTATTTAAAACCAGAATATATTAATCAAAAAAAATTTGAATGATTTGTAGAATATGCAGATTTAGGCGATTTTTTTGGTATTAAAGGTAAGGTTATGAAAACCAATAAAGGAGAACTAACAGTTCAAATCTATGATATTGTAATGTTATCAAAAGCACTTAGACCTTTACCAGATAAATTTCATGGTTTAACAGATATTGAAGAACGTTATCGACGAAGATATGTAGATTTAATTATGAATCAAGAAACTAAAAAGACATTTTTACAACGTACACAAATTATTAATGAATTAAGAAGTTTTTTAAATAATAAAGGTTATTTAGAAGTTGAAACACCTATTTTACAAGAAGTATATGGTGGTGCTGCCGCTAAACCTTTTATCACTCATCATAATACATTAAAAACCGATTTATATTTACGGATTGCTACTGAATTACATTTAAAAAGATTAATAGTTGGTGGTTTTGAAAAAGTTTATGAAATTGGTAGATTATTTCGTAATGAAGGTATGAGTAAAAAACATAATCCAGAATTTACAACTATTGAAATTTATGTTGCCTATCAAGATATGAAATATATGATGGATTTAACAGAGTCTTGTATAAAACATTTAATTAATACAGTGCATAATAAATTAATATTAGAATATGATGAAAATATATTAAATTTTGAAAAATCGTGAACAAAAATTAGTATGATTGATTCAATTAAAAAAGCTATGATCAAAGATGAAGAGTTTACTAAAATTTTCCAAGAAATTAGTGATATGATTTTAAAATATCATAATATTGAAGATGATAATATTAGAAATATTGAAAAAAATAAAACATTTAAACTTATATTAAAACTTGCAAAAAGTTATAAACTTCATATTCCAGATCATTATAATAGTACTGGTCATATTATTAATTTATTTTTTGAATCTTTTGTTGAAGAAACTTTAATTCAACCTACTTTTATTTTTGATTATCCAATTGAAATTTCACCACTTGCTAAATTAAATAAAAATAGTAAAGAGTTTACTGATCGTTTTGAATTATTTATTGCTGGTAGAGAATATGCAAATGCTTATTCGGAACTAAATGATTCTTTGCAACAATATAATCGTTTTGAAGAGCAAGTAAAAGAAAAAAATAGTGGTAATGATGAAGCAGCAACTATGGATTTAGACTTTGTTGAAGCATTGGAGTATGGTATGCCACCAACAGGTGGATTGGGAATTGGTATTGATCGTTTGGTCATGTTAATAACTGGCCAAAATAGTATTAAAGATGTATTATTATTTCCACATATGAAACCTAGAGCTGAAAAATAATTTTTGTGATAAAATTTTGGGACGGTAAGAAAAACGGAGGATATAATTACTTTTTAAACATTTCTTTTAAATTTTAGACAAGAAATAATTGTAATTATATGCAATTGTAGATAAATATTACTACTTACTAAAATTAATTGCAATTAAAATACAAATATTGAAAAAATCAATAATAAAATTAATATTTATACACAACAAAAATTCTTATTAACTTTTAATTTAATAAGTTTTTAAAATTTTAATAAAAAAATAAATTAAATTATGTTTTTAAATTTATTTGATTACATTTAAAAATAACCATTTTAATATAAATATTTATGTTATAAGTTCTATTACCAAGCATTTCTTTTAAAATATGTCAAATATTACCTTCTGTAAAACAACCTATATTTCACTTTGCACCTTGATTTTCAATACCTTGTTTATTATTTTTAAAATATTGTTTTTTTAATTTTTTATGGTTTTTTAATATTTCATTCATATATTTTATGGTTTTTCTCCCTTTATGTACTATTTTAATTTTGGATGGGTTACACTTTATTGGACACTAATTACGTAGACAAGTGAACAAATTTGTTAAAAGAAAGGAACTATAATTATGACCAATATTAACTCATATACCGACGAATTTAAAAAGCAAATAGTAGCTTTATATCAAAGTGGTAAGTCAGTGTCTTGTCTTGCTAAAGAATATAATGTTACAAGAGCAGCTACTTATAAATGAATTAAACAATTTACTAATTCAGGTAGTTTTAAAATTAAAAATAATCTTTCAGATTTAGAAAAACAATTAATTCAAGCAAATAAAGAATTAAAACAGTTACGAATGGAAAATGATATTTTAAAGCAAGCAGCACTAATAATAGGCAGAAAATAGAAATTATTACTAAAAATAAAGTTAAATATAAAATTCGCACAATGTGTCGTTTTTTAAAACTCTCTAAATCAACATATTATTTTAATTTAAAGAAAAAGAAAAATTCAAAATAATATTTATGATGAAGCTGTTATTAGTGCTTTTAAAGAAAATAAAGAAGTTTATGGTACTAGAAGATTAAAAGTCATACTAGCAAACCAAGAAATTTATTTATCACGCAGAAAAATTAAAAAAATTATGAATAAGCATAATTTAATATCAAAATACACTAAATTATCATTCAAAAATCATCATAATAAAGTCAATGATAGTCAAATTACCAATCTTGTTAATAGAGACTTTAATAATAGAATTAAAAATGAAGTTATTGTCAGTGATTTAACTTATGTTCAAGTTAATGGTAAATGAAACTATATTTGCCTATTAGTAGACCTGTACAACCGCGAAATTATTGGACATAGTGTTGGAGTTAAAAAAGATGCATCATTAGTACATCAAGCATTTATGCACTCAAATCGCTGTTTAAAAGATATTCAAATATTTCATAGCGATCGCGGTAATGAATTCAATAATAAAACTATTGATAAACTTTTATTAGCATTCAATATTACCCGTTCTTTAAGCAAAAAAGGATGTCCTTATGACAATGCTGTTGCTGAAGCAACTTTTAAAACTTTCAAAACAGAGTTTATTAATGATAAAAATTTTACATCATTAATCCAATTAAAATTAGAATTATTTGATTACATAAATTGATATAACAACATAAGAATTCACAGCACTCTAAACTACCTAACTCCCGTTAAATATCATGAACAAATGTCTACCAAAAAATAGTCCTAAAAAGGGTTGCCATTCCAGTTACCAAAAAATTTTCCAAAATGACAAACTGTATATTATTATTTCCAAATTTGAAGTAAAAACAATGATAAAGAACCTAGTGTATTGCAATTAATTTTAAAAAAAAATAGTTAAAAAGATTCGTATTAAGAATCATCGAAAAGAAAAAACTAGTTTTTGTATAATTGATTCGCAAAGTGTTAAAAATACAGATACTACTGAAAATAAAGGTTATGATGCTGGTAAAAAGATTTCAGGAATAAAACGTCATATTGCAGTTGATACGCAAGGTTTACCACATGCAATTTACATAATTACAGCAGAAAAAACGAGGCTTTTAATAATCTGTGTATCTTTTTTACAAAGTTACTAATTTAGATTAATTCTGTCTTCAAATTTTATCATAAAATGAGCAATTGCTGTATTTCAATTTTGAATAGGCAATGTTCATTTTTTTGTTATATTTTCAATTGCCAAGTAAAATATTTTGAAAACTGCCATATCATTAGGAAAAACTTTTTTATTTCTGATGATTTTTCGTAATTGACTATTAACAGATTCAATAGCATTTGTAGTATAAATCACTCTTTTGATTTCTACTGGATAACTAATAAAAACCATTAAATTATCTCAATTTTTATATCAAGATTTAGTAATTTGAGGATATTGTTTATTTCATTTACTTTCAAACGATTCTAAAGCTTGCATTGCTTGTTCTTCACTACATGCACTATAAATTGGTTTTAAATCTGCAACTAGACCTTTTCGATGTTTGTATGAAACATATTTTAAACTATTTCTAATTTGATGAACAATGCATAATTGATGTTCTGTTTTAGGATAAACTGATTGTATTGCTTCTGACATGCCTGTTAAATTATCACTACAAGCAATAAGAATATCATTTAAGCCACGATTTTTCATTTCTGTGAAATTAGATAATCAAAACTTAGAACCTTCATTTTCACTAATTCATAATCCTAAAACATCTTTTTTGCCTTCTAAATCAACTCCTAATGCTATATAAACTGATTTGTTAATAATCCGTTTATCTTGTCGTACTTTAACTACTATACAATCAAAATAAACAATAGGATAAATACTTTCTAATGGTAGATTTTGTCATGCTTTAACATCATCAATAACATCATCAGTAATTTGACTAATAACACTTTCACTAATATCAGCACCATGATATAACTCTTGCAACTGCATTCTAATGTCAGATAATGTCATTCCTTTTGCATACAAGGAAAGAACTTGTTGATCAAAACCATCAAATCTTCTTTGCCTTTTAGGAACTATTACAGGAGTAAAATTACTATTGCGATCTCTTGGTACATCAATTTCAATTTTACCTTGTTGAGTTATTAATTTTTTTGAACTTGTACCATTACGAGCATTTTCAGTAGTACTATGTTGATTTTTTTCATATCCTAAATAATTTTGCATTTCAGAATTCAACATTTTTTCAACTAATCTTTTTGTTAATTCTTTATATAAACCGCCAGGTTTAAAAACTGTTGTTAAATCTTCAGTATTTTCTAGTAATAAATCTACTGCTTTTGATATTGGATCATTATTATTAAAGTTATCTTTTTTAGCCATCTGTAACTCACTCTTTCTAGTCATTTAATTATATTTACTAGAATTAATTAAACATAGTTATTTTTGTAAGTTACACAGATTACTAAACATTTCCGAAAAAACAGATCGTAATAGTGCTATCATAATGATTAAAAGTGAAAAAGAAAATCTTTCTACAGTTCAAAAAATAATAGTAGATGCTGGCTATACTGGTGAAAAATTTGCTTCTGCAATCAAAACAATCATAAATGCAAATGTTGAAGTTGTAAAACGTAATGAATTACATTCTTTTGTAGTACTACCAAAAAGATGAGTTGTAGAACGAAGCTTTGCATGATTAGAAAAATGCAGAAGATTATGAAAAAATTGTGAAAGAAAACTAAATACTAGTTTACAAATGGTTGTTCTGTCCTTTATTTCAATTTTATTAAAAAGATTCTAAACAGGTTCTAAGAGTTATTTTAATTGGATTTGTTGAACCTTTATAATTTAATTCATTAACATTTGAAGAAATAACTATGTATAACTCACCCGCTTTTTGTTTTTGATTACTTACATTAGTTTTTCCTTGTGCATCACTAAAATATTTAATAGTTGGATTTGTTAAATTAGGATTTAATGATTTAAGTTCATTAGTACTTTTTATTTGTGTATTTAATTCACTATTATTGTTATTAACATTTGCAGTAATATCAGTTGTTAAACTTGTAATTTTAGTTTTTAAATCAGTTTTATCAGTATTAATAATTCCACATGCCATTCAACGTGATGTTGTTTCATTATTAGAAATATAAGGTATTGCTTGACCTGTAACTTCTCCACCAACTAAATACATTCTTCCAACTTTACCATCTGCCACTTCTTGAACATAAATAATTGTATCTTGCAACATATATCTTTTCATTGCTCTTGGCGTTGCTAAAACAAATGACATAATTTCATCATCATTTTTATCATTTTTAAAAGTCATATAGTCATCCATTACAATTTGACATAATACACCTTTAATATATAAATCATTACCATTTAATCTTAATTGTTGTGCAATTTCATTATCAGTAATTAAACCTTTATTATCTGCCAAGTAAACTATACTATCATAAAGAGCATTAGTAATAAAGAATCTACAATTTGCAATATTTCTATATTGAAATAATGTATTTCATGCCCCCAACATTGCTTCTACATATTTAATTGCTTGTGATTTTGGTTCTGTTGATTTTTCAATCATAAATTTAATTGCATATTTTGCAATTACATTAGTATTGTTATTAGCTAAATAATCTGCTAAATCATTAGCAACTTCATATTGCATACTTTGTAATAAATTTTGTCCATTTTCTGCTAATAAATCTTTTGCTGCAATTGTTTCGCCAGCAACAACTTCTTCTGTAATTTCTTTAATAATTTTATCTGTATCAGCATATCCGACATCTATTCTTTTACTCTTATCATTTCATTGAAGAACTTTAACTTTTGGGTCTTTTGGTTTTTTAACTATAAATTCAATTCTTGTTGAATTAACCATTTCGATAGGAAAAAAACTTGCCCATGGACTATTTGATTGTTTAAAAAATTCTATAAATTCTGGTGCTTCTACTAATTTTTCGGTATTATCTAAATTTTGTTTGAATGGTACTGCCATTTTTTATTTTCCTTCCTTATAATTTATTTTTATTTTTATAATCCAATAAAGCATTTTTTATTGAATTTGGTTGATTTGTTATTATTGTTTGTGGTTTGCCACCTGTATTAATTGTTTCTTTAAATACTGGTTGTTCTTTAATCATTTTTTTAATAGTTTCTTCAATTTTTGAATTTTCTAAATTATTAGTTTTAAATTTTAAATAATCATAAAATTCAGTTTTAACTTGATATTTTTTAAATATATTAATCATTTCTTTTTCTTTAATTTCTTGATTAAGTTTATTTAACTTATTTTCTGCTTCATTAACTTTATTTTCTATTTCTTGTGAAGAAGCATTATTTTCAGTTAAAAGTTCAGTTGTTTGTTGAACATTATTTTCATTTTCTAACATTTAATATTCTCCTAATCTTATCCCAATAATCAATCTTTAACTAATTGTGGCATTTCACTTATTAATTTTTTATAATCATTAACTGCATTTTCTAATGTATCAATATCAGAAAATTTAAAACAATTATCAATATGTAAATCAAAATCTCTATCAATACTAATATCTTGTTTTCTATATTTTTCATTAAATTCAATTTTTGTCATATTATTTTTCTCCTTTATTAATCTTTTCATTTAATTTTGCTAATTTTTTTTGATGTTTTATAATTTTGTTATTTGCTCTAACATGTTTTGGAGTTGTAATAAATTTTTTTAATAAAACAATAATTTCTCTGCAAATTAATGTTCCAACACTTGTTCCAATAATTATTAATTCATGTAAAAATTCTTTCATTTCAATATTTTCCTTTCAATTATTTATTATTTATTTTTGATTATTCATCAAATTCACCTTTATTAATTCTTTCAATCATACATTTTGCATCCATTAAAAGATTTGCAATTAAACGTTCATTCAGTCGTATATCTTCTAAATCTTTTTCATGTTGTTTTAATTTATCATTGTAATATTCAAGTAATTTTTCTTTATTCATTATTTTTCACCTCCTTTATAAACTCATGTGATTATAATCTCAATTGCTGAATTATACTTGTAAGTGCAAGTAAATAAAATTGCAAAAAATTCTCATATAAAAATTTCATAATGCTAAATTTAGTTTAGAAAAAGTAAGGAGTTTTTATATGAGTTATAAACATATTGGGATAGATGAAAGAATTTATATTGAGAATCAATTGAAATTTAAAGTTAAAATTAGTGAAATAGCTAAAAATCTTAATCGAAGTATTAGTACTATTATTCGAGAAGTTAATAGAAATAAAGATAATGATCATTATTTTTCATTAATTGCACAAAATAAAGCTGTAAATAGAAAAAAATCACATATTATTTTTCATAAGTTTAAATATAAAGATTTAGTCAAATATATACAACAAAAACTATTATTGGGCTGATCACCTGAACAAATTTATGGCAGAATTAAAAATTTTCATAAACAATGAGCTATCAGCTTTAAAACAATTTACAATTGAATTTATTCTGGATTATTTGATAAAGTTACTAGTAAAAATTTAAGAAGAAAAGGTAAAAAACGAAGATCTCAAGAAAATCGTGGTAAATTTAATGGTAAATCAATTAAAGAACGAGATAATAATGTTAATGATCGCATAACTCTTGGTCATTGAGAAGGAGATACTATAGTATCATCAAGAGGTAAAAGTAAATCATGTTTAATAACTTTAGTTGAAAGAGTATCACGATTTACTTTAGCAATGTTAGTTAAAAACAAAACTACTAAAGTTATTAATAAAAATATCATTCATTATTTATCAATTCTTCCTAAAAATATTGTTAAAACTATTACTTTTGATCGTGGTAAAGAATTTGCAAATTGACAACAACTTGAAAAAAAGTTAGATGTGAAAATTTATTTTGCAAATCCATATTCACCTTGACAAAGAGGTACTAATGAAAATACTAATGGTTTAATTAGAGAAAAATTTCCTAAAAAATTTATTTTTTCAAAAACTAATAAAAATGAAGTTCATAAATTTATATTGTCTTTAAACCAAAGACCCAGAAAAATACTAAATTATCTTTCACCAATCGAATATTTGAATAGAAAAATAATTTAGTTGCACTTACCTTTACAATTTTGCGTTCATTTAATTATATCTTTCATATATTTAAGTAATTTTTCTTTATATTCATTAATATATTTTTGGGCAATTTTTCTTCTTATATTTTCAACTTTTATCATATGTTTATCACAAAAATATCTTACTTGAACATTATCTTTATCTAATTTTGTTGGTAAATTATTACAATTTGTTATATATTTACCAAGTTCATTAACTTCACTAAAACAACATGGTATATTTTCTTTATTCATTATCAATGTCTCCTAAATTTCTTCAACTTCTTCTATTTCATTTATTAACTGATTCTAATCAACAACTATTACAGGTATTGGATAAAAAGTTTTCTTTTACTTTATTGCACATAGAACATTTATCTTCATATTTCATATTATTTCTCCTTATTTTCAATTTGATTAGCAATTTCACTTAATATTTTTAATACTTTATATTCATTTTTTAATTCTTTAATAATAAATATTGAAAATATTATTAGTGTTATGCTTGTTATTAATATTGGTACTATTAATAAAATTTTTCATAATATCATTTTTTACTCTTTTCATTTTTTAAATCATTTAACATTTATTGAACAAAATGCACGATTTTTAGGAATATTTAAAGTATTAAAGATTTGACCAGTTACTATAATTTCATCGTTTTTGTTTAATAAAATACATCGGTTATAAAGTTTTGGATTGTTAAAAATTAAAGTAACATAGTTTAATCCATTTCATTGTCCACGAACACTATAATATAATCCTTTATTACCTTTTTCGTAATATTTTGCTTTAATACTGTTACTGAGTTTTACTGTTAATTTGACATAATTGGCTTTATCTTTCATTTTTATAATTCCTTAAATAATATTGAATGTGTTTATATGCATCTTGTTCATGTTTTGTTAATTTTATATTTCCTTTATAATTTTCTATTTTAGTTTTATTTTTTGGTTCACTTCCTAAATAATCTCAATTCATAACATCTTCTACTAATACCATTAATGTACCAATAGTTTTAGGAGTTGCTAATGGATTAGTTAATAATTGTTTTGAATTTAAAAAGAAATTTTCTACAATAACTATTATTTTTTTATTATCATAATGTTTTTTAATTAATAAAAAGTATTCTTTATACAAATTTTTACTTTCTAAAACTGTTTTAGTTTTAAATGTTTCATTAAAAACAATATTATTAATTTCATTTGAATATATAACAATTCCATTATTACCAATTCCAGCGGGGTCAATTCCAATAATTAAGTCATATTGCATTATTAATCAAAGTCTCCATTTTTAATTTCATCTCTTAATTTAATAATAAATCCGAATGGAGTTAAACCTTGTGTATCACCAATATAAAAGGTTTCATAATCAAGTATTCTATTAATTATTTTTTCTTTATATTCATTAATTACTTCTTTTTTAAAATCTTCTCTTAATTTTTCTATATTATTTAAATGTTCTTTTTTTATTTCTTGATTACGTTTTTTATTATATTCATTAATAATTTCTTGGTCTTTATAAGAAAATGGTTTTTCTTTATTCATATTTATACCTCCTACTTAACCTAATATTTAAAATACAGTCATAACAAATTGCTTTACTATTTTTATCTCCTTGTTTTAATATCATTAGTATTAAAGAATAAATAATCTAATTTATTTTGTTTACATGTTCAACAAAAATAATTTTTCATTATGAGTTGAAATTTCCTTATAAGAAGTAACTAAATAATTAATTGGTAAATCATCATGTTTATATGGATTATTTATTTTAAAACCTTTTCTGTTTTCTTCTCACGTAATGTTATATTTAAAACAAGGATTAGTAATTTTAGTTTTGTTATCTGTTATTTCACCGATAAATCAACTATTATGCTGTTCATAAAATTTTAATGGTTCAAGTTTTATATCATTAAGATAATATTCTTTTGGAGCAATTGGTTTATTAACAGTTATTTTTTGGTCTTTAATATATGGTTCTAATAATTTTATTAATTCATTACCACTTAATTCTCTTTAAATATTTTCTAAATTAAAAACTCAATATGTATATTTATCATCAGCAATAAAACTATTATTTTTAACCATTCATTTTGGACATTGTAATTTATATTCAACATAATCAATAAGAATAGATTGTGGTTTATCTTTAACAATTTGTTCTTTTTTAAATTCTATTTGCATAATAATCCTTTCCTAATATGTTCTGTTGCTTCTAGCATAAAGAACATATATTTTGATTTTTAGATTATTAATAATACTACTATTCGTTTTATTAATTCCAGAAATTCTGGGCTCAAAAATAAATTGTGAAATTTTAAAAAACATTAAGGCATTCGATTCAATATTTATTTAATTTATGTTTAATAAATTAATATTTTAATTGAACCGGCACCGCTCAATTTTTTTTACAAGTTTGAAATTTATTTTCTCGCCCAAAAAATTTTTCAAAAAAAATAAAAAATAAAACCAACACTTGCTCACTGGGGAGTGGCAAGGTTGGTTAAATAAAGAATAGAATTAATACAATAGGTCCCTACAACAGGTCTATATATACTAGTTTCCAATTCGCTCCCACCCCAAGAATTACCATTAATGGTTAGTATATTTTATTAGGTATCACTCCACTTTTTATTTATCCATGCAAGTCCACATGTTCTAGCTACTATTTTTAACAACTGTGTTGTAGTTCACTTTTTTAGTTGCTTAACACGTGTTGATAATAGCGTTAAAGAGGGTTATTAAAAATTTTAAAATTTTACAATTACAAAAAAAGACAAGATTATTTCTTGTCTTTTTCCTTTGAGAATAATTTTTATTTTATCTTATAAAATCTATATTTTTTAAAATACGTCGAATATAAATTTAAGGGTAAAAGAGAATTTAATTTGTCTATCATCATTTTTAAATGGTAATATTCAAAAGAATTTATTTATCTAGTAATTTATCTTCCTACGTTTTTGGGAACCTCCCTAAATTTTTATTATATAAACATATAATAGTAATTTATCTTTTTTTAAAAAAAAGATAAATTAATTAGTTATAATAAAGATACTTCTTTAGATCTTTAGAATAAGGAGCGTTTTTATTGTTATTAACACAAAAGATTGAAAAATATAAGTTTTCAAACCCATTGTTTTATTTAAAAACAATTGGTTTTTTTATTTTATAAATAAAATTTAGGAGAATAAGATTTATGCCTTGATTTAATGAATTAATAAAAAAATTTAGAAATTATCCTTTAACTGATGAAAATTTAGATGAAGTTGTTGAAACTTTTAAGAATTTTTTTAAAGAGTATAATGAAAAAGATAACTTTTTTTCTAATTCAGAAGATACTGATTTTGAAAACCCAAGTACATCAGCACCATTAACTCAATTAAAAGAAAATAAAAAAACTGATTTAGATAAATTAATTAAAGAATTAAGAAATGATTTAAAATATAATTTTTTTTCTTATTTTTGAGAAAAAAAAGAAGATTTAAAATTAATTAAACAATTAGATTATTTTTTAATAGAACTTGATAGTAAAATTAAAGAACAAAATGAAAAATTATTATTCTTGGAAAAAAATAAAACATTAATTGAACAAAATAAAATTAATAAGGGTAGTCAAAATAGTACTGAGTTTACTGAAATCACAGATTATTTTAATCTTTTTAATTTTTTAAGTGAAACAATAAGTAATGATATTATTTTTTTAAAAACAATAAATTTAAATATTTTTGAAAATAAAAAAGAGTTTTTAAAAAAAACACGAGAATTAAAAATAAAAATTGATAAAGAAATTCGTAGGCTATATCAAAAAAATGAGGAATTAGAAAATAAAAAAGAGAAAATTTTTGAAAATCTTTTTAAAGAAGAAGTTATGACTCAATTAATTTTATCTTTTTGAGCATTTAGAATGAAAAGTGGAGATGAATATAAATTAATTTTAAATGAAGATAAAGATTTAAAAAGTAAATTTGATAAAAATTTTGTATTTTTCTTTGAATTAATAGATGACATATTTAACCGATATATTAAAAAAATTATTAAAAATGAAGAAAGAATATACAATGATATATTTGAAAAATATAATGATCGAGAAAAAGAATTAATAAGTGAACAAGAAGAAATTATTAAAACTAAAGATAAAGTGAAAGAAAGTATAGAATTATTTAAAAATGAATTAGAAGAAAAAAAAGAACAAATTAGAATGCATCAGAAAGAGATAGCAGAAAAAAGAAAACAAATTGAAAATTTAGAAAAACGAAAGAAAAATATAAAAATTAAAAAAATTACTTACTTGCAAGATTTAGAAGAAAATAAAAATAATATTGAAAATCAAATATTTATTCCAAATATTTCAGATGATAAAAAAGGAAAAAAACAATATTTAAAAGAAATAGATGTAGTGATTAAAAAAAAGAATAGTGATATTAAGAAAAAGAATGATTATATTGCGGAGTTACAAGATAATATTACAAGACATGATACTGAGTTAAGTATTAATGATAAAAAAATAAAAAAAATTGAGGATAAAATTAATAAAATTGAGGATTTTTTTAAGCAAAATAAACATACGATGATGTTTGAACTTAAAAAAATAAAAGAAAAATGAATTAAAAATATTAGTAAAGATCAAAAAATATTTATTAATTTCTTAAAAGAAGTTAATAAATTAAAAAATATAGAATTTATTAAGATTATTGAAAATTATTGAGAAGAAAATGCTGACAGTATTAAAAAATTTAATGAAAATTTTAACATTCAAAATAATTTAGAAAACATAAGAGAAGAAAAAGAAAAAATAGAAAATGAATTTAAAGATGATTTCACAACTTTAGAAATTAATTTTAAATTAAAAGAAAAAAAAATAATAAAAAATGCAATTAGAGAAAAAAAGGAAAAAATTCAGGAGTCTTTAAGAACAATTAATCAATCAAAACTAGTAAGTATTGAAATCCAAACCGAAATAAATCAAGAAAATGAGAAACCTAGTTGACAAGATCAAAAAATTGAAGAACAAAATAAAACAATTGAAAAACTAGAATTTCAAATAAATTATTTAGAAAAAAAATTAATTTCAATAAAGGAATTACATGAAGATGAAGTAAAAGATTTATCTACAACATTGGAAAATATTAGAGATTTTTTTGCAATGGAAATTAAAAAAACTACTGAAAATTGTGATAATTTAAAAAATAGTTTAAATAAAAAAAATTTAAAAAAAGAAGAACAAAAAATTAAAAATAAATTAAATGAAGAAGAAATAAAATTAACATCTTTAAATGAAGTATGAAAATTAATAAGTACTGAAATTCCAGAGTTACAGCAACCTTTATTAGAAGAATCAAAAAATGCAAGCAAACAAAAATGAGAGAATATGGGCTTAATAGAATCTCAATTACCTTTGGAAACAAAAGCAGAAATATTAAATACAATTTAAACTAATAAGATTAAATTTATTATTGTATCAAGTTTAATTTATAGAAAGAGAAAAAAAGTACATTAGGAAAAAAGAGTATTTCTTAATAAGAAAAATGAAAAAATGATACAAGTCATTATGAATAATAACTTAGAAAAAGTTAAATTATTAGTTAGGAATGGTGTTAGTATAAATTATGTAATTAAAGATGATTTCACTATTTTGATGTTAACTATCAAAAATAATGATTTAGAGATAGTCAAGTATTTAATAGATAATAATGAAATCTTTATCAAGTAAATGAATATGGATATAATGCTTTAATGTTAGTCGTTTGAAATAATCATTTGGAAGTCTTTAATTTTTTTTAATGAAAAATACTAACGATATTTTAAATGAAGAAATTTTAGAATAAAATAAAGACAAATTACCAACATATGAAGAAGCAATGAAATTTCAACAAAAAATTAATAAATCTGATCTTTTAAAGATGAAATAGATTTGCAAAAGCAATTATCAACGATAAAAATTTAATTCCTTTTATGATATTAATAATTTTATTAAAATATTAAAATAAACATTAATATTTGCAAAATTGTAAAGGTAAGTGCAACTAAATTATTTTTCTATTGGATGGGTTACACTTTATTGGACACTAATTACGTAGACAAGTGAACAAATTTGTTAAAAGAAAGGAACTATAATTATGACCAATATTAACTCATATACCGACGAATTTAAAAAGCAAATAGTAGCTTTATATCAAAGTGGTAAGTCAGTGTCTTGTCTTGCTAAAGAATATAATGTTACAAGAGCAGCTACTTATAAATGAATTAAACAATTTACTAATTCAGGTAGTTTTAAAATTAAAAATAATCTTTCAGATTTAGAAAAACAATTAATTCAAGCAAATAAAGAATTAAAACAGTTACGAATGGAAAACGATATTTTAAAGCAAGCAGCACTAATAATAGGCAGAAAATAGAAATTATTACTAAAAATAAAGTTAAATATAAAATTCGCACAATGTGTCGTTTTTTAAAACTCTCTAAATCAACATATTATTTTAATTTAAAGAAAAAATTCAAAATAATATTTATGATGAAGCTGTTATTAGTGCTTTTAAAGAAAATAAAGAAGTTTATGGTACTAGAAGATTAAAAGTCATACTAGCAAACCAAGAAATTTATTTATCACGCAGAAAAATTAAAAAAATTATGAATAAGCATAATTTAATATCAAAATACACTAAATTATCATTCAAAAATCATCATAATAAAGTCAATGATAGTCAAATTACCAATCTTGTTAATAGAGACTTTAATAATAGAATTAAAAATGAAGTTATTGTCAGTGATTTAACTTATGTTCAAGTTAATGGTAAATGAAACTATATTTGCCTATTAGTAGACCTGTACAACCGCGAAATTATTGGACATAGTGTTGGAGTTAAAAAAAATGCATCATTAGTACATCAAGCATTTATGCACTCAAATCGCTGTTTAAAAGATATTCAAATATTTCATAGCGATCGCGGTAATGAATTCAATAATAAAACTATTGATAAACTTTTATTAGCATTCAATATTACCCGTTCTTTAAGCAAAAAAGGATGTCCTTATGACAATGCTGTTGCTGAAGCAACTTTTAAAACTTTCAAAACAGAGTTTATTAATGATAAAAATTTTACATCATTAATCCAATTAAAATTAGAATTATTTGATTACATAAATTGATATAACAACATAAGAACCTGTTTAGAATCTTTTTAATAAAATTGAAATAAAGGACAGAACAACCATTTGTAAACTAGTATTTAGTTTTCTTTCACAATTTTTTCATAATCTTCTGCAGTTTTCTAATCATGCAAAGCTTCGTTCTACAACTCATCTTTTTGGTAGTACTACAAAAGAATGTAATTCATTACGTTTTACAACTTCAACATTTGCATTTATGATTGTTTTGATTGCAGAAGCAAATTTTTCACCAGTATAGCCAGCATCTACTATTATTTTTTGAACTGTAGAAAGATTTTCTTTTTCATTTTTAATCATTATGATAGCACTATTACGATCTGTTTTTTCTGCTGTAGTTATGTAAATTGCATGTGGTAAACCTTGCGTATCAACTGCAATATGACGTTTTATTCCTGAAATCTTTTTACCAGCATCATAACCTTTATTTTCAGTAGTATCTGTATTTTTAACACTTTGCGAATCAATTATACAAAAACTAGTTTTTTCTTTTCGATGATTCTTAATACGAATCTTTTTAACTAATTTTTTTAAAATTAATTGCAATACACTAGGTTCTTTATCATTGTTTTTACTTCAAATTTGGAAATAATAATATACAGTTTGTCATTTTGGAAAATTTTTTGGTAACATTCTTCATTGACAACCACTTTTTAATACATATAAAACTGCACAAAACACTTCATATAAATCTAAATTTCTTGGTTTTGTTTTCTTTTTGCTGTTTTCTAAAGTTGATTTTATGTTCTCAAATTGTTCTTTAGTAACATGACTTGGATAATTTTTATGCATATATACCTCTTATTTTAAAATATATAGTAATTTTACCTTATTTTCTAAAAGATTCTAAACAGGTTCTAAGAATTCACAGCACTCTAAACTACCTAACTCCCGTTAAATATCATGAACAAATGTCTACCAAAAAATAGTCCTAAAAAGGGTTGCCATTCCAATATT
Organism: Spiroplasma ixodetis; assembly: GCF_027923845.1. GTDB lineage: Bacteria > Bacillota_I > Bacilli_A > Mycoplasmatales > VBWQ01 > Spiroplasma_E > Spiroplasma_E ixodetis_A. Next base: position 66,641 of record NZ_AP026933.1, read on the forward strand.
AAGTTTATACGTTATAAAAAATACAAAAAATATATTCGTTGTAAACCAAAACCAACAATACTAAATAACATCGACTATTAAAATGTATGACCTAAAATGTGAGGAAAACTAATGAAACAAAGTAGTATTAATAGAATAAAATTAAGACAAAAAGTTAATATAAATTCAATTGAAATGTTTAAAGCATGCTTGCAATATAATTCTCAATCTCAACCGAAAGTTAAAATTGAATTAGCAAAATGGCCAATGTATTTTGAATATTGAGAATACCTAGAAAAACATGAAAATATAATTCCTTTTTCAATTAAAACATCAATTGACAATTTAACATTATACGGTAATCTTTTAAAAAGTCCCCTTAAAAATGAAAATAATAATAAAACAATAATTTTATTACACGGAATAACTAATACAAGATTTTGAATATTTAAACAGGCTTTCATTTTTTTACGTGCTGGCTATAATGTTATTTGATATGATGCTCGTAACCATGGTGAAAGTGATGCATCACCAACAACTTTTGGTTTAAAAGAATCACAAGATTTACAAGACATTATTGAATACTGTTGTAAAACATATAAGCAAGAAACTACTGCTTTAGGATTATATGGTTTTTCATTAGGTGGCGCAACAGTAGTAATGTGAAGCGATTTATATGCAAAACATAAAATTAATCAAAAAGTAAAATTCATTATTTCTGATTGTACATTTAGTCGCTTAGATCGTACGTATAGTGAAAAACTATACAATTATGCTTTCTTACCTACTAATTTAATGCTGAAATTAAGTCGGAAAAAAGCACAAAAAACATTTGGTGTCGATGGTTTACAAGAAATACAACCAATTAAATATTTAAAATTAATACCTGATATGCCAATGTTATTTCTTCATGGTCAAAATGATCACTTTATTAACTACACTAATGCTAACGAATTATTTCAAGAAAAAATTCGATATGAAATACCAAAAAAAAGTTCATTATACACTATCCTTGATGCTAACCACGGTCAAATTTTTTTAATTGGTGATTTAGACCACACAGTTGTTAATGAATATAATTTAGTAACTGATAAAGGTATTAGTGACACTACTTTAGAATTTGTTCAAAAATGAATCAATACTTAAAATAAACACTATTAATTTATATTTTTATTAAATATATATTATAATTAATGAGAGTGGAGCGATGATAAAAATGAAAATTAAAGTTATTATTATTGGTGCTGCCGCGACTGGGATGGGAGTTGCGAGTAAATTATTACGTAGTGAAAAAAATAGTGATAAAAATTTTGATATCCATGTTTATCAAGAAAAAAACTATATTTCACTTGGTGCTTGTGGTATTCCTTATTATATTGCTAATGAATTTAAAGATAAAAAACTTTTAAATGATCGTACAAAAAAAGATTTTTCAGAAAAAACTAATAATAAAAATAAAATTAAAATTCATTTAAATGAAAATTTTATTAAAGTTGATACAGCAAAACAAGAAATTCATGTCAAAAAAACAACAGACGATAAAACTAAAGCAAAAGTTGTATCTTATCATGCCTTAGTTATTGCAACAGGAGCCAAACCAAAAATTCCGCCACCTTTTAGTCATGGTATTTTGCCACATAATGTTTATAATGTTTTTACTAAAGAAGATGCCATAAATCTAAAAAAAGCAATGAAAAATGCTAAAAAAATAGTTATTATTGGCGGTGGATTCATTGGCATGGAAATGGCAGAAGCATGCTTAAAACAAAAAAAAGATGTCACAATCGTTGAAATGAAAGATCGATTAATGGCAGACGCTGTTGATAAAGAATTTAGCCAATTAATTTATGATGAACTAACCAAAAAAAATATTAATCATAAAACTAAATCAAAAAACGATGCCACTATTTTACTAAACTATCAAGTTGAAGAACTAATGATGACTCATAATAATGTTAATGATTTGCGTTTAAGAAGTGTAAGTGATAAAAAAAATGGAAAAACAATACCTTGTGACTTAGTAATACTAGCAGTTGGTTTTGAACCAAATACGAATTTTTACAAAATAGCAACATTGAATTAAATAAAAATAAAGCAATTATTATTAACGAATTCTGTCAAATTCCTTCTAAAGAAAATGTTACAAAAAAGTTTTCAAATATGTATAGTGGTGGTGATTGTGCACAAATATATAGTCAATTTGATAAATCATCAATATATGTTCCCTTGGCAACTAATGCTAATAAAATGGCACGTATTATTGCTGATAATATTAAAAACCCAGAACATAAATATCCAGGAACTTTAGGATCAAGTATTTTAGGTGTTGGTAATTTAGAAATAACAAAAACTGGTAGTTTTGATACGATTGATAAAAATAAAATTGGTAGTGTTTATATTAAAGATTATGATCTACCAAGATACTTAAAACAATCTCGTCCTTTATACTTGAAACTATTTTATGATAAAACAAATTTCCAATTACTGGCAGCACAAATGGCAGGCTATAATCATGCCACATTAAGAATTAATGCTCTTGCTACTGCCATTTGAAATAAAATGGACATCCGTGATTTACAAAATTTAGATTTAGTTTATTCACCTCCTTTTGCTCGTACTAGTGATATTATTCATATAGCAAGCAGAAAAGTAACATCGTCATAACCTATAAAAAATAAAAAGAATGAGGTAGCAACTATGACAACTCTTAGTAATGACAATATTAACTTATTAAGAGACTTTGTTGGTATTTCACACTGACAAAGTCTAATCGGGATAATTGTCTTTTTTAGTATTATCCTAGCACTTTCTATTTTTATTAAAAAAACTAAACCTAAATTTCCAATTCGTATTTTTACTGGAATGGGATTAGGACTAATTTTTGGTATTATTATCCAAGTTATTACTGGTTTTAATAATCATAACATTACTTATCCTAACTTACCTGGAACACCAATAAAACCTAATCCTGACTATATACCCTGAGTTGCAGAAATTGTACACTGAATTGAATTATTAAAAACTATTTTTATTATTGGTATTACTATGTTAACTATTCCATTAGTATTTTTAGCTATTGCTAGAATTACTAGTAAAAAAAATAGTAACTCAAAAACAATAACTAAAGTTTCAGGAGTTGGTATTACTATTTTATTAATAAATGTGGCTATTGCTTTTACTATTGCCTTTGGACTAGGAATTGCTTTTAAAATTGGCCAAGGTTTTAATTTAACTGATGGTGGTAGTTACGATAAAACTACTGCCAAAACAATTCCCGAAATTATCATTAGTTACGTTCCTAGCAGCTTAATTGGTGTTTTTACTCAAACATTAATTATTCCAATCATTGTCCTTGGTGCTTTAATTGGATTTGCAATTAAAAAACTAACTAAGCATAATGAAGAACGAATGGACAAAGCAAGAAACACTTTAGAAACAATGTGAAAAATTATTATTTCAATATTAATGATGTTTATTAAAACTATGCCATTTGCTGTTATGAGTATGCTAGCAACAGCAATTATTAATCAACCAATTGGTGCACTTGCTAATATTGGCATTATTATTGGAGTCGCTTATTTAGCACTACTTATTACTTTCTTATGACATTTATTATCATTATATTTATTTGGTATTAATCCTTATCGTTGATTATTAAAAGCACAGAAACCAATTATTGCTGGTTTTACAACTCAGTCTTCTAATGCCACTTTACCAATTGCTATGAATACCTTAAAAGAAGATTTAAAAGTGAAAGAAGAGGGTAGTGATACAGTAATGCCACTTTCAAACAACAATAGGTTTAAGTGGCTGTGCTGGAGTGCAAGCTGGCATTATTTTATCTTTCTTATGATTTAGTGTTATCCTTCCTGGTAATTTCCCCAACTGAACAATTGCTATTTTATTTATTAATGGCTTAATTGTAACATTAGTTGCTTCATTAGGAATTGCGGGAGTACCAGGAACTGCTGCTGTTGTAACAGCTGGTGTTTTAGGTGGTCTTGGTTTTGGTAGCTATTATGCTGCTGTTTATGGTATTATTGGTGCTTTAGATGGTTTATTTGATATGGGCAGAACTGCAGTTAATATTTCTGGTGGTTTACAAGCTACTGTTATTGCTTCTCGCAATCAAGAATTAATTGAAGATGAAAAACTTTTATTAAAAAAATACCCTTTTATGGGTTTACACATTTTAACAAAGAAAGTTGGAGCCAAATTGTTAATTAGATCTGAAAAAAATGATAAGATTGAAGCATTAAAAAAAGATACTAAAGTTAAAATTGAAGCATTAAAAAAAGTAAAAAATAGTGAGAATGATATTAAATTTTTAAAAGAGCAGTTAAAAAAAGATATTAAAACAATTAAAAGTGGTAAAGATATCTAATTTCCAATTATTATCTAAATAAATTTGGGAGATTATCAAAAATCCGGAATAAATTAAATCTATATAGTCTTATTATAAATTTAGACAAGAAATAATTTGGATTTTTATGAAATTGTAAATTTATATTACTATTTTTTAAAAAATATTTCAACTAAAATACTTAATTTTAAAAATTACTAAAAAATTAAAAAATAAATTTAATATTTATACACGACAAAAATTCTTATTAACTTTTAATTTAATAAGTTTTTTTAATTTTTTATTTTAAAATAAGTAAAATTATGTTTTTAAATTTATTTGATTACATTTAAAAATAACCATTTTTATATGCTGAATTATACTTGTAAGTGCAAGTAAATAAAATTGCAAAAAATTCTCATATAAAAATTTCATAATGCTAAATTTAGTTTAGAAAAAGTAAGGAGTTTTTATATGAGTTATAAACATATTGGGATAGATGAAAGAATTTATATTGAGAATCAATTGAAATTTAAAGTTAAAATTAATGAAATAGCTAAAAATCTTAATCGAAGTATTAGTACTATTATTCGAGAAGTTAATAGAAATAAAGATAATGATCATTATTTTTCATTAATTGCACAAAATAAAGCTGTAAATAGAAAAAAATCACATATTATTTTTCATAAGTTTAAATATAAAGATTTAGTCAAATATATACAACAAAAACTATTATTGGGCTGATCACCTGAACAAATTTATGGCAGAATTAAAAATTTTCATAAACAATGAGCTATCAGCTTTAAAACAATTTACAATTGAATTTATTCTGGATTATTTGATAAAGTTACTAGTAAAAATTTAAGAAGAAAAGGTAAAAAACGAAGATCTCAAGAAAATCGTGGTAAATTTAATGGTAAATCAATTAAAGAACGAGATAATAATGTTAATGATCGCATAACTCTTGAGGCTTTTTAATAATCTGTGTATCTTTGTTTTACAAAGTTACTAATTTAGATTAATTGAACTTGTCAAGAAAAGTGGACAATAAAAGTAACCTTTTATTAAATTTTATAAAATAGCGTTTGTAAGTGTTAAATTTATAGGTATGAAGTAATTATTTGTTGGTTTGGAATGAGCTAATCGATATTCGATTGGACTCATTCCTTTTAATTTTATTTGAGGTCGATAATTATTATAAAAGTAAATATATTTAGGTAAGTTGTCTTGTATTCATTCAATAGTTCTATTTTTTCTTGGAATTTGATATAGAAATTCTGTTTTCATTGTTCCAAATCAAGTTTCAGTAGCACCATTATCACAGGAATTACCTCTTCTAGACATTGAAATTTTTATTTTTAATTCATCACATAAAATTTTATAAGAAGGATTTGTATAGTGAAATCCTTGATCTGATTGTAAAATTCATGAAGTAGGTTTTTGAGCATTAACTCAAGCTTGGATAATGTTTTGGACAACAAATGTCATGTCTAAACTTGCACTTATTTTATAATCTAATATTTCATTATTATGAAAATCTTTAACAATTGATAAATAATATGTTTTACCATTAGTTAATAAATAAGTTATATCAGTACCTAATTTTTCATTTAAATTAGTAGTTGAAAAATCACGTTTTAATAAATTATCATATCTTAAACTTCCTGATTTAGTTCTATAATCAAATTTTTTTATGCGAACCTTAGCTTTTAAACTCATATTTTTCATATATCTATATACAATATGAAATTTTAATTTTAAATTATAAATTTTGTTAATTCATAAAGTTATCATTTTATAACCATAAATTTCTTGAAATTCATAAAAAATATTTTTAATTATATTAGCTAAAAATGTATCTCATTTATTAAATTCATTCATTCCATTCTTAATTCACTTATAATATCCTGATTTTGAAACATTTAATAATCAACATAAATAACTAATCTGATATTTTTTCTTCAATGAGAAAATCACAAAATATTTCTTCTTTTTGTCGATTTTTCTAAATACTTTTTTATATCGTTCATTGCCTCAATATATTCAATTAATTCTTGTTTTGTCATTTCATTAAAATTTAAAGATTTGGGTCGACCTGTTCTTTTGGTTTTTTTAGCACGAATTCCATTGCCATATTCTAAACCTTTTTCACCTAATAATTTATATGCTTTAATTCATTCTTTTATTGATGATCGACCAATACCATACTCTAATGCGGTTTTATCAATTGTTTTAATTTTACTTATTTTTATTATTTTTAACTTTTCTTCTTTTGATAGTCATTTAGCCATAAAAAAATGAACACCTTCCTTAAAGTATTTTTAACACAAAGGTTACAATTCTGTGTCTACTTTATTCTAGATGTTCAAATTCTGTCTTCAAATTTTATCATAAAATGAGCAATTGCTGTATTTCAATTTTGAATAGGCAATGTTCATTTTTTTGTTATATTTTCAATTGCCAAGTAAAATATTTTGAAAACTGCCATATCATTAGGAAAAACTTTTTTATTTCTGATGATTTTTCGTAATTGACTATTAACAGATTCAATAGCATTTGTAGTATAAATCACTCTTTTGATTTCTACTGGATAACTAATAAAAACCATTAAATTATCTCAATTTTTATATCAAGATTTAGTAATTTGAGGATATTGTTTATTTCATTTACTTTCAAACGATTCTAAAGCTTGCATTGCTTGTTCTTCACTACATGCACTATAAATTGGTTTTAAATCTGCAACTAGACCTTTTCGATGTTTGTATGAAACATATTTTAAACTATTTCTAATTTGATGAACAATGCATAATTGATGTTCTGTTTTAGGATAAACTGATTGTATTGCTTCTGACATGCCTGTTAAATTATCACTACAAGCAATAAGAATATCATTTAAGCCACGATTTTTCATTTCTGTGAAATTAGATAATCAAAACTTAGAACCTTCATTTTCACTAATTCATAATCCTAAAACATCTTTTTTGCCTTCTAAATCAACTCCTAATGCTATATAAACTGATTTGTTAATAATCCGTTTATCTTGTCGTACTTTAACTACTATATAATCAAAATAAACAATAGGATAAATACTTTCTAATGGTCGATTTTGTCATGCTTTAACATCATCAATAACATCATCAGTAATTTGACTAATAACACTTTCACTAATATCAGCACCATGATATAACTCTTGCAACTGCATTCTAATGTCAGATAATGTCATTCCTTTTGCATACAAGGAAAGAACTTGTTGATCAAAACCATCAAATCTTCTTTGCCTTTTAGGAACTATTACAGGAGTAAAATTACTATTGCGATCTCTTGGTACATCAATTTCAATTTTACCTTGTTGAGTTATTAATTTTTTTGAACTTGTACCATTACGAGCATTTTCAGTAGTACTATGTTGATTTTTTTCATATCCTAAATAATTTTGCATTTCAGAATTCAACATTTTTTCAACTAATCTTTTTGTTAATTCTTTATATAAACCGCCAGGTTTAAAAACTGTTGTTAAATCTTCAGTATTTTCTAGTAATAAATCTACTGCTTTTGATATTGGATCATTATTATTAAAGTTATCTTTTTTAGCCATCTGTAACTCACTCTTTCTAGTCATTTAATTATATTTACTAGAATTAATTAAACATAGTTATTTTTGTAAGTTACACAGATTACTAAACATTTCCGTTTATTCATCTAAAGATAAGATAAAACCAAGATGTTAAAGATGTTTGTGACCTTGAAAATATGGTGCCTGTGAGAATGCTAAATGTTTGATTACATTTTAAACATCTCATTCTTTTTAAATCAGAAGTATTCAAATTAAAATTAAAACACCTAATACATTTGTTTTCTTTCAAATTTGCTATATATGCAAGACATTGCTGTTCAGTTTGAAAAGCATTGTTGAATTCATTCAGTTTCATTATTCCCTCCACAAGTACATGTGGGGAGAAGTCCGTATAATTTTAACCCATTACTTTTATGCCAAAGTAAATGGGTGAATTGTTTAAAAAGGGTAATTAAAATAGAAACAATTCAACAACATATTTAGTTTAATTTCAAAAATAAAATTTCCATTCTATTAGAGTTTTTTATAATTTAATTATAAAATAAGGCTTTTCTCCCTTTATGTACTATTTTTAAATCTTATCACATAAATGCTGAGAAAAGCCTATCTACGAACTTCTCCCCACATTTTTAAATAAAACATAGCATTACAGTTTCAAAACTAGGTATGTTATTGAATTTATATGCAGCTTCTTTTGCATATAAATGAATATGATGTTTTGCAACTTTGATATGTGTTTTAAATGTTCTTCGTATATGTTTTCATACTGACTCAATTTGGTTGGTATTTACACCAGTTTTTGAAACATAGCCATCTTGATGGTTAACTGTTTCATGCTTAGTGAAAACCGATTTCAAATCGCGATATCCTTTTCAAAAATCAGTATGTACAACACACTTTGAAGAAATGTGGTTTATTGCAAACTGCAAAAGATTTTTACTGTTTGCGTTTTTCAATACTTTCACAATCAGATTGTTGGTTGTTTTTTCATAAATACCAACAATCAAGGTTTTATTCAACAAGGATCTTCCTTGTTTTTTAAACCCCATATGTGAAAGATACATTTCATCCATTTGCACTATGCCTTCAACAATGAATTGAGGTTTTTGTTTAGCAATGGCACTTCGGATTTTATGACCCATTCTTCAAGCTGTTTTCAAGGTCACTCCCAATTCTTTTGCAACATCAGTTGATGGAATTCCATGTTTGGTGTTTATTCATCTAAAAATGAGATAAAACCAAGATATTAAAGGTGTTTGTGACTTTGAAAATATAGTGCCCGTGAGAATACTGAATGTTTGATGACATTTCAAACATCTCATTCTTCTTAAATTAGAAGTATTCAAATTAAAACTAGAACACCTACTACATTTGATTTGTTTCAAACTTGCTATATATGCAAGACATTGTTTTTCAGTTTGAAAAGTATTATTGAACTCATTCAATTTCATTGTTTCCTCCACAAGTACATGTGGGGAGAAGTTCGTAAAATAAAATCAAAATTTTTTTCAAAAACTATTATGCTGTTAATAAAAAATTACTTATTTTTTCAAAAACAACATTCATATTTAATTTCTTAGGTTTAAAAGAACCATTATCATTAATTTTCATAAACATTTCTTTATACCACAAAGAAAGTTGTTCATAAAAATCTTTATTTATTTTATCTTTATTTTTAATTGTCATCATCATAATTTCATATCAATTTAAATTACATTTATATGGTTGAAAACCTTTTAAATCTCATTGTATACAACATTCAATAATTAAAAAATCAGGAGTTGCAACAAATTCAAAATCATTGTATTTAGTATAACATTTAAATAATGAATTAACATAATGATTTCGTTTTTTCATTTCTAATTCTCATTTACATAAAAGTAAATTAAAATAGTTGCGTTCCAAGTCTAAAAATGGTTGCATTGCCATATTTGTAATTTTTTTATTTAAACAATGATCATACATTAGTAGTTCTTTACGCAATGCAGTTAAACTCATATCTGGTGTATAACTAAATAATTCATACGGAATAATTCTCATTATTAATTTTCCATTCTATATTATTTAACTTTTACTTTATTTTGTTCTTTTTTAATTAATTTATTAACTAAAAGTCTAATTCCTTTATACACTTCTAATAATCACATTGGTATTGTTGATAAAGCAATACAAAGTAATCAATCAACTGCCCGAAAACCAGCACCAATACCAAAAGCATTGCTAACAACAGGTGTAAAAATAATAAAAGTATTAATAGCAAAAGCACTAATCGCCGCAACTCAAATATATTTATTTTTTCAAGTAATCTTATTAAAAATACTTGTATTAGCAACTGAAACAAAAGAAAATGCATAAAAAACAGGAGCATTAGTCATTATAACAAAAACAAAACCTTCACTATTATTTTCACGTAAAATTTGAGGTAAAAAATGAAAAGCTAATAGTAATAAGGTACTTAATATTATACTAACAATACCAATAAATCCTCAACTACCAGTAAGAATTCTATCATTCCGTTTCGTTGGTTTTCTAAGCATTAAATCAGGGTTATTAGGTCCCATTGACATTGGAATTGCAATAACAGATTCAACAATTAAATTAATTCATAAAATTTGAATTGGTTGCAATAATTCATTTCATCCAAAAATAGCACCAATAACAATTGAAAATACTTGGGCCATATTAGTAATTAAAATAAAAATAACAATTCTTTTAATTTTACTGTAAATATTGCGTCCTTCTTCAATAGCATCAACAATAGTAGCAAAATTATCATCAGTTAATACTATTTGTGAAGATTCTTTAGCAACATCAGTTCCCGTAATACCCATCGCTACTCCAATATCTGCCGCTTTTAAACTAGGAGCATCATTAACACCATCACCAGTCATCGAAACAACCTTATTATGACTCTGCAATGCTTTAACAATCTTAACTTTATGTTCAGGAGAAACACGAGCAAAAACTCGATATTGATTAATATTAGCATTAAATGATTCTTCTGGAATATCATCAATCGTATTACCACTAAGTGCTTGTGTTTTATTTTCAATCAAACCTAATTCTTGACCAATAGCAACAGCAGTATTTAAATGATCACCAGTAATCATAATTGTATCAATACCTGCTTTTTTAGTTTTAACTAAAGAATCTTTAACTTCGTTTCTTGGTGGATCAATCATTCCAACTAATCCTAAAAAAGTTAAATTACTTTCAATTTCACTAATATTACTATAATCTTTCGTATTATTAACAGTTTTATAACTTGCTCCCAAAACACGTAATGCTGAATTTGACATTTCTTCCATACTTGCAATTATTTCTTTTTTAATTTGTGCAGTTAATACTACCCTTTCGTTATTAATAAGCGCATGAGTACAAATATTAATCATATTATCAACCGCACCTTTAACAAAAACATAAGTTTCTTTATCGTATTCATTAATTGTTGACATTAATTTACAATTGGAATCAAAAGGTATTTCATGAACTCGAGTATGTTTATCACTAAGTGCATTTGTTGGAAACTTTAATGTTTCTGATCAATTAATAAGTGCTGCTTCCGTTGGATCACCAATAGTTTTATTTTTACTAACTTCACTATTATTACATAATACTAAACAATCTAAAAATAATTGTTCTTGCTTAGTTTTCTTTTTAAAGTCATTACTATCATTAACTGATTTTGTTAAATAATATTTTTTAACAGTCATTTTATTTTGTGTTAAAGTTCCGGTTTTATCAGAACAAATAATATCAACTTGACCTAATGTTTCAACAGCAGGTAAATGTTTAACAATAGCATGTTTTTTTGCCATTCTTGAACTTCCCAGTGATAATGAAACGGTAACAATAACTTGCAAACCTTCAGGTATTACTGCTATTGTTAAAGCAATTCCAAAAATTAAAGCATTAATAGCAGGTACTTTAATTAAGAAAAATTGTAATAAAAACATAGCTAAACCTAATAATAAAGCAAAAACCGAAATTATTCTAATTAAAAAAGACATTTGTCGCGTTAATGGTGATTTAGGTTCTTTTTCTTCTTGTAATAACTTAGTTATTTTTCCAATTTCAGAAGTTTTTGCTGTTGCATAAACTAAACCAAGACCACTACCTGTCGCAATAGAAGTAGACATAAAAGCAAGATTAGTTCTTTCACCAATTGATAATTTTTCTTCAGTTAATGCTTCAGTAGTTTTACTAATTAAGGTTGATTCACCAGTTAAAAGTGATTCATTAGTACGTAAATTATAAGACTGAATAATACGCAGATCAGCAGGTACAAACATTCCCGCATCTAAATAAACCAAATCACCTACCACTAAATCTTTAGCATCAATATCGTATTTATTACCATTACGAATTACTACTGCTTGTGAAGAAACTAATTTCTTTAAAGAGTCCAAAGAAGCTGCAGCTTTTACTTCTTGATAAGTAGCCAAAGTAGCATCAACAATTACAATTAAAAAAACAACTAATGCTTCTTGTCATTGACCAATAACAGTAGCAATAATTGCTAATGCAATTAATACTAAAACAAATGGTTCAATAAAATGTGCTAAAACTATTTTTCAAATTGGTTTTTTTTTCGTAACTGGTAATTGATTAGGTCCTGTTTCTATTAGCAATTGAGCTGCGGCTTCTTCAGTTAAACCTGTAACAAAATTAGTATTTAATTTTTTTGCTAATTCCTTAGTTGAATCATTTCAAATCACAATTATTTAACCCCCTTTTTAATTTAATCCATCATAATTCCTTTTCAAAATTTTTTATCATTAGATTGTGGCCCTAAAGCAGTTTGTGGTAATTTTTGGATTTTTAACATCTCTTCTTCTGTTAGTTGAAAAAAACCAATATCGGGATTACTAATAATTCGCTCTGGATTAGTTGATTTAGGAATAACTACTTGACCCAATTGTCAAGCTCATCTTAAAGCAATGTGACTAGTAGTAACCTTGTATTTATTTGCTAATTCTTGTAATAATGGTATTTCATCTGCTCTACCACCTAGCATTGTTCTTCATGAAGTAACAGCAATATTATTCTCGTAACAAAAATCTATTGTGTTTTTTTGATTAAAACCAGGATGTGTTTCAATTTGATTAATTGCTGGTTTTATTTTTATTTTTTTTAAAAAATCTTTCAATTGTGAACTATTAAAATTTGAAACACCAATTGCCCTAACTTTACCATATTCATAAAATTCTTCTAAGGCTCTTCAACATTCAAAACTTTGTTTAGTTGGTCAATGAATTAAACATAAATCTAAATAATCTAGTTTTAAACGATTCAGGATACGACGCAAAGCATCTTTAGTAAGTTCATATTCATGATTGTCATTTCAAATTTTAGAAGTAATAAATAAATCTTCCCTTTTAACTTCTGGATTTTCTGCTAAAAAATCTTTAATTGCATTACCAATTATCTCCTCGTTTTTATAATATTCTGCAGTATCAATATGACGATAACCATTTTGCAAAGCACAAATTACTGAATTATAAATAGATTTACTATCAACCATTAAATATGTACCTAATCCAAATTGAGGAATTTTGACACCATTATTTAAAGTTATCGTTTTTTGTAAAATTTGTTCTTTTGTAAGTTTTAACATTTGTCTAATATCCTTTCAAACAAAATATTAATTATAACCCGCTGTAAAACGTTTTTTAATAAATTTTTGTTCTTTAATCTCATTAATAATAGCAATTGCAGCATCACCATAACTAATTTCACTTTTTCCTTCTTTATTAACAATTAAGTGATTGTTACCAATTTTAAATTTGCCTAAAGTTGGTAATTCTGGGTCATAGTATAAAGAAGGGCTAAAATATGTTCAATTAATGTCACTGCTACGATAAGTATCTAATGCTTGAACTTGTTGTTGTGCATGGTCTTTTCATACTTCAGGAAATGCAATTGTTTCTACTAATATTTCATTCTTATCATTTAGCAAACTACCAGCACCACCAACAATTAATAACCTTTTAATATTTTGACATTCATGCATGATAGTAATTAAGTTTTTAGCAACTTGCTGATGAATATTTTGGGGATTATCAATAGTAGGGCCGTAAGCACTAATTAAAATATCAACATCATTAACAACCGCTTTAATACTACTTTTATTAGTAAGATCAGCTTTTTTAATGGTCAATCGATTATCATTATTAAGAATTGGCATTTTAATAGGATTTCTAGTAATGGCAACAACTTGATATCCCTGTTTTAAAGCTTCTTTAGTTAAGGCAAGTCCTGATTTTCCTGATGCTCCAATAATTCCAATTTTCATAGTTAGTACTCCTTTTCAAACTTAATTTTAACGAAGAGTCAACAATATACTATAGTAATTATAACATAAGTACAGCTTATATTAGGTATTAGTTTGGGTGTTAGTAAATCATAAAATTATGATTTTAATTTATAATATTGCTACTTTTACTTATAATTTTACAATTATATATAATAATTTAATTACAAAAATATTTTTAAAAAAGATAAAAAAATGATATTATTAATAATAATTTAGGCTTTTCTCCCTTTATGTACTATTTTTAAATTTTATCACATAAATGCTGAGAAAAGCCTATCTACGAACTTCTCCCCACATTTTTAAATAAAACATAGCATTACAGTTTCAAAACTAGGTATGTTATTGAATTTATATGCAGCTTCTTTTGCATATAAATGAATATGATGTTTTGCAACTTTGATATGTGGAATGGCAACCCTTTTTAGGACTATTTTTTGGTAGACATTTGTTCATGATATTTAACGGGAGTTAGGTAGTTTAGAGTGCTGTGAATTCTTATGTTGTTATATCAATTTATGTAATCAAATAATTCTAATTTTAATTGGATTAATGATGTAAAATTTTTATCATTAATAAACTCTGTTTTGAAAGTTTTAAAAGTTGCTTCAGCAACAGCATTGTCATAAGGACATCCTTTTTTGCTTAAAGAACGGGTAATATTGAATGCTAATAAAAGTTTATCAATAGTTTTATTATTGAATTCATTACCGCGATCGCTATGAAATATTTGAATATCTTTTAAACAGCGATTTGAGTGCATAAATGCTTGATGTACTAATGATGCATCTTTTTTAACTCCAACACTATGTCCAATAATTTCGCGGTTGTACAGGTCTACTAATAGGCAAATATAGTTTCATTTACCATTAACTTGAACATAAGTTAAATCACTGACAATAACTTCATTTTTAATTCTATTATTAAAGTCTCTATTAACAAGATTGGTAATTTGACTATCATTGACTTTATTATGATGATTTTTGAATGATAATTTAGTGTATTTTGATATTAAATTATGCTTATTCATAATTTTTTAATTTTTCTGCGTGATAAATAAATTTCTTGGTTTGCTAGTATGACTTTTAATCTTCTAGTACCATAAACTTCTTTATTTTCTTTAAAAGCACTAATAACAGCTTCATCATAAATATTATTTTGAATTTTTTCTTTTTCTTTAAATTAAAATAATATGTTGATTTAGAGAGTTTTAAAAAAGGACACATTGTGCGAATTTTATATTTAACTTTATTTTTAGTAATAATTTCTATTTTCTGCCTATTATTAGTGCTGCTTGCTTTAAAATATCATTTTCCATTCGTAACTGTTTTAATTCTTTATTTGCTTGAATTAATTGTTTTTCTAAATCTGAAAGATTATTTTTAATTTTAAAACTACCTGAATTAGTAAATTGTTTAATTCATTTATAAGTAGTTGCTCTTGTAACATTATATTCTTTAGCAAGACAAGACACTGACTTACCACTTTGATATAAAGCTACTATTTGCTTTTTAAATTCGTCGGTATATGAGTTAATATTGGTCATAATTATAGTTCCTTTCTTTTAACAAATTTGTTCACTTGTCTACGTAATTAGTGTCCAATAAAGTGTAACCCATCCAATGTGTTTTAAATGTTCTTCGTATATGTTTTCATACTGACTCAATTTGGTTGGTATTTACACCAGTTTTTGAAACATAGCCATCTTGATGGTTAACTGTTTCATGCTTAGTGAAAACCGATTTCAAATCGCGATATCCTTTTCAAAAATCAGTATGTACAACACACTTTGAAGAAATGTGGTTTATTGCAAACTGCAAAAGATTTTTACTGTTTGCGTTTTTCAATACTTTCACAATCAGATTGTTGGCTGTTTTTTGATAAATGCCAACAATCAAGGTTTTATTCAACAAGGATCTTCCTTGTTTTTTAAACCCCATATGTGAAAGATACATTTCATCCATTTGCACTATGCCTTCAACAATGAATTGAGGTTTTTGTTTAGCAATGGCACTTCGGATTTTATGACCCATTCTTCAAGCTGTTTTCAAGGTCACTCCCAATTCTTTTGCAACATCAGTTGATGGAATTCCATGTTTGGTGTTTATTCATCTAAAAATGAGATAAAACCAAGATATTAAAGGTGTTTGTGACTTTGAAAATATAGTGCCCGTGAGAATACTGAATGTTTGATGACATTTCAAATATCTCATTCTTCTTAAATTAGAAGTATTCAAATTAAAACTAGAACACCTACTACATTTGATTTGTTTCAAACTTGCTATATATGCAAGACATTGTTTTTCAGTTTGAAAAGTATTATTGAACTCATTCAATTTCATTGTTTCCTCCACAAGTACATGTGGGGAGAAGTTCGATAATTTATTAAATGTTCATTACTAATATAGATATTTTTATCTATATTAGTTTTTTTAATTTTATTAAATTATTTTAAAAAAAATAAAGATAAATATTGAAATTTAAAATTTACTATATGTTTATTTTTAAAATAAAGTCTTTATTCAAAAAACAAAAAGATGAAGGAGAAAATATGTTATTTAAAGAAAATACAGAAAATTCAAATGTTACATTTTGTATTAAAAATCCTACTGTAAAATATGAATTTCAATTACATCAAGATAATAACCCATTAGAAATTGAAACACTAGAAAAAGTAACAGTAACTTGTCATCGCGGTGATTATATTATTACAGGAGTTATTGGTGAACATTGAGTTGTTAACCAAAAAAAATTTAAAACTACTTATATTCCAGTTATTAATAATATAAGTAAGGGGGAAGCTTGAGCAAATCCCGATTCTAAAATAAAAATAGTTAATCTTAATAAAGATAATAAAAGCGGAGAATTATCACTACCTTGGGGTCCAAATGGTACGCTGAATTATACTTGTAAGTGCAAGTAAATAAAATTGCAAAAAATTCTCATATAAAAATTTCATAATGCTAAATTTAGTTTAGAAAAAGTAAGGAGTTTTTATATGAGTTATAAACATATTGGGATAGATGAAAGAATTTATATTGAGAATCAATTGAAATTTAAAGTTAAAATTAATGAAATAGCTAAAAATCTTAATCGAAGTATTAGTACTATTATTCGAGAAGTTAATAGAAATAAAGATAATGATCATTATTTTTCATTAATTGCACAAAATAAAGCTGTAAATAGAAAAAAATCACATATTATTTTTCATAAGTTTAAATATAAAGATTTAGTCAAATATATACAACAAAAACTATTATTGGGCTGATCACCTGAACAAATTTATGGCAGAATTAAAAATTTTCATAAACAATGAGCTATCAGCTTTAAAACAATTTACAATTGAATTTATTCTGGATTATTTGATAAAGTTACTAGTAAAAATTTAAGAAGAAAAGGTAAAAACGAAGATCTCAAGAAAATCGTGGTAAATTTAATGGTAAATCAATTAAAGAACGAGATAATAATGTTAATGATCGCATAACTCTTGGTCATTGAGAAGGAGATACTATAGTATCATCAAGAGGTAAAAGTAAATCATGTTTAATAACTTTAGTTGAAAGAGTATCACGATTTACTTTAGCAATGTTAGTTAAAAACAAAACTACTAAAGTTATTAATAAAAATATCATTCATTATTTATCAATTCTTCCTAAAAATATTGTTAAAACTATTACTTTTGATCGTGGTAAAGAATTTGCAAATTGACAACAACTTGAAAAAAAAGTTAGATGTGAAAATTTATTTTGCAAATCCATATTCACCTTGACAGAGGTACTAATGAAAATACTAATGGTTTAATTAGAGAAAAAATTTCCTAAAAAAAAAATTTTAATTTTTAATTATTTTTATCTTATTCTTCTTCTTTTTTAAGAATTTCACGGTTAGGATTTTGTTCAGCTATTATTTGTTTATAAATTGTATCACGATATTTTACACAACCATCAATAACATTTTCTAAAGGATTTTGAGCAACACGTACTTCAAAGATATCTCCTTCATATTTTTGACGAACTGGTTTTGTACCAGATTTTTTAGATTTAATTTCAATGAAATATTCTTTAGATAATTCTTCTTTAATAAATTCATCTATTTTTTTAATATAAGCTCCACCACCACAAATTGTGATTCCCTTTACCTTTTTCTTTAAGTCACTAACACTTCCAGCAGCTTTTTCTCCGACAGTTCTTAACACTGTTCGAATTGTAGGAATAACATGTTCTCTAAATTGAACTTGCATAACATTTTCACGAATTTCTTCTGGTGTAATTTCAATAGTTTTAGAAATTGACATTGTTTCTCCGGGTTGAGAGTCCAATCTAGGTAATGAAATACCTGAAATAGTATATGGTTTTTCATTTTGATATTTCATAAGTGAACCAATGTTTTTAAGAACATCTTCTGCTTCTTTTGTTCCAATTTTTATAGCATGTTTTTTAGCAATGTATTCTTGAATTTTTTGTGTTAAAAAATCTCCAGCACAATGTGTTGTATATGAATATAAAATTGAATCATTATTAATGACAGCAATATCAGTGCTTCCTCCACCAATATCAATACACATAATTGCTGTTCCAAAAATATCTTGTCCTGAACCTAAAGCTGCCATTTTAACTTCTTCTTGTACAAATCCACGAAGTGCTCCTAATTGATGAACAATATTTTCTAAGGCTTCTCTTTGTATTGTATTGATTTCACTTGGTGTAGCCATTAATACAATTAAATCACGATTTTTATCTATTTTTTCAAGTTCTTTAGAATTTTTTATAATATTATTATCAATTTGTTTTGAATTTTTAATTTCAAGTCTAAAATCTTGAAAAATTTTAGCAAGAATACGCTGTAAAGCATCGGGATCAGCAATATTACCATCACGATTAGTTTTATCCATCAATGCTTTTGCTTCTTCACCATAAATAATTATTTTTTCATAATATTCATTCAGTATTAATATATTCCAGTATCTTTAATCCATTTATTTTTTTCTTCACCATTTTTTATATTTAGTTTCAATAGCATTTCCAGCAATTGGAATTGAATCTTAATCAGAAGTTCCACCAGCTCAAGAATAAATGCATCTCAAAGTGCTTCCCCAGCACCAATAGCTGCCAATTTTACTTCAGGAACAATAACAACTTTTTCAGCTTTCATTACGCTTTCATTACTTGCATTATATCTATTGGGAAATTTATCACTATAAATTGGAATTTTAGCTATTTTTTTTCCTTGTAGAATTTCACGTAAAACAGTTCTATCTAATTTATAAACCTTAGATGGAATAGCTACAAGTGCTACTGAATTTTCTCAAATTTTTTCAGCTCTCACATCAATAATTTGTGTAAAAATTTCAGTTAATAAAGCAATCAAAGCATTATTGTCACTAATAACACCATTAGCCATTGGTTCTCTGAAAATTTTATTCGCTGGAGTTTTTTCCTTCATTAATAAAGCGGCTTCACCAATGAATACTTCTCCGTTTTCTGTATCAAATACAATTGCTGATGGTTGACTATAAACAACCCTTCCATTAACTCTGACAATTAAATTTCTTGTTCCTAAATCTAGAGAAACAATATTAACGTCTTGGTTATTGTGTCCGTCATTAGCAACCTCTATTTTTGTTGCCATATAAAAATCATCTCCTTTTCCCACTCAAATTAATATTTATTAAGTTGATATATGTTAATATTACCACATGTAGATTTGCTAGTAGTAAATTTAGCATATATGATTAGTTGGTTAACTATTTGTTTAATTATTACTAGTATATAATTAACTAAAAATGTGAATTGGAGAATAATAATGGAAAATCCAAAAAAAATATTGAAAAAATACGACTTACATGCAGTTAAAAAGTTTGGACAAAACTTTTTAATTAATAATAATATAATTGATAAAATTGTTAAAACTAGTAATTTTAAAGATGAAGATGGCATTGTTGAAATTGGAGCGGGCATTGGTCATTTAACTAATAAATTACTCAGCATTGCGCAAAAAGTTGTGACAATTGAAATTGACAAAAAATTAATTCCTGTTTTAGAAAAAGAATTAAATGAATACAAAAATTTAAAAATTATAAATGATGATTTTTTAAATTTAGATTTAAAAAAAATCATTAATGAAGAATTTGCAATAAATCAAAAAATTCATGTAATTGCAAATTTGCCTTATTATATTACTTCACAAATTGTTTTAAAATTATTAGAAAATATTGAATTATTTGATTCATTTACATTAATGATGCAAAAAGAAGTTGCACAAAGATTTTGTGCTAAACCTAAAACTAAAGTATATAATAATCTTTCTGTTATGTGTCAATTTTATTGTGATGTTAAAATTATTTTTGATGTTAGTCCTAATAATTTTACTCCGATACCTAATGTTACAAGTAGTGTTGTTTATTTTAAAGTAAATCCTAAATTTCAACTTGATGAACCACAATTATTTTGAAAATTTGTAAGAAGTTGTTTTGTTAATAAGAGAAAAACATTAGTTAACAATTTGGGTATTTATTTAAATAGCAAAGAAAAAGCCGTTAATTTAATTAACGACTTATCTTGATCATTAACAATAAGATCTGAAGAATTAACATTTTCAATGTTTTACCAGTTATTTACTATTATTAATAATAAATACCTTTCAGAATAATTATTAAAATTAATGATATTAGAATGTGGATAATAAGTATATAAAACACCTCAGCAATAATCCTTGTTTATTAATAAACATATTTTTAAATATTTATTATCCATTAACTATTATAATGATTTTATTTTTTCTTGCAAAAGATATAACTTTTTATTAATTATTTTTAACGGACTTCTCCCCACATGTACTTGTGGAGGGAATAATGAAACTGAATGAATTCAACAATGCTTTTCAAACTGAACAGCAATGTCTTGTATATATAGCAAATTTGAAAGAAAACAAATGTATTAGGTGTTTTAGTTTTAATTTGAATACTTCTGATTTAAAAAGAATGAGATGTTTAAAATGTAATCAAACATTTAGCATTCTCACAGGCACCATATTTTCAAGGTCACAAACATCTTTAACATCTTGGTTTTATCTTATCTTTAGATGAATAAACACCAAACATGGAATTCCATCAACAGATATTGCAAAAGAATTGGGAGTGACTTTGAAAACTGCTTGAAGAATGACTCATAAAATCAGAACACGTATTGCAAAACAAAAACCTCAATTTATTGTTGAAGGTACAGTGCAAATTGATGAAATGTATCTTTCACATATGGGTTTTAAAAAACAAGGAAGATCCTTGGTGAATAAAACCTTGATTGTTGGCATTTATCAAAAAACAACCAATAATTTAATTGTGAAAGTATTGAAAAACGCAAAGAGTAAAAATCTTTTGCAGTTTGCAAAAAACCACATTTCTTCAAAATGTCTTGTATATACTGATTCTTGAAAAGGATATTGCGATTTTAAATCAGTTTTCACTAAGCATGAAACAGTTAACCATCAAGATGGCTATGTTTCAAAAATTGGTGTAAATACCAACCAAATTGAATCAGTTTGAAAACATATAAGAAGAACATTTAAAACACATATCAAAGTTGCAAAACATCATGTTCATTTATATGCTAAAGAAGCTGCATATAAATTCAACAAGATACCTAGTTTTGAAACTGTAATGCTATGTTTGATTTAAAAATGTGGGGAGAAGTCCGTAGATAGGCTTTTCTCAGCATTTATTTGATAAAATTAAAATAGTACATAAAGGGAAAAAAGCCATTTTTAATTAATAGTCTTTAAATTTAATATACTTAAATTGTAATAAACATTGTATAATGAAATTATAATTATAATTTTTAGAAACATGTAAAGGAGGATTTAATGAATAATGTAGAAAACATTGTAGTTTTTGGTTTAAGTGCTAGTCAAAAATTTACACAAGAAGTTTGTAAAAAACTTAATATTGAACCTGGAAAAGCAGAAATTAGTCGTTTTGCTGATGGTGAATTTAACATTCAATCTATAACATCAGTACGAGAGAAAGTGGTATATATTATCCAATCAACTTCGCCGCCAACTAATGATAATTTAATGGAATTATTAATTTTTGTTGATGCTTTAGTTCGTGCATCTGCTGCTAAAATTCATGTAGTAATTCCTTATTTTGGTTATGCTCGTCAAGATCGAAAACAAGGTGGTAGACAACCTATTACTTGTAAACTTGTTGCAAATTTATTAACTGTTGCGGGTGTTGATCGTGTTATTACTGTTGATTTACATTCACCACAAGAACAAGGATTTTTTGATGTTCCTGTTGATGATTTACGAGCAACTCAAGATTTAGCATCTTATTTAATTGAAGAAAATTTAACTAATTTAGTTGTTGTATCTCCAGATCATGGTGGTGTTACTCGTGCTCGAAGATTGGGTAATTATTTAAGTGTACCTTTGGCAATTATTGATAAAAGAAGAACAACTCCTAATCAAAGTCAAGTTAAGTTTGTATTAGGAGATGTTAAAGAAAAGAATGCTATTATTATTGATGATATGATTGATACAGGTGGTACTATTATTAATGCAGCAAAAGCTATTAAAGAACATGGTGCAAAATCAGTTTATATTTTAGCTACTCATGGTATTTTTAGTGGTCAAGCTTCAAAAAATTTGAAACAAGCTGTTATTGATGGAATTATTAAGGAAGTTGTTATTACTAATACTATTGAAATTTCTGAGGAAAAAAAGTTTAATGGTTTAAAAATTATTTCAATTGCTGATTTTATTTCAAAAATGATTGATGCTTCAATTAATAATAAATCATTAACAAAAGTTTATGATGATAAAACAAATGAATTAATAAAAAAAATTAATAATAAAAATAGTAAAAAATAATAAAGAGGAAATTTAAAATAGATGAAATTAGTTATTGGATTAGGAAACCCAAGTAAAGAGTATGAATTGACACGTCATAATATTGGTTTTATTATTATTGATATGATTTGTGAAACATTACAATTAAAAATTAATCAAACTAAATTTAATGGTCAATATGTTAAAACTGTTGTTAATGGCACTGATGTTATTTTTTTAAAACCATTAACTTTTATGAACTTATCAGGTTTTTGTGTTTCAAATTTTATGAATTATTTTAAAATTAAAATTGAAAATGTGTTAATTATTCACGATGAAGTTGATTTAAATTTTGGTCAATTTCAATACAAACAAAAATTTAGTGCTGCTGGTCATAATGGAATTAAAAGTATTTTTAATCAAATTGGTAGTAAAGATTTTCAAAGATTAAGAATTGGTGTTGGTAAAAATCCTAATTTTAACAAGGCTGATTGAGTTTTGAGTAAGTTTAGTAATGATGAGTTAAAGAATATAAAAGATCATAAACAATTTTTTGTAGAAAGCATTAGTAGTTGAATTACTGATATTAAATTTGAAAATATTATGAATAAATATAATAAAAAATAATTAATATATTATAAAAATATTAAAGAATATTTTCATTTTTATGTTTTCTACATAAGTAAACATAAAGTTGTGTTTCTTTTTCTTTTTTAATTTTTTCTAATTCTTTTTTTATTTCTTCAAATAATAAAATATCATTTTGTGTTTGCTGATATTGATTTATTTCATTTATTTTTTCAAGTTTTGCTTCTAGTAATTTTTGCTTACAAATAGGACAAAGTTTGTCAAAATCATCATTATTATCATTTTGAAAACTGTCATTATCAAAATTTCATTTCATTTTTTAAGTTTCCTTTACTAGTTTATTTTAATAACAATATTTTGATAATCATTATTAAATAATTATATAATTAATTTATAAATTTATAAATACTTTTTTTGAGTATAAAGGAGACAATATGAAAGCAAAAAAAAATATAATCAAACCAACAATAGAAAAGGCAAAAACTAAAGTTGAACAACTTAATAAAACTATTAAACCAAAAGTTAAAGATGTAAAAAAAGCAACTAAAGTAAAAACGCAATCAATAAAAACTGACACTGTTAAGCCAATCATTAATAAGATGAAAGTAGATTTTGAAAAATCAAAACATATAATAAAAGAAGAAAATCAAAAAATTGCTAATAAAATTGTTAATACTAAAAATATTTTAATATCAAAAATTGATCAACCAAAACCATTTAAAACTACCGCTATTATTGGTTGTCAATGAGGTGATGAAGGAAAAGGTAAAATAACTGACTATTATAGTCAAAATTCTGATGTTATTGTTCGTTGAAGTGGTGGTGATAATGCCGGACATACAATTGTTTTTGATCATCAAAAATATAAATTAAGTATTATTCCTTCTGGTATCTTTAATAAAGATTCATATTGTGTTATTGCTAATGGTTGTGTTGTTAATCCAGAAAAATTAGTTTCTGAAATTGAATATTTAAAAGCTGCCGGTTTTAGTTGTCAAAATTTACGGATTTCTGATCGTGCTCATATTATTTTACCTTATCATTTAGCATTTGATGAATATGAAGAAAAAATTAAGGGCGATAAAGCTATTGGCACTACTAAAAAAGGAATTGGACCTTGTTATGCTGATAAAGTTAATCGGATTGGAATTCGAATGGGTGATTTATTAGATAAGGATCGGCTATTAGAATTGATTACTGATAATTTGTTAATTAAAAATAAAATATTAAAAAATGTTTATGGATATGAAAAAGAATTTAATGTGCAAACAATATATAATCGTTTATTAGAATTATTACCATACTTTAAAGATTTAATTATTGATACTGGTCAATTTTTAAATGAACAATTAGTTAGAAATAAAAAGATATTATTTGAAGGAGCACAAGGTACTTTATTAGATTTAGATCATGGTACATATCCTTTTGTAACATCTTCTAATCCAAGTGCTAGTTCAATTGCTATTGGTTCAGGTATTTCTTTAAAAGCAATTAACGAAATTATTGGTGTAACTAAAGCATACAGTACAAGAGTTGGTGCTGGTGCATTTCCTAGTGAAGTTTTTGGTAAATTAGCAGATTATATTCGTATGACTGGTAATGAATATGGCACAGTTTCAAAAAGACCAAGAAGAATTGGATGATTTGATGCAGTTATTGCTAAGTATAGTGCACAAATTAATGGATTTAGTAGTTTAGCTATTATGTTGTTAGACGTGCTTACTGGTATTGAAACATTAAGCATTTGTACGCATTATACTTTAAATGGCGAAATAATTAGATACATACCTTCTCAAATTAATAACTTTAATAAATGTCAACCACATTTTATTACTATGCCTGGCTGAAATGAAGATATTACTAATATTACTAGTTATGATGAATTACCAGAAAATGCTAAAAATTATTTAAAAAAAATTAGTGAGTTGGTGGGTGTTCCAATTAGAATATTTTCTGTTGGTCCAGATCGTAAACAAACTATATTTATTAAGGAGTAAAAATGATTGAACGTTACGAAACAAAAGCAATGACTAATATTTGAAATATGAAAAATCGTTTAAACTTATGAATGAATTTTCAAATTGATGTTTGTGAATCATTACAACATTTAAATATAATTCCTCTTCAGGATTTTCAATTAATTAAAAAAAATGCTAAATTAGATATTGAATTAATGAATAAATTAGAATTAGAAACTAAGCATGATGTAGTTGCTTTTACTAGAATGTTGAGTGCTAACTTAAAAACTGAAAGTCGTTGAATTCATTATGGTTTAACTTCAACTGATATGGTTGATAGTGTCCAAAATCTACAAATAAAATTTTCAAATGAAATTATTGAAAAAGATTTAATTACTTTACAATTGAAATTAAAAGAGTTAGCGTTTAAATATAAAAATCAATTAGTAATTGGTCGCAGTCATGGTATTTTTGGTGAACCAACTTCATTAGGATTAAAATTTGCTTTATGATACGATGAAATAAATAGACAGTTAGTAAGGTTGGAATTAGCAAGAAAACAAGTTGAAGTTATTAAGATTACGGGTGCTATGGGTAATTTTATTCATATTTCGCCAAAAGTTAGTGAATTTATTGCTAAAAAATGAAAAATGGAAGTTGACAGTTGTGCTACGCAGGTAGTACAACGTGATCGTTTGATTTTTTTAATTACACAATTAAGTTCAATTGCTACAACAATTGAAAAAATAGCTTTAGAAATTCGTTTGAGTCAACGTAGCGAAGTTAATGAACTTTTAGAGGGATTTTCTATTTCACAAAAAGGTTCAAGTTCAATGCCACATAAAAAAAATCCAATTGGTTCTGAAAATATTTGTGGTTTAGCAAGATTAGTTCGAAGTTATAATAGTATAGTATATGAGAATAATTTATTATGGTATGAACGTGATATCTCTCATAGTTCTAATGAACGCATTATGTTACCTGATATTTATCATATATTAGATTTTATTATTAATAGAATGACAAATATTTTAGATAATTTAGTAATTAATACTAGTGCCATGGCAAATAATATTGCTAAAGCTAATGAACTTTATTTTTCACAAGTAATTTTATTGACTATTATTAAAAATAATCCAAAAATAACACGTGAAATTGCTTATGATTTTATTCAAAAATGCACTTTAGAAGCACAAAATAAAATGATTAATTTTAAAGATGTATTAATAAAGAATAATATTAATCAATATTTAACTAGTGAACAGTTAAATGAATGTTGTAATAATAATATTTTTTTAATAAATGTTGATTATATTTTTAAAAAAGTTTTTAAAGATAAATAATGTTTAATATTAAATTTAATTAGCATTTAATTTATTAATTTTTATTTTTTTTATTTTATCTAATAATCAATAAATATAAAAGATTAAGAAAATATTGTAATTAGTCACTAGATTATATAAGTTTAAGGAGTGAAAATTATGAAGAAATACAAAATCGATAATAGTTTTCCTTTTATAAATCAACATTTTAATTTTATTACAAGCTATGATGATAATGAAGAACATTTTTATGATGTTTTAGATGATCGATACTTAAAAGATAATGGAGAATTAGATATTAATTTATTAAAAAAAGAAAATTAATAAAATAAAAATAATATTATATTATATTAGTAATAAGAAATATAAATGTGAAAAAACATTGCAGTCATATATTAAAAAACAATCTATATTTCTTTCTTATAATATAAATAGTATTAAAAAGTTAGAAATTTTCGAAAAACAAAAAACAAGTAAAATTTTTAAATTTAAGAATAAATTAGTTAAGTTTTTAACTTTTGGTTATTATAATTTTGAAAAAAAACGAATTAACAAAATAGTATGTGAAAAAGTTAATATAAGTAATCAAAAAGAAGAATTGAAAAAGGTTGGATTAAAAATTTTAAAACTTAATAATATTTTAGAAAAAATAGAAAAAGAAAAAAGAAGACAATGAGAAAAAAATGATCTTTTGAGACATTGATATGATTTTGCAATTTCAGGAAAATTACAAAATCAACCATTAATGAGTAATGGTAATCAGTATTTACCAGTAAATAATTATGATAATGAAAAAAGTAGTTTTCTTTCACACGTAAATAGTGATTATCAGTTTTACTTAAATGTTGATATAGATGCTGTTAACTCTGATAATGGTTTTAATAAAAATCAATATCAACAAAAATGTTCGATTTTATAAAAAAATAAAGATTAATAAAATATTATTAATTTAAATAAGTATTACAATAAAAAATACTATTTTAATGTAAAATTATAATTATTAAATTTAGGAGCAAATAATGACAAAAAAAATTTATATTACTACCCCTATTTATTATCCTAGTGCTAAGTTACACTTAGGACATGCTTATACAACAATTATTGCTGATGTTTTAGCTCGCTATAAGAAAATGCAAGGTTATGAAGTATTCTTTTTAACTGGAAGTGATGAACATGGTCAAAAAATTGCTAAAAAGGCGGATGAAAATAAACAAACTCCACAAAAATTTGTTGATGATATTGTTGTTGGGTTTAAGAATTTATGAAAAAACTTAAATATTGATTATGATAAATTTATTAGAACAACTGATAAAAATAATATTTTAAGTGTTCAGAAAATATTCAGAAAATTATTAAAACAAAATGATATTTATTTGGGAAAATATGAAGGCTCATATTGTATTTCTTGTGAAGAATTTTTGACAGATAGCCAAATTAATAAAACTAATAATACATGTAAAATATGTCAAGGTAATATTACTACTTTATCAGAACCATCATATTTTTTAAAATTGGAAAAATATACTAAACAATTATTAAAATATTATGATGAACACCCATTATTTTTATGACCACTTAATCGTAAAACGGAAATGATTAATAATTTTATTACGCCAGGCTTAGAAAATTTAAGTGTTACTAGAACGAGTTTTACTTGAGGGGTACCAGTATTAGAAAATCCAAAACATGTTATTTATGTTTGAATTGATGCATTAAGTAATTATTTAACAGGATTAGGTTATTTACAAGATGATGACATTAATTTTAAAAAATTTTGACTAGATTCAAATTGTGAAATTGTGAATTTAGTTGGTAAAGAAATTAGTCGTTTTCATATGATTTATTGGCCAATTTTATTAATGGCATTAAACTTGAGACAACCAAATCGAATTTTGGCTCACGGTTGAATTACTAATGAAGAAGGAAAAATGTCAAAATCAAAAGGTAATGTTATTGATCCTTTAGTATTAGTAAATCGTTATGGTGCAGATGGATTACGGTTTTTTTTAATGAAAGAAATTATTATTGGTCATGATG
The DNA here is from genome assembly GCF_027923845.1 of Spiroplasma ixodetis. Taxonomy (GTDB): domain Bacteria; phylum Bacillota_I; class Bacilli_A; order Mycoplasmatales; family VBWQ01; genus Spiroplasma_E; species Spiroplasma_E ixodetis_A. The sequence goes on from NZ_AP026933.1 coordinate 95,577, forward strand.
CAAAATATAGTCATGAATTATTTTTAAATTGTTATAACTCTTATCTTGTTAATGATTTAGGTAATTTGCTTTCGCGAACAGTTACAATGATCATTAAATATTGTGATGGTAAAATTCCCAAAGTTAATTTAAATAAGTTACAACCAGAAGCAATAGAAATAATTAAAATTATTAAAAGTACTATTAATGATTTTAATATTGAAATGGATGAGTATCAAATTCATGAAGCAATTAATGTCGTTTTTAAATTAATAACTAGTGGTAATAAATTAATTGATTTAACAAAACCATGAGATTTACATAAAAATAATAAAACTATTGAATTACATAATATTTTAAATTTATTAGCAAATATTTTAATTATTAGTAGTGCTTTATTAAGTCCAATTTTGGTTAATAGTTCATTAAAAATTCATGAACAATTGGGTGTCTTAAAAATTACTAAACCAATAGTCAATATTAACTTGAATGAAGTTTTTAATAAATCTGTTAATAAAAAAGAGTTATTATTTCCAAGATTAAATATCGAAGATGAATTATCATTTTTAAACAATGCATTTAAATAAAATATAAGAGTTATTAAAAAAATGTCAGTTATAGATAATAAATATCCAATTCATTTTGTATGAATTGGAGAAATACCAATTACTGTAAGAAATAATATAATTTATGCGGCTTTATTACACCAACATGAACGTGAAGTTATTTTATGAATTTCTAAAAATGAAAAAAATAGAGAAATTACTAAAAATCAAAAACAACAACATAAGTTACTTAATAAGGCTTTTCTCCCTTTATGTACTATTTTAATTTTATCACATAAATGCTGAGAAAAGCCTATCTACGGACTTCTCCCCACATTTTTAAATCAAACATAGAATTACAGTTTCAAAACTAGGTATCTTGTTGAATTTATATGCAGCTTCTTTAGCATATAAATGAACATGATGTTTTGCAACTTTGATATGTGTTTTAAATGTTCTTCTTATATGTTTTCAAACTGATTCAATTTGGTTGGTATTTACACCAATTTTTGAAACATAGCCATCTTGATGGTTAACTGTTTCATGCTTAGTGAAAACTGATTTAAAATCGCAATATCCTTTTCAAGAATCAGTATATACAAGACATTTTGAAGAAATGTGGTTTTTTGCAAACTGCAAAAGATTTTTACTCTTTGCGTTTTTCAATACTTTCACAATTAAATTATTGGTTGTTTTTTGATAAATGCCAACAATCAAGGTTTTATTCACCAAGGATCTTCCTTGTTTTTTAAAACCCATATGTGAAAGATACATTTCATCAATTTGCACTGTACCTTCAACAATAAATTGAGGTTTTTGTTTTGCAATACGTGTTCTGATTTTATGAGTCATTCTTCAAGCAGTTTTCAAAGTCACTCCCAATTCTTTTGCAATATCTGTTGATGGAATTCCATGTTTGGTGTTTATTCATCTAAAGATAAGATAAAACCAAGATGTTAAAGATGTTTGTGACCTTGAAAATATGGTGCCTGTGAGAATGCTAAATGTTTGATTACATTTTAAACATCTCATTCTTTTTAAATCAGAAGTATTCAAATTAAAATTAAAACACCTAAGAACCTGTTTAGAATCTTTTTAATAAAATTGAAATAAAGGACAGAACAACCATTTGTAAACTAGTATTTAGTTTTCTTTCACAATTTTTTCATAATCTTCTGCATTTTTCTAATCATGCAAAGCTTCGTTCTACAACTCATCTTTTTGGTAGTACTACAAAAGAATGTAATTCATTACGTTTTACAACTTCAACATTTGCATTTATGATTGTTTTGATTGCAGAAGCAAATTTTTCACCAGTATAGCCAGCATCTACTATTATTTTTTGAACTGTAGAAAGATTTTCTTTTTCACTTTTAATCATTATGATAGCACTATTACGATCTGTTTTTTCTGCTGTAGTTATGTAAATTGCATGTGGTAAACCTTGCGTATCAACTGCAATATGACGTTTTATTCCTGAAATCTTTTTACCAGCATCATAACCTTTATTTTCAGTAGTATCTGTATTTTTAACACTTTGCGAATCAATTATACAAAAACTAGTTTTTTCTTTTCGATGATTCTTAATACGAATCTTTTTAACTAATTTTTTTAAAATTAATTGCAATACACTAGGTTCTTTATCATTGTTTTTACTTCAAATTTGGAAATAATAATATACAGTTTGTCATTTTGGAAAATTTTTTGGTAACATTCTTCATTGACAACCACTTTTTAATACATATAAAACTGCACAAAACACTTCATATAAATCTAAATTTCTTGGTTTTGTTTTCTTTTTGCTGTTTTCTAAAGTTGATTTTATGTTCTCAAATTGTTCTTTAGTAACATGACTTGGATAATTTTTATGCATATATACCTCTTATTTTAAAATATATAGTAATTTTACCTTATTTTCTAAAAGATTCTAAACAGGTTCTAAGAACCTGTTTAGAATCTTTTTAATAAAATTGAAATAAAGGACAGAACAACCATTTGTAAACTAGTATTTAGTTTTCTTTAACAATTTTTTCATAATCTTCTGCATTTTTCTAATCATGCAAAGCTTCGTTCTACAACTCATCTTTTTGGTAGTACTACAAAAGAATGTAATTCATTACGTTTTACAACTTCAACATTTGCATTTATGATTGTTTTGATTGCAGAAGCAAATTTTTCACCAGTATAGCCAGCATCTACTATTATTTTTTGAACTGTAGAAAGATTTTCTTTTTCACTTTTAATCATTATGATAGCACTATTACGATCTGTTTTTTCTGCTGTAGTTATGTAAATTGCATGTGGTAAACCTTGCGTATCAACTGCAATATGACGTTTTATTCCTGAAATCTTTTTACCAGCATCATAACCTTTATTTTCAGTAGTATCTGTATTTTTAACACTTTGCGAATCAATTATACAAAAACTAGTTTTTTCTTTTCGATGATTCTTAATACGAATCTTTTTAACTAATTTTTTTAAAATTAATTGCAATACACTAGGTTCTTTATCATTGTTTTTACTTCAAATTTGGAAATAATAATATACAGTTTGTCATTTTGGAAAATTTTTTGGTAACATTCTTCATTGACAACCACTTTTTAATACATATAAAACTGCACAAAACACTTCATATAAATCTAAATTTCTTGGTTTTGTTTTCTTTTTGCTGTTTTCTAAAGTTGATTTTATGTTCTCAAATTGTTCTTTAGTAACATGACTTGGATAATTTTTATGCATATATACCTCTTATTTTAAAATATATAGTAATTTTACCTTATTTTCTAAAAGATTCTAAACAGGTTCTAATACATTTGTTTTCTTTCAAATTTGCTATATATGCAAGACATTGCTGTTCAGTTTGAAAAGCATTGTTGAATTCATTCAGTTTCATTATTCCCTCCACAAGTACATGTGGGGAGAAGTCCGCTTAATAATATTAAAATTATTAGTTTAAAAGAAATAGAAAATTTAGAAAATAATGATGTAGTAATATTTGAACAAATATTTAAAAATAATAGATTAGCAATTAAAGAAAAACTAAAATCAGCATCAGATTTTATAAGAATTGTTATATTAAACGAATATGGAGGCATTTATTTAGATGGTGATGTTGAATTAAAACGTTCACTCCCTAGATTTCTTTATGCTTGTTATGGTATTTTATTAAATATTAAAATTAAAAAAAATGATAATTATAAATTATATTTTGATACAGATTTTTATGATGTAATTGTTGTGACAAAACATTCTAAAATTATTAGTAAGGTAATAAATGAATTAAGAGAAGAATTAGATCAAAAAAATAATCCAACATATGATGTAGGAGAATTGGTAAAAATTCAAAAAATTGTTAATTATATAATTGAAAATAATTTTAAAGAAGAAGAAAAAAGAAATATTATATGATGCTAATAGTCAGTATATAGGAGTAGATTTTTATTCAATGAAAAATAATTTATATTTTTCATTAAAGACTTTTAGAAAAATGGCATTTCCATCAGAATTATTTTCTTCTTTCGATATTGGTTATCAACACGGTTCCAATAATTGAAATGAAATAAATGAAACCGAATATAATAAACAAAGAAGATTACAAAAAATATCAGAAGAGTATGCAAAACAAATAAAAATAATAGAAAACATTTCAATAATGATTACATTTGAAGTTAATTATAGTGAAAAAAATAAATTTTTATTTCAAAAGCATTTTCAAAAACTTAAAGAGATTTATAATGAGTATATATGAATAATAATTAATATTAAAACTGATTTAGGAGAAAATAAGTTAAAAGTTATTGAATGAAGTAATAAAAGTAAAGATGAAATAAATATTGAAGGTAAAAAAAGAGAATACAGTTTAAACTATCAAGTAGAAGAAAAACAAAAAAATACAACAAAATTTTTATAAAAATAAAAAATGTATAATTTTTTTATACATTTTTGGTGAAAATTAAGAGTTAAATGTGAAATTTATTCGGGTTCATAAAATGGAACAATAACTTTTAAAGTATCTGGCTCTTCAGTTTTTAGTAAACGTTTGTCAATTTTATAAAGGTTACTATTAGACATTGCAATTCAATCCAATAAGTCTTTTTCATAAGCAATTTCTTCATAGAAATCAATTAAGAATCAGTCATAAAATTTCGCAGTTAAATTATCATTATTTTCACGAGCACTTTTAACAAGTTTATTAGTAAAATCAAGTAATTCTTCTTTAGTAGATTTTAATTTTTTTAATGCTTCTTCAATGTTTTTTGTAGTAAAAGTTGGAACTTTAATGTCTTTAATTTCAACTTGAGCATCTTGATCCATTAAATAGTTACAAATTTTACGAATATGAACAACAGCATCAGCTGCTTCTACTTGGAAGAAGCGTGCAAACCCAGGATATCCTTTTTGATTTGCATCATTACTTAATTTAAAACTAAGCATTTGATATTTTAGATGTTGACTAATATAATCATTTAGATCATCGTTAATTTTTTTAATCATTAAATACACCTTCTTTCTTGGCTTTATATGTATTATACTACTTTAATACTATATATATTAAAATAAATTAAGAATAAAAATATTGTTAATTAATTGTTTCTGTTGCATTTTTTATGAAGTAAGTTCAGTGAATAGTTCAAGACTAATTTGATCATGTGCTCATTTATTTGGATGAACATAATCAAAGAAAAAATTATTATTAATAGTTTCTGGAGTTGTTCCATCAATATATTTTGGATTTAAATTTAAAGCTAAACCGGGAATTGATCATTTTATTGATTTATTAGTAATATTTTTTCCTATTTCTTGTGCTTCAGATAATAAATCACTAAAATTAGGTTCTAAGTCAAACGGTCTGATATTAATATCAGAATTATTTTTTATTAATTCAGTAATTTTATCATTTCATTTGTTATTATATTCATTTGATAAGTGGTTTGCTACTTCTTTAACAGATTGTTTTTCATTAACATATTTTGGAATATTACTAATGTTAGGCACATTGGCAATTATTAAATTTTGAGCACCAGCATTAATTAATGTATCAACAGTTTCAAACTCAGTTGTTATTGCATTATTAATAATTGACTCTTGTTTTGCTGTTGAATTTTCATCCATAGCAGAAAGCAGATCATTACCACCTATTTCAATAAAAATATCATCATTTTTTTGTATTTTATGATCTTTTAATAATTGATTAGCTTGGTGGTCAATAGAATAATGATTTAAGAATAATTGATATTCTCAACTATGATTTTGTCCGGCTTGTGCTCCACTTACAGCATAGTTATTACCTTTTTGATATCAAGCTGGTAATAGTTCTGTTCCTAGTTTTTTCGCTAAAATACTAGCAGCAACATCGCCATTAGTAAATGAATTATGATAAAAAGGTTCTTGAAATTTAACTTTATCTATATTTCAAGTATCATAAGTAAAAATATTAGATAAATTACCATTATCTGATAAGCTGTCGCCAAGGACATATAATTGTGATTTAACACTTATTTGTTCATTAAAATGTTTTGCTATCATTTCATTTCCAGCAGTTAAAGTTATTGTTGTCAGAGTGATGTTTATTAAAAATGTTTTCATTTGATAAATTCCTTTTCTCATTAAAAATTTAAATATGAAGGTAATTTTTAAAAGAAAACTATATTCTCTTTTAAAAATTAATAACTTAACTTAATAGTAAGTTATTACCTTCATATTACCATATTAGTAGTAATCAGTAAATAATGTTTTATTACAAAAATAAAAATTGATTTTAAAAAATGATTATATAAATTTAATTATTTATTAAATTTAATGCAGTTTTTAAGAATAATTTTATTGTAAAAAAAATAAAATGTGTTAATTTTAAATCAAAAGATTAGTTTTTTACACATTTACTTTATTTTTAAAGTAAATGGGTTTTTTATAAAATATTGAAAGGGAATAGGAAAAATGAGTAGAAATATAGCAGTAGCAATTGAAAATTTAGTTAATTCGAAAATAGTAGAAGAGTGAGTTTTTCTTTTTGAACAAAAACTTGAAAAAGAAAAATTAAGAAATTCAGAATATATGAAGTTACACAGCAAAGATATATTTTTTAAATATATGTTTTTTGATGAAGATCAAAAACTTGAAGAAATTGAAAAAGCAGAAAAAAATAAGGCTTTTCTCCCTTTATGTACTATTTTAATTTTATCACATAAATGCTGAGAAAAGCCTATCTACGGACTTCTCCCCACATTTTTAAATCAAACATAGAATTACAGTTTCAAAACTAGGTATCTTGTTGAATTTATATGCAGCTTCTTTAGCATATAAATGAACATGATGTTTTGCAACTTTGATATGTGTTTTAAATGTTCTTCTTATATGTTTTCAAACTGATTCAATTTGGTTGGTATTTACACCAATTTTTGAAACATAGCCATCTTGATGGTTAACTGTTTCATGCTTAGTGAAAACTGATTTAAAATCGCAATATCCTTTTCAAGAATCAGTATATACAAGACATTTTGAAGAAATGTGGTTTTTTGCAAACTGCAAAAGATTTTTACTCTTTGCGTTTTTCAATACTTTCACAATTAAATTATTGGTTGTTTTTTGATAAATGCCAACAATCAAGGTTTTATTCACCAAGGATCTTCCTTGTTTTTTAAAACCCATATGTGAAAGATACATTTCATCAATTTGCACTGTACCTTCAACAATAAATTGAGGTTTTTGTTTTGCAATACGTGTTCTGATTTTATGAGTCATTCTTCAAGCAGTTTTCAAAGTCACTCCCAATTCTTTTGCAATATCTGTTGATGGAATTCCATGTTTGGTGTTTATTCATCTAAAGATAAGATAAAACCAAGATGTTAAAGATGTTTGTGACCTTGAAAATATGGTGCCTGTGAGAATGCTAAATGTTTGATTACATTTTAGAACCTGTTTAGAATCTTTTTAATAAAATTGAAATAAAGGACAGAACAACCATTTGTAAACTAGTATTTAGTTTTCTTTCACAATTTTTTCATAATCTTCTGCATTTTTCTAATCATGCAAAGCTTCGTTCTACAACTCATCTTTTTGGTAGTACTACAAAAGAATGTAATTCATTACGTTTTACAACTTCAACATTTGCATTTATGATTGTTTTGATTGCAGAAGCAAATTTTTCACCAGTATAGCCAGCATCTACTATTATTTTTTGAACTGTAGAAAGATTTTCTTTTTCACTTTTAATCATTATGATAGCACTATTACGATCTGTTTTTTCTGCTGTAGTTATGTAAATTGCATGTGGTAAACCTTGCGTATCAACTGCAATATGACGTTTTATTCCTGAAATCTTTTTACCAGCATCATAACCTTTATTTTCAGTAGTATCTGTATTTTTAACACTTTGCGAATCAATTATACAAAAACTAGTTTTTTCTTTTCGATGATTCTTAATACGAATCTTTTTAACTAATTTTTTTAAAATTAATTGCAATACACTAGGTTCTTTATCATTGTTTTTACTTCAAATTTGGAAATAATAATATACAGTTTGTCATTTTGGAAAATTTTTTGGTAACATTCTTCATTGACAACCACTTTTTAATACATATAAAACTGCACAAAACACTTCATATAAATCTAAATTTCTTGGTTTTGTTTTCTTTTGCTGTTTTCTAAAGTTGATTTTATGTTCTCAAATTGTTCTTTAGTAACATGACTTGGATAATTTTTATGCATATATACCTCTTATTTTAAAATATATAGTAATTTTACCTTATTTTCTAAAAGATTCTAAACAGGTTCTTAAACATCTCATTCTTTTTAAATCAGAAGTATTCAAATTAAAATTAAAACACCTAATACATTTGTTTTCTTTCAAATTTGCTATATATGCAAGACATTGCTGTTCAGTTTGAAAAGCATTGTTGAATTCATTCAGTTTCATTATTCCCTCCACAAGTACATGTGGGGAGAAGTCCGAAAAATAAAAATAAAAATGGGAGCGTGTCGAAGATGTCGATAACAACTCATTTCCCTTAAATAGCTCCTTTCTTTTTTAAACCCTTGAATTAAAAATAAATGACAAAAGACGAGAATAAAATTCTTGTCTTTTTTTGTAATTGTAAAATTTTAAAATTTTTAATAACCCTCTTTAATACTATTATCAACACGTGTTAAGGAACTAAAAAAGTGAACTACAACACAGTTGTTAAAAATAGTAGCTAGAACATGTGGACTTGCATGGATAAATAAAAAGTGGAGTGATACCTAATAAAATATACTAACCATTTAATGGTAATTCTTGGGGTGGGAGCGAATTGGAAACTAGTATATATAGACCTGTTGTAGGGACCTATTGTATTAATTCTATTCTTTATTTAACCAACCTTGCCACTCCCCAGTGAGCAAGTGTTGGTTTTATTTTTTATTTTTTTTGAAAAAATTTTTGGGCGAGAAAATAAATTTCAAACTTGTAAAAAAAATTGAGCGGTGCCGGTTCAATTAAAATACGGACTTCTCCCCACATGTACTTGTGGAGGGAATAATGAAACTGAATGAATTCAACAATGCTTTTCAAACTGAACAGCAATGTCTTGCATATATAGCAAATTTGAAAGAAAACAAATGTATTAGGTGTTTTAGTTTTAATTTGAATACTTCTGATTTAAAAAGAATGAGATGTTTAAAATGTAATCAAACATTTAGCATTCTCACAGGCACCATATTTTCAAGGTCACAAACATCTTTAACATCTTGGTTTTATCTTATCTTTAGATGAATAAACACCAAACATGGAATTCCATCAACAGATATTGCAAAAGAATTGGGAGTGACTTTGAAAACTGCTTGAAGAATGACTCATAAAATCAGAACACGTATTGCAAAACAAAAACCTCAATTTATTGTTGAAGGTACAGTGCAAATTGATGAAATGTATCTTTCACATATGGGTTTAAAAAACAAGGAAGATCCTTGGTGAATAAAACCTTGATTGTTGGCATTTATCAAAAAACAACCAATAATTTAATTGTGAAAGTATTGAAAAACGCAAAGAGTAAAAATCTTTTGCAGTTTGCAAAAAACCACATTTCTTCAAAATGTCTTGTATATACTGATTCTTGAAAAGGATATTGCGATTTTAAATCAGTTTTCACTAAGCATGAAACAGTTAACCATCAAGATCGCTATGTTTCAAAAATTGGTGTAAATACCAACCAAATTGAATCAGTTTGAAAACATATACGAAGAACATTTAAAACACATATCAAAGTTGCAAAACATCATGTTCATTTATATGCTAAAGAAGCTGCATATAAATTCAACAAGATACCTAGTTTTGAAACTGTAATGCTATGTTTTATTTAAAAATGTGGGGAGAAGTTCGTAGATAGGCTTTTCTCAGCATTTATGTGATAAGATTTAAAAATAGTACATAAAGGGAGAAAAGCCTTAAAATATTAATTTGTTTAACACAAATTAAATAAATATTGAATCGAATGCCTCGATTTCTTTTTAAAATTTCACAATTTATTTTTGAGCCCATAATTGCTGCAATTAATAAAACGAATAGTAGTATTATTAATAATCTAAAAATCAAAATATATGTTCTTTATGCTAGAAGCAACAGAACATATTAGGAAAGGATTATTATGCAAATAGAATTTAAAAAAGAACAAATTGTAAAAGATAAACCACAATCTATTCTTATTGATTATGTTGAATATAAATTACAATGTCCAAAATGAATGGTTAAAAATAATAGTTTTATTGCTGATGATAAATATACATATTGAGTTTTTAATTTAGAAAATATTAAAAGAGAATTAAGTGGTAATGAATTAATAAAATTAGGCTTTTCTCCCTTTATGTACTATTTTTAAATCTTATCACATAAATGCTGAGAAAAGCCTATCTACGAACTTCTCCCCACATTTTTAAATAAAACATAGCATTACAGTTTCAAAACTAGGTATGTTATTGAATTTATATGCAGCTTCTTTAGCATATAAATGAATATGATGTTTTGCAACTTTGATATGTGTTTTAAATGTTCTTCGTATATGTTTTCATACTGACTCAATTTGGTTGGTATTTACACCAGTTTTTGAAACATAGCCATCTTGATGGTTAACTGTTTCATGCTTAGTGAAAACCGATTTCAAATCGCGATATCCTTTTCAAAAATCAGTATGTACAACACACTTTGAAGAAATGTGGTTTATTGCAAACTGCAAAAGATTTTTACTGTTTGCGTTTTTCAATACTTTCACAATCAGATTGTTGGTTGTTTTTTCATAAATACCAACAATCAAGGTTTTATTCAACAAGGATCTTCCTTGTTTTTTAAACCCCATATGTGAAAGATACATTTCATCCATTTGCACTATGCCTTCAACAATGAATTGAGGTTTTTGTTTAGCAATGGCACTTCGGATTTTATGACCCATTCTTCAAGCTGTTTTCAAGGTCACTCCCAATTCTTTTGCAACATCAGTTGATGGAATTCCATGTTTGGTGTTTATTCATCTAAAAATGAGATAAAACCAAGATATTAAAGGTGTTTGTGACTTTGAAAATATAGTGCCCGTGAGAATACTGAATGTTTGATGACATTTCAAACATCTCATTCTTCTTAAATTAGAAGTATTCAAATTAAAACTAGAACACCTACTACATTTGATTTGTTTCAAACTTGCTATATATGCAAGACATTGTTTTTCAGTTTGAAAAGTATTATTGAACTCATTCAATTTCATTGTTTCCTCCACAAGTACATGTGGGGAGAAGTTCGTAAAATTATTAGAACCATATATTAAAGACCAAAAAATAACTGTTAATAAACCAATTGCTCCAAAAGAATATTATCTTAATGATATAAAACTTGAACCATTAAAATTTTATGAACAGCATAATAGTTGATTTATCGGTGAAATAACAGATAACAAAACTAAAATTACTAATCCTTGTTTTAAATATAACATTACGTGAGAAGAAAACAGAAAAGGTTTTAAAATAAATAATCCATATAAACATGATGATTTACCAATTAATTATTTAGTTACTTTTTATAAGGAAATTTCAACTCATAATGAAAAATTATTTTTGTTGAACATGTAAACAAAATAAATTAGATTATTTATTCTTTAATACTAATGATATTAAAACAAGAAAATATTTTTTAAGAGGCAAGCAAGTTTGAAAGAAAATATAATAATTAATGTGATTACTGTTTATATTAATGTAATTTAGTTTGTAGTTTACTTCTCTTTTATTTTTAAAATTTAGTTTATAAATATATGAATTTGATTTATTTGATAACTAAAAAGTAATAGTATCGTTATCAATAAATTCTATGTTATGATAAATATAGTTAAAAGGGTATATAGAATCAAGAAAGTGTATTATCAATAATTTCAAAAATGTAATTGATATTACGTTAATCTTTGAAAATATAAGCAACGAGTTTTAGGGAAATGTTTAGTAATCTGTGTAACTTACAAAAATAACTATGTTTAATTAATTCTAGTAAATATAATTAAATGACTAGAAAGAGTGAGTTACAGATGGCTAAAAAAGATAACTTTAATAATAATGATCCAATATCAAAAGCAGTAGATTTATTACTAGAAAATACTGAAGATTTAACAACAGTTTTTAAACCTGGCGGTTTATATAAAGAATTAACAAAAAGATTAGTTGAAAAAATGTTGAATTCTGAAATGCAAAATTATTTAGGATATGAAAAAAATCAACATAGTACTACTGAAAATGCTCGTAATGGTACAAGTTCAAAAAAATTAATAACTCAACAAGGTAAAATTGAAATTGATGTACCAAGAGATCGCAATAGTAATTTTACTCCTGTAATAGTTCCTAAAAGGCAAAGAAGATTTGATGGTTTTGATCAACAAGTTCTTTCTTTATATGCAAAAGGAATGACATTATCTGACATTAGAATGCAGTTGCAAGAGTTATATCATGGTGCTGATATTAGTGAAAGTGTTATTAGTCAAATTACTGATGATGTTATTGATGATGTTAAAGCATGACAAAATCGACCATTAGAAAGTATTTATCCTATTGTTTATTTTGATTGTATAGTAGTTAAAGTACGACAAGATAAACGGATTATTAACAAATCAGTTTATATAGCATTAGGAGTTGATTTAGAAGGCAAAAAAGATGTTTTAGGATTATGAATTAGTGAAAATGAAGGTTCTAAGTTTTGATTATCTAATTTCACAGAAATGAAAAATCGTGGCTTAAATGATATTCTTATTGCTTGTAGTGATAATTTAACAGGCATGTCAGAAGCAATACAATCAGTTTATCCTAAAACAGAACATCAATTATGCATTGTTCATCAAATTAGAAATAGTTTAAAATATGTTTCATACAAACATCGAAAAGGTCTAGTTGCAGATTTAAAACCAATTTATAGTGCATGTAGTGAAGAACAAGCAATGCAAGCTTTAGAATCGTTTGAAAGTAAATGAAATAAACAATATCCTCAAATTACTAAATCTTGATATAAAAATTGAGATAATTTAATGGTTTTTATTAGTTATCCAGTAGAAATCAAAAGAGTGATTTATACTACAAATGCTATTGAATCTGTTAATAGTCAATTACGAAAAATCATCAGAAATAAAAAAGTTTTTCCTAATGATATGGCAGTTTTCAAAATATTTTACTTGGCAATTGAAAATATAACAAAAAAATGAACATTGCCTATTCAAAATTGAAATACAGCAATTGCTCATTTTATGATAAAATTTGAAGACAGAATTAATCTAAATTAGTAACTTTGTAAAACAAAGATACACAGATTATTAAAAAGCCTCAGTTTTAGTAAAAGTAAAATTTAATTTATTAAATGTTTTTTTATTTGGAGGGAGAAAATTTATATATTAAGATAAATTAAGGCTTTTCTCCCTTTATGTACTATTTTAATTTTATCACATAAATGCTGAGAAAAGCCTATCTACGGACTTCTCCCCATATTTTTAAATCAAACATAGCATTACAGTTTCAAAACTAGGTATCTTGTTGAATTTATATGCAGCTTCTTTAGCATATAAATGAACATGATGTTTTGCAACTTTGATATGTGTTTTAAATGTTCTTCTTATATGTTTTCAAACTGATTCAATTTGGTTGGTATTTACACCAATTTTTGAAACATAGCCATCTTGATGGTTAACTGTTTCATGCTTAGTGAAAACTGATTTAAAATCGCAATATCCTTTTCAAGAATCAGTATATACAAGACATTTTGAAGAAATGTGGTTTTTTGCAAACTGCAAAAGATTTTTACTCTTTGCGTTTTTCAATACTTTCACAATTAAATTATTGGTTGTTTTTTGATAAATGCCAACAATCAAGGTTTTATTCACCAAGGATCTTCCTTGTTTTTTAAAACCCATATGTGAAAGATACATTTCATCAATTTGCACTGTACCTTCAACAATAAATTGAGGTTTTTGTTTTGCAATACGTGTTCTGATTTTATGAGTCATTCTTCAAGCAGTTTTCAAAGTCACTCCCAATTCTTTTGCAATATCTGTTGATGGAATTCCATGTTTGGTGTTTATTCATCTAAAGATAAGATAAAACCAAGATGTTAAAGATGTTTGTGACCTTGAAAATATGGTGCCTGTGAGAATGCTAAATGTTTGATTACATTTTAAACATCTCATTCTTTTTAAATCAGAAGTATTCAAATTAAAACTAAAACACCTAATACATTTGTTTTCTTTCAAATTTGCTATATATGCAAGACATTGCTGTTCAGTTTGAAAAGCATTGTTGAATTCATTCAGTTTCATTATTCCCTCCACAAGTACATGTGGGGAGAAGTCCGTAAATTAATTGTAATCATATATTATGGGAGGCAAAAAATGAAAATTGTATTATCTGGTGTAGTTGGTGTTGGTAAGAGCACTATTAGTAGAGAATTAGCAAAATTATTAAAATATAAAATTATGGACGAGCCAGTTACTAGTAATCCCTATTTAGATGATTTTTATCAAAATCCTTTAGAATATGCTTTTAAAATGCAAGTATTTATGCTGATGGCACGAAGTAAACAATTAAAAGAAGCACAAAATTTAACAATGTTATTTTTGATCGTAGTATTTTAGAAGATCCTATTTTTGTTGAGGTATTAAAAGCTCAAAACAATATGAATGATAGAGATTATGAAGTGTATTTAAATTTTTATAATAATGTTATTATTTCATCACTTTATTTTGATCCACAAATTAAGCCCGATTTAATTGTCTATTTAAAAGCAAATCTTGAAATCACAATTGAACGCATAAACCTTCGTGGTCGTGAATCAGAAAAACATGTACCTCATGAATACTGAAGTTTATTAAATAAAAAATATGAACAGTGATATGAAAAAGAAAAAAATAACTTTAATTTTTTAGTAATTGACACTAATGATTTAACTCCTAAGCAAATAGTGCAAAAAATAATTGATTATATAAAATAAAATTTCTTATTGAAATCAAATTTTTATTTAGTCATTTTTTCTCATGTTATATTAATAATTATTGTTATTTTTCCTTTACTTTAAAGGTAATTACGTTATAATATTGTATGAGTCAAATATTTAAAAATCAAACTTAATATATTTACTCCTTGCTCATCAGAGCCATATGCCCAAAAGGAGGTCTTCGAACATTGGAAGATTTAAAACAAAAGCATAATTATGAAATTATGTACATCGTTGATGATCAAAATCAAGAAAAAGCACAATTAATTAAAAAAGAATTTTGTGAAATTTTAACTAAAAATGCTGGAAAAATTACTAAAGAACAAGATTCTATTCGTGAATTTGCTTATCCTATTAACAAAAAAGTTAAGGGTCATTATTTTATTATTGAAGTGCTAACTTCACCAGAAAACATTGCTAACTTTAATCGTGTAGCTTTAAATAAACAAAGACAATTAGACGTAATGCGTTTTTTGGTTATTAATTTAGATAGTGAAAAAGTTAATAAGTTTAAACCAAAACGTCAAGTAGAATCTAGTTCTTTCTCTCGACCAACAAGACCAGGAAATCGTCCTTCTTATAATCGTGATGAAAATGGTGAAAGAAAACCAAGACCAATCGCTGGTACTGAATCATTTTATCGTACAAAAACTAATTACCAAAATTCAAAAACAAATACTAATAATAATGCATTGAATACTGAACAAAAAGATTAATAAAATCTAAGTTAAAAGTGAGGATAAAAAATGAATATTGTTACATTAATTGGTAGAATCACTCGTGATTTAAAGTTACATCAAACTTCAACAGGAAAACCTTTTACTTTTTTTACACTTGCAGTTAATAATATTCAAAATCAAGCTGATTATATTTCGTGTGTGGCTTGAAATAAAGTTGCTGAAAATATGACTAATTATTTAGTTAAAGGTTCTTTAATTTCAGTTTCAGGAAGACTGTCAGTAAGAAAATCAACCGATCAAAATGGAAAAGAACTATATATTACTGAAGTGGTTGCACAAACTGTTACTTTTTTAGATAATCGTAAAAAAGATAGTAGTGGTAATAATGCTAATATTAATTATTCAAAACCAAGAGATGAGAATAAAATTCATTTAGATGATGCTTTTAAAAGTCCTAATTATAGTACTGATATTGCCTTTACTAATACTAATCAGCTTCAAGAAAAAGAAGCGGCTATTCAAAATATAGAATTTGATGAAGAAGATATCATTTGAGATTTAAATAATTAAAGGAGGATAATTATGAACACTGGTAAACCAAGAAATTTTACAAGAAGAAAATCTTGTTTTATTACTAAAAATAATATTACTTATATTGATTATAAAGATATTGAATTACTAAGTAAATTTATGGGTAATAATAACAAAATTTTGCCAGCAAGAACAACAGGTACTAATCCAAAGTATCAACGTTTAATTGCTAAAAATATAAAACGTGCCCAAATCATGGGATTATTAAGATATTCAAGATAAAAAATTGAGTAAGTTTACAAATCTTACTCAATTTTTATTTATTTTTATCTTAAAAATATTTTATTTTAAATAATAGTTTAAAATTAAAATAAAAAGACCTTAATAGTATTATATTACATAAAAGATAATGGCTGTTTTTAGTATTAGTATTATAGTATAATTAATAATATTAGAAGGAAGTGACAAAGTGTTCAAATCGTTAAGAAATTATCATTTAATAATGATTGTTTGATTAGTAGTTGAAATTTTAATTGGCTTGACTTATTTTATTGTTAATATTGAGACAGCAGAACAAGTGGTCACTATTACTGTAATTTTAAGTTTAGTTTTAGGTAATTTTATTATTGTTTGTCTTTATATTTTTTTATTTAGTTTATGAATTCGTCATCGTTATATTAACACAGCCGAAATCATAAAATTAAATAATGCACAAGCTTTAACTTTTGGTAGTGTTGGTATGATTGTTTTGGATAGTGATTTATCAATTATGTGAGTAAGTGAATTTTTAGAAGATAAAGGTTTAGGTAGATTAATTGGAAAATCAATTGTTAAACTATCAAGAGATTTAGAACAATTAATTAGTAATAATATTACTCAAATTACACTTAAAATTGAAGATATGCTTTATGATGCTATTTATTTAGTACAAACTAGAACAATTTTGTTACAAGAAACAACTAAATATCATTTCTTATATAATAAATTACAGCAAGAAAAATTAGTTTTTGGTGTAATTAGTATTGATAATTTTTATAATTCTTTACAAAAATTAAGAGTTGAGAATCAAATTCGTGTTGAAGCATTTATTAAAACTGAATTAAATGATTTTGCTAATAATTATTCAGGTTTATTATTAGGTAATATTGAAGATGGTTACAATATTTTACTTTATCAAAATGAATTTAATAAAGCAAGAAATGATAACTTTCCACTTATTAAAAATATTCGAGAAGGTGTTAAAAAATTTAAAGCAGATATTACGTTATCTGCTGGTTTCTCTTATGGTAATGCTATTAGTAAAGATCTATATGATTTGGCTATTGAAAGTAAAGAGTTAGCAGTTTATCGTGGTGGTGATCAAGTAGTTATTCGTGAATTTGGTGGTAATACAGTTTTTATTGGAGGTACTATTGAAGCAAAACAATCAGAATCTAAAATTAATATTAGAATGTTTGCACAATCATTATATAATGAAATAAAATTAGCAGAAAACATTTTAGTTATGGGACATGCGGCTGCTGATTTTGATAGTATTTCTTCAGGAACAGCTATTATTGAAATTGCTAAAAGTTTAAATAAAAGTGCTCATTATGTTATTAATCAAAATGAAGTTGATGAAAAAACATTAAAAATTCTTCATGAACTTGTTCCTGAAAGTTATATTAGTCGTAATTTTATTACTGGTAAACAAGCACTTAAATTTCTTCATGCAAATACTTTATTAATTGTTGTTGATACTCATAATCCACAACGCGTTGATAGTCCTGATTTATTAAGTAAAGCTGTAAAAATTATTGTTATTGATCATCATCGTGTTTCTGATGAATCAATTAGTAGCACTATTACTTCTTATATTGATGCAGGAACTTCTTCAACAGCTGAAGCAATGACAGAAATTATTTATTATAATGATTTTAATAATATTGAATCAGAATTTTTATGAAATATAATGTTTGCAGGTATTTTAATTGATACTAATAATTTCCAAGTAAGAACAACAAGAAGAACTTTTGAAGCCTGTGGATTATTAACTGATTGAGGAGCTTCTCCTTCTAAAGTTAAAGGATTATTGAAAAATAGTTTAAATGAACTAATTGATAAATTTGCTTTAATTAGTCACGCCCAAGAAATTAAAAAAGGATTTTTAGTTGCTGTTGGTGATGAAAACTTAGAAGTACATACTTCATATTTAGCCCAAATTTCAGAAATGTTGTTAGACTTACGTGATTGTAAAGCATCATTTACTATTGCTTATGATCGTCAAGGACGTGCCTGTTTATCAGCACGAAGCAACGGTGAAATAAATGTTCAAATTATTTGTGAAAACTTAGGTGGTGGTGGTCACTTTAGTGCTGCTGCTGTCCAAAGTAGTAAATTGGGAATTAGAGCATTGTATGATGAATTGGTAAAACTAATTGAAAGTGGCGTATATCAAAGTGAGAGTGCTACTACTGAAAGGTATTAAAAATTATTAAAATAGAAAGTGAGATGTTTACAATGAAAGTTGTACTTTTAACGGATGTTAAAAATTATGGTAAAAAAGGTGAAGTTGTTAATGTTAGTGATGGTTATGGTAAAAATTATTTATTACCTAGAAAATTAGCTGTAATTGCTACATCAGAAGCATTAAAAATTAATCAAAAAGTAATTGAAAATAAAAAAATACAACGAGAAATGGAATTAGAAGATTTACAAAAAATTAAAGAACAATTAGCTTTAATTACTTTACAATTTAAATTAAAAAGTAATAATGGTAAAGTTTCTGGTGCTATTTCTTCAAAACAAATTTGTGAACAACTAGTGCAAAAATATAACATTAAAATTGATAAACATAAATTTGCTAAATTTAATCCTATTAATGAATTAGGTATAACTAACATTAATATTAAATTAGATGTTACAATTATTGCACAATTAAAGGTTGAAGTTTTAGGAGAATAATTATGTCTAACAATGGTCAATATATAAATAATGCAGAAGTTAATGTTTTAAGTGCGATGATTCAATCATCACCAGCATGTGAAAGTGCATTAAATTTATTGGCACCACATGACTTTACAATTAATTCTAATCAAATTATTTTTAAAACAATTACCAATCTTTATAAAAATAATTCCGGTATTGATGTAACAACTATTGCCGAAGAATTAGTTAAGCAAAATAATTTGGATAAAATTGGTGGAATTGAATATTTATCTTCTTTAGTGGCTCAATATATTACTGATGCTAATTTAAAAGAACACATTGATATTTTGATCGAAAGAACTACTAAACGACAATTAGAAAATGCTTTAAAAAATATTGGTAAAGAGTTACAAAGTGAAAAGTCAATTAATGAAGTTTTAATTGCTGCTGAAGCTCAAATTGTACAAGTAAGTAGTGAACGTAATCATGAAGAGATGTTGCCAATTAGTGAACACATTGATGATGTGGTAACTAAAATTGAACAACTACAAAAATCAACAGTTAATATTACTGGTACAAGTTCAGGTATTAACAATTTGGATATGATTACTAGTGGTTTTCAACGAGGTGACTTAATTATTTTAGCAGCTAGACCTTCAATGGGTAAAACCGCCTTAGCACTTAATTTTGCTTTAAATGCTGCTAATGAACAAGATAATAAAAACAATGTTGTTGTTATTTTTTCATTAGAAATGCCAAAAGATCAATTAATTACAAGAATGATTTCTTGTCAAGGACATTTTGATGCTAATCGTTTACGTAATAAGTCTAAATTTACACAGGCTGATTGAAATCGTATTAGTGCAACTGCTGAGCAATTGAAACAAAAAAGAATTATTATTGATGATACACCTGGTTTAAGAGTTTTAGAGTTGCAAACTAAATTAAGAAAATTAAGTCGTGAAAATAGCATTAAGTTAGTAATTATTGATTATTTACAGTTATTAACTGGTAGAGATAGTGAATCACGTCAACAAGAAGTTTCAAATATTTCTCGTAGTTTAAAAATTTTGGCAAGAGAATTAAGAGTACCAATTGTTTGTTTATCACAATTATCAAGAATGGTGGAGAGACGTGAAGAAAAACGTCCTTTAATGTCTGATTTACGTGAGTCAGGGGCTATTGAACAAGATGCTGATGTAATTATGTTTTTATATCGTGATGATTATTATAAGGAAAAAAATAGCGAAGAAACAACAAGTTCACAAGAAAGTAATCTTGCTGAAATTCTTATTTCTAAACATCGAAACGGCCCGACAGGAAAAGTAGTAACTGTTTTTATTCCAAAATGAGGTAAGTTTGAAAATTATACAGGATAAAAATAATAAAAAACCTAAAATTTAATTTGCAAAATTGTAAAGGTAAGTGCAACTAAATTATTTTTCTATTCAAATATTCGATTGGTGAAAGATAATTTAGTATTTTTCTGGGTCTTTGGTTTAAAGACAATATAAATTGGGAGATTGTCAAAAATCCGGAATAAATTAAATCTATATAGTCTTATTATATTTCAGACAAGAAATAATTTGGATTTTTATGAAATTGTACATTCATCTTACTATTTTTTAAAAGATATTTCAACTAAAATACTTATTTTTAAAAATTACTAAAAAATTAAAAAATAAATTTAATATTTATACACAACAAAAATTCTTATTAAAACATATTTAATAAGTTTTATTTTATTTTGATTTTTTAAAAAAAGTAAAATTTTAACTTATAATAATTGTATCTCTGTATTTATTTTATTACATTTAAAAATAACCATTTTAATATAAATTGAAATATTATAAGTTCTATTACCAAGCATTTCTTTTAAAACGTGTCAAATATTAGTTTCAGTAAAGCAACCAATATTTCACTTTGCACTTTGATTTTCAATACCTTGTTTATTATTTTTAAAATATTTTTTCTTTAATTTTTTATGATTATCTAATTCTTTATATAAAAAATCAATTAATTGTTCATATTGACCATTATTAATTAAATTTTTACAGTGATTATATTCTTTTAAATATTTTCCTTTATTGCCAGCCATTATTCCAAGATATAATGTTCTAATTAAATGAAATTTATCTAAAACAAACTGGGCACCTAAATAATCAGCAATTTCTTTAATTCATCCTGCACTATCACCACAAATAATAATTTTTGCTTGTTCAATATTTTCATAAAATTTTTGACAATGTTCTTTAACAAATTCAGCAATTTTTTTAACACCAATTGCTGTTCTTGTTGGTCTTATAATTGCTTTTACTCTTTTGTTTTGTACTTTATGATTAATATTATCTGTATATGTTACTATTAATCGCATAGAATGTTTTGTACCTTTACGTTTAAAATTTCAAAATTTTCGGTGACCATCATCAATAGCAACAAAAACAGGTTGATTTTTTTCTAATTTTACTTTTACTGGATTTGCTTCAATTACTTCTAAATTCTTAAAAACTCTATGAATAGAACTAAGACTAATATTTGCTTTTTTTATAATATCTCAAATATCTCTGTATCTTTTTCCATCAGCAAAATATTCAATAATAGTTTTTTCAATATCTTCACCAATTCTTTTATATTTTGGTAGTTCTAGTATTTCATCAACTAAACAAACACGAACTCATTTTTGTATTTTTTCATTAAAATATTCATAAATTCTTCTTTTATAAGTTACTAATCCATGTATAGTTTTTCTCGTTCGATATTGATAATCAACAATTTTATATTTCTTTTTATCCCTTGTATTTTTTATTCTTCAATCTATTTTTTCTCATTTATTTGTTATATGTTTTAAAATTAATTTATCAATTTTTGCATTTTGTTCTCTAAAATTTCATTTATAATTAAAATTCAAATTTACTTCTCCTAACTATTTTAAAAAAATCAAAATTTATTGTAAATATATTTAAAAAATTAATTTACTTAATTATTATATAAATATATAAGTGTAATTTTAAATAAAATAAAAATTATTTAAAAAACCACTTTCATATTTAAAATATAATAAACAAGTTGAATATCATTAATAGTATAGGTATCACAAAATAAACGCCTTTCATTTAGGCATTATTTTGCATTTAAAAGCATACTTGTAAAAATAATGAAAAATAGTACAATTTTAAAGTAAAATTAAGACATAAGGAGTAATTAAAATGGAAATAGGAAAAATAGAAATTTTAAGAAATAAAATTCAAGAAATTCATGAAATGATTAATTATATAAATAATATAATAATTAAAGAGAAAGAAAAAAATAAACCCAATGAACATGATTTAAAAATTTATTCAAGGGAAATTGTTAGTTTTGAAAAAGAACTAGAAATTTCTAAAAGAAAGTTATCAAATGAACTAAGTAAAATTACAGAATTAACAGAAGTAACACCATTGTTATGATTAAATGATGTTAGTATTATTAATTCATATAAATCTATTAATAATCAAGAAAAAAGTAGTAAAGTCTTTATTAAAAATAATAATTGTGTAATATCTTAAATTTCATTTCAAAATAGGAGTAAATTATCATGAATAAAGAAAAGTTATCAGGTGTTGTAAATAATTTGAAATCTTTTAAAAAGATTTTACAAAATGAATGTTATTTGTCAAAGTAAAAATTGTAATAACAAATGAAGTAATATTGTATTATTGGAATTAAAATCAACAACGTTTAGTCTTTTTCTTTGTAAAAATCATGCAATTAATTTAGAACATGAATTATTACCAAAATGATTAAAAACTTGTGAAGAGTTAAGAAAAAATAACAAAATAAAAAAGGAGAAATTTATTATGAAAACATGAATAAAAACAAATTTAAGTAAAATAACATTAGCATTAGCACTAACTGGTGCAACAACGGGAACAATAGGATTAATCATGGGGGGGGTGCTTACCCATAATATGGAAAATTATTATTTAAAACCAAATGGTGAAAAAGTATATGGAACAACAACTATTTGAGAAAATAAATGTAGTAGTTGTAAACCTACAATATCATTGTATTTTGATATTAAGCCAAGAGAAAAAAATGATATAAAATGAGATGGTATTTACCCTGAAGGTTATTTTAATAAATAATCTAAATTTCTAAATTTATATAAGAAATATTTTCGTTATACTTATCAAATAAACTAATATTAGTTAAATTTATTTCTTGTTTATTAGTTATTAAAATTAAATCATAATTTCCAGAACCAAATATCCCACTAATTTCAATTCGATTTAAATTATTAATCGGATTTTCAATTTGTAATTCAAATTCAGTATTATTATCAATTTGTAATATTTCTTTATAAAATTCCAATTTAGAAAATAATTGTGATTTATTTGAACCATATAAATTTAAAGCATTTTCAATTTTATTTTTTTCGATAATTGTTCTTGTAAAATACTTACCATATTCGCCATTACCAAGTGTTCAATCTGCAGGAATTAATGAAGGAATATTATTACTTTCTAATTCATTAGTTATGGATAGTCAGTTAAATTGATTATCATCTAGTTTAAATAATTGATTTTGACTAATATCATTATTTTTTAGTTTAATATTATTCATATCTATAAAATCAAAATAATCAGATTTTAATATTACTTTTACATCTTTAAATTCTCAAATATCATCATTATTTGTATGAATGGGATTTGATTTTAATTCAAAGTAATAAGGTAATAAAATCTTATTATCATCATTTAAACCTTTATTAATGGACATACTAGAATAAATATTGTTAGATAACATAATAACTAATTTTTTAAGTATTTGTACTTTTGGTAAATTAACATAATTTGGATAATCTAATTTTCACTGTTTAAATAAATTAGTAACAACTTCTTCCGGTTTTTGTCCCTCAAATTTTTGCCTTAATTCTCCAATTGGTTGTAATTTATCACTTTTTGGATTAAATCCGTCAAAATTCCTATTATAATTATATGTATAAGTTAACATATCTAATAATACTTTTTGTAAACTATCAATTGGTGGTTTATCATTTACTTCAATTTCAATTGAATTAAAGTTCTGTGATAACTCAATAGCAATATATTTACTAGGATATGGTGGGGTTGGTTCTCTATGACTATATAATATATATTGTTCATTCTTTTTCATTTCAAAATCATCTAATTTTTTAGGTACTGGTGCTGGTCCATCATATTTACCAATTTTTGCATATGTTATTTTTGCATTATTAATAATTTCTTTTCTTGTTTCAGTTCCTCCACCAATAGCAATTAAATCTAAAACTGATTTTTCTTGTCCTATGAATTGTTTTGCTAAATTTCAAGGTAATATTTGCTCACTAAATCATTGTTGTAAAATTCTAACTTTTGGTTGAGTTTCAATAGGCATTGATAACAGCGGAAATGCTATCTTATTTTTAACAAATAACTTTGGGTATACTTCCATATTGTCAACTTCACCAAGTACCTTTATATTGCCAAAAATCATGCTTCTAGGGGCTTTAATTTTTAAACCAGTAACTTTTGTATCTTTATCTAATGGTTTTTGTAATTTAATAATGATTGGATAACCATCTCTTGTTTTAAAATCTTTAATTTTAATAATAGTTATACTTTTAGTACTTCTTGTTTTTGGATTTTGATAAGGTTGTGAATAATTATTAATTATATATAAATTATCAATATTATTTTCAGTTAAAGGTTCATTTATACTAACTGCATATAACTTAAATTGATTTAATAAATTTATTTCTTGAAATATTAAATTTTTAATATCAGTCATACTATATTCAATAGTATTATCATTAATATTAGTACTTGCTCTTTGATTTAATTGCATAGTAAAGTCTGATGTTTCAACAGCAGTAGTTTTTAATACTTTATCAATATCAATAAAACCTATTTTAATAGTATTTGCTGAAAATCTTAAACTATTATTTTCATTATTTTTAACGGACTTCTCCCCACATGTACTTGTGGAGGGAATAATGAAACTGAATGAATTCAACAATGCTTTTCAAACTGAACAGCAATGTCTTGCATATATAGCAAATTTGAAAGAAAACAAATGTATTAGGTGTTTTAGTTTTAATTTGAATACTTCTGATTTAAAAAGAATGAGATGTTTAAAATGTAATCAAACATTTAGCATTCTCACAGGCACCATATTTTCAAGGTCACAAACATCTTTAACATCTTGGTTTTATCTTATCTTTAGATGAATAAACACCAAACATGGAATTCCATCAACAGATATTGCAAAAGAATTGGGAGTGACTTTGAAAACTGCTTGAAGAATGACTCATAAAATCAGAACACGTATTGCAAAACAAAAACCTCAATTTATTGTTGAAGGTACAGTGCAAATTGATGAAATGTATCTTTCACATATGGGTTTTAAAAAACAAGGAAGATCCTTGGTGAATAAAACCTTGATTGTTGGCATTTATCAAAAAACAACCAATAATTTAATTGTGAAAGTATTGAAAAACGCAAAGAGTAAAAATCTTTTGCAGTTTGCAAAAACCACATTTCTTCAAAATGTCTTGTATATACTGATTCTTGAAAAGGATATTGCGATTTTAAATCAGTTTTCACTAAGCATGAAACAGTTAACCATCAAGATCGCTATGTTTCAAAAATTGGTGTAAATACCAACCAAATTGAATCAGTTTGAAAACATATAAGAAGAACATTTAAAACACATATCAAAGTTGCAAAACATCATGTTCATTTATATGCTAAAGAAGCTGCATATAAATTCAACAAGATACCTAGTTTTGAAACTGTAATGCTATGTTTGATTTAAAAATGTGGGGAGAAGTCCGTAGATAGGCTTTTCTCAGCATTTATGTGATAAAATTAAAATAGTACATAAAGGGAGAAAAGCCATTTTTAAATAAACGTTCAATTTCATAAATATAAATTGTTCTTTTTTAAATTCATCGTATGCTCTATTAATATCTGGGTCACTAGTAGCACGCATCATATTAGTAAAGTCATAAGGAATATTATCAATTAAATAATCATTTTCTAATTCTGCTTGATTAAGTTTAGTTTGTTTCTGTTTCTGTGGAAACTTCGTTTGTGGTTTGTTGTTGTTTTCCATTGTTTTCTCCTATTAATTGGTTATTTTTGGGATTAAATAATTTTAATTTAACAGTTAAATTATTAATTTCTTGTTCATCATTAATATTAAATGTTTTACTAGTTAATAAATCTTTATCAATACGTACTAATATTTGAATAAATTTAAGAATATCAATATTAAATTGTCATAATTTTTGTTCAATATAATTACGGACTTCTCCCCACATGTACTTGTGGAGGGAATAATGAAACTGAATGAATTCAACAATGCTTTTCAAACTGAACAGCAATGTCTTGCATATATAGCAAATTTAAAAGAAAACAAATGTATTAGGTGTTTTAGTTTTAATTTGAATACTTCTGATTTAAAAAGAATGAGATGTTTAAAATGTAATCAAACATTTAGCATTCTCACAGGCACCATATTTTCAAGGTCACAAACATCTTTAACATCTTGATTTTATCTTATCTTTAGATGAATAAACACCAAACATGGAATTCCATCAACAGATATTGCAAAAGAATTGGGAGTGACTTTGAAAACTGCTTGAAGAATGACTCATAAAATCAGAACACGTATTGCAAAACAAAAACCTCAATTTATTGTTGAAGGTACAGTGCAAATTGATGAAATGTATCTTTCACATATGGGTTTTAAAAAACAAGGAAGATCCTTAGTGAATAAAACCTTGATTGTTGGCATTTATCAAAAAACAACCAATAATTTAATTGTGAAAGTATTGAAAAACGCAAAGAGTAAAAATCTTTTGCAGTTTGCAAAAAACCACATTTCTTCAAAATGTCTTGTATATACTGATTCTTGAAAAGGATATTGCGATTTTAAATCAGTTTTCACTAAGCATGAAACAGTTAACCATCAAGATGGCTATGTTTCAAAAATTGGTGTAAATACCAACCAAATTGAATCAGTTTGAAAACATATAAGAAGAACATTTAAAACACATATCAAAGTTGCAAAACATCATGTTCATTTATATGCTAAAGAAGCTGCATATAAATTCAACAAGATACCTAGTTTTGAAACTGTAATGCTATGTTTGATTTAAAAATGTGGGGAGAAGTCCGTAGATAGGCTTTTCTCAGCATTTATGTGATAAAATTTAAAAATAGTACATAAAGGGAGAAAAGCCTATAATTAATAGTTGAAATATTTACTGCTGTACTTTCGGGAACTGATTGTTGTGCAGATTTCTTTTGACTTGGTATATGAATACCACAACGTTTAAATATTTCATTAACATTTCAATCGTATATATCAGTTAAATTTTTACCTTTAAAATTGCTATTTGTCATATTGATATTTTCATTTTGTTCATTATTATCTCCGCCACTTTTAAATATGTAGTTTTTAGTAACCAAAGTTCTTACTGCTTCTTCTAATGCTGATTGAACATTACCATAAGTTTGACTAAATATAAATTTAGGTGAATTTAAAATGGTATCTAAAACAATTTGTTCATAAATAACATCTAATGCTTTAATTTTATCCATTACTTTATCACAATCTGCTAATTCATTTGCTTTATTTCGCATAATTGCTATTGGTATATAGTTAATATTTAGTATTTGTTCTTGTGCTAAATTAGGATTATTAATGTATGATTTAAAATCTAATGGAAATTGTTTTTTATTATCACTAATACTATAAATTGCACGGTTAATTGTTACTTGTTCATTATTTAGTGTATAAACTTCAAATAATCTTACAGTTTGTGCATTTTGTTGATAACTATCATAAAAAATAGTACATTGAATTAATTTACCAGTAATGTCATAAACTCTTTGTTGTATATCTACTACTTGAAAATATAAGTCATCATTAGCAATATAAATTAAATAAGCACTAATTCCTAATTTACTTAATTTAAAAATTGAATTTCAATTTTTTCTGTAAAATTCTTGTTGAATTAAATATTGTTTAATAGTTTCATTATTAATATCTAATGGAGCATTATATAAATTAGCATTATTTTCTGCTACAAAATCAGTAAAATAAGTTTCATGGTTAAAATCATTAAAACCAAAATAATTTAAAATTGAAGCATGAGTACTTTTATTTTTATTAGTTAAAAATTTTACTTTTTCATTTTGATTATCACTAATATTACTTTTTCTTTTCTTTTAAATAGACTTAACATAATATTCACCACCTTTTTTTAAAATATTTGATTAATTTTTAATATGATTTTTACAATAATAAATATAATTAAACCCGCTGTTGCTGATGATAGAATTACTCCAATTAAACCTAAAATAATTTTTATAATTTTAAAAAACATAATATTATTCCTGTAATTCTTCTAATTTTCATGTATTTCCTTTATCATTACCTTTTAAAGAATAAATAGTAATAAATTTTGCATGATTAACTGATAAAACTAATACATTACTATTATTGTTAAAGACTTCTATTTCTACACCTGCTATTTTATTATCAGTTATAATAAACGAACTTCTCCCCACATGTACTTGTGGAGGAAACAATGAAATTGAATGAGTTCAATAATACTTTTCAAACTGAAAAACAATGTCTTGCATATATAGCAAGTTTGAAACAAATCAAATGTAGTAGGTGTTCTAGTTTTAATTTGAATACTTCTAATTTAAGAAGAATGAGATGTTTGAAATGTCATCAAACATTCAGTATTCTCACGGGCACTATATTTTCAAAGTCACAAACACCTTTAATATCTTGGTTTTATCTCATTTTTAGATGAATAAACACCAAACATGGAATTCCATCAACTGATGTTGCAAAAGAATTGGGAGTGACCTTGAAAACAGCTTGAAGAATGGGTCATAAAATCCGAAGTGCCATTGCTAAACAAAAACCTCAATTCATTGTTGAAGGCATAGTGCAAATGGATGAAATGTATCTTTCACATATGGGGTTTAAAAAACAAGGAAGATCCTTGTTGAATAAAACCTTGATTGTTGGTATTTATGAAAAAACAACCAACAATCTGATTGTGAAAGTATTGAAAAACGCAAACAGTAAAAATCTTTTGCAGTTTGCAATAAACCACATTTCTTCAAAGTGTGTTGTACATACTGATTTTTGAAAAGGATATCGCGATTTGAAATCGGTTTTCACTAAGCATGAAACAGTTAACCATCAAGATGGCTATGTTTCAAAAACTGGTGTAAATACCAACCAAATTGAGTCAGTATGAAAACATATACGAAGAACATTTAAAACACATATCAAAGTTGCAAAACATTATATTCATTTATATGCAAAAGAAGCTGCATATAAATTCAATAACATACCTAGTTTTGAAACTGTAATGCTATGTTTTATTTAAAAATGTGGGGAGAAGTTCGTAGATAGGCTTTTCTCAGCATTTATGTGATAAGATTTAAAAATAGTACATAAAGGGAGAAAAGCCATAATAAATTCTTGAATTGCAAAAACTGGATTATATATATTTCAAGAATAATAAACTCTGTATCGTTTATTAACTATAAAATTATAAGTAATTTGTCAATTATCTCATTGATTTTTTTCTCTTGTTCCTACTTCTTTTCAATTATCTTTACTTGGACTTGGTGTTGGATTATTTTTTAATTCAATATCTCAAATATTTTCTTCTATTTCATTAGTTTCTAAACTTCTTGAATTAATTTTTAATTTTGGTGTAATATCTACTTTAATAGTATTTTGTAATTCTTCTAATGAAAATATATTTCCATATTCTTTATTTCCACCATTTATAATTAACTTTCAATTATTACCTTTTACTACAATTAAATATAAATTTGCTTCAACTCCTTCAATTTCACCTTTTGTAAGAAAAATTTTATCACCAGAATTACCACCTAAATAATTACCAGTTTTAAATTCTACTTTTATTTTTGTATTTACTTGATTAAATGGTGGTTTTTCTCATGTTATAAATACTCTATAATATTTATTAAAACTAAGAGCAAAATCTTCTCATGTACGATTATCAAGACTTTTACCTATTATTTTTCAATTTTCTTTATCTTGTTTTTTATTAATATTTGATTTATTTTCATTAATAGCACCAGCAATAGTTTTATTAGTAGTTTCTAAATTAGGAATTTCTTGACCAATAGCATTCATAGAAAAAGCAATTGGAAATAATGCTTTTGTATCTTCTAATTTTTTATTTACTTCTTCTTTTTTATAATAATTATCTAAATTAGGTATTTTATCATCAACATATTTTTTATTTGGTATTTTATTATCATTATTCATATTTGGTTCTTGTGCATAAATTAATCCATTAACACTTACTTCACTTAAAACATTATTAATTAAATAAGTACTTTTATCTTTATCTTCCTTATTATTAAATATTCTATTTTCATCAACTGAACCACCACCACTTGCACTAATTTTATTATTTTCATCAATAGTTATATTAGTACCAGCAATTAATTTATTTTGTTTTTTATCTAATAAATTATTAGTTTCTATTTTTGTATAATAATCACGTTCAATACTATCTTCTGCTATAAATTCAGTTGGTTTTCCCTTTCCTATATATTGATATAATTTAACAGAACTCGCTTGGTAATTAATATCATTGGAAACCACAGTAATATCATTTCCATTTTTAGTGAATAATAATTGTACTTTAACATTATCTTTTATAATTAACTCATCTAACTTAATACTGGTTTGTGTTGTTCTATTAATATCACCACCTAAATTAAATATAGTTTTTTTATCACTATATATATAATTATCAGTAGGAGTACTAGGGGTTGGTAAATATAACCTCATATTGCTAAATACGTTTTACCAAATTCACTACTAGGAATAAAAGAAGACATTTTTTTCATAATGGACTAGTTTCAATATTAAATCAGTTATTTTTAACATCATTAATATTTTCGTTTGCTTTAATTAATTCACTATTTAATTTGGTAATTTCATTTTCATTAGCAGTAATTCTTTTTGTTGTTTAGCAGAAAAATCACAAGTTGGTGCATGAGTAAAATCACCAATTTGTGGATTATTTTGTAATGCTTCGGGTGGTAATGTACCAATTTCATCAGGTCAATCTAAAATCATTGTTTCAGTTTCTTTATCATAATCAGTTGCAACATAACCTTTATTAATAAATTTACTAACAGGACCTCTATATATTTCATTTTCATTATCATCAACTAAATCATCATATAATTTAATTTGTTTTGATAATGTAAATTCTTTTTGTTCTTTAATTAATTCATCAACTTGATTTCTAGTATAAAATGCTTGTAAGTCAATTTTTTCAATATCTATTTCATCTTGATTATAACTTAAAAATACTTGTTTTAATTCTGTTAATCTTGCTCATATTTTCATTCTAGTTGGTGCTAAATCTCAAACATTAATTGTTGGAATACTATTTGCACTAAATTGACTACCATTATTAAATTGAATAGTAGCATCAACATTAAATTCAATTGGTGTACGATTAAATACTCAATGTTCAACCATAGCATAAACCATATCTCTTAATGTTTCTTTAATTAATTCATCTTTAAAACTATCAAAAGGAAATTTAGATAAAATAAAATCAAGATAGGCATTAATATCATTTTGAGCGCGAATAGCAAAAGTTATAAATCAATCATTAACATTAGGTCATGTCTGTATATATTGCTGTGGCGTTTCTGTAATTTTTCCAGTTAATGGATATCAGTTATTATAATTTTCAAGACTGACATCAGTTCAAAGTTTATTAATCATATTTTATCATTCCTTAAAAAATGCTTTTTTATAATGTTTAGTTTTTGTTTTAGTTTTTCTATGTGATATATGAATAATTTCTTTTTGTAATTTTTTCTTACCTTTATCTGCAACTTGACTATATGCAAATTTTTCTAAATGATGTAATAATCCAGTACCAAATAAAGTATTAACACTAAATTTTAAACCAACATTTTTAAATGATTTGTTAATATTTTCAATAGGATTATTAATAACATTTACTACTTTATGATAAGTTCTAATAGTTCTAAATATTTCTCTATATACTTTAAAACTATCTCTAATTACTTGTTGCACCACTGGTGGAGCAAATGCTATTGCTTTTAATCATTTATTTTGATTAACTCCATAACCAATGTATCAACCACTATATCAACGATATCAATGGAATGGATGTATTTGAGTAACAAAAGTTTTTGCTTTAAGAATACTATCAACAACTGTAATTGGTTTATATTTAGGATTGCGATGATAAATAGTAATTGCACATTTATCTAATGACAAAGGTTGAATTTTACAACCCATAAATACTGGTGAATTTAATGGAATTAATTGTGCGTGTTTAATTGCTCTTTTTTCTGCACTAGTAAATAAATCAGTTGCTTTTTCTTTTAATTTCTGAATTTTTTCAAATACTTGTTTTTCTAACTTTTCAAATTTTTCTTGTAATTTATATATACTTTCTCGTATTTTTTCAAAATATGGTGTATCTTTTCAAAATTTATTTAAACCTTTTTTTAAATAAAATCTAATATCAAAATATTTAAAAGTTTGATTTGCTTTTAAAACAAGTTGATGAATAACATTATTTTTAAAATTAAATTTAATAGCATTAGCACGAATTTTTTGTAAATCTAAAATTAAAGTTTTTCCATATCTATTTTCTGTATGTATTGTATGAACTAAATTTAATCAATCATGTTGATTCATTTTTAATACTTCTTTTAAATCAGTATTAATTTTTTTTAAAAAGTTATTTGCTTTTTCAATATCTTTAATTTTAAATTTAGGAGTTAATTGTGGACTTAATTTTATTAATGTATTTTGTAATAATAAGTGTTCCATTAATTTTTCTGTTTCTAGTTTTTGAAAATTATTCTTAGAACCTGTTTAGAATCTTTTTAATAAAATTGAAATAAAGGACAGAACAACCATTTGTAAACTAGTATTTAGTTTTCTTTCACAATTTTTTCATAATCTTCTGCATTTTTCTAATCATGCAAAGCTTCGTTCTACAACTCATCTTTTTGGTAGTACTACAAAAGAATGTAATTCATTACGTTTTACAACTTCAACATTTGCATTTATGATTGTTTTGATTGCAGAAGCAAATTTTTCACCAGTATAGCCAGCATCTACTATTATTTTTTGAACTGTAGAAAGATTTTCTTTTTCACTTTTAATCATTATGATAGCACTATTACGATCTGTTTTTTCTGCTGTAGTTATGTAAATTGCATGTGGTAAACCTTGCGTATCAACTGCAATATGACGTTTTATTCCTGAAATCTTTTTACCAGCATCATAACCTTTATTTTCAGTAGTATCTGTATTTTTAACACTTTGCGAATCAATTATACAAAAACTAGTTTTTTCTTTTCGATGATTCTTAATACGAATCTTTTTAACTAATTTTTTTAAAATTAATTGCAATACACTAGGTTCTTTATCATTGTTTTTACTTCAAATTTGGAAATAATAATATACAGTTTGTCATTTTGGAAAATTTTTTGGTAACATTCTTCATTGACAACCACTTTTTAATACATATAAAACTGCACAAAACACTTCATATAAATCTAAATTTCTTGGTTTTGTTTTCTTTTTGCTGTTTTCTAAAGTTGATTTTATGTTCTCAAATTGTTCTTTAGTAACATGACTTGGATAATTTTTATGCATATATACCTCTTATTTTAAAATATATAGTAATTTTACCTTATTTTCTAAAAGATTCTAAACAGGTTCTTATATTGTCTTTCAGCAACATATCCTAAATCTCGTAATACTGTTTCACGATTAGGAGTAAAACTATACTTCATTAAATAACGTTTATTACCAATAATTTTATCTGTTAAAATTTCTTTTCCACTTACTTGCCTTATAATTTCTTGTAAGTTTTTTGCTTCTTTAATTCCAACTTGTTCTAATGTTTTAGTTTTTTGTGCTAACTTAATAAATTTAGTTGTACGATAACCACGACTAATTTTATTAAGTCCAGCAAATGCTGGTAATATATTAAAAAAAGTATTTAATGGTGTTACATTTCCTTTTAAATAATCATAAACTTGATTAATAGTAAAATCAGTTAAAAATTCTACACCAACAGCACTAATACTAGCAATTAAATCACTTGCACCTAATCCAAGGGCTACACTTTCACTTAATCCACCAGTAAAAGGAGCAAGTGCTACTGCTATAACTTGTACACCAATCATTTCTAAAATTTCTCATCAAAAACTTTTATTTTCTTGTTGTTTACTTATTCTAGTATGTTTTGGTTTATTTATGTTTAAAAGTATTGCTGTACTAGTTGTACCAATTGGCATGGCATTTAATTTCCTTTATTTAAGAGTTATTTTAATCAGATTTGTTGTTCCTTTATAATTTAAGTCATTAACATTAGCAGTAATAGTTATGTATAAGTCACCTGCTTTTTGTTTTTGATTACTTACATTAGTTTTTCCTTGTGCATCACTAAAATAT
The DNA here is from genome assembly GCF_027923845.1 of Spiroplasma ixodetis. GTDB lineage: Bacteria > Bacillota_I > Bacilli_A > Mycoplasmatales > VBWQ01 > Spiroplasma_E > Spiroplasma_E ixodetis_A. The sequence continues at coordinate 130,238 of NZ_AP026933.1, forward strand.
TTAATAGTTGGATTTGTTAAATTTGGATTTAATGATTTAAGTTCATTAGTACTTTTTATTTCTGTATTTAATTCATTGTTATTGTTATTAACATTTGCAGTAATATTTGTTGTTAAAACTGTAATTTTAGTTTTTAAATCAGTTTTTTCTGTTTTAATAACTCCACATAACATTCATCTTGATGTTGTTTCATTATTAGAAATATATGGAATTGCTTCTCCAACAACTTCACCAGCAACTTTATATGCTCTTCCTGCTTTATCATCTTTAATAAAATCTACATAAATAACTGTATTTTCTATCATATATCTTTTCATCGCTCTTGGTGTTGCTAAAATAAAGGTCATTAATTGTTGTTCATTTTTATCATTAGTAAAAATCATATAATCATCAAGAACGATTTCACATAATACACCTTTTACATATAAATTATTTCCATTTAAACGTAATTGTTGTGCTAACTGATTATCGGTAATTAAACCTTTATTATCTGCTAAATAAACTAAACTATCATAAAGACCATTAGTAATAAAAAATTTACTATTTGCAATGTTTCTAAATTGAAACAAAGTATTTCAAGCAGATAACATTGATTTTAAATAGCCTACTGGTGTTGTATCTTCAATATCGATTTTAGTAGCAAATTTTGCAATTGCTTGTGTATCATCAATTGCCAATTTATCTGCTAAATCATTTGCAACTTCATATTGCATACTATCTAATAAATTTTGTCCATTATTTGCTTTTAAATCTACATCTGCAATAATTTCTCCTGCAAGATATTTTTTAGTTATTTTTTTACTAATTTTATCTGTATCAACATATGGTAATTCATATCTTTTACTTTTATCATCCCAAGCAATAATTTTTACTTCCGGTTTTTTTGGTTTTTTAACAATAAACTCAATATTTACTGAGTCAACAATTTCAGTAGGAAAAAGTTTGCCCATGGACTATTTGAAATTTTAAAAACTCTATAAATTCGGGTGCTTCTACTAATCTCTCTGTATTGTCTAAATTTTGATTAAATGGTACTGACATTTTATTTCTTCCTTTCGTTTATAAATAATTTTTCTTTTTATAATTAATTAAAAAATTTTCTTTATCATTTGTTTTATTATTAATAATTATTTGTTTATTGCCACCTGTATTAATTACTTCTTTAAATACTGGTTGTTCTTTAATCATTTTTTTAATAGTTTCTTCAATTTTTGAATTTTCTATATTACTTGTTTTAAATTTTAAATAATCATAAAATTCAGTTTTAACTTGATATTTTTTAAATATATTAATCATTTCTTTTTTCTTTAATTTCTTGATTAAGTTTATTTAACTTATTTTCTGCTTCATTAAATTTATTTTCTATTTCTTGTTGAGCATTATTTTCAGTTAAAGGTTCAGTTGTTTGTTGAACATTATCTTCATTTTCTAACATTTAACATTCTCCCTAATCTTATCCCAATAATCAATCTTTAACTAATTGTGGCATTTCACTTATTAGTTTGGCTTTTCTCCCTTTATGTACTATTTTTAAATTTTATCACATAAATGCTGAGAAAAGCCTATCTACGGACTTCTCCCCACATTTTTAAATCAAACATAGCATTACAGTTTCAAAACTAGGTATCTTGTTGAATTTATATGCAGCTTCTTTAGCATATAAATGAACATGATGTTTTGCAACTTTGATATGTGTTTTAAATGTTCTTCTTATATGTTTTCAAACTGATTCAATTTGGTTGGTATTTACACCAATTTTTGAAACATAGCCATCTTGATGGTTAACTGTTTCATGCTTAGTGAAAACTGATTTAAAATCGCAATATCCTTTTCAAGAATCAGTATATACAAGACATTTTGAAGAAATGTGGTTTTTTGCAAACTGCAAAAGATTTTTACTGTTTGCGTTTTTCAATACTTTCACAATTAAATTATTGGTTGTTTTTTGATAAATGCCAACAATCAAGGTTTTATTCACCAAGGATCTTCCTTGTTTTTTAAAACCCATATGTGAAAGATACATTTCATCAATTTGCACTGTACCTTCAACAATAAATTGAGGTTTTTGTTTTGCAATACGTGTTCTGATTTTATGAGTCATTCTTCAAGCAGTTTTCAAAGTCACTCCCAATTCTTTTGCAATATCTGTTGATGGAATTCCATGTTTGGTGTTTATTCATCTAAAGATAAGATAAAATCAAGATGTTAAAGATGTTTGTGACCTTGAAAATATGGTGCCTGTGAGAATGCTAAATGTTTGATTACATTTTAAACATCTCATTCTTTTTAAATCAGAAGTATTCAAATTAAAACTAAAACACCTAATACATTTGTTTTCTTTTAAATTTGCTATATATGCAAGACATTGCTGTTCAGTTTGAAAAGCATTGTTGAATTCATTCAGTTTCATTATTCCCTCCACAAGTACATGTGGGGAGAAGTCCGATTAGTTTTTTATAATCATTAACAGCATTTTCTAATGTATTGATATCAGAAAATTTAAAACAATTATCAATATGTAAATCAAAATCTCTATCAATACTGATATCTTGTTTTCTATATTTTTCATTAAATTCAATTTTTGTCATATTATTTTTCTCCTTTATTAATTTTTTCGTTTAATTTTGCTAATTTTTTTTGATGTTTTATAATTTTGTTATTTGCTCTAACATGTTTTGGAGTTGTGATAAATCTTTTTAATAAAACAATAATTTCTCTGCAAATTAATGTTCCAACACTTGTTCCAATAATTATTAATTCATGTAAAAATTCTTTCATCTCAATATTTTCCTTTCAACTATTTATTTTTTAATTTTTGATTATTCATCAAATTCACCTTTAATAATTCTTTCAATCATACATTTTGCATCCATTAAAAGATTTGCAATTAAACGTTCATTCAGTCGTATGTCTTCTAAATCTTTTTCATGTTGTTTTAATTTATCATCATAATATTGAATTAATTTTTCTTTATTCATACTTTTCACCTCCTTTATAAACTCATGTGATTGTAATCTCAATTTAATGAAGCATTATCAGTATTTAATGGTACTTCGCTCATATTATCACTACCATATTGACTGGTTGTTTCACTATTAATTGTAAATCTATTATCATTTATTAATCTTGAAACTTCATTTGTAAATGTTGTTTCTTGCATTTCTCTACTATGATTTGTCTCTATTGGTAATAAATTATGGATTATTTCACTTGCACCAGCAATTATGGTAGGTACTGCATAAGCATTATTAAAATCATTATTTATACCCATTGCTACACCACTTGATATTAAACATCCACCAGTAGCCATATTATAAATCTTTCTTATTGTTTCAAATCTATTAGGAATTAATTCAGTTAATCCACTGATAAGATTTGATATACCATAAGCATTTAAACTAATATAAGTATCTCAATCCATTAATGACTGATTTTCTTGTTTATTTAATAGTAATCATGGAGGACCTTCTGTTGTAGTTGTAGTAGTTATTGGAGTTGGTGTTGTTGGAATAATAGGAGTAATATTATTTTCTGTTCATTTACTATAATTTGCTAATCCAATTGTTCCTAAACCTAATAATATTTTTTTAGAACTATTAATTAATTTAGTTTTAGTATTTGGTCTTTGATTTAAATTTCAAATATCTAAACCTAATTTTTTACCAAATAATAAACTATTAATTGAACCTAATACTGGATTTACAATTACTTGACCATAATAAGCACTTGTACCAATCATTGCACAAATTGGACTTATTCCAGTTCTAATTAATTTAATTAAAGTATAATTTGATTGATTTTCTATATTTGGCATTTTATTCTCCTTTAATTTTCTAATTTTTTAATTGTTACTTTAATTCAACCTTGATAAACATCATTATCACCAACTATTAATGCAACATTACTTTCTGGGTCCGAAACAATTATGTGTTTTGATTTAACATTTGGATATTGTCTTAAAATAATTGCTCTAATATCATTATTTGTATGAATTTCTTTTGGAAATGGTGATAATATTTCAATTTCATCTTTATTTTCAAACAAAGTAGGTAATATTATCATTAATTATTCTCCTTATTTTTAATTTGATTAGCAATTTCACTTAATATTTTCAATACTTTATATTCATTTTTTAATTCTTTACTAATAAATATTAAAAATATTATTAGTGTTATGCTTGTTATTAATATTGGTACTATTAATAAAATTTTTCATAATATCATTTTTTACTCTTTTCATTTTTTAAATCATTTAACATTTATTGAACAAAATGCACGATTTTTAGGAATATTTAAAGTGTTAAAGATTTGACCAGTTACAATAATTTCATCATTTTTGTTTAATAAAATACATCGTCTATAAAATTTTGGGTTGTTAAAAATTAAAGTAACATAGTTTAATCCATTTCATTGACCTCGAACACTATAATATAATTCTTTATTACCTTTTTCGTAATATTTTGCTTCAATAGTGTTACTTAGTTTTACTGTTAATTTGACATAATTTGCTTTATCTTTCATGTTTATAATTTCTTAAATAATATTGAATATGCTTATAAGCATCTTGTTCATGTTTTGTTAATTTTATATTTCCTTTATAATTTGTTATTTTATTTTTATTTTTTGGTTGGTTTTCTAGATAATCTCAGTTGAAAACATCTTGAACTAATACCATTAATGCACCAATGATTTTGGGCGTTGATAATGGATTAGTTAGTAATTGTTTTGAATTTAAAAAGAAATTTTCTACAATAACTAATATTTTTCGGACTTCTCCCCACATGTACTTGTGGAGGGAATAATGAAACTGAATGAATTCAACAATGCTTTTCAAACTGAACAGCAATGTCTTGCATATATAGCAAATTTGAAAGAAAACAAATGTATTAGGTGTTTTAATTTTAATTTGAATACTTCTGATTTAAAAAGAATGAGATGTTTAAAATGTAATCAAACATTTAGCATTCTCACAGGCACCATATTTTCAAGGTCACAAACATCTTTAACATCTTGGTTTTATCTTATCTTTAGATGAATAAACACCAAACATGGAATTCCATCAACAGATATTGCAAAAGAATTGGGAGTGACTTTGAAAACTGCTTGAAGAATGACTCATAAAATCAGAACACGTATTGCAAAACAAAAACCTCAATTTATTGTTGAAGGTACAGTGCAAATTGATGAAATGTATCTTTCACATATGGGTTTTAAAAAACAAGGAAGATCCTTGGTGAATAAAACCTTGATTGTTGGCATTTATCAAAAAACAACCAATAATTTAATTGTGAAAGTATTGAAAAACGCAAAGAGTAAAAATCTTTTGCAGTTTGCAAAAAACCACATTTCTTCAAAATGTCTTGTATATACTGATTCTTGAAAAGGATATTGCGATTTTAAATCAGTTTTCACTAAGCATGAAACAGTTAACCATCAAGATGGCTATGTTTCAAAAATTGGTGTAAATACCAACCAAATTGAATCAGTTTGAAAACATATAAGAAGAACATTTAAAACACATATCAAAGTTGCAAAACATCATGTTCATTTATATGCTAAAGAAGTTGCATATAAATTCAACAAGATACCTAGTTTTGAAACTGTAATTCTATGTTTGATTTAAAAATGTGGGGAGAAGTCCGTAGATAGGCTTTTCTCAGCATTTATGTGATAAAATTAAAATAGTACATAAAGGGAGAAAAGCCATATTTTTTTATCAATAAATTTTTCTTTAATTAATTGAAATTTTTCTTTATACATATTTTTAGTTCATAAAACAGTTAATGTATTGAATGTTTCATTAAAAACAATATTATTACTTTCATGTGAATATATAACAATTCCATTATTACCAATTCCAGCGGGGTCAATTCCAATAATTAAGTCATATTGCATTAATTAAGTTAACCTCTAATAACTGTTTTAATAATTTCTAAATCACAATTACATCAACAATATTTACATTCTTCAATAAATTCTTTATGACCACAAACTAAATTATCTTTTTTTAAATCATCAATCAGTTTAATTAGTACTATTTTAAATTCAATATCATCACTGTCTGGTATGCAAATCGTTCCTCTTTTAGTTAAATATTCTTTATCCATATTTATACCTCCTACTTAACCTAATATTTAAAATACAGTCATAACAAATCGCTTTACTATTTTTATCTCTTAAAAAATATTTTCTTGTTTTTATATCATTAGTATTAAAGAATAAATAATCTAATTTATTTTGTTTACATGTTCAACAAAAATACTTTTTCATTATGAATTGAAATTTCCTTATAAGAAGTAACTATATAATTAATTGGTAAATCATCGTGTTTATATGGATTATTTATTTTAAAGCCTTTTCTATTTTCTTCTCACGTAATGTTATATTTAAAACAAGGATTAGTAATGTTTGTTTTGTTATCTGTTATTTCACCCATAAATCAACTATTATGCTGTTCATAAAATGTTAATGGTTCAAGTTTTATATCATTAAGATAATATTCTTTTGGAGCAGTTGGTTTATTAACAGTTATTTTTTGGTCTTTAATATATGGTTCTAATAATTTTATTAATTCATTACCACTTAATTCTCTTTTAATATTTTCTAAATTAAAAACTCAATATGTATATTTATCATCAGCAATAAAACTATTATTTTTAACCATTCATTTTGGACATTGTAATTTATATTCACCATAATCAATAAGAATAGATTGTGGTTTATCTTTAACAATTTGTTCTTTTTTAAATTCTATTTGCATAATAATCCTTTCCTAATATGTTCTGTTGCTTCTAGCATAAAGAACATATATTTTGATTTTTTAGATTATTAATACTACTATTATTAGTTTTATTCATTCCAGAAATTCTGGGCTCAAAAATAAATTGTGAAATTTTAAAAAACATTAAGGCATTCGATTCAATATTTATTTAATTTATGTTTAATAAATTAATATTTTAATTGAACCGGCACCGCTTAATTTTTTTTACAAGTTTGAAATTTATTTTCTCGCCCAAAAATTTTTCAAAAAAATAAAAAATAAAACCAACCTTGTCACTCTCCAGTGAGCAAGTGTTGGTTAAATAAAGAATAGAATTAATACAATAGGTCCCTACAATAGGTCTATATATACTAGTTTCCAATCCGCTCCCACCCCAAGGATTACCATTAAATGGTTAGTATATTTTATTAGGTATCACTCCACTTTTTATTTATCCATGCAAGTCCACATGCTAGCTACTATTTTTAACAACTGTGTTGTAGTTCACTTTTTAGTTCCCTAAGAACCTGTTTAGAATCTTTTTAATAAAATTGAAATAAAGGACAGAACAACCATTTGTAAACTAGTATTTAGTTTTCTTTCACAATTTTTTCATAATCTTCTGCAGTTTTCTAATCATGCAAAGCTTCGTTCTACAACTCATCTTTTTGGTAGTACTACAAAAGAATGTAATTCATTACGTTTTACAACTTCAACATTTGCATTTATGATTGTTTTGATTGCAGAAGCAAATTTTTCACCAGTATAGCCAGCATCTACTATTATTTTTTGAACTGTAGAAAGATTTTCTTTTTCATTTTTAATCATTATGATAGCACTATTACGATCTGTTTTTTCTGCTGTAGTTATGTAAATTGCATGTGGTAAACCTTGCGTATCAACTGCAATATGACGTTTTATTCCTGAAATCTTTTTACCAGCATCATAACCTTTATTTTCAGTAGTATCTGTATTTTTAACACTTTGCGAATCAATTATACAAAAACTAGTTTTTTCTTTTCGATGATTCTTAATACGAATCTTTTTAACTAATTTTTTTAAAATTAATTGCAATACACTAGGTTCTTTATCATTGTTTTTACTTCAAATTTGGAAATAATAATATACAGTTTGTCATTTTGGAAAATTTTTTGGTAACATTCTTCATTGACAACCACTTTTTAATACATATAAAACTGCACAAAACACTTCATATAAATCTAAATTTCTTGGTTTTGTTTTCTTTTTGCTGTTTTCTAAAGTTGATTTTATGTTCTCAAATTGTTCTTTAGTAACATGACTTGGATAATTTTTATGCATATATACCTCTTATTTTAAAATATATAGTAATTTTACCTTATTTTCTAAAAGATTCTAAACAGGTTCTTAGCTATTATTGGTATTGTTATTGGTAGTTTATTAGGATTACTACTTCTTGGTTGATTATTAAAAAAATCGGACTTCTCCCCACATGTACTTGTGGAGGGAATAATGAAACTGAATGAATTCAACAATGCTTTTCAAACTGAACAGCAATGTCTTGCATATATAGCAAATTTGAAAGAAAACAAATGTATTAGGTGTTTTAGTTTTAATTTGAATACTTCTGATTTAAAAAGAATGAGATGTTTAAAATGTAATCAAACATTTAGCATTCTCACAGGCACCATATTTTCAAGGTCACAAACATCTTTAACATCTTGGTTTTATCTTATCTTTAGATGAATAAACACCAAACATGGAATTCCATCAACAGATATTGCAAAAGAATTGGGAGTGACTTTGAAAACTGCTTGAAGAATGACTCATAAAATCAGAACACGTATTGCAAAACAAAAACCTCAATTTATTGTTGAAGGTACAGTGCAAATTGATGAAATGTATCTTTCACATATGGGTTTTAAAAAACAAGGAAGATCCTTGGTGAATAAAACCTTGATTGTTGGCATTTATCAAAAAACAACCAATAATTTAATTGTGAAAGTATTGAAAAACGCAAAGAGTAAAAATCTTTTGCAGTTTGCAAAAAACCACATTTCTTCAAAATGTCTTGTATATACTGATTCTTGAAAAGGATATTGCGATTTTAAATCAGTTTTCACTAAGCATGAAACAGTTAACCATCAAGATCGCTATGTTTCAAAAATTGGTGTAAATACCAACCAAATTGAATCAGTTTGAAAACATATAAGAAGAACATTTAAAACACATATCAAAGTTGCAAAACATCATGTTCATTTATATGCTAAAGAAGCTGCATATAAATTCAACAAGATACCTAGTTTTGAAACTGTAATGCTATGTTTGATTTAAAAATGTGGGGAGAAGTCCGTAGATAGGCTTTTCTCAGCATTTATGTGATAAAATTAAAATAGTACATAAAGGGAGAAAAGCCAAAAAAATTTGTAATTACACCATTTATTTTAGAACCAATGCGTAAGAACCTGTTTAGAATCTTTTTAATAAAATTGAAATAAAGGACAGAACAACCATTTGTAAACTAGTATTTAGTTTTCTTTCACAATTTTTTCATAATCTTCTGCATTTTTCTAATCATGCAAAGCTTCGTTCTACAACTCATCTTTTTGGTAGTACTACAAAAGAATGTAATTCATTACGTTTTACAACTTCAACATTTGCATTTATGATTGTTTTGATTGCAGAAGCAAATTTTTCACCAGTATAGCCAGCATCTACTATTATTTTTTGAACTGTAGAAAGATTTTCTTTTTCATTTTTAATCATTATGATAGCACTATTACGATCTGTTTTTTCTGCTGTAGTTATGTAAATTGCATGTGGTAAACCTTGCGTATCAACTGCAATATGACGTTTTATTCCTGAAATCTTTTTACCAGCATCATAACCTTTATTTTCAGTAGTATCTGTATTTTTAACACTTTGCGAATCAATTATACAAAAACTAGTTTTTTCTTTTCGATGATTCTTAATACGAATCTTTTTAACTAATTTTTTTAAAATTAATTGCAATACACTAGGTTCTTTATCATTGTTTTTACTTCAAATTTGGAAATAATAATATACAGTTTGTCATTTTGGAAAATTTTTTGGTAACATTCTTCATTGACAACCACTTTTTAATACATATAAAACTGCACAAAACACTTCATATAAATCTAAATTTCTTGGTTTTGTTTTCTTTTTGCTGTTTTCTAAAGTTGATTTTATGTTCTCAAATTGTTCTTTAGTAACATGACTTGGATAATTTTTATGCATATATACCTCTTATTTTAAAATATATAGTAATTTTACCTTATTTTCTAAAAGATTCTAAACAGGTTCTAAGAAAAAATCTGAAGCTTTCCAACGTCAAACTGAAAAAGACATTGCTCAAATGAAAGCTGATGAAGCAGAAGAAGAAACTAAAAGAAAAAGAGAAAAATAAAATGAACTGAACAATATTTTTTGCAATTATTATTCTTTTATTTATTTTTTCAAACCAATACTATGGTTATTAAGAAAAATAATGTTTCTTTTGGGGTGTATATTTGGTTTTTGCAAAGGATTGCTTGATTTAAAAAATAAGAAATTAAATAAAAAAAGAAAAGTAGGTGATATACATGATGATATTAGCAACAAATAGTAATTTACAAGATGTAGGAAACAAAATTATTACAATAGGAATGCCATTTTAATCAGTTTAGCAGTAGTAATTGGCATTATCATGGTAGCTTATTATGCTATTGGTGGTAAATTTGCAAAAAATGCTGACCAACGTAAAGAAACCATTGCGCGAATTATATGGGTTGGTGTTTGTTTAGGAATTGTAATTTTAGCAAGTTCACTAGTTTTAGGATTAAAAGATGTCATTTTAGGTATTTCTTAAAAAGGAGGATATAAAATGTTACAAAAGAAAAAAGGGCTAAAAAACCCTTTTACTGTTGGTAAATCAGCAAAAATAAAACTAACATCAATAAATAATATCATAGCCATTGTTAACAACGTCATTAAAAAAATGGCTATGTTTCTTATTATAGCATTCTTACCTTTAATGTTAATAATGGTTATTATGATTATAATTATTGCAGCCATTATTGAACATCTAGAATAAAGTAGACACAGAATTGTAACCTTTGTGTTAAAAATACTTTAAGGAAGGTGTTCATTTTTTTATGGCTAAATGACTATCAAAAGAAGAAAAGTTAAAAATAATAAAAATAAGTAAAATTAAAACAATTGATAAAACCGCATTAGAGTATGGTATTGGTCGATCATCAATAAAAGAATGAATTAAAGCATATAAATTATTAGGTGAAAAAGGTTTAGAATATGGCAATGGAATTCGTGCTAAAAAAACCAAAAGAACAGGTCGACCCAAATCTTTAAATTTTAATGAAATGACAAAACAAGAATTAATTGAATATATTGAGGCAATGAACGATATAAAAAGTATTTAGAAAAATCGACAAAAAAGAAGAAATATTTTGTGATTTTCTCATTGAAGAAAAAATATCAGATTAGTTATTTATGTTGATTATTAAATGTTTCAAAATCAGGATATTATAAGTGAATTAAGAATGGAATGAATGAATTTAATAAATGAGATACATTTTTAGCTAATATAATTAAAAATATTTTTTATGAATTTCAAGAAATTTATGGTTATAAAATGATAACTTTATGAATTAACAAAATTTATAATTTAAAATTAAAATTTCATATTGTATATAGATATATGAAAAATATGAGTTTAAAAGCTAAGGTTCGCATAAAAAAATTTGATTATAGAACTAAATCAGGAAGTTTAAGATATGATAATTTATTAAAACGTGATTTTTCAACTACTAATTTAAATGAAAAATTAGGTACTGATATAACTTATTTATTAACTAATGGTAAAACATATTATTTATCAATTGTTAAAGATTTTCATAATAATGAAATATTAGATTATAAAATAAGTGCAAGTTTAGACATGACATTTGTTGTCCAAAACATTATCCAAGCTTGAGTTAATGCTCAAAAACCTACTTCATGAATTTTACAATCAGATCAAGGATTTCACTATACAAATCCTTCTTATAAAATTTTATGTGATGAATTAAAAATAAAAATTTCAATGTCTAGAAGAGGTAATTCCTGTGATAATGGTACTACTGAAACTTGATTTGGAACAATGAAAACAGAATTTCTATATCAAATTCCAAGAAAAAATAGAACTATTGAATGAATACAAGACAACTTACCTAAATATATTTACTTTTATAATAATTATCGACCTCAAATAAAATTAAAAGGAATGAGTCCAATCGAATATCGATTAGCTCATTCCAAACCAACAAATAATTACTTCATACCTATAAATTTAACACTTACAAACGCTATTTTATAAAATTTAATAAAAGGTTACTTTTATTGTCCACTTTTCTTGACAAGTTCATATAGCAATTATTTCACCAGATACAATAAACAATTTTATCAATGCACACAGTGAAGTAGGTTCTGGAATATTCGTTCATTATAATCAATTAACACTTAATGATAGTGGCGGAGATGAACCGGGTTGATTATTAGGGACAATTATGAAAGCTGTATTTGCAATTTTATATATAATTTTTATTAAACCATTACTTTGAGTTTTAAATAAATTCCAAGACATAATTTATTTTATGTCTGGTGGTAATTTAGCAAACCGTTTACTTTTTGAAAACCATAACCCCAATGGTTTTCCAACCCTATTAATTGTAATGTTATCTATTGGTGGCATAATATTAGTTTTACTATTAGCTGGACGAATGATTGAAATAATGTTAGCTGATGAAAAACACAGTAAATTAAAGATAACATTACGTAACATGCTTTTATTGTTTATAGCAATTCCAGCAATTCCAGTTATTTTTTATACATTGAATATTATTGTTAATTTACTAACCCAAGCAATCATACAAGCCAGTAACATAAATATGCAAAATATTGGTTTATTTATTTTTAATTCTTCATTTGATAATGGAATGCATAATTTTGATTATGTACCAGCCAGTTGAACATTTACTGACAGTAGTCATTTTAATTATTTACTATGCTTGTTTTCAGAAGGATTTATGATATACATATTTTTATTAATTAGTTTATTTTTATTTTGACGTACTGCTGAACTATTAATTCTTTATGTTTTATCACCAATTGTAGTAGTATCAGCAATCCAAGATGAAGGACGAAGATTTAAAAATTGAAAAGAATTAACTGTCGCTCGTTTTATTAGTTTTAATATGATTTTTTTATCATATAGTTTATTTTTATGAAGTATTACAGTCTTTGCAGAAATTGGAAATGCAATTCCTGACACAACTACAAGACCAATTTTTACTTTATTAGGTATTTTTGCTTTTGGTATTGTAGTTGTTAAATCACCACAATTATTATCTTCTATTATGGGTGGCAATACATCATTAAGTGATGGAATTGGCAATATTATAGGTTTAAAAGTAGCAACAAATGCTTTTATGACTAGTGGTGCATTAACTGTAAGTGGTGTAAAAACAAGTTACAGTCTAAGAACCTGTTTAGAATCTTTTAGAAAATAAGGTAAAATTACTATATATTTTAAAATAAGAGGTATATATGCATAAAAATTATCCAAGTCATGTTACTAAAGAACAATTTGAGAACATAAAATCAACTTTAGAAAACAGCAAAAAGAAAACAAAACCAAGAAATTTAGATTTATATGAAGTGTTTTGTGCAGTTTTATATGTATTAAAAAGTGGTTGTCAATGAAGAATGTTACCAAAAAATTTTCCAAAATGACAAACTGTATATTATTATTTCCAAATTTGAAGTAAAAACAATGATAAAGAACCTAGTGTATTGCAATTAATTTTAAAAAAATTAGTTAAAAAGATTCGTATTAAGAATCATCGAAAAGAAAAAACTAGTTTTTGTATAATTGATTCGCAAAGTGTTAAAAATACAGATACTACTGAAAATAAAGGTTATGATGCTGGTAAAAAGATTTCAGGAATAAAACGTCATATTGCAGTTGATACGCAAGGTTTACCACATGCAATTTACATAACTACAGCAGAAAAAACAGATCGTAATAGTGCTATCATAATGATTAAAAGTGAAAAAGAAAATCTTTCTACAGTTCAAAAAATAATAGTAGATGCTGGCTATACTGGTGAAAAATTTGCTTCTGCAATCAAAACAATCATAAATGCAAATGTTGAAGTTGTAAAACGTAATGAATTACATTCTTTTGTAGTACTACCAAAAAGATGAGTTGTAGAACGAAGCTTTGCATGATTAGAAAAATGCAGAAGATTATGAAAAAATTGTGAAAGAAAACTAAATACTAGTTTACAAATGGTTGTTCTGTCCTTTATTTCAATTTTATTAAAAAGATTCTAAACAGGTTCTAACACGTGTTGATAATAGCGTTAAAGAAGTTTATTCAAAATTTTAAAATTTTACAATTACAAAAAAAGACAAGATTATTTCTTGTCTTTTTCCTTGTTAATAATTTTAATTTAACTTACAAAATGTATCTTTTATTTTTTTAAAATACGTCGAATATTAAATTTAAGGGTTAAAGAGAGTAATTTTGTCTAATTTTAATGATTTTTAAAATAATTCATTTGGAAATAAGTTACTAATATAGTAATTAATTATTTCGTAACTTTGACAACCGCCCTAAATGTTTTAACAATATTTTTAGGAAGAATTGATAAATAATGAATGATATTTTTATTAATAACTTTAGTAGTTTTGTTTTTAACTAACATTGCTAAAGTAAATCGTGATACTCTTTCAACTAAAGTTATTAAACATGATTTACTTTTACCTCTTGATGATACTATAGTATCTCCTTCTCAATGACCAAGAGTTATGCGATCATTAACATTATTATCTCGTTCTTTAATTGATTTACCATTAAATTTACCACGATTTTCTTGAGATCTTCGTTTTTTACCTTTTCTTCTTAAATTTTTACTAGTAACTTTATCAAATAATCCAGAATAAATTCAATTGTAAATTGTTTTAAAGCTGATAGCTCATTGTTTATGAAAATTTTTAATTCTGCCATAAATTTGTTCAGGTGATCAGCCCAATAATAGTTTTTGTTGTATATATTTGACTAAATCTTTATATTTAAACTTATGAAAAATAATATGTGATTTTTTTCTATTTACAGCTTTATTTTGTGCAATTAATGAAAAATAATGATCATTATCTTTATTTCTATTAACTTCTCGAATAATAGTACTAATACTTCGATTAAGATTTTTAGCTATTTCACTAATTTTAACTTTAAATTTCAATTGATTCTCAATATAAATTCTTTCATCTATCCCAATATGTTTATAACTCATATAAAAACTCCTTACTTTTTCTAAACTAAATTTAGCATTATGAAATTTTTATATGAGAATTTTTTGCAATTTTATTTACTTGCACTTACAAGTATAATTCAGCATGTTAAATATGTCTGTAAATAATTTTATTTTTAGAGTATAAAAAAAGAAACTATGATTAGTTTCTAGTTTAATTAAAATTATTTTTTAACTTGTTTAGTATCAGTTAGTTTTAGAACATCTTTTGCTGTTTCTAATACAATAGTTTTAGTATTTTGTGGTTTTGCTTTGTTTATTTCAACAGTTTTTGTTTTTGTTTCAACTTGTTTACTTGCTTTTGTATTAAAGCGTTCAACTCTTCCTTTTGTTGAAACAAATGATTGTTTTCCAGTATAAAATGGATGACAACTTGAACATGTATCAACACGGATTTCTTTACCCTTAGTTGAACCACTTATAAAATTATTGCTACATGTTATACATGTTACTTTAGTTTGAAAATACTCTGGATGGATGCTTGCTTTTGCCATGGTTTCACCTCACTTATAAAATTACTATTAATAAAAAGTACTTAAAAATAATATCATTAACAATATAAAAAAGCAAATAAATATTAATGATGGATAGAGTTTTTATTTTGGTAGATTATGTTGTAAAAATGTGTTCTAATTCAATTAACTAGATATCATGAATTTTATTTTTTTTAAATTAGACTTGGTGCAAAACCTTTGATATTGATAATAATCATTAAATTATTAAAATTAAAGGTTTTGCACCAAGTCTATTATATATTCTATTGAAATCTAAAACTTAAAAATTATTTTTATATGAATAAAAAAATATTATTTACATAATTGATACATTTTTCAGTTAATTAAATACAATAAAAAATATTTACTTTCAGTAATTAAAGATAAAACTTTAATTTGTAAATGATTAGTACTGCTTTGATATTTTTTAATACCTAATGCTAAATTAGAAAGATAAACATAACGATATTTATATTTATCTCAATGTTTATATCGATTGATGGCTATAAGTTAAAATCACCAAAGATATTATTAATTTTCCTTTTTTTGATTTTGAATGGAATGTTTCTTTATCTTCATATTCAAACTTTAAATCTTCTAATGCTCTTTTAAAAACATCAACTAATTTTTGTGATAAAAAAAAATACTAATTTGTTCTTGTATTGATATCAATTTCCTATTCTGCTTTTAAAAATTAATTAATACTACATTAATTTTACTAAGTAAATAAAAAATACCCCACTTAAAAGTTTAACTCTAAGTGGCGAATATGGTGTTACAATTTTGCAAATTAAATTTTATTTGTCTTTAAAAGATAAATATTTATAAAGTATTAATTGTTATTTTATTATTTATATTATTGACTGGGTTTTGTAATTCAAAGTTATTGATGTTCGTTACATCATTATTTGCTAATAAAGGAGTTGTTTTTTTAGATTTTGAAAATGATACTAGCATATTTTCTATTAATCCCTTAGAACCTGTTTAGAATCTTTTAGAAAATAAGGTAAAATTACTATATATTTTAAAATAAGAGGTATATATGCATAAAAATTATCCAAGTCATGTTACTAAAGAACAATTTGAGAACATAAAATCAACTTTAGAAAACAGCAAAAAGAAAACAAAACCAAGAAATTTAGATTTATATGAAGTGTTTTGTGCAGTTTTATATGTATTAAAAAGTGGTTGTCAATGAAGAATGTTACCAAAAAATTTTCCAAAATGACAAACTGTATACTATTATTTCCAAATTTGAAGTAAAAACAATGATAAAGAACCTAGTGTATTGCAATTAATTTTAAAAAAATTAGTTAAAAAGATTCGTATTAAGAATCATCGAAAAGAAAAAACTAGTTTTTGTATAATTGATTCGCAAAGTGTTAAAAATACAGATACTACTGAAAATAAAGGTTATGATGCTGGTAAAAAGATTTCAGGAATAAAACGTCATATTGCAGTTGATACGCAAGGTTTACCACATGCAATTTACATAACTACAGCAGAAAAAACAGATCGTAATAGTGCTATCATAATGATTAAAAGTGAAAAAGAAAATCTTTCTACAGTTCAAAAAATAATAGTAGATGCTGGCTATACTGGTGAAAAATTTGCTTCTGCAATCAAAACAATCATAAATGCAAATGTTGAAGTTGTAAAACGTAATGAATTACATTCTTTTGTAGTACTACCAAAAAGATGAGTTGTAGAACGAAGCTTTGCATGATTAGAAAAATGCAGAAGATTATGAAAAAATTGTGAAAGAAAACTAAATACTAGTTTACAAATGGTTGTTCTGTCCTTTATTTCAATTTTATTAAAAAGATTCTAAACAGGTTCTTAGTGGCATTTGTTATTTTTTTACGGACTTCTCCCCACATGTACTTGTGGAGGGAATAATGAAACTGAATGAATTCAACAATGCTTTTCAAACTGAACAGCAATGTCTTGCATATATAGCAAATTTGAAAGAAAACAAATGTATTAGGTGTTTTAATTTTAATTTGAATACTTCTGATTTAAAAAGAATGAGATGTTTAAAATGTAATCAAACATTTAGCATTCTCACAGGCACCATATTTTCAAGGTCACAAACATCTTTAACATCTTGGTTTTATCTTATCTTTAGATGAATAAACACCAAACATGGAATTCCATCAACAGATATTGCAAAAGAATTGGGAGTGACTTTGAAAACTGCTTGAAGAATGACTCATAAAATCAGAACACGTATTGCAAAACAAAAACCTCAATTTATTGTTGAAGGTACAGTGCAAATTGATGAAATGTATCTTTCACATATGGGTTTTAAAAAACAAGGAAGATCCTTGGTGAATAAAACCTTGATTGTTGGCATTTATCAAAAAACAACCAATAATTTAATTGTGAAAGTATTGAAAAACGCAAAGAGTAAAAATCTTTTGCAGTTTGCAAAAAGAGGCTTTTTAATAATCTGTGTATCTTTGTTTTACAAAGTTACTAATTTAGATTAATTCTGTCTTCAAATTTTATCATAAAATGAGCAATTGCTGTATTTCAATTTTGAATAGGCAATGTTCATTTTTTTGTTATATTTTCAATTGCCAAGTAAAATATTTTGAAAACTGCCATATCATTAGGAAAAACTTTTTTATTTCTGATGATTTTTCGTAATTGACTATTAACAGATTCAATAGCATTTGTAGTATAAATCACTCTTTTGATTTCTACTGGATAACTAATAAAAACCATTAAATTATCTCAATTTTTATATCAAGATTTAGTAATTTGAGGATATTGTTTATTTCATTTACTTTCAAACGATTCTAAAGCTTGCATTGCTTGTTCTTCACTACATGCACTATAAATTGGTTTTAAATCTGCAACTAGACCTTTTCGATGTTTGTATGAAACATATTTTAAACTATTTCTAATTTGATGAACAATGCATAATTGATGTTCTGTTTTAGGATAAACTGATTGTATTGCTTCTGACATGCCTGTTAAATTATCACTACAAGCAATAAGAATATCATTTAAGCCACGATTTTTCATTTCTGTGAAATTAGATAGGCTTTTCTCCCTTTATGTACTATTTTTAAATCTTATCACATAAATGCTGAGAAAAGCCTATCTACGAACTTCTCCCCACATTTTTAAATAAAACATAGCATTACAGTTTCAAAACTAGGTATGTTATTGAATTTATATGCAGCTTCTTTTGCATATAAATGAATATGATGTTTTGCAACTTTGATATGTGTTTTAAATGTTCTTCGTATATGTTTTCATACTGACTCAATTTGGTTGGTATTTACACCAGTTTTTGAAACATAGCCATCTTGATGGTTAACTGTTTCATGCTTAGTGAAAACCGATTTCAAATCGCGATATCCTTTTCAAAAATCAGTATGTACAACACACTTTGAAGAAATGTGGTTTATTGCAAACTGCAAAAGATTTTTACTGTTTGCGTTTTTCAATACTTTCACAATCAGATTGTTGGTTGTTTTTTCATAAATACCAACAATCAAGGTTTTATTCAACAAGGATCTTCCTTGTTTTTTAAACCCCATATGTGAAAGATACATTTCATCCATTTGCACTATGCCTTCAACAATGAATTGAGGTTTTTGTTTAGCAATGGCACTTCGGATTTTATGACCCATTCTTCAAGCTGTTTTCAAGGTCACTCCCAATTCTTTTGCAACATCAGTTGATGGAATTCCATGTTTGGTGTTTATTCATCTAAAAATGAGATAAAACCAAGATATTAAAGGTGTTTGTGACTTTGAAAATATAGTGCCCGTGAGAATACTGAATGTTTGATGACATTTCAAACATCTCATTCTTCTTAAATTAGAAGTATTCAAATTAAAACTAGAACACCTACTACATTTGATTTGTTTCAAACTTGCTATATATGCAAGACATTGTTTTTCAGTTTGAAAAGTATTATTGAACTCATTCAATTTCATTGTTTCCTCCACAAGTACATGTGGGGAGAAGTTCGATTAGATAATCAAAACTTAGAACCTTCATTTTCACTAATTCATAATCCTAAAACATCTTTTTTGCCTTCTAAATCAACTCCTAATGCTATATAAACTGATTTGTTAATAATCCGTTTATCTTGTCGTACTTTAACTACTATACAATCAAAATAAACAATAGGATAAATACTTTCTAATGGTCGATTTTGTCATGCTTTAACATCATCAATAACATCATCAGTAATTTGACTAATAACACTTTCACTAATATCAGCACCATGATATAACTCTTGCAACTGCATTCTAATGTCAGATAATGTTATTCCTTTTGCATACAAGGAAAGAACTTGTTGATCAAAACCATCAAATCTTCTTTGCCTTTTAGGAACTATTACAGGAGTAAAATTACTATTGCGATCTCTTGGTACATCAATTTCAATTTTACCTTGTTGAGTTATTAATTTTTTTGAACTTGTACCATTACGAGCATTTTCAGTAGTACTATGTTGATTTTTTTCATATCCTAAATAATTTTGCATTTCAGAATTCAACATTTTTTCAACTAATCTTTTTGTTAATTCTTTATATAAACCGCCAGGTTTAAAAACTGTTGTTAAATCTTCAGTATTTTCTAGTAATAAATCTACTGCTTTTGATATTGGATCATTATTATTAAAGTTATCTTTTTTAGCCATCTGTAACTCACTCTTTCTAGTCATTTAATTATATTTACTAGAATTAATTAAACATAGTTATTTTTGTAAGTTACACAGATTACTAAACATTTCCTGCAAAAAACCACATTTCTTCAAAATGTCTTGTATATACTGATTCTTGAAAAGGATATTGCGATTTTAAATCAGTTTTCACTAAGAACCTGTTTAGAATCTTTTTAATAAAATTGAAATAAAGGACAGAACAACCATTTGTAAACTAGTATTTAGTTTTCTTTCACAATTTTTTCATAATCTTCTGCATTTTTCTAATCATGCAAAGCTTCGTTCTACAACTCATCTTTTTGGTAGTACTACAAAAGAATGTAATTCATTACGTTTTACAACTTCAACATTTGCATTTATGATTGTTTTGATTGCAGAAGCAAATTTTTCACCAGTATAGCCAGCATCTACTATTATTTTTTGAACTGTAGAAAGATTTTCTTTTTCACTTTTAATCATTATGATAGCACTATTACGATCTGTTTTTTCTGCTGTAGTTATGTAAATTGCATGTGGTAAACCTTGCGTATCAACTGCAATATGACGTTTTATTCCTGAAATCTTTTTACCAGCATCATAACCTTTATTTTCAGTAGTATCTGTATTTTTAACACTTTGCGAATCAATTATACAAAAACTAGTTTTTTCTTTTCGATGATTCTTAATACGAATCTTTTTAACTAATTTTTTTAAAATTAATTGCAATACACTAGGTTCTTTATCATTGTTTTTACTTCAAATTTGGAAATAATAATATACAGTTTGTCATTTTGGAAAATTTTTTGGTAACATTCTTCATTGACAACCACTTTTTAATACATATAAAACTGCACAAAACACTTCATATAAATCTAAATTTCTTGGTTTTGTTTTCTTTTTGCTGTTTTCTAAAGTTGATTTTATGTTCTCAAATTGTTCTTTAGTAACATGACTTGGATAATTTTTATGCATATATACATCTTATTTTAAAATATATAGTAATTTTACCTTATTTTCTAAAAGATTCTAAACAGGTTCTAAGCATGAAACAGAGGTATTACCACTAGCAATAAATGTGATAAAAAAATTGAGAAATTAAATAAAAAATTACAAGAAACATGTAATAAATTAGACGAAATAAGCAATCTTTATACAAAATCAGTAAAAGAAAACAAAAATTTTGAATATAAAGTTAAAGAACTAAAAGAAGAATTAAAAAAAATTCAAGATAATAATACAAAATTAGAAACAGAATTAAATGATTCAAAAAACAATAAAAAAGAATTAGAAACACAATTAAAACAATTTCAAGACAGTAAAGAAAAACTAGAAACAGAACTTAAAGATTATAAGGATAATAATGAAAATTTAGAAGAAGAACTAAAAGCAACTCAAGATAAAAATACAAAATTAGAAACAAACTTAAAAGAAGCAACAGAAAGTATTGAACATTTACAAGAAATAATCCAAGATTATATGGATAATAGAGAAAAACTAGAAGAAGAATTAAAAGAAACTCAAGATAATAATGCAAAACTAGAAATAAAATTAAAAGAAGTAGAAAATGATAAAGAAAAACTAGAAACAGAACTTAAAGATTATAAGGATAATAATGAAAATTTAGAAAAAGAATTAAGAAAATCTAGATATAGTATAGCAAAACAAGGAGCAGAATTAAGAGAATCTAAAGGTATTAAAGAAAAATTAGAACAACAATTAAAAGAAGCAGAAAAAAATATTAGATATTTACAAAAAATAATACAAGAAAATACAGAAAATAAAACACAATTAGAAAAAGAATTAAAAGATTATATAAATAATAACCAAAAATTAGAAAAAAAACTAAAACAATCTCAATATGATAAAGAAAAATTAGAAAAACAATTAAAATATTCAAAAGAAAACATTGAAGAACTAAAAAAAATAATACAAGATTGTAAAAACACTGTAGAAAAACTAGAAAAAGAATTAAAAAATACTAAGGATATTAATAAAAAAATTAGAGACTTTGTACTTGAATGTGTACCTTTAAATTAAAAATATACTTAAATATATAACGTTTTCTTATATATTTATTGATACAAATTAATTACATACTCAAATTCTATTTTTATTATATTAATAATTTAAAATATTTTTACTTATAATATCAACTATCTGTTTAGAAACTTCCACTTTTGAACCAATCAAATTATAATTATTATTTTTAAAATAAAAATTAATTTCTGTTTCATTTTTACCCATAACACTAATATTATTAATACAAATACCATCGCAATTTTTAATTTTCATTTTTTCGATACCAAGATTTTTATCATTAACTTCTTGAGCAGCAAAACCAATTAAAACTTGTTGTGCTTTCTGCTTACCTAAAAATGCCAATACATCAATATTAGCAATCAGTGATAAAGATAAATTTTCATTCTTATTTTTAATTATTTTATTAGGAATATATTTACTTACTTTATAATCATTTAAAGCAGCAGCACATATTACAATATCAGCATTATCAAAGTTTTCTTTCATTGCTAAGAACATTTTTTCATTAGTATTCGCTTTAATAATAGTTAGGTTTTTTTGCGATTTAATTTCAAAATCACAATCACCTGCAACTAATACTACTTTAGCGTTAGTTTTAAGAAAAGCATCTACTAATGCTTTACCCATTTTTCCTGAAGAATTATTAGTAATATAACGAATTGGATCAATATAAGTTTTAGTGCGACCAATATTAATTAAAATTTTTTTATCAGATAAATCAATATTTTTTTTAAAAAAATCTTTAATTATTGCTAATGCATTATCTGGACTTTTAACCCGTCCATCACCAATCATCTTACAGGCTAACATTCCTGAATCTGGAGGAATAATAGTAATATTTTCAAAATTAGATAATTCTAATAAATTTTTTTGAAAACTTTGATTGTGATACATATTATGATTCATTGCTGGAAATAATATCTTTTCTGCTTTGGAAGCTAAAAATACTGATAATGCTAAACTATCAGCAATTGCTAAATTTGCTTTACTAATAAAACTCATAGTAGCAGGATAAACAACAATTAAATTTGTTTTAATCGCTAAATTAGTATGAGTAATTAAATCTCCTTTAACATATGATTCTTGTTCAAACATTTCAGAATAATAAGAAAATGTTTTATCTTCTAGAAAATGTAAAGAACTTTTAGTACAAATAATATCAACTAAAAATTCTTTTTTTAATTGTTTTAATAAAATTAAGGCTTTGTTTGCTGCAATACTACCAGTAATTATTAAAGTAATATGTTTCATTATTTTCTCCTATCATATCATTAAACATAAAATAAACAAACAAAACCTATCTTCAAAATATGATAGCATTGAAAATAGGTTTTTATTATTAAAAATTTATTTTTACTTTTTATCAAGTATAACTGAAACTCGTGTTTTATTTTTTTTAAAAATAGTATACTTAACAATTCCTGATTTTAAAGCAAATAAGGTATCATCACCACCACGTCCTACATTTTCACCAGGGTGAATTTTAGTTCCACGTTGACGATAAATAATTGTTCCCTCTTTTAAACTTTGTCCATCACCAATTTTAGCACCTAAACGTTTAGAATATGAATCACGACCATTACGAGTTGAACCCACTCCTTTTTTTGAAGCAAATAATTGTAAATTTAATTTATAAAACATAATTACACCTCCTTTATGTTAATATATTTTGGATATTGTTCTTTAATAGTTTTTAATTGTCAAAGCATTGTTTTTAAAATGATTTGACTATTATTAGTGAAACTAGCAACTTTAAGTTTAACTAATCCAGCAGTATTATTAATTACTTGAACTTGATTATTATCAAGTTCATGAAGTGCATTTAATGTACCAATAACAATGGCTGAAATCCCTGCACAAACAATATCATTTCCAATTTTTGAAAAATTAGCATGACCAGTAATTATAACTTCTACAATGTTACTATTTTGGTAATTATAAGTAACTTTAACCATAATTTAATATTACCTTAAATTATTTTTTATTATTTTCATCATCTTCTTTAACAACTTTAACAGTCATATTTTTATGATCAAAAATAGTTTTTAAATTACCTTCACTAACAACAGTTTTAGTGTTATCTGGTTCTGTAATATTATCCTTAACAACTGATTTAGTTTTAACAACTTTTTCTTTTGTAAGTTCTTTTTTTACTTTACTAACTACTGATTTTGGCTCTTTAATAATAGGAGTTACTACTTCAGAAATTACTTCTTTTTTTACTTCATCTTTAATTACTGGTTTTGATTGTTCAGTCTTCTTATCAACAAGACTTTTACCACCAAGTAAGATATCAGTAATTAATACCTTTGTATATGGCTGACGGTGTCCATACATTGTTTTTGAATTTTTCTTAGGTTTATATTTAAACACTCGAATCTTTTTTGATTTATCTTGTTTAATAATCTCACCATGAACTTCAGCACCTTTTAGGAAAGGTTTACCGAATTGTTGATCAATCATCAATATTTTGTCAAAAATAATCTTATCTTTAGCTTTGCCAACAAGTTTTTCAACAAAAATCTCTTGACCATAGGAAACGTTAATTTGTTTTCCTCCTGTTTGAATAACTACAAACATTTTTCTTATTACCTCCAGTTTAGACTCGCCTTATAGGTGGAATAAATCACTTGTTAACCTAAAGTAGAGCGGTTGAAACTGCATAAACAGTCTTAAATATTATAAAGTATTTTTTATTAAAAGCAATACAAAATTTAGTAATTATACACATAATTTAAATATAAAAATTACTAAAAAAGAAAAATAAAAAAATATATCTTTAATATTTAATGTAACTATAATTATATCTACACTAAATTATGTAACGAACTTCTCCCCACATGTACTTGTGGAGGAAACAATGAAATTGAATGAGTTCAATAATACTTTTCAAACTGAAAAACAATGTCTTGCATATATAGCAAGTTTGAAACAAATCAAATGTAGTAGGTGTTCTAGTTTTAATTTGAATACTTCTAATTTAAGAAGAATGAGATGTTTGAAATGTCATCAAACATTCAGTATTCTCACGGGCACTATATTTTCAAAGTCACAAACACCTTTAATATCTTGGTTTTATCTCATTTTTAGATGAATAAACACCAAACATGGAATTCCATCAACTGATGTTGCAAAAGAATTGGGAGTGACCTTGAAAACAGCTTGAAGAATGGGTCATAAAATCCGAAGTGCCATTGCTAAACAAAAACCTCAATTCATTGTTGAAGGCATAGTGCAAATGGATGAAATGTATCTTTCACATATGGGGTTTAAAAAACAAGGAAGATCCTTGTTGAATAAAACCTTGATTGTTGGTATTTATGAAAAAACAACCAACAATCTGATTGTGAAAGTATTGAAAAACGCAAACAGTAAAAATCTTTTGCAGTTTGCAATAAACCACATTTCTTCAAAGTGTGTTGTACATACTGATTTTTGAAAAGGATATCGCGATTTGAAATCGGTTTTCACTAAGCATGAAACAGTTAACCATCAAGATGGCTATGTTTCAAAAACTGGTGTAAATACCAACCAAATTGAGTCAGTATGAAAACATATACGAAGAACATTTAAAACACATATCAAAGTTGCAAAACATCATATTCATTTATATGCAAAAGAAGCTGCATATAAATTCAATAACATACCTAGTTTTGAAACTGTAATGCTATGTTTTATTTAAAAATGTGGGGAGAAGTTCGTAGATAGGCTTTTCTCAGCATTTATGTGATAAGATTTAAAAATAGTACATAAAGGGAGAAAAGCCTTATGTAATTAATATTTTTTTATAATTATTATTAAAATTATGATATTATTTTTCTAAACTTAATATAAGTTTTTAACTCATTACTTGTTAAAAAGTAAATGAGTTTTTTTATTTTTAGAAAGGAAGATTAAAAGAGGTGGCTAAAGATAAAAATATCATTAATGAAACAATTGATTATTTACCATTGTTTAGTGCTGGATTAGGAGCAATTGACGGTTTTTCATGAACAAATCCAGTGCCTGTTACCAACATTGCGATTGGTGCTGCAGCCGGAGGAATAGCAGGTTATCAAATTAAAAAAGCTGTAAAAAATAAAGATAAAAATAAAACTAAAGTTGGAACATCATTAATTTGTGGTGCTGGTGCTGGTGTATTAAATCCAGAAGCATCATTAATGAATACATTAAAAGCAACTGCTGGTGGTATTGTAATTGCTAAAGGTGGTAAATATATTGTTGATAAAGGCAGTAGTTATGTAAAATCTAGACCAGAATATCAAATATTGAAACAAGGATATAAAATTAATAAAAAAGTAAATAAGATTCAAGATTTTTCTTCAATAAAAAAAGAAGCAAATTCACTAAATTCACAAAAAAAATCTTCAACAAATCAATATAAATTAAAACTAATGTAAACTGATCAATAGTAAATTAAAATATTAGGGAGCATACCGATGTTGTCAATAATATTCAAATTTGTCTTTAAATTATAAGATTAGACGAGAATAATTTAGACTTCAATATGCAATTGTATGTTAATTTTAACACTTACTAAATATTAGTCAACAATAGTACTTACTTTTATAACTCAAAAATTCTTATTAAAGCATCTTTAATAAGTTTTATTTTATTTTTGGTTTTTTAAAATCTTTAATTTTAATTTATAATAACTGGATGGCAGTATTTATTTGATAGCATTTAAAATTAACCATTTTTGTATACATATCAATGTTATAGGTTCTATCACCAATCATTTTTTTTAAAATTTGTTTAATATTAGTTTCAGTAAAGCAACCAATATTTTCAACTAGTGCTTGGTTTAATACACCATCTTTTGCATTAATAAAAGGCTTTTCTCCCTTTATGTACTATTTTTAAATCTTATCACATAAATGCTGAGAAAAGCCTATCTACGAACTTCTCCCCACATTTTTAAATAAAACATAGCATTACAGTTTCAAAACTAGGTATGTTATTGAATTTATATGCAGCTTCTTTTGCATATAAATGAATATGATGTTTTGCAACTTTGATATGTGTTTTAAATGTTCTTCGTATATGTTTTCATACTGACTCAATTTGGTTGGTATTTACACCAGTTTTTGAAACATAGCCATCTTGATGGTTAACTGTTTCATGCTTAGTGAAAACCGATTTCAAATCGCGATATCCTTTTCAAAAATCAGTATGTACAACACACTTTGAAGAAATGTGGTTTATTGCAAACTGCAAAAGATTTTTACTGTTTGCGTTTTTCAATACTTTCACAATCAGATTGTTGGTTGTTTTTTCATAAATACCAACAATCAAGGTTTTATTCAACAAGGATCTTCCTTGTTTTTAAACCCCATATGTGAAAGATACATTTCATCCATTTGCACTATGCCTTCAACAATGAATTGAGGTTTTTGTTTAGCAATGGCACTTCGGATTTTATGACCCATTCTTCAAGCTGTTTTCAAGGTCACTCCCAATTCTTTTGCAACATCAGTTGATGGAATTCCATGTTTGGTGTTTATTCATCTAAAAATGAGATAAAACCAAGATATTAAAGGTGTTTGTGACTTTGAAAATATAGTGCCCGTGAGAATACTGAATGTTTGATGACATTTCAAACATTTCATTCTTCTTAAATTAGAAGTATTCAAATTAAAACTAGAACACCTACTACATTTGATTTGTTTCAAACTTGCTATATATGCAAGACATTGTTTTTCAGTTTGAAAAGTATTATTGAACTCATTCAATTTCATTGTTTCCTCCACAAGTACATGTGGGGAGAAGTTCGTAATAAAATAACCAACTTTTAATTTTTTATATTGCAAAGTTAATGATTGCAAAAAATCAATTAATTCATAATATTGACCTTTTTCAAATAAATTTATTGCATTTTGATAGTGTAATTTAGCAATTTGATTTTTTCTTCTTCCATCCATTATACCAAGAAATAAAACATGAAAAGCATGGAATTTATCTAAAATAAATTTAGCATTTAAAATTGTAGCAGTTTTTCTAATTCATTTTGCACTATCACCACAAACTATTAAATTTGCTTGGTCAAAATTTTCAAAAAATAAATTACCATATTTTTCAATTAATTTTGCAGTTTTTTCAGCACCAATTTCTGTTTTTGATACTCTTATTTGACATGCTGCTCTTTTATTGGATGGGTTACACTTTATTGGACACTAATTACGTAGACAAGTGAACAAATTTGTTAAAAGAAAGGAACTATAATTATGACCAATATTAACTCATATACCGACGAATTTAAAAAGCAAATAGTAGCTTTATATCAAAGTGGTAAGTCAGTGTCTTGTCTTGCTAAAGAATATAATGTTACAAGAGCAGCTACTTATAAATGAATTAAACAATTTACTAATTCAGGTAGTTTTAAAATTAAAAATAATCTTTCAGATTTAGAAAAACAATTAATTCAAGCAAATAAAGAATTAAAACAGTTACGAATGGAAAATGATATTTTAAAGCAAGCAGCACTAATAATAGGCAGAAAATAGAAATTATTACTAAAAATAAAGTTAAATATAAAATTCGCACAATGTGTCGTTTTTTAAAACTCTCTAAATCAACATATTATTTTAATTTAAAGAAAAAGAAAAAATTCAAAATAATATTTATGATGAAGCTGTTATTAGTGCTTTTAAAGAAAATAAAGAAGTTTATGGTACTAGAAGATTAAAAGTCATACTAGCAAACCAAGAAATTTATTTATCACGCAGAAAAATTAAAAAAATTATGAATAAGCATAATTTAATATCAAAATACACTAAATTATCATTCAAAAATCATCATAATAAAGTCAATGATAGTCAAATTACCAATCTTGTTAATAGAGACTTTAATAATAGAATTAAAAATGAAGTTATTGTCAGTGATTTAACTTATGTTCAAGTTAATGGTAAATGAAACTATATTTGCCTATTAGTAGACCTGTACAACCGCGAAATTATTGGACATAGTGTTGGAGTTAAAAAGATGCATCATTAGTACATCAAGCATTTATGCACTCAAATCGCTGTTTAAAAGATATTCAAATATTTCATAGCGATCGCGGTAATGAATTCAATAATAAAACTATTGATAAACTTTTATTAGCATTCAATATTACCCGTTCTTTAAGCAAAAAAGGATGTCCTTATGACAATGCTGTTGCTGAAGCAACTTTTAAAACTTTCAAAACAGAGTTTATTAATGATAAAAATTTTACATCATTAATCCAATTAAAATTAGAATTATTTGATTACATAAATTGATATAACAACATAAGAATTCACAGCACTCTAAACTACCTAACTCCCGTTAAATATCATGAACAAATGTCTACCAAAAAATAGTCCTAAAAAGGGTTGCCATTCCAAATTTATAATCATCATTTAAACCTTTATTAATTGACATATTAGAATAGATATATTTTGATAACATAATTATTATTTGTTTAAAAATTTGTATTTGTGGTAATTTTATGTAATTTGGATAATCAAGTTCTCATTGTTTAAATAAATTACTAATTACTTCATCAGATTTTTGTCCTTCAAATTTAGCACGTAATTTATCTAACTCATTTGGTTGATTTGGATTTAAAGATGCACCATCAAAATTTCTATTATATGTATAAGTGTAAGTTAACATATCTAATAATACTTTTTGTAAACTATCAATTGGTGGTTTATCATTTACTTCAATTTCAATTGAATTAAAGTTCTGTGATAACTCAATAGCAATATATTTACTAGGATATGGTGGGGTTGGTTCTCTATGACTATATAATATATATTGTTCATTCTTTTTCATTTCAAAATCAGCTAATTTTTTCGGTATTGGGGATGGTCCATCATATTTACCAATTTTAGCATATGTTATTTTTGCATTATTAATAATTTCTTTTCTTGTTTCAGTTCCACCACCAATAGCAATTAAATCTAAAACTGATTTTTCTTGTCCAATAAATTGTTTTGCTAAATTTCAAGGTAATATTTGTTCACTAAATCATTGTTGTAATATTCTAACTTTTGGTTGAGTTTCAATAGGCATTGATAACAACGGAAATGCTATCTTATCCTTGACAAATAACTTTGGGTATACTTCCATATTGTCAACTTCACCAAGTACCTTTATATTGCCAAAAATCATGCTTCTAGGGGCTTTAATTTTTAAACCAGTAACTTTTGTATCTTTATCTAATGGTTTTTGTAATTTAATAATGATTGGATAACCATCTCTTGTTTTAAAATCTTTGATTTTAATGATAGTTATACTTTTAGTACTTCTTGTTTTTGGATTTTGATATGGTTGTGAATAATTATTAATGATATATAAATTATCAATATTATTTTCAGTTAATGGTTCATTTATACTAACTGCATATAATTTAAATTGATTTAATAAATTTATTTCTTGAAAAATTAAATTTTTAATATCAGTCATACTATATTCAATAGTATTATCATTAATATTAGTACTTGCTCTTTGATTTAATTGCATAGTAAAGTCTGATGTTTCAGCTGCAATAGTTTTTAATACTTTTTCAATATCAATAAAACCAATTTTAATAGTATTTGCTGAAAATCTTAAACTATTATTTTCATTATTTTTAAATAAACGTTCAATTTGATAAATATAAATTGTTCTTTTTTTAAATTCATCGTATGCTCTATTAATATCTGGGTCACTAGTAGTACGCATCATATTAGTAAAGTCATAAGGAATATTATCAATTAAATAATCATTTTCTACTTCTGCTTGATTAAGTTTAGTTTGCTTCTGTTTCTGTGGAAACTTCGTTTGTGGTTTGTTGTTGTTTTCCATTGTTCTCTCCTATTAATTGGTTATTTTCGGGATTAAATAATTTTAATTTAACTGTTAAATTATTAATTTCTTGTTCATCATTAATATTAAATGTTTTACTATTTAATACATCTTTATCCATACGTACTAATATTTGAATAAATTTAGGCTTTTCTCCCTTTATGTACTATTTTTAAATTTTATCACATAAATGCTGAGAAAAGCCTATCTACGGA
The DNA here is from genome assembly GCF_027923845.1 of Spiroplasma ixodetis. GTDB lineage: Bacteria > Bacillota_I > Bacilli_A > Mycoplasmatales > VBWQ01 > Spiroplasma_E > Spiroplasma_E ixodetis_A. The sequence goes on from NZ_AP026933.1 coordinate 161,577, forward strand.
CTTCTCTCCACATTTTTAAATCAAACATAGCATTACAGTTTCAAAACTAGGTATCTTGTTGAATTTATATGCAGCTTCTTTAGTATATAAATGAACATGATGTTTTGCAACTTTGATATGTGTTTTAAATGTTCTTCTTATATGTTTTCAAACTGATTCAATCTGGTTGGTATTTACACCAATTTTTGAAACATAGCCATCTTGATGGTTAACTGTTTCATGCTTAGTGAAAACTGATTTAAAATCGCAATATCCTTTTCAAGAATCAGTATATACAAGACATTTTGAAGAAATGTGGTTTATTGCAAACTGCAAAAGATTTTTACTGTTTGCGTTTTTCAATACTTTCACAATTAAATTATTGGTTGTTTTTTGATAAATTCCAACAATCAAGGTTTTATTCACCAAGGATCTTCCTTGTTTTTTAAAACCCATATGTGAAAGATACATTTCATCAATTTGCACTGTACCTTCAACAATAAGGGCGTATCAAGTTAATGGTTAGATTTAATAAGAACTTAAATGAGAGATAATACTCTCATTTTTTAATTGTTAAACAATTATAATTAACGAACTTCTCCCCACATGTACTTGTGGAGGAAACAATGAAATTGAATGAGTTCAATAATACTTTTCAAACTGAAAAACAATGTCTTGCATATATAGCAAGTTTGAAACAAATCAAATGTAGTAGGTGTTCTAGTTTTAATTTGAATACTTCTAATTTAAGAAGAATGAGATGTTTGAAATGTCATCAAACATTCAGTATTCTCACGGGCACTATATTTTCAAAGTCACAAACACCTTTAATATCTTGGTTTTATCTCATTTTTAGATGAATAAACACCAAACATGGAATTCCATCAACTGATGTTGCAAAAGAATTGGGAGTGACCTTGAAAACAGCTTGAAGAATGGGTCATAAAATCCGAAGTGCCATTGCTAAACAAAAACCTCAATTCATTGTTGAAGGCATAGTGCAAATGGATGAAATGTATCTTTCACATATGGGGTTTAAAAAACAAGGAAGATCCTTGTTGAATAAAAACTTGATTGTTGGTATTTATGAAAAAACAACCAACAATCTGATTGTGAAAGTATTGAAAAACGCAAACAGTAAAAATCTTTTGCAGTTTGCAATAAACCACATTTCTTCAAAGTGTGTTGTACATACTGATTTTTGAAAAGGATATCGCGATTTGAAATCGGTTTTCACTAAGCATGAAACAGTTAACCATCAAGATGGCTATGTTTCAAAAACTGGTGTAAATACCAACCAAATTGAGTCAGTATGAAAACATATACGAAGAACATTTAAAACACATATCAAAGTTGCAAAACATCATATTCATTTATATGCAAAAGAAGCTGCATATAAATTCAATAACATACCTAGTTTTGAAACTGTAATGCTATGTTTTATTTAAAAATGTGGGGAGAAGTTCGTAGATAGGCTTTTCTCAGCATTTATGTGATAAGATTTAAAAATAGTACATAAAGGGAGAAAAGCCATAATTAATTATTTTATTAAACCAGCACTTTAATTAAAGTAATTAATTATTACATAACTAAATAAAAAAAATTATTTAGGCTATTGTGCTGGAATATTCCAATAGTAATTTTTGTCATGCTCTTTTAAAACTTGATATTTTTTGGTTCCCTTCCCCTAGAACCCCTACCCTCCAAGGCTTTGCTACTGTAAGTAGCAAAGCCTTACGTATATAAGTAGTTAGTAGTATATAAGCCTTATCACTGTAGGTGATAAGGCTTATACATAGAAAGGATACGTAATGATTAATGTTAATTTAGATATTAAAAATAAAATTAAAGAAACAACTAAAGGTATGTTATTAGAAATTGGTGAATATGAAACATGATTTCCAATTAAAGATACTACTATTAATCAAAATAATAAAAAAATAACATTAAAAATAATTGAAGATTTTAATTATAAATTAGGTAAAAAATCAATTACAAAAGATATTGAAAGTATTAAAGGTAGTGATATTTTAAAATATATTAAAAATATTTCAGATATTACTACAAATGAAAATGAATTAATATCTTGTGAATTTTATGAACAATATAATAGTTATTATATTTTTAAAAATGATAAAAATCAAGAATGTTTTAAGTACAACATTACATGAGAAGAAAACAGAAAAAGTTTTAAAATAAATAATCCATATAACGATAATGATTTAGCAATAAATTATATTGTTACACCAATGAAAGATATATCAACTCATAATGAAAAAATATTTTATTTAAATTATTAAAAAGGAATAAATTATGTTACTTAATGTTGAAAAAATAGAATTAATTAAAAATTTATGTAATGAAAAATTACTTAAAAATCAAAAATATATTGAAATAGATGAAATATTAAAAATTATAGAAAGGGATTAATAATTATGGAATGTAGAGAATATAGAATTAAAGGTTCATGTGATATTTGTCATAAAAATTCATCATTTGCAAATAGAACTTGTAATAAATGTTTTTATAAATTAATTGGTGAAAAAAATGAAATGTAATATTCATAATGAAAAATATATATGATTTTCTGAATTAGAAAATACATATTATTGTAATAAATGTATAAATGACATGATTGAAGAAGATATGTATTTAACATCTAATAATTGAGATTACTTATATGAATATTATATTAATGAATTACAATTAGAAAATTTTAAAGGAGTGTAAATATAATGAATCAATTAGAATTACAAAATGCAATAAAATTAATAGAAAAATTTGAAGAATTACAAGAAGAATTTAATAGTAAATATGAAGATTTAGAAATTAATATTGATGCTGATGGTGATTTAAAAATTAATTGTGATTATTTTAATTATAAAAATGTAAATCAATTAGAACAAGTAATTATTGATTATAAAAGAATTATTAAAGGTTAAAGAGAAAGTAGTGAATAAATATGGTAGCAGCACCTAAAAAGAAACCAGAAGATTTAATGATAAAACAAATTATTGTTCATTTAAGATTTACTAAAAAAGATTATGAAAAATTAAAAGAAATTTGTGAAGAAAGAAATATGAAAATTAATGGTTTTATAAGAAGTTTAATTAAAAAAGCAATAAATAAATAGAAAGAGTGATTATAATGAATAATTTATATAAAAAAAGGCTTTTCTCCCTTTATGTACTATTTTTAAATCTTATCACATAAATGCTGAGAAAAGCCTATCTACGAACTTCTCCCCACATTTTTAAATAAAACATAGCATTACAGTTTCAAAACTAGGTATGTTATTGAATTTATATGCAGCTTCTTTTGCATATAAATGAATATGATGTTTTGCAACTTTGATATGTGTTTTAAATGTTCTTCGTATATGTTTTCATACTGACTCAATTTGGTTGGTATTTACACCAGTTTTTGAAACATAGCCATCTTGATGGTTAACTGTTTCATGCTTAGTGAAAACCGATTTCAAATCGCGATATCCTTTTCAAAAATCAGTATGTACAACACACTTTGAAGAAATGTGGTTTATTGCAAACTGCAAAAGATTTTTACTGTTTGCGTTTTTCAATACTTTCACAATCAGATTGTTGGTTGTTTTTTCATAAATACCAACAATCAAGGTTTTATTCAACAAGGATCTTCCTTGTTTTTTAAACCCCATATGTGAAAGATACATTTCATCCATTTGCACTATGCCTTCAACAATGAATTGAGGTTTTTGTTTAGCAATGGCACTTCGGATTTTATGACCCATTCTTCAAGCTGTTTTCAAGGTCACTCCCAATTCTTTTGCAACATCAGTTGATGGAATTCCATGTTTGGTGTTTATTCATCTAAAAATGAGATAAAACCAAGATATTAAAGGTGTTTGTGACTTTGAAAATATAGTGCCCGTGAGAATACTGAATGTTTGATGACATTTCAAACATCTCATTCTTCTTAAATTAGAAGTATTCAAATTAAAACTAGAACACCTACTACATTTGATTTGTTTCAAACTTGCTATATATGCAAGACATTGTTTTTCAGTTTGAAAAGTATTATTGAACTCATTCAATTTCATTGTTTCCTCCACAAGTACATGTGGGGAGAAGTTCGTAAAAAAATACTTAAATTACAATTAGAAATTGGTAGTACACCTAAAAATGGATTTAATACTCATGGTAATTATAAATATTGATTATTAAGTGATATTTTTAATAAAGTTAAATTATTATGTAAAGAATTAAATATTGTTATTACACATGAAGATATATTAACAACTGATAGAAAAATAAATTATTTAGAGACTAAAGAAGTAGAAATAACATATTTTAAAAGATATACAATTATTGATTTAGATAATAATAAAGAAATTGATTTAGATAATGAAAAAGAAATTAAATATTTTGATATACTTGCTTGTGCTAAAAATAAAGATGTAGCAAAAGCAAAAGGTAGTGCAGAAACTTATGCTTATAGATATTTTTAATGAATTTATTATTATTAAGTGAAGATGAACTTGACCCAGATAATGATAATGTTAATTTAATACAAAATAATAAACAAAATAATTATATTAATAATAATGCTGAATTATACTTGTAAGTGCAAGTAAATAAAATTGCAAAAAATTCTCATATAAAAATTTCATAATGCTAAATTTAGTTTAGAAAAAGTAAGGAGTTTTTATATGAGTTATAAACATATTGGGATAGATGAAAGAATTTATATTGAGAATCAATTGAAATTTAAAGTTAAAATTAATGAAATAGCTAAAAATCTTAATCGAAGTATTAGTACTATTATTCGAGAAGTTAATAGAAATAAAGATAATGATCATTATTTTTCATTAATTGCACAAAATAAAGCTGTAAATAGAAAAAAATCACATATTATTTTTCATAAGTTTAAATATAAAGATTTAGTCAAATATATACAACAAAAACTATTATTGGGCTGATCACCTGAACAAATTTATGGCAGAATTAAAAATTTTCATAAACAATGAGCTATCAGCTTTAAAACAATTTACAATTGAATTTATTCTGGATTATTTGATAAAGTTACTAGTAAAAATTTAAGAAGAAAAGGTAAAAAACGAAGATCTCAAGAAAATCGTGGTAAATTTAATGGTAAATCAATTAAAGAACGAGATAATAATGTTAATGATCGCATAACTCTTGGTCATTGAGAAGGAGATACTATAGTATCATCAAGAGGTAAAAGTAAATCATGTTTAATAACTTTAGTTGAAAGAGTATCACGATTTACTTTAGCAATGTTAGTTAAAAACAAAACTACTAAAGTTATTAATAAAAATATCATTCATTATTTATCAATTTTTCCTAAAAATATTGTTAAAACTATTACTTTTGATCGTGGTAAAGAATTTGCAAATTGACAACAACTTGAAAAAAAAGTTAGATGTGAAAATTTATTTTGCAAATCCATATTCACCTTGACAAAGAGGTACTAATGAAAATACTAATGGTTTAATTAGAGAAAAATTTCCTAAAAAATTTATTTTTTCAAAAACTAATAAAAATGAAGTTCATAAATTTATATTGTCTTTAAACCAAAGACCCAGAAAAATACTAAATTATCTTTCACCAATCGAATATTTGAATAGAAAAATAATTTAGGGGCTTTTCTCCCTTTATGTACTATTTTTAAATCTTATCACATAAATGCTGAGAAAAGCCTATCTACGGACTTCTCCCCACATTTTTAAATCAAACATAGCATTACAGTTTCAAAACTAGGTATCTTGTTGAATTTATATGCAGCTTCTTTAGCATATAAATGAACATGATGTTTTGCAACTTTGATATGTGTTTTAAATGTTCTTCTTATATGTTTTCAAACTGATTCAATTTGGTTGGTATTTACACCAATTTTTGAAACATAGCCATCTTGATGGTTAACTGTTTCATGCTTAGTGAAAACTGATTTAAAATCGCAATATCCTTTTCAAGAATCAGTATATACAAGACATTTTGAAGAAATGTGGTTTTTTGCAAACTGCAAAAGATTTTTACTCTTTGCGTTTTTCAATACTTTCACAATTAAATTATTGGTTGTTTTTTGATAAATGCCAACAATCAAGGTTTTATTCACCAAGGATCTTCCTTGTTTTTTAAAACCCATATGTGAAAGATACATTTCATCAATTTGCACTGTACCTTCAACAATAAATTGAGGTTTTTGTTTTGCAATACGTGTTCTGATTTTATGAGTCATTCTTCAAGCAGTTTTCAAAGTCACTCCCAATTCTTTTGCAATATCTGTTGATGGAATTCCATGTTTGGTGTTTATTCATCTAAAGATAAGATAAAACCAAGATGTTAAAGATGTTTGTGACCTTGAAAATATGGTGCCTGTGAGAATGCTAAATGTTTGATTACATTTTAAACATCTCATTCTTTTTAAATCAGAAGTATTCAAATTAAAACTAAAACACCTAATACATTTGTTTTCTTTCAAATTTGCTATATATGCAAGACATTGCTGTTCAGTTTGAAAAGCATTGTTGAATTCATTCAGTTTCATTATTCCCTCCACAAGTACATGTGGGGAGAAGTCCGTAATTTAGTTGCACTTACCTTTACAATTTTGCATATTAATTTATTAAATTCTTTTTATTGCACTATTAACAAAATCTTCATTTGGATCAAATTTAGTTTCGTTATTAATATTTCATAATTTTTCTTGCTCTGTTTTAGTAATTTTATTAGGCATTTGTATATCAAGAATAACATGTAAATCACCACGTTTACTACTATTAGGGTAATAGAATCCTTGATTTTTTAAAGTAATTTTGTCACCGTATTGTAGTCCTAATGGTAATTTATGTTTAATTATTCCTTCAAAGGTAGGAATCATAATAATATTTCCCAAAATAATATCTAAGTAAGATACTGGTAATTTAATATACATATCACTACCTTGACGATCTAAGAAAGCGTGTCGCTTAATATTAATACCAACAAATAAATCGCCTTGAGTGCCACCATTATGACCAATTTTACCTTTACCTTTAATTCTAATTTGTTGACCATCAAAAATACTGCGAGGAATATCAAATTCTAATTTTTGATTTTCAATATAATAGCGATGTCCTTTGCATTTTAAACATTTTTGACGAATAATTTTACCAAGTCCTTGACATTGGTTGCAAACACCTTGATGTCTAAACATACCTAATGGTGATTGTTGAACATATTCAAGAACTCCTTTACCTTTACATTTATCACATGTACTAATATCATTAGGAGTTCTAGCACCAGTTTCTTTACAATCCTTACAAGCAACATCAATGTTAATACTAATGGTCATTTTTTTGCCAAAGAATACATCACGATAACTAATTTCAACTTTTGTTAGGATATTATCACCTGGTGTTTTACCATTATAGCCTTGTTGTTGTCTTTTATTACCACCAAATAAGTCACCAAATAAGTCACCAAATGCTGAACTAAAGTCACCGAAACTACCAAAACCACCGAAACCAGAAGAACTGCCAACTCCAGGCATATCATGACCAAATTGATCATATTTTGCTCTTTCATTAGTATCAGATAAAACTTGATAAGCTTCACTTATTTCTTTAAATCGAGCTTCATCACCACCACTTGGTGAATCAGGATGATATTTTTTTGCAAGCGTACGAAACGCTTTCTTAATTTCATCTGGAGTAGCATTACGTGAAACTCCTAGAATTTCATAATAATCACGTTTTTTACTTGCCATTTTGTCCACCTCTAATTATTTTATTTAGTTGTTGCGTCAACATCAATAACATCATCACTTTTATTATCATCTTTTTTAATATGATCTGTTGGTTCTTGTTTTTGTTGGTTCATAAATTGTTGTGCAGCAGCAAACGCTTGTTTTAATTGTTCTAGTTTTTCTTTTAAATCATCATATTTTTTTTCATCTAGTGATTTTTGTAAGTCATCACGTAGTTTTTTCATTTCAGCAATTTGTGGATTTTCTGCTTCACCTTCTTTTGCTGATTTAGTAACTTCAGCAGTCATTTTATCAATATCATAAATATAGGCTTGTGCTTGATTAGATAATTCAATTTCTTCTTTATGTTTTTCATCATTTTCACGATTCTTTTCAGCATCTTGTACCATTTTTTCAATTTCGTCTTTACTTAAAGTACCACTATTGCTGATAGTAATTTTTTGTTCTTTATTAGTTTTTAGATCTTTAGCACTAACAGATACAATACCATTAACATCTATATCAAAAGTAACTTCAATTTGTGGAACACCTCTTGGTGCTGGTTCGATGCCACTTAATTGGAAACGACCTAGTGAATGATTATCTTTAGCTAGTGGACGTTCTCCTTGTAAAACACTAATATCAACAGCGGGTTGATTGTCTTCAGCAGTTGAAAATACTTGTGACTTTTTAGTAGGAACAGTAGTATTACGAGAAATTAATGGTGTCATTACTCCTCCTAAAGTTTCAATACCTAATGATAAAGGAGTTACATCTAATAGTAAAACGTCAGTAACATCACCCGATAATACTCCTCCTTGAATAGCAGCACCTAAAGCTACTACTTCATCAGGGTTAACACCACGATGTGGTTCTTTACCAATTTCGTTTTTAATAACTTCTTGCACAGCTGGGATTCTTGTTGAACCACCAACTAAAATAACTTCATCAATTTCATTTTTGCTTAATTTAGCTTCTTTTAAGGCATCACGAACAGGAGCAATAGTTCTTTCAACTAGTGATTTTGTTAGTTCATTAAATTTGGCACGTGTTAATTTTTCATTTAAATGTAATGGACCTGAGGCATTCATTGAAATAAACGGTAATGAAATATCAGCTTGTACTACTCCTGATAAGTCTTTTTTCGCTTTTTCAGCAGCATCTTTTAAACGTTGCATTGCCATTTTATCTTTTGATAAGTCAACACCATTACTTTTTTTGAATTCACTAACTAAATGTTGAACAATTAAGTCATCAAAGTCATCACCACCAAGTTTGTTATCACCACTAGTTGATAATACTTCAAATGTTCCACCCGCTAATTCTAGAACTGAAACGTCAAATGTTCCACCACCTAAGTCAAATACTAAAATTTTGTGATCTTTATCTTGTTTATCTAAACCATAAGCAATGGCAGCAGCAGTTGGTTCGTTAATAATTCTTTCTACTTTTAATCCCGCAATAATTCCTGCATTTTTAGTAGCTTCACGTTGTTCATTGTTAAAGTAAGCAGGAACAGTAATAACTGCTTTTGATATTTTTTTACCTAGTTTTGATTCAGCAAAGGTTTTAATAGTGCGTAAAATTTCTGCAGACACTTCTTCTGGTTTACGTGTTTTAGTAGCGGCTTTAACTGTTTCTTTAGTTCCCATAATTCTTTTAATTGAACTAACAGTATTATCTGGATCAGTAATAGCTTGACGTTTAGCAACTTCACCAACCATAATTTGACCATCTTTGTAAGCAACAACTGATGGTGTTGTTCTTCCACCTTCGGCATTTTCAATAACTTTTGGCTTATCACCTTCCATTACGGCAACACATGAATTAGTTGTTCCTAGATCGATTCCTAAAATGATTTCTTTATTTGTTGTTTTATTTGTAGACATAATATTTTCACTCCTTAATTTTTTTTTGTTTCTGTTTTTTCTTCTTTAGTTTGAAAAACTTTAACTTTAGTAGTGCTAATGACACGATTATGCAATTCATAACCATTAGCTATAACTTCAACAATAGTATTATTTTTTACATTTTGATAAGCATTGTTTGTATTATCATTAATAATTTCTACTGCCTCATGTTGGTGAGAATTAAATTGATCTCCAACTTTAGCAGTAATTTCTTTTAAACCTTCTTTACCAAGTGCTTTAATTAATTCTTCATAGATAAATTTAAAACCAACTAGGAAATTTTGAACTGCTGCATTATCAGTTTTAAAGTTTAGTGCTCGTTGGAAATTTAATAAAGTATGAACTAAATCTTTAATAATTTTTTGGTTAGCATATTTAATGTGTTCTTTATTTTGAATTTCTAATTCTTTAATGGTATTTAATCTAGTAGCTAGCATTAATTGCTTTTGCTGTGAATTAATTTTATTAAGTTCTGTTGTTAATTCTTTAATTTTTGTTTCTAATTCGATTTCTTTATTTAATGATATTTTTTCTTCTTCGACACTTACTGGTGTTTCAGTAACAGGAGTTGAAATAGTTGTATCTTTAGTTTCTGTTGCTGATACGTTATCAATGTTATCTTTTTTAGCTTTTGTCATTTTATCATCTCATTTCTATTTAAAGTTTTTAATCAATGTTTGATTAATCCAATTTAGAATTTCGGTTAGTTTTTCATATTCTAAACGTTTTGGTCCAACAATTGCAATTTGTCCTTGTTCACCATCATGAATTTTAAAAGTAGTAGTAATCATTGCCATATCGTTATTTTCATTGCCCAGTTCTTCACCAATTTTAATTTGTAGTTGATTATTATTTAATTCATCAAAATACATTCATGGTGATTGTGATTCAATGAATTTAATAATTGTTTTAACCTTATTAATATCATTAAATTCAGGATTTTCTAACATATATTGAACACCATGTGTTGTTGATAGTGGTCGTGAGAAATTAATTAAAGTGTTAACAAATCCTTGAATAATACATTCTGATTTTTGTACTTGTTGTTCAAGAATTGGTTTTAATAAATTTACTTTCTCACTAATTTGACTAATTTTAGTACCAATTAATCTGGTGTTAAAAATATCAATAGCAATTGATAAATCGGTTAATGATGTTTCTTGAATATTAAACATTTTGTTTTGAACATAACCATTACTAGTAATACAAATTGTTAAAGCATTATCATTACTAATCGGTATTAATTCAATTTTCTTTAAAGTATCTTCATTAAGATTAGGACCAGTAACAATACTAATCAAATTAGTCATTTCACTTAAAATACTACTAGTTTTATTTAATACTTCGGTAATTACTAAGTTACGGTTATTAAATACTTCTGCTATTTTTTTCTTCAAGATTTCTAGTTCTTGGTGTTCACCCATATTCATTAAATTATCAACATAATAGCGATAACCTTTTGTTGAAGGAATACGACCACTAGAACTATGTGCTTTTTCTAATAATCCTAATGTTTCTAATTCAACACATTCATTACGAATAGTAGCACTAGAAAAATTAATATTGTTATTATTTTCTAAAATAGTTTTGCTACCAATTGGTAATCCTGTTTTAATATATTTTTCAACAATGATTTTTAAAATTTGTGATTGTCTGTTACTTAACATTGTTCACCACCTTTTTTAGCATTCATTAACATTGAATGCCAATACTTATATAATTATAACTGAGAGTGTAATAATATCAAGACTTAATTGAATTTTATTTTTTTACTGAGAATAAACATATTATCTTTATTGATAGTAATTACCATTCGTTTGTGGGGTATTAGTTCTTCTTTAATAATAGCTTGTGCGATAATAGTTTCAATATAGTGTTGAATATAGCGTTTAATCGGTCGTGCGCCATATTCTTCATCATAAGCATCTTTTAGTATTTTATTAACTACTTCTGATTCATAAGATAATTGTAAATTTTTTTCTTGTCTTAATCGTAATAATAAAGTATCTAATTCTTTAATAATAATTTCTGTTATTACTTTTTTACTTAATGGATTGAAGATAATAATTTCATCAATTCGATTAATAAATTCTGGTCGAAATGATTTTTTTAAGATATTTAATGCTTGTTCTTTACTGTTATCTTTACCACTTAATAGTTCTTGTGAACCAAGATTTGAAGTCATAATAATTATTGTGTTTTTAAAGTCAATTAAGAGACCGTGACTGTCTGTAATTCTACCTTCATCAAGAATTTGTAATAAAATATTTAATACTTCAGGATGGGCTTTTTCGATTTCATCAAAAAGAATGATACTGTAAGGATTTCTTCTTACTTTTTCGGTTAATTGTCCACCATTTTCATAACCAACATAGCCAGGAGGTGAACCTAGTAATTTGCTAACTGCGTGTTTTTCCATAAATTCTGACATATCAATACGAACCATATTTTTTTCGCTATCAAATAAAATATCAGCTAAGGTTCTGGCAACTTCAGTTTTTCCAACACCGGTTGGACCCAAGAAAATAAATGAACCAATTGGACGATTGGGATCTTTAATACCAGCACGAGCTCTAATTAAAGCATCACTTACCAACTGTAGGGCATTACTTTGACCTTTAATTCTTGTATTTAAAGTTAAGGGTAATTTTAATAATTTTTCTTTTTCGGTTGCTAATAAACGAGTAACAGGAATGCCGGTTCATTTTGCAACAACTTTTGCAATATCTTCACTAGTAACATCTTCGCGTAGTAAAGGATTATCTTTTTTTATATTTTCACTATCTTTAAGTTCTTTTTCTAAGTTGGGAATAATACTATATTGTAGTTCACCAGCTTTTGTAAAATTACCTGATAATTGATACAATTCTAGTTCTGATTTAGCATTTTCTAATTTATTTTTTAAACTAGTAATATGGTCTAATGCTGACTTTTCTTTGATTCATTTATCTTCTAATTGTTGTAAAGTATTTTTTTTAGTTTTTAATTGTTTATCGACTTCAATTAGTCTTGTTTGCGAGTTTTCATCTTTTTCTTTGCTTAAGGCTGCTTGTTCAATTTTTAATTGTAAGACTTTTCTTCTTATATCATCTAAATCACTAGGAACCGAAGCAATTTCAGTTTTAATACTAGCACAAGCTTCATCAATTAAGTCAATTGCTTTATCAGGTAAGTAACGATCATTAATATATTTATTAGATAGATAAACAGCTTCTCGTAATGCACTATCATGAATTTTTACACCATGATAAGCTTCAAAACGTTCTTTTAAACCACGTAAGATAGCAGTTGTATCTTCTGTTGTTGGTTCTTTAATAATCATCTTACGAAATCTTCGTTCAAGGGCTGCATCTTTTTCAATGTATTGACGATATTCGTCAAGCGTTGTGGCACCAATACAACGTAGCTCACCACGCGCTAACATTGGTTTTAGTAAATTAGAAGCATCCATTGAACCTTGTGTTCTACCAGCACCAACAATTAAATGTAGTTCATCAATAAATAAAATAATTTTTCCATTAGAATTTTTAATTTGGTTAATAACGGCTTTTAATCGTTCTTCAAACTCACCTTGGAATTTAGCGCCAGCAATTAGTGCTCCCATATCTAGTTCATAAATAATTTTATCTTTTAAGTTACTAGGAACATCACCACGAACAATACGTTGGGCTAAACCTTCAATAATAGCAGTTTTACCAATACCAGGTAAACCGATTAAGACGGGGTTGTTTTTAGTTTTTCGTGAGAGTATTTCTTCTACTTTACGAATATCTTCATCACGTCCAATAATAGGATCCATTTTTCCTGTTTTAGCTTGTACAATTAGATTACGAGCGAATTTATCAAGAATTTTAGGATCATTACTATAGTTAGGGATTTCATTTAATTGCATAATGTCACTCCTCTTTTTAGCACTATAATTACTTGATTGCTAATCATATTAATATACTAACAAATAAAATTAGCAGTTTCAAGTAGTAACTGCTAATTTTATATTTAATTGACTTAGGGATAAGTATTTTCAATTAAAGAAACTTAATATAATATTAATATTTGTGATAGATCTTGTAGGTATTTTAGATCTTAGAAACTGTTTAGAATCTTTTTAATAAAATTGAAATAAAGGACAGAACAACCATTTGTAAACTAGTATTTAGTTTTCTTTCACAATTTTTTCATAATCTTCTGCATTTTTCTAATCATGCAAAGCTTCGTTCTACAACTCATCTTTTTGGTAGTACTACAAAAGAATGTAATTCATTACGTTTTACAACTTCAACATTTGCATTTATGATTGTTTTGATTGCAGAAGCAAATTTTTCACCAGTATAGCCAGCATCTACTATTATTTTTTGAACTGTAGAAAGATTTTCTTTTTCACTTTTAATCATTATGATAGCACTATTACGATCTGTTTTTTCTGCTGTAGTTATGTAAATTGCATGTGGTAAACCTTGCGTATCAACTGCAATATGACGTTTTATTCCTGAAATCTTTTTACCAGCATCATAACCTTTATTTTCAGTAGTATCTGTATTTTTAACACTTTGCGAATCAATTATACAAAAACTAGTTTTTTTCTTTTCGATGATTCTTAATACGAATCTTTTTAACTAATTTTTTTAAAATTAATTGCAATACACTAGGTTCTTTATCATTGTTTTTACTTCAAATTTGGAAATAATAATATACAGTTTGTCATTTTGAAAAATTTTTTGGTAACATTCTTCATTGACAACCACTTTTTAATACATATAAAACTGCACAAAACACTTCATATAAATCTAAATTTCTTGGTTTTGTTTTCTTTTTGCTGTTTTCTAAAGTTGATTTTATGTTCTCAAATTGTTCTTTAGTAACATGACTTGGATAATTTTTATGCATATATACCTCTTATTTTAAAATATATAGTAATTTTACCTTATTTTCTAAAAGATTCTAAACAGGTTCTTAAATATATATTTCTCGTGTAAATAATATATATCATATTTTTAAAAGAATTGATATACTAATTACATAATTGCTAGATAAAAATAAATAATAGTAATTTAATAACTTTTAAATATTAAATTTATAAGGAAATATTATGAAACAATTTAAACAAAAATTAATTTTATTACTTAGTGCTAGCAGTTTATTAGTAACCTCAGTATTAAGTATTAGTTTTAATAATAAAAATCATCAAACTAGTAATAGTAAAGTTAGCGGCTTTCATATTACTGTTAAGTCATCAAATCGTAACTTAGTTAATAGTATTAAATCTTGAAATAATGATTCACAATATTTATATAATAATGTTAAAAATACACCATTAAATGTTAATTTTGATAGTTATGATCAAATTATTAATAATGATTGAACACATAGTAATATTGAAACCAATGATATTATTAATGATCAAGGTTATAGTCAATTAAAAAATATTATTAATGATAATAGTAGTTATTTAAAAATGCAGAAGGTTTTCTTACTGCAGGTGTTTTTGGTCATACTTTTAATGAAAAAAGTAATAATTTAATTTTACAATATCATCAAACAATTAAAGAAAGTATTGATGCAGGACTTTTTGCAATAATATATGAAGCAAGTGACATTAATACTTTAATGGAAGTTCCATATAATTTACAACCAACTACTAATTTTCAAAAATCTAATTTTGAAACGCGTGCTAAAATATTTCCAATTGGACCATTTGCAAATACTAAGGATAGTTTTAGTAATGAAATGTTTGTTTTTTATGTGCATCCTTCTTTTAAAAAATTAGGATTAGAAATTTCTATTAATAATGAAAACAGAGAAATAAAAAAAATTGTTAAAACTAATAGTAATAAAACTTTTGACTATGCTATTTTAAACCAAGATTATAGTAAAAATAAGCCCACTATATATAATGTTAAATGAAATGATAGTGATGGTAGTACTGTTTTAAGACAAGAAACACTTACTATTAATAGTTCTATGCCAGACATTCAAGTTATTAATGAAAAAGAAGATAAATCTTCATTAATTCATCAATATTTTATTAATGATGAAAAAAATAGTAATTTACAA
The DNA here is from genome assembly GCF_027923845.1 of Spiroplasma ixodetis. GTDB lineage: Bacteria > Bacillota_I > Bacilli_A > Mycoplasmatales > VBWQ01 > Spiroplasma_E > Spiroplasma_E ixodetis_A. Next base: position 177,239 of record NZ_AP026933.1, read on the forward strand.
ATGATTGCTTTTAGTCAAATTAAATCAGAAGCTGTTATTACTGCTAATGTTAGTGAAGATAAATGAACATATCAGCGTGTTGATGATAATCTTGTTCCGCAAGAAGAAAAGGTAACACCTATTTCAAATCAACCATTAAAAACATATCAATGTGAAGATCATACTATTTATTTATTACAAAGAATAGTAAATGATAAAGTTGATAATTCTTCAAGACAATATTTAAATATTTATAATATTAATCCTTTATCAACTAAGTTTTCTGGTTTTACTAATTTTGCTAATAGTCAATCTGGTATTGAATTTAATCAGTATTTACAAGAAACTACTAATATAGATTGTGCAATTGATGTACTAAATCCAGGTCAATTACATTATTGATTATTATTTTATGAGCACGATTTAATTACTCATTTATATGCTAATGTTAAACATGATGAAAAAAATAAAAATAACCCTTTTGCTTTAGCAGAAATAAAACCAAAGACAACAACTTTAATTAATAATTGAAATATTATAATTATTGGTAGTACTTTTTTATTAGTTATTATTGCTATTCCAGTAGTTATAGCAATATTAAGAAGAATAAAAATTAAAAAGTAAGTGGTTAATTGAAGTAAGCCTAGTCATTATAGATATAGTTTATTAAATTTTAATCATATAGATAGTATAAAAATATTGTTAAAACTATTACTTTTGATCGTGGTAAAGAATTTGCAAATTGACAACAACTTGAAAAAAGTTAGATGTGAAAATTTATTTTGCAAATCCATATTCACCTTGACAAAGAGGTACTAATGAAAATACTAATGGTTTAATTAGAGAAAAATTTCCTAAAAAATTTATTTTTTCAAAAACTAATAAAAATGAAGTTCATAAATTTATATTGTCTTTAAACCAAAGACCCAGAAAAATACTAAATTATCTTTCACCAATCGAATATTTGAATAGAAAAATAATTTAGTTGCACTTACCTTTACAATTTTGCTAAGTTTTAAATTCATTACTTATTCAAAAGTAAATGATTTTTTTTTTTTTTTTAAAAAAGGAGAAGAAAATAATGACTTGATTAGAAGTAGAAAAGGCAATTGCAGATTTAGATGAAAGACAAAAAGATGAAACTAATTTTATATTAGTTGATAGTAATTATCATCCAGAAATGACTAAGAAAAAATACAAATACTGAAAAAAAATTTAAAACAAAACATTCAACAGCAGCAAAAACATTAAAAATTATTTCTGCATCTACTAAAGGACTTGTTAAGGGGGGTTATGAAGGTATTCCTGAAGGTGCTGTTAGAACCTGTTTAGAATCTTTTAGAAAATAAGGTAAAATTACTATATATTTTAAAATAAGAGGTATATATGCATAAAAATTATCCAAGTCATGTTACTAAAGAACAATTTGAGAACATAAAATCAACTTTAGAAAACAGCAAAAAGAAAACAAAACCAAGAAATTTAGATTTATATGAAGTGTTTTGTGCAGTTTTATATGTATTAAAAAGTGGTTGTCAATGAAGAATGTTACCAAAAATTTTCCAAAATGACAAACTGTATATTATTATTTCCAAATTTGAAGTAAAAACAATGATAAAGAACCTAGTGTATTGCAATTAATTTTAAAAAAATTAGTTAAAAAGATTCGTATTAAGAATCATCGAAAAGAAAAAACTAGTTTTTGTATAATTGATTCGCAAAGTGTTAAAAATACAGATACTACTGAAAATAAAGGTTATGATGCTGGTAAAAAGATTTCAGGAATAAAACGTCATATTGCAGTTGATACGCAAGGTTTACCACATGCAATTTACATAACTACAGCAGAAAAAACAGATCGTAATAGTTCTATCATAATGATTAAAAGTGAAAAAGAAAATCTTTCTACAGTTCAAAAAATAATAGTAGATGCTGGCTATACTGGTGAAAAATTTGCTTCTGCAATCAAAACAATCATAAATGCAAATGTTGAAGTTGTAAAACGTAATGAATTACATTCTTTTGTAGTACTACCAAAAAGATGAGTTGTAGAACGAAGCTTTGCATGATTAGAAAAATGCAGAAGATTATGAAAAAATTGTGAAAGAAAACTAAATACTAGTTTACAAATGGTTGTTCTGTCCTTTATTTCAATTTTATTAAAAAGATTCTAAACAGGTTCTTAGAGGTACTATTATTGGTGCTGGTGGTGTTTTGGTTACAACTTTTTTTGTATCTCCACCTGCCGGCATTATTGTTGCAGGAGCTGCTGTTGCTGGTGGTGTTACTTATGCAGTTGTTAAAGGTAGTCATGTAGCTATTATAAAAGGAAAAGTAGCAGCAAAAAAATTTGATGAAAAGAAAAAAGTACAAAAACAAGATTTAGAAGAAGCACAAAAACACGCAATAAATTCTAATACAGATTTACAAAATAAAACAAAAACTAAATCAAAAAAATCAATTAATTTATACGATAGGTAATTTTTAATTTCATTAAATTGTGGAAAACTATTTTTATTTTTATTTTAAATTTTTGTATTAAAATAAGTGTTATTTAATAAATATAAATCTTATTTAATTATTGATAAAAGCATGTTAAAATTGTAAAGAATTATATTATAGAAGAGGATAAGTATGGAAAATAAAAACCAAGAAGTTAATTTTGAAAATAATAGTGAAAATACATTTCCAAGAACTAAGTTTTTTCTAAGTGTTGGTTATTTAATAATACAAGTATTAATTCCAGGAATTATTCTTTTTTTTACTACTAGTACTGATTTTACTTTTAAATTGCCTTTTTGAATAATGGTACTTTCTAGTTTAAGTTTAATTATATTTACTTTTATTATAACCTTTATTACATATAAGTTAAAATTACATCAATTAGATCAATTTACATATAGTATTCCATTTGCTTTTGTTTTATCATTATTTTATTTGTCAGGATACTTTTTAACTCCTCAACAAATTTTAATACGTTTTATTATTTCAATCGCTGGTGCTGTTATTGGTATTTTTTTAACGAGTATTATTTTATTATTAGTATTAAGAAAAAAGCTGAATTATGCAAAATTGTAAAGGTAAGTGCAACTAAATTATTTTTCTATTCAAATATTCGATTGGTGAAAGATAATTTAGTATTTTTCTGGGTCTTTGGTTTAAAGACAATATAAATTTATGAACTTCATTTTTATTAGTTTTTGAAAAAATAAATTTTTTAGGAAATTTTTCTCTAATTAAACCATTAGTATTTTCATTAGTACCTCTTTGTCAAGGTGAATATGGATTTGCAAAATAAATTTTCACATCTAACTTTTTTCAAGTTGTTGTCAATTTGCAAATTCTTTACCACGATCAAAAGTAATAGTTTTAACAATATTTTTAGGAAGAATTGATAAATAATGAATGATATTTTTATTAATAACTTTAGTAGTTTTGTTTTTAACTAACATTGCTAAAGTAAATCGTGATACTCTTTCAACTAAAGTTATTAAACATGATTTACTTTTACCTCTTGATGATACTATAGTATCTCCTTCTCAATGACCAAGAGTTATGCGATCATTAACATTATTATCTCGTTCTTTAATTGATTTACCATTAAATTTACCACGATTTTCTTGAGATCTTCGTTTTTTACCTTTTCTTCTTAAATTTTTACTAGTAACTTTATCAAATAATCCAGAATAAATTCAATTGTAAATTGTTTTAAAGCTGATAGCTCATTGTTTATGAAAATTTTTAATTCTGCCATAAATTTGTTCAGGTGATCAGCCCAATAATAGTTTTTGTTGTATATATTTGACTAAATCTTTATATTTAAAAAATATCAAGTTAAAACTGAATTTTATGATTTTTTAAAATTTAAAACTAATAATTTAGAAAATTCAAAAATTGAAGAAACTATTAAAAAAATTAGGCTTTTCTCCCTTTATGTACTATTTTTAAATTTTATCACATAAATGCTGAGAAAAGCCTATCTACGGACTTCTCCCCACATTTTTAAATCAAACATAGCATTACAGTTTCAAAACTAGGTATCTTGTTGAATTTATATGCAGCTTCTTTAGCATATAAATGAACATGATGTTTTGCAACTTTGATATGTGTTTTAAATGTTCTTCTTATATGTTTTCAAACTGATTCAATTTGGTTGGTATTTACACCAATTTTTGAAACATAGCCATCTTGATGGTTAACTGTTTCATGCTTAGTGAAAACTGATTTAAAATCGCAATATCCTTTTCAAGAATCAGTATATACAAGACATTTTGAAGAAATGTGGTTTTTTGCAAACTGCAAAAGATTTTTACTCTTTGCGTTTTTCAATACTTTCACAATTAAATTATTGGTTGTTTTTTGATAAATGCCAACAATCAAGGTTTTATTCACCAAGGATCTTCCTTGTTTTTTAAAACCCATATGTGAAAGATACATTTCATCAATTTGCACTGTACCTTCAACAATAAATTGAGGTTTTTGTTTTGCAATACGTGTTCTGATTTTATGAGTCATTCTTCAAGCAGTTTTCAAAGTCACTCCCAATTCTTTTGCAATATCTGTTGATGGAATTCCATGTTTGGTGTTTATTCATCTAAAGATAAGATAAAATCAAGATGTTAAAGATGTTTGTGACCTTGAAAATATGGTGCCTGTGAGAATGCTAAATGTTTGATTACATTTTAAACATCTCATTCTTTTTAAATCAGAAGTATTCAAATTAAAACTAAAACACCTAATACATTTGTTTTCTTTTAAATTTGCTATATATGCAAGACATTGCTGTTCAGTTTGAAAAGCATTGTTGAATTCATTCAGTTTCATTATTCCCTCCACAAGTACATGTGGGGAGAAGTCCGAAAAATTATTAAAGAACAACCAGTATTTAAAGAAATAATTAATACAGGTGGTAAACCACAAACAATAATAACAAATCAGCCAATTTCAATAAAAAGTACTTTATTGGATTATAAAAAGAAAAATAATTTATAACAGAAAGGAAATAAAAAAAATGTCAGTACCGTTCAATTAAAATTTAGATAATACCGAAAAATTAGTAGAAGCACCGGAGTTTATAGAATTTTATAAACAATCAAATTCACCATGAGCAAGTTTTTTTCCTATTGAAATGGTTAATTCTACAAAAATTGAATTTATAGTTAAAAAACCAAAAAATTCAGAAATTAAAGTACTAAAATGAAATGATAAAAGCAAAGGATTAGATGTTAGTTATGCTGAAACTATTAAAATTTTAAAAGAAATTAAACAAGAAGCAGTTGCAGGTGAAATAATTGCTAATGTTGATTTAAATGCAGAAAATGGACAAAATTTGTTAAATACAATGCAATATGAAGTTGCTAATGATTTAGCAGATTATCTAGCAAATAATGATACAAATGTAATTGCAAAATATTCAACTAAATTAGATATTACTGATAAAACACCAATAGGATATTTAAAATCAATGCTATCTGCTTGAAATACTTTATTTCAATTAAGAAATAGTAACAATTGTCAATTTTTTATTACTAATAATTTATATGATAGTTTAGTTTACTTGGCAGATAATAAAGGTTTAATTACTGATAACCAAATAGCACAACAATTAAGATTAAATGGAACAAATTTATATATCAAAGGTGTACTATGTCAAATTGTAATGGATGATTATATGACTTTTACTGATAATAATGAAACTAAAATTATGACTTTTGTTTTAGCAACACCAAGAGCAATGAAAAGATATATGTTACAAAATACAGTTGTATATGTTCAAGATATTAATGATGGTAAAGTTGGAAGAAGATATTTAGTTGGTGGAGAAGTAACTGGTGAATCAATACCCTATATAACAGATGAAGAAACAACTTCACGCTGAATGTTATGTGCAATTGTTAATAATGATAAAAATGATTTAAAAACTAAAATTACAAGTTTAACAACTGATATTGCTGCAAATGTTAATAACAATAATAGTGAATTAAATGCACAAATAAAAAGTACTAATGAACTTAAATCATTAAATCCTAATTTAACAAATCCAACTATTAAATATTTTAGTGATGCACAAGGAAAAACTAATGTAAGTAATCAAAAACAAAAAGCAGGTGACTTATATATAACCATTACTGCTAATGTTAATGACTTAAATTATAAAGGAACAACAAATCCAATTAAAATAACTCTTAAATAAAGGAAATTAATATTATGCCAATCGGTACAACTAGTACAGCAATACTTTTAAACATAAATAAACCAAAACATACTAGAACAAGTAACCAACAAGAAAACAAAAGTTTTTGATGAGAAATTTTAGAAATGATTGGTGTACAAGTTATAGCAGTAGCACTTGCTCCTTTTACTGGTGGATTAAGTGAAAGTGTAGCCCTTGGATTAGGTGCAAGTGATTTAATTGCTAGTATTAGTGCTGTTGGTGTAGAATTTTTAACTGATTTTACTATTAATCAAGTTTATGATTATTTAAAAGGAAATGTAAGAACCTGTTTAGAATCTTTTTAATAAAATTGAAATAAAGGACAGAACAACCATTTGTAAACTAGTATTTAGTTTTCTTTCACAATTTTTTCATAACATCTTCTGCATTTTTCTAATCATGCAAAGCTTCGTTCTACAACTCATCTTTTTGGTAGTACTACAAAAGAATGTAATTCATTACGTTTTACAACTTCAACATTTACATTTATGATTGTTTTGATTGCAGAAGCAAATTTTTCACCAGTATAGCCAGCATCTACTATTATTTTTTGAACTGTAGAAAGATTTTCTTTTTCATTTTTAATCATTATGATAGCACTATTACGATCTGTTTTTTCTGCTGTAGTTATGTAAATTGCATGTGGTAAACCTTGCGTATCAACTGCAATATGACGTTTTATTCCTGAAATCTTTTTACCAGCATCATAACCTTTATTTTCAGTAGTATCTGTATTTTTAACACTTTGCGAATCAATTATACAAAAACTAGTTTTTTCGAGGCTTTTTAATAATCTGTGTATCTTTGTTTTACAAAGTTACTAATTTAGATTAATTCTGTCTTCAAATTTTATCATAAAATGAGCAATTGCTGTATTTCAATTTTGAATAGGCAATGTTCATTTTTTTGTTATATTTTCAATTGCCAAGTAAAATATTTTGAAAACTGCCATATCATTAGGAAAAACTTTTTTATTTCTGATGATTTTTCGTAATTGACTATTAACAGATTCAATAGCATTTGTAGTATAAATCACTCTTTTGATTTCTACTGGATAACTAATAAAAACCATTAAATTATCTCAATTTTTATATCAAGATTTAGTAATTTGAGGATATTGTTTATTTCATTTACTTTCAAACGATTCTAAAGCTTGCATTGCTTGTTCTTCACTACATGCACTATAAATTGGTTTTAAATCTGCAACTAGACCTTTTCGATGTTTGTATGAAACATATTTTAAACTATTTCTAATTTGATGAACAATGCATAATTGATGTTCTGTTTTAGGATAAACTGATTGTATTGCTTCTGACATGCCTGTTAAATTATCACTACAAGCAATAAGAATATCATTTAAGCCACGATTTTTCATTTCTGTGAAATTAGATAATCAAAACTTAGAACCTTCATTTTCACTAATTCATAATCCTAAAACATCTTTTTTGCCTTCTAAATCAACTCCTAATGCTATATAAACTGATTTGTTAATAATCCGTTTATCTTGTCGTACTTTAACTACTATACAATCAAAATAAACAATAGGATAAATACTTTCTAATGGTCGATTTTGTCATGCTTTAACATCATCAATAACATCATCAGTAATTTGACTAATAACACTTTCACTAATATCAGCACCATGATATAACTCTTGCAACTGCATTCTAATGTCAGATAATGTCATTCCTTTTGCATATAAAGAAAGAACTTGTTGATCAAAACCATCAAATCTTCTTTGCCTTTTAGGAACTATTACAGGAGTAAAATTACTATTGCGATCTCTTGGTACATCAATTTCAATTTTACCTTGTTGAGTTATTAATTTTTTTGAACTTGTACCATTACGAGCATTTTCAGTAGTACTATGTTGATTTTTTTCATATCCTAAATAATTTTGCATTTCAGAATTCAACATTTTTTCAACTAATCTTTTTGTTAATTCTTTATATAAACCGCCAGGTTTAAAAACTGTTGTTAAATCTTCAGTATTTTCTAGTAATAAATCTACTGCTTTTGATATTGGATCATTATTATTAAAGTTATCTTTTTTAGCCATCTGTAACTCACTCTTTCTAGTCATTTAATTATATTTACTAGAATTAAATAAACATAGTTATTTTTGTAAGTTACACAGATTACTAAACATTTCCGTTTTTTCTTTTCGATGATTCTTAATACGAATCTTTTTAACTAATTTTTTTTAAAATTAATTGCAATACACTAGGTTCTTTATCATTGTTTTTACTTCAAATTTGGAAATAATAATATACAGTTTGTCATTTTGGAAAATTTTTTGGTAACATTCTTCATTGACAACCACTTTTTAATACATATAAAACTGCACAAAACACTTCATATAAATCTAAATTTCTTGGTTTTGTTTTCTTTTTGCTGTTTTCTAAAGTTGATTTTATGTTCTCAAATTGTTCTTTAGTAACATGACTTGGATAATTTTTATGCATATATACCTCTTATTTTAAAATATATAGTAATTTTACCTTATTTTCTAAAAGATTCTAAACAGGTTCTTAGATTTTATTTAAAAAAAGGTTTAAATAAATTTTGAAAAGATACACCATATTTTGAAAAAATACGAGAAAGTATATATAAATTACAAGAAAAATTTGAAAAGTTAGAAAAACAAGTATTTGAAAAAATTCAGAAATTAAAAGAAAAAGCAACTGATTTATTTACTAGTGCAGAAAAAAGAGCAATTAAACATGCACAATTAATTCCATTAAATTCCCCAGTATTTATGGGTTGTAAAATTCAACCTTTGTCATTAGATAAATGTGCAATTACTATTTATCATCGCAATCCTAAATATAAACCAATTACAGTTGTTGATAGTATTCTTAAAGCAAAAACTTTTGTTACTCAAATACATCCATTCCATTGATATCGTTGATATAGTGGTTGATACATTGGTTATGGTGTTAATCGTAATAAATGATTAAAAGCAATAGCATTTGCTCCACCAGTTTTACAACAAGTAATTAGAGATAGTTTTAAAGTATATAGATGGAATGGCAACCCTTTTTAGGACTATTTTTTGGTAGACATTTGTTCATGATATTTAACGGGAGTTAGGTAGTTTAGAGTGCTGTGAATTCTTATGTTGTTATATCAATTTATGTAATCAAATAATTCTAATTTTAATTGGATTAATGATGTAAAATTTTTATCATTAATAAACTCTGTTTTGAAAGTTTTAAAAGTTGCTTCAGCAACAGCATTGTCATAAGGACATCCTTTTTGCTTAAAGAACGGGTAATATTGAATGCTAATAAAAGTTTATCAATAGTTTTATTATTGAATTCATTACCGCGATCGCTATGAAATATTTGAATATCTTTTAAACAGCGATTTGAGTGCATAAATGCTTGATGTACTAATGATGCATCTTTTTAACTCCAACACTATGTCCAATAATTTCGCGGTTGTACAGGTCTACTAATAGGCAAATATAGTTTCATTTACCATTAACTTGAACATAAGTTAAATCACTGACAATAACTTCATTTTTAATTCTATTATTAAAGTCTCTATTAACAAGATTGGTAATTTGACTATCATTGACTTTATTATGATGATTTTTGAATGATAATTTAGTGTATTTTGATATTAAATTATGCTTATTCATAATTTTTTTAATTTTTCTGCGTGATAAATAAATTTCTTGGTTTGCTAGTATGACTTTTAATCTTCTAGTACCATAAACTTCTTTATTTTCTTTAAAAGCACTAATAACAGCTTCATCATAAATATTATTTTGAATTTTTTCTTTTTCTTTAAATTAAAATAATATGTTGATTTAGAGAGTTTTAAAAAACGACACATTGTGCGAATTTTATATTTAACTTTATTTTTAGTAATAATTTCTATTTTCTGCCTATTATTAGTGCTGCTTGCTTTAAAATATCATTTTCCATTCGTAACTGTTTTAATTCTTTATTTGCTTGAATTAATTGTTTTTCTAAATCTGAAAGATTATTTTTAATTTTAAAACTACCTGAATTAGTAAATTGTTTAATTCATTTATAAGTAGCTGCTCTTGTAACATTATATTCTTTAGCAAGACAAGACACTGACTTACCACTTTGATATAAAGCTACTATTTGCTTTTTAAATTCGTCGGTATATGAGTTAATATTGGTCATAATTATAGTTCCTTTCTTTTAACAAATTTGTTCACTTGTCTACGTAATTAGTGTCCAATAAAGTGTAACCCATCCAAGAGAAATATTTAGAATAATAAGAACTTATCATAAAGTAGTAAATGTTATTAATAATCCTATTGAAAATATTAACAAATCATTTAAAAATGTTGGTTTAAAGTTTTCAGTTAATACTTTATTTGGTACTGGATTATTACATCATTTAGAAAAATTTGCATATAGTCAAGTTGCAGAAAAAGGTAAGAAAAAATTACAAAAAGAAATTATTCATATATCACATAGAAAAACTAAAACAAAAACTAAACATTATAAAAAAGCATTTTTTAAGGAATGATAAATTATGATTAATAAACTTTGAACTGGTGTCAGTCTAGAAAATTATAATAACTGATATCCATTAACTGGAAAAATTACAGAAACACCACAGCAATATATACAAACATGACCAAATGTTAATGATTGATTTAAAACTTTTGCTATTCGTGCTCAAAATGATATTAATGCTTATCTTGGTTTTATTTTATCTAAATTTCCTTTTGATAGTTTTAAAGATGAATTAATTAAAGAAACATTAAGAGATATGGTTTATGTAACCGCTGAACATTGAGTATTTAATCGTACACCAATTGAATTTAATGTTGATGCTACTATTCAGTTTAATAATGGTAGTCAATTTAGTGCAAATAGTATTCCTACAATTAATGTTTGAGATTTAGCACCAAGTAGAATGAAAATATGGGCAAGACTAACAGAATTAAAACAAATATTATCAAATTATAATGATGATGAAATAGATGTTGAAAAAATTGATTTAAAAGCATTTTATACTAGAAATCAAGTTGATGAATTAATCGAACAACAAAAAGAATTTACATTATCAAAACAAATTAAATTATATGATGATTTAGTTGATGATAATGAAAATGAAATATATAGAGGTCCTGTTAGTAAATTTATTAATAAAGGATATGTTGCAACTGATTATGATAAAGAAACTGAAACAATGATTTTAGATTGACCTGATGAAATTGGTACATTACCCCCCGAAGCATTACAAAATAATCCACAAATTGGTGATTATACGCATGCACCAACTTGTGCTTTTTCTGCTAAACAACAAAAACGAATTACTACAAATGAAAATAATATTAAATTATTAGAAACTAAAGTTGATAATAATATCAAATCAATAGAAAATAAAATTGAGATTAATAAACAAAATATTGATGATATTAAAAATAACTGATTTAATATTGAAACTAGTCCATTATGAAAAGAGATATCTAATGAACTTTCAACTGATAATTTAAATAAAGAAATATTAGTAATATGAGGTTATATTTATGAGAGTGATATTTATAAATATAAATATACTAGAAAATCTATATTTAAATTAAATGAAGAATATGCAATAAAATCATATACTCTATTAGATACTTTTTATTCAGATAAAACTAATAATATTAGATTATATTTAACTTGCAGTAATTATAAAATTCGCGCTAGTGCTACACCTGGAACATATTATTCAGCATTTATTTCTAAAATATATCAATATCAAGGAATAGATACACCAACTGAATTTATATCGGAAGAAGGTACTGAACGTGATTATTATACAAAACAAGAAACTAATAATTTATTAGATAAAAAACAAGATAAATTAATTGCTGGTGAAAATATTAAGATTGATGAAAATAATAAAATTAGTGCTACTGGTGGAAGTACAGATTTATCAGATTATTATAAAAAAGAAGAAGTAAATAAAAAATTAGAAGATACAAAAGCAATGTTTCCAATAGCATTTCAAATAAATGCTATAAATCAAGAAATTCCTAATTTAGAAACTACTAATAAAACAGTTGCTGGTGCCATTAATGAAATTAATAAAAAACAACCAAGTCCAAGTATTCCACAATGAAAAGAAGTAGGAACAAAAGTTAATATAAATCATATTAAATATACTTTTAAATCAAATACTAAATATAAAATTTATTATAATTTTGAAAGCCAAACAAGTAGTAAAAAATTTGCTTTTATGTGTAAGAACCTGTTTAGAATCTTTTTAATAAAATTGAAATAAAGGACAGAACAACCATTTGTAAACTAGTATTTAGTTTTCTTTCACAATTTTTTCATAATCTTCTGCATTTTTCTAATCATGCAAAGCTTCGTTCTACAACTCATCTTTTTGGTAGTACTACAAAAGAATGTAATTCATTACGTTTTACAACTTCAACATTTGCATTTATGATTGTTTTGATTGCAGAAGCAAATTTTTCACCAGTATAGCCAGCATCTACTATTATTTTTTGAACTGTAGAAAGATTTTCTTTTTCACTTTTAATCATTATGATAGCACTATTACGATCTGTTTTTTCTGCTGTAGTTATGTAAATTGCATGTGGTAAACCTTGCGTATCAACTGCAATATGACGTTTTATTCCTGAAATCTTTTTACCAGCATCATAACCTTTATTTTCAGTAGTATCTGTATTTTTAACACTTTGCGAATCAATTATACAAAAACTAGTTTTTTCTTTTCGATGATTCTTAATACGAATCTTTTTAACTAATTTTTTTAAAATTAATTGCAATACACTAGGTTCTTTATCATTGTTTTTACTTCAAATTTGGAAATAATAATATACAGTTTGTCATTTTGGAAAATTTTTTGGTAACATTCTTCATTGACAACCACTTTTTAATACATATAAAACTGCACAAAACACTTCATATAAATCTAAATTTCTTGGTTTTGTTTTCTTTTTGCTGTTTTCTAAAGTTGATTTTATGTTCTCAAATTGTTCTTTAGTAACATGACTTGGATAATTTTTATGCATATATACCTCTTATTTTAAAATATATAGTAATTTTACCTTATTTTCTAAAAGATTCTAAACAGGTTCTAAAGAATTTTTATATGGTGAGTTAAATCCTGATATTCAATCTTTGTATTGAGATAAAGTTAATGATAGAATAATAATTTCTTTACAAATGCAAAATGATACCATTGCTATCGTTAGTGACCCTACAAGATTTGGCCAACTTTTAAAATTAGAAGAATTACAGGAATAATATTATGTTTTTTAAAACGAACTTCTCCCCACATGTACTTGTGGAGGAAACAATGAAATTGAATGAGTTCAATAATACTTTTCAAACTGAAAAACAATGTCTTGCATATATAGCAAGTTTGAAACAAATCAAATGTAGTAGGTGTTCTAGTTTTAATTTGAATACTTCTAATTTAAGAAGAATGAGATGTTTGAAATGTCATCAAACATTCAGTATTCTCACGGGCACTATATTTTCAAAGTCACAAACACCTTTAATATCTTGGTTTTATCTCATTTTTAGATGAATAAACACCAAACATGGAATTCCATCAACTGATGTTGCAAAAGAATTGGGAGTGACCTTGAAAACAGCTTGAAGAATGGGTCATAAAATCCGAAGTGCCATTGTTAAACAAAAACCTCAATTCATTGTTGAAGGCATAGTGCAAATGGATGAAATGTATCTTTCACATATGGGGTTTAAAAAACAAGGAAGATCCTTGTTGAATAAAACCTTGATTGTTGGTATTTATGAAAAAACAACCAACAATCTGATTGTGAAAGTATTGAAAAACGCAAACAGTAAAAATCTTTTGCAGTTTGCAATAAACCACATTTCTTCAAAGTGTGTTGTACATACTGATTTTTGAAAAGGATATCGCGATTTGAAATCGGTTTTCACTAAGCATGAAACAGTTAACCATCAAGATGGCTATGTTTCAAAAACTGGTGTAAATACCAACCAAATTGAGTCAGTATGAAAACATATACGAAGAACATTTAAAACACATATCAAAGTTGCAAAACATCATATTCATTTATATGCAAAAGAAGCTGCATATAAATTCAATAACATACCTAGTTTTGAAACTGTAATGCTATGTTTTATTTAAAAATGTGGGGAGAAGTTCGTAGATAGGCTTTTCTCAGCATTTATGTGATAAGATTTAAAAATAGTACATAAAGGGAGAAAAGCCTTTTAAAATTATAAAGATTATTTTAGGTTTAATTGGAGTTTTATTATCTTCGGCTGTTGCCGGTTTAATTATATTTATTATAGTAAAAATTGTATTAAAAATTAATCAAATATTTTAAGAAAGGTGGTGAATATTATGTTAGGTAGATTTTTTAGAAAAGATAAAAATAATATTAGTGATAATCAAAATGAAAAAGTAAAATTTTTAACCAATAAAAATAAAAGTACACATGCTTCAATTTTAAATTATTTTGGTTTTAATGATTTTAACCATGAAACTTATTTCACTGATTTTGTAGCAGAAAATAATGCTAATTTATATAATGCTCCATTAGATATTAATAATGAAGTTATTACGAAATATTTAATTCAACAAGAATTTTATAGAAAAAATTGAAATTCTATTTTTAAATTAAGTAAATTAGGAATTAGTGGTTATTTAATTTATATTGCTAATGATGACTTATATTTTCAAGTAGTTGATATACAACAAAGAGTTTATGATATTACTGGTAAATTAATTCAATGTACTATTTTTTATGATAGTTATGAACAAAATGCACAAACTGTAAGATTATTTGAAATTTATACACTAAATAATGAACAAGTAACTATTAATCGTGCAATTTATAATATTAGTGATAATAAAAAACAATTTCCATTAGATTTCAGAACACATAGTAATAATCCTAATTTAGAACAAGAACAAACACTAAATATTAATTATATACCAATAGCAATTATGAGAAATAAAGCAAATGAATTAGCAGATTGTAATAAAGTAATGGATAAAATTAAAGCGTTAGATGTTATTTATGAACAAATTGTTTTAGATACAATTTTAAATTCACCCAAATTTATATTTAGTCAAACTTATGGTAATGTTCAATCAGCATTAGAAGATGCAGTAAGAACTTTGGTTTGGATGGGTTACACTTTATTGGACACTAATTACGTAGACAAGTGAACAAATTTGTTAAAAGAAAGGAACTATAATTATGACCAATATTAACTCATATACCGACGAATTTAAAAAGCAAATAGTAGCTTTATATCAAAGTGGTAAGTCAGTGTCTTGTCTTGCTAAAGAATATAATGTTACAAGAGCAGCTACTTATAAATGAATTAAACAATTTACTAATTCAGGTAGTTTTAAAATTAAAAATAATCTTTCAGATTTAGAAAAACAATTAATTCAAGCAAATAAAGAACGAACTTCTCCCCACATGTACTTGTGGAGGAAACAATGAAATTGAATGAGTTCAATAATACTTTTCAAACTGAAAAACAATGTCTTGCATATATAGCAAGTTTGAAACAAATCAAATGTAGTAGGTGTTCTAGTTTTAATTTGAATACTTCTAATTTAAGAAGAATGAGATGTTTGAAATGTCATCAAACATTCAGTATTCTCACGGGCACTATATTTTCAAAGTCACAAACACCTTTAATATCTTGGTTTTATCTCATTTTTAGATGAATAAACACCAAACATGGAATTCCATCAACTGATGTTGCAAAAGAATTGGGAGTGACCTTGAAAACAGCTTGAAGAATGGGTCATAAAATCCGAAGTGCCATTGCTAAACAAAAACCTCAATTCATTGTTGAAGGCATAGTGCAAATGGATGAAATGTATCTTTCACATATGGGGTTTAAAAACAAGGAAGATCCTTGTTGAATAAAACCTTGATTGTTGGTATTTATGAAAAAACAACCAACAATCTGATTGTGAAAGTATTGAAAAACGCAAACAGTAAAAATCTTTTGCAGTTTGCAATAAACCACATTTCTTCAAAGTGTGTTGTACATACTGATTTTTGAAAAGGATATCGCGATTTGAAATCGGTTTTCACTAAGCATGAAACAGTTAACCATCAAGATGGCTATGTTTCAAAAACTGGTGTAAATACCAACCAAATTGAGTCAGTATGAAAACATATACGAAGAACATTTAAAACACATATCAAAGTTGCAAAACATCATATTCATTTATATGCAAAAGAAGCTGCATATAAATTCAATAACATACCTAGTTTTGAAACTGTAATGCTATGTTTTATTTAAAAATGTGGGGAGAAGTTCGTAGATAGGCTTTTCTCAGCATTTATGTGATAAGATTTAAAAATAGTACATAAAGGGAGAAAAGCCATAAAGAATTAAAACAGTTACGAATGGAAAATGATATTTTAAAGCAAGCAGCACTAATAATAGGCAGAAAATAGAAATTATTACTAAAAATAAAGTTAAATATAAAATTCGCACAATGTGTCGTTTTTTAAAACTCTCTAAATCAACATATTATTTTAATTTAAAGAAAAAAGAAAAAATTCAAAATAATATTTATGATGAAGCTGTTATTAGTGCTTTTAAAGAAAATAAAGAAGTTTATGGTACTAGAAGATTAAAAGTCATACTAGCAAACCAAGAAATTTATTTATCACGCAGAAAAATTAAAAAATTATGAATAAGCATAATTTAATATCAAAATACACTAAATTATCATTCAAAAATCATCATAATAAAGTCAATGATAGTCAAATTACCAATCTTGTTAATAGAGACTTTAATAATAGAATTAAAAATGAAGTTATTGTCAGTGATTTAACTTATGTTCAAGTTAATGGTAAATGAAACTATATTTGCCTATTAGTAGACCTGTACAACCGCGAAATTATTGGACATAGTGTTGGAGTTAAAAAGATGCATCATTAGTACATCAAGCATTTATGCACTCAAATCGCTGTTTAAAAGATATTCAAATATTTCATAGCGATCGCGGTAATGAATTCAATAATAAAACTATTGATAAACTTTTATTAGCATTCAATATTACCCGTTCTTTAAGCAAAAAGGATGTCCTTATGACAATGCTGTTGCTGAAGCAACTTTTAAAACTTTCAAAACAGAGTTTATTAATGATAAAAATTTTACATCATTAATCCAATTAAAATTAGAATTATTTGATTACATAAATTGATATAACAACATAAGAATTCACAGCACTCTAAACTACCTAACTCCCGTTAAATATCATGAACAAATGTCTACCAAAAAATAGTCCTAAAAAGGGTTGCCATTCCAAATTATTCACAACCTTATCAAAATCCAAAAACAAGAAGTACTAAAAGTATTACTATTATTAAAATTAAAGATTTTAAAACAAGAGATGGTTATCCAATCATTATTAAATTACAAAAACCATTAGATAAAGATACCAAAGTAATTGGTTTAAAAATTAAAGCTCCTAGAAGCATGATTTTTGGCAATATAAAGGTACTTGGTGAAGTTGACAATATGGAAGTATACCCAAAGTTATTTGTTAAAGATAAGATAGCATTTCCACTATTATCAATGCCTATTGAAACTCAACCAAAAGTTAGAATATTACAACAATGATTTAGTGAACAAATATTACCTTGAAATTTAGCAAAACAATTTATTAGACAAGAAAAATCAGTTTTAGATTTAATTGCTATTAGTGGTGGTAAAGAAACAAGAAAAGAAGTTATTAATAATGCAAGAGTAACTGATACTTGATTAGGTTGAGAAATGGGTGGTATTTGAAATGGTAATTGACCATTAAAACATGAAATACATTTAGAAGATAAAAAAGTTTTATCTTTTAATAACGAAGGATGATATGTTTATCTTGCAACCAATAATAGATTTAAAAGTATAGAGATTGAAATAAAAGATGCACCAACAATTGTGAACTTGTCAAGAAAAGTGGACAATAAAAGTAACCTTTTATTAAATTTTATAAAATAGCGTTTGTAAGTGTTAAATTTATAGGTATGAAGTAATTATTTGTTGGTTTGGAATGAGCTAATCGATATTCGATTGGACTCATTCCTTTTAATTTTATTTGAGGTCGATAATTATTATAAAAGTAAATATATTTAGGTAAGTTGTCTTGTATTCATTCAATAGTTCTATTTTTTCTTGGAATTTGATATAGAAATTCTGTTTTCATTGTTCCAAATCAAGTTTCAGTAGCACCATTATCACAGGAATTACCTCTTCTAGACATTGAAATTTTTATTTTTAATTCATCACATAAAATTTTATAAGAAGGATTTGTATAGTGAAATCCTTGATCTGATTGTAAAATTCATGAAGTAGGTTTTTGAGCATTAACTCAAGCTTGGATAATGTTTTGGACAACAAATGTCATGTCTAAACTTGCACTTATTTTATAATCTAATATTTCATTATTATGAAAATCTTTAACAATTGATAAATAATATGTTTTACCATTAGTTAATAAATAAGTTATATCAGTACCTAATTTTTCATTTAAATTAGTAGTTGAAAAATCACGTTTTAATAAATTATCATATCTTAAACTTCCTGATTTAGTTCTATAATCAAATTTTTTTATGCGAACCTTAGCTTTTAAACTCATATTTTTCATATATCTATATACAATATGAAATTTTAATTTTAAATTATAAATTTTGTTAATTCATAAAGTTATCATTTTATAACCATAAATTTCTTGAAATTCATAAAAAATATTTTTAATTATATTAGCTAAAAATGTATCTCATTTATTAAATTCATTCATTCCATTCTTAATTCACTTATAATATCCTGATTTTGAAACATTTAATAATCAACATAAATAACTAATCTGATATTTTTTCTTCAATGAGAAAATCACAAAATATTTCTTCTTTTTGTCGATTTTTCTAAATACTTTTTTATATCGTTCATTGCCTCAATATATTCAATTAATTCTTGTTTTGTCATTTCATTAAAATTTAAAGATTTGGGTCGACCTGTTCTTTTGGTTTTTTTAGCACGAATTCCATTGCCATATTCTAAACCTTTTTCACCTAATAATTTATATGCTTTAATTCATTCTTTTATTGATGATCGACCAATACCATACTCTAATGCGGTTTTATCAATTGTTTTAATTTTACTTATTTTTATTATTTTTAACTTTTCTTCTTTTGATAGTCATTTAGCCATAAAAAAATGAACACCTTCCTTAAAGTATTTTTAACACAAAGGTTACAATTCTGTGTCTACTTTATTCTAGATGTTCATTGATAGTTTACAAAAATTATTATTAAATATGTTAAGTTATACATATAACTATAATAGAAATTTCGAAGGTGCAGATTATGATGATAAAGGTAAACCAAAAAATAAAGGCTTTTCTCCCTTTATGTACTATTTTTAAATCTTATCACATAAATGCTGAGAAAAGCCTATCTACGAACTTCTCCCCACATTTTTAAATAAAACATAGCATTACAGTTTCAAAACTAGGTATGTTATTGAATTTATATGCAGCTTCTTTTGCATATAAATGAATATGATGTTTTGCAACTTTGATATGTGTTTTAAATGTTCTTCGTATATGTTTTCATACTGACTCAATTTGGTTGGTATTTACACCAGTTTTTGAAACATAGCCATCTTGATGGTTAACTGTTTCATGCTTAGTGAAAACCGATTTCAAATCGCGATATCCTTTTCAAAAATCAGTATATACAACACACTTTGAAGAAATGTGGTTTATTGCAAACTGCAAAAGATTTTTACTGTTTGCGTTTTTCAATACTTTCACAATCAGATTGTTGGTTGTTTTTTCATAAATACCAACAATCAAGGTTTTATTCAACAAGGATCTTCCTTGTTTTTTAAACCCCATATGTGAAAGATACATTTCATCCATTTGCACTATGCCTTCAACAATGAATTGAGGTTTTTGTTTAGCAATGGCACTTCGGATTTTATGACCCATTCTTCAAGCTGTTTTCAAGGTCACTCCCAATTCTTTTGCAACATCAGTTGATGGAATTCCATGTTTGGTGTTTATTCATCTAAAAATGAGATAAAACCAAGATATTAAAGGTGTTTGTGACTTTGAAAATATAGTGCCCGTGAGAATACTGAATGTTTGATGACATTTCAAACATCTCATTCTTCTTAAATTAGAAGTATTCAAATTAAAACTAGAACACCTACTACATTTGATTTGTTTCAAACTTGCTATATATGCAAGACATTGTTTTTCAGTTTGAAAAGTATTATTGAACTCATTCAATTTCATTGTTTCCTCCACAAGTACATGTGGGGAGAAGTTCGAAAATAAAATAGCAGAATTAAGAAAAAAATTTGAAGGTCAAAAACCCGATGAAGTAATTACCAACTTATTTAGGCAATGAGAGTTAGATTATCCAAATTATGTTAATTTATCACAAGTTAAAATATTTAAACAAATATTTACTATGTTATCAAAATATATTTATTCATCATTATCAATAAATAAAGGATTAAATGATGATAATAAAATTTTATTGCCATATTATTTTGAATTACAATCAAGTCCAATACAACCTAGTGAAAATGATATTTGACAGTATAAGGATATAAAAGTAGTATTAAAATCTGCTTATTTTGATTTTACTGATATTAATAATATTAAATTGAAAAGTAATGATATTAGTCAAAATGAACTATTTAAACTAGATGATAATCAATTTAACTGATTATCTATTACAAATGAATTAGAAAGTAATAATATTCCCTCATTAATTCCGGCTGATTGAACACTTGGTAATGGTGAATATGGAAAGTACTTTACAAAAACAATTATTAATAACAATAAAATTGAAAATGCTTTAAGTTTATATGGTTCAAATAAATCTCAATTATATTCTAAATTAGAATTTTATAAAGAAATTTTAAAAATTGATAATAATAGTGAATTTGAATTACAAATTGAAAATCCGATTAATAACTTAAATCGGATTGAAATCAGTGGTATATTTGGTGCTGGTAATTATGATTTAATTTTAATAACTGATAAACAAGAAATAAATTTACAAAATATTAATTTATGGCTTTTCTCCCTTTATGTACTATTTTAATTTTATCACATAAATGCTGAGAAAAGCCTATCTACGGACTTCTCCCCATATTTTTAAATCAAACATAGCATTACAGTTTCAAAACTAGGTATCTTGTTGAATTTATATGCAGCTTCTTTAGCATATAAATGAACATGATGTTTTGCAACTTTGATATGTGTTTTAAATGTTCTTCTTATATGTTTTCAAACTGATTCAATTTGGTTGGTATTTACACCAATTTTTGAAACATAGCCATCTTGATGGTTAACTGTTTCATGCTTAGTGAAAACTGATTTAAAATCGCAATATCCTTTTCAAGAATCAGTATATACAAGACATTTTGAAGAAATGTGGTTTTTTGCAAACTGCAAAAGATTTTTACTGTTTGCGTTTTTCAATACTTTCACAATCAGATTGTTGGTTGTTTTTTGATAAATGCCAACAATCAAGGTTTTATTCAACAAGGATCTTCCTTGTTTTTTAAACCCATATGTGAAAGATACATTTCATCAATTTGCACTGTACCTTCAACAATAAATTGAGGTTTTTGTTTTGCAATACGTGTTCTGATTTTATGAGTCATTCTTCAAGCAGTTTTCAAAGTCACTCCCAATTCTTTTGCAATATCTGTTGATGGAATTCCATGTTTGGTGTTTATTCATCTAAAGATAAGATAAAACCAAGATATTAAAGATGTTTGTGACCTTGAAAATATGGTGCCTGTGAGAATGCTAAATCTTTGATTACATTTTAAACATCTCATTCTTTTTAAATCAGAAGTATTCAAATTAAAACTAAAACACCTAATACATTTGTTTTCTTTCAAATTTGCTATATATGCAAGACATTGCTGTTCAGTTTGAAAAGCATTGTTGAATTCATTCAGTTTCATTATTCCCTCCACAAGTACATGTGGGGAGAAGTCCGTAATTTATTTGATAAATATAATGAAAATATTTCTTATATTAACTTAGAAATATAAATTATTTATTAAAATATCCATTAGGATATTTACCATTTCATACTATGTCTGTACTGTAATATCAATTTTGAAAAGATATATCAAATTTTCTTCTTAATGGTTCATCTGCAAAATATAACTCAAATTTATAATCTTTTTTTAAAGTATCATTAGGATTAGTTGTTCAAATAGTTTGAACACCTCATTCAACTTGTTTATGTGGAGTTAAATAATATTTAACTCCACTAACATTATGGGTAAGCACCCCCCCCATGATTAATCCAATTATTGCTAAAAATAATGCTAAAATTGATGTTATTTTATAAAAATTTGTTTTTATTCATGTTTTCATATTAAATTACTCCTTTTAATTAATTTTTAATGAATAATTATGTTCATTTATAATATTGTTTATTTTATATATATATATATTATATGTTCAAGTTCAATAATATCATCTAATATTTTATTTTCTCATTTTTTAATAAAATATATATCATCAATAGCATTTCTTCGTTTTGTATTTTTTTAGGTTTGTAATTATTAATTTTATATTTTTTATTAAATTAGATTTTTCTTTATCTTTCTCTTTTACTTTCATTTTTAAAAAAGTTTTTCTTTGATTTTACTTATAAATTGTACTATTTTTGATTATTTTTACAAGTATGCTTTTAAATACAAAATAACGCCTAAATTAAAGGCGTTTATTTTATGAGACTTATACTATTAATTGTATTGAAATTGTTTATTATATTTATATAATAATGGCTTTTCTCCCTTTATGTACTATTTTAATTTTATCACATAAATGCTGAGAAAAACCTATCTACGGACTTCTCCCCACATTTTTAAATCAAACATAGCATTACAGTTTCAAAACTAGGTATCTTGTTGAATTTATATGCAGCTTCTTTAGCATATAAATGAACATGATGTTTTGCAACTTTGATATGTGTTTTAAATGTTCTTCTTATATGTTTTCAAACTGATTCAATTTGGTTGGTATTTACACCAATTTTTGAAACATAGCCATCTTGATGGTTAACTGTTTCATGCTTAATGAAAACTGATTTAAAATCGCAATATCCTTTTCAAGAATCAGTATATACAAGACATTTTGAAGAAATGTGGTTTTTTGCAAACTGCAAAAGATTTTTACTCTTTGCGTTTTTCAATACTTTCACAATTAAATTATTGGTTGTTTTTTGATAAATGCCAACAATCAAGGTTTTATTCACCAAGGATCTTCCTTGTTTTTTAAAACCCATATGTGAAAGATACATTTCATCAATTTGCACTGTACCTTCAACAATAAATTGAGGTTTTTGTTTTGCAATACGTGTTCTGATTTTATGAGTCATTCTTCAAGCAGTTTTCAAAGTCACTCCCAATTCTTTTGCAATATCTGTTGATGGAATTGCATGTTTGGTGTTTATTCATCTAAAGATAAGATAAAACCAAGATGTTAAAGATGTTTGTGACCTTGAAAATATGGTGCCTGTGAGAATGCTAAATGTTTGATTACATTTTAAACATCTCATTCTTTTTAAATCAGAAGTATTCAAATTAAAACTAAAACACCTAATACATTTGTTTTCTTTCAAATTTGCTATATATGCAAGACATTGCTGTTCAGTTTGAAAAGCATTGTTGAATTCATTCAGTTTCATTATTCCCTCCACAAGTACATGTGGGGAGAAGTCCGATAATAATTAAGTAAATTAATTTTTTAAATATATTTACAATAAATTTAGATTTTTTTAAAATAGTTAGGAGAAAAAATATGAGTTTTAATTATTTATGAACTTTAAAAGAAGCAACAAAAAAAATGTATCAATCATTTAGAGATGATATAAAAAATCAATGAGAAAAAACAGATTGAAGAATATTAAAAGAAAGAGATAGAAAATATATTCCAGTTAAAATTAAAGAAAGAACTAGAAATACTATGGATGGTCTTGTTACTTATAAATGTCGTGATTATAAATATTATGATGAACAATTAAAAAAATGAGTAAGAGTTTGTTTATTAGATGAAGAATTAGAATTACCTAAATATAAAAGAACTTGTCAGGATATCAAAAATAATGTTATTGAACATTTTGCTGACGGAAAAAGATATGTTGATATTTTACATACTATGAAGCAAACAAAATTTAGTACAACAAGTATTAGTAGATTATTTCAAGAATATCAAGTTAATAAATTAGATGTTCCTAAAATAAAATTAGAACCAAATCAATTTATTTATATTAGTATTGATGATGGACATCGAAAATTTTGAAAATTTAAACGCAATTCTGGTAAATATTCAATGCGTTTAGTATTATTTTGTACAGATAATGTTAATCATAAATTAGTTAATAAAAGAGCAGATGTAATAATAAGACCAACAAAAACAGCAATTGGTGTTAAAAAAACTGCTGAATTTATTAAAGAACAAGGAAATAGATTTTTTGAAAATTTTGACCAAGCAAAAATTATTATTTGTGGTGATAGTGCAGGATGAATTAAAGAAGTTGCTGATTATTTAGGTGCAAGTTTTGTTTTAGATAAATTCCATTTAGTTAAAAAATTATATGTTGGAATAATCACTGGAAATAAAGGAAAATATTGAGATGAATATAAGATTTGTAGAAATTTTATTGAAAATGGTCAATATGATGAGTTAATAAAATATATGAATGAAATATTAAAAAATCATAAAAAATTAAAAAAACAATATTTTAAAAATAATAAACAAGGTATTGAAAATCAAGGTGCAAAGTGGAATATAGGTTGTTTTACAGAAGGTAATATTTGACATATTTTAAAAGAAATGCTTGGTAATAGAACTTATAACATAAATATTTATATTAAAATGGTTATTTTTAAATGTAATCAAATAAATTTAAAAACATAATTTAATTTATTTTTTATTAAAATTTTGAAAACTTATTAAATTAAAAGTTAATAAGAATTTTTGTTGTGTATAAATATTAATTTTATTTTTCATTTTTTAATATTTGTATTTTAATTGAAATTATTTTAATTTAATAGTAAGATATATTTACAATTGCATATAATTACAATTATTTCTTGTCTAAAATTTAAAAGAAATCTTTAAAAAGTAATTATATCCTCCGTTTTTGTTACCGTCCCTTTTATTTTTTATAAATTTACAAACTAATTTAATGTTCTTACACCATTTCGTATTTTTTTAAAATCCTAAATATTATAAATATAATCTATGTTCTAAGTAAATCTTAAATTATGGAAATATATAAAAAAGTATTGGAGTTAAAAATGAAAAAAAAATAATTTTATTTATGCGAGATATGATAAAGAAGATAACTGTTTAGGTGTTTATGACACTATGGAAGAAGCAATATTAAAAGTTTACCACATTGATAAAACTAATAAAAAACGCTATTATCAAGCCTATAATAATATTTGTCGTTCTTATCAAAAATATAAAAATAATTTTGGAAATGTTGTTTGTTATGAAGGTTTTTGATTTAAAATACCACTAAATGAAAATCGCTATTAAAATTAAAAAAATAAAATAGTTATACTATGAAATGGTTAAGGATACTTAATAAAAATATTTTTTAATTTTATAGTTAAAGCTCAATAAATTAAAAAACCATTACTTTGATTTATAGATATTTATTTTATTAAATTTTTTCAATTATTTCTTTAGTTTAAAACTTTAACTATTAATAAGAATTTAAATCATAATATTTAATATTTTATTATTTATAATTTATAAGTTGAAAAAAATCTGAATGTTAGTAAACTAAATTAACCTTTACTAACATTCTTTTTTAGATTTAAATTTTTTTAGGCTTTTCTCCCTTTATGTACTATTTTTAAATCTTATCACATAAATGCTGAGAAAAGCCTATCTACGGACTTCTCCCCACATTTTTAAATCAAACATAGCATTACAGTTTCAAAACTAGGTATCTTGTTGAATTTATATGCAGCTTCTTTAGCATATAAATGAACATGATGTTTTGCAACTTTGATATGTGTTTTAAATGTTCTTCTTATATGTTTTCAAACTGATTCAATTTGGTTGGTATTTACACCAATTTTTGAAACATAGCCATCTTGATGGTTAACTGTTTCATGCTTAGTGAAAACTGATTTAAAATCGCAATATCCTTTTCAAGAATCAGTATATACAAGACATTTTGAAGAAATGTGGTTTTTTGCAAACTGCAAAAGATTTTTACTCTTTGCGTTTTTCAATACTTTCACAATTAAATTATTGGTTGTTTTTTGATAAATGCCAACAATCAAGGTTTTATTCACCAAGGATCTTCCTTGTTTTTTAAAACCCATATGTGAAAGATACATTTCATCAATTTGCACTGTACCTTCAACAATAAATTGAGGTTTTTGTTTTGCAATACGTGTTCTGATTTTATGAGTCATTCTTCAAGCAGTTTTCAAAGTCACTCCCAATTCTTTTGCAATATCTGTTGATGGAATTCCATGTTTGGTGTTTATTCATCTAAAGATAAGATAAAACCAAGATGTTAAAGATGTTTGTGACCTTGAAAATATGGTGCCTGTGAGAATGCTAAATGTTTGATTACATTTTAAACATCTCATTCTTTTTAAATCAGAAGTATTCAAATTAAAACTAAAACACCTAATACATTTGTTTTCTTTCAAATTTGCTATATATGCAAGACATTGCTGTTCAGTTTGAAAAGCATTGTTGAATTCATTCAGTTTCATTATTCCCTCCACAAGTACATGTGGGGAGAAGTCCGTTTTTTTATATATTTTTCTAAAAAAACAGCATACTTAATCAATCTTTTATAAGAACCTGTTTAGAATCTTTTAGAAAATAAGGTAAAATTACTATATATTTTAAAATAAGAGGTATATATGCATAAAAATTATCCAAGTCATGTTACTAAAGAACAATTTGAGAACATAAAATCAACTTTAGAAAACAGCAAAAAGAAAACAAAACCAAGAAATTTAGATTTATATGAAGTGTTTTGTGCAGTTTTATATGTATTAAAAAGTGGTTGTCAATGAAGAATGTTACCAAAAAATTTTCCAAAATTACAAACTGTATATTATTATTTCCAAATTTGAAGTAAAAACAATGATAAAGAACCTAGTGTATTGCAATTAATTTTAAAAAAATTAGTTAAAAAGATTCGTATTAAGAATCATCGAAAAGAAAAAACTAGTTTTTGTATAATTGATTCGCAAAGTGTTAAAAATACAGATACTACTGAAAATAAAGGTTATGATGCTGGTAAAAAGATTTCAGGAATAAAACGTCATATTGCAGTTGATACGCAAGGTTTACCACATGCAATTTACATAACTACAGCAGAAAAAACAGATCGTAATAGTGCTATCATAATGATTAAAAGTGAAAAAGAAAATCTTTCTACAGTTCAAAAAATAATAGTAGATGCTGGCTATACTGGTGAAAAATTTGCTTCTGCAATCAAAACAATCATAAATGCAAATGTTGAAGTTGTAAAACGTAATGAATTACATTCTTTTGTAGTACTACCAAAAAGATGAGTTGTAGAACGAAGCTTTGCATGATTAGAAAAATGCAGAAGATTATGAAAAAATTGTGAAAGAAAACTAAATACTAGTTTACAAATGGTTGTTCTGTCCTTTATTTCAATTTTATTAAAAAGATTCTAAACAGGTTCTAAAACTACTTTTTTATTAGACTTCTTTTACTCATTGATTAGGTACTACTGAAAAACCAATAGTATTATTACCAGTATGTGTTTTTAAAATATTACATAATGGTTCAACTTTATATTTGGTAAATCCTCTATTTTTTACTTTTTTAATTGCTTCATCAATAATATCTTTTCTACATCAACCATCAATAATATATATTGTTTCTTTAGTAACATCTTTAATTTTAGTAATAATATCTAACATTTCTTCCATAGCTTTACTTAAAGTTCTAACTCTACCAATATTATCAATTGTTTCTTTACATCTTAAAATTGGTTTAAAACGTAAAAAATTACCAATTCTTGCTTTACTCATTGGTAATCTACCACCACGAGCTAAAAATTTTAAATCATTAGGAGCAATATAAGATTCATAAGTTTTGCGGAATTTATTTAAAATTTCTAAAATTTCAGGAATTTTTTTTCCATTTTTAACAAGAGTAAAAGCAATTAAAACCATAAATTTTAAAGGTATTGAAGCAGCACCTGTTTCTAAAATATGGACTTTATTTTTATATTTTTCTTCTTTTTGTAAAACTTGCGAACTTGCATATTGTCCTGAAGCATTATTAGCAATTGGTAAAAATAAAATTTGATCATATTTACTCAAAGCATTATCTCAATATTGTTCAAGTTTACCACGACTAGTTTGACTAGTTTTTAAAATATAGTGTTCATCAATCATCTTTTTACGAATTGTTTCACTATCAATATCAATATTATTATCATCATAAGCATTTTCTCCTTCAATAATATTTAAAGGAATAATTATTATTTCAGGATATTTTTTCATATCTTCAAGGGTAAAACCAGTAGCTGAATCACTTACAATTCCAATTTTCATTTTGTTTGCTCCTAACCTTTTATACTAATAAATTATAGTAAAATTATAACAAATTTATTTTACTATATATCGTTTTAATTTGAAAAAATATAAAGTGACTATAAACTTATTAGTAGTAAAAATAAAAATAGTCTTAATTATTGAGTAATTAAGACTATTTTTTAATTAGTTTTAAGTTAAATAAATAATACGATCAGCAATAATTTCTGTATAGTAAAAATCATTAGATTTATTAGCAAATGTTTGAATTCTACCTTTAATACCAATAATTGCATTCTTTTTTAATAGTGTTTTTAATTCCTCTGTATTAGCTATTCAATTTTAATAGTGATAAAATCAATTTCAAATTGATTTTGACGATTTTTAAAAGGTCTTTCAACTGCCATTATAAACTTGGTTCATTTTGTTGGAATTTGTTCTCTGGTTGGTATTATTTCTGGTTCATTCATTAATTTACCTACTAATACAACATTATTTATCATTTTAACACCCCCTTTTATTTGATAATTATAAATTTAGTTCATAAATAAAATATCAAATTATTTTATTTATGAATAAAAGAAAAAATAAATTAATTCAACAAACTCAAATATTAAAATAAGATTAGATAAAATAATTTATTAATTAACACAAAAAGAGCATTGTCAACTGCTCTTTTTGTAAAATATAATTGTGTTAATATAGTTTTAATCTAAAACTGGTAATGATCCAATTCTTGAATCTTTTAGTGCATTTACTTTCCCAAAATCTACTTGTAATCACACTCTCTGAACATTAATAAATCTGAGGCTTTTTAATAATCTGTGTATCTTTGTTTTACAAAGTTACTAATTTAGATTAATTCTGTCTTCAAATTTTATCATAAAATGAGCAATTGCTGTATTTCAATTTTGAATAGGCAATGTTCATTTTTTTGTTATATTTTCAATTGCCAAGTAAAATATTTTGAAAACTGCCATATTATTAGGAAAAACTTTTTTATTTCTGATGATTTTTCGTAATTGACTATTAACAGATTCAATAGCATTTGTAGTATAAATCACTCTTTTGATTTCTACTGGATAACTAATAAAAACCATTAAATTATCTCAATTTTTATATCAAGATTTAGTAATTTGAGGATATTGTTTATTTCATTTACTTTCAAACGATTCTAAAGCTTGCATTGCTTGTTCTTCACTACATGCACTATAAATTGGTTTTAAATCTGCAACTAGACCTTTTCGATGTTTGTATGAAACATATTTTAAACTATTTCTAATTTGATGAACAATGCATAATTGATGTTCTGTTTTAGGATAAACTGATTGTATTGCTTCTGACATGCCTGTTAAATTATCACTACAAGCAATAAGAATATCATTTAAGCCACGATTTTTCATTTCTGTGAAATTAGATAATCAAAACTTAGAACCTTCATTTTCACTAATTCATAATCCTAAAATATCTTTTTTGCCTTCTAAATCAACTCCTAATGCTATATAAACTGATTTGTTAATAATCCGTTTATCTTGTCGTACTTTAACTACTATACAATCAAAATAAACAATAGGATAAATACTTTCTAATGGTCGATTTTTTCATGCTTTAACATCATCAATAACATCATCAGTAATTTGACTAATAACACTTTCACTAATATCAGCACCATGATATAACTCTTGCAACTGCATTCTAATGTCAGATAATGTCATTCCTTTTGCATACAAGGAAAGAACTTGTTGATCAAAACCATCAAATCTTCTTTGCCTTTTAGGAACTATTACAGGAGTAAAATTACTATTGCGATCTCTTGGTACATCAATTTCAATTTTACCTTGTTGAGTTATTAATTTTTTTGAACTTGTACCATTACGAGCATTTTCAGTAGTACTATGTTGATTTTTTTCATATCCTAAATAATTTTGCATTTCAGAATTCAACATTTTTTCAACTAATCTTTTTGTTAATTCTTTATATAAACCGCCAGGTTTAAAAACTGTTGTTAAATCTTCAGTATTTTCTAGTAATAAATCTACTGCTTTTGATATTGGATCATTATTATTAAAGTGGATGGGTTACACTTTATTGGACACTAATTACGTAGACAAGTGAACAAATTTGTTAAAAGAAAGGAACTATAATTATGACCAATATTAACTCATATACCGACGAATTTAAAAAGCAAATAGTAGCTTTATATCAAAGTGGTAAGTCAGTGTCTTGTCTTGCTAAAGAATATAATGTTACAAGAGCAGCTACTTATAAATGAATTAAACAATTTACTAATTCAGGTAGTTTTAAAATTAAAAATAATCTTTCAGATTTAGAAAAACAATTAATTCAAGCAAATAAAGAATTAAAACAGTTACGAATGGAAAATGATATTTTAAAGCAAGCAGCACTAATAATAGGCAGAAAATAGAAATTATTACTAAAAATAAAGTTAAATATAAAATTCGCACAATGTGTGTTTTTTAAAACTCTCTAAATCAACATATTATTTTAATTTAAAGAAAAAATTCAAAATAATATTTATGATGAAGCTGTTATTAGTGCTTTTAAAGAAAATAAAGAAGTTTATGGTACTAGAAGATTAAAAGTCATACTAGCAAACCAAGAAATTTATTTATCACGCAGAAAAATTAAAAAAATTATGAATAAGCATAATTTAATATCAAAATACACTAAATTATCATTCAAAAATCATCATAATAAAGTCAATGATAGTCAAATTACCAATCTTGTTAATAGAGACTTTAATAATAGAATTAAAAATGAAGTTATTGTCAGTGATTTAACTTATGTTCAAGTTAATGGTAAATGAAACTATATTTGCCTATTAGTAGACCTGTACAACCGCGAAATTATTGGACATAGTGTTGGAGTTAAAAAAGATGCATCATTAGTACATCAAGCATTTATGCACTCAAATCGCTGTTTAAAAGATATTCAAATATTTCATAGCGATCGCGGTAATGAATTCAATAATAAAACTATTGATAAACTTTTATTAGCATTCAATATTACCCGTTCTTTAAGCAAAAAAGGATGTCCTTATGACAATGCTGTTGCTGAAGCAACTTTTAAAACTTTCAAAACAGAGTTTATTAATGATAAAAATTTTACATCATTAATCCAATTAAAATTAGAATTATTTGATTACATAAATTGATATAACAACATAAGAATTCACAGCACTCTAAACTACCTAACTCCCGTTAAATATCATGAACAAATGTCTACCAAAAAATAGTCCTAAAAAGGGTTGCCATTCCAAAGTTATCTTTTTTAGCCATCTGTAACTTACTCTTTCTAGTCATTTAATTATATTTACTAGAATTAATTAAACATAGTTATTTTTGTAAGTTACACAGATTACTAAACATTTCTAGGAATAATTTGTGTTTTTATTATATAAGCAAAAATTTAAAGATTGAAGATTTTTATATAAATTATTAAGCTGTATATTCATTTTTATTTTATCAATATTGACTATCATCTTTTCTGTATTTACTGAATTTTGATATGTTAATAGTACTAATAAAGATAATTTTTATAATTCTATAGTATTACAAAAATTTGATATAATGTTATCATTTTGGTCTTCTCAAACAATATTTATTGTTAATATTTGGTTTTTATTTTCTTTAATTTATCATCAAAAAGAGCAGACAAATAGATTCACTAATATTTATAGTCAAATTAATTTACGGACTTCTCCCCACATGTACTTGTGGAGGAAACAATGAAATTGAATGAGTTCAATAATACTTTTCAAACTGAAAAACAATGTCTTGCATATATAGCAAGTTTGAAACAAATCAAATGTAGTAGGTGTTCTAGTTTTAATTTGAATACTTCTAATTTAAGAAGAATGAGATGTTTGAAATGTCATCAAACATTCAGTATTCTCACGGGCACTATATTTTCAAAGTCACAAACACCTTTAATATCTTGGTTTTATCTCATTTTTAGATGAATAAACACCAAACATGGAATTCCATCAACTGATGTTGCAAAAGAATTGGGAGTGACCTTGAAAACAGCTTGAAGAATGGGTCATAAAATCCGAAGTGCCATTGCTAAACAAAAACCTCAATTCATTGTTGAAGGCATAGTGCAAATGGATGAAATGTATCTTTCACATATGGGGTTTAAAAAACAAGGAAGATCCTTGTTGAATAAAACCTTGATTGTTGGTATTTATGAAAAAACAACCAACAATCTGATTGTGAAAGTATTGAAAAACGCAAACAGTAAAAATCTTTTGCAGTTTGCAATAAACCACATTTCTTCAAAGTGTGTTGTACATACTGATTTTTGAAAAGGATATCGCGATTTGAAATCGGTTTTCACTAAGCATGAAACAGTTAACCATCAAGATGGCTATGTTTCAAAAACTGGTGTAAATACCAACCAAATTGAGTCAGTATGAAAACATATACGAAGAACATTTAAAACACATATCAAAGTTGCAAAACATCATATTCATTTATATGCTAAAGAAGCTGCATATAAATTCAACAAGATACCTAGTTTTGAAACTGTAATGCTATGTTTTATTTAAAAATGTGGGGAGAAGTTCGTAGATAGGCTTTTCTCAGCATTTATGTGATAAGATTTAAAAATAGTACATAAAGGGAGAAAAGCCTTAATTTAACAATATACATAACTATTACTGCCCTTATTTTTTGAGTGGGGATATTTATTGATAGTGTTTCAAAGTTAGATTTAGAACTTAATTGATTTTGAAAATTGAATAATTTATCTTTATTTTGTTCCTTTTTAGATCATTTAGTATCACCAATATTGATGATTACTTTTTTAATTTTAACTTTTAAAAAAAATAAATTTAATATCAATATTAAAAAACAATTTATATTAGTAGTTATTTATCTAAGAACCTGTTTAGAATCTTTTAGAAAATAAGGTAAAATTACTATATATTTTAAAATAAGAGGTATATATGCATAAAAATTATCCAAGTCATGTTACTAAAGAACAATTTGAGAACATAAAATCAACTTTAGAAAACAGCAAAAAGAAAACAAAACCAAGAAATTTAGATTTATATGAAGTGTTTTGTGCAGTTTTATATGTATTAAAAAGTGGTTGTCAATGAAGAATGTTACCAAAAAATTTTCCAAAATGACAAACTGTATATTATTATTTCCAAATTTGAAGTAAAAACAATGATAAAGAACCTAGTGTATTGCAATTAATTTTAAAAAAATTAGTTAAAAAGATTCGTATTAAGAATCATCGAAAAGAAAAAACTAGTTTTTGTATAATTGATTCGCAAAGTGTTAAAAATACAGATACTACTGAAAATAAAGGTTATGATGCTGGTAAAAAGATTTCAGGAATAAAACGTCATATTGCAGTTGATACGCAAGGTTTACCAGATGCAATTTACATAACTACAGCAGAAAAAACAGATCGTAATAGTGCTATCATAATGATTAAAAGTGAAAAAGAAAATCTTTCTACAGTTCAAAAAATAATAGTAGATGCTGGCTATACTGGTGAAAAATTTGCTTCTGCAATCAAAACAATCATAAATGCAAATGTTGAAGTTGTAAAACGTAATGAATTACATTCTTTTGTAGTACTACCAAAAAGATGAGTTGTAGAACGAAGCTTTGCATGATTAGAAAAATGCAGAAGATTATGAAAAAATTGTGAAAGAAAACTAAATACTAGTTTACAAATGGTTGTTCTGTCCTTTATTTCAATTTTATTAAAAAGATTCTAAACAGGTTCTAACTTATATTTATATTAGAGCCAGCATTTTACAAACAAATGATGTTAAAAATTTTATTTATCCTTATAATATTCTCAACTTTAATTATTCAATTATTGGAATTCCATTATGAATTAATAGTATCTTAGTTATAATGTTAATTATTAGTACTATTATTAGTACTACATTATTTTATTTGTGAATTAATAAATTTTATTATAAAACAATTAAAGAACAAATAATAATGCAAATAAAGTAATATTTCTGCTAAATCTTAGCAATAAATATTAAACTGATTCATGGTAAAATATAAATATATATTTT
The DNA here is from genome assembly GCF_027923845.1 of Spiroplasma ixodetis. Lineage (GTDB taxonomy): Bacteria > Bacillota_I > Bacilli_A > Mycoplasmatales > VBWQ01 > Spiroplasma_E > Spiroplasma_E ixodetis_A. Next base: position 212,091 of record NZ_AP026933.1, read on the forward strand.
AAAATAGGTGAGGTAAGATGGCATTCTTAAAAAGAATTGAAGCATATGGTTTTAAGTCATTTGCAGAGCCTTTAACAATAGAATTTGATACTAATATTGTAGGTATTGTTGGTCCTAATGGTTCTGGAAAGTCTAATATTAATGATGCTATTCGTTGAGTTTTAGGTGAACAATCAGTTAAATCATTACGTGGTGAAAATAGTGAAGATATAATTTTTAATGGTGCTAAAGGTAAACAGCCATTAAATAGTGCTCAAGTTACTTTAGTTTTTGATAATACTAATAAAATATTTAAAGTTGATTTTAATGAAGTACAAATTACTAGAAAAACTTTTCGTAATAGTTCAGAAAATGAATATTACATTAATAAAGCTCGTGTTCGTTTAAAAGATGTACAAGAAATTATTATGGGTACAGGTTTAGCTAAAGGTTCACTTGCAATTATTAGTCAAGGTAATGTTTCAAAATTTGCTGATTCTAAAGCAGAAGAAAGAAGAACTTTATTTGAAGAGGCTGCGGGTGTTTCAAAATACAAAAAGAGGAAAGAAGAGTCATTACGTAAATTAGAGCGTACTAATGAAAATTTAGTTCGAGTTAATGATATTATTAGTGAAATAAGTAGAAAAATTGAACCATTAGCAAAACAAGCACAGAAAGCTAAAACTTATGTTGAATTACGTGATAATTTAAAAAAATATGAAATTACTATTATTGTTAAAGATTTGGAGACATATCATAATCAATTAAAACTTACAACAGTCAGTATAAATGATAATGAAATTTTACAACAACAACTTAATTTAAATATTAGTAAGAATGAACAACAATTAAAATTTTTAAAAAACAAAAGTTATGATTTAGATAAAAACATTAATAGTTTAGAAATGAATTTATCTAATGCTAATAGTTTATTGCAAGTTTTAGAACAACAAAAATCATTAATGAAAACAAAACAAAGTGAAATAAAAGATCAAACAGAAGTTGAAAAATTAAAAAATGAAATTGAAACTTTGCTTACTATTATTGAACAAAAAACTTTTTTACAAAAAAAAGAACAAGAAAATTTTGATAAAATTAATAATTTATTTGAAGAACTAAATGTTCAACATCAAGATTTAATTTTAGGACAAAATAATATTCATCGTGGTTTAGGCGAAAAAAAAGCACAATTAGAATCGGTAATTAATTATCAACAACGACAAAATCAAAAATATTTGGGTGTTCAAACAATTTTAAATAATAAAGATAAACTATATGGCATCATTGGAGTAGTGAGTGATTTAATTTCGGTGCCCGATCTTTATAGTGAAGCGATTGTTAAAATATTGGGTAATACTTTAAAAAACATTGTTACGGCGACTAACAAAGATGCAACCAAGGCTGTTGAATTTTTAAAACAAAATAAAGCGGGAATTGCCACTTTTTTACCTTTAAATTCAATTCAAGTTCGAACAGCGACTAAAGAAGATGAAATTATTGTTAATAGCAAATCGGGTTATTTAAGTTTTGCTCATCATTTAGTTATAGCAGTTGATAATAGAATTCAGCCGATTATTAATTTTCTTTTAGGTCGTACTATTATTTGTGAAGACTTAGAAAGCGCAAGAGTTATTTCACAATTAATTGCTGCTAAATATCAATGTGTAACTTTAGATGGTCAATTAATTAAAGCTGGAGGTGCTATTGTTGGAGGTTATCAACATCAAAATAGTATTAATGTTTTTAAAGAAAAGTTAATAGTTTCTGAATTAAAAGAAGAAATTAAATCATTAGAACAACAATTAGTTAATATAAATGTCCAAAGAACAAGTATTGAAAGCGAATTAAATAATTATCAAGGTCAAAAGTTGACAATTACTTTAACAATAAATAAATTGATTAGTGAAATTAGTGATATCACTAATCAATCACAATTATTAACTACTCAATATCAAACATTGACTGGTAAAAAATTAGATATTGATACTACAAATCAATTAAATGATATTTTTATTCAATATGAAAATTCTAAATATGATCAAGCGACAATAAAAAGTCAATTACAATTAATTCGTAAACAGAAACATCAATTATTAGAACAAATGCAAACTTTAGAAAATGAATTATATAGTTTAAATCAAGAACATTTTATGACTAGTGATAAATTAAATAATCAAAAACTTGAGCAAGTAAAAATGGAGTCAAAAGTAGAACAACATTTAAGACGTTTAGTTGAAACTTATAATTTAACTTATGAATATGCTAGAGAACATTATAGTGAACCATTAGCAGATGAACAACAAGCACGTAATTTGGTACAACAATTACGTAGTGAGATTGAAGATTTAGGATTTGTAAATATTAATGCTATTGAAGAATTTGAAAATGAAAATGAACGTTATTTACGTTTAAAAACTAAACATGATGAATTGCAATTAGCATCACAATCGTTGTTAACAGCTATTGATGAAATGGATAATGTTATGGTAACGCAATTTGATGAAACAATAAAAGATATTAATATGGTATTGCCCGAAACATTTCAAACTTTATTTGGTGGAGGAACTTGTAGTTTACGATATACATCACCTGATGATATTTTAAATACAGGTGTGGAAGTGCTTGCTAATCCTCCTGGTAAAAGAATTAGTAATTTAAACTTATTATCAGGTGGTGAAAAATCATTAGTTGCATTAGCAGTATTATTTGCTATTTTAAAAGTCAAGCCATTGCCATTGACAATATTAGATGAGGTTGAAGCGCCATTGGATCCAGCTAATTTAGAACGTTTTGCTAGATATGTTCGTAGTTTTTCACAATATACGCAATTTATTATTGTTACTCATCGTCCAGGCACAATGGAAAATTGTGATGTATTATATGGGACAACTATGCAAAATCAAGGAATTACGAAAATGGTAGCCATTAAATTAGCAGATGCTAAAAAAATTATTGAAAGCGATAAATCAGTGAAAAATGTTAATTATGTTGTTTAATTAAAAAGGTAGTAATAACTACTTTTTTATGTTAAATTTAAATTAATCTATAATAGAAAGATGCAAAATTAAATGGCAGATTCAAAAGATTGTTTAGACAAAAATGTAGAAGAAAACATTAAGTTTATTAGTTCAAAAATAATTGAAAAGAAAACAATATTATTTTTAGGAGCAGGTTTTTCTGCAAATTTTGGTTTTCCTTTATGAAAAGAATTATTAATTTCTATTATTGAAAAAATAGAGAATGAATTTCAAGATTTAGATGATTATTATAAAAAAGAACTTAAGAATTTGAAGAGTATGGTTCAAAATAACTTTGATCTTTCAAGAGTTTTGGATAATTTAAAGAGTTTATTAGATACAAAAGAGAAAAAAGACAGTGCAAGTGCTTTTTTTATAGAAGAATATAGTAGTAAACTTGATATAGAAAAAAAGGAAATTGATAGTGAAAAAAAGAAATTTTAGAATTAATAAATAATAATTTTGATAAAATAATTACTACAAATTATGATAATATTTTTGCTTGAAATAAATTAGAAAATCCTAAACAATATATAAAAAATTGAATTAATAGTATTGAAGAATTAAATGATAAAGTATATCCAATTCATTGTTCAATAACTGGAATTAATGAAAAATCAAATGAAACAAGTGAACATAAAGTTAATAATTTGAATAAAAAAGGTAAAAAAATAGAATTTATAGATACTTATAAAAGTTTTATTGAGAATTGAATTATTGAAAATTTTACAGAATCATTTAAAAAAATAATAGAAGATGCAGTAAATCAAAATTATACATTTATTTTTTTAGGTTATAGTTTTGAAGATCAGTTTGTAGCCAATAGTTTGGCGACTTTTATTTTAGAAAAAGCAAAAGTTAAAACATGAGAGAATGAAAATTTTGTTGTATTATTTAATGACTATGAAAAACAAAAAAATAAATGTGATTGTTGTGATAAGTGTAAAGTTAATGTTCCAGTGGTATTGTCCACTAAATACGTTAAATGTTACAAGAAGCCACCATTAGATTCTAAACTTTATGGAATAAAGTATATTGAATTTAGTAAGATTTTTAATAGTGAAGAATGTATAAAATTATCGAACTTCTCCCCACATGTACTTGTGGAGGAAACAATGAAATTGAATGAGTTCAATAATACTTTTCAAACTGAAAAACAATGTCTTGCATATATAGCAAGTTTGAAACAAATCAAATGTAGTAGGTGTTCTAGTTTTAATTTGAATACTTCTAATTTAAGAAGAATGAGATGTTTGAAATGTCATCAAACATTCAGTATTCTCACGGGCACTATATTTTCAAAGTCACAAACACCTTTAATATCTTGGTTTTATCTCATTTTTAGATGAATAAACACCAAACATGGAATTCCATCAACTGATGTTGCAAAAGAATTGGGAGTGACCTTGAAAACAGCTTGAAGAATGGGTCATAAAATCCGAAGTGCCATTGCTAAACAAAAACCTCAATTCATTGTTGAAGGCATAGTGCAAATGGATGAAATGTATCTTTCACATATGGGGTTTAAAAAACAAGGAAGATCCTTGTTGAATAAAACCTTGATTGTTGGTATTTATGAAAAACAACCAACAATCTGATTGTGAAAGTATTGAAAAACGCAAACAGTAAAAATCTTTTGCAGTTTGCAATAAACCACATTTCTTCAAAGTGTGTTGTACATACTGATTTTTGAAAAGGATATCGCGATTTGAAATCGGTTTTCACTAAGCATGAAACAGTTAACCATCAAGATGGCTATGTTTCAAAAACTGGTGTAAATACCAACCAAATTGAGTCAGTATGAAAACATATACGAAGAACATTTAAAACACATATCAAAGTTGCAAAACATCATATTCATTTATATGCAAAAGAAGCTGCATATAAATTCAATAACATACCTAGTTTTGAAACTGTAATGCTATGTTTTATTTAAAAATGTGGGGAGAAGTTCGTAGATAGGCTTTTCTCAGCATTTATGTGATAAGATTTAAAAATAGTACATAAAGGGAGAAAAGCCAAAATTATTTGAAGTTATTAAAAAATTTTTAAATTATATTAAAGAATATGCAAACATATATGATTTATTAAATGAAATAGATTTAGTTTTTAATCATGAAGTTATTAATGAATCAAAAAAGTTTAATTTTGAAGAGTATTTTAAATCAGACAAAATTAACGCTAAATTTCAAAATAAACAAGAATTATTATTCATTATAGATTTTTTTGGAAAAAAATATGATCTTTTAAATTCTAAGAACCTGTTTAGAATCTTTTTAATAAAATTGAAATAAAGGACAGAACAACCATTTGTAAACTAGTATTTAGTTTTCTTTCACAATTTTTTCATAATCTTCTGCATTTTTCTAATCATGCAAAGCTTCGTTCTACAACTCATCTTTTTGGTAGTACTACAAAAGAATGTAATTCATTACGTTTTACAACTTCAACATTTGCATTTATGATTGTTTTGATTGCAGAAGCAAATTTTTCACCAGTATAGCCAGCATCTACTATTATTTTTTGAACTGTAGAAAGATTTTCTTTTTCACTTTTAATCATTATGATAGCACTATTACGATCTGTTTTTTCTGCTGTAGTTATGTAAATTGCATGTGGTAAACCTTGCGTATCAACTGCAATATGACGTTTTATTCCTGAAATCTTTTTACCAGCATCATAACCTTTATTTTCAGTAGTATCTGTATTTTTAACACTTTGCGAATCAATTATACAAAAACTAGTTTTTTCTTTTCGATGATTCTTAATACGAATCTTTTTAACTAATTTTTTTAAAATTAATTGCAATACACTAGGTTCTTTATCATTGTTTTTACTTCAAATTTGGAAATAATAATATACAGTTTGTCATTTTGGAAAATTTTTTGGTAACATTCTTCATTGACAACCACTTTTTAATACATATAAAACTGCACAAAACACTTCATATAAATCTAAATTTCTTGGTTTTGTTTTCTTTTTGCTGTTTTCTAAAGTTGATTTTATGTTCTCAAATTGTTCTTTAGTAACATGACTTGGATAATTTTTATGCATATATACCTCTTATTTTAAAATAGGCTTTTCTCCCTTTATGTACTATTTTTAAATCTTATCACATAAATGCTGAGAAAAGCCTATCTACGGACTTCTCCCCACATTTTTAAATCAAACATAGCATTACAGTTTCAAAACTAGGTATCTTGTTGAATTTATATGCAGCTTCTTTAGCATATAAATGAACATGATGTTTTGCAACTTTGATATGTGTTTTAAATGTTCTTCTTATATGTTTTCAAACTGATTCAATTTGGTTGGTATTTACACCAATTTTTGAAACATAGCCATCTTGATGGTTAACTGTTTCATGCTTAGTGAAAACTGATTTAAAATCGCAATATCCTTTTCAAGAATCAGTATATACAAGACATTTTGAAGAAATGTGGTTTTTTGCAAACTGCAAAAGATTTTTACTCTTTGCGTTTTTCAATACTTTCACAATTAAATTATTGGTTGTTTTTTGATAAATGCCAACAATCAAGGTTTTATTCACCAAGGATCTTCCTTGTTTTTTAAAACCCATATGTGAAAGATACATTTCATCAATTTGCACTGTACCTTCAACAATAAATTGAGGTTTTTGTTTTGCAATACGTGTTCTGATTTTATGAGTCATTCTTCAAGCAGTTTTCAAAGTCACTCCCAATTCTTTTGCAATATCTGTTGATGGAATTCCATGTTTGGTGTTTATTCATCTAAAGATAAGATAAAACCAAGATGTTAAAGATGTTTGTGACCTTGAAAATATGGTGCCTGTGAGAATGCTAAATGTTTGATTACATTTTAAACATCTCATTCTTTTTAAATCAGAAGTATTCAAATTAAAACTAAAACACCTAATACATTTGTTTTCTTTCAAATTTGCTATATATGCAAGACATTGCTGTTCAGTTTGAAAAGCATTGTTGAATTCATTCAGTTTCATTATTCCCTCCACAAGTACATGTGGGGAGAAGTCCGTTAAAATATATAGTAATTTTACCTTATTTTCTAAAAGATTCTAAACAGGTTCTAACAAAAAATAACGTAGCAACATATGTGGGTGGCGGAAACTATTATCAATATTATTTTGCTTACCATGTTATTGGATTAAATCATGATACATTACATAAATTAAATAATGCGATTGGTTCGGGAATAGGAGCAGTCTCTGCTGTCCTAGGTGTTGCCTTACCAGCATTAGCTCCAATAATTGGTGCAGTTACAGCAATATTAATTGCACAATGATACATATGACAAATTACTGACTATGATAATGGTAATGGAGTTGTTATTGATATGATTGGTTTAACACCAACATGAATCGTTAATGTTTCATCACAATAAAAAATAATAATACTTAAATTTATTAAAAACAGACCCGTGAAATAGGTCTGTTTTTAAAATTTCTTTAAATCTTTTCTATAACGTGTTATTAAATTACCAATAGCCGATTTATCTGATGCAATTAGGGTTATATCTTGACTATCTACTTTTAAATTATCATTGTATTGTCTTAGAACCTGTTTAGAATCTTTTTAATAAAATTGAAATAAAGGACAGAACAACCATTTGTAAACTAGTATTTAGTTTTCTTTCACAATTTTTTCATAATCTTCTGCATTTTTCTAATCATGCAAAGCTTCGTTCTACAACTCATCTTTTTGGTAGTACTACAAAAGAATGTAATTCATTACGTTTTACAACTTCAACATTTGCATTTATGATTGTTTTGATTGCAGAAGCAAATTTTTCACCAGTATAGCCAGCATCTACTATTATTTTTTGAACTGTAGAAAGATTTTCTTTTTCACTTTTAATCATTATGATAGCACTATTACGATCTGTTTTTTCTGCTGTAGTTATGTAAATTGCATGTGGTAAACCTTGCGTATCAACTGCAATATGACGTTTTATTCCTGAAATCTTTTTACCAGCATCATAACCTTTATTTTCAGTAGTATCTGTATTTTTAACACTTTGCGAATCAATTATACAAAAACTAGTTTTTTCTTTTCGATGATTCTTAATACGAATCTTTTTAACTAATTTTTTTAAAATTAATTGCAATACACTAGGTTCTTTATCATTGTTTTTACTTCAAATTTGGAAATAATAATATACAGTTTGTCATTTTGGAAAATTTTTGGTAACATTCTTCATTGACAACCACTTTTTAATACATATAAAACTGCACAAAACACTTCATATAAATCTAAATTTCTTGGTTTTGTTTTCTTTTGCTGTTTTCTAAAGTTGATTTTATGTTCTCAAATTGTTTTTTAGTAACATGACTTGGATAATTTTTATGCATATATACCTCTTATTTTAAAATATATAGTAATTTTACCTTATTTTCTAAAAGATTCTAAACAGGTTCTTAGATATTTTCAAACGTTATTTTCAGCAGTAATATTAGATAAATCAACATTACTTACTTTTTTTATATCTTGGTTTAAAATGGTATTAACAGCTTCTGTTTTTTGATTAGTCTTTAAGTTACTACTTAAATTTCCTACAATTGTACCAAGTGTTAAAACACTTAGGGCAGTAATTAAATTTTTCATTTTAAACACCTTCTTTATATGTGTGATAAATTAAAAGGATATTTTGGATTAATAATAGTTTCTATAAATTTTAGGAATGATAATATTAATCCAAAACTAGGAAATATTTTCTATCCATCTTAATTTTAACACTTTAAGTATTAATATACAAGGCAAGCAAAATTAGTAATATATTAATTAATATATTGTTATAATATTATTTTTAAATTTTGGTAATTTATTAGGATTAGTAATTCCTGAATAATTTGCAAAGTTACTATGTTCTCTTACTTTTTTTACATTTCATGTTGAAAGGTCTTGATCGAATAATTTAGCACCATAAAACATAAAATTCATATATACTGCATTAGAAGTATTTCAGTTTGAAAGGTTTTGATTGAATGAGGTTGCACCATAAAACATAAGACTAAAACGGTTTATATTAGATACATTTCATGTTGAAAGGTCTTGATTGAATGAAGTTGCATTTGCAAACATAACAAAAGTACTTTTTACATTAGAAACATTTCAATTAGTAATATTGCTATTAAATGAAGTGGCTCCATTAAATGTAAAATTCATATTTGTTATATTGGAAGTATCTCATGTTGAAAGGTCTTGATTGAATAAGGTTGTACCTGTAAACATATTTTTTAAAGATGTTATTTCTGGTGGCAATTTGTCAGGTACTTTTTCAATTGTTCTTGGCATTCTAACAGCTTGAATTTCTCATAATATATTTTTAAAAAATCCAATTTGAATAATTTCTTTACTATTTATCTTTGATAAGTCTCTTTCACTAGTTGTTATTTGTTTGCCATCTTTGTCAATATAAATTGTATCTTGTTGAGTTTTACTTTGAATATAGTTAGTTGTAATATTATTTTTTTGTATAGTTGAGTTTAAGAAACCCGTTAAATTTCCTGTGGTTGTTGCAAGTGTTAAAATACTTAATGTTTTTATTAATGTTTTCATAATGAAAACCCCCTTTTTGTTTTTCCAATAACTTCTTAAATTTAAGAAGAAATTTAAGAAGTTAACTACATTTTAGTGTTTTTAAAAATAAATGCAATTAACTATTTTTGTATATTTGTATTAATAACAAATTATGAAATACTGCAATAATTATTATCTTTGTTTGTTAATGTTTGTTTATTTTGTGTATCATTAGAATTTATTTTATGCAAAATTGTAAAGGTAAGTGCAACTAAATTATTTTTCTATTCAAATATTCGATTGGTGAAAGATAATTTAGTATTTTTCTGGGTCTTTGGTTTAAAGACAATATAAATTTATGAACTTCATTTTTATTAGTTTTTGAAAAAATAAATTTTTTAGGAAATTTTTCTCTAATTAAACCATTAGTATTTTCATTAGTACCTCTTTGTCAAGGTGAATATGGATTTGCAAAATAAATTGGAATGGCAACCCTTTTTAGGACTATTTTTTGGTAGACATTTGTTCATGATATTTAACGGGAGTTAGGTAGTTTAGAGTGCTGTGAATTCTTATGTTGTTATATCAATTTATGTAATCAAATAATTCTAATTTTAATTGGATTAATGATGTAAAATTTTTATCATTAATAAACTCTGTTTTGAAAGTTTTAAAAGTTGCTTCAGCAACAGCATTGTCATAAGGACATCCTTTTTGCTTAAAGAACGGGTAATATTGAATGCTAATAAAAGTTTATCAATAGTTTTATTATTGAATTCATTACCGCGATCGCTATGAAATATTTGAATATCTTTTAAACAGCGATTTGAGTGCATAAATGCTTGATGTACTAATGATGCATCTTTTTAACTCCAACACTATGTCCAATAATTTCGCGGTTGTACAGGTCTACTAATAGGCAAATATAGTTTCATTTACCATTAACTTGAACATAAGTTAAATCACTGACAATAACTTCATTTTTAATTCTATTATTAAAGTCTCTATTAACAAGATTGGTAATTTGACTATCATTGACTTTATTATGATGATTTTTGAATGATAATTTAGTGTATTTTGATATTAAATTATGCTTATTCATAATTTTTTTAATTTTTCTGCGTGATAAATAAATTTCTTGGTTTGCTAGTATGACTTTTAATCTTCTAGTACCATAAACTTCTTTATTTTCTTTAAAAGCACTAATAACAGCTTCATCATAAATATTATTTTGAATTTTTTCTTTTTCTTTAAATTAAAATAATATGTTGATTTAGAGAGTTTTAAAAAACGACACATTGTGCGAATTTTATATTTAACTTTATTTTTAGTAATAATTTCTATTTTCTGCCTATTATTAGTGCTGCTTGCTTTAAAATATCATTTTCCATTCGTAACTGTTTTAATTCTTTATTTGCTTGAATTAATTGTTTTTCTAAATCTGAAAGATTATTTTTAATTTTAAAACTACCTGAATTAGTAAATTGTTTAATTCATTTATAAGTAGTTGCTCTTGTAACATTATATTCTTTAGCAAGACAAGACACTGACTTACCACTTTGATATAAAGCTACTATTTGCTTTTTAAATTCGTCGGTATATGAGTTAATATTGGTCATAATTATAGTTCCTTTCTTTTAACAAATTTGTTCACTTGTCTACGTAATTAGTGTCCAATAAAGTGTAACCCATCCAGACCCTAATGTTGTTAATTATGATATTACAAAAGAAATGGTTAAACATGTTAAGTATCATAATTTTGATGATTGAGCAACAATACCATGAAATTCTGCTTATTTTGATATTGACCAACCGGATTTAAAATTAGTAAGTAGTGAATTTATAGGTAATAATGAAGGTTTATATACGTGTTATTATAGTGATACAGTTGGTGTTCCGTCACAAATGATAGATATGGGAACTGGCGTTTATACTTTTAATAGAAAACAATTAGATGAATTTTCACGTATTATGTTTAATCATAATTATGTTGCAAAGAATAATACTAATAATTTAAATTTTGTTAATACTGGTAAAAGTATTATAAATTTTCAAACACAGTTAAATTTTGAAATTGATAAACCTTTGAGTTTTTATATTCAAGGTTTTATGTTTTATTTTGAATATGAATATTTTAAAACTTTTACTGCTAATTTTACTTTTAGTTTTTTAGATTATGTTGGTGATACAAAATATGTTTTTAAAGGTAAAGTGGATAATGATATTTATCAACAAGATTTATATAATTTTGTTACTATGCCTATTCGTGTTCCAAATTTAAGACATTTAACAGTATTTTTTGATGTTCATGGTGAATCAACTAGACCAACTTTTTCACCACAGTTGAATTTTGGTCAAATTAATATTTTTTCAAGTGAGAAAGTAACACCAGTCCCACCAAATAGTCCTTTTAACCCTCAGTATGAACGTGTTAGTTGATATGATGTTTTTGGTCATTTGCGTAATGCTTTTAGATGAGTACTTTATGGTGTTGTTGGTAAAGTTTTACCAGTTGAACCATTAAGACAATTTCTTTTTACAACAGATAGTTTATTACGACATATTTTTTCAGATACGATTAGTACTGCTTTAAATGTTGATATTGTTAGTGGAATAGAAAATATTATACCTTTATGATTATTTGTTAGAGCAATTAGTTTAATTATAGGTTAGGAGTTTATTATGCCTTGATATGGTTATGTGTTATTAGTTATAGGTTTGATTATAATTATTTATCCAATTCTTATAACTATTCGTAATGTTAAAATTTTAAAACGAGTTGGTAGTTATATTATTTCAGCACCTCCAAGAACTGGCAAATCTGCCCTTGCTTGTTGTTTAGCACAAACTCATAAGAAACGAGTAGTTAGTCCTTTCCCTATTAAGTTAAAGACTGGTTATTCTTATTTGGTTAATTATAACGATGTTTTTACTTTTAATCAGTTAGCAAGTAATTATGCTTTTGAGGAACAAGATTTAATAATTTTAGATGAATTAGCATTAAAAATAAATTCTAATGATTTAGGAGTACAGTTTAAAAATCAACAAGAAAGTTTAGGACAATTTTGTAAGTTAATAGGTCACATGTTTAATGGTACAATGTATTTGATTGAAGAACACCCTAATAGAATACCAGTACAAGCAAGAGAAAAAGTAGAATATATAGTTCAAGTTAAAAGAATGTGTGTTTTATTATTTTTTGTTGTATTTAATATTAATTTAGGCTTTTCTCCCTTTATGTACTATTTTAATTTTATCACATAAATGCTGAGAAAAGCCTATCTACGGACTTCTCCCCACATTTTTAAATCAAACATAGAATTACAGTTTCAAAACTAGGTATCTTGTTGAATTTATATGCAACTTCTTTAGCATATAAATGAACATGATGTTTTGCAACTTTGATATGTGTTTTAAATGTTCTTCTTATATGTTTTCAAACTGATTCAATTTGGTTGGTATTTACACCAATTTTTGAAACATAGCCATCTTGATGGTTAACTGTTTCATGCTTAGTGAAAACTGATTTAAAATCGCAATATCCTTTTCAAGAATCAGTATATACAAGACATTTTGAAGAAATGTGGTTTTTTGCAAACTGCAAAAGATTTTTACTCTTTGCGTTTTTCAATACTTTCACAATTAAATTATTGGTTGTTTTTTGATAAATGCCAACAATCAAGGTTTTATTCACCAAGGATCTTCCTTGTTTTTTAAAACCCATATGTGAAAGATACATTTCATCAATTTGCACTGTACCTTCAACAATAAATTGAGGTTTTTGTTTTGCAATACGTGTTCTGATTTTATGAGTCATTCTTCAAGCAGTTTTCAAAGTCACTCCCAATTCTTTTGCAATATCTGTTGATGGAATTCCATGTTTGGTGTTTATTCATCTAAAGATAAGATAAAATCAAGATGTTAAAGATGTTTGTGACCTTGAAAATATGGTGCCTGTGAGAATGCTAAATGTTTGATTACATTTTAAACATCTCATTCTTTTTAAATCAGAAGTATTCAAATTAAAATTAAAACACCTAATACATTTGTTTTCTTTCAAATTTGCTATATATGCAAGACATTGCTGTTCAGTTTGAAAAGCATTGTTGAATTCATTCAGTTTCATTATTCCCTCCACAAGTACATGTGGGGAGAAGTCCGTTAATTTATATACTAATATTGAGGATTATAATAAAGTAGTATTTTCACGTCGTAGAACAAAGAAAATGATTAAAAGAGGTATTATGCCTCCAAGTTATAGTGGTGAAGTAATGGCTATGACTTTATTTTTTCCTAGACACTGGTTAAAAAGGTATAATTCACGTGCTTTACATTATGTGCATGAACTTAAAAGTGAATTGTCACCTAAGAAATACCTTAAAGAAGCAAGTAGTATTGATATGACTTATAGTGATATTAAATCTGCTGGTTTGGATAAATTAGATAATATATTAAAAAATAAAGATAAACCTAAAAATAAAGATAAATAAAAATAATTATAGTCCCAGTGAACCTACTGGGACTATAATTTGGGTGAGCTACGTAGTGGCGAGGGACGTAGTCCCTATATACTTGATATTTAATAAAAAAATAATAGTTATCATAATAATAATTATTTTTAACTATAAAATATATGACTATATACTATACAATTTTAATTTTAATGCTATACTTAATTAAGTGCTTATTAATCTCATTATATCAGATATTATTATCAGATTTATCAATTAGGCGCCAGAAAGAAGAGGCATTGTTAATGGAAAACAATCAAACAATAGAAGCATTATTAGAAGAAATTAAAGTTTTAAAAGAAACAGTAATTACTATTAATGCAAGTTTAACAACACTTGTAAAAATCATAGAAGAACGTGAAAAACGTTTTGCTGAACGTGGAGCAAGAACACAAGGGGATAGAAATTCTTCTGATCGTGGAAACTTTAGACCACGTTCTGACCGTGGTGATTCTAGTTGAGGAAACAGTGGTGGATTTAGCAGACGAGACCGTGACGACCGTAATCGTAAAGGATAATTTAAACAAATAAAAAAAACTTATAACTAAATCTTAGTTATAAGTTTTTTTTATTTGTTTAAATGTATAAATTAAATATTAAAAATAACTATTTTAATTTCACTAATTTGTTAATTTTTCAAAATCTAAAACCCCATCAACTCAACTATTATTAAAATTAGTATCATGAGTTGTCAATAATACAGTGCCTTCAAATTCTTGCAATGCTTTTAATAAAGACTCTTTAGCTAAAACATCAATATGATTAGTTGGCTCATCTAAAATTAATAAGCGGACTTCTCCCCACATGTACTTGTGGAGGGAATAATGAAACTGAATGAATTCAACAATGCTTTTCAAACTGAACAGCAATGTCTTGCATATATAGCAAATTTGAAAGAAAACAAATGTATTAGGTGTTTTAGTTTTAATTTGAATACTTCTGATTTAAAAAGAATGAGATGTTTAAAATGTAATCAAACATTTAGCATTCTCACAGGCACCATATTTTCAAGGTCACAAACATCTTTAACATCTTGATTTTATCTTATCTTTAGATGAATAAACACCAAACATGGAATTCCATCAACAGATATTGCAAAAGAATTGGGAGTGACTTTGAAAACTGCTTGAAGAATGACTCATAAAATCAGAACACGTATTGCAAAACAAAAACCTCAATTTATTGTTGAAGGTACAGTGCAAATTGATGAAATGTATCTTTCACATATGGGTTTTAAAAAACAAGGAAGATCCTTGGTGAATAAAACCTTGATTGTTGGCATTTATCAAAAAACAACCAATAATTTAATTGTGAAAGTATTGAAAAACGCAAAGAGTAAAAATCTTTTGCAGTTTGCAAAAAACCACATTTCTTCAAAATGTCTTGTATATACTGATTCTTGAAAAGGATATTGCGATTTTAAATCAGTTTTCACTAAGCATGAAACAGTTAACCATCAAGATGGCTATGTTTCAAAAATTGGTGTAAATACCAACCAAATTGAATCAGTTTGAAAACATATAAGAAGAACATTTAAAACACATATCAAAGTTGCAAAACATCATGTTCATTTATATGCTAAAGAAGCTGCATATAAATTCAACAAGATACCTAGTTTTGAAACTGTAATGCTATGTTTGATTTAAAAATATGGGGAGAAGTCCGTAGATAGGCTTTTCTCAGCATTTATGTGATAAAATTAAAATAGTACATAAAGGGAGAAAAGCCTTAATAAGTTATAAGGTTTTAATGCCAATGCTGCTAATCTAACCTTAGTTTGTTCACCACCAGAAAGTAAGTTCATTGGTTTCATTACTAAATTACTACACAAACCAAAACTTGCTAAAATTCTTCTAATCTCAACATTATTTAATTTAATATCTAACTCTTTTAAATAATTAAATGGAGTAGTACTAGTCATTACTTCAGTTTGATGAAAATACGCTACTTGCATTCGAACATCTAAATTAATATTTCCAGCAAGTGCTGAAATATTACCAGCTAACGTTTGCAAGAAAGTAGTTTTACCAATTCCATTATACCCTTTAACAACTCATTTACTACCAGTCTTAATAACAAAAGTAAGCGGCTTAATTAATGGTTTATGATAACCTATTTCAAGGTTTTTAGCTTGGACAGCAATTGAACTTGTTGTTTTATAATACTTAAAATAAAACTTGGCTTTTCTCCCTTTATGTACTATTTTAATTTTATCACATAAATGCTGAGAAAAGCCTATCTACGGACTTCTCCCCACATTTTTAAATCAAACATAGAATTACAGTTTCAAAACTAGGTATCTTGTTGAATTTATATGCAGCTTCTTTAGCATATAAATGAACATGATGTTTTGCAACTTTGATATGTGTTTTAAATGTTCTTCTTATATGTTTTCAAACTGATTCAATTTGGTTGGTATTTACACCAATTTTTGAAACATAGCCATCTTGATGGTTAACTGTTTCATGCTTAGTGAAAACTGATTTAAAATCGCAATATCCTTTTCAAGAATCAGTATATACAAGACATTTTGAAGAAATGTGGTTTTTTGCAAACTGCAAAAGATTTTTACTCTTTGCGTTTTTCAATACTTTCACAATTAAATTATTGGTTGTTTTTTGATAAATGCCAACAATCAAGGTTTTATTCACCAAGGATCTTCCTTGTTTTTTAAAACCCATATGTGAAAGATACATTTCATCAATTTGCACTGTACCTTCAACAATAAATTGAGGTTTTTGTTTTGCAATACGTGTTCTGATTTTATGAGTCATTCTTCAAGCAGTTTTCAAAGTCACTCCCAATTCTTTTGCAATATCTGTTGATGGAATTCCATGTTTGGTGTTTATTCATCTAAAGATAAGATAAAACCAAGATGTTAAAGATGTTTGTGACCTTAAAAATATGGTGCCTGTGAGAATGCTAAATGTTTGATTACATTTTAAACATCTCATTCTTTTTAAATCAGAAGTATTCAAATTAAAATTAAAACACCTAATACATTTGTTTTCTTTCAAATTTGCTATATATGCAAGACATTGCTGTTCAGTTTGAAAAGCATTGTTGAATTCATTCAGTTTCATTATTCCCTCCACAAGTACATGTGGGGAGAAGTCCGTAAAACTTTGGAGGAGACTGGATTTGCTGTTTTTCTAAAACATTAATTTTGGATAATTGTTTTCTTCTTGATTCAGCACTTTTAGCAGTCGAAGCACGTGCTGCATTTTTACTAATATAAGTTTCTAATTTTTCAATTAATTTCTTTTGATTTGAATATGCTGATTCATATTGACGATGATGTAAACTTTTTTGTTCTAAAAAACTTTCAAAATTACCAACATAACGAGTAATCATATAATTATCAATATCAAAAATAATATTACATGTTGTATTAATAAAATTACGATCATGTGACACCAATAAAAATGCACTAGGGTAATTTTGTAAAAACTTAGCTAATCAAGTAATTTGTTCAATATCCAAAAAATTAGTTAGTTCATCAAGTAATAAAAAATCATCTTCATTTAATAATAATTTTGCTAATAACACTTTTGCTCTTTGACCACCACTTAAACTACCTAAAGTTTGTTCTAAAAGTTGTAAATTAATACCCAATCCATCAACTAAACGACCAATTTTTTTACTAATAGTATCAAATCCTTGGTTTGTCAATTCATCTTGAATTTTCATTGCTTTCGTTAATAACTCTTCACTATAATTATTAGCCATTTCTGCATATAAGTTTTCCATTTGTTGTTCGCGTTCAAAAAGTTTTTGATAACTTTCACGCAAATATTGTAAAACTGTTAATTCTAAATTAACCTCTTGATGTTGATCCAAATACCCAATTTTAATTTTAGGATGAATGCTGAATTATACTTGTAAGTGCAAGTAAATAAAATTGCAAAAAATTCTCATATAAAAATTTCATAATGCTAAATTTAGTTTAGAAAAAGTAAGGAGTTTTTATATGAGTTATAAACATATTGGGATAGATGAAAGAATTTATATTGAGAATCAATTGAAATTTAAAGTTAAAATTAGTGAAATAGCTAAAAATCTTAATCGAAGTATTAGTACTATTATTCGAGAAGTTAATAGAAATAAAGATAATGATCATTATTTTTCATTAATTGCACAAAATAAAGCTGTAAATAGAAAAAAATCACATATTATTTTTTATAAGTTTAAATATAAAGATTTAGTCAAATATATACAACAAAAACTATTATTGGGCTGATCACCTGAACAAATTTATGGCAAAATTAAAAATTTTCATAAACAATGAGCTATCAGCTTTAAAACAATTTACAATTGAATTTATTCTGGATTATTTGATAAAGTTACTAGTAAAAATTTAAGAAGAAAAGGTAAAAAACGAAGATCTCAAGAAAATCGTGGTAAATTTAATGGTAAATCAATTAAAGAACGAGATAATAATGTTAATGATCGCATAACTCTTGGTCATTGAGAAGGAGATACTATAGTATCATCAAGAGGTAAAAGTAAATCATGTTTAATAACTTTAGTTGAAAGAGTATCACGATTTACTTTAGCAATGTTAGTTAAAAACAAAACTACTAAAGTTATTAATAAAAATATCATTCATTATTTATCAATTCTTCCTAAAAATATTGTTAAAACTATTACTTTTGATCGTGGTAAAGAATTTGCAAATTGACAACAACTTGAAAAAAAGTTAGATGTGAAAATTTATTTTGCAAATCCATATTCACCTTGACAAAGAGGTACTAATGAAAATACTAATGGTTTAATTAGAGAAAAATTTCCTAAAAAATTTATTTTTTCAAAAACTAATAAAAATGAAGTTCATAAATTTATATTGTCTTTAAACCAAAGACCCAGAAAAATACTAAATTATCTTTCACCAATCGAATATTTGAATAGAAAAATAATTTAGTTGCACTTACCTTTACAATTTTGCAGAAAGTTTTTTAATATTACCGCTTAAATCAAGTTCAAGTGAATAAAAGTTACCAACTTTTAAATCAACAGCAGATAAACAATTATTAAAATCACTAGCAAAATCTGGATTATATCATTTATCACGTGTTTGACCAGTTGGCACGCTCGTTTGTTTATTTATTTCTACAAACTTCAAAACATCAAACTTTAATGTTTGACCTTTATTATTTTTATCGGGAATAATACGCCCTTTTTCAATATTAACTAATTGAACTTTAAACATAAAAAAAATTAACCTCTGCAATTCATTAAAATTTAATTTAATAAGTTAAGCATAGTAGGGTAACCTACGCTTAATAATAATATATCATAAAAAAATAAAAATACAATAAAAATAAAAAAATGAACATTAATAAGAATTGCAGTAATTACTAATGTTCATTAACCATTATATATATACAAGTAAAATTATAGAAAAAATTAAGTTTTTTTCTAATGTAAAACTTTTTTCTTAAAATCTATTTTTTCAACTTTATTACCAAAAACTTTATCTACCCAAGTCAAAACATCTTTATCTCTTTGAATTAAATAACCTATTTCACTAGTCCGTAAATAATGTTTATGCGATAAAGCGCTTAAATATACATAGCGTTCGTAATCTTTATACTCTTTAAAATAATCATTTACAACAATACTTTCAATAATACCACCAATCATAACAGTATTACCATTACTATCTCTTTGAGTTTTAAAATAAAAGACATTTGTAGCATTAAAACTTGCTTTAATTATATCTCCAATTGTTAATTTCTTAATACCACGAACCACAATAGGGTTTTTACAATTACGACTAAAAGCATAAGCCTTTACACCTACATCTGTTTGATTTAAAGACTTAACATCATCTATTGCTTTTGTAACATACTTTCCTAAATATTTAATAACAAATTCATTAGTACCTTTTTTAACTACCCTTAAATCATTAAAACCATGAGTTCATCATTCTGCTAACATACTTTTATGTATCTTTCTATTAAAAATTATATGAAAATGAATTGCTCCACGTTCTTGATATTCATAAACATAAAAATATTTTAATTCTCCTAAATGTGAAAAACGTTTAGGGTCATTTCATCACTTTTGTAATTTAATAAAAAATAAACCAATATCTTTTTTTGCTTTTTTAACATCTTGCATATTATCTTTATAAGTTAAAATAACAAAACTTAACATTTTACTATTATAAAAATTATGTAATGCTTTTTGAATTAAATTAGTTTTAGTACGAACAGTACTATTTCTCAATTTTTGCTTATTACCAACATAACATTTACCTTTTTATTTCCAATATTAGTTAAAATGAAATAGGTAATACTATATTTTTCACATAACAAGCATAAAAAACTTTTTTAATATAAAAATCTTGTTCAATATCCATATAAAATTCTGCAATTCTAGGTTTTTGAAAACCAATTTTATAGATTTTAATAACAAACAAATCTTATCATAAAAAATTATAAAAACAAACAATAAAAGAAAAACGTTACTTAATAATTTAATAAATATCCGACATCATTATATATCTTTTTTATTTTTTTTAAATAATTTTTTACAAATTTTTATAACTAAAATTAAAACTATAAGTTTAACCACATATTTTTATTTTATTACTTTTATTAGTGTTTAAAAATTTCATAATATGTAAAAATTTTTACTAAAAATAAACACTCCATTAATGCACTAAGATTTTTTATAAAATTAAGATAAGTAGGTTAAAATTATTGCAATTTTTCCAAAAATATTTATCAAAAAAATCAAAAACTTATATAGAGTATGAATATATTTTTGAAAAAAAACTGAAAATATAAATTATTTCTAAAAATAATAACAAATTTCCTTGCAATTTAAATATTATTTGTTATTATTCTTATAAGGATTTAGATAGCCTAGGTCCTTTAAAATTAAGGTAATATGTCAAAACATTATTCAATTATAATATTTTTAAATATAAAAATTTAAAATTAATCTAAAACCCCTAATTTAAACTCTATAACCCCAATAACCTTAAGTTTTATTTATAAATAACCCCCCTTTTTTTTATAAATGACTATTACCTTAGCAATAATTCTTGTGTAGACAAGAGCTGAAAAGCTCTTGTTTTTTATATATGCTGAATTATACTTGTAAGTGCAAGTAAATAAAATTGCAAAAAATTCTCATATAAAAATTTCATAATGCTAAATTTAGTTTAGAAAAAGTAAGGAGTTTTTATATGAGTTATAAACATATTGGGATAGATGAAAGAATTTATATTGAGAATCAATTGAAATTTAAAGTTAAAATTAATGAAATATGAACTTGTCAAGAAAAGTGGACAATAAAAGTAACCTTTTATTAAATTTTATAAAATAGCGTTTGTAAGTGTTAAATTTATAGGTATGAAGTAATTATTTGTTGGTTTGGAATGAGCTAATCGATATTCGATTGGACTCATTCCTTTTAATTTTATTTGAGGTCGATAATTATTATAAAAGTAAATATATTTAGGTAAGTTGTCTTGTATTCATTCAATAGTTCTATTTTTTCTTGGAATTTGATATAGAAATTCTGTTTTCATTGTTCCAAATCAAGTTTCAGTAGCACCATTATCACAGGAATTACCTCTTCTAGACATTGAAATTTTTATTTTTAATTCATCACATAAAATTTTATAAGAAGGATTTGTATAGTGAAATCCTTGATCTGATTGTAAAATTCATGAAGTAGGTTTTTGAGCATTAACTCAAGCTTGGATAATGTTTTGGACAACAAATGTCATGTCTAAACTTGCACTTATTTTATAATCTAATATTTCATTATTATGAAAATCTTTAACAATTGATAAATAATATGTTTTACCATTAGTTAATAAATAAGTTATATCAGTACCTAATTTTTCATTTAAATTAGTAGTTGAAAAATCACGTTTTAATAAATTATCATATCTTAAACTTCCTGATTTAGTTCTATAATCAAATTTTTTATGCGAACCTTAGCTTTTAAACTCATATTTTTCATATATCTATATACAATATGAAATTTTAATTTTAAATTATAAATTTTGTTAATTCATAAAGTTATCATTTTATAACCATAAATTTCTTGAAATTCATAAAAAATATTTTTAATTGCTGAATTATACTTGTAAGTGCAAGTAAATAAAATTGCAAAAAATTCTCATATAAAAATTTCATAATGCTAAATTTAGTTTAGAAAAAGTAAGGAGTTTTTATATGAGTTATAAACATATTGGGATAGATGAAAGAATTTATATTGAGAATCAATTGAAATTTAAAGTTAAAATTAGTGAAATAGCTAAAAATCTTAATCGAAGTATTAGTACTATTATTCGAGAAGTTAATAGAAATAAAGATAATGATCATTATTTTTCATTAATTGCACAAAATAAAGCTGTAAATAGAAAAAAATCACATATTATTTTTCATAAGTTTAAATATAAAGATTTAGTCAAATATATACAACAAAAACTATTATTGGGCTGATCACCTGAACAAATTTATGGCAGAATTAAAAATTTTCATAAACAATGAGCTATCAGCTTTAAAACAATTTACAATTGAATTTATTCTGGATTATTTGATAAAGTTACTAGTAAAAATTTAAGAAGAAAAGGTAAAAAACGAAGATCTCAAGAAAATCGTGGTAAATTTAATGGTAAATCAATTAAAGAACGAGATAGTAATGTTAATGATCGCATAACTCTTGGTCATTGAGAAGGAGATACTATAGTATCATCAAGAGGTAAAAGTAAATCATGTTTAATAACTTTAGTTGAAAGAGTATCACGATTTACTTTAGCAATGTTAGTTAAAAACAAAACTACTAAAGTTATTAATAAAAATATCATTCATTATTTATCAATTCTTCCTAAAAATATTGTTAAAACTATTACTTTTGATCGTGGTAAAGAATTTGCAAATTGACAACAACTTGAAAAAAGTTAGATGTGAAAATTTATTTTGCAAATCCATATTCACCTTGACAAAGAGGTACTAATGAAAATACTAATGGTTTAATTAGAGAAAAATTTCCTAAAAAATTTATTTTTTCAAAAACTAATAAAAATGAAGTTCATAAATTTATATTGTCTTTAAACCAAAGACCCAGAAAAATACTAAATTATCTTTCACCAATCGAATATTTGAATAGAAAAATAATTTAGTTGCACTTACCTTTACAATTTTGCAATTATATTAGCTAAAAATGTATCTCATTTATTAAATTCATTCATTCCATTCTTAATTCACTTATAATATCCTGATTTTGAAACATTTAATAATCAACATAAATAACTAATCTGATATTTTTTCGGAAATGTTTAGTAATCTGTGTAACTTACAAAAATAACTATGTTTAATTAATTCTAGTAAATATAATTAAATGACTAGAAAGAGTGAGTTACAGATGGCTAAAAAAGATAACTTTAATAATAATGATCCAATATCAAAAGCAGTAGATTTATTACTAGAAAATACTGAAGATTTAACAACAGTTTTTAAACCTGGCGGTTTATATAAAGAATTAACAAAAAGATTAGTTGAAAAAATGTTGAATTCTGAAATGCAAAATTATTTAGGATATGAAAAAAATCAACATAGTACTACTGAAAATGCTCGTAATGGTACAAGTTCAAAAAAATTAATAACTCAACAAGGTAAAATTGAAATTGATGTACCAAGAGATCGCAATAGTAATTTTACTCCTGTAATAGTTCCTAAAAGGCAAAGAAGATTTGATGGTTTTGATCAACAAGTTCTTTCTTTATATGCAAAAGGAATGACATTATCTGACATTAGAATGCAGTTGCAAGAGTTATATCATGGTGCTGATATTAGTGAAAGTGTTATTAGTCAAATTACTGATGATGTTATTGATGATGTTAAAGCATGACAAAATCGACCATTAGAAAGTATTTATCCTATTGTTTATTTTGATTGTATAGTAGTTAAAGTACGACAAGATAAACGGATTATTAACAAATCAGTTTATATAGCATTAGGAGTTGATTTAGAAGGCAAAAAAATGTTTTAGGATTATGAATTAGTGAAAATGAAGGTTCTAAGTTTTGATTATCTAATTTCACAGAAATGAAAAATCGTGGCTTAAATGATATTCTTATTGCTTGTAGTGATAATTTAACAGGCATGTCAGAAGCAATACAATCAGTTTATCCTAAAACAGAACATCAATTATGCATTGTTCATCAAATTAGAAATAGTTTAAAATATGTTTCATACAAACATCGAAAAGGTCTAGTTGCAGATTTAAAACCAATTTATAGTGCATGTAGTGAAGAACAAGCAATGCAAGCTTTAGAATCGTTTGAAAGTAAATGAAATAAACAATATCCTCAAATTACTAAATCTTGATATAAAAATTGAGATAATTTAATGGTTTTTATTAGTTATCCAGTAGAAATCAAAAGAGTGATTTATACTACAAATGCTATTGAATCTGTTAATAGTCAATCGGACTTCTCCCCACATGTACTTGTGGAGGGAATAATGAAACTGAATGAATTCAACAATGCTTTTCAAACTGAACAGCAATGTCTTGCATATATAGCAAATTTGAAAGAAAACAAATGTATTAGGTGTTTTAGTTTTAATTTGAATACTTCTGATTTAAAAAGAATGAGATGTTTAAAATGTAATCAAACATTTAGCATTCTCACAGGCACCATATTTTCAAGGTCACAAACATCTTTAACATCTTGGTTTTATCTTATCTTTAGATGAATAAACACCAAACATGGAATTCCATCAACAGATATTGCAAAAGAATTGGGAGTGACTTTGAAAACTGCTTGAAGAATGACTCATAAAATCAGAACACGTATTGCAAAACAAAAACCTCAATTTATTGTTGAAGGTACAGTGCAAATTGATGAAATGTATCTTTCACATATGGGTTTTAAAAAACAAGGAAGATCCTTGGTGAATAAAACCTTGATTGTTGGCATTTATCAAAAAACAACCAATAATTTAATTGTGAAAGTATTGAAAAACGCAAAGAGTAAAAATCTTTTGCAGTTTGCAAAAAACCACATTTCTTCAAAATGTCTTGTATATACTGATTCTTGAAAAGGATATTGCGATTTTAAATCAGTTTTCACTAAGCATGAAACAGTTAACCATCAAGATCGCTATGTTTCAAAAATTGGTGTAAATACCAACCAAATTGAATCAGTTTGAAAACATATAAGAAGAACATTTAAAACACATATCAAAGTTGCAAAACATCATGTTCATTTATATGCTAAAGAAGCTGCATATAAATTCAACAAGATACCTAGTTTTGAAACTGTAATGCTATGTTTTATTTAAAAATGTGGGGAGAAGTTCGTAGATAGGCTTTTCTCAGCATTTATGTGATAAGATTTAAAAATAGTACATAAAGGGAGAAAAGCCTAGTCAATTACGAAAAATCATCAGAAATAAAAAAGTTTTTCCTAATGATATGGCAGTTTTCAAAATATTTTACTTGGCAATTGAAAATATAACAAAAAAATGAACATTGCCTATTCAAAATTGAAATACAGCAATTGCTCATTTTATGATAAAATTTGAAGACAGAATTAATCTAAATTAGTAACTTTGTAAAACAAAGATACACAGATTATTAAAAAGCCTCATTTTTTCTTCAATGAGAAAATCACAAAATATTTCTTCTTTTTTGTCGATTTTTCTAAATACTTTTTATATCGTTCATTGCCTCAATATATTCAATTAATTCTTGTTTTGTCATTTCATTAAAATTTAAAGATTTGGGTCGACCTGTTCTTTTGGTTTTTTTAGCACGAATTCCATTGCCATATTCTAAACCTTTTTCACCTAATAATTTATATGCTTTAATTCATTCTTTTATTGATGATCGACCAATACCATACTCTAATGCGGTTTTATCAATTGTTTTAATTTTACTTATTTTTATTATTTTTAACTTTTCTTCTTTTGATAGTCATTTAGCCATAAAAAAATGAACACCTTCCTTAAAGTATTTTTAACACAAAGGTTACAATTCTGTGTCTACTTTATTCTAGATGTTCAATAGCTAAAAATCTTAATCGAAGTATTAGTACTATTATTCGAGAAGTTAATAGAAATAAAGATAATGATCATTATTTTTCATTAATTGCACAAAATAAAGCTGTAAATAGAAAAAAATCACATATTATTTTTCATAAGTTTAAATATAAAGATTTAGTCAAATATATACAACAAAAACTATTATTGGGCTGATCACCTGAACAAATTTATGGCAGAATTAAAAATTTTCATAAACAATGAGCTATCAGCTTTAAAACAATTTACAATTGAATTTATTCTGGATTATTTGATAAAGTTACTAGTAAAAATTTAAGAAGAAAAGGTAAAAAACGAAGATCTCAAGAAAATCGTGGTAAATTTAATGGTAAATCAATTAAAGAACGAGATAATAATGTTAATGATCGCATAACTCTTGGTCATTGAGAAGGAGATACTATAGTATCATCAAGAGGTAAAAGTAAATCATGTTTAATAACTTTAGTTGAAAGAGTATCACGATTTACTTTAGCAATGTTAGTTAAAAACAAAACTACTAAAGTTATTAATAAAAATATCATTCATTATTTATCAATTCTTCCTAAAAATATTGTTAAAACTATTACTTTTGATCGTGGTAAAGAATTTGCAAATTGACAACAACTTGAAAAAAAGTTAGATGTGAAAATTTATTTTGCAAATCCATATTCACCTTGACAAAGAGGTACTAATGAAAATACTAATGGTTTAATTAGAGAAAAATTTCCTAAAAAATTTATTTTTTCAAAAACTAATAAAAATGAAGTTCATAAATTTATATTGTCTTTAAACCAAAGACCCAGAAAAATAATAAATTATCTTTCACCAATCGAATATTTGAATAGAAAAATAATTTAGTTGCACTTACCTTTACAATTTTGCATTTTTATTACTTAATGAGTTTTATTTTTTAACTTTTTTAGAGGCTTTTTAATAATCTGTGTATCTTTGTTTTACAAAGTTACTAATTTAGATTAATTCTGTCTTCAAATTTTATCATAAAATGAGCAATTGCTGTATTTCAATTTTGAATAGGCAATGTTCATTTTTTTGTTATATTTTCAATTGCCAAGTAAAATATTTTGAAAACTGCCATATCATTAGGAAAAACTTTTTTATTTCTGATGATTTTTCGTAATTGACTATTAACAGATTCAATAGCATTTGTAGTATAAATCACTCTTTTGATTTCTACTGGATAACTAATAAAAACCATTAAATTATCTCAATTTTTATATCAAGATTTAGTAATTTGAGGATATTGTTTATTTCATTTACTTTCAAACGATTCTAAAGCTTGCATTGCTTGTTCTTCACTACATGCACTATAAATTGGTTTTAAATCTGCAACTAGACCTTTTCGATGTTTGTATGAAACATATTTTAAACTATTTCTAATTTGATGAACAATGCATAATTGATGTTCTGTTTTAGGATAAACTGATTGTATTGCTTCTGACATGCCTGTTAAATTATCACTACAAGCAATAAGAATATCATTTAAGCCACGATTTTTCATTTCTGTGAAATTAGATAATCAAAACTTAGAACCTTCATTTTCACTAATTCATAATCCTAAAACATCTTTTTGCCTTCTAAATCAACTCCTAATGCTATATAAACTGATTTGTTAATAATCCGTTTATCTTGTCGTACTTTAACTACTATACAATCAAAATAAACAATAGGATAAATACTTTCTAATGGTCGATTTTGTCATGCTTTAACATCATCAATAACATCATCAGTAATTTGACTAATAACACTTTCACTAATATCAGCACCATGATATAACTCTTGCAACTGCATTCTAATGTCAGATAATGTCATTCCTTTTGCATACAAGGAAAGAACTTGTTGATCAAAACCATCAAATCTTCTTTGCCTTTTAGGAACTATTACAGGAGTAAAATTACTATTGCGATCTCTTGGTACATCAATTTCAATTTTACCTTGTTGAGTTATTAATTTTTTTGAACTTGTACCATTACGAGCATTTTCAGTAGTACTATGTTGATTTTTTTCATATCCTAAATAATTTTGCATTTCAGAATTCAACATTTTTTCAACTAATCTTTTTGTTAATTCTTTATATAAACCGCCAGGTTTAAAAACTGTTGTTAAATCTTCAGTATTTTCTAGTAATAAATCTACTGCTTTTGATATTGGATCATTATTATTAAAGTTATCTTTTTTAGCCATCTGTAACTCACTCTTTCTAGTCATTTAATTATATTTACTAGAATTAATTAAACATAGTTATTTTTGTAAGTTACACAGATTACTAAACATTTCCCTTTTTTAATAAATTTTTCTTGATTTTTAAAAAATAATATGATGATAGTTTTGGTTTAATATATTTTGTTAGAACCTGTTTAGAATCTTTTAGAAAATAAGGTAAAATTACTATATATTTTAAAATAAGAGGTATATATGCATAAAAATTATCCAAGTCATGTTACTAAAGAACAATTTGAGAACATAAAATCAACTTTAGAAAACAGCAAAAAGAAAACAAAACCAAGAAATTTAGATTTATATGAAGTGTTTTGTGCAGTTTTATATGTATTAAAAAGTGGTTGTCAATGAAGAATGTTACCAAAAAATTTTCCAAAATGACAAACTGTATATTATTATTTCCAAATTTGAAGTAAAAACAATGATAAAGAACCTAGTGTATTGCAATTAATTTTAAAAAAATTAGTTAAAAAGATTCGTATTAAGAATCATCGAAAAGAAAAACTAGTTTTTGTATAATTGATTCGCAAAGTGTTAAAAATACAGATACTACTGAAAATAAAGGTTATGATGCTGGTAAAAAGATTTCAGGAATAAAACGTCATATTGCAGTTGATACGCAAGGTTTACCACATGCAATTTACATAACTACAGCAGAAAAAACAGATCGTAATAGTGCTATCATAATGATTAAAAGTGAAAAAGAAAATCTTTCTACAGTTCAAAAAATAATAGTAGATGCTGGCTATACTGGTGAAAAATTTGCTTCTGCAATCAAAACAATCATAAATGCAAATGTTGAAGTTGTAAAACGTAATGAATTACATTCTTTTGTAGTACTACCAAAAAGATGAGTTGTAGAACGAAGCTGAACATCTAGAATAAAGTAGACACAGAATTGTAACCTTTGTGTTAAAAATACTTTAAGGAAGGTGTTCATTTTTTTATGGCTAAATGACTATCAAAAGAAGAAAAGTTAAAAATAATAAAAATAAGTAAAATTAAAACAATTGATAAAACCGCATTAGAGTATGGTATTGGTCGATCATCAATAAAAGAATGAATTAAAGCATATAAATTATTAGGTGAAAAAGGTTTAGAATATGGCAATGGAATTCGTGCTAAAAAACCAAAAGAACAGGTCGACCCAAATCTTTAAATTTTAATGAAATGACAAAACAAGAATTAATTGAATATATTGAGGCAATGAACGATATAAAAAGTATTTAGAAAAATCGACAAAAAGAAGAAATATTTTGTGATTTTCTCATTGAAGAAAAAATATCAGATTAGTTATTTATGTTGATTATTAAATGTTTCAAAATCAGGATATTATAAGTGAATTAAGAATGGAATGAATGAATTTAATAAATGAGATACATTTTTAGCTAATATAATTAAAAATATTTTTTATGAATTTCAAGAAATTTATGGTTATAAAATGATAACTTTATGAATTAACAAAATTTATAATTTAAAATTAAAATTTCATATTGTATATAGATATATGAAAAATATGAGTTTAAAAGCTAAGGTTCGCATAAAAAAATTTGATTATAGAACTAAATCAGGAAGTTTAAGATATGATAATTTATTAAAACGTGATTTTTCAACTACTAATTTAAATGAAAAATTAGGTACTGATATAACTTATTTATTAACTAATGGTAAAACATATTATTTATCAATTGTTAAAGATTTTCATAATAATGAAATATTAGATTATAAAATAAGTGCAAGTTTAGACATGACATTTGTTGTCCAAAACATTATCAAGCTTGAGTTAATGCTCAAAAACCTACTTCATGAATTTTACAATCAGATCAAGGATTTCACTATACAAATCCTTCTTATAAAATTTTATGTGATGAATTAAAAATAAAAATTTCAATGTCTAGAAGAGGTAATTCCTGTGATAATGGTGCTACTGAAACTTGATTTGGAACAATGAAAACAGAATTTCTATATCAAATTCCAAGAAAAAATAGAACTATTGAATGAATACAAGACAACTTACCTAAATATATTTACTTTTATAATAATTATCGACCTCAAATAAAATTAAAAGGAATGAGTCCAATCGAATATCGATTAGCTCATTCCAAACCAACAAATAATTACTTCATACCTATAAATTTAACACTTACAAACGCTATTTTATAAAATTTAATAAAAGGTTACTTTTATTGTCCACTTTTCTTGACAAGTTCAAGCTTTGCATGATTAGAAAAATGCAGAAGATTATGAAAAAATTGTGAAAGAAAACTAAATACTAGTTTACAAATGGTTGTTCTGTCCTTTATTTCAATTTTATTAAAAAGATTCTAAACAGGTTCTTAGATATTTAATTATTTTTTTCCGTCATTAATAATTTTTAATTTTGAAAAAATATTTAATTTATTAATAAAATCCTTTCATGTCAAAACTAGTGTTAATTATATAACCAATTGTTTTTAGAATACATTCAGTTTTTTTAAAATTAATGTTCTGGTAAAAAATCTAAGAACCTGTTTAGAATCTTTTAGAAAATAAGGTAAAATTACTATATATTTTAAAATAAGAGGTATATATGCATAAAAATTATCCAAGTCATGTTACTAAAGAACAATTTGAGAACATAAAATCAACTTTAGAAAACAGCAAAAAGAAAACAAAACCAAGAAATTTAGATTTATATGAAGTGTTTTGTGCAGTTTTATATGTATTAAAAAGTGGTTGTCAATGAAGAATGTTACCAAAAAATTTTCCAAAATGACAAACTGTATATTATTATTTCCAAATTTGAAGTAAAAACAATGATAAAGAACCTAGTGTATTGCAATTAATTTTAAAAAAATTAGTTAAAAAGATTCGTATTAAGAATCATCGAAAAGAAAAAACTAGTTTTTGTATAATTGATTCGCAAAGTGTTAAAAATACAGATACTACTGAAAATAAAGGTTATGATGCTGGTAAAAAGATTTCAGGAATAAAACGTCATATTGCAGTTGATACGCAAGGTTTACCACATGCAATTTACATAACTACAGCAGAAAAAACAGATCGTAATAGTGCTATCATAATGATTAAAAGTGAAAAAGAAAATCTTTCTACAGTTCAAAAAATAATAGTAGATGCTGGCTATACTGGTGAAAAATTTGCTTCTGCAATCAAAACAATCATAAATGCAAATGTTGAAGTTGTAAAACGTAATGAATTACATTCTTTTGTAGTACTACCAAAAAGATGAGTTGTAGAACGAAGCTTTGCATGATTAGAAAAATGCAGAAGATTATGAAAAAATTGTGAAAGAAAACTAAATACTAGTTTACAAATGGTTGTTCTGTCCTTTATTTCAATTTTATTAAAAAGATTCTAAACAGGTTCTAAGAAACAAGAATAAATTATTCCAAAAACAACATATTAACTATTTTATATATCTTTCAACGATGAAAGTCCATTTTTAAGTAAAAAATATATGTTATAATTTAATAAATAAGTAAAAAATATTATAGTTAGGGTGAGAAAATTGAAAAAAAAAATTGGTATTGTTGCTGATTCCTCTTCAGGATTTTCAATTAAAGATTTAAAAGAAATGAATATTGGATTTTGTCCATTATTAATCACTTTTAGTGATGATACAACTATTACTGATGACCCTAACATTCTAAAGGATGAAGAATTCTATAATAGAATAGTTCATGAAAAACAATCTGCCAAAACTTCGCAAACACCACTTGGTCAAATGAGTATAATTTGAGAAGATGCTTTAACTAAATTTGAAAAGATTATTTTTATTCCTTTATCAAAAGGGTTATCAGGTCAATATAACACTGCTACTATGTTATCAAAAGAATCTAATTTTAAAGATAAAGTTTTTGTTTTTGATAGTAATGGTGTTTCAGTTATTAACTGACTATTAGTTAAAAAAGCATATCAAATGTCACTTAACGAAAAAAATAATGTTAATGATATTATAGAAGCACTAAAATTAATAAGAGATAACTATATAGCATTTATTTTACCTTATGATTTAAATTATTTAGTTCGTGGTGGTAGAATTTCAAAATCAGCAGTAGCCTTAGCTACTATGTTAAAAATAACTCCAATTTTATCTTTTGACGGAACCATTGATAAATTTGATAAAACAAGAACATGAGATAAAGCTATTAAAAATACTCTTAAAGAAATTAATAAAAATAAAAAAATAGAAAGTATTACTCTTTTTTACATTATTCATGCTTTTGCTGAGGCAAAAGAAATAGAAAAAGTTACAAAATTTGTTGAAGATTATGGCATTAAAAACGTCAAAACTATTAATTTAGCAAATGTAATTTGTGCTCATACAGGAATTGGAACCTTCAGTTTTGTTGCTTTTAATTTAGATAAAGATAAATTACCAAAATTATAATAATAAAAAATTCACTTTTATGAGAAACATTTAAAAGTGATTTTTAATAATGGCAGGGGTGGCAGGACTCGAACCCACAACACTCGGATCTGAAGGCCGATGTTCTACCATTGAACTACACCCCTAAAATATTTAATTTAAATAGTACATGTTCAATTTTACGCGAAAGAAGTTTTAAGTTCAATTAAAATTTCATTTTTTTTATTTTTAATTCACATTTATCACAAATTCCATGAATTTCTAACTTATAATGTGAAAAATAAAAATTATTTTTAATCGCTAATTTTTCAAGTTTTTCTTCTTGTAATGGTGAAATTTGTTGTTTATCTTCGAAAGAGGCATGAATAATTTTATTACAAAAATTACAAATAATATGAACGGTATTTTCTGATAGTTCATAAATTATTTGTTTTCCTTCAAAAACATTAGCATGAATAATATGTTCTGTCATTAATAAATCAATAGTATTATAAATACTCATAATATTAATATTATCATTACCTTCTTTTGTTAAAAAACTAATAATATCATTAATACTAACATGTTGCTTAAGCGTTAATACTTTAATAACTGCTTTACGAACATCAGTTAAACGATAGTCTTTATCTTTCAACTTTTGGATAATATTTTCAAAATTTTTATTCATACTAATCTCCTGATAAAATATAATATTACTTTTTTTTATTTTCTGCTGATTCTAATCTCTCAATTTCATTTATTAAATCTTGAACTGTTTTTGTTTGTAAATCCAGTAATTTATTATCATCAATTTTTACATGATGCTCTTCTTCTAATTTAAGAACAATCATTACTAATCCAAGAGAGTCAATTTTTACATCTTTAAATTTAGTTTTCGGTGTAATTTTTTCTTTAATCTCTGGATAATCCTCTTTAACAATTTTATGAATTTCACTTAAAATATTCATAAATTCACTCCTAATTTAAATCATTTTTATTAATAGTTATACTTAGTATAACATAGAGCATTAAATTTTATTTGTTATTTTAAAATATCATTCGCTGAATTATACTTGTAAGTGCAAGTAAATAAAATTGCAAAAAATTCTCATATAAAAATTTCATAATGCTAAATTTAGTTTAGAAAAAGTAAGGAGTTTTTATATGAGTTATAAACATATTGGGATAGATGAAAGAATTTATATTGAGAATCAATTGAAATTTAAAGTTAAAATTAGTGAAATAGCTAAAAATCTTAATCGAAGTATTAGTACTATTATTCGAGAAGTTAATAGAAATAAAGATAATGATCATTATTTTTCATTAATTGCACAAAATAAAGCTGTAAATAGAAAAAAATCACATATTATTTTTCATAAGTTTAAATATAAAGATTTAGTCAAATATATACAACAAAAACTATTATTGGGCTGATCACCTGAACAAATTTATGGCA
The DNA here is from genome assembly GCF_027923845.1 of Spiroplasma ixodetis. Classification (GTDB taxonomy): domain Bacteria; phylum Bacillota_I; class Bacilli_A; order Mycoplasmatales; family VBWQ01; genus Spiroplasma_E; species Spiroplasma_E ixodetis_A. The sequence goes on from NZ_AP026933.1 coordinate 246,208, forward strand.
GAATTAAAAATTTTCATAAACAATGAGCTATCAGCTTTAAAACAATTTACAATTGAATTTATTCTGGATTTTTTGATAAAGTTACTAGTAAAAATTTAAGAAGAAAAGGTAAAAAACGAAGATCTCAAGAAAATCGTGGTAAATTTAATGGTAAATCAATTAAAGAACGAGATAATAATGTTAATGATCGCATAACTCTTGGTCATTGAGAAGGAGATACTATAGTATCATCAAGAGGTAAAAGTAAATCATGTTTAATAACTTTAGTTGAAAGAGTATCACGATTTACTTTAGCAATGTTAGTTAAAAACAAAACTACTAAAGTTATTAATAAAAATATCATTCATTATTTATCAATTATTCCTAAAAATATTGTTAAAACTATTACTTTTGATCGTGGTAAAGAATTTGCAAATTGACAACAACTTGAAAAAAAGTTAGATGTGAAAATTTATTTTGCAAATCCATATTCACCTTGACAAAGAGGTACTAATGAAAATACTAATGGTTTAATTAGAGAAAAATTTCCTAAAAAATTTATTTTTTCAAAAACTAATAAAAATGAAGTTCATAAATTTATATTGTCTTTAAACCAAAGACCCAGAAAAATAATAAATTATCTTTCACCAATTGAATATTTGAATAGAAAAATAATTTAGTTGCACTTACCTTTACAATTTTGCATTTCTATTTAACTTACTAATTTTAATATGATCTTGCAAAATAAGTTCAGACACTATTAGGAGTTTGACACTTAAAACAATTACTTGGTTTTTTATACGGTTCTAAAGGAATACAACGTGATGTTGTACCAGTTAAACTTTTAATTTCTTCTTCACACTTTATTTGATCACAAAAAGGTACAATAAAGAAACCTTTATGAATTTTAACTAATTTATGATATTCATTAAAATCTGTTAATTCTTTTAAACTTGTATTTAATTTTTTTTGTGAACTATTAAATAAATCTTTATTTAATTTATTTAATTGATTAATAATAGTTGTTACTAATAATTTTTCATTATTAATTTCAACATCAATAGTATCTAAATTATGACGTAAAATTAATTTAATTACTTGGTTTTCAATTTCTTGCTCACCAATTGCAATAGTAATTGGAATACCTTTAATTTGACTTTCACTTTTCTTATAAGAAAAACTTTTATTATCTTCATTTATTAATACTCGGAAATGAGAACTTAAAATTTTAAATATTCTTTCAACAGTTATTTTAAATTTATCACTTTTAGGTGATAAATTTAAAAGCATAATCTGATGCGGTGCAATTGTAGATGGCAATACTAAACCTAGATCATCGCTATGTGCCATAATTAAAGCACCAATTAATCTTGTCGATACACCTCATGATGTTTGATATCCTAATTCTTGTTTATTGTCTTTATTGCTAAATTTAATATTAAATACCTTTGTGAACTCTTGGCCAAAATAATGACTAGTACCGGCTTGTAATGCTTGTCCATCTTGCATCATAGTTTCAATTGTATATGTCATTTTTGCCCCAGCAAAACGTTCGTGAATTGTTTTTGCACCAACAATAACTTTAATTGCTAATTGTTGTTCAACAAAATCAGCATACAACTTAATCATTTTTAATGTAAAGTTTTTTGCTTCTTCATCGTTATTATGCATTGTATGTCCTTCTTGTCATAAAAATTCACTAGTTCTTAAGAATGGTTTTGTATTTTTTTCTCATCTAACAACATTGCATCATTGATTATATAATAATGGTAATTGTTTATATGAACTAATTATTTTTGAAAAATGACGACAAAATAAAACTTCTGAAGTAGGACGAATAATTAGTTCCTCTGATAATTGATTATTTCCAACTTTAGTTACAGTTGCACATTCTGGTGCAAAACCCTCAATATGATCTTTTTCAACTTGAAATGCTTTTTGACTAATTAAAAGTGGTAACATTACATTTTCAATATTTAAAATTTTAAATTTTTGATTTAATAAATGTTGAATATTTTCTCAAATTGCATATCCGCGAGGACGAAAAATAATGGTACCGGCTGCCGAACCATTTTCTGCACCATAATCACAAAGTTCTGCTTGCTTAATAACATCAGTATATCATTTGGCAAAATCAATCTCTCTTGCTGTAATATTTTTATTCTTTGCATTATTCATAATGATCTATTCACCTTTCGTTGATTGACTTTTATGTCATTTCCAATAATTTGGATAATTTAAAGCATCTAGCACTTTATTTGCTTGTTCTGATTCTAATACTTTTCCTAGTAAATAGTCAACCTTTAATCCTTTTAAAACAATAATTTCAGGAACATTAATAATACCACGAGCTAAAATATTTTTAATACCTAAAATTCTTAAATAATGCAAACAAATAATAACATCAATATATTTACTAAAACTAAAAGTAACTTGTTCTAATAAATTAGAAGTTAAAACTACATAATCAGGCTTAAAATGATTAATTAATTTAAAATTATCAATATGACGTAAATCATGAGTAAAAGAAATTTTTATTTTATTACTACGAATAGTTTTAATAATTGAATCATACTTATTCCAACTATTAATTTCACCAATATCTTGAAAATCAAAAATTAAATCACAATTTTCAAAAAGATTTTTTCTCTTATTAACGAAAGCAATCAACTTTGTTAAAATAGTTTTATCTTGTAACTCAATTAAACTAACAGGAAGAATAAGGTTTTTTTCTTGTTTTAATTTCGCAAATTTTTCAAATGTTTGAATAAATAAAGGTTCATTTACTTTTCATCACAATCCTGAATCTTGAATATTACGCATCAAAACAATAAACGAAACATAATAAGAGTTTTTAACAAAATTTCATCAAGCATAGTAACAATTTGGCTCATTTGAATTATCACTTTTATACACTGGTCTAATACTAACACTTAATAATTTTTCCATTTGCTCTGATTGTAGAAGCGAATAATGATTATAATCAGGATAATTTAAAATATCATTTGTCTTCAATTTAATTTCAATTAAGTCTCTACTTTGTACTACTTCTAATTGATTCTTATCAATAATTTTATTATATAATATATAGACATTTGAAGCATCAGTTTTTACTGAAGCATAAACACATAATATTTGACTTTGAATCTGCAAATAACTACTTTTTTCTACTAAATTACGTTTAATATAACTATTTATTTTTTTTTGGAATCGATATAAATTTATTTTCTTATTTCTAGAATAAATTAAAAACTCACCATCATAATATTTACAAATAATAGTATTATCTAATCCTAAAGTTATTTTACTATAATATGAAATTAATAACTCCATTCGTTCAATATTATTAACAGTTAAAATATTTTCTAATGCTAAATAATTTTTTATTTTTATTAAAATCATATATTCAAATTGACTATTTATTTTTTTATTATATTTTTTTTGACTAAAATTATCTAAAATAGTTTGCACAAAAACTGACTTTACCACTGTTAACTCATTTTGTTGTAAAATAATTGCTTGTGAAATAGCAAAACGATTATAACGAATATTACTTTGCATTTGACCATACAAAACTTTATTATTATTATCAAAATAATCAATTGATAAATCATAAACAATAACTTTACTTCCTAATTGAAAGGAAACCGAAAAATGACACGGCTCAAATGGAACTTTATTCACTAATAAATCTTGAATAAAAATTTCAATTTTTACTTTAGTTTTACGATTCATCATTGATTTAAATACAAACAATGAAATTCTTTTTTTACGATTTAAAACTTCTAAGCGTTCAGAAAAAGTAATAATTTCATTTTTTAAATCAATTTTCAATGGAACTAAACTTAACAAATCACCATGGATAACATTATAATATTGATTATTACGATGATTTAAACGCATAAATAAAATAATTATTATTGTCATAAAAGGAATTAAAGCAATAATTACAATTGCAGATCAACGCATAATTTTACCTCCATTTAATCAGAGCCTAAAGTAATATTACCATTATTTACTTGGAAAAGTTTTAACTTTAGTCTTTGATTATCAATATATAATTTAGCTAAACGAAACATTTTGCGATCTTTAACCAAAATTCAATCAATAGCTTCAACAGGAATTGTTTCATATATTTGAACACGATTAGTATCAACATTTAAACCTCAATCTTTAACAGTGTTTTGAAATAATTTATGAATATCAACAGAAATAATAGCTATTTTATTAACATCAACATTTTGCTCTGCACATCACTTTCAAAAAAAATGACGTGTTGAATTACCTAACTCTAATTCTAAATAAGTAGCATGTTCTAAATAAGTTCAAACAATATATTCTTGCTTTGGCAATAATTTAATTTGTGAAGAAGGTTTAATTCCTTGTTCTAATATTAATGTAATGTTACTAACATCAGTATAAAAAAATAAGTTAAAAATATTTTTATTTTCTAAATGTTTAATAATTTGAATAGTTGATCTTCTTCTAAAATTTAAAAAAATATTATTGCGCTTTTTATTATTCGTTAAAGTAGAAGATTTATTAGTTTTTTTTTGTTTTTTAAACCTATTAAAAAAAGGAGTTTTTTTTTCATTGTCTTCTGATAATTTAGAAATATCCAAATTAGGTTGATTTTCATCACTAAAATATTCTTTAATTTTTTTAATTCGTCGACTTCAACCCATAAATTATGACCACCTTATTATTAATATTTACCTAATTATACTAAATTTTTTTAAAATAATGGTGCTAAAATTCTAAGCAATAATAAAAATACACCCCGATAGGCAAAACTACGATGTAGTAGTGGATTACTAATAATTAAACTAGAATGAATAAAATCTTTTTCAAATGAAGCAGATAAATCACTATTTGTTTTACTATCATAAACAATTACTAAAGTTTGATGATCTGAATAAAGACTACGATAATCAAGATTAGTTGAACCAATAATAGTAATATCATCATCAAAAATACCAGACTTAGAATGGTTAAAAACATTATTATATTCATAAATTTTAACACCTGACTCAATCAATGAATCATAATAAGTTCTTGACATATCTAATGATAAAAATTTATCAGTAATTCCGGGTAATGATAATCTAACATCAACACCAGAATAAGCACTATTACGCAATGCAGTAATTAAATCGCTAGTTGGAATTAAATAAGGAGTACTAATTCAAACTCGCTTTTTAGCATTACTAATAAATTTAATAAATAAATCTTTTTGAATTGTTTCTTTAGTAATCGGTCCATCATCAATTACTTGGACAATAATATTATTTTTAATTTTTATTTCAGATTTTTCAGCACTAATATCAAGAATATTACCAGTAATAAAATGCCAATCTTGTCTAAATATTAAATCAATTGATTTAACAGCTTCCCCGACAATTCTAATTTGGGTATCTCTTCAAAAGCCATACTTTGCAGAAAGATAAATATAGTTATCTGCTAAGTTAACTCCACCAGCATAGCCAATATTCCCATCAATAATGATATCTTTACGATGATTACGAAAATTATAATTTCCTGTCATAAATGGTAATCTAACTGGTGAAAATTTATGAATAATAATTCCCATTTTTTTCATTTTTCATATTTTATATTTAGATAAACTAAAATATGAACCAACAGCATCATAAATCATATAAACTTTAACTCCTGCTTCAATCCTTGCTTTTAAAACATTAATAATTACTTCTAATAGTTCCCCTTCACCAAGAATAAAATAATTAATAAAAATATAACTTTTTGCTTGTTTTAAATCTTCAATTAATTTAACAAATTTATTAGGACCATTATTTAAAATTTGAACATCAGTATTATTATAAAATGGTCGATGAGAAATTCTTGTTGTATAGTTAAATAAAGATAAAGTATCATCACTCAAAGTTATTTTTTTTGATTCTAAAATTGAATTAGCAAAAGTTCAATCTTCTTGGGTATAAAAATAACTATTTGTTTTTAAATAAGCTTTTTGTTTTCGTCGATAACGATAAGGACGACCAAAAGTTCAATATAAAAAAATACCGATGATTGGCAAACATAAGGTAACCATAATTCATGATAGTTTTGCATCTTGCATACGATTGGTAATAAAAATAATAATACCAGTTAAAATAGTTAAAGTAATAATTATCATCAAAATAATTCATGAATATTTAATATAATTAAATATAACGAAAACTATTGTTGCAATCAAAGCAATATATAAGATTAATGATAAAAGTAAGTTTACTCGTTTACGCATGATTTCTCCTTAATATAAAGAGTTCTTTATTAAATTATATCTAATTATTAATAAATTTATTATTTAAAAGTAAAAAAAAGCAATTAATGCTTTTTAAATAATGGCGGAATGGGAGAGATTCGAACTCTCGCGACAGTTTCCCGTCCTAACTGATTAGCAATCAGTCCTCTTCAGCCTCTTGAGTACCACTCCAAAGTTATAATAATTATTTTTTTTTACAATTATTATTATAACTTTAATTTTAAAATTTACTATGTATTTTTTAATTTTTTTTAAAAATCCTATATTCCAAAATAAAATTTCACTATTTTTTAAATTAAATAAATAATATATTACTAAATTTGTTACAAATTTATTTACGGACTTCTCCCCACATGTACTTGTGGAGGGAATAATGAAACTGAATGAATTCAACAATGCTTTTCAAACTGAACAGCAATGTCTTGCATATATAGCAAATTTGAAAGAAAACAAATGTATTAGGTGTTTTAATTTTAATTTGAATACTTCTGATTTAAAAAGAATGAGATGTTTAAAATGTAATCAAACATTTAGCATTCTCACAGGCACCATATTTTAAGGTCACAAACATCTTTAACATCTTGGTTTTATCTTATCTTTAGATGAATAAACACCAAACATGGAATTCCATCAACAGATATTGCAAAAGAATTGGGAGTGACTTTGAAAACTGCTTGAAGAATGACTCATAAAATCAGAACACGTATTGCAAAACAAAAACCTCAATTTATTGTTGAAGGTACAGTGCAAATTGATGAAATGTATCTTTCACATATGGGTTTTAAAAAACAAGGAAGATCCTTGGTGAATAAAACCTTGATTGTTGGCATTTATCAAAAAACAACCAATAATTTAATTGTGAAAGTATTGAAAAACGCAAAGAGTAAAAATCTTTTGCAGTTTGCAAAAAACCACATTTCTTCAAAATGTCTTGTATATACTGATTCTTGAAAAGGATATTGCGATTTTAAATCAGTTTTCACTAAGCATGAAACAGTTAACCATCAAGATGGCTATGTTTCAAAAATTGGTGTAAATACCAACCAAATTGAATCAGTTTGAAAACATATAAGAAGAACATTTAAAACACATATCAAAGTTGCAAAACATCATGTTCATTTATATGCTAAAGAAGCTGCATATAAATTCAACAAGATACCTAGTTTTGAAACTGTAATTCTATGTTTGATTTAAAAATGTGGGGAGAAGTCCGTAGATAGGCTTTTCTCAGCATTTATGTGATAAAATTAAAATAGTACATAAAGGGAGAAAAGCCTTTATTTATTACTTGAAACCACTATTCAATAATCTAATTAATTTATACAACACAAACATTGCATTGATAATTTTCACTATCCTCTAAAACCTCTTGACGAATACGAACATAATAAATTGATGAACAACCTTTTTTAAAGGCTCTAATATAAGCTTTATTTAAATCACGAGTTGTCGCTTTATCAGTAATAAATAAAGTTAAAGAAATTGCTTGATCAACGTGTTGTTGTGCTGCTGCTACAATATCAATAATTGGATTAGGGCCTAATTCATATCCACCTGCAGTGTAATATGCTAAATTATTATCATCAATCTTATAAGCAGGAACATAAACACGACCTAATTTCCCTTCTTTTCGTACCTCAACAGGAGCAACTACCGGTTGTAGACTTGGTGTACATGAAGATAAATAACTAATTGAACCAGTGGGTGCTACTGCCATTAAATGTGAATTAGCCAATCCTGTTTCTTTAATTTTTATTACTAATTCTTTTCATTGCTTCTGAGTTGGAATCATAATGTTATATTTTGCAAATAATTCTTGTATTTTTTTTGTTTCAGGAGTTCATTTATCTGACTGACATTTTATATATTTATCAAAATATGAACCATCAGCAAATTTTGAATTTTTAAATCCACTAAAACTTCCAAATTTTAATGCTAATTTATTTGAAGCACTAAAAGCATGATAAGCCATAACATAAAAGAAAATATTAGTAAAATCAATTGCTTCTTTTGAATCATAAAAAATATGATTTGTTGCTAAAAATCCATGTAAATTCATAGCGCCTAAACCCAAAGCATGATTTTTTTTATTTCCATATGCAACTGATGGAGCACTAGAAAAATCACTACTTCTTGATACGTGATCTAATGAATGAATTGCTTGAAAAATAACCTCACCAAATTCACTTCCACTTTCCATTACTTTTGCAATATTAATACTTCCTAAATTACAACTAATATCTTCACCAATTTCTTTAAAACTTAAATCACTATTAAATTCACTAGCTGTACTTACTTGAATAATTTCACTGCACAAATTACTCATAACAATTCTACCAGGATGAGCATTATTTTTATTTACTGTATCATCAAATAATAAATAAGGATATCCACTTTCAAAATGTAATTCAGCAATCATTTGAAATAATTTGCGAGCACTAATAAAATTTTTACTAATATCAGGGTTTTTTAACATATTATAATACTCTTTAGTAATAGAAATATCTGTCATTGCTTTACCATAAACTTTTGCAATATCATAAGGACTAAAAAGTGCCATCTGTTCATTATTTTTTGCTAATTCAAAAGTAATATCAGGAATAACTACTCCTAAAGACATTGATTTAATACGAATTTTTTCATCTGCATTTTCACGCTTTGAATCTAAAAATAACATAATATCTGGATGATGAACATTTAAATAAACTGCCCCAGCACCTTGTCTTTGACCTAGTTGATTAGCATATGAAAATGAATCTTCAAGAATTTTCATAACCGGAATAACCCCTGTTGCTTGATTTTTAATATTTTTAATTGGCGCTCCAAATTCTCTTAAATTTGTTAAACACAAAGCAACTCCACCACCACGTTTTGATAACTGTAATGAAGTAGTAATAGCTCGAGCAATTGATTCCATGTTATCTTCAATTCGTAAAAGATAACATGAAGTGTATTCACCTCTTTGTTTTTTCCCTGCATTTAAAAATGTGGGAGTAGCTGGTTGAAATCTACCAGACATAATTTGTCTTAAAATTTTACTAGCATGTTCAATATTACCATCAGCAAAAAATAAACTATTCATAACAACTCTATCTTCATAATTTTCTAAATATTGTTTACCATTAAAACTTTTTAAAGCATAAGAATTATAAAATTTTAAAATACCCATAAAACTTGTAAACTGATAATTAAAACTGTATGCTTCATTTGTTAATCGTTCAATTTCCGTAATTGAATATTTATTAATTATTGTTTCATCATAATATTGATTTTTTACTAAATATTCTATTCTTTCTTTAACGGTTTTAAAAAGCAATAAATTTGGTTTAATATGATTTTTCATATAAGATTGTGCTGCTTGCAAATCAAATTGTGCATTATTAGTAGTTTTTGCTCTAGCATTTAAAGTAACATATTCATCACTTTCTAAAGTTCCAGATAAAGTATTTATTTCATTAGTATTTTTTTTATCTTTATCTCAAAAATCTACTAATATATTTTTTATTGTTGATACATCATTTTGAGTTCCTAATAATTCAAATTGAAATAATAGTGGGACATTTAATTTTTTTGAAAGAATTGGCCCAGCAATTGCAAAAGTATCACCAAAATTAGTATTCCCCGACGCAATAACACCACGACAAAAATTACGATTTTGCTTATTATTTAAAAATTTAATTACCTGTTTAGGAACTGCCCCTTCTTTAATATCACCACCCCCACTATATGTTGGTGTTATTAACACATAATCTTTATCAACTAAAATTTCCTCTTGTAAATCGTGAGGAATTCTTGAATTTAAAACCTCTAATTTTTGAATAAAACGATGAGTATTATTTGACAAAGAAGAAAAATAAACAACATGAATTTTTCCTTCTGGCTTTAATATTTTTTGGTTTGAAACTTTTACAACATCATTATGCATTTTTTTACTCCTTTAAAATTAAAATTCTCAATCTTCATCTTGCGTTTCTACAGTAATGCCCATTACATAAGATGAACCATTACCTGAAAAGAAATCGTGATTTTCATCAGCTCGAGCTGATAATTGATTAAAAATTTCCGGTTTAATTCTTGTTTGTTCTTCACTAAAAGGTGAATCATATCCTAAATTTTGTAAAAACTTACCAGCATTATATAAACTAAACTTAATAGCGTCTTCAGCTAAATTAAATTCTTGATATAATTCTGTCAAATATTGCTTTTCTAAATCAATTAATTTAAACAATAAATCAAATACAAATTTTTTCATTTCTTCTTGTTTTTCTTTTGGTAACTTTTCAACTTTTCTTTGATATTTATAGCCACTATAATAATTATGAATAACTTTATCACGTAAAATTAATCTAATAATATCTGAAGTATTAGGTAATTTACTACGAGCAGATAAATAAAATGGTAAATAAAAACCACCATATAATAAAAAACCCGGCATTAAAGCGGCAGCTACTTTCGATTTTAAAGGATCATCACTTGTATAATAAGGAATTAGTGCACGTGCTCTGGCTTGTAAACTTTCATTATTAATTACTCACTCATGAGCAGATTCAATCTGCTCACTAGAACATAAAGTTGAAAAAATTGTTCCGTATGATCGAGCATGAACTGCCACCATAAAAGCAAAATTTGTATAAATAACTTGTTCATGATCAGTTAAAGAATTAGGTATTTGTGCAATATCACCAACCGTTGCCTGAATTGTATCTAATAAAGTTAAACCTGTAAATGTTCTTGTTATTAACTCTTGTCATTTTGGATTTAATGTTTTTCAAGAAGTCAAGTCATTAGAAACAGGAATTTTTTCTGGTAACCAAAAATTTTGAGTAATACGATTTCAAACTTCTAAATCTTTTTCATCATTGATTACATTTCAATTTACAGATCGCATTTTTCCATTAAAATTTTTCATAATATACTCTAATGGTGACTGTGATTGTTGAAAATATTTGTTATCTTTTGCCATTTATTATTACTCCTCTACTTAATTACACAACTAAAAACATCCCCTATATTATATAAAGGATGTTGTCATTATTAAAAATTACTTTATTAAAATTACAAATATTAAAAAATAAAAGTAATTATTAAAAATAATCATTAATTCACACCCAGGAATATAATATCACTTAAAAAATTAGACCGGTCTACTGGCTTAGCTTCATTTTACTTGTTACCCTTCTCAAAGTTTTATCTTCAATGGTTTTGTAACGTTCATCAACATCACAGTTGCTGGGGCAACAAAGAATTCTCATCTTTTTCCCGAACATCTAAAGTTCCTTGTTATTTAGTTGTATAAATATTCTACTACAAGAAAAACAATTTTGGTAATTTATAAATACATTACTATGTATTTTTTTAACCTCAACTATTTTAAAATTATTCTTAATTTTTTTATTATGAAAATTTTCATTTTAATATACAAAAATAATTTAATATATTTTACTATTGTTTTTTAAAGTAAAAAAACATTAATCTTTATACTTTATTTGTTAATAATTTTTTTTCAACTTTTTTGTAATTGTTTAATAAAATCATTAATAGTGCCGTTATTTTTAACAATAAAATCAATATCTTTATTTAAAATTAAATATTTTTTTTGTTGATTTAATAGTGAAATAACTTGTAAATCATTAACATTATCACGTTCTTTTATTCGTTGGATTTTTTTATCTTCCTCAGCCTCAATTAAAAGAATTTTATCAACTAATAAATTTAAATTTGCATTAAATAATACTGCACAATCAATAACAATTAATTCTTGGTGTATTTTATTACGAATAATATCTTCTTCAACAATTTTTACCATTTTTGGTCAAATAATATTTTCTAATTTACGTAAAATATGAGGGTGTTGAAACGCTTCATACCGTAATTTTATTTTATTAATTGTTTTATCACTATTAATAAAAGTATTACCGAATTCATTAATTAATGCTTTTTTTGTTTCTTTTAGTGTATAAATATGTTTAACAACTTTATCAACAAAAATAACATACGCACCTTTATTTTGAAAAAAATTTGTAGCGGTTGTCTTACCTACTCCCGCTTCACCAATAATACCAATAATCATGAGTTCACCCTTACTTATGTTCAATTTGATAACTTGCAAGAATACCAATCATTGCTGCATTATCAGTACAGTATTCTAATTTTGGAACAATTATTTTTAAATTTGGATATTTATTTTTTAAATCTAATACTGCTAATCTTAATTGCTGATTAGCACTAACTCCTCCTGCTAAAACTAAAGTTTTTGGATTATGTTTTTTTAATGCTAATTCAATTTTATTAATTAACACTTGAATAACTGTTGTTTGAAAAGAAGCTGCAAAATTATTAAATTGTAACTTACCTTTTTCTTTATTTATCAAATTAGCACATGCTGATTTTAAACCACTAAAACTAAAATCTAAACTATTATCATTTTTAGGTAATGGTAATTTATAAGTTGGCTTTCCCAATTTAGCACTTCGTTCAATTTCAGGACCACCGGGATATTTTAAACCTAACATTCTTGCAACTTTATCATAACATTCACCAACAGCATCATCTAATGTTTGACCAAGTATAGTGAAATTTAAATGTTCATTTGCCAACATCAACTGTGTATGACCACCACTAACTAATAAACCAAGTACTGGAAATTCTCATTCATTATTAATTAAAGAAGCATACAAATGTCCATACAAATGATTACATGAAAGCAATGGCTTTTCTAAATAAGCAGCAATAGTTTCTGCTATAATTTTACCTACGTGTAAACAACTAGCAAGACCAGGAGTATTAGTATAAGCAATAAAATCAATATCCATAATTGAAATGTTAGATTTTTCAATTGCTGTTTGTAAGACAGTAGCAATATTTTCACTATGAGCTCGTGCTGCTAATTCTGGAACAACACCACCATATTGTTGATGAAGCTTAATTTGTGAAGCAATAATATTACTTAAAACATTTTTATCTTTAATAACAGCAACACTAGTTTCATCACAACTAGTTTCTATTGCTAAGATTATCATCAATATCCTCTTCTTTATAATAAGCAACTGCTGATTCTAAAGCTAAAATCATCATTTTTTTAAAACTAGTTTCGCGTAATGTTGCTGAAATTGATTCACCGGTAATAAAAGAATCAGAAATTGTTAATAAACAAGCAGCATTTTTTTCTAAATGTTTTGCATTAGCAAATAAAGCAAAAGATTCCATTTCTACTGCTAAGCATTTGCTAATTAAAGGATTAGTTTTATAATCATTATCATTAATACGATAAAATACATCACTTGAATGAATTAAACCTGATCTTAAATTTATTTTTTCACTTACTATATACGAAGAATTTTCATTTTTTTGCTGATCAAATTCATTATCAATTTTTTGTGCCACTTTATTAATAATTTTGCTAATATTACCAACAGATTCAATTTGATTTTCATCAATATTAGCAGCATATTTAGCGAAAGTAGATTCACTATATACTTTAGTAGTATTAATAATATCATAAACTTTAACATCTTTTTGATATGAACCAGCACTACCAACACGAATAATACAGTCAACATCATAAAATTTAAATAACTCATATGAATATATACCAATTGAAGGCATACCCATACCACTAGCAGCAATAGTAATATTATATCCTTTATATTTTCCAGTAAACATTAGCATATTACGAACATTATTTACTTGTTTTGAATCTTGTAAAAAATTAGAAGCAATGAATTGAGCACGTAATGGATCGCCTGGCATAATTACTACTTTTGCAATTTGATCACGAGCAGCTTTAATATGAGCTGTTGGAATTTTTTCTTTATTTTCCATATATTCTCCTTTTTTTAAATAATAATAGTTATTATAATATATTGTTAATTTAGTAACAACATTAATATTTTTAATGACTGGTTTTTTATTTGCAAAATTAAATTTAATTTGCTGAATTATACTTGTAAGTGCAAGTAAATAAAATTGCAAAAAATTCTCATATAAAAATTTCATAATGCTAAATTTAGTTTAGAAAAAGTAAGGAGTTTTTATATGAGTTATAAACATATTGGGATAGATGAAAGAATTTATATTGAGAATCAATTGAAATTTAAAGTTAAAATTAGTGAAATAGCTAAAAATCTTAATCGAAGTATTAGTACTATTATTCGAGAAGTTAATAGAAATAAAGATAATGATCATTATTTTTCATTAATTGCACAAAATAAAGCTGTAAATAGAAAAAAATCACATATTATTTTTCATAAGTTTAAATATAAAGATTTAGTCAAATATATACAACAAAAACTATTATTGGGCTGATCACCTGAACAAATTTATGGCAGAATTAAAAATTTTCATAAACAATGAGCTATCAGCTTTAAAACAATTTACAATTGAATTTATTCTGGATTATTTGATAAAGTTACTAGTAAAAATTTAAGAAGAAAAGGTAAAAAACGAAGATCTCAAGAAAATCGTGGTAAATTTAATGGTAAATCAATTAAAGAACGAGATAATAATGTTAATGATCGCATAACTCTTGGTCATTGAGAAGGAGATACTATAGTATCATCAAGAGGTAAAAGTAAATCATGTTTAATAACTTTAGTTGAAAGAGTATCACGATTTACTTTAGCAATGTTAGTTAAAAACAAAACTACTAAAGTTATTAATAAAAATATCATTCATTATTTATCAATTCTTCCTAAAAATATTGTTAAAACTATTACTTTTGATCGTGGTAAAGAATTTGCAAATTGACAACAACTTGAAAAAAAGTTAGATGTGAAAATTTATTTTGCAAATCCATATTCACCTTGACAAAGAGGTACTAATGAAAATACTAATGGTTTAATTAGAGAAAAATTTCCTAAAAAATTTATTTTTTCAAAAACTAATAAAAATGAAGTTCATAAATTTATATTGTCTTTAAACCAAAGACCCAGAAAAATACTAAATTATCTTTCACCAATCGAATATTTGAATAGAAAAATAATTTAGTTGCACTTACCTTTACAATTTTGCATAAAAAAATCTTCCTTTCAATAAAAGTGTTTTTAAAAATAAAAATTGTAACAACATAGTGAACATCTAGAATAAAGTAGACACAGAATTGTAACCTTTGTGTTAAAAATACTTTAAGAACCTGTTTAGAATCTTTTAGAAAATAAGGTAAAATTACTATATATTTTAAAATAAGAGGTATATATGCATAAAAATTATCCAAGTCATGTTACTAAAGAACAATTTGAGAACATAAAATCAACTTTAGAAAACAGCAAAAAGAAAACAAAACCAAGAAATTTAGATTTATATGAAGTGTTTTGTGCAGTTTTATATGTATTAAAAAGTGGTTGTCAATGAAGAATGTTACCAAAAAATTTTCCAAAATGACAAACTGTATATTATTATTTCCAAATTTGAAGTAAAAACAATGATAAAGAACCTAGTGTATTGCAATTAATTTTAAAAAAATTAGTTAAAAAGATTCGTATTAAGAATCATCGAAAAGAAAAAACTAGTTTTTGTATAATTGATTCGCAAAGTGTTAAAAATACAGATACTACTGAAAATAAAGGTTATGATGCTGGTAAAAAGATTTCAGGAATAAAACGTCATATTGCAGTTGATACGCAAGGTTTACCACATGCAATTTACATAACTACAGCAGAAAAAACAGATCGTAATAGTGCTATCATAATGATTAAAAGTGAAAAAGAAAATCTTTCTACAGTTCAAAAAATAATAGTAGATGCTGGCTATACTGGTGAAAAATTTGCTTCTGCAATCAAAACAATCATAAATGCAAATGTTGAAGTTGTAAAACGTAATGAATTACATTCTTTTGTAGTACTACCAAAAAGATGAGTTGTAGAACGAAGCTTTGCATGATTAGAAAAATGCAGAAGATTATGAAAAAATTGTGAAAGAAAACTAAATACTAGTTTACAAATGGTTGTTCTGTCCTTTATTTCAATTTTATTAAAAAGATTCTAAACAGGTTCTAAGGAAGGTGTTCATTTTTTTATGGCTAAATGACTATCAAAAGAAGAAAAGTTAAAAATAATAAAAATAAGTAAAATTAAAACAATTGATAAAACCGCATTAGAGTATGGTATTGGTCGATCATCAATAAAAGAATGAATTAAAGCATATAAATTATTAGGTGAAAAAGGTTTAGAATATGGCAATGGAATTCGTGCTAAAAAAACCAAAAGAACAGGTCGACCCAAATCTTTAAATTTTAATGAAATGACAAAACAAGAATTAATTGAATATATTGAGGCAATGAACGATATAAAAAAGTATTTAGAAAAATCGACAAAAAAGAAGAAATATTTTGTGATTTTCTCATTGAAGAAAAAATATCAGATTAGTTATTTATGTTGATTATTAAATGTTTCAAAATCAGGATATTATAAGTGAATTAAGAATGGAATGAATGAATTTAATAAATGAGATACATTTTTAGCTAATATAATTAAAAATATTTTTTATGAATTTCAAGAAATTTATGGTTATAAAATGATAACTTTATGAATTAACAAAATTTATAATTTAAAATTAAAATTTCATATTGTATATAGATATATGAAAAATATGAGTTTAAAAGCTAAGGTTCGCATAAAAAAATTTGATTATAGAACTAAATCAGGAAGTTTAAGATATGATAATTTATTAAAACGTGATTTTTCAACTACTAATTTAAATGAAAAATTAGGTACTGATATAACTTATTTATTAACTAATGGTAAAACATATTATTTATCAATTGTTAAAGATTTTCATAATAATGAAATATTAGATTATAAAATAAGTGCAAGTTTAGACATGACATTTGTTGTCCAAAACATTATCCAAGCTTGAGTTAATGCTCAAAAACCTACTTCATGAATTTTACAATCAGATCAAGGATTTCTGGATGGGTTACACTTTATTGGACACTAATTACGTAGACAAGTGAACAAATTTGTTAAAAGAAAGGAACTATAATTATGACCAATATTAACTCATATACCGACGAATTTAAAAAGCAAATAGTAGCTTTATATCAAAGTGGTAAGTCAGTGTCTTGTCTTGCTAAAGAATATAATGTTACAAGAGCAACTACTTATAAATGAATTAAACAATTTACTAATTCAGGTAGTTTTAAAATTAAAAATAATCTTTCAGATTTAGAAAAACAATTAATTCAAGCAAATAAAGAATTAAAACAGTTACGAATGGAAAATGATATTTTAAAGCAAGCAGCACTAATAATAGGCAGAAAATAGAAATTATTACTAAAAATAAAGTTAAATATAAAATTCGCACAATGTGTCGTTTTTTAAAACTCTCTAAATCAACATATTATTTTAATTTAAAGAAAAAAGAAAAAATTCAAAATAATATTTATGATGAAGCTGTTATTAGTGCTTTTAAAGAAAATAAAGAAGTTTATGGTACTAGAAGATTAAAAGTCATACTAGCAAACCAAGAAATTTATTTATCACGCAGAAAAATTAAAAAATTATGAATAAGCATAATTTAATATCAAAATACACTAAATTATCATTCAAAAATCATCATAATAAAGTCAATGATAGTCAAATTACCAATCTTGTTAATAGAGACTTTAATAATAGAATTAAAAATGAAGTTATTGTCAGTGATTTAACTTATGTTCAAGTTAATGGTAAATGAAACTATATTTGCCTATTAGTAGACCTGTACAACCGCGAAATTATTGGACATAGTGTTGGAGTTAAAAAAGATGCATCATTAGTACATCAAGCATTTATGCACTCAAATCGCTGTTTAAAAGATATTCAAATATTTCATAGCGATCGCGGTAATGAATTCAATAATAAAACTATTGATAAACTTTTATTAGCATTCAATATTACCCGTTCTTTAAGCAAAAAAGGATGTCCTTATGACAATGCTGTTGCTGAAGCAACTTTTAAAACTTTCAAAACAGAGTTTATTAATGATAAAAATTTTACATCATTAATCCAATTAAAATTAGAATTATTTGATTACATAAATTGATATAACAACATAAGAATTCACAGCACTCTAAACTACCTAACTCCCGTTAAATATCATGAACAAATGTCTACCAAAAAATAGTCCTAAAAAGGGTTGCCATTCCAAGTAATTGATTAATAGTTAAATAAGATATTGATTTTTGAATACGTGGATTTGAGCAGTTATAAGAAAATTGATAAGATTTTAAATTTAAGTCATATTGATTTAAAGACTTCATGTTATCTAATGATTTTGTAATATACTTTCCTAAATATTTAGCGACAAATTCATTAGTACCTTTACGAACTTTTAAATTTTTATTAATACCATGAGTTCAATTTTTAAGAATTATTTTATTAGGTATTTGTGCATTCATTAAAATATGAAAATGTACTGCACCACGGTCTTGATATTCATAAGTATAAACATACTTTAAACTTTTATTTTTATTAGTTAATAATCAAGATTTAATATTTCTAAAAAACTTTGCTAAATCTTTTTTACATTTTTTAACATTATTTTCATTAATTTGATAAGTTAAGGTTAAAAAACTTAACTTTTTACAATCTGCAAAATTATGATAAATTTTACGAATAAAATTACTTTTTGCTCTAATATTATTATGTGTTAATTTCTTTTCATTTTTACCAGTGTTTTTAATACCACAAGTATTACGTTTATTAAAATTAATCATTGATAAAGGTAAAAATATTTCTTTAACATAATTACCATAAAAAACACTTTTTACATAATAACTTTCAGCATGTAACATTATTCATACACCTATCTTTTTTTTATTTTTGTCGAGATGTGATATTTAATCAAGTAATAGCGACTTCGTCGCTATAACGCGACATAAATGTCCGCGTTAGTTATTTTTTTCTTTCTTATCTAGTTCTCTAATGTCAATAATTTTTCCGGAAAAAGAAAGGTCAACTTCATAATAAGAAGCAAACTCAAAATTAACTTTACTTAATAATTCACTACCTTCTCTTAAATATTTATCTTGCATTTCACCAGTTGGTACACCAGTTTGTTTGTCAATTTCTAATAATTTTAAAACTACAAATTTTATGTCTTGATTATTATTTTTATCATTAATAACTTTGTCACTCATTTTAATTAATTGTACTTTGAACATTTTTGAATACTCCTTTGAAATTTAAAATAAAAGATATATAAATAATTGTTAATATTTTTGATATGAAATTTTGATTATATGTATCACTCCTTTTGAATATAAAAAATTCAGTTATATAACTGAATTTAAAATCTGTTTAATTAGTGTTAATTATTTTTTTAACACTTATCCGTTATCCAAAGAATATTTCCAACGCCCTATTCCTGTTGCAATTCCAGCAATAAAAATTAAACCAAATAATCCCAAAACTGTGCCTTCAAGACCATAAGCAACACCTTGTTGTTCTTTTGTTACATTCTGTGATACTAATTTTCAAAGTGGTGCTCAAAAAAGTCCCGCAATCGAAATACCCCATATTGTATAAATAATATACAATTGAATCATTCGTATATTTTTATCCATATTAAGTTGAATTATTAACGTTCATCATAAACCACATAATCCAGTTATTATAAGTGATACTATCATTATTTTTTTTGCACTAAAACGATCAGTAAGTCAACCACCTGGAATTCTAGAAATAAGAGCAACAAAACCATAAATAGCAACAACAAAATCAAACTCATCTTGATTTAAATTAATATACTGATTAAAGTTGGGAATAATATATCGTAAATAAAGCACTCCACTAAAAACAAATAAATCAGATAAAGCTAAAATGTTAATAATCAAAATAGTTTTACTATCCAAGTCATGTGTAAAACTTTTTCAACATTTACTTAAAAATATCTTCATTATTTATTTTTCTGCTTTCATAATAATTTAGGATTATCACTAATATAGCCAGTTACTTGATTACCATATATTTCATTTATCTTCACGGCTTCTTCATCACTCTTAAATGTTCATATATTTAACGGTTTTTTTAATTTTTTTAACTTACTAATCATTTCAAAATCTAAAACTACGGAAATTGAAGGATGCAAATAATCAAAGTTTTTAATATACCTCTCACTAAAATCATTTTTATTTTCAAATAAATAACCTTTTTTCATAGGATATTTAATTCTTTTAACAATTTCGTTTAATAACTGGTGATTAAATGAAGAAACAATAATTTCGGCTTTACTTTTTTTTTCTAATTTTTTAATTTCTGAAAAAATAACCATTAATTGATTTGAAGTATATTTACGATTAATTTCTTCTTTAATTTCAACATTAATCATTTGATAATTTTTACTTAATTTTTCAATAAAATCATTAAATAATGGTGGAATTCATTCTTTATTATTTTTAAAAAATTCCAAATTAATAATTTCTTCATATAATAAACTACTAACCTCACTTTTATTATTGGCAATTCTTTCAAATGTATCATCATGAAAAATAATTACTTTATTATCTTTTGTTAATCGAATATCAAACTCTACTGCTTGGCAAATTTTCAAAGCATTTTGGAAATCAATGATTCGATTTTCACCTTCTGTAGAACGAAATCCACGATGTGCGACTAATAATGCCATAAAATAAACACTCCCAATATTCCTATACCTAATTATTTTACACTAGACTTGTTTTGTAATTAAAAAAGTACTTTCTGTTTCCCAAAAATTCAACTATAAAATTTTATTTTTTTAAGTTTAAGTAAAAATTAACAATTAAAATTAATATTTAATTAAGGAATATGGATGGGTTACACTTTATTGGACACTAATTACGTAGACAAGTGAACAAATTTGTTAAAAGAAAGGAACTATAATTATGACCAATATTAACTCATATACCGACGAATTTAAAAAGCAAATAGTAGCTTTATATCAAAGTGGTAAGTCAGTGTCTTGTCTTGCTAAAGAATATAATGTTACAAGAGCAGCTACTTATAAATGAATTAAACAATTTACTAATTCAGGTAGTTTTAAAATTAAAAATAATCTTTCAGATTTAGAAAAACAATTAATTCAAGCAAATAAAGAATTAAAACAGTTACGAATGGAAAATGATATTTTAAAGCAAGCAGCACTAATAATAGGCAGAAAATAGAAATTATTACTAAAAATAAAGTTAAATATAAAATTCGCACAATGTGTCGTTTTTTAAAACTCTCTAAATCAACATATTATTTTAAGGCTTTTCTCCCTTTATGTACTATTTTTAAATCTTATCACATAAATGCTGAGAAAAGCCTATCTACGAACTTCTCCCCACATTTTTAAATAAAACATAGCATTACAGTTTCAAAACTAGGTATGTTATTGAATTTATATGCAGCTTCTTTTGCATATAAATGAATATGATGTTTTGCAACTTTGATATGTGTTTTAAATGTTCTTCGTATATGTTTTCATACTGACTCAATTTGGTTGGTATTTACACCAGTTTTTGAAACATAGCCATCTTGATGGTTAACTGTTTCATGCTTAGTGAAAACCGATTTCAAATCGCGATATCCTTTTCAAAAATCAGTATGTACAACACACTTTGAAGAAATGTGGTTTATTGCAAACTGCAAAAGATTTTTACTCTTTGCGTTTTTCAATACTTTCACAATCAGATTGTTGGTTGTTTTTTGATAAATGCCAACAATCAAGGTTTTATTCACCAAGGATCTTCCTTGTTTTTTAAAACCCATATGTGAAAGATACATTTCATCCATTTGCACTATGCCTTCAACAATGAATTGAGGTTTTTGTTTAGCAATGGCACTTCGGATTTTATGACCCATTCTTCAAGCTGTTTTCAAGGTCACTCCCAATTCTTTTGCAACATCAGTTGATGGAATTCCATGTTTGGTTTTTATTCATCTAAAAATGAGATAAAACCAAGATATTAAAGGTGTTTGTGACTTTGAAAATATAGTGCCCGTGAGAATACTGAATGTTTGATGACATTTCAAACATCTCATTCTTCTTAAATTAGAAGTATTCAAATTAAAACTAGAACATCTACTACATTTGATTTGTTTCAAACTTGCTATATATGCAAGACATTGTTTTTCAGTTTGAAAAGTATTATTGAACTCATTCAATTTCATTGTTTCCTCCACAAGTACATGTGGGGAGAAGTTCGTATTTTAATTTAAAGAAAAAAGAAAAAATTCAAAATAATATTTATGATGAAGCTGTTATTAGTGCTTTTAAAGAAAATAAAGAAGTTTATGGTACTAGAAGATTAAAAGTCATACTAGCAAACCAAGAAATTTATTTATCACGCAGAAAAATTAAAAAAATTATGAATAAGCATAATTTAATATCAAAATACACTAAATTATCATTCAAAAATCATCATAATAAAGTCAATGATAGTCAAATTACCAATCTTGTTAATAGAGACTTTAATAATAGAATTAAAAATGAAGTTATTGTCAGTGATTTAACTTATGTTCAAGTAAATGGTAAATGAAACTATATTTGCCTATTAGTAGACCTGTACAACCGCGAAATTATTGGACATAGTTGTTGGAGTTAAAAAAGATGCATCATTAGTACATCAAGCATTTATGCACTCAAATCGCTGTTTAAAAGATATTCAAATATTTCATAGCGATCGCGGTAATGAATTCAATAATAAAACTATTGATAAACTTTTATTAGCATTCAATATTACCCGTTCTTTAAGCAAAAAAGGATGTCCTTATGACAATGCTGTTGCTGAAGCAACTTTTAAAACTTTCAAAACAGAGTTTATTAATGATAAAAATTTTACATCATTAATCCAATTAAAATTAGAATTATTTGATTACATAAATTGATATAACAACATAAGAATTCACAGCACTCTAAACTACCTAACTCCCGTTAAATATCATGAACAAATGTCTACCAAAAAATAGTCCTAAAAAGGGTTGCCATTCCACTCACTCTTTCTAGTCATTTAATTATATTTCGGACTTCTCCCCACATGTACTTGTGGAGGGAATAATGAAACTGAATGAATTCAACAATGCTTTTCAAACTGAACAGCAATGTCTTGCATATATAGCAAATTTGAAAGAAAACAAATGTATTAGGTGTTTTAGTTTTAATTTGAATACTTCTGATTTAAAAAGAATGAGATGTTTAAAATGTAATCAAACATTTAGCATTCTCACAGGCACCATATTTTCAAGGTCACAAACATCTTTAACATCTTGGTTTTATCTTATCTTTAGATGAATAAACACCAAACATGGAATTCCATCAACTGATGTTGCAAAAGAATTGGGAGTGACTTTGAAAACTGCTTGAAGAATGACTCATAAAATCAGAACACGTATTGCAAAACAAAAACCTCAATTTATTGTTGAAGGTACAGTGCAAATTGATGAAATGTATCTTTCACATATGGGTTTTAAAAAACAAGGAAGATCCTTGGTGAATAAAACCTTGATTGTTGGCATTTATCAAAAAACAACCAATAATTTAATTGTGAAAGTATTGAAAAACGCAAAGAGTAAAAATCTTTTGCAGTTTGCAAAAAACCACATTTCTTCAAAATGTCTTGTATATACTGATTCTTGAAAAGGATATTGCGATTTTAAATCAGTTTTCACTAAGCATGAAACAGTTAACCATCAAGATGGCTATGTTTCAAAAATTGGTGTAAATACCAACCAAATTGAGTCAGTATGAAAACATATAAGAAGAACATTTAAAACACATATCAAAGTTGCAAAACATCATGTTCATTTATATGCTAAAGAAGCTGCATATAAATTCAACAAGATACCTAGTTTTGAAACTGTAATTCTATGTTTGATTTAAAAATATGGGGAGAAGTCCGTAGATAGGCTTTTCTCAGCATTTATGTGATAAAATTAAAATAGTACATAAAGGGAGAAAAGCCTTATATTTACTAGAATTAATTAAACATAGTTATTTTTGTAAGTTACACAGATTACTAAACATTTCCAACCTGTTCATCATACATATCATCAAAAATTAAATTAGATGACAAATTTTCACTACTCATTACCGAACTTTGTTCTTCATTAACCATATATTCAAACTCTATTTTCTCTAACAACTTATCTAATTCTGTTTCTTGTGTTTCTGAATAAAGTTGTAATTCTCTTTGTTTTTCCTTTTCTTGCTTATTAAGCTGCTGTCTTATTTTCTTATATTCTTTCCTTCTTGCCTTCACTTCAGACCTTTGAGCATATTCTCTCACTTTTTCTTTCATTTCAGGTCTTTGCATATATTCTCTTCTTCTCGCCTTTACTTCTGGCCTTTGAGCATATTCTTTTATTTTTTCTTTATTGCGTTGATATCATTTTTTATTATATTCGCGTTTCCTTGCCTTCACTTCAGACCTTTGCTCATATTTTCTCTTTCTTGCCTTTATATTGGGTCTTTGATTATATTCTTTCCTTCTTGCCTTCACTTCAGATTTTTTAACATATTCTTTCCTTCTTGCTTTTATCTCAGGCCTTTGAGCATATTCTTTTATTTTCGAACTTCTCCCCACATGTACTTGTGGAGGAAACAATGAAATTGAATGAGTTCAATAATACTTTTCAAACTGAAAAACAATGTCTTGCATATATAGCAAGTTTGAAACAAATCAAATGTAGTAGGTGTTCTAGTTTTAATTTGAATACTTCTAATTTAAGAAGAATGAGATGTTTGAAATGTCATCAAACATTCAGTATTCTCACGGGCACTATATTTTCAAAGTCACAAACACCTTTAATATCTTGGTTTTATCTCATTTTTAGATGAATAAACACCAAACATGGAATTCCATCAACTGATGTTGCAAAAGAATTGGGAGTGACCTTGAAAACAGCTTGAAGAATGGGTCATAAAATCCGAAGTGCCATTGCTAAACAAAAACCTCAATTCATTGTTGAAGGCATAGTGCAAATGGATGAAATGTATCTTTCACATATGGGGTTTAAAAAACAAGGAAGATCCTTGTTGAATAAAACCTTGATTGTTGGTATTTATGAAAAAACAACCAACAATCTGATTGTGAAAGTATTGAAAAACGCAAACAGTAAAAATCTTTTGCAGTTTGCAATAAACCACATTTCTTCAAAGTGTGTTGTACATACTGATTTTTGAAAAGGATATCGCGATTTGAAATCGGTTTTCACTAAGCATGAAACAGTTAACCATCAAGATGGCTATGTTTCAAAAACTGGTGTAAATACCAACCAAATTGAGTCAGTATGAAAACATATACGAAGAACATTTAAAACACATATCAAAGTTGCAAAACATCATATTCATTTATATGCAAAAGAAGCTGCATATAAATTCAATAACATACCTAGTTTTGAAACTGTAATGCTATGTTTTATTTAAAAATGTGGGGAGAAGTTCGTAGATAGGCTTTTCTCAGCATTTATGTGATAAGATTTAAAAATAGTACATAAAGGGAGAAAAGCCTTTATTTTTTCTTTATTTTTATGATATCACTCTCGATCATATTTTCTCCTTCTTACCTTCACTTCAGGTCTTTGAGCATATTCTCTCATTTTTTCTTTATTCTTTTGAAATAAAGAAAATTCATTAATAACTATATTTTCATTATTCATGATTTTCCCCTTCTAAATATAATTAATTAAATTTTATATTAATAAATATAGAATTATTTTTAACAATTTTAAGTGTTTTTTTAATATTTAATTAAAAATAAAAATATATTATGACAAAATCTATAATATTTTTATTTTTTTTACTCTTAATTACTATTTTTTTAAAACCAAAAATTATTAATTTAAACTTAAAAAAATATTATTAACATTTAAAATTAATTAAAGATAAAACCAGTTGCCAAATTATAATCACAATTATCACTGTTTAAATTACTTGTAAGTATAATATTACTATTTCAATTAAAATTTTGTTGTGATATTTTTTTATTAACTAATAATTGTTCACCAGATTGACATAATTCTAAATTATTTGATACATCTTTTACAATTTGTTCACCACAAACATTATCATAAATTAAATTAGGTAACAAATTTTCACCACTTAGTACCAAATTTTGCTCTTCATTAACCATATATTCAAATTCTGCTTCCTCTAACAACTTATCTAATTCTGTTTCTTGTGTTTCTGAATAAAGTTGTAATTCTAAAACATCTCATGCAATATTTTTTATTTGTTCACTACACATATCATCACAATTAAAACTGCTTAAATCAAAATTTTGTTTTGAACTAAAAACATAATCAGATTGTAATTCTCTTTGTTTTTGCTTTTTTTGCTTATTAACTTGATATCTTTTTTTATCATATTCTCTTCTCCTTGCTTTCACTTCAGGTCTTTGTTTATATTCTTTTTGCCTTTCTTTATTGCGTTGATATCATAATTTACTATTTTTTAGTTCCAGTTCTTTATTAAGCTGACATCATTTTTTTCTATATTGGCGCTGTTTTTCTTTAATAAGCTGATATCTTTTTTTATCATATTCTTGTTTTTTTGCTTTCACTTCAGGTCTTTGAGCATATTCTTGTTTTTTTTCTTTATTTTTTTGAAATAAATAAGGTACATTAATAACTATACTTTCATTATCCATATGCTTTGCTCCCCCTATAAACATAATTAATTTAATTTAAACTTTTACCACATTTTTTCTATCTATAAAAAATTATATTTATTTTTTAAATAAATAAAAGTCTTAGTTTAAACTTAAACAAATTATTATTAATACTTTAAAATTAATTAAGGAATAAGTCCGATTGATAAATTATAATCATAAATATCACTATCTAAATTACTTGTAACTACAATACTATTATTTCATTCAATATTTTGCTCCGCTATTTTTTTACCAACTAATAACTGTTCAATAGATTTATCTAATAAATTTAATTGATCTAATTCTAAATTATTTAATGCATCTTTTATAACCCGTTCATCATACACATCGTCATAAATTAAATTAAATGAGAAATTTTCACTATTTAATAACAAATGGCTTTTCTCCCTTTATGTACTATTTTTAAATCTTATCACATAAATGCTGAGAAAAGCCTATCTACGAACTTCTCCCCACATTTTTAAATAAAACATAGCATTACAGTTTCAAAACTAGGTATGTTATTGAATTTATATGCAGCTTCTTTTGCATATAAATGAATATGATGTTTTGCAACTTTGATATGTGTTTTAAATGTTCTTCGTATATGTTTTCATACTGACTCAATTTGGTTGGTATTTACACCAGTTTTTGAAACATAGCCATCTTGATGGTTAACTGTTTCATGCTTAGTGAAAACCGATTTCAAATCGCGATATCCTTTTCAAAAATCAGTATGTACAACACACTTTGAAGAAATGTGGTTTATTGCAAACTGCAAAAGATTTTTACTGTTTGCGTTTTTCAATACTTTCACAATCAGATTGTTGGTTGTTTTTTCATAAATACCAACAATCAAGGTTTTATTCAACAAGGATCTTCCTTGTTTTTTAAACCCCATATGTGAAAGATACATTTCATCCATTTGCACTATGCCTTCAACAATGAATTGAGGTTTTTGTTTAGCAATGGCACTTCGGATTTTATGACCCATTCTTCAAGCTGTTTTCAAGGTCACTCCCAATTCTTTTGCAACATCAGTTGATGGAATTCCATGTTTGGTGTTTATTCATCTAAAAATGAGATAAAACCAAGATATTAAAGGTGTTTGTGACTTTGAAAATATAGTGCCCGTGAGAATACTGAATGTTTGATGACATTTCAAACATCTCATTCTTCTTAAATTAGAAGTATTCAAATTAAAACTAGAACACCTACTACATTTGATTTGTTTCAAACTTGCTATATATGCAAGACATTGTTTTTCAGTTTGAAAAGTATTATTGAACTCATTCAATTTCATTGTTTCCTCCACAAGTACATGTGGGGAGAAGTTCGTAACAAATTTTGTTTTAGTGTTGGTTTACCAACTAATAACTGTTCAATAGATTTATCTAATAAATTTAATTGATCTAATTCTAAATTATTTAATACATCTTTTATAACTTGTTCATCATACACATTATTATAATTAAAACTACTCAATTCAAAATTTTGTTTTGAACTAAAAACACGATCAAATTGCAATTCTCTTTGTTTTTGCTTTTTTTGCTTATTAAGTTGATATCATTTTTTATCATATTCTTGTTTTTTGCTTTTACTTCAGGTCTTTGAGCATATTGCCGTATTCTTTCTTTATTAAGTTGATATCATTTTTGATTATTTTTTAGTTCCTCTTCCTTATTGGTTTTATATAATGTCTGTCTATATTCTTTTTTTCTTATTTTCACTTCACGTTTTTGAGCATATTCTCTCATTTTCAATTTTACTTCAGATCTTTGAGTATATTCTTTCTTTTTCAATTTTACTTCAGACCTTTGAGCATATTTTTTCTTTTTTGCTTTTACTTCAGGTCTTTGAGCATATTCTCTCATTTTTTCTTTATTTTTATGATATCACTCTCGATCATATTTTCTCCTTCTTTCCTTCACTTCAGGTCTTTGTATATATTCTCTTCTTCTCGCCTTTACTTCTGGCCTTTGAGCATATTTTTTCTTTCTTACTTTTACTTCAGGTTTTTGATTATATTCTTTTATTTTTGCTTTTATTTCAGGTTTTTGATCATATTTTTGTTGTTTTTCTTTATTAGATTGTTTATTACCTATTTCATTAATTTGAAATGAATAAACTGTATTAATAACTATACTTCCATTATTCATGTTTTTCCCTTCTAAATATAATTAATTAAATTTAATTTAAACTTTTACCACATTTTTCTATCTATCAAAAATTATATTTATTTTTTTTGATAAATAAAACTGTATTATTGTGAATTTTTTTTTCAAATTCTTAATAAAATAAAAAATTTTATAGTATAAAATAACCATAAAATTTTTTATTTTTTATTATATTTTTAATTAACTCTTGGAAAATATTACTAAAAAAGTAAAATTTAATTTCAAAATTAATTCATCATTAAAATTATTAATGCTGAATTATACTTGTAAGTGCAAGTAAATAAAATTGCAAAAAATTCTCATATAAAAATTTCATAATGCTAAATTTAGTTTAGAAAAAGTAAGGAGTTTTTATATGAGTTATAAACATATTGGGATAGATGAAAGAATTTATATTGAGAATCAATTGAAATTTAAAGTTAAAATTAGTGAAATAGCTAAAAATCTTAATCGAAGTATTAGTACTATTATTCGAGAAGTTAATAGAAATAAAGATAATGATCATTATTTTTCATTAATTGCACAAAATAAAGCTGTAAATAGAAAAAAATCACATATTATTTTTCATAAGTTTAAATATAAAGATTTAGTCAAATATATACAACAAAAACTATTATTGGGCTGATCACCTGAACAAATTTATGGCAGAATTAAAAATTTTCATAAACAATGAGCTATCAGCTTTAAAACAATTTACAATTGAATTTATTCTGGATTATTTGATAAAGTTACTAGTAAAAATTTAAGAAGAAAAGGTAAAAAACGAAGATCTCAAGAAAATCGTGGTAAATTTAATGGTAAATCAATTAAAGAACGAGATAATAATGTTAATGATCGCATAACTCTTGGTCATTGAGAAGGAGATACTATAGTATCATCAAGAGGTAAAAGTAAATCATGTTTAATAACTTTAGTTGAAAGAGTATCACGATTTACTTTAGCAATGTTAGTTAAAAACAAAACTACTAAAGTTATTAATAAAAATATCATTCATTATTTATCAATTCTTCCTAAAAATATTGTTAAAACTATTACTTTTGATCGTGGTAAAGAATTTGCAAATTGACAACAACTTGAAAAAAAGTTAGATGTGAAAATTTATTTTGCAAATCCATATTCACCTTGACAAAGAGGTACTAATGAAAATACTAATGGTTTAATTAGAGAAAAATTTCCTAAAAAATTTATTTTTTCAAAAACTAATAAAAATGAAGTTCATAAATTTATATTGTCTTTAAACCAAAGACCCAGAAAAATACTAAATTATCTTTCACCAATCGAATATTTGAATAGAAAAATAATTTAGTTGCACTTACCTTTACAATTTTGCTAATAACTAATTTTATCGTTTAGATTTATTGAAAGCAATACCCAATGCTTTTGGTGTTTTACTTCATTTTGATGTAAACACTAAAACTAATAAAGATGTTACAAAAGGCAATATATTCCATATATCAGAATTACTTGATATTCATTGAGGAATATTTGGTAAAAACGTAATTCTGGCACCTGTTGTTTCAATAATAGCAAATAAGGCAGCACCAATTGTAATCAATGGTACCCTTCATTGTCCAAAAATTAAAATAGATAAAGCAATAAAACCATTTCCACTAACTGTTCCACGAAAAGTTTGACTAGCATACATTGGAAAAATACCACCAGCAATTCCTGCTAAAAAACCAGATAATAATACAGCAACATATCGTTGTTTAATAACATTAATTCCCACAGCATCAACTGCATTGGGATTTTCACCAGTCGCAACATGATGTAATCCTCATTTAGTATATTTCAAAATAATAGCAATACTGACTAAAACTATAATTGCTAAAAATAAATATAAATTAAAAAATTCATTATTACCAATTTTTGGTAATTGATAAATATTTGTTAATGAAATAAAACCATTATTCCCTGGTAACTGAACAACAAAAACTGCAATTGCTGCTGCTAAAATATTAATTGCAACGCCAGAAATAATTTGATCAGATTTTAAAGTAACTGATGCAAAAGCATGGAAACAAGCAAATCCCATTCCCGCTAATCCACCTACTAATAAAGCAATAATTTGTGATCAATTACCTCAATTAACACCTATATTTTTTCCAAATGAAGAAAAAGCAAGAGCACCAATTGTCATCATTCCTTCAATACCAATATTAACAACACCAGCACGTTCTGAAATTAATCCAGATAATGCACCAAGTACTAAAACAACAAAAATTAAACTAGAATGTTCAAGAATTATTTTGAGTGCTTCCATTAACTTTTTTCTCCTGTTCTTTCGGTTTTTATTTTCATAATTGCTTGTTGTTCATTTTTAAATATATCAGTAAATTTATTAATAAAAGTTGTCTTTTCAATTTCCGCTTTTTTAGTAAATTGTTTGGTTAATATATTAATATTACTATTAATTGGGATAATTTGACTTTTTAATTGCTGTTTGTTAATTTTATAATTTTTAATTAACTCTTTAACATTATTTTTATAATTAGTTTGAAGTTGATGTTTTGCTAAAATTAATTGTTTTTTTATTTTTTTATCATCAGTTTTAACTTTTTGATTTTTTAATGACTTTAATTCATCACTTAATTCTTGTTTCAATTTATTAATTTCTCGATAAAGATTTAATTTTAAGTCTTTTACTCTTGACTTATCTAATATTGCTTTTTGTTTTTTTAATAATATTATTTCTCGAATTAAATCTTGCTTATAGTTATAAACATTATTTTCATATTTCATTTTTTCATTAATATACATATTTAAACTTTCACCATAAATCGTTTTTATTTCTTGTTGAAAATTATTTCAATTACCAATTTTACCTTTTTTTCAAATTGCATTATATTGTTTATATATATAATGATTTAAAGCTTTATTTTCTTGGAAAAATTGTGCTCAATTAACACCAACTTTATCATTTTTATTATTAATAACTGCTTGTAACTGTAAGTTGATATCACTATTAACTTTATTAATTTCTTGCGAAAGATTTTGTTTTAAATTTTTAACTACTGACTTATCATCTCATAGTATTTTATTATATTTTCCTTTTAATTGTTCTTTATCAATTTTATATTTTTTAATTAATTCCTTAATTTCAATTTTATAAGTAATTTGAAGTTGACATTTTTTTAAAATTAATTGTTCTTTTAATTTTTTATCATTAGTTTTAACTAATTCATTTTTTAATGACTTTAATTGATCACTTAATTCTTGTTTCAATTTATTAATTTCTTGCGAAAGATTTTGTTTTAAATTTTTAACTTTTGACTCATAATCTGATAATGATTTATTATATTCTATCTTTAAGTGATTAATTTTATTATTTTTTTCTTTAATTAAATCTGATTTTAACTTATTATATTGTCTCTTTATTTTAAAATTTTCAATAAAATGATAGTACATCTTGGCAATAAAACTATTTGTAACTTTTCGTTTTTCTCCATCAAAGGCTATATTTAAATAACGAATTAAAAATTTAATTGGCTGTAAACGAGATAATAAAACTGCACAGGCAGCTGAATAAATAATAACACCAAAAATAATATCACCAGTTGCTGTTGGTAATGTTAATACTGAACCAATTGAACCACCGCTCTTAATTAAACCTCAAAGAAAAGCAGAACCCACAACACCTATTGGATTAATTTGACCAACTAAAGCAACAGCTATACTATCAAAACCAATAGTCGGCAAATCATCAGTTAAAAAACTAATTGAAGGATTTTTGGCAATGTAATAAATAACAGCCATTACTCCTGCTAATGCTCCTGAAATAACAAATGATGTTATGCAATAATGTTTATGATTAATACCACTATAAACCGCAGCAAATGGATTTAAACCTACTGTTCGAATTTTATAACCTAAAGTTGTTTTTTTCAATAACAATCAAACTGTTATTATTAAAATAATAGAAATTAATAATGGTAGTATACAATTATAACCATTAATACTCATACTCATACTATCATGAATAGTTGCTGATGTTCCGTGATCAGCATCATATAAATCTTTATTGATTTTAAATAGTCATTTTACTAAATATCAAATTGTTCAATTTAATAAAATAGAAGTAACAACCTCATGAACATTAAAAAAAACTTTTAATAACACTGTTACCAACGCCACCAATATTGCTGCTAATACTCCAGCAAAAAACGCGCTAATTATAGCTAATGGTTGTGATAAGTCATAACGAACACCAATTGCGATAACAACAGCTCCTGCTGCTAACATTTGACCAGCAACTCCAATATTAAACATTCCTAAGCGGAAAGAAATAACTAGTGCTAATCCTGCTACAATATAAATTGCTCATCAAACTAAAGTATTATCTCAATTATTAGCTGGCCAACTTGTAAAAGCATATGTTAATAACAACTGAAAATAAGTAAAAGCATTTTGACCTGAACCAATTATAACAAAACAAGCAATAATTAATCCAAAAATAATGGCAAAAATTGAACCCTTAAATTTAGTAAGATTACTATTCATTTCTTTTGAACCAAGATATAAACGACTTCGTCGTTTTAAAAATCATGTTTTTTGTTTAAACATTATCTTCATTTCCTTCCATTAACATTTTTTGTCCTGCCATCATTAATCCTAACTGTTCACGAGTAACATTTTTAGCACTAACATTACCAGTAATTTTACCAGCATGTAAAACAACAATTCGATCTGCTAATGACATAACTTCTGATAATTCATAAGAAATTAATAATACTGCATTACCTTCATTTTTTTCATCAAGAATACGACTATGAATATATTCAATAGCACCAATATCCAAGCCACGTGTTGGCTGAGCAACAACTAAAATTTTATGTTTTCTTGTTAATTCTCTACCAACAACCGCTTTTTGTTGATTACCACCCGACAAACCTCTAACTAAAGCAAAACCACTTTTACTACCACGAACATCATAATTATTAATAATATTTTGTGCATAAGATTGAATAGCTTTACTGCGAATCAAACCATGCTTAGAAAAAGGATATTCGCTAATATTTTGTAAAACCATATTATCAATAACATTATAATCTAAAACAAGTCCATATTTATGACGATCTTCAGGAATATGACTTAAACCATTTTTATATAAACTTTGAATTGAACTGTGTTTCATATTCTTATTACCAAAAAAAATATCACCTTTTTCTGGCTTAATTAAACCAGTAATTGCTGAAATTAATTCGGTTTGACCATTACCTTCAATACCAGCAATAGCCACAATTTCTCGTGACTTAACTTCTAAACTAAAATCAGAAAGACCCATTATTGATTTCTTATTACCAATTTTATGAACAAATAAATTATCAATTTTTAATAATACTGGCCCTAATACAACATTACCTTGATTTCTAATATCAACTAAATCTCTACCAACCATCAAAGTAGCAATTTCTTCTTTAGTTTTACTCTTAGATTCAAAAGTTTCAATAACTTTACCTAAACGAATTACTGTAACATTATCAGCAACTTGTTTAACCTCTTCTAATTTATGACTAATAAAAATAATAGTTTTACCATCACGTCTAAGTTCTTCAATAATTGTTAATAAACTAGTAATTTCTTGTGGTGTTAAAACCGCGGTTGGTTCATCAAGCACAATAATACTAGCACCACGATAAAGAACTTTTAAAATTTCAACACGTTGTTGCATACCAACACTAGCATTCTCAATTTTTAAATTAAGTTTAATGTCTAATTTATATTTTTTTGAAATTTCTAAAATTTTAGACTTAGCTTTTTTATAATTAATTCACTGTCATTTATGAACTGGTTCACTACCTAAAATAATATTTTGTAAAATAGTGAAGTTATCAACTAATTTAAAATGTTGATGTACCATTCCAATACCTAATTCACCTGCTCTAATTGGTCCTGATATTACTACTTCTTTACCATTAATTTTAATAATACCTTTTGTTGGTTGATATAGTCCAAATAAGATTGACATTAGTGTCGATTTACCTGCACCATTCTCACCAACCAAAGCATGAATTTCTCCTTTTTTAATTTTAATAGAAATATTATTGTTAGCAATAATAGTATCTAAAAAAACTTTAGTAATACCTTCCATTTCAACAGCATATTGTAAGTTCTGTTTTTCAATATTTACTTGCATTTTATCACCCCTCTTAATTATTTAAATGGATCATATTCTTTTTTAATACCATTAATTCAATAATGATCTTTTAAATTGAGTACTTTTTGTCATCCAGCAGAAATTTTATCTAATCAATTAGTAGTTTCTGTCATTAATGGTGTGTAAATATCTTTATCACCATCTTTAATTGCTTTATTTGGTGCTATTCCAGTAAAATTAGGTCCACCTCTGTATGGTGCATCATCAATAAATGTTTGATCGGCAGTTGGATCAGTTGGATGCTCTGGATTCTGATTAGTTTTACCAACTGATTTTCAGAGCATAAGTTTAATTGAACTAATTAAATCTTTTTCTGCAGAAGTAATAAATCTATCTGCAGATTGTGGATATTGAAGTTGTTGATCTGTATCAACACCAATAATTTTACCTTGACCAGATTTTTTTAATGATGATAAAGTATCTTCGGTTTGTGGCCCTGCTACTGGAAAAATAATATTAGTTTTTTGTCGAGCAAGATCATCATTAATTGCTTGTGAACCTTTTGAACCTTGAGTAAAATCACCACTAAATTGAGTACCTGAATTTATAAATTTAATATTTGGTAATGGTTCTTTAAAATCTGAATTTAAAATTTTAACTCATGATATTAATTTTTCTTCATCTTCTTTATTTTTAAATTTATTATTAAAAAACTGTATGGCTCAATAATAACCATACATATAATTAGTAACTGCTGGAATATCAAGTCCACCATAGGTTGACATTTTTAAATTATCAAGTCCACCATATTGATTAGCATGAGCAGTTAACCATATTGCCCCTGCCAATCCGGCTAAAAAGCCTGATTGTTCTGCTTTGTAAAGTAAACCAGCCAATTGCTTATTAGATTTTGGTACTTCTTTATTTGGAGTATCACCATCAATAAAAATAAATTTCACTTTATTTTTTAAAATAGTATTTTGTGCTTTAACCAAAGCATTATGATGTAAAAATCCTGAAGCAATAATTACTTTACTATTTATGAAAACGGCTTTATTATATGATGTCATTAAATCATCAGTATTAGTTAATTGGGGATTATCTCAAGAAACCTCAACTCTTTTATTTTTATATTGAGGATCAACATAATCACTATGTGTTCAATCATTAAACTCTTGTTTAAACTTGAGAGCAGCATTATATGATGATTCATTAAAAGAAGCATCATTAATAGTATGTCCATCAGTTACAACAGTTATTCGATAAATATTTGGATCATTAAACTGACTATTGCAAGCAATGATTGGTAATATCATTATTACTGACAATGATATTGCACTAAATACAGTAAAAATTTTACGCATACTATTATATTCCTCCTACAAATATATATAAATATTTATATAAAAAAAATATAAAAAAGAAAGCAAAAACATTGCTTTCTTAATTCAATTATTCAAAATAAAATAAAACTGTGTATAAATAAATTTTGAAAATAAATAGGTGGGAATAACTTACTATTAAAAAATACAGTATATATGTATTTAATATTAATTATTTTCTTATTTTCACAATTAACTCTAAACACTAGTTTCTCCTTTAATGGCATAACTACCATTATATAAGATAATAAAACTTATTCTTTAAAAATTCAAGAATAATTATAATTTTTTTAAAATATATAGTAAAGTTTTATTAAAACTGTGGTTTATACTTTTCAACACTTTCATCAACATAATTTTTTCAAGCATTTTCTCACTTATCACGAGTAGAATCATTAACTAAATCAGCAACTAATTTATTATAAGCGTCAGTTACTTTTTGTGCTAAACGTCAATAATCATTACTATCAATAATTAAGTTATTATAAATAGCACTAATAGAATCATTATTAGCAATTCCAAGATATTGCTGACCACCTAATGCTGGTTGTGATATGCTGCCATCAAAGTATTGTTCACCATTAATAGGTTTAATAACTGAATGTTGATCATCCTTATTATAATCTAAATTAAAAGAATGTCATAATCAAGTATTAACTGACTTATGAATTCCTTTTAAAGCTGATGTAATAAAAATATCTTTAGCATAACTATATTGAACACTTTGATCAACATCGACACCAATAATTTTTGCTTTGCTATTAGTAGTAGAGTTTTTAACAGCTGATACTAAATCAATTGTTTGTGCTCCTGCAACAGGCATTACAATATCATCTTTATATCCATCAATTAATTGTGAAGTTATTGCTTTTGATGATTTTGTACCAGATTCAAAACTACCTGTAAATTGTTTAGCAATTTTATCAAAATGAATATCAAATTTATTAGTTCATTTTTCAATTTTTTCCTTACCCTCTTTAATTCTAATGGCATTAGTCATTTCCAATAAATTATCATTGCTATTACGATATTTATTAAAATAATATACACCTCAATAATAACCCATCATATAACTAACAATAGTATCAGCTGGTAAACTACCAAAAGTTGACATTTTTAAACCATTATCATCATATGTTTCATGATTAGCTGCTAATCATATTGCTCCTGCTAATCCTGATAAAAACCCTGATTGTTCTGCTGAATAACTTAAACACGCTACATCAACTGGTTTTTCTAATTTAGCATCAACTAAAATAAAACGAACACCTAACTTTTTATATTGATTTTGAATAGCTGGTGTTAATGCACCAAGATGATTAAACCCAACAACAATAATTGTTTTAGCACCAGCAAATGTTGCTAAATTATAATTATTTTGTAAAGTTGAAACAGTACTATCTCGTGAAATAATTCAACGTGTTTTCATTTTTTTATTTTTTCAAACTTCATTACCGGGTAAATTACTAATCATAATACGATTATCATTAAATGTTTTAGTAAACTCTTTTGAACCTTCTAATACTTGCTGATTAAAAGCTTTATCAAATAAATCACCACCATCAGTAATTATTCAAATATCACCAACACTAGGAATACTACATCCAATTAATCCTACTGACGAACTATTTATTAACAAAGTAATAATTAATAATTTTAAAAAATATTTCATAAATTTCTCCTATAAATAAAAAAATGTACTACAGTAAAAATATTAATATTTATTTACAATTTTTTTATACTTTATTTTTACCATATTTTTCATCAAAATTAATAATTCCTCTATTATATGCATCAATAATAATTCGTGCGCAATGAACAGGATTATATAAAATATGGATTTTCTCCCTTTATGTACTATTTTTAAATCTTATCACATAAATGCTGAGAAAAGCCTATCTACGAACTTCTCCCCACATTTTTAAATAAAACATAGCATTACAGTTTCAAAACTAGGTATGTTATTGAATTTATATGCAGCTTCTTTTGCATATAAATGAATATGATGTTTTGCAACTTTGATATG
Organism: Spiroplasma ixodetis; assembly: GCF_027923845.1. Taxonomy (GTDB): domain Bacteria; phylum Bacillota_I; class Bacilli_A; order Mycoplasmatales; family VBWQ01; genus Spiroplasma_E; species Spiroplasma_E ixodetis_A. Next base: position 284,733 of record NZ_AP026933.1, read on the forward strand.
TGTTTTAAATGTTCTTCGTATATGTTTTCATACTGACTCAATTTGGTTGGTATTTACACCAGTTTTTGAAACATAGCCATCTTGATGGTTAACTGTTTCATGCTTAGTGAAAACCGATTTCAAATCGCGATATCCTTTTCAAAAATCAGTATGTACAACACACTTTGAAGAAATGTGGTTTATTGCAAACTGCAAAAGATTTTTACTGTTTGCGTTTTTCAATACTTTCACAATCAGATTGTTGGTTGTTTTTTCATAAATACCAACAATCAAGGTTTTATTCAACAAGGATCTTCCTTGTTTTTTAAACCCCATATGTGAAAGATACATTTCATCCATTTGCACTATGCCTTCAACAATGAATTGAGGTTTTTGTTTAGCAATGGCACTTCGGATTTTATGACCCATTCTTCAAGCTGTTTTCAAGGTCACTCCCAATTCTTTTGCAACATCAGTTGATGGAATTCCATGTTTGGTGTTTATTCATCTAAAAATGAGATAAAACCAAGATATTAAAGGTGTTTGTGACTTTGAAAATATAGTGCCCGTGAGAATACTGAATGTTTGATGACATTTCAAACATCTCATTCTTCTTAAATTAGAAGTATTCAAATTAAAACTAGAACACCTACTACATTTGATTTGTTTCAAACTTGCTATATATGCAAGACATTGTTTTTCAGTTTGAAAAGTATTATTGAACTCATTCAATTTCATTGTTTCCTCCACAAGTACATGTGGGGAGAAGTTCGTAAAATATTAGTTTTTAATTGTGAATTAGCCATTAACAGTTTAATAAATAGTTCAAAATCATTTTCTTTTAATACAAAATCATGCGTAAAACCTTTTATATCATTCATATCTACTAATAATGCTAAAAGAATTTTATGAATTATTCCTCATGAAGAATTTTTAGCATTACTCTCAATTCTACTAATTGTTGCTTGACGAACACCTACTAATTTCCCAAAATATGCTTGCGTTCAACCAAGTCTTAGAACCTGTTTAGAATCTTTTAGAAAATAAGGTAAAATTACTATATATTTTAAAATAAGAGGTATATATGCATAAAAATTATCCAAGTCATGTTACTAAAGAACAATTTGAGAACATAAAATCAACTTTAGAAAACAGCAAAAAGAAAACAAAACCAAGAAATTTAGATTTATATGAAGTGTTTTGTGCAGTTTTATATGTATTAAAAAGTGGTTGTCAATGAAGAATGTTACCAAAAAATTTTCCAAAATGACAAACTGTATATTATTATTTCCAAATTTGAAGTAAAAACAATGATAAAGAACCTAGTGTATTGCAATTAATTTTAAAAAAATTAGTTAAAAAGATTCGTATTAAGAATCATCGAAAAGAAAAAACTAGTTTTTGTATAATTGATTCGCAAAGTGTTAAAAATACAGATACTACTGAAAATAAAGGTTATGATGCTGGTAAAAAGATTTCAGGAATAAAACGTCATATTGCAGTTGATACGCAAGGTTTACCACATGCAATTTACATAACTACAGCAGAAAAAACAGATCGTAATAGTGCTATCATAATGATTAAAAGTGAAAAGAAAATCTTTCTACAGTTCAAAAAATAATAGTAGATGCTGGCTATACTGGTGAAAAATTTGCTTCTGCAATCAAAACAATCATAAATGCAAATGTTGAAGTTGTAAAACGTAATGAATTACATTCTTTTGTAGTACTACCAAAAAGATGAGTTGTAGAACGAAGCTTTGCATGATTAGAAAAATGCAGAAGATTATGAAAAATTGTGAAAGAAAACTAAATACTAGTTTACAAATGGTTGTTCTGTCCTTTATTTCAATTTTATTAAAAGATTCTAAACAGGTTCTTAGAACCTGTTTAGAATCTTTTAGAAAATAAGGTAAAATTACTATATATTTTAAAATAAGAGGTATATATGCATAAAAATTATCCAAGTCATGTTACTAAAGAACAATTTGAGAACATAAAATCAACTTTAGAAAACAGCAAAAAGAAAACAAAACCAAGAAATTTAGATTTATATGAAGTGTTTTGTGCAGTTTTATATGTATTAAAAAGTGGTTGTCAATGAAGAATGTTACCAAAAAATTTTCCAAAATGACAAACTGTATATTATTATTTCCAAATTTGAAGTAAAAACAATGATAAAGAACCTAGTGTATTGCAATTAATTTTAAAAAAATTAGTTAAAAAGATTCGTATTAAGAATCATCGAAAAGAAAAAACTAGTTTTTGTATAATTGATTCGCAAAGTGTTAAAAATACAGATACTACTGAAAATAAAGGTTATGATGCTGGTAAAAAGATTTCAGGAATAAAACGTCATATTGCAGTTGATACGCAAGGTTTACCACATGCAATTTACATAACTACAGCAGAAAAAACAGATCGTAATAGTGCTATCATAATGATTAAAAGTGAAAAAGAAAATCTTTCTACAGTTCAAAAAATAATAGTAGATGCTGGCTATACTGGTGAAAAATTTGCTTCTGCAATCAAAACAATCATAAATGCAAATGTTGAAGTTGTAAAACGTAATGAATTACATTCTTTTGTAGTACTACCAAAAAGATGAGTTGTAGAACGAAGCTTTGCATGATTAGAAAAATGCAGAAGATTATGAAAAAATTGTGAAAGAAAACTAAATACTAGTTTACAAATGGTTGTTCTGTCCTTTATTTCAATTTTATTAAAAAGATTCTAAACAGGTTCTTAGACGTATACGCCTAATTTCTACTTCAATTGCCATTTTATTTCCCTCTCTAATTTTAGTTATTCCCAAACTTATTATGTTATGAAAAATTATAAAAAGATAAATTTTATTCTATATTTGAATAAAATATACTAAAATTAATATGGTGATACAAAATGGAAAATGAATTAATTAAATACTGAACAAAAAAAAGGTTTTTTTATGTTAGCATTTTGTGATTAATTGTTCAAATTATATTTATAATAATAGGTTCAATTTTAATAAATACTACTAGCGAAAAAATAATTAATATTTTATTAATAGTTGACATAAATAGTTTAATTCTATTAATTTTGTTTGCTTTTTCTATTAATCATTATACTTATGAAACGGTTTATCAAATTAAAGTCAAAGGTAGTACTTTTCAAACTAAATTTTATCGTTATCTAATTATTCTATTTAGTTTTGGTTGATTAATTTTTTTCATTTTAAATGCATTATTTATGTTAGTTGAAACTGCCGTTTTTAAAAGCAAACTTGATTATTTTAATACTTTAAACGATCATTGATGAATTTTACTTATTGTAACAATATTTAACGTTTTAATTATTAGCATACATCGACAATTAATGCATTATACATTAACAAATTTACAATTACCATGAAGTAAATATATAAATAATAAAAAGTAGATTATATCTACTTTTTCTTTGCATCTCATAAATTTATAATGTTTTTTGCACTAATTAAACCAAATAATGATCCACAAGCAACTAAACCACCATTCAATCCAATAAAAACAAATGATAATCCTAATACTAAAGTTATTACTCCATTGCCAAGACTAGCAATACTAACAATAATTAATGGTAATAATGTAACAACAATTGAAGCAACTCCAATTACTAAACCAAGAATATAACCAATTCTTTGTTCAAATGCTTTTCTTGAATTTATCATAACTAAAATAAATATAAGAATACCATAAGTTGTTAGACAAGCTATCAATATAATTCATCCCAATCATTGAATAATACTTAATCCAAAATCAAAAACTTCTTGTAATCATTCTCCAAACTTCCATAATAATTCATAAGAACTTTCCATTAATCCTTTTAAAGAAATCATAATTATAGAAATAACCATTACCGGCATTAATGTTGTCAAAAGTAGATAAATACCAATGTTAGATAATGTTTTTGAAAATTTTAACATCCTTTTTACCTCTTTATAATTATTATTTCGCAATATTTCTAGTAAACTATTCGTACTTTATCTTTAACATCTTATGCAAAAAAAATTTAAAATCTATAAACAATAATTTTATTTATCAATCATTTTTAAAATTATTAAAAACTAAATGTAATTAATAATTAAGTATCTAATTTTACATTTATCTTAACATTTAGCCAATATAAATCAACAATAATACGTAATTTAAATAGTTAAAAATAATTATATCTTGTCTTTTAAATTTTAAAAATAAATATAGGCTTTTCTCCCTTTATGTACTATTTTTAAATCTTATCACATAAATGCTGAGAAAAGCCTATCTACGAACTTCTCCCCACATTTTTAAATAAAACATAGCATTACAGTTTCAAAACTAGGTATGTTATTGAATTTATATGCAGCTTCTTTTGCATATAAATGAATATGATGTTTTGCAACTTTGATATGTGTTTTAAATGTTCTGAACTTGTCAAGAAAAGTGGACAATAAAAGTAACCTTTTATTAAATTTTATAAAATAGCGTTTGTAAGTGTTAAATTTATAGGTATGAAGTAATTATTTGTTGGTTTGGAATGAGCTAATCGATATTCGATTGGACTCATTCCTTTTAATTTTATTTGAGGTCGATAATTATTATAAAAGTAAATATATTTAGGTAAGTTGTCTTGTATTCATTCAATAGTTCTATTTTTTCTTGGAATTTGATATAGAAATTCTGTTTTCATTGTTCCAAATCAAGTTTCAGTAGCACCATTATCACAGGAATTACCTCTTCTAGACATTGAAATTTTTATTTTTAATTCATCACATAAAATTTTATAAGAAGGATTTGTATAGTGAAATCCTTGATCTGATTGTAAAATTCATGAAGTAGGTTTTTGAGCATTAACTCAAGCTTGGATAATGTTTTGGACAACAAATGTCATGTCTAAACTTGCACTTATTTTATAATCTAATATTTCATTATTATGAAAATCTTTAACAATTGATAAATAATATGTTTTACCATTAGTTAATAAATAAGTTATATCAGTACCTAATTTTTCATTTAAATTAGTAGTTGAAAAATCACGTTTTAATAAATTATCATATCTTAAACTTCCTGATTTAGTTCTATAATCAAATTTTTTTATGCGAACCTTAGCTTTTAAACTCATATTTTTCATATATCTATATACAATATGAAATTTTAATTTTAAATTATAAATTTTGTTAATTCATAAAGTTATCATTTTATAACCATAAATTTCTTGAAATTCATAAAAAATATTTTTAATTATATTAGCTAAAAATGTATCTCATTTATTAAATTCATTCATTCCATTCTTAATTCACTTATAATATCCTGATTTTGAAACATTTAATAATCAACATAAATAACTAATCTGATATTTTTTCTTCAATGAGAAAATCACAAAATATTTCTTCTTTTTTGTCGATTTTTCTAAATACTTTTTTATATCGTTCATTGCCTCAATATATTCAATTAATTCTTGTTTTGTCATTTCATTAAAATTTAAAGATTTGGGTCGACCTGTTCTTTTGGTTTTTTTAGCACGAATTCCATTGCCATATTCTAAACCTTTTTCACCTAATAATTTATATGCTTTAATTCATTCTTTTATTGATGATCGACCAATACCATACTCTAATGCGGTTTTATCAATTGTTTTAATTTTACTTATTTTTATTATTTTTAACTTTTCTTCTTTTGATAGTCATTTAGCCATAAAAAAATGAACACCTTCCTTAAAGTATTTTTAACACAAAGGTTACAATTCTGTGTCTACTTTATTCTAGATGTTCAGTTCTTCGTATATGTTTTCATACTGACTCAATTTGGTTGGTATTTACACCAGTTTTTGAAACATAGCCATCTTGATGGTTAACTTGTTTCATGCTTAGTGAAAACCGATTTCAAATCGCGATATCCTTTTCAAAAATCAGTATGTACAACACACTTTGAAGAAATGTGGTTTATTGCAAACTGCAAAAGATTTTTACTGTTTGCGTTTTTCAATACTTTCACAATCAGATTGTTGGTTGTTTTTTCATAAATACCAACAATCAAGGTTTTATTCAACAAGGATCTTCCTTGTTTTTTAAACCCCATATGTGAAAGATACATTTCATCCATTTGCACTATGCCTTCAACAATGAATTGAGGTTTTTGTTTAGCAATGGCACTTCGGATTTTATGACCCATTCTTCAAGCTGTTTTCAAGGTCACTCCCAATTCTTTTGCAACATCAGTTGATGGAATTCCATGTTTGGTGTTTATTCATCTAAAAATGAGATAAAACCAAGATATTAAAGGTGTTTGTGACTTTGAAAATATAGTGCCCGTGAGAATACTGAATGTTTGATGACATTTCAAACATCTCATTCTTCTTAAATTAGAAGTATTCAAATTAAAACTAGAACACCTACTACATTTGATTTGTTTCAAACTTGCTATATATGCAAGACATTGTTTTTCAGTTTGAAAAGTATTATTGAACTCATTCAATTTCATTGTTTCCTCCACAAGTACATGTGGGGAGAAGTTCGTAAATATATTATCTTTATTGATTGTAAAATTTCAAAAAAAATGTTAAAAAAACTACAAACTAAATATAGTTTTTAACCTATTTACTTTGTTTCTCAAAGTAAATAGATTTTTATTTTTAAAAGGAGAAAAAACATGAAAAAAATATTAAAAATAATAAGTGGTTTAATAATTATTACAAGTACAAGTTTAAGCGCTATTGGATGTTATAAAAATAACAATATTTATGATTTAAAAGTGTTACAATCAATAATTTGACAAGAATCAGCAGAAAGAAAAATATCATTATTAAATACTTTTCGTGCAGCAATAAAACAGTATGATGATGTTATAGAAGCAAATAAAAACATTTATCATTAGATGTTATTTACGCAACCGCAAATAAACCTAATGCCAAAAATGATGAAGAAGATAAAAATTATACTGTGCATTATAATGAATCAAAAATTGAAGCTAATAAATATGTACCTATTGTTATTACTGATTTGGATGAAACATTCATAAATAATATTGGTTTTTCAATTTATAAATTTTTTAATCCAAAAATGAAAGATATGGATTATGAATTTAAAAAATGAGTTGATCATCAATTCAATTTTGAAGAACAACTTTATAATGGAGTTTTAGCATTTGTTAAACATGTATGAAAAAGTGGTGGTATTGTTTTATTTGATTCAAATCGTTTTCAAGGCGAAAATATCAAGTATGGAGATGAAGCAATACCAACTAAAAAACTACTAGAAAATAATTATTATCCAAAGGCATTTCTTGATAGTTATGTTTGATGAATGCAAGGAGTAACTAAATATGATTCAAATAATTATAAAGATTTAATATCAAAAGAAAATCGTTTTAATTATATTAATAATAACAATTTTAAATTATCATCAAAAGATAAAAATAGTATGCAAATAAAAAATTGAGAAAATGATTTAGTACCAATAAAAAATGTACCATCACATATTGTAATGAGATTGGGTGATAACATTAATGATTTTCATTCTAATTTAACTAATTCAAAATTAATTGATAAAATATCATTAAAAAATGAATTAATAAATAATAAAAATTTTAATAACTTAATTGGTAAAGTGGGAGATGAATTTTGATTTACAAAAAATGAAAATGGAGAAATAATAGAACATTATTGAAAAGAAAATGAAAAAAATAGTTTAATTGATAGTGATCTAAAAAACCTTGGTTTTGTAAAAGAAATTAAACTAGAAGAAGGAAAAATTAATTGAAAAGAAACTTATGTACTGGTTGGTGGTAATGATGTATATGGTAATTTTTATGAGATTTAGAAAAAAATATGGTTCTAATTTAGATAATTGACTAAATTTACTAAAACATTATTTCAAAAATATGAAAATATATGAAAATAATTTACAAAAATTAATATTCAATCTCTAAATAAAATTCGAACTTCTCCCCACATGTACTTGTGGAGGAAACAATGAAATTGAATGAGTTCAATAATACTTTTCAAACTGAAAAACAATGTCTTGCATATATAGCAAGTTTGAAACAAATCAAATGTAGTAGGTGTTCTAGTTTTAATTTGAATACTTCTAATTTAAGAAGAATGAGATGTTTGAAATGTCATCAAACATTCAGTATTCTCACGGGCACTATATTTTCAAAGTCACAAACACCTTTAATATCTTGGTTTTATCTCATTTTTAGATGAATAAACACCAAACATGGAATTCCATCAACTGATGTTGCAAAAGAATTGGGAGTGACCTTGAAAACAGCTTGAAGAATGGGTCATAAAATCCGAAGTGCCATTGCTAAACAAAAACCTCAATTCATTGTTGAAGGCATAGTGCAAATGGATGAAATGTATCTTTCACATATGGGGTTTAAAAAACAAGGAAGATCCTTGTTGAATAAAACCTTGATTGTTGGTATTTATGAAAAAACAACCAACAATCTGATTGTGAAAGTATTGAAAAACGCAAACAGTAAAAATCTTTTGCAGTTTGCAATAAACCACATTTCTTCAAAGTGTGTTGTACATACTGATTTTTGAAAAGGATATCGCGATTTGAAATCGGTTTTCACTAAGCATGAAACAGTTAACCATCAAGATGGCTATGTTTCAAAAACTGGTGTAAATACCAACCAAATTGAGTCAGTATGAAAACATATACGAAGAACATTTAAAACACATATCAAAGTTGCAAAACATCATATTCATTTATATGCAAAAGAAGCTGCATATAAATTCAATAACATACCTAGTTTTGAAACTGTAATGCTATGTTTTATTTAAAAATGTGGGGAGAAGTTCGTAGATAGGCTTTTCTCAGCATTTATGTGATAAGATTTAAAAATAGTACATAAAGGGAGAAAAGCCATAAAATTAATATATATATATATATATATATTAATTGTAAATTTTCAAAAAGATGTTAAAAATAACTATAAACTAAATATTGTTTTTAACCTATTTACTTTGTTTCTCAAAGTAAATAGGTTTTTATTTTTAAAAGGAGTAAAAAAATGAATAAAGAAATTGAACAAGAAATAAAAAACTTAATGTTTAAAGAAATAAAAAAATTAAGAACATATGCTATTAATTATCATAATTACAAAAAAAACGTACAATTTAATGATATAGATATTCAAAATATAAATAATGGTATTGAAAATAAAAGTAAAAAAAGTAATATAAACAGTATTATGAGAGAACATAATTATGCAAAAAAATTATCTATTTTATAAAAAAATTTAATTTAATTATAAAAAGTTTTAATATAAAAAATAGTAAGAACATATGTTCTTACTATTTTTGTAAACTTTGGTTTTGGTAATTTTTTCAATAATTTAAAATTACATCATCATTAAATAAATTAATTTCATTTTTTTTAACTCCTTTTTTTAATTTATTTATATTTTGTCATAATATATTTTGTAAAGGTATTGGATACTTTCATATTCGACGATTAGTTTTAAATTCTTTCAAATCTAACAGTTTATAAGAACGATTAGGAAATACTTTAATATCTAAATCATAATCAATGTATTTAACTGTTTGCGAATCTAAAATAAAGGGACTGGCAATATTACAATAATAATGAACACCATCATTACGAATCATACAAATAATATTGTATCAATCATTTTTAAAAAATAACCAAATTGCTGGATCAACGGTTGTTCATTTACGACCATTAATTTCAGTAATTGTTACATTCTCATTTACTAAAACTAAATATTTTTCAGTATCTTCTAAGAACCTGTTTAGAATCTTTTAGAAAATAAGGTAAAATTACTATATATTTTAAAATAAGAGGTATATATGCATAAAAATTATCCAAGTCATGTTACTAAAGAACAATTTGAGAACATAAAATCAACTTTAGAAAACAGCAAAAAGAAAACAAAACCAAGAAATTTAGATTTATATGAAGTGTTTTGTGCAGTTTTATATGTATTAAAAAGTGGTTGTCAATGAAGAATGTTACCAAAAAATTTTCCAAAATGACAAACTGTATATTATTATTTCCAAATTTGAAGTAAAAACAATGATAAAGAACCTAGTGTATTGCAATTAATTTTAAAAAAAATAGTTAAAAAGATTCGTATTAAGAATCATCGAAAAGAAAAAACTAGTTTTTGTATAATTGATTCGCAAAGTGTTAAAAATACAGATACTACTGAAAATAAAGGTTATGATGCTGGTAAAAAGATTTCAGGAATAAAACGTCATATTGCAGTTGATACGCAAGGTTTACCACATGCAATTTACATAACTACAGCAGAAAAAACAGATCGTAATAGTGCTATCATAATGATTAAAAGTGAAAAAGAAAATCTTTCTACAGTTCAAAAAATAATAGTAGATGCTGGCTATACTGGTGAAAAATTTGCTTCTGCAATCAAAACAATCATAAATGCAAATGTTGAAGTTGTAAAACGTAATGAATTACATTCTTTTGTAGTACTACCAAAAAGATGAGTTGTAGAACGAAGCTTTGCATGATTAGAAAAATGCAGAAGATTATGAAAAAATTGTGAAAGAAAACTAAATACTAGTTTACAAATGGTTGTTCTGTCCTTTATTTCAATTTTATTAAAAAGATTCTAAACAGGTTCTAAAACAATTGAATTATTTCAACTACGATATAAATCGCCATTATGCTTATATGCATGAATTGAAAGTATTTGCTCTTCTTTAAGGTACATATACATTTAAACCTCAACTTTCTGCAAATCATAAACAAGTATATAGGGCGTTGCCCCTAGTTGCTTCGCAACTTACCCCAGTGGCGTAAACGCCACGGCCAACCAACCAAGGTTCTGGTTGGCTTCGACCAATAATATAGGTTTACTCTATTTTAACATCTTTCTTATTTTTCTTAGAACCTGTTTAGAATCTTTTTAATAAAATTGAAATAAAGGACAGAACAACCATTTGTAAACTAGTATTTAGTTTTCTTTCACAATTTTTTCATAATCTTCTGCATTTTTCTAATCATGCAAAGCTTCGTTCTACAACTCATCTTTTTGGTAGTACTACAAAAGAATGTAATTCATTACGTTTTACAACTTCAACATTTGCATTTATGATTGTTTTGATTGCAGAAGCAAATTTTTCACCAGTATAGCCAGCATCTACTATTATTTTTTGAACTGTAGAAAGATTTTCTTTTTCACTTTTAATCATTATGATAGCACTATTACGATCTGTTTTTTCTGCTGTAGTTATGTAAATTGCATGTGGTAAACCTTGCGTATCAACTGCAATATGACGTTTTATTCCTGAAATCTTTTTACCAGCATCATAACCTTTATTTTCAGTAGTATCTGTATTTTTAACACTTTGCGAATCAATTATACAAAAACTAGTTTTTTCTTTTCGATGATTCTTAATACGAATCTTTTTAACTAATTTTTTTAAAATTAATTGCAATACACTAGGTTCTTTATCATTGTTTTTACTTCAAATTTGGAAATAATAATATACAGTTTGTCATTTTGGAAAATTTTTTGGTAACATTCTTCATTGACAACCACTTTTTAATACATATAAAACTGCACAAAACACTTCATATAAATCTAAATTTCTTGGTTTTGTTTTCTTTTGCTGTTTTCTAAAGTTGATTTTATGTTCTCAAATTGTTCTTTAGTAACATGACTTGGATAATTTTTATGCATATATACCTCTTATTTTAAAATATATAGTAATTTTACCTTATTTTCTAAAAGATTCTAAACAGGTTCTTAGAACCTGTTTAGAATCTTTTTAATAAAATTGAAATAAAGGACAGAACAACCATTTGTAAACTAGTATTTAGTTTTCTTTCACAATTTTTTCATAATCTTCTGCATTTTTCTAATCATGCAAAGCTTCGTTCTACAACTCATCTTTTTGGTAGTACTACAAAAGAATGTAATTCATTACGTTTTACAACTTCAACATTTGCATTTATGATTGTTTTGATTGCAGAAGCAAATTTTTCACCAGTATAGCCAGCATCTACTATTATTTTTTGAACTGTAGAAAGATTTTCTTTTTCACTTTTAATCATTATGATAGCACTATTACGATCTGTTTTTTCTGCTGTAGTTATGTAAATTGCATGTGGTAAACCTTGCGTATCAACTGCAATATGACGTTTTATTCCTGAAATCTTTTTACCAGCATCATAACCTTTATTTTCAGTAGTATCTGTATTTTTAACACTTTGCGAATCAATTATACAAAAACTAGTTTTTTCTTTTCGATGATTCTTAATACGAATCTTTTTAACTAATTTTTTTAAAATTAATTGCAATACACTAGGTTCTTTATCATTGTTTTTACTTCAAATTTGGAAATAATAATATACAGTTTGTCATTTTGGAAAATTTTTTGGTAACATTCTTCATTGACAACCACTTTTTAATACATATAAAACTGCACAAAACACTTCATATAAATCTAAATTTCTTGGTTTTGTTTTCTTTTTGCTGTTTTCTAAAGTTGATTTTATGTTCTCAAATTGTTCTTTAGTAACATGACTTGGATAATTTTTATGCATATATACCTCTTATTTTAAAATATATAGTAATTTTACCTTATTTTCTAAAAGATTCTAAACAGGTTCTTAGAATATTTATTTCTATAATAACAAGCACGGCATACAGTATTTTCAGTTTCTTTCTTTTCAGTTTGTAATATATTATCCAACTTATCTAATCCTACTACTCTAATATCATCAACAGTAAAATCTAATGCTTGTGATTGTTCATAGTCTTTAACAGTACTTAATTCACTCTTTAAAGAATGAATATAATTTAAAGCACGACTATTATATCTTTGTAAATAAGACCTAGGAAATCATAAACTAAAAGTCATAGTTTCACCACTATAACTTGGTGGTAAACCACCACGTTTAATTATTCGCTTTGTTTGTCTTTTAGATAATACAACTTTATTATAATCATCAATATTAGTGTAAATATTTAATTTAAACTTAACTAAAAATAACAAAATACGCATTCTTTTAACTTGCACAATATATTCCACTTTTTCACGTGCTTGTTTTGGTATTCTATCGGGGTGTTGTTCAATCATATACATAATTCCATTAAAATTATGACCTATTAATGAACTTGTCAAGAAAAGTGGACAATAAAAGTAACCTTTTATTAAATTTTATAAAATAGCGTTTGTAAGTGTTAAATTTATAGGTATGAAGTAATTATTTGTTGGTTTGGAATGAGCTAATCGATATTCGATTGGACTCATTCCTTTTAATTTTATTTGAGGTCGATAATTATTATAAAAGTAAATATATTTAGGTAAGTTGTCTTGTATTCATTCAATAGTTCTATTTTTTCTTGGAATTTGATATAGAAATTCTGTTTTCATTGTTCCAAATCAAGTTTCAGTAGCACCATTATCACAGGAATTACCTCTTCTAGACATTGAAATTTTTATTTTTAATTCATCACATAAAATTTTATAAGAAGGATTTGTATAGTGAAATCCTTGATCTGATTGTAAAATTCATGAAGTAGGTTTTTGAGCATTAACTCAAGCTTGGATAATGTTTTGGACAACAAATGTCATGTCTAAACTTGCACTTATTTTATAATCTAATATTTCATTATTATGAAAATCTTTAACAATTGATAAATAATATGTTTTACCATTAGTTAATAAATAAGTTATATCAGTACCTAATTTTTCATTTAAATTAGTAGTTGAAAAATCACGTTTTAATAAATTATCATATCTTAAACTTCCTGATTTAGTTCTATAATCAAATTTTTTATGCGAACCTTAGCTTTTAAACTCATATTTTTCATATATCTATATACAATATGAAATTTTAATTTTAAATTATAAATTTTGTTAATTCATAAAGTTATCATTTTATAACCATAAATTTCTTGAAATTCATAAAAAATATTTTTAATTATATTAGCTAAAAATGTATCTCATTTATTAAATTCATTCATTCCATTCTTAATTCACTTATAATATCCTGATTTTGAAACATTTAATAATCAACATAAATAACTAATCTGATATTTTTTCTTCAATGAGAAAATCACAAAATATTTCTTCTTTTTTGTCGATTTTTCTAAATACTTTTTATATCGTTCATTGCCTCAATATATTCAATTAATTCTTGTTTTGTCATTTCATTAAAATTTAAAGATTTGGGTCGACCTGTTCTTTTGGTTTTTTTAGCACGAATTCCATTGCCATATTCTAAACCTTTTTCACCTAATAATTTATATGCTTTAATTCATTCTTTTATTGATGATCGACCAATACCATACTCTAATGCGGTTTTATCAATTGTTTTAATTTTACTTATTTTTATTATTTTTAACTTTTCTTCTTTTGATAGTCATTTAGCCATAAAAAAATGAACACCTTCCTTAAAGTATTTTTAACACAAAGGTTACAATTCTGTGTCTACTTTATTCTAGATGTTCATAATTTACAAAACATTCCCAAACTTTCTTGTGTTTCTTTAAATTCGGGTGACAAATCATTACTATTAATTTTCAAACCTAACTCATCTAAAACAACCATATCACACTCTTTAAAAGCATAATTACTATTTAATTGATTAAATTTAAAAACATCATCATAAGAACAACGATAACTATATTCATTACGTACTTTAATAGGAATAGGACTTACTACTCTACCTTTATGTTTTTGTGCTAAACAACAAGCAAGAGCAGATTTACCAGTTCTTGGAGGTGCAGAAATAATATAACTACCTACACGTTGTAATATCTTTATATTTTTTCTAGTTATTAAAAATGGATACAATATTATTAATAATAAAAGTCCTAAGAACCTGTTTAGAATCTTTTTAATAAAATTGAAATAAAGGACAGAACAACCATTTGTAAACTAGTATTTAGTTTTCTTTCACAATTTTTTCATAATCTTCTGCATTTTTCTAATCATGCAAAGCTTCGTTCTACAACTCATCTTTTTGGTAGTACTACAAAAGAATGTAATTCATTACGTTTTACAACTTCAACATTTGCATTTATGATTGTTTTGATTGCAGAAGCAAATTTTTCACCAGTATAGCCAGCATCTACTATTATTTTTTGAACTGTAGAAAGATTTTCTTTTTCACTTTTAATCATTATGATAGCACTATTACGATCTGTTTTTTCTGCTGTAGTTATGTAAATTGCATGTGGTAAACCTTGCGTATCAACTGCAATATGACGTTTTATTCCTGAAATCTTTTTACCAGCATCATAACCTTTATTTTCAGTAGTATCTGTATTTTTAACACTTTGCGAATCAATTATACAAAAACTAGTTTTTTCTTTTCGATGATTCTTAATACGAATCTTTTTAACTAATTTTTTTAAAATTAATTGCAATACACTAGGTTCTTTATCATTGTTTTTACTTCAAATTTGGAAATAATAATATACAGTTTGTCATTTTGGAAAATTTTTTGGTAACATTCTTCATTGACAACCACTTTTTAATACATATAAAACTGCACAAAACACTTCATATAAATCTAAATTTCTTGGTTTTGTTTTCTTTTTGCTGTTTTCTAAAGTTGATTTTATGTTCTCAAATTGTTCTTTAGTAACATGACTTGGATAATTTTTATGCATATATACCTCTTATTTTAAAATATATAGTAATTTTACCTTATTTTCTAAAAGATTCTAAACAGGTTCTAAAAGAACATAACCATATCAAGGCATTATTTCAACTCCTAACCAACTAAAAACCCAACTGCTTTTAAAAATACTCACAATGTTAAAACTTGTTCTAAACCACTAGTAAAATCAACATTTAAAACAGAACTAATAGTATCATCAAAAATACGTCTCAATAATCCGTCAAGTTTACTAAAAAACTCTCTTAATGGTTCTACTGGTAAAACTTTACCAACAACGCCATAAAGTACTCACCTAAAAAAATTACGCAAATGACCAAAAACATCATATCAACTAACACGCTCATACTCAGGATTAAAAGGACTATTTGGTGGTACTGGGGTTACTTTCTCACTTGAAAAAATATTAATTTGACCAAAATTTAACCGTGGTGACATATGTGAAAATGAATCACCATGAACATCAAAAAATACTGTTAAATGTCTTAGAACCTGTTTAGAATCTTTTTAATAAAATTGAAATAAAGGACAGAACAACCATTTGTAAACTAGTATTTAGTTTTCTTTCACAATTTTTTCATAATCTTCTGCATTTTTCTAATCATGCAAAGCTTTGTTCTACAACTCATCTTTTTGGTAGTACTACAAAAGAATGAAATTCATTACGTTTTACAACTTCAACATTTGCATTTATGATTGTTTTGATTGCAGAAGCAAATTTTTCACCAGTATAGCCAGCATCTACTATTATTTTTTGAACTGTAGAAAGATTTTCTTTTTCACTTTTAATCATTATGATAGCACTATTACGATCTGTTTTTTCTGCTGTAGTTATGTAAATTGCATGTGGTAAACCTTGCGTATCAACTGCAATATGACGTTTTATTCCTGAAATCTTTTTACCAGCATCATAACCTTTATTTTCAGTAGTATCTGTATTTTTAACACTTTGCGAATCAATTATACAAAAACTAGTTTTTTCTTTTCGATGATTCTTAATACGAATCTTTTTAACTAATTTTTTTAAAATTAATTGCAATACACTAGGTTCTTTATCATTGTTTTTACTTCAAATTTGGAAATAATAATATACAGTTTGTCATTTTGGAAAATTTTTTGGTAACATTCTTCATTGACAACCACTTTTTAATACATATAAAACTGCACAAAACACTTCATATAAATCTAAATTTCTTGGTTTTGTTTTCTTTTTGCTGTTTTCTAAAGTTGATTTTATGTTCTCAAATTGTTCTTTAGTAACATGACTTGGATAATTTTTATGCATATATACCTCTTATTTTAAAATATATAGTAATTTTACCTTATTTTCTAAAAGATTCTAAACAGGTTCTTAAATTTGGAACACGAATAGGCATAGTAACAAAATTATATAAATCTTGCTGATAAATATCATTATCAACCTTACCTTTAAAAACATACTTTGTATCACCAACATTATCTAAAAAACTAAAAACAAAATTAGCAGTAAAAGTTTTAAAATATTCATATTCAAAATAAAACATAAAACCTTCAATATAAAAACTTAAAGGTTTATCAATTTCAAAATTTAACTGTGTTTGAAAATTTATGGAATGGCAACCCTTTTTAGGACTATTTTTTGGTAGACATTTGTTCATGATATTTAACGGGAGTTAGGTAGTTTAGAGTGCTGTGAATTCTTATGTTGTTATATCAATTTATGTAATCAAATAATTCTAATTTTAATTGGATTAATGATGTAAAATTTTTATCATTAATAAACTCTGTTTTGAAAGTTTTAAAAGTTGCTTCAGCAACAGCATTGTCATAAGGACATCCTTTTTGCTTAAAGAACGGGTAATATTGAATGCTAATAAAAGTTTATCAATAGTTTTATTATTGAATTCATTACCGCGATCGTTATGAAATATTTGAATATCTTTTAAACAGCGATTTGAGTGCATAAATGCTTGATGTACTAATGATGCATCTTTTTTAACTCCAACACTATGTCCAATAATTTCGCGGTTGTACAGGTCTACTAATAGGCAAATATAGTTTCATTTACCATTAACTTGAACATAAGTTAAATCACTGACAATAACTTCATTTTTAATTCTATTATTAAAGTCTCTATTAACAAGATTGGTAATTTGACTATCATTGACTTTATTATGATGATTTTTGAATGATAATTTAGTGTATTTTAATATTAAATTATGCTTATTCATAATTTTTTTAATTTTTCTGCGTGATAAATAAATTTCTTGGTTTGCTAGTATGACTTTTAATCTTCTAGTACCATAAACTTCTTTATTTTCTTTAAAAGCACTAATAACAGCTTCATCATAAATATTATTTTGAATTTTTTCTTTTTTCTTTAAATTAAAATGGCTTTTCTCCCTTTATGTACTATTTTTAAATTTTATCACATAAATGCTGAGAAAAGCCTATCTACGGACTTCTCCCCACATTTTTAAATCAAACATAGCATTACAGTTTCAAAACTAGGTATCTTGTTGAATTTATATGCAGCTTCTTTAGCATATAAATGAACATGATGTTTTGCAACTTTGATATGTGTTTTAAATGTTCTTCTTATATGTTTTCAAACTGATTCAATTTGGTTGGTATTTACACCAATTTTTGAAACATAGCCATCTTGATGGTTAACTGTTTCATGCTTAGTGAAAACTGATTTAAAATCGCAATATCCTTTTCAAGAATCAGTATATACAAGACATTTTGAAGAAATGTGGTTTTTTGCAAACTGCAAAAGATTTTTACTCTTTGCGTTTTTCAATACTTTCACAATTAAATTATTGGTTGTTTTTTGATAAATGCCAACAATCAAGGTTTTATTCACCAAGGATCTTCCTTGTTTTTTAAAACCCATATGTGAAAGATACATTTCATCAATTTGCACTGTACCTTCAACAATAAATTGAGGTTTTTGTTTTGCAATACGTGTTCTGATTTTATGAGTCATTCTTCAAGCAGTTTTCAAAGTCACTCCCAATTCTTTTGCAATATCTGTTGATGGAATTCCATGTTTGGTGTTTATTCATCTAAAGATAAGATAAAATCAAGATGTTAAAGATGTTTGTGACCTTGAAAATATGGTGCCTGTGAGAATGCTAAATGTTTGATTACATTTTAAACATCTCATTCTTTTTAAATCAGAAGTATTCAAATTAAAACTAAAACACCTAATACATTTGTTTTCTTTTAAATTTGCTATATATGCAAGACATTGCTGTTCAGTTTGAAAAGCATTGTTGAATTCATTCAGTTTCATTATTCCCTCCACAAGTACATGTGGGGAGAAGTCCGATTAAAATAATATGTTGATTTAGAGAGTTTTAAAAAACGACACATTGTGCGAATTTTATATTTAACTTTATTTTTAGTAATAATTTCTATTTTCTGCCTATTATTAGTGCTGCTTGCTTTAAAATATCATTTTCCATTCGTAACTGTTTTAATTCTTTATTTGCTTGAATTAATTGTTTTTCTAAATCTGAAAGATTATTTTTAATTTTAAAACTACCTGAATTAGTAAATTGTTTAATTCATTTATAAGTAGCTGCTCTTGTAACATTATATTCTTTAGCAAGACAAGACACTGACTTACCACTTTGATATAAAGCTACTATTTGCTTTTTAAATTCGTCGGTATATGAGTTAATATTGGTCATAATTATAGTTCCTTTCTTTTAACAAATTTGTTCACTTGTCTACGTAATTAGTGTCCAATAAAGTGTAACCCATCCAGTTTGATAAACACTAATACCATAAATACAATTGAAATTAACACTGGTCAATTTGTAAGTGTTCCACCATCGCCAGTTGTAAATACTCAACCAAAAATATAAGTAAAAGCATTTAATAATTGTTGGCCAACACCACCAATCATATTTAATAATGCTGATAATCCAGCGGGCATATTAATCACCTCCTTTCTCTAATTCTCTTTGTTGTTTTTCCATTTCTAATTTACGTTTCTTCTTTTCAAAATCTTTACGACAAAAATACAATCAGGCTCACTATCATTCTCCTTTATATGTTTTCTATGTTTATATTTTTCTATACCCTCACGTATTCAATTTCTACAAAACCAAAGAATTAAACAAAAACCACCAATATATAACGCATATTTTATAATTTCTTTAAAATCCATTATTTAACACTTCCTTTTTTCTTTTTTTAAAAAATCAATTAAACTAAATAATTCATAAACAATTACTAAAACAAAAAGTAAAATATTAATTCCTAAATCTAAACCAATAAAAAGTCAAAATTACCATTTATAATATTATGTATTTCAGCAACAGTTCAAACCATAGAAAAGAAACCAACAATAAAACAAAAAACATGAAATTTAGAAGTGTCATACCACTTTTTTTAATTTCTTTATTTTCCATTATTTTTTACCCCTAATAAAAAATCATCATAATTCATATTTTCACTTAATCTTTGGTCAAAATTTCTTTTTGCCTTTTTCTTATGCAACTTTTGTCTTGACATATTTTTTCATTTATCTTTTTCATAAAATTAATTCACTCCTTATAAAATAAACGTTTTTATTGTTTTATTTTGGCTGAATTATACTTGTAAGTGCAAGTAAATAAAATTGCAAAAAATTCTCATATAAAAATTTCATAATGCTAAATTTAGTTTAGAAAAAGTAAGGAGTTTTTATATGAGTTATAAACATATTGGGATAGATGAAAGAATTTATATTGAGAATCAATTGAAATTTAAAGTTAAAATTAGTGAAATAGCTAAAAATCTTAATCGAAGTATTAGTACTATTATTCGAGAAGTTAATAGAAATAAAGATAATGATTATTATTTTTCATTAATTGCACAAAATAAAGCTGTAAATAGAAAAAAATCACATATTATTTTTCATAAGTTTAAATATAAAGATTTAGTCAAATATATACAACAAAAACTATTATTGGGCTGATCACCTGAACAAATTTATGGCAGAATTAAAAATTTTCATAAACAATGAGCTATCAGCTTTAAAACAATTTACAATTGAATTTATTCTGGATTATTTGATAAAGTTACTAGTAAAAATTTAAGAAGAAAAGGTAAAAAACGAAGATCTCAAGAAAATCGTGGTAAATTTAATGGTAAATCAATTAAAGAACGAGATAATAATGTTAATGATCGCATAACTCTTGGTCATTGAGAAGGAGATACTATAGTATCATCAAGAGGTAAAAGTAAATCATGTTTAATAACTTTAGTTGAAAGAGTATCACGATTTACTTTAGCAATGTTAGTTAAAAACAAAACTACTAAAGTTATTAATAAAAATATCATTCATTATTTATCAATTCTTCCTAAAAATATTGTTAAAACTATTACTTTTGATCGTGGTAAAGAATTTGCAAATTGACAACAACTTGAAAAAAGTTAGATGTGAAAATTTATTTTGCAAATCCATATTCACCTTGACAAAGAGGTACTAATGAAAATACTAATGGTTTAATTAGAGAAAAATTTCCTAAAAAATTTATTTTTTCAAAAACTAATAAAAATGAAGTTCATAAATTTATATTGTCTTTAAACCAAAGACCCAGAAAAATACTAAATTATCTTTCACCAATCGAATATTTGAATAGAAAAATAATTTAGTTGCACTTACCTTTACAATTTTGCAAAAAATAAAAAACATTATAATAAAAATATTACGAACTTCTCCCCACATGTACTTGTGGAGGAAACAATGAAATTGAATGAGTTCAATAATACTTTTCAAACTGAAAAACAATGTCTTGCATATATAGCAAGTTTGAAACAAATCAAATGTAGTAGGTGTTCTAGTTTTAATTTGAATACTTCTAATTTAAGAAGAATGAGATGTTTGAAATGTCATCAAACATTCAGTATTCTCACGGGCACTATATTTTCAAAGTCACAAACACCTTTAATATCTTGGTTTTATCTCATTTTTAGATGAATAAACACCAAACATGGAATTCCATCAACTGATGTTGCAAAAGAATTGGGAGTGACCTTGAAAACAGCTTGAAGAATGGGTCATAAAATCCGAAGTGCCATTGCTAAACAAAAACCTCAATTCATTGTTGAAGGCATAGTGCAAATGGATGAAATGTATCTTTCACATATGGGGTTTAAAAAACAAGGAAGATCCTTGTTGAATAAAACCTTGATTGTTGGTATTTATGAAAAAACAACCAACAATCTGATTGTGAAAGTATTGAAAAACGCAAACAGTAAAAATCTTTTGCAGTTTGCAATAAACCACATTTCTTCAAAGTGTGTTGTACATACTGATTTTTGAAAAGGATATCGCGATTTGAAATCGGTTTTCACTAAGCATGAAACAGTTAACCATCAAGATGGCTATGTTTCAAAAACTGGTGTAAATACCAACCAAATTGAGTCAGTATGAAAACATATACGAAGAACATTTAAAACACATATCAAAGTTGCAAAACATCATATTCATTTATATGCAAAAGAAGCTGCATATAAATTCAATAACATACCTAGTTTTGAAACTGTAATGCTATGTTTTATTTAAAAATGTGGGGAGAAGTTCGTAGATAGGCTTTTCTCAGCATTTATGTGATAAGATTTAAAAATAGTACATAAAGGGAGAAAAGCCAAATATTATAATGTTTATAGAATATTTAGTTAAAACAAACCTTAGCAAAATTAAGTTTCATTTTTAAAATATTAATAAGATAAAGTATATTAATAAAAATTAATGAACATAGTAATTATTAATTATTTCACAATTTTCGATTGCATCTCAAAAATTATTATTTTTTTCTCTTATTTTAAAAACAAAAATAATTACTATGAATAGAAATACTGTATATAGTAAGATTGGAGTGATAATTATACAAAAAATAACTCCAATTTGTAATTGAATTCAAGGATAGTAATTATCAGGAAAATGACTTAAATTACAGAAAGAACTTGCTGAAGTGCTAATAGTATAACTTAAACCAAAATGTTTTAACATTGTATATCCATCTTTAAAATTTGAATGGCATTGTTTATTATTATTGAATTTAAAATAAAAGTTACTAAATCAAATTAAGTATAGACCAGTAATTATAATTAAAACCGTGATTGCAAATAATATTATAGTTGTTAACTGTAATATTTTAACTTTTTTCATTTTGATACCTCTTTAAATATAAAAAAAACATTTTTAGATAATAAAAATAATAAGTTAAAAACTATATTATTTTATGTAAAAATGATAACAAATTTATATTGTTTTTACAATTATTGATTGTATAAGCAAAGTTTTAATTAATTATATAAATGAATAATATTAAGAAAATATTTGAATATTTTCTTAATATTATTTTGATTTATTAATTTGATTCAATATTCTACTTGCATCTAAATTAAATGGTATTACAATAATTTCATAGTGAATAATTTCGCGATTAGGGTATCCAAATTTTGTTACTATTTCTTTAAAACTTAGATGAAATAGTGTTGCTAATTCTAATGTTTCAAATGCTTTATATTTTATGTCATCACTTTGGTTTGTTTTATATTTTAATAAATAAATTTCTTTGAGTTTTATTTTCATTTCATTTTTATTGCCATTCATTTTTTTACCTCTCAAACTTATATAATTTAACAAGTAAATTATATATAAATTATATCATTTTACTTAATTCATATTTAGTATTTTTTATTAAAAAATTTTAATAAATATACAATAAAAATATGATTATGAAAACGTAGGTGATTTTGCAATAATATCATCATTAATTTTTTCTATATTCTCATTCTCATTTATATCTTTTATATCATCATCATTTAGTGTTGCTTCTTTTCCTAAATTTTGATTTCATTTTTCAATTTTTAAGATATGTATTTTAATCTTTGTCATTCTCAATCCCCTCTTAATAAAAAAAATTGTATGAATAAATTATACAAAAATTTTTTTTAATTTTAAAAATATAAATTTTTATCGAACTTCTCCCCACATGTACTTGTGGAGGAAACAATGAAATTGAATGAGTTCAATAATACTTTTCAAACTGAAAAACAATGTCTTGCATATATAGCAAGTTTGAAACAAATCAAATGTAGTAGGTGTTCTAGTTTTAATTTGAATACTTCTAATTTAAGAAGAATGAGATGTTTGAAATGTCATCAAACATTCAGTATTCTCACGGGCACTATATTTTCAAAGTCACAAACACCTTTAATATCTTGGTTTTATCTCATTTTTAGATGAATAAACACCAAACATGGAATTCCATCAACTGATGTTGCAAAAGAATTGGGAGTGACCTTGAAAACAGCTTGAAGAATGGGTCATAAAATCCGAAGTGCCATTGCTAAACAAAAACCTCAATTCATTGTTGAAGGCATAGTGCAAATGGATGAAATGTATCTTTCACATATGGGGTTTAAAAACAAGGAAGATCCTTGTTGAATAAAACCTTGATTGTTGGTATTTATGAAAAAACAACCAACAATCTGATTGTGAAAGTATTGAAAAACGCAAACAGTAAAAATCTTTTGCAGTTTGCAATAAACCACATTTTTTCAAAGTGTGTTGTACATACTGATTTTTGAAAAGGATATCGCGATTTGAAATCGGTTTTCACTAAGCATGAAACAGTTAACCATCAAGATGGCTATGTTTCAAAAACTGGTGTAAATACCAACCAAATTGAGTCAGTATGAAAACATATACGAAGAACATTTAAAACACATATCAAAGTTGCAAAACATCATATTCATTTATATGCAAAAGAAGCTGCATATAAATTCAATAACATACCTAGTTTTGAAACTGTAATGCTATGTTTTATTTAAAAATGTGGGAGAAGTTCGTAGATAGGCTTTTCTCAGCATTTATGTGATAAGATTTAAAAATAGTACATAAAGGGAGAAAAGCCATTTTTATTATAAGAATATTAAATAAAAATTAAATAAAATATTGTTATTATATATTGCAATCGTGCTTGAACAAATATATAATATCTCTGTTGCTCTTTTTGGGACTATAGCTCAGCTGGTTAGAGCGCACGCTTGATAAGCGTGAGGTCGATGGTTCAAGTCCATTTAGTCCCACCATTATATGTGAAATTATGAAATAAACAGTTTTGTTTATTTTTTTTATTATTTAAATCAAATTGAAATTATAATAAAGATATAAATCAATTGATTTATTAAGGATATAAAAAGTTATAATAAAAACCTATCATTAATCAGATATTTTAATTAGTGATAGGTTTTTAGTAATTGTTATTCAATGTCAATATCTTTAATATTATTAATTTTTTTATTTTTGAATTATAAATTAATATATAAGCTGAATTATACTTGTAAGTGCAAGTAAATAAAATTGCAAAAAATTCTCATATAAAAATTTCATAATGCTAAATTTAGTTTAGAAAAAGTAAGGAGTTTTTATATGAGTTATAAACATATTGGGATAGATGAAAGAATTTATATTGAGAATCAATTGAAATTTAAAGTTAAAATTAGTGAAATAGCTAAAAATCTTAATCGAAGTATTAGTACTATTATTCGAGAAGTTAATAGAAATAAAGATAATGATCATTATTTTTCATTAATTGCACAAAATAAAGCTGTAAATAGAAAAAAATCACATATTATTTTTCATAAGTTTAAATATAAAGATTTAGTCAAATATATACAACAAAAACTATTATTGGGCTGATCACCTGAACAAATTTATGGCAGAATTAAAAATTTTCATAAACAATGAGCTATCAGCTTTAAAACAATTTACAATTGAATTTATTCTGGATTATTTGATAAAGTTACTAGTAAAAATTTAAGAAGAAAAGGTAAAAAACGAAGATCTCAAGAAAATCGTGGTAAATTTAATGGTAAATCAATTAAAGAACGAGATAATAATGTTAATGATCGCATAACTCTTGGTCATTGAGAAGGAGATACTATAGTATCATCAAGAGGTAAAAGTAAATCATGTTTAATAACTTTAGTTGAAAGAGTATCACGATTTACTTTAGCAATGTTAGTTAAAAACAAAACTACTAAAGTTATTAATAAAATTTGGCTTTTCTCCCTTTATGTACTATTTTAATTTTATCACATAAATGCTGAGAAAAGCCTATCTACGGACTTCTCCCCATATTTTTAAATCAAACATAGCATTACAGTTTCAAAACTAGGTATCTTGTTGAATTTATATGCAGCTTCTTTAGCATATAAATGAACATGATGTTTTGCAACTTTGATATGTGTTTTAAATGTTCTTCTTATATGTTTTCAAACTGATTCAATTTGGTTGGTATTTACACCAATTTTTGAAACATAGCCATCTTGATGGTTAACTGTTTCATGCTTAGTGAAAACTGATTTAAAATCGCAATATCCTTTTCAAGAATCAGTATATACAAGACATTTTGAAGAAATGTGGTTTTTTGCAAACTGCAAAAGATTTTTACTCTTTGCGTTTTTCAATACTTTCACAATTAAATTATTGGTTGTTTTTTGATAAATGCCAACAATCAAGGTTTTATTCACCAAGGATCTTCCTTGTTTTTTAAAACCCATATGTGAAAGATACATTTCATCAATTTGCACTGTACCTTCAACAATAAATTGAGGTTTTTGTTTTGCAATACGTGTTCTGATTTTATGAGTCATTCTTCAAGCAGTTTTCAAAGTCACTCCCAATTCTTTTGCAATATCTGTTGATGGAATTCCATGTTTGGTGTTTATTCATCTAAAGATAAGATAAAACCAAGATGTTAAAGATGTTTGTGACCTTGAAAATATGGTGCCTGTGAGAATGCTAAATGTTTGATTACATTTTAAACATCTCATTCTTTTTAAATCAGAAGTATTCAAATTAAAATTAAAACACCTAATACATTTGTTTTCTTTCAAATTTGCTATATATGCAAGACATTGCTGTTCAGTTTGAAAAGCATTGTTGAATTCATTCAGTTTCATTATTCCCTCCACAAGTACATGTGGGGAGAAGTCCGTAATAAAAATATCATTCATTATTTATCAATTCTTCCTAAAAATATTGTTAAAACTATTACTTTTGATCGTGGTAAAGAATTTGCAAATTGACAACAACTTGAAAAAAGTTAGATGTGAAAATTTATTTTGCAAATCCATATTCACCTTGACAAAGAGGTACTAATGAAAATACTAATGGTTTAATTAGAGAAAAATTTCCTAAAAAATTTATTTTTTCAAAAACTAATAAAAATGAAGTTCATAAATTTATATTGTCTTTAAACCAAAGACCCAGAAAAATACTAAATTATCTTTCACCAATCGAATATTTGAATAGAAAAATAATTTAGTTGCACTTACCTTTACAATTTTGCATTAAGCATATTAATCATATAGTAATTTGGATGGGTTACACTTTATTGGACACTAATTACGTAGACAAGTGAACAAATTTGTTAAAAGAAAGGAACTATAATTATGACCAATATTAACTCATATACCGACGAATTTAAAAAGCAAATAGTAGCTTTATATCAAAGTGGTAAGTCAGTGTCTTGTCTTGCTAAAGAATATAATGTTACAAGAGCAGCTACTTATAAATGAATTAAACAATTTACTAATTCAGGTAGTTTTAAAATTAAAAATAATCTTTCAGATTTAGAAAAACAATTAATTCAAGCAAATAAAGAATTAAAACAGTTACGAATGGAAAATGATATTTTAAAGCAAGCAGCACTAATAATAGGCAGAAAATAGAAATTATTACTAAAAATAAAGTTAAATATAAAATTCGCACAATGTGTCGTTTTTTAAAACTCTCTAAATCAACATATTATTTTAATTTAAAGAAAAAAGAAAAAATTCAAAATAATATTTATGATGAAGCTGTTATTAGTGCTTTTAA
The DNA here is from genome assembly GCF_027923845.1 of Spiroplasma ixodetis. Lineage (GTDB taxonomy): Bacteria > Bacillota_I > Bacilli_A > Mycoplasmatales > VBWQ01 > Spiroplasma_E > Spiroplasma_E ixodetis_A. The sequence goes on from NZ_AP026933.1 coordinate 312,211, forward strand.
AGAAAATAAAGAAGTTTATGGTACTAGAAGATTAAAAGTCATACTAGCAAACCAAGAAATTTATTTATCACGCAGAAAAATTAAAAAAATTATGAATAAGCATAATTTAATATCAAAATACACTAAATTATCATTCAAAAATCATCATAATAAAGTCAATGATAGTCAAATTACCAATCTTGTTAATAGAGACTTTAATAATAGAATTAAAAATGAAGTTATTGTCAGTGATTTAACTTATGTTCAAGTTAATGGTAAATGAAACTATATTTGCCTATTAGTAGACCTGTACAACCGCGAAATTATTCGACATAGTGTTGGAGTTAAAAAGATGCATCATTAGTACATCAAGCATTTATGCACTCAAATCGCTGTTTAAAAGATATTCAAATATTTCATAGCGATCGCGGTAATGAATTCAATAATAAAACTATTGATAAACTTTTATTAGCATTCAATATTACTCGTTCTTTAAGCAAAAAAGGATGTCCTTATGACAATGCTGTTGCTGAAGCAACTTTTAAAACTTTCAAAACAGAGTTTATTAATGATAAAAATTTTACATCATTAATCCAATTAAAATTAGAATTATTTGATTACATAAATTGATATAACAACATAAGAATTCACAGCACTCTAAACTACCTAACTCCCGTTAAATATCATGAACAAATGTCTACCAAAAAATAGTCCTAAAAAGGGTTGCCATTCCAAGGCAGAAAATAGAAATTATTACTAAAAATAAAGTTAAATATAAAATTCGCACAATGTGTCGTTTTTTAAAACTCTCTAAATCAACATATTATTTTAGGCTTTTCTCCCTTTATGTACTATTTTTAAATCTTATCACATAAATGCTGAGAAAAGCCTATCTACGAACTTCTCCCCACATTTTTAAATAAAACATAGCATTACAGTTTCAAAACTAGGTATGTTATTGAATTTATATGCAGCTTCTTTTGCATATAAATGAATATGATGTTTTGCAACTTTGATATGTGTTTTAAATGTTCTTCGTATATGTTTTCATACTGACTCAATTTGGTTGGTATTTACACCAGTTTTTGAAACATAGCCATCTTGATGGTTAACTGTTTCATGCTTAGTGAAAACCGATTTCAAATCGCGATATCCTTTTCAAAAATCAGTATGTACAACACACTTTGAAGAAATGTGGTTTATTGCAAACTGCAAAAGATTTTTACTGTTTGCGTTTTTCAATACTTTCACAATCAGATTGTTGGTTGTTTTTTCATAAATACCAACAATCAAGGTTTTATTCAACAAGGATCTTCCTTGTTTTTTAAACCCCATATGTGAAAGATACATTTCATCCATTTGCACTATGCCTTCAACAATGAATTGAGGTTTTTGTTTAGCAATGGCACTTCGGATTTTATGACCCATTCTTCAAGCTGTTTTCAAGGTCACTCCCAATTCTTTTGCAACATCAGTTGATGGAATTCCATGTTTGGTGTTTATTCATCTAAAAATGAGATAAAACCAAGATATTAAAGGTGTTTGTGACTTTGAAAATATAGTGCCCGTGAGAATACTGAATGTTTGATGACATTTCAAACATCTCATTCTTCTTAAATTAGAAGTATTCAAATTAAAACTAGAACACCTACTACATTTGATTTGTTTCAAACTTGCTATATATGCAAGACATTGTTTTTCAGTTTGAAAAGTATTATTGAACTCATTCAATTTCATTGTTTCCTCCACAAGTACATGTGGGGAGAAGTTCGTTATTTTAATTTAAAGAAAAAATTCAAAATAATATTTATGATGAAGCTGTTATTAGTGCTTTTAAAGAAAATAAAGAAGTTTATGGTACTAGAAGATTAAAAGTCATACTAGCAAACCAAGAAATTTATTTATCACGCAGAAAAATTAAAAAAATTATGAATAAGCATAATTTAATATCAAAATACACTAAATTATCATTCAAAAATCATCATAATAAAGTCAATGATAGTCAAATTACCAATCTTGTTAATAGAGACTTTAATAATAGAATTAAAAATGAAGTTATTGTCAGTGATTTAACTTATGTTCAAGTTAATGGTAAATGAAACTATATTTGCCTATTAGTAGACCTGTACAACCGCGAAATTATTGGACATAGTGTTGGAGTTAAAAAAGATGCATCATTAGTACATCAAGCATTTATGCACTCAAATCGCTGTTTAAAAGATATTCAAATATTTCATAGCGATCGCGGTAATGAATTCAATAATAAAACTATTGATAAACTTTTATTAGCATTCAATATTACCCGTTCTTTAAGCAAAAAAGGATGTCCTTATGACAATGCTGTTGCTGAAGCAACTTTTAAAACTTTCAAAACAGAGTTTATTAATGATAAAAATTTTACATCATTAATCCAATTAAAATTAGAATTATTTGATTACATAAATTGATATAACAACATAAGAATTCACAGCACTCTAAACTACCTAACTCCCGTTAAATATCATGAACAAATGTCTACCAAAAAATAGTCCTAAAAAGGGTTGCCATTCCAAACATTCTTCATTGACAACCACTTTTTAATACATATAAAACTGCACAAAACACTTCATATAAATCTAAATTTCTTGGTTTTGTTTTCTTTTTGCTGTTTTCTAAAGTTGATTTTATGTTCTCAAATTGTTCTTTAGTAACATGACTTGGATAATTTTTATGCATATATACCTTTTATTTTAAAATATATAGTAATTTTACCTTATTTTCTAAAAGATTCTAAACAGGTTCTTAGATAATAATTGATTTTCCAAATCACAAATTTTTTCACTAAGTTGAAATATTTCTGATTCAAATTGTTCAACCATTTGTTCATTGACTTCGACAATTGTTTCTTTTTCTTGCTGTTCTTTTTGATTTAATAAATTATTGTTATTATTTAACAAATTATTTTTATCTTCTAATAATTTGTTTTCATGTTCAGTTATTTGATTAATATTAGTTATTAAATTTGCATATTCTGTTTGTTTTTCAATATAATTTGAATTTAAAATATTAATTTTTTGTTGATTATTTAATTTTGTTTTTTAAATAATTCACAATTTATTTCTTCTGTTTCAATTAAATTATTAATACTTTTATTTTTATTTATTTTTCCAAATGAAAAAAGATTAATAAAAAAATTTTTAATTTTGTTAATTTTTTGTTCCTTTAATTTATAGATTTGAATATTAAATTGAAATACTTTATCTTCTATTTCTTTATTTTGTTTAATTCAAAATTGAATAGTTTTTTGATAATTATTAATTTTTTTTCAATTTTCTCACTTTTTTCAATAAGTTTTATTTTTTCTGCTTTTAAATTTAGTAGTTGTTTTTTAATTTTTTCTATAGTTTCATAATTTATTAAATAAGTTTTGTTAGTAAATAATTGCTCTTTTTTAATTGTTTTCATTTTGTCCCCCTTTTAAAATAAAAACCTATTTGTTAAAAAATAAAACAATAGGTCAAAAACTATATTTTAGATTACAAGTATTATATCTAATATTTTTTTATAAACGAAAAATTACTTTATTTGCAAAATTGTAAAGGTAAGTGCAACTAAATTATTTTTCTATTCAAATATTCGATTGGTGAAAGATAATTTAGTATTTTTCTGGGTCTTTGGTTTAAAGACAATATAAATTTATGAACTTCATTTTTATTAGTTTTTGAAAAAATAAATTTTTTAGGAAATTTTTCTCTAATTAAACCATTAGTATTTTCATTAGTACCTCTTTGTCAAGGTGAATATGGATTTGCAAAATAAATTTTCACATCTAACTTTTTTCAAGTTGTTGTCAATTTGCAAATTCTTTACCACGATCAAAAGTAATAGTTTTAACAATATTTTTAGGAAGAATTGATAAATAATGAATGATATTTTTATTAATAACTTTAGTAGTTTTGTTTTTAACTAACATTGCTAAAGTAAATCGTGATACTCTTTCAACTAAAGTTATTAAACATGATTTACTTTTACCTCTTGATGATACTATAGTATCTCCTTCTCAATGACCAAGAGTTATGCGATCATTAACATTATTATCTCGTTCTTTAATTGATTTACCATTAAATTTACCACGATTTTCTTGAGATCTTCGTTTTTTACTTTTTCTTCTTAAATTTTTACTAGTAACTTTATCAAATAATCCAGAATAAATTCAATTGTAAATTGTTTTAAAGCTGATAGCTCATTGTTTATGAAAATTTTTAATTCTGCCATAAATTTGTTCAGGTGATCAGCCCAATAATAGTTTTTGTTGTATATATTTGACTAAATCTTTATATTTAAACTTATGAAAAATAATATGTGATTTTTTTCTATTTACAGCTTTATTTTGTGCAATTAATGAAAAATAATGATCATTATCTTTATTTCTATTAACTTCTCGAATAATAGTACTAATACTTCGATTAAGATTTTTAGCTATTTCATTAATTTTAACTTTAAATTTCAATTGATTCTCAATATAAATTCTTTCATCTATGAACTTGTCAAGAAAAGTGGACAATAAAAGTAACCTTTTATTAAATTTTATAAAATAGCGTTTGTAAGTGTTAAATTTATAGGTATGAAGTAATTATTTGTTGGTTTGGAATGAGCTAATCGATATTCGATTGGACTCATTCCTTTTAATTTTATTTGAGGTCGATAATTATTATAAAAGTAAATATATTTAGGTAAGTTGTCTTGTATTCATTCAATAGTTCTATTTTTTCTTGGAATTTGATATAGAAATTCTGTTTTCATTGTTCCAAATCAAGTTTCAGTAGCACCATTATCACAGGAATTACCTCTTCTAGACATTGAAATTTTTATTTTTAATTCATCACATAAAATTTTATAAGAAGGATTTGTATAGTGAAATCCTTGATCTGATTGTAAAATTCATGAAGTAGGTTTTTGAGCATTAACTCAAGCTTGGATAATGTTTTGGACAACAAATGTCATGTCTAAACTTGCACTTATTTTATAATCTAATATTTCATTATTATGAAAATCTTTAACAATTGATAAATAATATGTTTTACCATTAGTTAATAAATAAGTTATATCAGTACCTAATTTTTCATTTAAATTAGTAGTTGAAAAATCACGTTTTAATAAATTATCATATCTTAAACTTCCTGATTTAGTTCTATAATCAAATTTTTTTATGCGAACCTTAGCTTTTAAACTCATATTTTTCATATATCTATATACAATATGAAATTTTAATTTTAAATTATAAATTTTGTTAATTCATAAAGTTATCATTTTATAACCATAAATTTCTTGAAATTCATAAAAAATATTTTTAATTATATTAGCTAAAAATGTATCTCATTTATTAAATTCATTCATTCCATTCTTAATTCACTTATAATATCCTGATTTTGAAACATTTAATAATCAACATAAATAACTAATCTGATATTTTTTCTTCAATGAGAAAATCACAAAATATTTCTTCTTTTTTGTCGATTTTTCTAAATACTTTTTATATCGTTCATTGCCTCAATATATTCAATTAATTCTTGTTTTGTCATTTCATTAAAATTTAAAGATTTGGGTCGACCTGTTCTTTTGGTTTTTTTAGCACGAATTCCATTGCCATATTCTAAACCTTTTTCACCTAATAATTTATATGCTTTAATTCATTCTTTTATTGATGATCGACCAATACCATACTCTAATGCGGTTTTATCAATTGTTTTAATTTTACTTATTTTTATTATTTTTAACTTTTCTTCTTTTGATAGTCATTTAGCCATAAAAAAATGAACACCTTCCTTAAAGTATTTTTAACACAAAGGTTACAATTCTGTGTCTACTTTATTCTAGATGTTCACTATCCCAATATGTTTATAACTCATATAAAAACTCCTTACTTTTTCTAAACTAAATTTAGCATTATGAAATTTTTATATGAGAATTTTTTGCAATTTTATTTACTTGCACTTACAAGTATAATTCAGCGTTAAATCTAAATTTTAATTTTCAAGAAGTATTTTTATAAAGGTTATATTTTCATTTATATTTCATAATTGTCGTTAAACATGTTAATCATCATTTATGATAGAATTTAATATATGAGATTTTAGAGTTGTGAGGTTTTAGTATGGAAGTGTCAGCAGAGAATTATAGAAACATTAATTCTCATAATCGTTGAGGAATTATTGTTAGTTCGGGGTTAATGGCAATAACTTTGATTATAAGTTGAGTATTATGACTTATACTTTATCGTACTAATGCTAATGAGATTTTAGTAATTTTAACTGAAGTAATTAATAGTAAAGGCATTACATTTACTCTTACTTTTCAGATTTTAACAATTTTTACTTTAATTTTTTCGTTTATTACTCTAGTGTTTATTACAATTCCATTTATTTTTTTAAATAAATATGGAGTAATAACTTTAGTATGAGCATTAATAGTAGTAGTAATTTCGCTTGTCTTACTTATTGGTTCAGGATTATTAATAAGTTATGGTTATAAAAAAATTTATAGTTATGTTATGGACAAAAAAAATATTAATGTTTTATTTTTTATTTTGCCTTGAGGCTTTGCATTAATTTGTAGTTTCTTTTTAGTACTTTTTTCTTTATGATTAATAATGGCTAATCTAAGAAATAAATGAAAAAAAGCATTATCATTGACAAATAATAATGCTTTATCAGCAACAGAAATATCCGCGAGTGTTGAACAAAATTCTCTTTTTGGTGAACAAACTATTGGACCATCATTTACAGATCGATTTTTTAATGAACACGATAAATCAACACAAGGTATAAATATAGTTATTAATAATACTGGTGGAGGTGCACTTCCACAATCAAAATTACTTGATTATCAAGTAACTAGTAATCCGAATCCTGTTCAAACTAATAACAGTAGTAATGTTGTTAATAGCGAAGTAACTTGAACACCACAACAAATTGAAGAAGTATGAAATAAAGGAGAAATTATTGATGATTATAATCCACAGTTATATCGAAAAGACTATGCAGGTGCGCTAATGTTTAGGAATAACTTTATTAGTAATGTTAAACTTGATGATGATCCTAAAAGTTATAATTGAACTATTATACATCAACGACCTTTATTTCATGGAGGCACTTCTGATATTAGTAATTTACAACCAATGAATAATACTAATGCTATTACTAAAGGTAATAATTATCCACGTTGAAAAACAGCTATTGCTTTTAATGGAAAACAAAATTTTTTAAAACAAAAATCATGAAAAGATAAAAAATAGAGTATTAATCATTAATTTAATTGAAGATTATATTGAGCATATTATAAATATAATTGGTATTTTGCTTAGTTGTTAATAATTTAAATTTAATTACACTATTATCTTTTAAAATTTATTTGTTTATGGGAAAATGTATATAATAATTAAAAGATAGGAGCAATTAATCATGCAAGTTATTGTCCATGGAAAAAATATTAATATTACTTATGAAATTAAAAATGCTGTTGATAAAAATTTTAATTATTTACAAGAAAAGTATTCTAAATATATTAAAAAAGATATGATTGCTAAAGTTGGTATTGAAAGAAATAGTAATCATACATATAATATTTCCGTTCATATTCAGTTATTAAATAATAATTTTTTACAGTGTTTAGTAGAAAATCACGATCTTTATGTTGGCATTAATAAAACATTGGTTCCGTTGGAAAAACAATTAAGTCGTTTAAAAACTGTTGCTGATAAAACTGGTGCTGAAAGCGTTGGTCAATTTATAACTAAAGAAATTCTTGATGATAATAGTGAAGTTATTATTGACGTAACAGAAAATAAAGATTAAAGAAAACGTTTATGAAAGTATCAATTATTAGCATTAGTTTTTTTATTTAAATATGATGCATCATATTTTTCATTGAGGCTTTTTAATAATCTGTGTATCTTTGTTTTACAAAGTTACTAATTTAGATTAATTCTGTCTTCAAATTTTATCATAAAATGAGCAATTGCTGTATTTCAATTTTGAATAGGCAATGTTCATTTTTTTGTTATATTTTCAATTGCCAAGTAAAATATTTTGAAAACTGCCATATCATTAGGAAAAACTTTTTTATTTCTGATGATTTTTCGTAATTGACTATTAACAGATTCAATAGCATTTGTAGTATAAATCACTCTTTTGATTTCTACTGGATAACTAATAAAAACCATTAAATTATCTCAATTTTTATATCAAGATTTAGTAATTTGAGGATATTGTTTATTTCATTTACTTTCAAACGATTCTAAAGCTTGCATTGCTTGTTCTTCACTACATGCACTATAAATTGGTTTTAAATCTGCAACTAGACCTTTTCGATGTTTGTATGAAACATATTTTAAACTATTTCTAATTTGATGAACAATGCATAATTGATGTTCTGTTTTAGGATAAACTGATTGTATTGCTTCTGACATGCCTGTTAAATTATCACTACAAGCAATAAGAATATCATTTAAGCCACGATTTTTCATTTCTGTGAAATTAGATAATCAAAACTTAGAACCTTCATTTTCACTAATTCATAATCCTAAAACATCTTTTTTGCCTTCTAAATCAACTCCTAATGCTATATAAACTGATTTGTTAATAATCCGTTTATCTTGTCGTACTTTAACTACTATACAATCAAAATAAACAATAGGATAAATACTTTCTAATGGTCGATTTTGTCATGCTTTAACATCATCAATAACATCATCAGTAATTTGACTAATAACACTTTCACTAATATCAGCACCATGATATAACTCTTGCAACTGCATTCTAATGTCAGATAATGTCATTCCTTTTGCATACAAGGAAAGAACTTGTTGATCAAAACCATCAAATCTTCTTTGCCTTTTAGGAACTATTACAGGAGTAAAATTACTATTGCGATCTCTTGGTACATCAATTTCAATTTTAGAGGCTTTTTAATAATCTGTGTATCTTTGTTTTACAAAGTTACTAATTTAGATTAATTCTGTCTTCAAATTTTATCATAAAATGAGCAATTGCTGTATTTCAATTTTGAATAGGCAATGTTCATTTTTTTGTTATATTTTCAATTGCCAAGTAAAATATTTTGAAAACTGCCATATCATTAGGAAAAACTTTTTTATTTCTGATGATTTTTCGTAATTGACTATTAACAGATTCAATAGCATTTGTAGTATAAATCACTCTTTTGATTTCTACTGGATAACTAATAAAAACCATTAAATTATCTCAATTTTTATATCAAGATTTAGTAATTTGAGGATATTGTTTATTTCATTTACTTTCAAACGATTCTAAAGCTTCCATTGCTTGTTCTTCACTACATGCACTATAAATTGGTTTTAAATCTGCAACTAGACCTTTTCGATGTTTGTATGAAACATATTTTAAACTATTTCTAATTTGATGAACAATGCATAATTGATGTTCTGTTTTAGGATAAACTGATTGTATTGCTTCTGACATGCCTGTTAAATTATCACTACAAGCAATAAGAATATCATTTAAGCCACGATTTTTCATTTCTGTGAAATTAGATAATCAAAACTTAGAACCTTCATTTTCACTAATTCATAATCCTAAAACATCTTTTTTGCCTTCTAAATCAACTCCTAATGCTATATAAACTGATTTGTTAATAATCCGTTTATCTTGTCGTACTTTAACTACTATACAATCAAAATAAACAATAGGATAAATACTTTCTAATGGTCGATTTTGTCATGCTTTAACATCATCAATAACATCATCAGTAATTTGACTAATAACACTTTCACTAATATCAGCACCATGATATAACTCTTGCAACTGCATTCTAATGTCAGATAATGTCATTCCTTTTGCATACAAGGAAAGAACTTGTTGATCAAAACCATCAAATCTTCTTTGCCTTTTAGGAACTATTACAGGAGTAAAATTACTATTGCGATCTCTTGGTACATCAATTTCAATTTTACCTTGTTGAGTTATTAATTTTTTTGAACTTGTACCATTACGAGCATTTTCAGTAGTACTATGTTGATTTTTTTCATATCCTAAATAATTTTGCATTTCAGAATTCAACATTTTTTCAACTAATCTTTTTGTTAATTCTTTATATAAACCGCCAGGTTTAAAAACTGTTGTTAAATCTTCAGTATTTTCTAGTAATAAATCTACTGCTTTTGATATTGGATCATTATTATTAAAGTTATCTTTTTTAGCCATCTGTAACTCACTCTTTCTAGTCATTTAATTATATTTACTAGAATTAATTAAACATAGTTATTTTTGTAAGTTACACAGATTACTAAACATTTCCTTTTCATTTTCTGCATCTTGTGCTTTTTTTTGTAAATTTTCTTCTGGTGTTATTTTTAAATTTCGCTTATAAATATTTGTATCCATTTTGTTTATTATTAAAATGGCATATTCAAGACTTTTTTTATTTCTTTAATTAATTGTATATTTAAATTATCTTGATAGTTTTTTGTTGAAATATGTTTCTTTTTTTTGTTATCTTTAATTCTAAAATGTTTGATATAGTTATAGTGCAAAATTGTAAAGGTAAGTGCAACTAAATTATTTTTCTATTCAAATATTCGATTGGTGAAAGATAATTTAGTATTTTTCTGGGTCTTTGGTTTAAAGACAATATAAATTTATGAACTTCATTTTTATTAGTTTTTGAAAAAATAAATTTTTTAGGAAATTTTTCTCTAATTAAACCATTAGTATTTTCATTAGTACCTCTTTGTCAAGGTGAATATGGATTTGCAAAATAAATTTTCACATCTAACTTTTTTCAAGTTGTTGTCAATTTGCAAATTCTTTACCACGATCAAAAGTAATAGTTTTAACAATATTTTTAGGAAGAATTGATAAATAATGAATGATATTTTTATTAATAACTTTAGTAGTTTTGTTTTTAACTAACATTGCTAAAGTAAATCGTGATACTCTTTCAACTAAAGTTATTAAACATGATTTACTTTTACCTCTTGATGATACTATAGTATCTCCTTCTCAATGACCAAGAGTTATGCGATCATTAACATTATTATCTCGTTCTTTAATTGATTTACCATTAAATTTACCACGATTTTCTTGAGATCTTCGTTTTTTACCTTTTCTTCTTAAATTTTTACTAGTAACTTTATCAAATAATCCAGAATAAATTCAATTGTAAATTGTTTTAAAGCTGATAGCTCATTGTTTATGAAAATTTTTAATTCTGCCATAAATTTGTTCAGGTGATCAGCCCAATAATAGTTTTTGTTGTATATATTTGACTAAATCTTTATATTTAAACTTATGAAAAATAATATGTGATTTTTTTCTATTTACAGCTTTATTTTGTGCAATTAATGAAAAATAATGATCATTATCTTTATTTCTATTAACTTCTCGAATAATAGTACTAATACTTCGATTAAGATTTTTAGCTATTTCACTAATTTTAACTTTAAATTTCAATTGATTCTCAATATAAATTCTTTCATCTATCCCAATATGTTTATAACTCATATAAAAACTCCTTACTTTTTCTAAACTAAATTTAGCATTATGAAATTTTTATATGAGAATTTTTTGCAATTTTATTTACTTGCACTTACAAGTATAATTCAGCAAATTTAGGTATTAATAATAAAAAGTTGCGTAAGAACCTGTTTAGAATCTTTTTAATAAAATTGAAATAAAGGACAGAACAACCATTTGTAAACTAGTATTTAGTTTTCTTTCACAATTTTTTCATAATCTTCTGCATTTTTCTAATCATGCAAAGCTTCGTTCTACAACTCATCTTTTTGGTAGTACTACAAAAGAATGTAATTCATTACGTTTTACAACTTCAACATTTGCATTTATGATTGTTTTGATTGCAGAAGCAAATTTTTCACCAGTATAGCCAGCATCTACTATTATTTTTTGAACTGTAGAAAGATTTTCTTTTTCACTTTTAATCATTATGATAGCACTATTACGATCTGTTTTTTCTGCTGTAGTTATGTAAATTGCATGTGGTAAACCTTGCGTATCAACTGCAATATGACGTTTTATTCCTGAAATCTTTTTACCAGCATCATAACCTTTATTTTCAGTAGTATCTGTATTTTTAACACTTTGCGAATCAATTATACAAAAACTAGTTTTTTCTTTTCGATGATTCTTAATACGAATCTTTTTAACTAATTTTTTTAAAATTAATTGCAATACACTAGGTTCTTTATCATTGTTTTTACTTCAAATTTGGAAATAATAATATACAGTTTGTCATTTTGGAAAATTTTTTGGTAACATTCTTCATTGACAACCACTTTTTAATACATATAAAACTGCACAAAACACTTCATATAAATCTAAATTTCTTGGTTTTGTTTTCTTTTTGCTGTTTTCTAAAGTTGATTTTATGTTCTCAAATTGTTCTTTAGTAACATGACTTGGATAATTTTTATGCATATATACCTCTTATTTTAAAATATATAGTAATTTTACCTTATTTTCTAAAAGATTCTAAACAGGTTCTAATAGTACTATTCGTACTAAAACAAAATTAATACATAAAGCGTATCATAATTTTTATAATTCAAAAGTTTTAAGTTTTGTTACTTTAACTTATGCTGAAAATATGCAAGATATTAATAAAGCAAAACATGATATTGCTATATTCTTCAAACGTTTAAAGCGTTGATGAAATAACCCTAAACGTGTTAAATATTTAGGTGAGTTAAAATATATGTATGTTTATGAATATCAAAAGCGTGGTGCTATTCACTTTCATATATTATTTAATAGAAAAATACATAAAAGTATGTTGCCACAATGATGACCATTTGCTTTTAATGATGTAAGAGTTGTTAAAAAAGGTACTAATGAAAATATAGTTAAGTATTTAAGTAAATATGTTGTAAAAGTGCAAAATGATATAAAATATCAAAATCAGTATGATTTGGGTGTTCGTGCTTATGCTTTTTCTCGTAATTGTTCTAATCCAAAAGTAGTTAAAGGCCAAAAGATAATGTTATATCAACGTTTAATTGACGCTTCTATTAATGCTTTACATACACAATTTTTTAAAAAGAAAATTGATAATTTGGGTCGTACTATACTTTTTGGTGGTAGTTTTGATACTACTGTTTTTGGTGATAATTTTAAAGATTATGATGAATATATCTCAATTGATAGTATTAGGTTTAGGAATGCAATTAAGCGTGTACCTAGAATTTTACATTTACATTAAATTATATTTTAATTGTTTTTTAAAATTTTATTTTTGATATATTTATTTAAGAAAGGAGTTGTACTTAAATGAATATTTTAAAAAGAGTTATTATGTGTATTTCAATATTTTTATGTTTGACCATTATTTGAATTCCATTTCATTTTATGCTTAAAACTTTAATTTATGGTGATAAACGTGAAAAAAAAGTTCAAACTGTTAAATCTTAATATGATTTTTAAAAAAAATACTTGTATGTATGTATGTATATATATATAATGGTTAATAGCAAAAATGTAAGGTTTTACCTAGGAATTTAACTTTATGTTTTTGCGTTTTTTTGTTGTAAATTTTAATTTTTATGTTATATTATAATTAATAATGTTAATTACCCACATTATTAATCTGGTTATTAATATAACCTAATTCCTAGGAGGTTAATAAAATGTATTTTTTTTGTCAATTGACAAAAATTAGAAGTAATGAAGTAATTAAAGATGAAAAAAGTGGTAAGTCCAAAAATTATGATGTACTTACTTTTTCGCCGTTTTATGTTACTGATAAAGGTATTAAAATATCAACTGGTGAAAAATCTAAGGATAAATGAGTTTTACATGATAGTGAATTATTTACTAAACTTTCTAAAATGAATTTAAGTCTTGGTTCTTATTATGATGTTGAAATAACATGAGAAGCAAAAATAATTGACATACATAATTTAAAAACTAAATAGTTATTTATTATAGGGTAATTGGTAAATAATTATTTAAAGGATTTAAGTTATGTCAAAAATTAATAATTGTGCTTGTCAACAACATTTTCATTTAGCAATGTATGTATGCAAACTTTGCGACCAAGTAATTTGTCCTAAAAGAGTTTTACAAAATTTATATACTGGGAAATATTATTGTCCAAATTGTATATTAAATATTGCTTTGGTTAAACAAAAAGAACAATTACAACAAAAAGAAAATTAAAAATTAAATAAGGGGCATATATATACTTTTTAGTGTATTTTTGCCCCTTACTCTAATTAGTATAAGGGCGGTTGTCAAAGTTACGAAATAATTAATTATCATATTAGTAACTTATTTCCAAAAATGAATTATTTGCAAAATAATGAAAAATTAGACAAAATTACTCTCTTTAACCCTTAAATTTAAATTTATATTCGACGTATTTTAAAAAATATACATTTAAAAAATAAAAATTATTCTCAAAGTTATTAAGGAAAAGACAAGAAATAATCTTGTCTTTTTTTGTAATTGTAAAATTTTAAAATTTTTAATAAACCTCTTTAACGCTATTATCAACACGTGTTAGGGAACTAAAAAAGTGAACTACAACACAGTTGTTAAAAATAGTAGCTAGAACATGTGGACTTGCATGGATAAATAAAAAGTGGAGTGATACCTAATAAAATATACTAACCATTAATGGTAATTCTTGGGGTGGGAGCGAATTGGAAACTAGTATATATAGACCTGTTGTAGGGACCTATTGTATTAATTCTATTCTTTATTTAACCAACCTTGCCACTCCCCAGTGAGCAAGTGTTGGTTTTTTTTATTTTATTTTTTAAAAATTTTTTTGGACGAGAAAATAAATTTCAAACTTGTAAAAAAAATTGAGCGGTGCCGGTTCAATTAAAATATTAATTTGTTAAACGCAAATTAAATACATATTGAATCGAATGCCTCGATTTCTTTTTAAAATTTCACAATTTATTTTTGAGTCCAGAATTGCTGGAATTAATAAAACGAATAGTAGTATTATTAATAATCTAAAAATCAAAATATATGTTCTTTATGCTAGAAGCAACAGAAAATATTAGGAAAGGATTATTATGCAAATAGAATTTAAAAAAGAACAAATTGTTAAAGATAAACCACAATCTATTCTTATTGATTATGGTGAATATAAATTACAATGTCCAAAATGAATGGTTAAAAATAATAGTTTTATTGCTGATGATAAATATACATATTGAGTTTTTAATTTAGAAAATATTAAAAGAGAATTAAGTGGTAATGAATTAATAAAATTATTAGAACCATATATTAAAGACCAAAAAATAACTGTTAATAAACAACTGCTCCAAAAGAATATTATCTTAATGATATAAAACTTGAACCATTAAAATTTTATGAACAGCATAATAGTTGATTTATGGGTGAAATAACAGATAACAAAACTAAAATTACTAATCCTTGTTTTAAATATAACATTACGTGAGAAGAAAACAGAAAAGGTTTTAAAATAAATAATCTATATAAACATGATGATTTACCAATTAATTATATAGTTACTTCTTATAAGGAAATTTCAACTCATAATGAAAAGATATTTTATTTATAAAGAAAAAAACTATGAATAATAAAAATAAAAAATGTGAATTAAGAGTTTGTATGGATAAAGTTTGAAAAGAATGTATTAATAATTCTACTAAAACTATTAAATATAAAAATTGACCAATACCTTATTTAATATGTGACAGTTGTTATAACAAAATACCTAAATACCTTAAACAAGCAGCAAAAATAATTGAAAAGGGATGATTTACATAATGGAAAAAAAGATTATTGAATTTAAAATAGGACTAATTAAACTGATTGATGATTTAAAAAAAGATAATTTAGTTTGTGGTCATAAAGAATTTATTGAAGAATGTAAATATTGTTGATGTAATTGTGATTTAGAAATTATTAAAACAGTTATTAGAGGTTAACTTAATTAATGCAATATGACTTAATTATTGGTATTGACCTCGCTGGTATTGGTAATAATGGAATTGTTATATATTCAAATGAAACTAATAATATTATTTTTAATGAAACATTTAAAACTAAAACAGTTTTAGAAAGTAAAAATTTGTATAAAAAATACTTTTTATTAATTAAAAAACATTCTGATAATAAAAAAATATTAGTTATTGTCGAAAATTTCTTTTTAAATTCAAAACAATTATTAACTAATCCATTAGCAACTCCTAAAACTATTGGTACATTAATGGTATTAGTAGAAGATGTTATGAATTGAGATTATTTAGGAAGTGAACCAAAAAATAAAACTAAAATAGAAAATTATAAAGGAAATATAAAATTAACAAAACATGAACAAGATGCATATAAACACATTCAATATTATTTAAGGAATTATAAAAATGAAAGATAAAGCCAATTATGTCAAATTAACAGTAAAACTGAGTAACAGTATTGAAGCAAAATATTACGAAAAAGGTAATAAAGGATTATATTATAGTGTTCGTGGACAATGAAATGGATTAAACTATGTTACTTTAATTTTTAACAATTCAAAGCTTTATAACCGATGTATTTTATTAAACAAAAACGATGAAATTATAGTAACTGGTCAAATCTTTAATACTTTAAATATTCCTAAAAATCCTGCATTTTGTTCAATAAATGTTAAATGATTTAAAAAATGAAAAGAGTAAAAAATGATATTATGAAAAATTTTATTAATAGTAGCAATATTAATAACAAGCATAACACTAATAATATTTTAAATATTTATTATTAAAGAATTAAAAAATGAATATAAAGTATTAAAAATATTAAGTGAAATTGCTAATCAAATTGAAAATAAGGAGAAATAATATGAAATATGAAGATAAATGTTCTATGTGCAATAAAGTAAAAGAAAACTTTTTATCCAATACCTGTAATAGTTGTTGATTAGAATCAGTTAATAAATGAAATAGAAGAAGTTGAAGAAATTTAGGAGACATTGATAATGAATAAAGAAAATATACCATGTTGTTTTAGTGAAGTTAATGAACTTGGTAAACATATAACAAATTGTAATAATTTACCAACAAAATTAGATAAAAATAATGTTCAAGTAAGATATTTTTGTGATAAACATATGATAAAAGTTGAAAATATAAGAAGAAAAATTGCCCAAAAATATATTAATGAATATAAAGAAAAATTAATTTTAGATATCGATGAAATTATAAATGATAAAAATCGACATAGAACTTATACAGAATATGTCTTTTCTTTAAAAGAAAGAATTGAAAATGGAAAATTTGACTAATGATAATATTACCTACTTTGTTTGAAAATAAAGATGAAATTGAAATATTATTACCATTTCCAAAAGCAATTCATACAAGTAATGATATTAGAGCAATTATTTTAAGACAATACCCAAATGTTAAATCAAAACACATAATTGTTTCTGATCCCGAAGGTAATGTTGCATTAATAGTTGGTGATAATGATGTATATCAAGGTTGAATTAAAGTAACAATTAAAAAATTAGAAAATTAAAGGAGAATAAAATGCCAAATATAGAAAATCAATCAAATTATACTTTAATTAAATTAACGAACTTCTCCCCACATGTACTTGTGGAGGAAACAATGAAATTGAATGAGTTCAATAATACTTTTCAAACTGAAAAACAATGTCTTGCATATATAGCAAGTTTGAAACAAATCAAATGTAGTAGGTGTTCTAGTTTTAATTTGAATACTTCTAATTTAAGAAGAATGAGATGTTTGAAATGTCATCAAACATTCAGTATTCTCACGGGCACTATATTTTCAAAGTCACAAACACCTTTAATATCTTGGTTTTATCTCATTTTTAGATGAATAAACACCAAACATGGAATTCCATCAACTGATGTTGCAAAAGAATTGGGAGTGACCTTGAAAACAGCTTGAAGAATGGGTCATAAAATCCGAAGTGCCATTGCTAAACAAAAACCTCAATTCATTGTTGAAGGCATAGTGCAAATGGATGAAATGTATCTTTCACATATGGGGTTTAAAAAACAAGGAAGATCCTTGTTGAATAAAACCTTGATTGTTGGTATTTATGAAAAAACAACCAACAATCTGATTGTGAAAGTATTGAAAAACGCAAACAGTAAAAATCTTTTGCAGTTTGCAATAAACCACATTTCTTCAAAGTGTGTTGTACATACTGATTTTTGAAAAGGATATCGCGATTTGAAATCGGTTTTCACTAAGCATGAAACAGTTAACCATCAAGATGGCTATGTTTCAAAAACTGGTGTAAATACCAACCAAATTGAGTCAGTATGAAAACATATACGAAGAACATTTAAAACACATATCAAAGTTGCAAAACATCATATTCATTTATATGCAAAAGAAGCTGCATATAAATTCAATAACATACCTAGTTTTGAAACTGTAATGCTATGTTTTATTTAAAAATGTGGGGAGAAGTTCGTAGATAGGCTTTTCTCAGCATTTATGTGATAAGATTTAAAAATAGTACATAAAGGGAGAAAAGCCTAAATTAATTAGAACTGGAATAAGTCCAATTTGTGCAATGATTGGTACAAGTGCTTATTATGGTCAAGTAATTGTAAATCCAGTATTAGGTTCAATTAATAGTTTATTATTTGGTAAAAAATTAGGTTTAGATATTTGAAATTTAAATCAAAGACCAAATACTAAAACTAAATTAATTAATAGTTCTAAAAAAATATTATTAGGTTTAGGAACAATTGGATTAGCAAATTATAGTAAATGAAGTGAAAATAATATTACTCCTATTATTCCAACAACACCAACTCCAATAACTACTACAACTACAACAGAAGGTCCTCCATGATTACTATTAAATAAACAAGAAAATCAGTCATTAATGGATTGAGATACTTATATTAGTTTAAATGCTTATGGTATATCAAATCTTATCAGTGGATTAACTGAATTAATTCCTAATAGATTTGAAACAATAAGAAAGATTTGTAATATGGCTACTGGTGGTTGTTTAATTTCTAGTGGTGTAGCAATGGGTATTAATAATGATTTTAATAATGCTTATGCAGTACCTACCATAATTGCTGGTGCAAGTGAAATAATCCATAATTTACTATCAATGGAAACAACTAATCATATTCAAGAAATGCAAGAAACTTCATTTAATAATGAAACTGCAACATTAATTAATGATAATAGATTCACAATTAATAGTGAAACAACTAGTCAATATGGTAGTGATAATATGAGCGAAGTACCATTAAATAATGATAATACTTCATTAAATTGAGATTATAATCACATGAGTTTATAAAGGAGGTGAAAAATAATGAATAAACAAAAATTACTTTAATATTACAATGATAAATTAAAACAACATGAAAAAGATTTATAAGATATACGACTGAATGAACGTTTAATTGCAAATCTTTTAATGGATGCAAAATGTATGATTGAAAGAATTAATAAAGGTGAATTTGATGAATAATCAAAAATAAATAATAAATAATTGAAAGGAAAATATTGAAATGAAAGAATTTTTACATGAATTAATAATTATTAGAACAAGTGTTGGAACATTAATTTGCAGAGAAATTATTGTTTTATTAAAAAAATTTATTACAACTCCAAAACATGTTAGAGCAAATAACAAAATTATAAAACATCAAAAAAAATTAGCAAAATTAAACGAAAAAATTAATAAAGGAGAAAAATAATATGACAAAAATTGAATTTAATGAAAAATATAGAAAACAAGATATCAGAATTGATAGGGATTTTGAATTACATATTGATAATTGTTTTAAATTTACTGATATTAACGCATTAGAAAATGCAGTTAATGATTATAAAAAATTAATAAGTGAAATGCCACAATTAGTTAAAAATTGATTATAGGAGAATGTTAAATGTTAGAAAATGAAGATAATGTTCAACAAACAACTGAACCTTTAACTGAAAATAATGCTCAACAAGAAATAGAAAATAAAGTTAATGAAGCAGAAAATAAGTTAAATAAACTTAATCAAGAAATTAAAGAAAAAGAAATAATTAATATATTTAAAAAATATCAAGTTAAAACTGAATTTTATGATTTTTTAAAATTTAAAACTCATAATTTAGAAAAGGCTTTTCTCCCTTTATGTACTATTTTAATTTTATCACATAAATGCTGAGAAAAGCCTATCTACGGACTTCTCCCCACATTTTTAAATCAAACATAGCATTACAGTTTCAAAACTAGGTATCTTGTTGAATTTATATGCAGCTTCTTTAGCATATAAATGAACATGATGTTTTGCAACTTTGATATGTGTTTTAAATGTTCTTCTTATATGTTTTCAAACTGATTCAATTTGGTTGGTATTTACACCAATTTTTGAAACATAGCGATCTTGATGGTTAACTGTTTCATGCTTAGTGAAAACTGATTTAAAATCGCAATATCCTTTTCAAGAATCAGTATATACAAGACATTTTGAAGAAATGTGGTTTTTTGCAAACTGCAAAAGATTTTTACTCTTTGCGTTTTTCAATACTTTCACAATTAAATTATTGGTTGTTTTTTGATAAATGCCAACAATCAAGGTTTTATTCACCAAGGATCTTCCTTGTTTTTTAAAACCCATATGTGAAAGATACATTTCATCAATTTGCACTGTACCTTCAACAATAAATTGAGGTTTTTGTTTTGCAATACGTGTTCTGATTTTATGAGTCATTCTTCAAGCAGTTTTCAAAGTCACTCCCAATTCTTTTGCAATATCTGTTGATGGAATTCCATGTTTGGTGTTTATTCATCTAAAGATAAGATAAAACCAAGATGTTAAAGATGTTTGTGACCTTGAAAATATGGTGCCTGTGAGAATGCTAAATGTTTGATTACATTTTAAACATCTCATTCTTTTTAAATCAGAAGTATTCAAATTAAAACTAAAACACCTAATACATTTGTTTTCTTTCAAATTTGCTATATATGCAAGACATTGCTGTTCAGTTTGAAAAGCATTGTTGAATTCATTCAGTTTCATTATTCCCTCCACAAGTACATGTGGGGAGAAGTCCGTTAGAAAATTCAAAAATTGAAGAAACTATTAAAAAAATGATTAAAGAACAACCAGTATTTAAAGAAACAATTAATACAGGTGGCAATAAACAAATAATTATTAATAATAAAACAAATGATAAAGAAAATTTTTTAATTAATTATAAAAAGAAAAATTATTTATAAACGAAAGGAAGAAATAAAATGTCAGTACCATTTAATCAAAATTTAGACAATACAGAGAGATTAGTAGAAGCGCCAGAATTTATAGAGTTTTTTAAAATTTCAAAGGCTTTTCTCCCTTTATGTACTATTTTTAAATCTTATCACATAAATGCTGAGAAAAGCCTATCTACGAACTTCTCCCCACATTTTTAAATAAAACATAGCATTACAGTTTCAAAACTAGGTATGTTATTGAATTTATATGCAGCTTCTTTTGCATATAAATGAATATGATGTTTTGCAACTTTGATATGTGTTTTAAATGTTCTTCGTATATGTTTTCATACTGACTCAATTTGGTTGGTATTTACACCAGTTTTTGAAACATAGCCATCTTGATGGTTAACTGTTTCATGCTTAGTGAAAACCGATTTCAAATCGCGATATCCTTTTCAAAAATCAGTATGTACAACACACTTTGAAGAAATGTGGTTTATTGCAAACTGCAAAAGATTTTTACTGTTTGCGTTTTTCAATACTTTCACAATCAGATTGTTGGTTGTTTTTTCATAAATACCAACAATCAAGGTTTTATTCAACAAGGATCTTCCTTGTTTTTTAAACCCCATATGTGAAAGATACATTTCATCCATTTGCACTATGCCTTCAACAATGAATTGAGGTTTTTGTTTAGCAATGGCACTTCGGATTTTATGACCCATTCTTCAAGCTGTTTTCAAGGTCACTCCCAATTCTTTTGCAACATCAGTTGATGGAATTCCATGTTTGGTGTTTATTCATCTAAAAATGAGATAAAACCAAGATATTAAAGGTGTTTGTGACTTTGAAAATATAGTGCCTGTGAGAATACTAAATGTTTGATTACATTTCAAACATCTCATTCTTCTTAAATTAGAAGTATTCAAATTAAAACTAGAACACCTAATACATTTGTTTTCTTTCAAATTTGCTATATATGCAAGACATTGCTGTTCAGTTTGAAAAGTATTATTGAACTCATTCAATTTCATTGTTTCCTCCACAAGTACATGTGGGGAGAAGTTCGATTTCAAATAGTCCATGGGCAAACTTTTTCCCTACTGAAATTGTTGACTCAGTAAATATTGAGTTTATTGTTAAAAAACCAAAAAAACCAGAAGTAAAAATTATTGCTTGAGATGATAAAAGTAAAATATATGAATTACCATATGTTGATACAGATAAAATTAGTAAAAAAATAACTAAAAAATATCTTGCAGGAGAAATTATTACAGATGTAGATTTAAAAGCAAATAATGGACAAAATTTATTAGATAGTATGCAATATGAAGTTGCTAATGACTTAGCAGATAAATTGGCAATTGATGATACACAAGCAATTGCAAAATTTGCTACTAAAATTGATATTGAAGATACAACACCAGTAGGCTATTTAAAATCAATGTTATCGGCTTGAAATACTTTGTTTCAATTTAGAAATATTGCAAATAGTAAATTTTTTACGGACTTCTCCCCACATGTACTTGTGGAGGGAATAATGAAACTGAATGAATTCAACAATGCTTTTCAAACTGAACAGCAATGTCTTGCATATATAGCAAATTTGAAAGAAAACAAATGTATTAGGTGTTTTAGTTTTAATTTGAATACTTCTGATTTAAAAAGAATGAGATGTTTGAAATGTAATCAAACATTTAGCATTCTCACAGGCACCATATTTTCAAGGTCACAAACATCTTTAACATCTTGGTTTTATCTTATCTTTAGATGAATAAACACCAAACATGGAATTCCATCAACAGATATTGCAAAAGAATTGGGAGTGACTTTGAAAACTGCTTGAAGAATGACTCATAAAATCAGAACACGTATTGCAAAACAAAAACCTCAATTTATTGTTGAAGGTACAGTGCAAATTGATGAAATGTATCTTTCACATATGGGTTTTAAAAAACAAGGAAGATCCTTGGTGAATAAAACCTTGATTGTTGGCATTTATCAAAAAACAACCAATAATTTAATTGTGAAAGTATTGAAAAACGCAAAGAGTAAAAATCTTTTGCAGTTTGCAAAAAACCACATTTCTTCAAAATGTCTTGTATATACTGATTCTTGAAAAGGATATTGCGATTTTAAATCAGTTTTCACTAAGCATGAAACAGTTAACCATCAAGATCGCTATGTTTCAAAAATTGGTGTAAATACCAACCAAATTGAATCAGTTTGAAAACATATAAGAAGAACATTTAAAACACATATCAAAGTTGCAAAACATCATGTTCATTTATATGCTAAAGAAGCTGCATATAAATTCAACAAGATACCTAGTTTTGAAACTGTAATGCTATGTTTGATTTAAAAATGTGGGGAGAAGTCCGTAGATAGGCTTTTCTCAGCATTTATGTGATAAAATTAAAATAGTACATAAAGGGAGAAAAGCCATTTTTTATTACTAATGGTCTTTATGATAGTTTAGTTTATTTAGCAGATAATAAAGGTTTAATTACTGATAATCAATTGGCACAACAATTACGTTTAAATGGAAATAATTTATATGTAAAAGGTGTATTATGTGAAATCGTTCTTGATGACTATATGATTTTTACTAATGATAAAAATGAACAACAATTAATGACCTTTATTTTAGCAACACCAAGAGCGATGAAAAGATACATGATAGAAAATACAGTTATTTATGTAGATTTTATTAAAGATGATAAAGCAGGAAGAGCATATAAAGTTGCTGGTGAAGTTGTTGGAGAAGCAATCCCATATATTTCTAATAATGAAACAACATCAAGATGAATGTTATGTGGAGTTATTAAAACAGAAAAAACTGATTTAAAAACTAAAATTACAGTTTTAACAACAAATATTACTGCAAATGTTAATAACAATAACAATGAATTAAATACAGAAATAAAAAGTACTAATGAACTTAAATCATTAAATCCAAATTTAACAAATCCAACTATTAAATATTTTAGTGATGCACAAGGAAAAACTAATGTAAGTAATCAAAAACAAAAAGCAGGTGACTTATATATAACTATTACTGCAAATGTTAATGACTTAAATTATAAAGGAACAACAAATCCAATTAAAATAACTCTTAAATAAAGGACATTAATATCATGCCAATTGGTACAACTAGTACAGCAATACTTTTAAACATAAATAAACCAAAACATACTAGAATAAGTAAACAACAAGAAAATAAAAGTTTTTGATGAGAAATTTTAGAAATGATTGGTGTACAAGTTATAGCAGTAGCACTTGCTCCTTTTACTGGTGGATTAAGTGAAAGTGTAGCCCTTGGATTAGTGAACTTGTCAAGAAAAGTGGACAATAAAAGTAACCTTTTATTAAATTTTATAAAATAGCGTTTGTAAGTGTTAAATTTATAGGTATGAAGTAATTATTTGTTGGTTTGGAATGAGCTAATCGATATTCGATTGGACTCATTCCTTTTAATTTTATTTGAGGTCGATAATTATTATAAAAGTAAATATATTTAGGTAAGTTGTCTTGTATTCATTCAATAGTTCTATTTTTTCTTGGAATTTGATATAGAAATTCTGTTTTCATTGTTCCAAATCAAGTTTCAGTAGCACCATTATCACAGGAATTACCTCTTCTAGACATTGAAATTTTTATTTTTAATTCATCACATAAAATTTTATAAGAAGGATTTGTATAGTGAAATCCTTGATCTGATTGTAAAATTCATGAAGTAGGTTTTTGAGCATTAACTCAAGCTTGGATAATGTTTTGGACAACAAATGTCATGTCTAAACTTGCACTTATTTTATAATCTAATATTTCATTATTATGAAAATCTTTAACAATTGATAAATAATATGTTTTACCATTAGTTAATAAATAAGTTATATCAGTACCTAATTTTTCATTTAAATTAGTAGTTGAAAAATCACGTTTTAATAAATTATCATATCTTAAACTTCCTGATTTAGTTCTATAATCAAATTTTTTATGCGAACCTTAGCTTTTAAACTCATATTTTTCATATATCTATATACAATATGAAATTTTAATTTTAAATTATAAATTTTGTTAATTCATAAAGTTATCATTTTATAACCATAAATTTCTTGAAATTCATAAAAAATATTTTTAATTATATTAGCTAAAAATGTATCTCATTTATTAAATTCATTCATTCCATTCTTAATTCACTTATAATATCCTGATTTTGAAACATTTAATAATCAACATAAATAACTAATCTGATATTTTTTCTTCAATGAGAAAATCACAAAATATTTCTTCTTTTTTGTCGATTTTTCTAAATACTTTTTTATATCGTTCATTGCCTCAATATATTCAATTAATTCTTGTTTTGTCATTTCATTAAAATTTAAAGATTTGGGTCGACCTGTTCTTTTGGTTTTTTTAGCACGAATTCCATTGCCATATTCTAAACCTTTTTCACCTAATAATTTATATGCTTTAATTCATTCTTTTATTGATGATCGACCAATACCATACTCTAATGCGGTTTTATCAATTGTTTTAATTTTACTTATTTTTATTATTTTTAACTTTTCTTCTTTTGATAGTCATTTAGCCATAAAAAAATGAACACCTTCCTTAAAGTATTTTTAACACAAAGGTTACAATTCTGTGTCTACTTTATTCTAGATGTTCATTAGGTGCAAGTGATTTTATTGCAAGTACTATTAATTTTGGTATTTATGCTACAACTGATTTTACTATTAATCAAGTTTATGATTATTTAAAAGGAAATGTAACAAAATTAAATACTTTCTTAAATTTATTACCTGCATTTGTTGGACTTAATAAAATTAGTCGTGGTTATCGTATAACTAAATTTATTAAATTAGCACAAAAAACTAAAACATTAGAACAAATTGGTGTTAGAACCTGTTTAGAATCTTTTAGAAAATAAGGTAAAATTACTATATATTTTAAAATAAGAGGTATATATGCATAAAAATTATCCAAGTCATGTTACTAAAGAACAATTTGAGAACATAAAATCAACTTTAGAAAACAGCAAAAAGAAAACAAAACCAAGAAATTTAGATTTATATGAAGTGTTTTGTGCAGTTTTATATGTATTAAAAAGTGGTTGTCAATGAAGAATGTTACCAAAAAATTTTCCAAAATGACAAACTGTATATTATTATTTCCAAATTTGAAGTAAAAACAATGATAAAGAACCTAGTGTATTGCAATTAATTTTAAAAAAATTAGTTAAAAAGATTCGTATTAAGAATCATCGAAAAGAAAAAACTAGTTTTTGTATAATTGATTCGCAAAGTGTTAAAAATACAGATACTACTGAAAATAAAGGTTATGATGCTGGTAAAAAGATTTCAGGAATAAAACGTCATATTGCAGTTGATACGCAAGGTTTACCACATGCAATTTACATAACTACAGCAGAAAAAACAGATCGTAATAGTGCTATCATAATGATTAAAAGTGAAAAAGAAAATCTTCTACAGTTCAAAAAAATAATAGTAGATGCTGGCTATACTGGTGAAAAATTTGCTTCTGCAATCAAAACAATCATAAATGCAAATGTTGAAGTTGTAAAACGTAATGAATTACATTCTTTTGTAGTACTACCAAAAAGATGAGTTGTAGAACGAAGCTTTGCATGATTAGAAAAATGCAGAAGATTATGAAAAAATTGTGAAAGAAAACTAAATACTAGTTTACAAATGGTTGTTCTGTCCTTTATTTCAATTTTATTAAAAAGATTCTAAACAGGTTCTTAAAGAAGCAAAAAACTTACAAGAAATTATTAGTCAAGTAAGTGGAAAAGAAATTTTAACAGATAAAATTATTGGTAATAAACGTTATTTAATGAATTATAGTTTTACTCCTAATCGTGAAACAGTATTACGAGATTTAGGTTATGTTGCTGAAAGAGAATATAAAAATAATTTTCAAAAATTAGAAATACAAAAGTTAAAAGAACACTTATTATTACAAAATACATTAATAAAATTAAGTCCACAATTAACTCCTAAATTTAAAATTAAAGATATTGAAAAAGCAAATAACTTTTTTAAAAAATTTAATACTGATTTAAAAAAAGTACTATCTATGAACCAACATGATTGATTAAATTTAGTTCATACAATACATTCAGAAAATAGATATGGAAAAACTTTAATTTTAGATTTACAAAAAATTCGTGCTAATTCTATTAAATTTAATTTTAAAAATAATGTTATTCATCAACTTGTTTTAAAAGCAAATCAAACTTTTAAATATTTTGATATTAGATTTTATTTAAAAAAAGGTTTAAATAAATTTTGAAAAGATACACCATATTTTGAAAAAATACGAGAAAGTATATATAAATTACAAGAAAAATTTGAAAAGTTAGAAAAACAAGTATTTGAAAAAATTCAGAAATTAAAAGAAAAAGCAACTGATTTATTTACTAGTGCAGAAAAAAGAGCAATTAAACATGCACAATTAATTCCATTAAATTCCCCAGTATTTATGGGTTGTAAAATTCAACCTTTGTCATTAGATAAATGTGCAATTACTATTTATCATCGCAATCCTAAATATAAACCAATTACAGTTGTTGATAGTATTCTTAAAGCAAAAACTTTTGTTACTCAAATACATCCATTCCATTGATATCGTTGATATAGTGGTTGATACATTGGTTATGGTGTTAATCGTAATAAATGATTAAAAGCAATAGCATTTGCTCCACAAGTACATGTGGGGAGAAGTTCGAAATAAAATACAAAAAGAAATTGAGCATATAACACATAAAAAAACAAAAAAACATACTCATCGGAAATGTTTAGTAATCTGTGTAACTTACAAAAATAACTATGTTTAATTAATTCTAGTAAATATAATTAAATGACTAGAAAGAGTGAGTTACAGATGGCTAAAAAAGATAACTTTAATAATAATGATCCAATATCAAAAGCAGTAGATTTATTACTAGAAAATACTGAAGATTTAACAACAGTTTTTAAACCTGGCGGTTTATATAAAGAATTAACAAAAAGATTAGTTGAAAAAATGTTGAATTCTGAAATGCAAAATTATTTAGGATATGAAAAAAATCAACATAGTACTACTGAAAATGCTCGTAATGGTACAAGTTCAAAAAAATTAACGGACTTCTCCCCACATGTACTTGTGGAGGGAATAATGAAACTGAATGAATTCAACAATGCTTTTCAAACTGAACAGCAATGTCTTGCATATATAGCAAATTTAAAAGAAAACAAATGTATTAGGTGTTTTAGTTTTAATTTGAATACTTCTGATTTAAAAAGAATGAGATGTTTAAAATGTAATCAAACATTTAGCATTCTCACAGGCACCATATTTTCAAGGTCACAAACATCTTTAACATCTTGATTTTATCTTATCTTTAGATGAATAAACACCAAACATGGAATTCCATCAACAGATATTGCAAAAGAATTGGGAGTGACTTTGAAAACTGCTTGAAGAATGACTCATAAAATCAGAACACGTATTGCAAAACAAAAACCTCAATTTATTGTTGAAGGTACAGTGCAAATTGATGAAATGTATCTTTCACATATGGGTTTTAAAAAACAAGGAAGATCCTTGGTGAATAAAACCTTGATTGTTGGCATTTATCAAAAAACAACCAATAATTTAATTGTGAAAGTATTGAAAAACGCAAACAGTAAAAATCTTTTGCAGTTTGCAAAAAACCACATTTCTTCAAAATGTCTTGTATATACTGATTCTTAAAAAGGATATTGCGATTGGCTTTTCTCCCTTTATGTACTATTTTTAAATCTTATCACATAAATGCTGAGAAAAGCCTATCTACGAACTTCTCCCCACATTTTTAAATAAAACATAGCATTACAGTTTCAAAACTAGGTATGTTATTGAATTTATATGCAGCTTCTTTTGCATATAAATGAATATGATGTTTTGCAACTTTGATATGTGTTTTAAATGTTCTTCGTATATGTTTTCATACTGACTCAATTTGGTTGGTATTTACACCAGTTTTTGAAACATAGCCATCTTGATGGTTAACTGTTTCATGCTTAGTGAAAACCGATTTCAAATCGCGATATCCTTTTCAAAAATCAGTATGTACAACACACTTTGAAGAAATGTGGTTTATTGCAAACTGCAAAAGATTTTTACTGTTTGCGTTTTTCAATACTTTCACAATCAGATTGTTGGTTGTTTTTTCATAAATACCAACAATCAAGGTTTTATTCAACAAGGATCTTCCTTGTTTTTTAAACCCCATATGTGAAAGATACATTTCATCCATTTGCACTATGCCTTCAACAATGAATTGAGGTTTTTGTTTAGCAATGGCACTTCGGATTTTATGACCCATTCTTCAAGCTGTTTTCAAGGTCACTCCCAATTCTTTTGCAACATCAGTTGATGGAATTCCATGTTTGGTGTTTATTCATCTAAAATGAGATAAAACCAAGATATTAAAGGTGTTTGTGACTTTGAAAATATAGTGCCCGTGAGAATACTGAATGTTTGATGACATTTCAAACATCTCATTCTTCTTAAATTAGAAGTATTCAAATTAAAACTAGAACACCTACTACATTTGATTTGTTTCAAACTTGCTATATATGCAAGACATTGTTTTTCAGTTTGAAAAGTATTATTGAACTCATTCAATTTCATTGTTTCCTCCACAAGTACATGTGGGGAGAAGTTCGTTGCGATTTTAAATCAGTTTTCACTAAGCATGAAACAGTTAACCATCAAGATGGCTATGTTTCAAAAATTGGTGTAAATACCAACCAAATTGAATCAGTTTGAAAACATATAAGAAGAACATTTAAAACACATATCAAAGTTGCAAAACATCATGTTCATTTATATGCTAAAGAAGCTGCATATAAATTCAACAAGATACCTAGTTTTGAAACTGTAATGCTATGTTTGATTTAAAAATGTGGGGAGAAGTCCGTAGATAGGCTTTTCTCAGCATTTATGTGATAAAATTTAAAAATAGTACATAAAGGGAGAAAAGCCAAAATTAATAACTCAACAAGGTAAAATTGAAATTGATGTACCAAGAGATCGCAATAGTAATTTTACTCCTGTAATAGTTCCTAAAAGGCAAAGAAGATTTGATGGTTTTGATCAACAAGTTCTTTCCTTGTATGCAAAAGGAATGACATTATCTGACATTAGAATGCAGTTGCAAGAGTTATATCATGGTGCTGATATTAGTGAAAGTGTTATTAGTCAAATTACTGATGATGTTATTGATGATGTTAAAGCATGACAAAATCGACCATTAGAAAGTATTTATCCTATTGTTTATTTTGATTGTATAGTAGTTAAAGTACGACAAGATAAACGGATTATTAACAAATCAGTTTATATAGCATTAGGAGTTGATTTAGAAGGCAAAAAGATGTTTTAGGATTATGAATTAGTGAAAATGAAGGTTCTAAGTTTTGATTATCTAATTTCACAGAAATGAAAAATCGTGGCTTAAATGATATTCTTATTGCTTGTAGTGATAATTTAACAGGCATGTCAGAAGCAATACAATCAGTTTATCCTAAAACAGAACATCAATTATGCATTGTTCATCAAATTAGAAATAGTTTAAAATATGTTTCATACAAACATCGAAAAGGTCTAGTTGCAGATTTAAAACCAATTTATAGTGCATGTAGTGAAGAACAAGCAATGCAAGCTTTAGAATCGTTTGAAAGTAAATGAAATAAACAATATCCTCAAATTACTAAATCTTGATATAAAAATTGAGATAATTTAATGGTTTTTATTAGTTATCCAGTAGAAATCAAAAGAGTGATTTATACTACAAATGCTATTGAATCTGTTAATAGTCAATTACGAAAAATCATCAGAAATAAAAAAGTTTTTCCTAATGATATGGCAGTTTTCAAAATATTTTACTTGGCAATTGAAAATATAACAAAAAAATGAACATTGCCTATTCAAAATTGAAATACAGCAATTGCTCATTTTATGATAAAATTTGAAGACAGAATTAATCTAAATTAGTAACTTTGTAAAACAAAGATACACAGATTATTAAAAAGCCTCGATTTAAAAGCATTTTATACTAGAAATCAAGTTGATGAATTAATTAAAGAACAAAAAGAATTTACATTATTAAAACAAATTAAATTATATGATGATTTAGTTGATGATAATGAAAATGAAATATATAGAGGTCCTGTTAGTAAATTTATTAATAAAGGTTATGTTGCAACTGATTATGATAAAGAAACTGAAACAATGATTTTAGATTGACCTGATGAAATTGGTACATTACCACCCGAAGCATTACAAAATAATCCCCAAATTGGTGATTATACACATGCTGCAACGTGTGATTTTTCTGCTAAATAACAAAAACGAATTACTACTAATGAAAATGAAATTACAAAATTAAATAGTGAATTAATTAAAGCAAATGAAAATATTAATGATGTTAAAAATAATTGATTTAATATTGAAACTAGTCCTTTATGAAAGAAAGTTAATAATGATGATTTTTATTTAGATAAATGAACTATAATTCTTTGAGTAATTGATTTACAAGATAAAAATGATAAAAAAATAGTTGATACTCTTAAAAAAGAAATAAAATTTTTATTAAATAACAACGAAAGTTATAATACAAAATCAATCATTCAAATAATATACTGAGAAGAGATGACAACACAAGCAGATGTTACTAGAAGCGTAACTTTATTTTATGATTATAGTACAAAAAAAATTTTATTCGAAGTTTCCCCTACCCCTCCAACAATAGAATTTAATACAAATGTAATTAATAAAATTTGGAATGGCAACCCTTTTTAGGACTATTTTTTGGTAGACATTTGTTCATGATATTTAACGGGAGTTAGGTAGTTTAGAGTGCTGTGAATTCTTATGTTGTTATATCAATTTATGTAATCAAATAATTCTAATTTTAATTGGATTAATGATGTAAAATTTTTATCATTAATAAACTCTGTTTTGAAAGTTTTAAAAGTTGCTTCAGCAACAGCATTGTCATAAGGACATCCTTTTTTGCTTAAAGAACGGGTAATATTGAATGCTAATAAAAGTTTATCAATAGTTTTATTATTGAATTCATTACCGCGATCGCTATGAAATATTTGAATATCTTTTAAACAGCGATTTGAGTGCATAAATGCTTGATGTACTAATGATGCATCTTTTTTAACTCCAACACTATGTCCAATAATTTCGCGGTTGTACAGGTCTACTAATAGGCAAATATAGTTTCATTTACCATTAACTTGAACATAAGTTAAATCACTGACAATAACTTCATTTTTAATTCTATTATTAAAGTCTCTATTAACAAGATTGGTAATTTGACTATCATTGACTTTATTATGATGATTTTTGAATGATAATTTAGTGTATTTTGATATTAAATTATGCTTATTCATAATTTTTTTAATTTTTCTGCGTGATAAATAAATTTCTTGGTTTGCTAGTATGA
Source organism: Spiroplasma ixodetis (assembly GCF_027923845.1). Taxonomy (GTDB): domain Bacteria; phylum Bacillota_I; class Bacilli_A; order Mycoplasmatales; family VBWQ01; genus Spiroplasma_E; species Spiroplasma_E ixodetis_A. Next base: position 344,881 of record NZ_AP026933.1, read on the forward strand.
CTTTTAATCTTCTAGTACCATAAACTTCTTTATTTTCTTTAAAAGCACTAATAACAGCTTCATCATAAATATTATTTTGAATTTTTTCTTTTTCTTTAAATTAAAATAATATGTTGATTTAGAGAGTTTTAAAAAACGACACATTGTGCGAATTTTATATTTAACTTTATTTTTAGTAATAATTTCTATTTTCTGCCTATTATTAGTGCTGCTTGCTTTAAAATATCATTTTCCATTCGTAACTGTTTTAATTCTTTATTTGCTTGAATTAATTGTTTTTCTAAATCTGAAAGATTATTTTTAATTTTAAAACTACCTGAATTAGTAAATTGTTTAATTCATTTATAAGTAGTTGCTCTTGTAACATTATATTCTTTAGCAAGACAAGTGGAATGGCAACCCTTTTTAGGACTATTTTTTGGTAGACATTTGTTCATGATATTTAACGGGAGTTAGGTAGTTTAGAGTGCTGTGAATTCTTATGTTGTTATATCAATTTATGTAATCAAATAATTCTAATTTTAATTGGATTAATGATGTAAAATTTTTATCATTAATAAACTCTGTTTTGAAAGTTTTAAAAGTTGCTTCAGCAACAGCATTGTCATAAGGACATCCTTTTTTGCTTAAAGAACGGGTAATATTGAATGCTAATAAAAGTTTATCAATAGTTTTATTATTGAATTCATTACCGCGATCGCTATGAAATATTTGAATATCTTTTAAACAGCGATTTGAGTGCATAAATGCTTGATGTACTAATGATGCATCTTTTTTAACTCCAACACACTATGTCCAATAATTTCGCGGTTGTACAGGTCTACTAATAGGCAAATATAGTTTCATTTACCATTAACTTGAACATAAGTTAAATCACTGACAATAACTTCATTTTTAATTCTATTATTAAAGTCTCTATTAACAAGATTGGTAATTTGACTATCATTGACTTTATTATGATGATTTTTGAATGATAATTTAGTGTATTTTGATATTAAATTATGCTTATTCATAATTTTTTTAATTTTTCTGCGTGATAAATAAATTTCTTGGTTTGCTAGTATGACTTTTAATCTTCTAGTACCATAAACTTCTTTATTTTCTTTAAAAGCACTAATAACAGCTTCATCATAAATATTATTTTGAATTTTTTCTTTTTCTTTAAATTAAAATAATATGTTGATTTAGAGAGTTTTAAAAAACGACACATTGTGCGAATTTTATATTTAACTTTATTTTTAGTAATAATTTCTATTTTCTGCCTATTATTAGTGCTGCTTGCTTTAAAATATCATTTTCCATTCGTAACTGTTTTAATTCTTTATTTGCTTGAATTAATTGTTTTTCTAAATCTGAAAGATTATTTTTAATTTTAAAACTACCTGAATTAGTAAATTGTTTAATTCATTTATAAGTAGTTGCTCTTGTAACATTATATTCTTTAGCAAGACAAGACACTGACTTACCACTTTGATATAAAGCTACTATTTGCTTTTTAAATTCGTCGGTATATGAGTTAATATTGGTCATAATTATAGTTCCTTTCTTTTAACAAATTTGTTCACTTGTCTACGTAATTAGTGTCCAATAAAGTGTAACCCATTCATATTTGTTTTTTTGGTGAATCAAGAAATTTGTAAAGTAGTAAATGATTCTATTTGTTTTTTTGTCAATGATTGAATTTGTAATTTTGTCAATATTTGGATTTGTTCAATGGTGAATCAAGTAATTTGTCATTCTGTAAATGCTTGTATTTGTCTTGGTGTTAAAATTACTATTTCTTCAGTTGTCAATCTCTGTACTTCTTTTTTTGTGAGTATTTGAATTTCATGTGTAGTTAATTTATTTATATTTTGTAGATTTATATCTTTTTTTCTTCATTTATTTTAATAAATAGTACTTCTCTTTTCATTTTATTTATGAAATGTGGTTTATATGTATTTATTGATTTATTAAATAAAACCTTTGATAATTCTTGTGATTTTAGAAAATTTTGATATATTTCTTCAAGTTTGTTTTTATGTTCTTGGATAGGATTTTTTCAATTATTAATCGAACTTCTCCCCACATGTACTTGTGGAGGAAACAATGAAATTGAATGAGTTCAATAATACTTTTCAAACTGAAAAACAATGTCTTGCATATATAGCAAGTTTGAAACAAATCAAATGTAGTAGGTGTTCTAGTTTTAATTTGAATACTTCTAATTTAAGAAGAATGAGATGTTTGAAATGTCATCAAACATTCAGTATTCTCACGGGCACTATATTTTCAAAGTCACAAACACCTTTAATATCTTGGTTTTATCTCATTTTTAGATGAATAAACACCAAACATGGAATTCCATCAACTGATGTTGCAAAAGAATTGGGAGTGACCTTGAAAACAGCTTGAAGAATGGGTCATAAAATCCGAAGTGCCATTGCTAAACAAAAACCTCAATTCATTGTTGAAGGCATAGTGCAAATGGATGAAATGTATCTTTCACATATGGGGTTTAAAAAACAAGGAAGATCCTTGTTGAATAAAACCTTGATTGTTGGTATTTATGAAAAAACAACCAACAATCTGATTGTGAAAGTATTGAAAAACGCAAACAGTAAAAATCTTTTGCAGTTTGCAATAAACCACATTTCTTCAAAGTGTGTTGTACATACTGATTTTTGAAAAGGATATCGCGATTTGAAATCGGTTTTCACTAAGCATGAAACAGTTAACCATCAAGATGGCTATGTTTCAAAAACTGGTGTAAATACCAACCAAATTGAGTCAGTATGAAAACATATACGAAGAACATTTAAAACACATATCAAAGTTGCAAAACATCATATTCATTTATATGCAAAAGAAGCTGCATATAAATTCAATAACATACCTAGTTTTGAAACTGTAATGCTATGTTTTATTTAAAAATGTGGGGAGAAGTTCGTAGATAGGCTTTTCTCATCATTTATGTGATAAGATTTAAAAATAGTACATAAAGGGAGAAAAGCCTTATTAATTTCTATAATGGTGTTTAATGAACTATTATTAATAGATTTTGTTAGTTCCTTTGAAAAATTAAGTAAAATTTTCATTTTTTTATTTTTCCTTTCAATGGTATCAATTAAAACATAAAAACTCATTTACTTTAAATTAAGCAATGAGTTAAAAAACTTTTATAATTTGTTTAATAATTCTTATTATATGTGTTAATTATATTTGAGTTTAAAGAAAATACAACGAAAATGATATTTTAAGCATTTTAAATTATTTAATTAATAATTAATTAAAAATAACATTAAATTTTGAAGGATAGTAGTTATGTGATAAAATTTCAAGCATATACTCAAAAAACATTATAATTAAATATAAAATTATAATTAAATTACGGACTTCTCCCCACATGTACTTGTGGAGGGAATAATGAAACTGAATGAATTCAACAATGCTTTTCAAACTGAACAGCAATGTCTTGCATATATAGCAAATTTAAAAGAAAACAAATGTATTAGGTGTTTTAGTTTTAATTTGAATACTTCTGATTTAAAAAGAATGAGATGTTTAAAATGTAATCAAACATTTAGCATTCTCACAGGCACCATATTTTCAAGGTCACAAACATCTTTAACATCTTGATTTTATCTTATCTTTAGATGAATAAACACCAAACATGGAATTCCATCAACAGATATTGCAAAAGAATTGGGAGTGACTTTGAAAACTGCTTGAAGAATGACTCATAAAATCAGAACACGTATTGCAAAACAAAAACCTCAATTTATTGTTGAAGGTACAGTGCAAATTGATGAAATGTATCTTTCACATATGGGTTTTAAAAAACAAGGAAGATCCTTGGTGAATAAAACCTTGATTGTTGGCATTTATCAAAAAACAACCAATAATTTAATTGTGAAAGTATTGAAAAACGCAAAGAGTAAAAATCTTTTGCAGTTTGCAAAAAACCACATTTCTTCAAAATGTCTTGTATATACTGATTCTTGAAAAGGATATTGCGATTTTAAATCAGTTTTCACTAAGCATGAAACAGTTAACCATCAAGATGGCTATGTTTCAAAAATTGGTGTAAATACCAACCAAATTGAATCAGTTTGAAAACATATAAGAAGAACATTTAAAACACATATCAAAGTTGCAAAACATCATGTTCATTTATATGCTAAAGAAGCTGCATATAAATTCAACAAGATACCTAGTTTTGAAACTGTAATGCTATGTTTGATTTAAAAATGTGGGGGAATAATGAAACTGAATGAATTCAACAATGCTTTTCAAACTGAACAGCAATGTCTTGCATATATAGCAAATTTGAAAGAAAACAAATGTATTAGGTGTTTTAATTTTAATTTGAATACTTCTGATTTAAAAAGAATGAGATGTTTAAAATGTAATCAAACATTTAGCATTCTCACAGGCACCATATTTTCAAGGTCACAAACATCTTTAACATCTTGGTTTTATCTTATCTTTAGATGAATAAACACCAAACATGGAATTCCATCAACAGATATTGCAAAAGAATTGGGAGTGACTTTGAAAACTGCTTTAAGAATGACTCATAAAATCAGAACACGTATTGCAAAACAAAAACCTCAATTTATTGTTGAAGGTACAGTGCAAACTGATGAAATGTATCTTTCACATATGGGTTTTAAAAAACAAGGAAGATCCTTGGTGAATAAAACCTTGATTGTTGGCATTTATCAAAAAACAACCAATAATTTAATTGTGAAAGTATTGAAAAACGCAAAGAGTAAAAATCTTTTGCAGTTTGCAAAAAACCACATTTCTTCAAAATTTCTTGTATATACTGATTCTTGAAAAGGATATTGCGATTTTAAATCAGTTTTCACTAAGCATGAAACAGTTAACCATCAAGATGGCTATGTTTCAAAAATTGGTGTAAATACCAACCAAATTGAATCAGTTTGAAAACATATAAGAAGAACATTTAAAACACATATCAAAGTTGCAAAACATCATGTTCATTTATATGCTAAAGAAGCTGCATATAAATTCAACAAGATACCTAGTTTTGAAACTGTAATGCTATGTTTGATTTAAAAATGTGGGGAGAAGTCCGTAGATAGGCTTTTCTCAGCATTTATGTGATAAAATTAAAATAGTACATAAAGGGAGAAAAGCCTTTAATTATTTAAAGCATTATATTTATAGTCTACTTTAAATAAAGTATTTTATTAAAAGATTGATTTAGGAGTAAGCAATGAATAAAGATTGAACTATAGGTTTAACTAATTTAACTTTAACACCAATAATGGAACAACAATTAAGTCGGTATTATAAAATTTTAATTGCTGAAAATAAAAAATATAACTTAACAACAATTATTGAAGAAGTAGAAGTTTATTATAAACATTTCTATGATGGTCTTTTAATTAGTAATAACATCACTTTGGATGATCAAAATATTTGTGATGTTGGTAGTGGTGCTGGTATACCAGGAATAATTTTAAAAATTTGTTTTCCCAAATTACAATTAACCATTATTGAATCAAATACAAAGAAATGTCAATTTCTAAAAACAGTAATTACTGAATTAAACTTAGAAAACGTTTATATAATTAATCAAAGAGCAGAAGCATTTGCTCATCAATATCGTGAAACATTTGATATTGTAACAGCAAGAGCATTAGCACCGCTAAATATTTTAAGTGAATTATGTTTAGGATTAGTAAAAGTTGAAGGATTATTTATTGCCTATAAGGGTCTTAAAGTTGAAGAAGAACTTGCGTTGGCACAAAATAGTATTAACACAATGGGTGCAAAGTTAATTAATCAATTTACTGTTCAATTACCAAACAACTATGGTCAAAGAACAATCCTTCATTTTCAAAAATATAAATTATGTGCTTTAAAATATCCAAGACCTTATCAACAAATTAAAAGTAAACCTTTGTAAATAATATTAATTAACGAACTTCTCCCCACATGTACTTGTGGAGGAAACAATGAAATTGAATGAGTTCAATAATACTTTTCAAACTGAAAAACAATGTCTTGCATATATAGCAAGTTTGAAACAAATCAAATGTAGTAGGTGTTCTAGTTTTAATTTGAATACTTCTAATTTAAGAAGAATGAGATGTTTGAAATGTCATCAAACATTCAGTATTCTCACGGGCACTATATTTTCAAAGTCACAAACACCTTTAATATCTTGGTTTTATCTCATTTTTAGATGAATAAACACCAAACATGGAATTCCATCAACTGATGTTGCAAAAGAATTGGGAGTGACCTTGAAAACAGCTTGAAGAATGGGTCATAAAATCCGAAGTGCCATTGCTAAACAAAAACCTCAATTCATTGTTGAAGGCATAGTGCAAATGGATGAAATGTATCTTTCACATATGGGGTTTAAAAAACAAGGAAGATCCTTGTTGAATAAAACCTTGATTGTTGGTATTTATGAAAAAACAACCAACAATCTGATTGTGAAAGTATTGAAAAACGCAAACAATAAAAATCTTTTGCAGTTTGCAATAAACCACATTTCTTCAAAGTGTGTTGTACATACTGATTTTTGAAAAGGATATCGCGATTTGAAATCGGTTTTCACTAAGCATGAAACAGTTAACCATCAAGATGGCTATGTTTCAAAAACTGGTGTAAATACCAACCAAATTGAGTCAGTATGAAAACATATACGAAGAACATTTAAAACACATATCAAAGTTGCAAAACATCATATTCATTTATATGCAAAAGAAGCTGCATATAAATTCAATAACATACCTAGTTTTGAAACTGTAATGCTATGTTTTATTTAAAAATGTGGGGAGAAGTTCGTAGATAGGCTTTTCTCAGCATTTATGTGATAAGATTTAAAAATAGTACATAAAGGGAGAAAAGCCTTAATTAAAATTAGTGTTAAACTTAATTAGTAGGATAAAATATTAGTCTATTAATTTAGAAAGGTAATTATTATGGGCAAAATTATTGCAATTGCTAATCAAAAAGGTGGAGTTGGAAAAACAACTACTGCTACTAATCTTGCTGCAGGTTTAGGTATAAAAAATAAAAAAGTGTTACTTATTGATTTGGATCCACAAGGTAGTGCTACTATTTCAATGGGTTTTGCTGCTGATAAAGTTGAACAAGATATATATGATGTTTTAGTACATGATGTTCCATTGGAAAAAGTCATTAAAACTGAAGTTTGTCAAGGAGTAGATTTATTACCATCGACCATTTCTTTGGCGGGAGCCGAAATATTTTTATTAGAGCAATCTCGTAATAAAAGAAATATTTTATTAGAAAAATTAGAACCCGTAAAGGAAGTATATGATTTTATTATTATTGACTGTCCGCCTAGTTTAGGATTAGTTAATCGTAATGCTTTAGCTTCAGCTAATTCAGTTATTATTCCGTTACAAGCTGAGTTTTATGCATTAGGTGGTTTGGTACAATTATTATCTACTATTCGTTTAGTACAACAATTATTTAATCCCAATTTAGAAATTGAAGGCATTTTATTAACTATGGTTAATATTAGAACAACTTCTTCTGTTGAAGTTATCAAAGAAATTCAAAAAAATTTTAGAGAAAAAGTTTATAAAAATTATATTCCAAGAAATGTAACCCTAAGTGAAGCACCAAGTCATGGTAAAAATATTTTTAGTTATCGGCCACGTTGCAGTGGTGCTATTGCTTATCAAAGTTTAGTGAACGAGGTGTTAAATAATGTCTAATGATAAAAAAAATCGTATTTCTGCTAAAGGTTTAGCATCAATTTTTGGTGAAGGTTTAAATGATTTGATAACTAACATTGAAAGTTCACCAGAAATTGCTAAAACTTTTTCACAAACTATTTCTCTTGCTAAAATTATTCCTAATCCATATCAACCACGTGTAGTATTTAATGAACAAGAAATTAAAGAACTAAGTGATTCAATTAAAATTCATGGTTTAATTCAACCAATTATTGTTAAAAAAACGATAACAGATGGTGTTTTTCAATTAGTTGCTGGTGAACGTAGAACTAAAGCTGCAAAATTAGCAGGTTTAACAGAGATCTCTGCAGTAACTATTGAAGTAACAGATCAACAATTAATGGAATTTGCTTTGATTGAAAATATTCAACGTGTTGATTTGAATGCTTTTGAAGAAGCACAGGCATATCAAACTTTAATTAGTAAAATGAAATGAACTCAAGAACAACTCTCACAAAAAGTTAATAAATCACGTAGTCACATTGCTAATACTTTACGAATTTTGCAATTGCCAGTAGAGATTTTACAAATGCTTCAACGCAATGAATTAACAATGGGTCATGTTAAACCATTATTAAGTTTAGGTACTAATCTTAATTTAATGGTAACTATTGCTAAAAGGGCATATAGTGAACAATGAAGTGTTCGTAAGGTTGAAGATGTTATTAAGATGCAACAATTAAGTTTAAATCAAAAACAAAATGTTAATAAAAAGTTAGATCTTCATTTAGTAGCATTAGAAAATACTTTATCAAGAACTTTAGATACTAAAGTAAAAATCAATAAAAAACAACTAATCATCAATTATAGTAATCACAAAGAATTAAATCGAATTTTAGAATTTTTAAAATTAATATAAATTTAAAATGAGTATAAATGTTTTAAAGCATTTATACTCATTTTTTATTTTGTAAATTTATTTTATGTTATTTCTCTAAAAGGAAATATTAATCCTGAATTAGTATAGATAATTAAGTTTGTAATAAAAACAAATAAGATAGACAAACCAATTGCAATTTTACTTATACCTAGTATGATTAATAATTTTTTTGATATATCATGAGGATAAGTTAAAAGTTTCTTTTCCATATTTTCCTCCTAAAAGTTATATTTATTTTTAAGCCTTACTTATTTATAATTATATACTATTGTAAAAGTTTTTATCATTATATTTGATGTTATAATGTTATTTAAAAAACATTGAAAGGAAAATTAAATATTCCAGAAAAAGATAAGAATACGTTATTTAAACGTATTATTTTTAGAAAATATAAAGATGAAATTAATTGCGAACTTCTCCCCACATGTACTTGTGGAGGAAACAATGAAATTGAATGAGTTCAATAATACTTTTCAAACTGAAAAACAATGTCTTGCATATATAGCAAGTTTGAAACAAATCAAATGTAGTAGGTGTTCTAGTTTTAATTTGAATACTTCTAATTTAAGAAGAATGAGATGTTTGAAATGTCATCAAACATTCAGTATTCTCACGGGCACTATATTTTCAAAGTCACAAACACCTTTAATATCTTGGTTTTATCTCATTTTTAGATGAATAAACACCAAACATGGAATTCCATCAACTGATGTTGCAAAAGAATTGGGAGTGACCTTGAAAACAGCTTGAAGAATGGGTCATAAAATCCGAAGTGCCATTGCTAAACAAAAACCTCAATTCATTGTTGAAGGCATAGTGCAAATGGATGAAATGTATCTTTCACATATGGGGTTTAAAAAACAAGGAAGATCCTTGTTGAATAAAACCTTGATTGTTGGTATTTATGAAAAAACAACCAACAATCTGATTGTGAAAGTATTGAAAAACGCAAACAGTAAAAATCTTTTGCAGTTTGCAATAAACCACATTTCTTCAAAGTGTGTTGTACATACTGATTTTTGAAAAGGATATCGCGATTTGAAATCGGTTTTCACTAAGCATGAAACAGTTAACCATCAAGATGGCTATGTTTCAAAAACTGGTGTAAATACCAACCAAATTGAGTCAGTATGAAAACATATACGAAGAACATTTAAAACACATATCAAAGTTGCAAAACATCATATTCATTTATATGCAAAAGAAGCTGCATATAAATTCAATAACATACCTAGTTTTGAAACTGTAATGCTATGTTTTATTTGCTGAATTATACTTGTAAGTGCAAGTAAATAAAATTGCAAAAAATTCTCATATAAAAATTTCATAATGCTAAATTTAGTTTAGAAAAAGTAAGGAGTTTTTATATGAGTTATAAACATATTGGGATAGATGAAAGAATTTATATTGAGAATCAATTGAAATTTAAAGTTAAAATTAGTGAAATAGCTAAAAATCTTAATCGAAGTATTAGTACTATTATTCGAGAAGTTAATAGAAATAAAGATAATGATCATTATTTTTCATTAATTGCACAAAATAAAGCTGTAAATAGAAAAAAATCACATATTATTTTTCATAAGTTTAAATATAAAGATTTAGTCAAATATATACAACAAAAACTATTATTGGGCTGATCACCTGAACAAATTTATGGCAGAATTAAAAATTTTCATAAACAATGAGCTATCAGCTTTAAAACAATTTACAATTGAATTTATTCTGGATTATTTGATAAAGTTACTAGTAAAAATTTAAGAAGAAAAGGTAAAAAACGAAGATCTCAAGAAAATCGTGGTAAATTTAATGGTAAATCAATTAAAGAACGAGATAGTAATGTTAATGATCGCATAACTCTTGGTCATTGAGAAGGAGATACTATAGTATCATCAAGAGGTAAAAGTAAATCATGTTTAATAACTTTAGTTGAAAGAGTATCACGATTTACTTTAGCAATGTTAGTTAAAAACAAAACTACTAAAGTTATTAATAAAAATATCATTCATTATTTATCAATTCTTCCTAAAAATATTGTTAAAACTATTACTTTTGATCGTGGTAAAGAATTTGCAAATTGACAACAACTTGAAAAAAGTTAGATGTGAAAATTTATTTTGCAAATCCATATTCACCTTGACAAAGAGGTACTAATGAAAATACTAATGGTTTAATTAGAGAAAAATTTCCTAAAAAATTTATTTTTTCAAAAACTAATAAAAATGAAGTTCATAAATTTATATTGTCTTTAAACCAAAGACCCAGAAAAATACTAAATTATCTTTCACCAATCGAATATTTGAATAGAAAAATAATTTAGTTGCACTTACCTTTACAATTTTGCTATCAAAAAATTAATAATTGATTAGAAAAAGAACAAATTTCTGAAGACAATGTATTGGATTTAACTGATTTGTTTAATGAAAAAATGAATATAAATGATGAAACTACTAAAGTTATTGAAATTGCTAAGTTACTTAAAAAGGCAGAAGATTTAAATAGGATACATGAAATATTAGATGAACTTCCTCCACGTTATTTTTCTGTTGATAACTGAGAAGATACTGATGAAGAAGATATTGAAAATGAAAGTAAAATAATGATTGCAGAAAATAGCAGTTTAAATAAAGAAGAAACTGTATCTATTTCTAATAGTCAAAAAGCATTTTCTAAACAAGATATTATCGATAGTGGTATATGCTTAGATGATAGTTTATCTACTTCTGAATTAGTGAGATCATTTACTGTTATTTAATTGTAATAGTATTAATATAAATAAATTAAAAAAACTAATTATACTAAAATTAGTAATTAAATTAAATATTAAAGATATTGAAATAGTTTTTAATTGTATTTTTTTAAAAAATATGTATAATCCTAAATATTAAAAGTTAATTTCTTTTAATATTATTTAATTTTAAAAGGTTATAACATACCAACTTGATTTGAAAATCAAGGTGGTATTTTTTGTTTTAAATATTTGAAATAACAATAATGAAATTATTATATTAATATTAAATTTAATAAAAAACAAAAAATAGGGAGGAAAATAATGCCAAACACATTTAATTTTAACAACATAACAAAAGGTCAACAATTAAAAAATTTTTTTAATAATAATAAAACATTAATTTTTAAGACAGAGAATGCTTCGCAAGGTACAAGATTTGTCGTATTTGGTGAAACATTGGAAGGACAAAAAGTATTAATTCCTGCTTTTACTGCCGCAGAATTGGATACTAAATATAGTTATGTTGATGATAAATCACAACGGACTAACAATTTTATCGATTGAAAAAGTGAAACTAAATTTGGAAGAGTCATTTCTCGTTTTCTAGATGTAGAAGAAATTTATTTATTAAATGCTAAAGGTCAGTTAAGAAAATATAATGATACTTTTCATGATACTGTTTGTTTTCAAAGAAGTAATTTTTATGTGTCTAATGAAACCACTTACAATTTTGAAGATTTAAATTTGTTTTCTTTAAAAAAGAAAGTTTCCAATATTTTATTAGAACATAATAGAGGAACATTACCAATGACCGAAAATGTTTCTCTTATTAAACAAGCAGCAGAAAAAATTGGCGTTTCTTCAACAGCGAGTTCTGTTAAATTATTAACAATGGTAGGAAAATTAAAGTTATTTATACAAAAAATTAATCAATTGCATGAAGTAATAAACGTTTCTGCTTATTCGCAAGAGACAAATATTAATGTTGATGATATCACCTCATTAATTTCCCAAACAGAATTATTAAATAATTTAAATAATAAAACTGGCTCAATTTTTACTAAAGAAGAGTTAGCAAAATTTAAAATTAAATTAGAAGATGTTAAAATTGGTGACCAAACAAATATTTTTGACATAAAATTAAATTTTATGTATAAAATTGTTGATAATAATTGAAGTAAATCTTTTACTTCTGCTACATTCCAAATTGAAACGAAATGAATAACAAAGTTAGAATTATTAGTAAACATTTATGATGGTGTATTTTCAATGCATTTTATTTTAAAACTGTTAAATTTAGAATCAGAAAAAACAACAAATGGTTTTAAGATGTTAGATCAAGAAATTGCAAAATTAGATCAAGAAATTGTAAGTTTTGTTAATTTAATTGCTGAAGATAACAAAGCGGTTGCTGATCTAGTCAATTTACAAAAAAAAATGTAGAAAAAAAATGCTTTTTTAAAAACAGAAAATAAATTAAAAAATGCAATTGCAGAAATGCAAAAAATTTTACATAAAAATGAAAAGATTAAACAAGAACGATTAAATTATTTGCTAACAAGGATAAAATTGGTTAATAATGTTCAAATGCTAAGTTATTTACAGAAAAGGTTATTGACAAAAAGTAAAGAATATTTAATAATAAGTAATGTTTTTAATGAGGTGCATAATTTATCTTTATATAATAGAGAAGCTGTTAAAGGATATATTATTAGAAGCACTAAAAATAATAATTTATTAGCTACTGATTTTGATTATAAAATTGATAATTTATTTAATGAAAATTTTCCTGGATTTGTTGAAATTCATAAAAATTTACTTCTTGAACTTCAACATAAACCAGAAGCTGTTATTGGAAGTTTATTACAATTTTTAGAAGAACTTAAAGAAATAGAAAAAAATAAACTTTTAGCAAAGACAAGTCCTATTTATACATCAAAAAGGATGGGAGAATCTTATTTTTCGTTATTATCATATGCAAATTATGAAGGAATTTTTTCTGAAACCATAAACAATATTAAAGATATCAAATTAAAAATATTAAACTCTAAAAACAATGAAGAAATTAGAAAATATCAACAACAGTTAGAAGAAATATCTATTAAATTTTGAGAATCACAAAAAGATTTTACTAAGTTAGTTAATGAGTTAATGAATGTTTATTTTTCTAATGAGAAGCAAGAAATTTGGCTTAAGTTTGCGTTAGAAGAACATTTTTTATCAGAAAATCAAATATTAAAAAATAATGTTATTAAAAATTATAAAGACAAAGCAGAAGAAAAATTTACTAAGATAAGTAGTGTATTAAAAATAAATCAGCAATTAGTACAAGGTTTTCAAGAAGAATTATCTGATACATTCAAAGTCTCAAGACAAAGAATTAAACAAAAATTAAATCAACAAAGATTGGCAACTGGTAATTGAAAAGTTGATGATATTATTTCAATTAATAGTATAATCGATATTACTGGTATTAATGAAAAACAAGCAGTTTCATTTAAAGTTTTAACAAAAAATAAAGATGATTTTACTGTTATTATTCAATATTTAAATTCAAAAAAACAATTAGAATATAAAATAAGAGACATTACGATTAATAATTGTGGGACATTCAATTTTACTTTAAATAAAGAAGAATTTACATTTCCAAATTGACAAGAAATTTTGAAGTTACAATCGTTAATAAATGATTATATAATTTGAAAAGATAAAGAATTAGTAGAACATGTAGAATTGTTATCGAACAAACTTAAAAAAATTAGTAATTCAGTTTTAAGTTTTGTTAAAGTTAATAATCAAAATTTTTCAATAATTGAGAATGAGAAATTAATTTGCAAAAAATTAAAGAAAAATTATTAGTAACTATTGAACAAGAAATAGAAGAATTATAAACAATTAATTGAAAAAGGTCAAATGCAATATGAAAAAAATTTAAAAATTAGTCAAGAATTAAAAGAAAATCTTACTAATGGTAATTTAAATTTTGTCTTTAGTGAAAACAGTAAAGAAAATATTAAAAATTTAAATCAAAATAAAAACAACACCAATGTAACATTTGATATTTTTTATTATAATAAAAAATATTTTTTAGGTAGTTATAAAACTGAAACATCTGCCATTAATTTTAAAATTCTTAGAACCTGTTTAGAATCTTTTAGAAAATAAGGTAAAATTACTATATATTTTAAAATAAGAGGTATATATGCATAAAAATTATCCAAGTCATGTTACTAAAGAACAATTTGAGAACATAAAATCAACTTTAGAAAACAGCAAAAAGAAAACAAAACCAAGAAATTTAGATTTATATGAAGTGTTTTGTGCAGTTTTATATGTATTAAAAAGTGGTTGTCAATGAAGAATGTTACCAAAAAATTTTCCAAAATGACAAACTGTATATTATTATCGGACTTCTCCCCACATGTACTTGTGGAGGGAATAATGAAACTGAATGAATTCAACAATGCTTTTCAAACTGAACAGCAATGTCTTGCATATATAGCAAATTTGAAAGAAAACAAATGTATTAGGTGTTTTAATTTTAATTTGAATACTTCTGATTTAAAAAGAATGAGATGTTTAAAATGTAATCAAACATTTAGCATTCTCACAGGCACCATATTTTCAAGGTCACAAACATCTTTAACATCTTGGTTTTATCTTATCTTTAGATGAATAAACACCAAACATGGAATTCCATCAACAGATATTGCAAAAGAATTGGGAGTGACTTTGAAAACTGCTTGAAGAATGACTCATAAAATCAGAACACGTATTGCAAAACAAAAACCTCAATTTATTGTTGAAGGTACAGTGCAAATTGATGAAATGTATCTTTCACATATGGGTTTTAAAAAACAAGGAAGATCCTTGGTGAATAAAACCTTGATTGTTGGCATTTATCAAAAAACAACCAATAATTTAATTGTGAAAGTATTGAAAAACGCAAAGAGTAAAAATCTTTTGCAGTTTGCAAAAAATCACATTTCTTCAAAATGTCTTGTATATACTGATTCTTGAAAAGGATATTGCGATTTTAAATCAGTTTTCACTAAGCATGAAACAGTTAACCATCAAGATGGCTATGTTTCAAAAAATTGGTGTAAATACGAACCAAATTGAATCAGTTTGAAAACATATAAGAAGAACATTTAAAACACATATCAAAGTTGCAAAACATCATGTTCATTTATATGCTAAAGAAGCTGCATATAAATTCAACAAGATACCTAGTTTTGAAACTGTAATGCTATGTTTGATTTAAAAATGTGGGGAGAAGTCCGTAGATAGGCTTTTCTCAGCATTTATGTGATAAAATTAAAATAGTACATAAAGGGAGAAAAGCCATTATTATTTCCAAATTTGAAGTAAAAACAATGATAAAGAACCTAGTGTATTGCAATTAATTTTAAAAAAAATTAGTTAAAAAGATTCGTATTAAGAATCATCGAAAAGAAAAAACTAGTTTTTGTATAATTGATTCGCAAAGTGTTAAAAATACAGATACTACTGAAAATAAAGGTTATGATGCTGGTAAAAAGATTTCAGGAATAAAACGTCATATTGCAGTTGATACGCAAGGTTTACCACATGCAATTTACATAACTACAGCAGAAAAAACAGATCGTAATAGTGCTATCATAATGATTAAAAGTGAAAAAGAAAATCTTTCTACAGTTCAAAAAATAATAGTAGATGCTGGCTATACTGGTGAAAAATTTGCTTCTGCAATCAAAACAATCATAAATGCAAATGTTGAAGTTGTAAAACGTAATGAATTACATTCTTTTGTAGTACTACCAAAAAGATGAGTTGTAGAACGAAGCTTTGCATGATTAGAAAAATGCAGAAGATTATGAAAAAATTGTGAAAGAAAACTAAATACTAGTTTACAAATGGTTGTTCTGTCCTTTATTTCAATTTTATTAAAAAGATTCTAAACAGGTTCTTAGAGATAGTTTAATTGCAAAAAACAGGCTACTAGAAATAAAAGAAAAAGTTGCCGCCATAAGAAAATCAGTTTTAATAGTTGATAGTAAAATAAGAACGGCAGTTAATGATTTAACTAAGTTACATGATAGCATTATTGAACTTTTACAAATTAAGAAACAAGAATGAGAAACGTTAACTAATCATACAATTGTAAATGTTCAACTACAAAATCAAAAGATATTAGAACAATTAAAGTTAGATATCGAACAACTTGTTAAAAAAATCAGTTTTATTAAAAATAAAATTTCTGAATTAAGTAACGAAAAAATAGCAAATTCATGATTTTATAATGACTATCTAACTTTTATCAGATATTATGAGAAAGCGAATGAAGTTGCACCTTGAAGTATTGAAAAATATTTATGTTGAGATAAAAACTATAATATTATTAAAAACAATTTAAAAATATATACTGGTTATGATTATTTTGATGATTATAAAACAATATTTTTAAGTAAACTTTACAATATTAAAACTATTGATATTGAACACTGTCAAAAATCTTTAGTAGAAATATCAAAAACAAAATTTAAAAAACTTAGTTGATGACAAAAAATAATAAATAAATTATCGTGAACATGAAAAAAAACAAAAAGAAATATCAAAGTGATTAAAGAAAATAATATAAAAAATCGAACTTCTCCCCACATGTACTTGTGGAGGAAACAATGAAATTGAATGAGTTCAATAATACTTTTCAAACTGAAAAACAATGTCTTGCATATATAGCAAGTTTGAAACAAATCAAATGTAGTAGGTGTTCTAGTTTTAATTTGAATACTTCTAATTTAAGAAGAATGAGATGTTTGAAATGTCATCAAACATTCAGTATTCTCACGGGCACTATATTTTCAAAGTCACAAACACCTTTAATATCTTGGTTTTATCTCATTTTAGATGAATAAACACCAAACATGGAATTCCATCAACTGATGTTGCAAAAGAATTGGGAGTGACCTTGAAAACAGCTTGAAGAATGGGTCATAAAATCCGAAGTGCCATTGCTAAACAAAAACCTCAATTCATTGTTGAAGGCATAGTGCAAATGGATGAAATGTATCTTTCACATATGGGGTTTAAAAAACAAGGAAGATCCTTGTTGAATAAAACCTTGATTGTTGGTATTTATGAAAAACAACCAACAATCTGATTGTGAAAGTATTGAAAAACGCAAACAGTAAAAATCTTTTGCAGTTTGCAATAAACCACATTTCTTCAAAGTGTGTTGTACATACTGATTTTTGAAAAGGATATCCGATTTGAAATCGGTTTTCACTAAGCATGAAACAGTTAACCATCAAGATGGCTATGTTTCAAAAACTGGTGTAAATACCAACCAAATTGAGTCAGTATGAAAACATATACGAAGAACATTTAAAACACATATCAAAGTTGCAAAACATCATATTCATTTATATGCAAAAGAAGCTGCATATAAATTCAATAACATACCTAGTTTTGAAACTGTAATGCTATGTTTTATTTAAAAATGTGGGGAGAAGTTCGTAGATAGGCTTTTCTCAGCATTTATGTGATAAGATTTAAAAATAGTACATAAAGGGAGAAAAGCCTAAAAAATTTTGGAACTTTAATTGCAAATTTAAATGAAAATAAAACATCAATAGATAAAATAAGCGTACCTTATCAAAGACAAAGTATACCAGAACTATTACCAACATCTGAGCCTTGAGATGAATGAATAATTGAAAAAAACCTAAATTATCACGTTCAAATAGTACTGATAGTGCGATAAGTTCACTTTCTTCTGAATTTGAAGAAAATGATTATTCTATTATTGATATCGATAAAATATTAAGAGAACTTAATAGTTATAGTTTTCCACAGTATAGTGATTTAGAAAGCAGTACTGAATCATCTCGTCAAGAATTTAATCATTGTCTTACTAGAACAGCATCTAGTGATAGTGGCATTTGTTCTGGTCAGATTACTCCTAAACTAGTTAGTACAAATCCTTTTGATGATGAAAGCGATGATGAAGAACTTGCTGGTAATACTATTAATGAATCTAATAATTTAGTAAATACTGTACCATTACCATCCAAATCAACTCCAAAATTAAATTTTTCTTAATTGATAATTAATTTTATATTTTTCTTTATAATTTATATGATACGATGTAATCATATAAGTAAAAGAAACAGGTGTATATTATATGTTAACTGCTGGTATCGTTGGTTTACCTAATGTAGGTAAATCAACATTATTTAAAGCCATAACCAATTCACAAGTATTAATTGAAAATTATCCTTTCGCTACTATAAAACCAAATATTGGTAGCGTTCCAGTCAATGATTCAAGAATTTTAAATTTAATAAAAATTTTTAATCCACAAAAAGTTGTACCAACAATTTTAGAATTACATGATATTGCTGGACTTGTCAAAGGCGCTAGTAAAGGTGAAGGATTAGGTAATCAATTTCTTGCCAATATTAGAACGGTTGATGCAATATGCGAAGTTATTCGTTGTTTTGATGATATTAATGTTACTCATGTTGAAAATAAAATTGATCCAATTAATGATTTTGAAATTATTGAATTGGAATTAATGTTAGCTGATCAAGAAGTAATAAGTAAACGAAAAGAAAAAGTTCGTAAAAAATCGCAAATAACTAGAGATAAACAAGGTATTGCTGAGGTAGCTTTATTAGAAAAAATTAATAATGAATTAAACAATGGTATTGCTATTCGCAATCAAAAGTTAAGTTCAGAAGAATTACTAATGATTAAACCTTATAATTTTTTAACTGCTAAACCAATAATTGTTATTGCTAATATTAATGAAAAAGATTTAATAACTAAAACTAATAAATATGTTGAACAATTACAACAATATATGAGCAAAAAAAATATTACTGTAATTATTGTTTGTGTTAAGACAGAATGTGAACTTTCTGAATTAGAAGCAGAAGAAAAAAAAGAAATGTTTAAAGAGTTAAATATTTTTGAATCAGGAATTGATCAAATTGTATTAGCAACTTATAAACTATTAAATTTAGGTACTTATTTTACTGTTGGACCCAAAGAAGTTCATGCTTGAACTTTTATTAAAGGAATGAAAGCACCAGAGTGTGCTGGTATCATTCATACAGATTTCATGAAAGGTTTTATTAGACTTAAAGTTTATAATTATCAAGATATAGAATTATTGGGTAGTGAAAAAAATGTTCAGGAAAAGGGAAAAATGAGAGTTGAAGGTAAAAATTATATAGTTGAAGATGGTGATATTTGTCATTTCCTTTTTAATGTTTAGTTTTAAGATAATATTAATTATAAAAAGGTTATAGTTTTGCTATAATTAATTTGAAAATATACTAGCAAGAAAGGAAAAAATTATTATGTTAAAAAGTAATTTACAAAATCCTGATTCTGATATTCAAGAAAACAATTATGTTCCAAATAAAAAAACTAAAAAGTTTGATGTTCTTAATAAAATAAAAGTTTCAAGAGCTTTACTTTTTTGATCACCAATTGTACAAATTATTGGTAGTATTGCTTTTTTAATACTATTAATAGTTAATGCATTTGTTGGGCAAAAAATGGGGTTTGAATTTAGTAAACTACAATTAGCTTTATCATTATCATATGTTGGAATTGCAATTTTAGTCAGTATTATTTGTTTTATGATACCAGCAAAGAAACTTAAAAAGAAATCTTCATTTAGAATTACTGCTATTTCAACATTAATATTATCAACATTAATGTTAAGCGGTAGTCTAGTTTTTTGATCAATACCAGTATTATTATTTTTTTCATTAATCTCATTAATTGTATGAATATGTGAAGTAATAGCAGCGATTATTTTAATTTTAGTAGTTGAAGAATTACCTAATGAAAAATAGAGTAGGTGAAAATAATGAAAATTAAAGATTTAAATAATGTTAAAAACAAAGAAACATGTTTTATTCCATATGAACAAAAAACTAAAAATGCATATTTTGTTTATTTGACAATATCAATAGTTCTTTTTTTATCAGTTTTTATTTTTTCATTATTTGCTGCTATTAATGTATCAAAATATAAATTATATAATGTACTTACTGATTTTAATTATCCTATTTTGAATTTATTTTATGCACCAATTGTTTGTTTAATTGCAATTACTGTAAGTATGATTTTATTAATATTTGCTCCTAGAGTAAGTATTGTCTCTTCAAAGTATAGCAGTAGAATGTTTTATACTGCTTTTTGATTATTAATTCTTAGTGTAATGTTAAGTTCAGAAGTACAATTAACTTATATTTCACAATCTGGAATATTATATAATGAAAATTATCATTGAATTAATCCAATTATTGCAAGAATATTTATTATTTTTAGTCTTTTTTTAATTTTGATTACACAACTATTTTTTTGAATTATGCGTAGAAAGTTTACATTTATGAACTCAGATTATGAAATTTATACTACTAGAAGTATGGAAAAAAAACAAAGACGAATTAGAAAACAAGAATTAAAAAAAATTAAAAAACAAGAAAAGGGATTTAGTAAAAAAACTTTGAATATTAAATAAGGGGGACAGATTTATGAGAATTCGTAATTGGTGGTTTATTAGTTTTTATTTATTATTAAGCACATTTATTATTTATCAATTATTTTTTTTAATTGCTTTGTCAAAAAATACAGTTTTAAAAGATTTATATTATTATGGTTTTCAAATTGCAGAACCTTCACCAAGTTTTAATCCTTCAAGTTATACTGCAGTTTATTATTTACCAGTAATAGGTTTGATTGTAAGTAGTTTTGGGTTGATAAGTTGTATTTTTACGGTAAGAGTTTTTCTCGAAAAATCTCCTCGTTTTAAATTTGTATTTTTAGTTTTAAACTTTATAATTTTTGTTGTTGGATTTTTAATAAGTTTTTCTGGTCAATTGCTTTATTGTGAATGAAGTAATGATAGTGCACAAATAATACCTAATAGGGGTGGAACAATTGAAACACCAAGTTTTTATTATCGAAATTGAGTTTCTTCAACAATTGTTTGATCAATTTTTGGTTTTTATTTTGCATTACTTGTTGCAGCAGTTATTTTATTACTTAAATTAAATTTAATTAATGTTCAAACATATCACTTTTATCGTCAACGTATTGAACAAGCAATTGAATTTGAACCAGAATTAAAACAACCATTACCAAGTTCTAATGAATTTGATCCAAATGATACACAGACTATTACAATTTTTCTTGATGAAGAAGTAAATGAAAAATTACAATCTAAAACTAATCGTAAAAAAAATAATGAAATCCTCTAAAAATAATAAAAAAAAATTAAATTCTAAAAAAAGACTAATAAAGTAGAAAAAAAAGTTAGTAAGATTAAAAAATCTTAAATTTAATAAAGATGGTGAAAATATGAAAATTCGTGTACGATATGCACCTAGTCCTACTGGGTATTTACATATTGGTGGTGCTAGAACAGCATTATTTAATTATTTATTTGCAAAAAATAACAAAGGAGATTTTATAGTTAGAATTGAAGATACTGATTTAGAACGCAATATTGAAGATGGAATTAGTTCACAATTAGATAATTTACGTTGAATGGGAATAATTCCTGATGAAACTATTGATTTACCAGGTAAATATGGTCCTTATAAACAAACTGAACGTTTAAATATATATATTCAACATGCATTAATACTAATAAAAGAAAAAAAAGCATATTATTGTTTTTGTACACCTCAATATCTAGAAGAAATGCGTAAGAAACAAGCAGATAAAAATATTTTAGCTTTCCAGTATGATGGAACATGTTCAAAATTAGAGCAGTCTGTAATTGAAGAAAATTTACAAAATAAAATTTCATATGCTATTAGAGTTAAAATTCCCACTAATAAAAGTTATAAAATTAAAGATTTAGTTCGTGGTAATGTTGAATTTAATTCAGTAGATTTAGGAGATTACATTATTATTAAATCAAATGGAGTGGCCACTTATAATTTCGCTGTTGTTATTGATGATCATTTAATGGAAATAAGTCATGTTTTTCGTGGTGAAGAACATTTGTCAAATACACCAAAACAATTAGTTATTTATGAGTATTTTAATTGGAAAATGCCAATTTTTGCCCACTTAACATTAATTGTTAATAATAAACGTAAAAAATTATCAAAACGTGATGGTAGCATTATCCAATTTATTCATCAATATCGTAAAGAAGGATATTTACCAGAAGCAATTTTTAATTTTATTGCTTTATTAGGATGAAGTTCGCATGAAGAAAAAGAAATTTATACTAAAGAACAATTAATTAAATTATTTACCCCAAAATATTTAAGTAAAGCACCAAGCATGTTTGATCCAGAAAAATTAGTGTGAATGAATAATTATTATATTAAAAGATTAAATGTTGAACAATACTTAGCTTTAGTAACACCTTTTATTAAAGAAAAATATAATTGAAATAGCAAAACTATTGAATGATGAAAAGAAGTATTATTAATTTATCAATCACAGTTAGAATATGGTAGTCAAATTAATGAATTGGTAAGTTTATTTTTTAAAAATAATTTTAAGGTAGATATAGAAGCAAAGACTTTTTTGAATGATAATGAATGTAACTTAGTTTGTACAACATTTATTAAAAAGATTATTGATTGTAAAAATTGAACTAGTGATAATGTTAAAAACATTATTAATGAAGTTAAAAAAGAAACTAATGTTAACGGCAAATTATTATTTATGCCAATTAGAATTATTACGACAGGACAAATGAATGGACCTGATTTAGTTAGCACCATTAAACTATTAGGTTATGATACCATTATTAATAATGTGAAATTAAATTTTAAATATTAAAGAAAAATAATTATTATTACTTATATAGAAAATATAATATTTACTTTTGTTATAAATAAAAATTATAAAATTGTTCTTTTTACTCAAAATAATTATTAAAATAGAAGAAAAATTTTATATTATGTTACTATTAAAATAAAAAATTAATAATACCTAAAATTTATAAGATATTAATGAGAGGTTAAAATTTATGTCAAGCAATAATTATAAAGTAACTTTTATTCGTGACGCTATACACAAAAATATTAATATCAGCGAACCCGTTATTCAGGCGTTAATATCTTGTAAAGAATTTCAAAGATTAAGATGAATTAATCAACTTGGTGGTGTCCAAATTGCTTTTCCTAATGCAACTCATACTAGATATGTTCATAGTATCGGTGTTTATCATATATTAAATCGTGTTCTTAGTGAAGTTGAAGGTTCTTCTTTATTAACTAAAGAGGAAAAAATAAACATTAAAATTGCTGGTTTATTACATGATTTAGGACACGGTCCTTTTTCACACACTTTTGAAAAAATCATAAACCTTAATGTTAATAAAAAAGAAAATTTTACTCATGAAGATTATACTTGTGCTATTATTAATGATAATAATACTGAAATTAACATGATTTTAAAACAATTTAATATTAATATTAATGCTATTATTGGTATCCTTAAGAAGGATTATAAAAATTATCCTAAATATCAAATTCAATTGGTATCATCGCAATTAGATTGTGATCGTATTGATTATTTAATGCGTGATGGATATTTTACAGGAGTTGGTTATGGAAGTATTGATATTGATTGAATTATTACAAATATGATAATTGATATTAAAGAGGGTTTAGTTTTTTCATACAAGGCAATTTCTGCTATTGAAAATTATTTAATCATAAGGTTCCATATGTATTCTCAAGTTTATTATCATAAAAGTGGAATTCTTTTTGATCTTAATTTACAAAAATTATTTTCAAGAATAACTGAATTATATTTTGATAAAACTTATTCATTTAAAGTCAATATTCATGATTTTATTGCTATTTTTGAGGGAAAAAGCGTTGAAATACAAACATATTTAAATTGAACAGATGCTACTTTAATTAAGTTAATGCAAGATATTATTAATTTTGAAAACGATAATGAGTTAGTAAAAATATCAAAAGTAATTTTATTTTGTTTTAACTGAGAAAATGAATTGTTGTTATTAACAAGTCAAAATAACACTAATGTTATTGGGGTTAAACAAGATTTAAAAAATGTACTTTATTATTTTAAAAAAGATCCAATTATTATTAAAACAAAAAACGAAGAGTATATTACTTTAGAAAAAATCTCACAAATTTTGCAAGATCCAATTAAAGCACCAAATACAATTTATTTTTTAAAAAAGAAATAGAAATTTAAAACTGTTATAAAATGAGGTAATTATGAAAATTTTAAAATCAATTAATAAAGTTTTTGAGTATCCAAATATTTTAGATTTAACGCCAGGAGATTTTTACTTAAATTCACATGAGTATCACTTAGCAACGCAAGAAGTAATAGTGATATTGGGCGTATTAATTAATAAAGAAA
Source organism: Spiroplasma ixodetis (assembly GCF_027923845.1). GTDB lineage: Bacteria > Bacillota_I > Bacilli_A > Mycoplasmatales > VBWQ01 > Spiroplasma_E > Spiroplasma_E ixodetis_A. The sequence continues at coordinate 369,593 of NZ_AP026933.1, forward strand.
AAATTGAAAATGCTATTAAAACTTTAAATTTTACTTGAATAAATTTTAAAGAAAAAGTAATAGTTTATTTTTCTATTTTTGCCTACCTTATAATAGGTAATGAATATAATGATTTAAAATCAGTTAAAATAAATCAAATTAAATTTAAAGATAATACGTTAAAAATTAAATTTAAAGAAACACTACTTACAATGATTAATAAGTTTCCAAGAACTTTGCATTTAACTAATGTTTTGGGTAATGATAATGATCGCGCTAATATGTATGCAGTTAACGCTATTTTAAATATTAAAAAAGGGATTGGATATGATAATTTTCATATTACTCTTTTTTCAGTATATCAATCGTTAGAATTAAAACTAAAGCATTGTTTAAGAAAATATATTCAAGTTGAACCTTCAGCTAGTAAGAAAAAATTTAATTTTCATAATTTAATACGATTGATTAAATTAATTAGTACTACAAGAGTTGAAAGTGAGGAAATGAGTAAAATATTATTAAATTTAAGAGAACGTTTGCGTTATTTTGAACAAATTAATCCTGGTGGTCAAGCAGCAAGATATGAAGCTGAGATAAATCATAATTATTTTCATAATTTAAATTCGTATATTGTTAATGAACAAGAATTACTAAGTAATTTTGTCAAGGCTTTAAGTTTATTACAAGAATTATATTTAAAATTAATAGAATTATATAAAGATGATAATACTAAAGTTAAAATGCAAAAAAAAATTGATTTAGAATTAGTTAAAGTTTCAGGAATTAAGATCGAAGATGATCCAAAAAAAATTAATGATAAATTAAGAAATGTACTGGATAATCAAATTTTTGGTAACTATCAAGAATTAATTGATTTAAATTACAATGATGTTGCTATTTTGGAATTTTTAATCAGAATTGGATTTATACAGTATGTTAATGATACAATTGAGCAACTTTTATAAAAAAGTATTTATTTTTATTTTTTTATATGATATAAATTAAATTTATGAGTATAATATTTTAGATATTGAAAGGGGTCTGAACTGTGGACAGTTATGTTATTAATGAACTCACTACTATTATTCTTGATGCAGTAGCATTTGCAAATTATGAAATAGAATTGAATCAAGTTATTATTGAAATTAATAAAAATAATGACTTAGGTGATTATTCTACATCAATAGCAATGATATTAGCAAAAAAATATAAACAAAAACCATTAGACATTGCTGAAATTATAGTTAAAAATATTCATCAGAAACACCCATTAATTAAAAAAATTGATTATATTACCCCTGGTTTTATTAATATTAATATTAATGTTGAAGTATTTAGTTTGTTATTAATGAAAATTATTAATGAGAAATCATTATATGGTCAATCTAATAAAAAAAATATTACTTATAATATTGAATTTATTAGTGCCAATCCAACCGGACTTTTACATTTAGGACATGCAAGAAATGCGGCTATTGGTGATAGTTTAGCTAATATATTAGAACATAGAGGATATAATATAGTTAGAGAATACTATATTAATGATGCTGGTAATCAAATTAATGTTTTGGCCAATTCAATTTTCATAAATTATCAAAATCTTTGTGGCAATGCTGTTGAATTACCAAAAGAAAGTTATCGTGGTTCTGAAATTTTAACTGCTGCACAATCATTTTTGAAATTAAATGGTAATAAATTTGCAAATAAACCTTTTGATGAAACCTCTTCTTTAATTTTTAAAGAATTTGGTATTAATTATATGCTTTCAGAAATTAAAAAAGATTTAAAAAAATTTAAAGTTAAAATTAATATTTGATTTTCTGAATCATTTTTATATAAAGAAAATATTATTTCTAATTTAATCAAACAATTTGAAATGCAAGGCAATACTTATCAACTTGATGGTGCTATTTTTTTAAAAACTACTTTATTTGAAGATGATAAAGATCGTGTAATTGTTAAGAAAGACAAAACTTATACATATATGCTTCCTGACTTAGCTTATCATCATATTAAATTTCAACGTAGTGATGTGTTAATTAATATTTGAGGAGCAGATCATTATGGCTATATTCCACGAATTAAAGCAGGATTATATATGCTTAATAATGATGCCACTAAACTTGATATTTTATGTATACAAATGGTAAAGGTTATTGATAATGGCAAAGAACAAAAAATGTCAAAAAGAGCAGGAACATCAATAACTTTAAGACATATGATAGATTTAATTGGAAAGGATGCTTTACGTTATTTTTTAGTATCAAGATCAGTTGAATCACATCTTGATATTGATTTAGCACTTGCTAAACAACAATCTAACGAAAATCCTGTTTATTATGCACAATATGTTCATGCACGTATAAATCAAATTATAGAGAATTATCCAAAATTTGAAATTGCAAATAGTATTAATTTATTAACAGAACAAAAGGAAAAAGAATTATTGATTACATTAGATGAATATATAATTATTTTGCAAAAAATTGAAAAACAGCATCAACCGCATTTACTTACAAATTATATTCAGAAATTAGCTAAGTTATTTCATTCTTATTATAATAAACATAAAGTTATTAGTGAAGATCAACAATTAACAATTCAACGATTAACATTAGTTTTAGCAATAAAACAAATAATGGCCAATGCTTTAAATTTAATTGGTGTGGATGCGCCTAAAAAGATGTAAAAAAATATATTTTTTATTATTTATAATATACAATTTAGAAGGTGATTAAGAAATGCAAAACAAACAAACATTAGTAGAAGTAGCATATAGTTTTTTATGCAAAAAGAAAAAAAAGCAGTTTTAATGAAATTTGAACACATGTTAAAAAACAATGTAATATTTCTAAAGAAGATGAAGAAAAAATTGCTGGTGAACTTTATACTGGAATTATTTTAAATACCAATTTTTTCTTAAAAAATGATAAACTTTGATATCCACGTAATGAAGTCTCATTAGAGGAAATTAAAGAACATATGACAAGAGTAGAAATTCCAAGTAATACAAAAGACGAAATTGATAGTACTGAAACAGTTACAGATAATGATGAAACTATAGATTTAAGTGAAGACGTAGAAGATGAAGATGATGATTTAGATACCATTAGTATTAAACCATTAGAAGATAGTTATGATGATGAATAATAATGATATTATTAATTAATATTTAGGAGAAAACTAATGAATTCAAAGTATATATTTATTACTGGTGGTGTTGTATCATCTTTAGGTAAAGGAATTACAGCAGCATCGCTTGGGCGTATATTAAAGCAAAAAAATATTAAGATTTTTATGCAAAAATTTGACCCTTATATTAATGTTGACCCAGGTACTATGAGTCCTTATCAACACGGTGAAGTATATGTAACTAGTGATGGTGCTGAAACTGATTTAGATTTAGGTCATTATGAACGTTTTATTGATGAAAATCTGACTAGAGATTCCAATATTACTGCCGGAAAAGTATACCAAACTGTTTTAAAAAAGGAACGTGATGGTTTTTATGAAGGGAAAACTGTACAAGTTGTACCTCATGTTACTGATGAAATTAAAAAACATATTTTTAATTCCGCAATTAATAGTAAGGCTGATGTTATTATTACCGAAATTGGTGGAACAGTTGGTGATATTGAATCATTAGCTTTTATTGAAGCCATTAGACAAGTTAAAAACGAAAAAGGTCATGAAAATGTTATTGTTATTCACACTACATTAATTCCTTATTTACATTCGGTTGGTGAATTTAAAACGAAACCCAGTCAACATTCAGTAAAAGAAATATTATCATTAGGTATTCAACCTGATATTTTGGTTTGTCGTAGTGAAACTATGCCACCTGATCATATTTTTGATAAATTATCTTTATTTTGTAATATTAAACGCAGTCATGTTTTAGCAATTCCTGATTGTGATAATATTTATAAAGTGCCATTATCTTTAGAACAACAAAAAATTGATGAAGTAGTTTCAGAATTATTAAAGTTAAATAAAACTAAACCAGATATGTCAGAATGACATGCAATTGTTAAAAAGTTAGATAATATTAATCAAGAAGTTACTGTTGGTATTGTGGCAAAGTATTCGAATTTAAGTGATGCTTACTTATCAGTAATTGAATCATTGAAAATTGCAGGTTATAGTCTTAATACTAAAGTTAATTATAAAATTATTAACGCCGAAAGTTTAGATAGTAAAAACATTAATTCTATGCTTTCCCCTTTCCAAGCAATAATTGTTCCTGGTGGCTTTGGTAATCGTGGTGTTGAAGGCAAAATCAATGCAATTAATTATACTCGAATTAATAAAGTTCCTTTCTTGGGATTATGTTTAGGTATGCAGTTAGCTTGTATTGAATATGCTCGTAATGTATGTAATTTACAAGATGCTAATTCTACTGAATTTAATGAAAAAACTAAAAATCCTATTTTTGATTTATTACGTGGTAAAAATAAAAATGATCAAATTGGGGGAACTTTAAGATTGGGTAATTATCCAACCACTTTAATTAATGATTCATTAGCAAAATCTCTTTATAAACAAACTATTATTATTGAACGTCATCGTCATCGTTATGAATTTAATAATAGTTATAAAACATTACTTGCAAAAAATGGATTAATTTTTAGTGGTATATATAATAAAGAAGATTTGGTAGAAGTGATTGAGTTGCCAAAAGAAGTACATCCATTCTTTATTGCAAGTCAGTTTCATCCTGAATTCACATCAAGAATTAATAAACCAAATCCTTTATTTTTAGGATTAATTAAAAGTATTATTAAAAAATAATGATTAAGTAAGAAAATTTAATTTTAAAATTGTTATAATTTTTATGAATTGTATATTCTCAAAATATATATTCAACTAGATATGCAACTAGATTTTTTATGAAAATATATAATATAAGGTTATAATATTTTAAGAAAGAAGGAAAAGAAATGAATAAATTTGTTAGTGCAAAAAATATGATTGATAAAGCAAAAGCAGGTAAATATGCCGTTGCTCACTTTAATATTAATAATTTAGAATGAACAAGATCTATTCTTGAAGTTGCACAAGAAACTAAATCATCTGTTATTTTAGGTGTTTCAGAAGGTGCTATTAAATATATGGGTGGATTTAACACAGTTGTTAGTATGACTTTAGCGTTATTGAATGATTTAAATATTACTATTCCAGTGGCATTACATTTAGATCATGGTCAATCAATAGATTCTTGTAAGAAAGCATTAGATGCTGGTTTTAGTTCAGTTATGTTTGATGGTTCTCATTTAGATTTTAATGAAAATATAAAAGGTACCAAAGAAGTAGTTACTTATGCTAAGAAAAAAAATGCATCTGTTGAAGCAGAAGCAGGTACTATTGGTGGTGAAGAAGATGGAGTTATTGGTAGTGGTGAGATTGCTAGTGAGGAAGATTGTAAATCATTAGCAGCTTTAGGAATTGACTTTTTAGCAGCCGGAATAAATAATATTCATGGAAAGTATCCTAAAAATTGAGATGGTTTAAATTTTGATGTGTTAAAAAATTTATCAGTAGCTTCAAATAAGCCAATGGTATTACATGGTGGTTCTGGAATTCCAAAAGATCAGGTTAAAAAAGCTATTAATTTAGGAATTAGTAAAATTAATGTTAATACTGAATTACAAGAAGTATTCGCCGCAGCTATTGAAAAATATGTTACGGAAGGAAAACTTAATGAAGATAAAGGGTTTGATCCTAGAAAAATTTTTAAGCCAGGAATGGAAGCAATTAAACTTAAAGCTAAAGAATTATTAACAGAATTTGGTTCATTAGGAAAATCTTAAAAAAATGGTCATATTATTACTAATATGACCATTTTTAAATAATTTTCCTTAAATTAAGATAAATTTCAAATATGAAAATTACTTTTATTATCAATAACTTGTGATATTTTTTCATTACTTAAAATATCAATTATTACTTCGGCCTTAATAGCAACTTTCGCGTCTAACATATGACCACCAATTACGTTAAAATTATCATCACCAAAAGTAGTATGACAATGAATAATTGGTTTATTTCTATCTTTTTCATCTCAAATGATTGTTCCAATTGTTGATAACAATTCATATTGTTCAAGAAAAGTTTTTTTTATATAATCAGTACTTTTTTTAGGAATGTAGCCTAAAGTGACATTAGTAATAGCACCAATCATTTGGAATTGTGCCATTCCTATGTTTTCTTTAATAGCAAATTGCTCTAAAGTTTTAATAATCATTTCATCTTTTTCAATAATTAATGCATACTTATTTCCGATCATTTTTTTAATTTTCATAATAAGAATCTCACCTTTCTTTTAGCAGTATTTTAACATATTTATTAATAGCAATAATGATTAAAATTGATTATTATAGGAAAAAAATATTTTTCTTTTTGTAATAAAAATTATTTTAAAAAGAAAATATATTAATTTTAAAATTAATAGGTATAATAAAACTAATATTTAAACTAAGGAAGTGATAAAGTTGAAAACTAATGGTTTAGTAATTGCTATTGGTAATGATCATACCGCTTATGAATTTAAACAACCAATTATTAAATTTTTACATACAGAAGGCTATCAAATTTTAGATTTAGGAACAAATAGCAGTGAACCTGTTGATTATCCTAATTTTGGTTTTAATGTTGCAAATGCTATTGTTAGTAAAAAAGCAGATTTTGGTATTGTAATTTGTGGTACTGGTATTGGTATTAGCATTGCTACCAATCGTATTAATGGTGTTCGTTGTGCTCTTTGCTATGAGGAAGAAACAGTAAGATTGGCAAGACTTCATAATGACGCTAATGTTTTAGCACTAGGTGCTAGAATTATTTCTGATTATAAAGCAGTAGAACTTGTGAAATTATTTTTAAATACTAAAACAAGTGATGAAAAAAGACATCAATTAAGAGTTGCAAAACTAAAATAATTTTACTATTAAATTATTAAAGAGAGGATGTTTAAAAATGGATAAATCTTTTAATAAAGGTCTTGACCCAGAATTAAAAAAAATTGTGAAAGATGAATGACAACGTCAACAAAATCATATTGAATTAATAGCTTCAGAAAACTATGTGTCACCAGCTGTACTTACACTCGCTGGAACAATATTAACTAATAAGTATGCAGAAGGTTATCCGGGCAGAAGATATTATAATGGTTGCGAAAATGTTGATAAAATTGAAAATTTGGCAATAGAGCGTTTTAAACAATTATTTAATTGTAGTCATAAACCAGGTCAATGTAAAAAAGGTAATTTTCATGCTAATGTACAACCTCATTCTGGTAGTCAAGCTAATGCTGAAGCATATGCTGCTATATTACGTCCAGGTGATACTATTCTTGGTATGCAACTTGATGCCGGTGGTCATTTAACTCATGGTTATAAAATTAATTTTTCTGGTAAAATTTATCACGGTGTTAATTATGGTGTAAGTAAAAAGGATGAATATTTAGATTATGATGAAATTTTAAAAATTGCTAAAGAATGTAAACCAAAAATTATTGTAGCAGGAGCTAGTGCTTATTCAAGACTTATTGATTGATCAAAGTTTCGTAAAATTGTTGATACTGTTGGAGCATATTTAATGGTTGATATGGCGCATATTGCTGGATTAATTGCTGCTGGATTACATCAAAATCCTATTTGTTATGCTGATATTACAACAACAACAACTCATAAAACATTAAGAGGACCACGTGGTGGTGCTATTCTTTGCACTGAAGAATTAAAAAAGAAAATTGATAGTGCGGTATTTCCTGGTAATCAAGGTGGACCATTGGAACATATTATTGCAGCAAAAGCACAAGCTTTTTATGAAGCATTAACACCAGAATTTAAAACTTATCAAATGCAAGTAATTAAGAATGCGCAAGCATTAGCAAAAACTTTTCTTGATGCAAAATTTCATGTAGTGGCGGGTGGAACTGATAATCATTTATTAACTGTTAATGTTACTAACATTAACGGTTTAAATGGTAAAGAAGCTGTTGATATTTTAGAAAAGATTAATATTGTTGCTAATAAGAATGGCGTTCCCTTTGATCCTTTACCAGCTGTTATTACTAGTGGTGTTCGTTTTGGTAGTCCAGCAATGACAACGAGAGGTTTTAAAGAAGAACAGTTTATTGAATTAGGAAAGATTATTATTAGTGCTTGAAAATTACCTAAGGGTATTAATGATGATGGTTTACATGAATTAAGAAAAAAAGTTGATATACTTTTAAATAAATTTCCCATTTATGAAGATATAAAATTACCTCAATAATAAAATAATTATTTTACATTTGGAATATGAAAATAAGTTTTCTGTTAATTAACAGAAAACTTATTTTATTTTTTTGAATCTTTAATTTCTTTTATTTTTTCAATAAAATTATTATCATGTTTAACCGAAGATTGTTCTTTAATAAACTTTATTAATTCCGAAACATCTTCATTACTAATTCATGGTGCTTGTAAGCGATTGATATTATTTTGTCCTGGAGCTAAAAATAACATATCGCCTTTACCTAATAATTTTTCTGCTCCAGCAGTATCAAGGATTGTTTTTGAATCAATTCAAGATGCAACTTTAAAAGCAATTCTTGCTGGAATATTATTTGGCTTTTCTCCCTTTATGTACTATTTTAATTTTATCACATAAATGCTGAGAAAAGCCTATCTACGGACTTCTCCCCACATTTTTAAATCAAACATAGAATTACAGTTTCAAAACTAGGTATCTTGTTGAATTTATATGCAGCTTCTTTAGCATATAAATGAACATGATGTTTTAGAAATGTTTAGTAATCTGTGTAACTTACAAAAATAACTATGTTTAATTAATTCTAGTAAATATAATTAAATGACTAGAAAGAGTGAGTTACAGATGGCTAAAAAAGATAACTTTAATAATAATGATCCAATATCAAAAGCAGTAGATTTATTACTAGAAAATACTGAAGATTTAACAACAGTTTTTAAACCTGGCGGTTTATATAAAGAATTAACAAAAAGATTAGTTGAAAAAATGTTGAATTCTGAAATGCAAAATTATTTAGGATATGAAAAAAATCAACATAGTACTACTGAAAATGCTCGTAATGGTACAAGTTCAAAAAAATTAATAACTCAACAAGGTAAAATTGAAATTGATGTACCAAGAGATCGCAATAGTAATTTTACTCCTGTAATAGTTCCTAAAAGGCAAAGAAGATTTGATGGTTTTGATCAACAAGTTCTTTCCTTGTATGCAAAAGGAATGACATTATCTGACATTAGAATGCAGTTGCAAGAGTTATATCATGGTGCTGATATTAGTGAAAGTGTTATTAGTCAAATTACTGATGATGTTATTGATGATGTTAAAGCATGACAAAATCGACCATTAGAAAGTATTTATCCTATTGTTTATTTTGATTGTATAGTAGTTAAAGTACGACAAGATAAACGGATTATTAACAAATCAGTTTATATAGCATTAGGAGTTGATTTAGAAGGCAAAAAAGATGTTTTAGGATTATGAATTAGTGAAAATGAAGGTTCTAAGTTTTGATTATCTAATTTCACAGAAATGAAAAATCGTGGCTTAAATGATATTCTTATTGCTTGTAGTGATAATTTAACAGGCATGTCAGAAGCAATACAATCAGTTTATCCTAAGAACCTGTTTAGAATCTTTTTAATAAAATTGAAATAAAGGACAGAACAACCATTTGTAAACTAGTATTTAGTTTTCTTTCACAATTTTTTCATAATCTTCTGCATTTTTCTAATCATGCAAAGCTTCGTTCTACAACTCATCTTTTTGGTAGTACTACAAAAGAATGTAATTCATTACGTTTTACAACTTCAACATTTGCATTTATGATTGTTTTGATTGCAGAAGCAAATTTTTCACCAGTATAGCCAGCATCTACTATTATTTTTTGAACTGTAGAAAGATTTTCTTTTTCACTTTTAATCATTATGATAGCACTATTACGATCTGTTTTTTCTGCTGTAGTTATGTAAATTGCATGTGGTAAACCTTGCGTATCAACTGCAATATGACGTTTTATTCCTGAAATCTTTTTACCAGCATCATAACCTTTATTTTCAGTAGTATCTGTATTTTTAACACTTTGCAAATCAATTATACAAAAACTAGTTTTTTCTTTTCGATGATTCTTAATACGAATCTTTTTAACTAATTTTTTTAAAATTAATTGCAATACACTAGGTTCTTTATCATTGTTTTTACTTCAAATTTGGAAATAATAATATACAGTTTGTCATTTTGGAAAATTTTTTGGTAACATTCTTCATTGACAACCACTTTTTAATACATATAAAACTGCACAAAACACTTCATATAAATCTAAATTTCTTGGTTTTGTTTTCTTTTTGCTGTTTTCTAAAGTTGATTTTATGTTCTCAAATTGTTCTTTAGTAACATGACTTGGATAATTTTTATGCATATATACCTCTTATTTTAAAATATATAGTAATTTTACCTTATTTTCTAAAAGATTCTAAACAGGTTCTAAAACAGAACATCAATTATGCATTGTTCATCAAATTAGAAATAGTTTAAAATATGTTTCATACAAACATCGAAAAGGTCTAGTTGCAGATTTAAAACCAATTTATAGTGCATGTAGTGAAGAACAAGCAATGCAAGCTTTAGAATCGTTTGAAAGTAAATGAAATAAACAATATCCTCAAATTACTAAATCTTGATATAAAAATTGAGATAATTTAATGGTTTTTATTAGTTATCCAGTAGAAATCAAAAGAGTGATTTATACTACAAATGCTATTGAATCTGTTAATAGTCAATTACGAAAAATCATCAGAAATAAAAAAGTTTTTCCTAATGATATGGCAGTTTTCAAAATATTTTACTTGGCAATTGAAAATATAACAAAAAAATGAACATTGCCTATTCAAAATTGAAATACAGCAATTGCTCATTTTATGATAAAATTTGAAGACAGAATTAATCTAAATTAGTAACTTTGTAAAACAAAGATACACAGATTATTAAAAAGCCTCGATGTTTTGCAACTTTGATATGTGTTTTAAATGTTCTTCTTATATGTTTTCAAACTGATTCAATTTGGTTGGTATTTACACCAATTTTTGAAACATAGCCATCTTGATGGTTAACTGTTTCATGCTTAGTGAAAACTGATTTAAAATCGCAATATCCTTTTCAAGAATCAGTATATACAAGACATTTTGAAGAAATGTGGTTTTTTGCAAACTGCAAAAGATTTTTACTCTTTGCGTTTTTCAATACTTTCACAATTAAATTATTGGTTGTTTTTTGATAAATGCCAACAATCAAGGTTTTATTCACCAAGGATCTTCCTTGTTTTTTAAAACCCATATGTGAAAGATACATTTCATCAATTTGCACTGTACCTTCAACAATAAATTGAGGTTTTTGTTTTGCAATACGTGTTCTGATTTTATGAGTCATTCTTCAAGCAGTTTTCAAAGTCACTCCCAATTCTTTTGCAATATCTGTTGATGGAATTCCATGTTTGGTGTTTATTCATCTAAAGATAAGATAAAACCAAGATGTTAAAGATGTTTGTGACCTTGAAAATATGGTGCCTGTGAGAATGCTAAATGTTTGATTACATTTTAAACATCTCATTCTTTTTAAATCAGAAGTATTCAAATTAAAATTAAAACACCTAATACATTTGTTTTCTTTCAAATTTGCTATATATGCAAGACATTGCTGTTCAGTTTGAAAAGCATTGTTGAATTCATTCAGTTTCATTATTCCCTCCACAAGTACATGTGGGGAGAAGTCCGTATTATTTTTAATTACGCCAGTAATTACATCTACTGATGGTCTTTGTGTTGCTATTACTAAATGAATTCCTGCCGCTCGACCCATTTGTGTAATTCGCATGATTCCTTCTTCAACTTGCTTGCTTGCTTGTACCATTAAATCTGCTAATTCATCAATAACAATAATATAATAAGGTAATTTATCAATTTCTTGACTTATTTTTTTATTATAACTTTCAATATCACGATTTCCATTTTTTGCAAATAGTTGGTATCGACGCATCATTTCTAAAATTACTACTTGTAATGCTGCTGGTGTTTTGTTTGCTTCATTAATTACTGGAATAATTAAATGTGGGATATCATTATAAATTGCTAATTCTACTCATTTAGGATCGATTAATATTAGTTTTATTTCATGAGGTTTGTATTGTAAGAGCAAAGAAATTAGTAAATCATTAATAAAAACGGATTTTCCTGAACCAGTATTACCAGCAATTAATAAGTGGGGCATTTCTTTAATGGATGCAACATGTAATCACCAGTAGTATTTCTACCAATACTAATTAATAATTTTTTATTTTTATATTTTTCGCTTATATTTTCAAATTGTTCTTGCATATTAATTGGAACAATATTTTTATTACTAACTTCAATTCCAATCATTGATTTACCAGCTATTGGTGCTTCGATTCTAATATTATTATTTGCTAAAACTAGTTTTAGTTCTTCTTCTAAGAACCTGTTTAGAATCTTTTTAATAAAATTGAAATAAAGGACAGAACAACCATTTGTAAACTAGTATTTAGTTTTCTTTCACAATTTTTTCATAATCTTCTGCATTTTTCTAATCATGCAAAGCTTCGTTCTACAACTCATCTTTTTGGTAGTACTACAAAAGAATGTAATTCATTACGTTTTACAACTTCAACATTTGCATTTATGATTGTTTTGATTGCAGAAGCAAATTTTTCACCAGTATAGCCAGCATCTACTATTATTTTTTGAACTGTAGAAAGATTTTCTTTTTCACTTTTAATCATTATGATAGCACTATTACGATCTGTTTTTTCTGCTGTAGTTATGTAAATTGCATGTGGTAAACCTTGCGTATCAACTGCAATATGACGTTTTATTCCTGAAATCTTTTTACCAGCATCATAACCTTTATTTTCAGTAGTATCTGTATTTTTAACACTTTGCGAATCAATTATACAAAAACTAGTTTTTTCTTTTCGATGATTCTTAATACGAATCTTTTTAACTAATTTTTTTAAAATTAATTGCAATACACTAGGTTCTTTATCATTGTTTTTACTTCAAATTTGGAAATAATAATATACAGTTTGTCATTTTGGAAAATTTTTTGGTAACATTCTTCATTGACAACCACTTTTTAATACATATAAAACTGCACAAAACACTTCATATAAATCTAAATTTCTTGGTTTTGTTTTCTTTTTGCTGTTTTCTAAAGTTGATTTTATGTTCTCAAATTGTTCTTTAGTAACATGACTTGGATAATTTTTATGCATATATACCTCTTATTTTAAAATATATAGTAATTTTACCTTATTTTCTAAAAGATTCTAAACAGGTTCTAAAAGATTCTAAACAGGTTCTAAGTTAGTAATTTTGTTAATTTTCATTCCTGAAGTGATTGAAACCTCGTATTTTGTTACTGTTGTACCAATAGTAAAATCATTTACTTTTCCTTGAACAGAAAATTCTTTAAATAACTGATTAATTTTTTCTTTATTTTCTAAAGCATATTTTTCATTTTCTTCTTGCTTTTTTATTAGATTATCTGATTTTTTAGTTAATTTTAATGTTGGTAAAATATATTTTTGATTAATTATAGTTTGTTCAGGAAGAAAAAATTTTGTTTTTTCTTGATTGTTATTTTGTTTTTCATTTTGATTAATAATTTTGTTTTGCTCTTTAATTTTTGTTTCATTATTTTCTAATTTTTGATTATTAATTTTGTTATTTTCTTGTAATAATTCCTTATTGGTTTCTATATCAAAGTTTATTTTTTCGTTTTTTACTTTATTGTTTGCTAAATTTTCTTTTGTAAATTGTTTAGTTTCTAATTTAGATTACTTATTATTGGCTGAATTATACTTGTAAGTGCAAGTAAATAAAATTGCAAAAAATTCTCATATAAAAATTTCATAATGCTAAATTTAGTTTAGAACCTGTTTAGAATCTTTTTAATAAAATTGAAATAAAGGACAGAACAACCATTTGTAAACTAGTATTTAGTTTTCTTTCACAATTTTTTCATAATCTTCTGCATTTTTCTAATCATGCAAAGCTTCGTTCTACAACTCATCTTTTTGGTAGTACTACAAAAGAATGTAATTCATTACGTTTTACAACTTCAACATTTGCATTTATGATTGTTTTGATTGCAGAAGCAAATTTTTCACCAGTATAGCCAGCATCTACTATTATTTTTTGAACTGTAGAAAGATTTTCTTTTTCACTTTTAATCATTATGATAGCACTATTACGATCTGTTTTTTCTGCTGTAGTTATGTAAATTGCATGTGGTAAACCTTGCGTATCAACTGCAATATGACGTTTTATTCCTGAAATCTTTTTACCAGCATCATAACCTTTATTTTCAGTAGTATCTGTATTTTTAACACTTTGCGAATCAATTATACAAAAACTAGTTTTTTCTTTTCGATGATTCTTAATACGAATCTTTTTAACTAATTTTTTTTAAAATTAATTGCAATACACTAGGTTCTTTATCATTGTTTTTACTTCAAATTTGGAAATAATAATATACAGTTTGTCATTTTGGAAAATTTTTTGGTAACATTCTTCATTGACAACCACTTTTTAATACATATAAAACTGCACAAAACACTTCATATAAATCTAAATTTCTTGGTTTTGTTTTCTTTTTGCTGTTTTCTAAAGTTGATTTTATGTTCTCAAATTGTTCTTTAGTAACATGACTTGGATAATTTTTATGCATATATACCTCTTATTTTAAAATATATAGTAATTTTACCTTATTTTCTAAAAGATTCTAAACAGGTTCTTATCTTTAGATGAATAAACACCAAACATGGAATTCCATCAACAGATATTGCAAAAGAATTGGGAGTGACTTTGAAAACTGCTTGAAGAATGAATCATAAAATCAGAACACGTATTGCAAAACAAAAACCTCAATTTATTGTTGAAGGTACAGTGCAAATTGATGAAATGTATCTTTCACATATGGGTTTTAAAAAACAAGGAAGATCCTTGGTGAATAAAACCTTGATTGTTGGCATTTATCAAAAAACAACCAATAATTTAATTGTGAAAGTATTGAAAAACGCAAAGAGTAAAAATCTTTTGCAGTTTGCAAAAAACCAAATTTCTTCAAAATGTCTTGTATATACTGATTCTTGAAAAGGATATTGCGATTTTAAATCAGTTTTCACTAAGCATGAAACAATTAACCATCAAGATGGCTATGTTTCAAAAATTGGTGTAAATACCAACCAAATTGAATCAGTTTGAAAACATATAAGAAGAACATTTAAAACACATATCAAAGTTGCAAAACATCATGTTCATTTATATGCTAAAGAAGCTGCATATAAATTCAACAAGATACCTAGTTTTGAAACTGTAATTCTATGTTTGATTTAAAAATGTGGGGAGAAGTCCGTAGATAGGCTTTTCTCAGCATTTATGTGATAAAATTAAAATAGTACATAAAGGGAGAAAAGCCTTTAAAAATATCAATGTATAATATTCTTAGTTATGTATATTTGATTTTGTTTATTAGGAGGAAAATAGATGATAAAGATATTACTTACGTGTTCAGCTGGTATGAGCACTTTAAGACTAGAAGCAAATATGAAAGAGTATATTAAAGAGTTAAATTTAGATTATGAAGTGAAAGCATTAGGTGCTACTGAAGCAAAATCATCTTTTGCTAAAGGTGAAAAATGGGATGTTGTTTTATTAGGACCACAAGTAAGTTATATGAAAAATGATTTTACTAATATTATTGGAAATGCTGCTCTTAATGTTATTCCAGCAGCAGTTTATGCGATGGTTCAAGGTAAAGAAACGTTAGAATTAGCAATGAGTTTATTAGAAATTAAAAAATAATACTATGAGCATTAAAGAAAAAGAGAAAAGTAGTAATATTGATTTTGAAAAAATTTCACTTGAAATAATTTCTTCTGCTGGAAAAGCAAAATCTTTAGCAATAGAAGCAATTACTCTCGCTAAGGAAGCACAATTTGAAACAGCATTAAAAATGATTGATGAAGCAAATGATAATATTACTAAAGCTTTGCAATCACATATGAGCGTCATTGTTGAAGAAGGTAAAGGTTATCAATTACCTTTTTCAGTATTGTTTATGCATTCTGAAGATCATTTGTTAACAACACAAATGATGATTGAAATTAGTAAAGAATTTATTAATTTATATCAATTTATAAACAGAAAAAAATAAAAATAGGCATTTGCCTATTTTTATTTAAAGTATAAAATTAATCTTTTGGTTTTTTTTCAAAATCTTCTCCATCTTTTTCTAATCCTTTGATTGGACAAAGTAGAGGATAATTTTCTTTACAATAATCACAATGTCATTTTTTCTTTTTGAAAATTTCTTTAAATTTTTTAAACATTATATTTTTTCTCTCTTTCTTTTCATTATTTTTTTGTAAGTATATTTTATTCTTGTTCAAGTTCTGTTCATGAGCCAGTAGTGTTAGTGACTACTTTTCATCCTGTATTACTATTTTCGAATTTAGTTTTTAATTGATTAAAATTCTCAATAATTTTTTCAGATAAAGTATATAAATCTTCGTTTGAAATATAACCTTTTCAACCACTTGCATCTCATTCGGGAAATCTAGAAATAATATTAAAAATTTCAGTTTTATTTTTATTAGTATTTAAAATTTTTTGTCATTCATATCGACTTATTGCAATTTTTAAAGTATCATGTCATAAAAATTTATAATATTTTTCTATTATATTTTTATCGTGAGTATTTGGTGAAAATTGTGGTGCTAAAAAAATAATTCCTTAGGTGCTTCATGATAAGTTACTATAATTCCATACGTATTATATCCACGTATATTAATTAAAGACGAAAAATTATTTATTAACTTTTCAGTTAATTCATATATGCTAATCTTTTCTCATCCATTACCTTGATAAGGAAAAGATGAAGTATCATAGTATATTTTTTCTCTTAATTTTTCAAGGTCATTTAAAGAAAAAAGTTTAAATCAACTATCTAAAGTACTACTATTAATGTATATATACGATATAGCAAGTTCATATTGAAATTCATAGTTAGTAATAATTTTATCTTCACCATCATATTTTATTGGTTCATTATTTAAAATATTTGTAGTTTTAATTTCGGTGCTTAAAATAGAATTTAAGTTTCCTGTGGTTGTTGCAAATGTTAAAAGACTTACTGTTGTTAATAGTTTTTTCATAATCATCCCCCCTTATTTAGTTTCTTTACTTTATATAAAAATTATTTTAATTATCTGTCTAAAATTTTAC
Source organism: Spiroplasma ixodetis (assembly GCF_027923845.1). Taxonomy (GTDB): domain Bacteria; phylum Bacillota_I; class Bacilli_A; order Mycoplasmatales; family VBWQ01; genus Spiroplasma_E; species Spiroplasma_E ixodetis_A. The sequence continues at coordinate 386,899 of NZ_AP026933.1, forward strand.
TATATTTTAAGTAAAATAAAATATAAAAGATAATAACTCAATTTTAAACATTGGATTTATTTGATACTAAACTTTAAATTTTTTAAGAAATTTATTATAATTTTTTATACTTATAAAAATCAAAAAATAAGTATAGTATTTATATTGTTTTATAATAATTTTAATTATATAAAAGTTTTATTATTATTTTATTTAAAATAATATGGTATTGTATATAGAAGTTTTAAAGGAATATAAAGTTATGTTTAAATTAAAAGCACCTTATAAACCAACAGGTGATCAACCCGAAGCAATTAGTAAATTAGTAGTAGCTATTAAAAATAATATTAAATACCAAGTATTATTGGGAGCCACTGGCACGGGTAAAACTTTTACAATGGCCAATGTTATTGCGCAAGTGCAAAAACCAACTTTAATTTTAGTACATAATAAAACATTAGCTATGCAATTATATGGAGAATTGAAAACTTTTTTTCCTGAAAATCGCGTTGAATATTTTGTCTCATATTTTGATTTTTATCAACCTGAGGCATATTTACCAAAAACCGATACTTATATTGATAAAAATTCTAAACAAAATCAAGAAATTGAAATGTTAAGATTAAGTGCTTTAAATGGTTTATCTATTAGTAAAGATGTTATTGTTGTGGCATCGGTAGCAGCAATTTATGGTGAACAAGAACCAACAGCATATAAAGATAACTTTTTTGAATTGAGAAAAGGACAAAAAATTAATAGAAAAGATTTATTATTAAGACTAATTAAAAATGGATATGTACGTAATGATATTACATTAGAACCGGGTAGTTTTAGTGCAAAAGGTGATTTAATAAAGTTAGCTCCATCTTGAAATGATCAATTTTATTTAAGAATTAGTTTATTTGGTGATGAAATTGAAGAAATAGCACGTATTGATACATTAGCTGCTAATGTTTTAGAGCGTTTTCCCTTTATTACAATTTTTCCTGCGCAAAATTATATTACTAGTAAAAATCGTGTTGATCAGGCAATTATTAAAATTACTGAAGAGTTAAAAATAACATTAGCACAACTAAGAAAAAATAATATGTTAGTAGAAGCGCAAAGATTAGAACAAAGAACAGAACATGATCTAGAATCCTTAAAAGAATTTGGTATTTGTAGTGGTATTGAAAATTATTCTCGTCATTTAGAAAATAGAGAAGTGGGTTCAGCACCATATACTTTAATTGATTTTTTTCCAGATGATTTTTTAACAATTATTGATGAATCTCATATGACATTACCGCAAATTAGAGGAATGTATAATACTGATCATAGCAGAAAAGAAACATTAGTAAAATATGGCTTTCGTTTACCTAGTGCTTTGGATAATCGTCCTTTAAATTTTAATGAATTTTCTAATAAGTTAAAGCAAGTTATTTATACTTCAGCAACTCCTGCTGATTATGAATTAGCATTAATTAAAAATGAAGTTGAGCCTTTTAATGTACCAGTTCAACAAATTATTCGTCCCACAGGTTTATTAGATCCAACAATTGAAATTAAACCAACTAAAAATCAAATGGAAGATATTATTAATCAAATAAAATTACGAACAAAAAATAATGAAAGAGTATTTATTACTACTTTAACAATTAGAATGGCAGAAGAATTATCAAATTTTTTACAAGAACAAAAAATTAAAGTTGCTTATATTCATAATGAATTAAAAACATTAGAACGTACTAAAGTTTTGTTAGATTTAAGAAAAGGTGTTTTTGATGTTATTGTTGGTATTAATTTATTACGTGAAGGATTAGACGTACCAGAAGTGTCATTAATCTGTATTTTGGATGCTGATAAATCTGGTTTTTTACGTAATACTAAATCATTAATCCAAACTATTGGTCGCGCAGCACGAAATGTTAATGGTCATGTTATACTATATGGAGATATTAAGACAGAGGCAATGACACAAGCAATTGAAGAAACGCAAAGAAGAAGAGAAATTCAACTTGCTTATAATAAAAAACATAATATAGTACCAGTTACTGTTAAAAAACCGTTGAGTGAAATCGTAAGTACTAGAGAATTAGATGTTGATTTAAAAATTTTAAATTCAAGTAAAGGTAAAACAAAAATAGCTGCTAAAACAAAGATAATTGCTGATTTAAGAGTTGAAATGTTACAAGCAGCTAAAGATTTAAATTTTGAAAAGGCAGCTTCACTTCGTGATTTAATTTTGAGTATTGAAAGTGAAAAATAAAGGAGTAAAATAAGTTGAGCGATAAAGCACAAAAAGGTATTTTGATAAGTCCAAATACTAAAATTAATCCTCATATACCAATAATATTTTTAATAAAAAATTATATTACTAAACCTAAAATTTTTATTGGTGATTATACTTATTATCATGATTTTAATGGTGAGCAAGCAGCTATTGATTTTGAAAATAAAAATATAATTTATCATTTTCCAAATATGATAAATGATGAATTAATTATTGGTAAATTTTGTTCAATTGCACAAGGTGTTTTATTTATAATGAATGGTGGCAATCATAATTATTGTGTAGTTTCAACATTTCCTTTACCATTATTTTATAAATCATTAAATTTATCAGAAGTTACAGAAAAAGATAAATTAGATAAATTTCCGATTAAATCACTAACAGCGATAGAAAATGATGTTTGAATTGGTCATGATGTGGCAATCTTAAGAGGGCTAACTATTGGTAATGGGGCAGTAATTGCAGCTAAAAGTGTAGTTACAAAAAATGTGCCTCCTTATGCTATTGTTGGTGGTAATCCTGCTAAAATTATAAAATATCGTTTTTCTAAAAAAAAGTTCAAAAATTACAAAATATAAAGTGATGAGATTGATCTATTGAAAAGATTATTGAAAATTCAGATTTGTTAAAACAAAATTTTGATAATAAAATATTACAAAAACTTGTAAAAGAAAGTAATAGTTTAAATAAAATAAAGGGGTAATAAAAAATATGAAAAAATATGGTTATTTAACTACTAAAATAGGTTTAATTGAAATCATAGTAGTTGCAGAACAAGTAGTAAAAGTTAGTTTCGTTAATACTCGTCAAGTTGCTAAGGATAGTAGTAATATAGTGGTAGTTAATTGTTTAAAACAACTAGCAATGTATTTTGATAAAAAATTAAGTGATTTTAACTTACCAATAGCTTTAAAAGGAACTCCTTTTCAAGAATTAGTATGGAGTAAAACTTGTACTATTCAATTTGGGACAACTTTAACTTATCAAGAATTAGCGCAAAAAATAGGTTATCCAAAAGCAAGTAGGGCAGTGGGTTCGGCTTTAAGTAAAAATCTATTAGCAATTATTGTTCCTTGTCATCGAGTTGTTAATAAAAATAAGAATATTGTTAATTATCTTTATGGTGCCCATATTAAAAATTTTTTAGGCTTTTCTCCCTTTATGTACTATTTTTAAATTTTATCACATAAATGCTGAGAAAAGCCTATCTACGGACTTCTCCCCACATTTTTAAATCAAACATAGCATTACAGTTTCAAAACTAGGTATCTTGTTGAATTTATATGCAGCTTCTTTAGCATATAAATGAACATGATGTTTTGCAACTTTGATATGTGTTTTAAATGTTCTTCTTATATGTTTTCAAACTGATTCAATTTGGTTGGTATTTACACCAATTTTTGAAACATAGCCATCTTGATGGTTAACTGTTTCATGCTTAGTGAAAACTGATTTAAAATCGCAATATCCTTTTCAAGAATCAGTATATACAAGACATTTTGAAGAAATGTGGTTTTTTTGCAAACTGCAAAAGATTTTTACTCTTTGCGTTTTTCAATACTTTCACAATTAAATTATTGGTTGTTTTTTGATAAATGCCAACAATCAAGGTTTTATTCACCAAGGATCTTCCTTGTTTTTTAAAACCCATATGTGAAAGATACATTTCATCAATTTGCACTGTACCTTCAACAATAAATTGAGGTTTTTGTTTTGCAATACGTGTTCTGATTTTATGAGTCATTCTTCAAGCAGTTTTCAAAGTCACTCCCAATTCTTTTGCAATATCTGTTGATGGAATTCCATGTTTGGTGTTTATTCATCTAAAGATAAGATAAAATCAAGATGTTAAAGATGTTTGTGACCTTGAAAATATGGTGCCTGTGAGAATGCTAAATGTTTGATTACATTTTAAACATCTCATTCTTTTTAAATCAGAAGTATTCAAATTAAAACTAAAACACCTAATACATTTGTTTTCTTTTAAATTTGCTATATATGCAAGACATTGCTGTTCAGTTTGAAAAGCATTGTTGAATTCATTCAGTTTCATTATTCCCTCCACAAGTACATGTGGGGAGAAGTCCGATTTTTTATTAGCACAAGAAAGTAAATAAGGTATAAGAACCTGTTTAGAATCTTTTTAATAAAATTGAAATAAAGGACAGAACAACCATTTGTAAACTAGTATTTAGTTTTCTTTCACAATTTTTTCATAATCTTCTGCATTTTTCTAATCATGCAAAGCTTCGTTCTACAACTCATCTTTTTGGTAGTACTACAAAAGAATGTAATTCATTACGTTTTACAACTTCAACATTTGCATTTATGATTGTTTTGATTGCAGAAGCAAATTTTTCACCAGTATAGCCAGCATCTACTATTATTTTTTGAACTGTAGAAAGATTTTCTTTTTCACTTTTAATCATTATGATAGCACTATTACGATCTGTTTTTTCTGCTGTAGTTATGTAAATTGCATGTGGTAAACCTTGCGTATCAACTGCAATATGACGTTTTATTCCTGAAATCTTTTTACCAGCATCATAACCTTTATTTTCAGTAGTATCTGTATTTTTAACACTTTGCGAATCAATTATACAAAAACTAGTTTTTTCTTTTCGATGATTCTTAATACGAATCTTTTTAACTAATTTTTTTTAAAATTAATTGCAATACACTAGGTTCTTTATCATTGTTTTTACTTCAAATTTGGAAATAATAATATACAGTTTGTCATTTTGGAAGGAAATGTTTAGTAATCTGTGTAACTTACAAAAATAACTATGTTTAATTAATTCTAGTAAATATAATTAAATGACTAGAAAGAGTGAGTTACAGATGGCTAAAAAAGATAACTTTAATAATAATGATCCAATATCAAAAGCAGTAGATTTATTACTAGAAAATACTGAAGATTTAACAACAGTTTTTAAACCTGGCGGTTTATATAAAGAATTAACAAAAAGATTAGTTGAAAAAATGTTGAATTCTGAAATGCAAAATTATTTAGGATATGAAAAAATCAACATAGTACTACTGAAAATGCTCGTAATGGTACAAGTTCAAAAAATTAATAACTCAACAAGGTAAAATTGAAATTGATGTACCAAGAGATCGCAATAGTAATTTTACTCCTGTAATAGTTCCTAAAAGGCAAAGAAGATTTGATGGTTTTGATCAACAAGTTCTTTCCTTGTATGCAAAAGGAATGACATTATCTGACATTAGAATGCAGTTGCAAGAGTTATATCATGGTGCTGATATTAGTGAAAGTGTTATTAGTCAAATTACTGATGATGTTATTGATGATGTTAAAGCATGACAAAATCGACCATTAGAAAGTATTTATCCTATTGTTTATTTTGATTGTATAGTAGTTAAAGTACGACAAGATAAACGGATTATTAACAAATCAGTTTATATAGCATTAGGAGTTGATTTAGAAGGCAAAAAAGATGTTTTAGGATTATGAATTAGTGAAAATGAAGGTTCTAAGTTTTGATTATCTAATTTCACAGAAATGAAAAATCGTGGCTTAAATGATATTCTTATTGCTTGTAGTGATAATTTAACAGGCATGTCAGAAGCAATACAATCAGTTTATCCTAAAACAGAACATCAATTATGCATTGTTCATCAAATTAGAAATAGTTTAAAATATGTTTCATACAAACATCGAAAAGGTCTAGTTGCAGATTTAAAACCAATTTATAGTGCATGTAGTGAAGAACAAGCAATGCAAGCTTTAGAATCGTTTGAAAGTAAATGAAATAAACAATATCCTCAAATTACTAAATCTTGATATAAAAATTGAGATAATTTAATGGTTTTTATTAGTTATCCAGTAGAAATCAAAAGAGTGATTTATACTACAAATGCTATTGAATCTGTTAATAGTCAATTACGAAAAATCATCAGAAATAAAAAAGTTTTTCCTAATGATATGGCAGTTTTCAAAATATTTTACTTGGCAATTGAAAATATAACAAAAAAATGAACATTGCCTATTCAAAATTGAAATACAGCAATTGCTCATTTTATGATAAAATTTGAAGACAGAATTAATCTAAATTAGTAACTTTGTAAAACAAAGATACACAGATTATTAAAAAGCCTCTTTTGGAAAATTTTTTGGTAACATTCTTCATTGACAACCACTTTTTAATACATATAAAACTGCACAAAACACTTCATATAAATCTAAATTTCTTGGTTTTGTTTTCTTTTTGCTGTTTTCTAAAGTTGATTTTATGTTCTCAAATTGTTCTTTAGTAACATGACTTGGATAATTTTTATGCATATATACCTCTTATTTTAAAATATATAGTAATTTTACCTTATTTTCTAAAAGATTCTAAACAGGTTCTAAGATTATTTTTTTATGATTGATTATTTTTTTTTGATTTTTAAAATTGTTAACAATTTTAACTACATAATTTTTAATATAGTAAACAGGATATCCTGCTAACATAACAGCAATTAAAATTAGTGAATTTCATAATGCTCAAATATTATTATTTTGTGTACCATAATAATACATTGCTAAAAATGATCCAACAATAGCAATTATTGCTCCTAAATAACCAATAATAATGAAAAAATAAAATCAAAAATTATTAAAAATCTTTTGATAGTCTGGATGTTTGCGCCTTAAAAAGATAATGACTGAATTAACAATTAATTTTAAAAAACTAATAGCAATAATAAAGTAATTAGTTACTTCATACAATTGATTTCATAAAATATAAATTAAAGCAGCAAATATTAATAGTAGCATAGCAGCTCATGGCATATTAGTGCTGAATTATACTTGTAAGTGCAAGTAAATAAAATTGCAAAAAATTCTCATATAAAAATTTCATAATGCTAAATTTAGTTTAGAAAAAGTAAGGAGTTTTTATATGAGTTATAAACATATTGGGATAGATGAAAGAATTTATATTGAGAATCAATTGAAATTTAAAGTTAAAATTAGTGAAATAGCTAAAAATCTTAATCGAAGTATTAGTACTATTATTCGAGAAGTTAATAGAAATAAAGATAATGATCATTATTTTTCATTAATTGCACAAAATAAAGCTGTAAATAGAAAAAAATCACATATTATTTTTCATAAGTTTAAATATAAAGATTTAGTCAAATATATACAACAAAAACTATTATTGGGCTGATCACCTGAACAAATTTATGGCAGAATTAAAAATTTTCATAAACAATGAGCTATCAGCTTTAAAACAATTTACAATTGAATTTATTCTGGATTATTTGATAAAGTTACTAGTAAAAATTTAAGAAGAAAAGGTAAAAAACGAAGATCTCAAGAAAATTGTGGTAAATTTAATGGTAAATCAATTAAAGAACGAGATAATAATGTTAATGATCGCATAACTCTTGGTCATTGAGAAGGAGATACTATAGTATCATCAAGAGGTAAAAGTAAATCATGTTTAATAACTTTAGTTGAAAGAGTATCACGATTTACTTTAGCAATGTTAGTTAAAAACAAAACTACTAAAGTTATTAATAAAAATATCATTCATTATTTATCAATTCTTCCTAAAAATATTGTTAAAACTATTACTTTTGATCGTGGTAAAGAATTTGCAAATTGACAACAACTTGAAAAAAAGTTAGATGTGAAAATTTATTTTGCAAATCCATATTCACCTTGACAAAGAGGTACTAATGAAAATACTAATGGTTTAATTAGAGAAAAATTTCCTAAAAAATTTATTTTTTCAAAAACTAATAAAAATGAAGTTCATAAATTTATATTGTCTTTAAACCAAAGACCCAGAAAAATACTAAATTATCTTTCACCAATCGAATATTTGAATAGAAAAATAATTTAGTTGCACTTACCTTTACAATTTTGCAATTTTAATAATAATTTTTAATATTTAATTTTATTAATAATTGCTTTCTAGGAAAGTTTATTGTATAGTAATTTTTTAAGTTGTAAACTTTAAGTGAGATTTATTTAAAATTATCTTTAAATAAATCTTATTTAAAATTGAAACAAAATAATATTTTCAATAATTTTCATTATTAATAAAAATAGTATACGAGAATTTTAATAAAAAGGAGGATACTTAAAAATGATAAATGAAAAAAATAAGACAGTAGAAGAAGATAGTTGAGAAAGTGTTACTACTGTTAATGTTGATGATAGCGATTGTCAAGCAAAAATGGAAAAATTAAATAAAAAATTACAAGAAACAGCTAATGAATTAGAAGAAATAAGTAGTCTTTATGCAAAATCAGTAAAAGAATCATTAGATAAATCAAAAAAAAATTAAAGAACTAGAAGATAAAATTGATGAATTAGAAGAACAATTAAAAGCATGTAGAGAAAAAAATAAAAAATTACAAGGTCTTGAAGATAAAGTTAAAAAATTAGAAGAAGATTTAAAAGAATGTAAAGAAAAAAGAGAAGAACTAGAAGCACAGTTAAAAGAATATAAAGAAAAAAGAGAAGAACTAGAAGAACAATTAAAAGATTGTCAAGAAAAAAATAAAAAATCAGATGAAAGTAAAGGACAATGAATTCCTGGTGAATATAAATGAATGCCTGTTGGATCAAAAATGCCAGAAGGTTGAGTAAAAGTAGATCTTTGCTAAAGGTTTAACAATAGTTCAGAGTGATAAAGAAGGACAAACATCAGGAAGTGTTGGAAAGCATAATCATACATTTTTAAATAATGGTCAGGTATGAACCACTCCTGCTTCAGCAAAACTAGCTTTTATTAATGAAAGAACTTCAGGATCATTAGGTTCTAAATATGTACCATTCTTAGGTAGTTATAATGATCTTTTGCGAACTAAAACAACTGCTGATACTGGAAAAGGCATCTCTAATACCGAGAATAATTTAGCTGCTGGAATATTTGCTGAACTTTGACAATATCAAGGAGAAAATAGTAGTAGTTAAAGTTAATAAAAAAGAAAGAAAAAAATAATATAAATAAAGTTAATGAATAAATTTATATAATTTAAGTAAATAAAATTATTCCAATTATTTTTTAGGCTTTTCTCCCTTTATGTACTATTTTTAAATCTTATCACATAAATGCTGAGAAAAGCCTATCTACGAACTTCTCCCCACATTTTTAAATAAAACATAGCATTACAGTTTCAAAACTAGGTATGTTATTGAATTTATATGCAGCTTCTTTTGCATATAAATGAATATGATGTTTTGCAACTTTGATATGTGTTTTAAATGTTCTTCGTATATGTTTTCATACTGACTCAATTTGGTTGGTATTTACACCAGTTTTTGAAACATAGCCATCTTGATGGTTAACTGTTTCATGCTTAGTGAAAACCGATTTCAAATCGCGATATCCTTTTCAAAAATCAGTATGTACAACACACTTTGAAGAAATGTGGTTTATTGCAAACTGCAAAAGATTTTTACTGTTTGCGTTTTTCAATACTTTCACAATCAGATTGTTGGTTGTTTTTTCATAAATACCAACAATCAAGGTTTTATTCAACAAGGATCTTCCTTGTTTTTTAAACCCCATATGTGAAAGATACATTTCATCCATTTGCACTATGCCTTCAACAATGAATTGAGGTTTTTGTTTAGCAATGGCACTTCGGATTTTATGACCCATTCTTCAAGCTGTTTTCAAGGTCACTCCCAATTCTTTTGCAACATCAGTTGATGGAATTCCATGTTTGGTGTTTATTCATCTAAAAATGAGATAAAACCAAGATATTAAAGGTGTTTGTGACTTTGAAAATATAGTGCCCGTGAGAATACTGAATGTTTGATGACATTTCAAACATCTCATTCTTCTTAAATTAGAAGTATTCAAATTAAAACTAGAACACCTACTACATTTGATTTGTTTCAAACTTGCTATATATGCAAGACATTGTTTTTCAGTTTGAAAAGTATTATTGAACTCATTCAATTTCATTGTTTCCTCCACAAGTACATGTGGGGAGAAGTTCGATTTTTTATTAGAAAAAATAATTGGAATATAACATTTTTTAGTAATAATTAATTCTAATTTTTAAATTTTATCATAAAATGAGCAATTACTGTATTTCATTTTTGAATATATATTGTTCATTTTTTTGTAATTTAAGTTTTTATATATTTTCTTTTGCAATAAATAATTTTAAAATTTTAAATATTGATTTAGATAATATTTTAAACTAATTATAATTGATATTCTTTGCTATTAATTAGCAATAATGCTATTAAAGTTAACTATATAGTATATAATTAATTAGAAAGAGCATATAAGTGGAGGAATAAATGACAGATAATCAAAAATATATCACTGTTAAAGGTGCACGTGAACATAATTTAAAAAATGTTAATATTAAAATTCCAAAGTATAAGTTAGTAGTTATTACTGGTGTCTCAGGAAGTGGTAAATCATCATTAGCTTTTAATACAATTTATGCAGAAGGAAGACGAAGATATGTTGAATCACTTTCAGCCTATGCTCGTCAATTTTTAGGAAACAGCGAAAAACCTGATGTTGATGCTATTGATGGTTTAGCACCAGCAATTTCTATTGATCAAAAAACTACAAGTAATAATCCTCGCAGTACTGTTGGTACTGTTACTGAAATTTATGATTATTTGCGTTTACTTTATGCACGAATTGGAACTCCTTATTGTAATAAGGGTCATGGTCCAATTAGCACGCAAACTTTAAAAGAAATGGTTAATAAAATTAAAACGTTAGAAGATAATACTAATATTGAAATTTTAGCACCAGTTATTAATGCTAAAAAAGGTAGTCATCAAGATTTATTAGCAAAATTAAAACAAGAAAATTTTTTGCGAGTTAAAATTAATAATAAAATATATAGTTTAGATGAACCAATTGAATTGAATAAATCATTACGTCATGATATTGATATTGTTATTGATCGTATTAAATTTACCAATGATGATAATACTATTTCACGAATTCATGATGCTTTAGAAGTTGCTTTAAATCATAGTAATGGTTTAGCAAAGGTTATTTTATCGCAAACAAATGAAACGTGATTATTTTCTCAAAAATATGCTTGTAAAATTTGTGGATTTTCAATTCCCAGTTTAGAACCGCGTTTATTTTCTTTTAATGCACCAAGTGGAGCGTGTTTTGATTGTAAAGGCTTGGGAGTAAAATTAGAAGTTGACGAAGAATTATTAATGCCAGATTTAAAACTATCAATTAATGATGGTGGCATTGAGTATTATAAAAACTTAGTTGGTACTAGTAATTTAGAATGACAAAAATTAAAAGTTCTTTGTTATCATTATTTAATTGATTTGAATCAGCCATTAAAAAATTTAACAAAAACACAACTTAATTATATTATGCGTGGTAGTGATGAAGCCATTACTTTCAGTATTACTTCGGCAAATGGTCGTAAATATCCTAATCATGATTATATTGAAGGCATTGCCACTTTAATTGAAAGACGTTTTTTAGAAACAACTAGTGATTTTGCCCGTAATTATTATCGTAAATTTATGAGTGAACGCACTTGTTTAACTTGTCAAGGAATAAGATTAAATGAATTTGCATTGGCAGTTAAAATTAAAGATGAAAATAATAAAGAAATGAATATTAGTCATTATACTAATTTAGACATCGAAGAAAGTTTAACATTTATGTTAAATATTAAATTATTAGCTTATCAACAAGAAATTGCTAAATTAATATTAGTAGAAATCATTAATCGTTTAAGTTTTTTAACTAATGTTGGTTTAGGTTATTTAAACTTATCACGAATGGCACAAACTTTATCTGGTGGTGAATCACAACGAATTCGATTAGCAACTCAAATTGGTTCACAATTAACGGGAGTATTGTATGTTCTTGATGAACCTTCAATTGGTTTACATCAACGTGATAATGTTAAGTTAATTGAAACTTTAAAACAAATGCGAGATCTTGATAATACATTATTAGTAGTAGAACACGATGAAGATACAATGTGAGCAGCAGATTGATTAATTGATATTGGTCCAAAAGCCGGAATTTATGGTGGTGAAGTAATTGCTGAAGGTACACCACAGCAAGTTGCTAATAATCCTAATTCAATTACTGGAAAATATTTAAATGGTGAAAAATTTATTGCGTTACCTAAATCAAGAAGAAGTGGTAATGGTAAAGTTATTGAAATTCAAGAAGCACAAGCTAATAATTTACGTAAAATAAATGTTAAATTACCTTTAGGTAAATTTATTTGTGTTACTGGTGTTTCAGGAAGTGGTAAATCAACGCTTGTTAATGATATTTTATATACTAGTATTCAAAAGTATTTGGGTTTAAAGGGACAACGACCAGGAAAACATAAAGCAATAAAAGGGATTGAATTTATTGATAAAATTGTTGCTATTTCGCAAGAACCAATTGGCAGAACACCAAGGAGTAATCCGGCTACTTATACTTCAGTTTTTGATGATATTCGTGATTTATTTACACAAACACCAGAAGCAAAAATTAGAGGATATGCTAAAGGTAGATTTTCATTTAATGTACCAGGAGGAAGATGTGAACGTTGTTCTGGCGATGGTGTTATTAAAATTGCGATGCATTTTTTACCAGATGTTTATGTAACTTGCGAAATTTGTGAAGGAAAACGTTATAATAGTGAAACATTACAAGTTAAATATAAAGGTAAAAATATTTATGATGTACTAGAACTGCCTGTTGATTTAGCATTAACTTTTTTTGCTAATCATCCAAAAATCCATAAAAAATTAGCAATGATACAAGAAGTGGGATTAGGATACGTAAAATTAGGGCAACCTGCTACTGAATTATCTGGTGGTGAAGCACAAAGAGTGAAACTAGCTAAAGAATTACAAAAACGTGCTACTGGCAAAACTATGTATATTTTAGATGAACCAACTACTGGTTTACACGTTGATGATATTAAAAGGTTAATTGAAGTTTTAAATAAAATCGTTAATCATGGTGATACTGTTGTTGTAATTGAACATAACTTAGAAGTTATTAAAGTTGCTGATTACATTATTGATCTAGGACCTGAGGGTGGTAAATTTGGTGGTGAAATCATTGCTACAGGAACACCAGAACAAGTAATAACAAATCCTAAGTCTTATACTGGACAATATTTAAAAGCAGTTATTAATCGCGATTTGAATAGAAAATAATTAAAATATTTTCTGTAGTATTCTTGAATTTTAACAAAAGAAGTGGAGAAATAAAATGTCTTTAGAAGTAGTACCAAATTTAAAAGAAATACTTATAAATTCAACTATACAAAATGTTAAAAGTAATATAATAAAGTTAAAAGAATTTTTTAGTACTTCTTCTAATATACAATACTTAGAATATTGATTTATTTTTTTTGAAAAAGATTTTTTTAAAAAAAATTTAAAAATAATGGAAAAACAGTATCAATGAATGCAAAAATTTTTAGTGAAAGTAAAAGATGAAGTAATTAATGATGAAAGAAAAGAACTTAAATTTCTTTCTTTTAAGTTTGAAAAAGAAAATTTTTTCTCATGAGATAAAGAACTAGAGTTTGAATTACTTGAATTTACTTTAATATGAGAGGAACAAAAACAGAAGGAAAAGGATAAACTCATTGATAAAATTACAGCATTAAAAATAGAATTAAATTGTAAATTAAGTAGTAAAAAATGAGAATTGAAAGAGAAATTATATAAAACGGACTTCTCCCCACATGTACTTGTGGAGGGAATAATGAAACTGAATGAATTCAACAATGCTTTTCAAACTGAACAGCAATGTCTTGCATATATAGCAAATTTGAAAGAAAACAAATGTATTAGGTGTTTTAATTTTAATTTGAATACTTCTGATTTAAAAAGAATGAGATGTTTAAAATGTAATCAAACATTTAGCATTCTCACAGGCACCATATTTTCAAGGTCACAAACATCTTTAACATCTTGGTTTTATCTTATCTTTAGATGAATAAACACCAAACATGGAATTCCATCAACAGATATTGCAAAAGAATTGGGAGTGACTTTGAAAACTGCTTGAAGAATGACTCATAAAATCAGAACACGTATTGCAAAACAAAAACCTCAATTTATTGTTGAAGGTACAGTGCAAATTGATGAAATGTATCTTTCACATATGGGTTTTAAAAAACAAGGAAGATCCTTGGTGAATAAAACCTTGATTGTTGGCATTTATCAAAAAACAACCAATAATTTAATTGTGAAAGTATTGAAAAACGCAAAGAGTAAAAATCTTTTGCAGTTTGCAAAAAACCACATTTCTTCAAAATGTCTTGTATATACTGATTCTTGAAAAGGATATTGCGATTTTAAATCAGTTTTCACTAAGCATGAAACAGTTAACCATCAAGATGGCTATGTTTCAAAAATTGGTGTAAATACCAACCAAATTGAATCAGTTTGAAAACATATAAGAAGAACATTTAAAACACATATCAAAGTTGCAAAACATCATGTTCATTTATATGCTAAAGAAGCTGCATATAAATTCAACAAGATACCTAGTTTTGAAACTGTAATTCTATGTTTGATTTAAAAATGTGGGGAGAAGTCCGTAGATAGGCTTTTCTCAGCATTTATGTGATAAAATTAAAATAGTACATAAAGGGAGAAAAGCCATATAAAATTAATAATCAACAAGAAATTATTTTAAATTTTCATAATAATAGTCTTAAAAAATTAGAAGTTTTTCAAAAACAAAAAACAAGTAAGATTTTTAAATTTAAAAGTAAATTAGTTAAGTTTTTAACTTTTGGTTATTATAATTTTGAAATAAGATTAGTTAATAGAATAGAATGTGAAAAAGTTGTTTTAAATAATCAAAAAGAGCAACTTTATAAAATTGGATTAAAAATTTGTAATATCAAAAAAAGTTTGAATAAAGTTGAAATAAAAATTAGAAAAAAAGACAAAGACTTAATTTATTTAAAGAAAATATTGTCTCTCTTGTTAAGGAAATAAATTCAATTAATGTACAAAATATTGAAATTTCAACAAACAATAGATTAATAACACAATTATAGTTATTCTTTTTATTTATTTGTAATCTAAAATTGGAGAAAATATATCCATTTATATGATAAAATCTTACTTATATATAGACATGAAAGGATTTGGCACTTTGGAAAAAAGAGTATATTTTTTAAAATTTAATAAAAAAATTCTTAAAATGGATTTAATAAGTTTTGGAACTGGTTTAATAAGTATTTTTTTGGGAATTCTAAGTATTTTAGCATTACAACCTTTTTGAGATAATGATAAAGCATCACTTTGAATAACTGTTGTTGCAATTTTTTTTGATATTACTAGTTTTACTTTAGCTTTTCTACCTTTTTTCTTAATGTTCCGTTTAATTAGATTAAAGAAAACTTTGATAAAACAAAATATGAAATTATATCGAAAAGATCAATTTAGTATTTCGCTTGATTTTATTAGTTTTTGTTTAGGTATTATTGGAACAAGTTGCGAAATTATTAGTGTTATTGTGCTTTTACCTCAATTTAATGATAATAAAGTTTTTTCATATCAAATTACTATTGTTGCTGTTGTTTTAAATATTATTAGTTGTATTACTTGTTTAATGGCAACATTAATTACTATTAATATTATTAAAGATTATAAACAAAGAGGAAATTCTATTATTTAAATATAATAATTTCCACTTTTAGCATAATTATTTTTTGTACTATGACAAGCTAAATCAATTATGTTAAGATATTTTCAGTTTAAGTTTATGTTAGAAGGAGAAGTTATGAATAATAAAGAAAAAATTAAAGGTAACTTTTATGTTCTGGGAGATAGTTTATCAGACACAGGAGCATTAGTAAGTGGTTTTACGGCTCTTTTTAAGCATTTAAAAATACCTAAAATAGTTAAAATGTTACCACCATTTTATAAAAATTCTTTTTCTAATGGTCCTGTGGCAGCACAAATTATTGCCGATTATTTGCATATAAATTTAACTTCTGCTTGAAGATTTGACCTTTTTTTATTTGCTGATGAGCAAATTGGTAATAATTATGCAGTTAGTGGAGCTTTAGCTAGTAGAAAAAAAGAATTAACAGTAGAAAGTTTTGTTATTAATCATTTTGATATTACTCATCAAGTAGATGCTTTAATTACTCAGCATCATATTAATAGTAATGATATAATTTTAGTAGAGTTTGGTGGTAATGATATTTTATATGCTTTTAAACAATCGTTATTAAAGGACCAAGAAGAAATTATTAATAAAGCAGTTGAGTTAATAAAAAATGCTTTAACTAAATTGATAAATAAAGGTGCTCAACATATTTTATTATGTAATGTTCCTAATATGAGTATTATCCCTTTATTTAAAAATAAAGAAAAAGATAAGGAACGTATTTTAAATTTAACTACTAATTTTAATAAAATGTTAGATGGTGTTATTGAAGAATTAAATAAAAATAAAAAAAATATTATTAAATATGATATGTTTGCAGCAATAACAAACGCTATTAATAAGTTTAAAAACTTGAATATTAATAACAATATTATTGATGCAGCAGTTACTACTGATTTTAGTGAGATAATTAATAATGGTATTATTGTTCCTCATTTCAATAAAGGTGTTAATGAAGAAAATATTAATAATTATTTCTTTTTTGATAGCATTCATCCTAATAAATGAGCACATAATATTATCGCTCAAGAATTAATTAAATTAATAAATAATAATAAGAATTAATTAGAAATATTTATTTATAAGAGTTATAATTTTATTATAAAGGAAAAAATAAAGGCTTTTCTCCCTTTATGTACTATTTTAATTTTATCACATAAATGCTGAGAAAAGCCTTAAATTATTGGTTGTTTTTTGATAAATGCCAACAATCAAGGTTTTATTCACCAAGGATCTTCCTTGTTTTTTAAAACGCATATGTGAAAGATACATTTCATCAATTTGCACTATGCCTTCAACAATAAATTGAGGTTTTTGTTTTGCAATACGTGTTCTGATTTTATGAGTCATTCTTCAAGCAGTTTTCAAAGTCACTCCCAATTCTTTTGCAATATCTGTTGATGGAATTCCATGTTTGGTGTTTATTCATCTAAAGATAAGATAAAACCAAGATGTTAAAGATGTTTGTGACCTTGAAAATATGGTGCCTGTGAGAATGCTAAATGTTTGATTACATTTTAAACATCTCATTCTTTTTAAATCAGAAGTATTCAAATTAAAATTAAAACACCTAATACATTTGTTTTCTTTCAAATTTGCTATATATGCAAGACATTGCTGTTCAGTTTGAAAAGCATTGTTGAATTCATTCAGTTTCATTATTCCCTCCACAAGTACATGTGGGGAGAAGTCCGAAAATAAATATGAAAAAAGAATGAGTTAAATTAATTAAAGTAGAGTTTATGCATGGTGTTGAAGAACCTTGATGTAATAACAAAGGTGTTGCAATATTACCATTTATAATTAAAGATGATGGTAGTCGTTATTTTATGCAAACATGTGAGAGTAATCCTTTATTTAATAAAAATAAGTTGGGTAAATATAGTTCAATTACTGGTGGAGTGGAAAATAATAATCCTTTGGAAACAGTTTATAATGAAATGTGAGAAGAAACTGGTATTTTTTTAACAAAAGATAGACCTATTTACTTTTTAGGTACTCATTATGCTTCAAAAATAAGCACTAAAGTATGATATTATTATGCAATTGATTTAACTGCACTTAATTTGGATATTAATGATAAATATTATGGTGTTGGCGATGGAACAATAGGAGAAAATAGTTTATATAGTAAATTTATTCCTGAAACAGAATTAGGTTTTCAAACGATTCTTTTTCTCTGACAATTTATGGTAAGTTATTCAATTCTATAAGTCACAATTGTTTTAAAAACATTAATTTTAAAACATTATTATTAAACAATTATTGCGATTCAAAAGCAGAAATATTTAATTCTGAAATTAATAATAATTTGAAGAGAAATATTTTTATTTCGGGTATAGCTAATAAATATGAAGAATTTGGTACTATAAAGAAAAGTAAAAAATTTGTATTTGATTTATCAAATTTTTTATGTAAAGAAAATAAGAAAATAATAAATGCATTTGGAATCGGCGTTGGTGATGAAATAGTAAGTGGTGCTGTTAAGTATGCTAAAGAAAATAGTATTGTTTTGGATAAAATTCTTGATGTATGACCATTTCCTCAACAATTTAAAAAAAGTTGACCAGAATGTCGTAATCAGTTAATAGATAAAGCAGACATTGTACTATTTATTTTTGGTAATAAAGTGGATGAAAATAATAATATTGTTTTATCAAAAGGTGTATTAAATGAATTTGAAATTGCTAGAAATAAAAATAAAATAATAATTCCTATAGCTTCAACTGGTTATGCTGCTAAAGAAATATTTATAAAAATAGAAAATGATATAGAAAATTTTAAATATTTAAAAGATTATTTACATGTTCTTAAGAATGAAAAAAATGCTGCAAAGATAGTTAAAACTATTATTCAAATTTTAGATAATATTAACTAGTAATATTTATTTATATTTTATTTCTTGGTGGTAATTGTGGAGGCGTGCCACTTCCATTTGGACTTAGTTGTCCTAAATAATTAATAAAATGATAATCTCATTTTTCAGAAACTAAATCACCAGTATTTTTTCATTCTTATTTTTATCAATAGTTTCATAAATATGATTTAAATTTTGATTGATAGATGATGAGATAATATTTTTTAATACTAATTGAAAAGGAATATAGTTGCTATTCATAAAAAGTTAACACTAATTTCTAATATTTTAATTTTTAACAATTTTTAAAGAATTATATCATAATAATTTTTATTTGATAATGAAATGTTTAGTAATTTTTTATGGCTTTTCTCCCTTTATCTACTATTTTTAAATCTTATCACATAAATGCTGAGAAAAGCCTATCTACGAACTTCTCCCCACATTTTTAAATAAAACATAGCATTACAGTTTCAAAACTAGGTATGTTATTGAATTTATATGCAGCTTCTTTTGCATATAAATGAATATGATGTTTTGCAACTTTGATATGTGTTTTAAATGTTCTTCGTATATGTTTTCATACTGACTCAATTTGGTTGGTATTTACACCAGTTTTTGAAACATAGCCATCTTGATGGTTAACTGTTTCATGCTTAGTGAAAACCGATTTCAAATCGCGATATCCTTTTCAAAAATCAGTATGTACAACACACTTTGAAGAAATGTGGTTTATTGCAAACTGCAAAAGATTTTTACTGTTTGCGTTTTTCAATACTTTCACAATCAGATTGTTGGTTGTTTTTTCATAAATACCAACAATCAAGGTTTTATTCAACAAGGATCTTCCTTGTTTTTTAAACCCCATATGTGAAAGATACATTTCATCCATTTGCACTATGCCTTCAACAATGAATTGAGGTTTTTGTTTAGCAATGGCACTTCGGATTTTATGACCCATTCTTCAAGCTGTTTTCAAGGTCACTCCCAATTCTTTTGCAACATCAGTTGATGGAATTCCATGTTTGGTGTTTATTCATCTAAAAATGAGATAAAACCAAAATATTAAAGGTGTTTGTGACTTTGAAAATATAGTGCCCGTGAGAATACTGAATGTTTGATGACATTTCAAACATCTCATTCTTCTTAAATTAGAAGTATTCAAATTAAAACTAGAACACCTACTACATTTGATTTGTTTCAAACTTGCTATATATGCAAGACATTGTTTTTCAGTTTGAAAAGTATTATTGAACTCATTCAATTTCATTGTTTCCTCCACAAGTACATGTGGGGAGAAGTTCGTTTTTTATTATATTATTCAATAGTTTTTTTAATGTTTTTAGAAACTTATGTATATTTTTGTTAATAATAAACTTTCTGTTGATATATTATATATAATTATATTATGTTTAAAATTAATCAAAAATTTTAATTATAAAAGGCAGGAAATTAAGTATGGAAAACCTTAGTGTTGGCGAAATAGTAACAAAATTTAATTTAACAATTTTATATATTAATCCCAAAATTCCAATTGAAAAAAGAATTATTACTAATATTGGTACTAATCGTGGTGGTTTAGAGTTAACAGGATTTAAAACTAAACAAATCTCACGTAGTCGTCGTATAATTTTATTAAGCAGTAAAGAAAGCGAATATATTTCCTCTTTACCAAAAACAGAATTTAAGAACCATTTTAGTAATATTTTAGAAGATCATATTCCTGCTATTTTTGTAACACCTAATTTTAAATTTAAAAAAGAATTATGTGACTGTGCTAAATCAATTAATTCAACAGTTCCAATTATTGAAGTATTATTTTTTACTTCTGAATTTGCAGCAACAGTTTCTACGTATATTGTTGAAAGTTTATCTGAATCTAAACGTTTACATGGTACTTTAGTAAATATTTTTGGTTATGGTGTCCTAATTACAGGTGAAAGTGGTATTGGTAAATCAGAAACAACATTAGATTTATTACGTAATGGGCACTTATTTGTTGGTGATGATAGTATTGATATTTTAAAAGTCAATAATAAAATTGTAGGAAAAGTTAATCCGATTATTAAAAATTTAATTGAAATTAGAGGAATAGGTATCCTAGATATTACCAAAATGTATGGATATCATGTTATAATGCATGAGAGTCAAGTAAATTTAATTATTAATTTAATTAGAATTGAAAATGATGGTTGAACTAAAGTTGATCGACTTGGTGATCATAATAACTTTGATGTTTTTTTTGAAATTAAAGTGCCTAAAATAATTATTCCTGTTAGTCCAGGAAGAAATTTAGCTGATTTAATTGAAGCAGCAGTTATTAGTTTAAAATTAAGAGATGAAGGTCAAGACGCTACTGCTAGTTTTCAAAAACAAATAATTAGAAATTTAACAAAAAAGAAATAATTTAATTATTAAATTATCAAAAAGGAAAAAAATATGATTAATGATGATGGATACAATAGTTTAATTACCGATATTCCGGGAACGGGAATTCATATTTATTCGGTATTAATGGCAGTAGGGTTTTTAACTGCTGTCATTGCTTCATGAATAAAATTATATCGTCGTAATATTCCAACTAAAACTTTAGAATGAGGAACATTAGTTATTGCATTAGCAGGATTAATAGGAGCAAGAGCATGATGTGTTCTTAATAATACTAGCACAATTGAAAATGCACTTGATGTAGTTGCCGTTTGAAGAGGTGGTATGGCAATTGAAGGAGGCGTTACAGTTGGAATGATAGTAGGATTCTTTATTTTTTATCGTACTTCAAAGCAGTTACAAATTTCAATGTGAGTTTTTATTGATTGTATTGTTCCAAATATTTTATTAGGTCAAGCAATTGGTAGATGAGGTAATTTTTTTAATCAAGAATTACTAGGAACTGATGTTGGTCATCCTTTCAGTTGATTACCAACATGAATAAATAATCATTTACATTATGGTTTTAATAGTGATAAACCAGATCCTGTTGCTGTTTATCGTCAACCTTTATTTTTATATGAGTCATTATCTTCATTATTTGGTTGATTCTTTTTAACGTTTTTTGTACCAAAAACAGGACAAATATTTAGTAAAAAACCATGAAAATTAGATTCTTCGCAATTTATTTCGCCTTTAAAGACTAATCCAATTGTTGTAAAAGATTTTTTAAAACCTTGAACAGTTATTAAAAAAATTCATGGATATCGTAAATTTAAATATGAAAGTTGAAAACAAGCATATTTTCATTTTACACCCAATAAGAATAGTGTTAAAAGTTTTGAAAAAATACCTTGAAAAGATGTTAAAAAAAATTCAAAAGTTAAATCAAAGATAAAAAAATGATATTTAAAGATTAAATATAATATGCAACCACATTCTAAATCTTTAAATACTATGTATAATCCTAATAATTATCGAGTAACATATGCAGGAGTATCAGGTAGTTTATACTTTGTCTTTTATGGTATTATTAGAATGATTTTAGAACCACTTCGTGATAATAGAGACATTATGAAAATAGCCAATGTTTCAACTTCAATGATAGTTTCTGGAATGTGAATTATTTTAGGTGTTATTTTAGTAATATTTGCACAAATTATTGCACCATCAAGATTTCGTAAAGGAGAATGATTATATGAAAAATCATACTAATAAAGAAAATAAATATGATTATGATTTAGTAGTTATTGGTGGTGGTCCAGCAGGAATGACAGCTGCTATTTATGCACAAAGAGCAAATCTTAAAACTGTGATTATTGAAAAATATATTGTTGGTGGAAAAATGATTAAAACTTCTGAAATTGAAAATTATCCAGGTTATGATTATATTTTAGGGCCTGAATTATCAGAAAAAATGCAAAAGCAAGTTGAGAAACTACAAGTTGAATTTGTTACTGATGAAGTTATTAAAATTACAGATAGTGAAAATCATAAAATTAAAACAGTCCTTTTAAGTAGTGGTGATGTTCTTATTGCTAAAGGAGTAATTATAGCTACTGGTTCATTAGAACGTAAAATTGGTGTTCCTGGTGAAGAGGAATATGCTAATCGTGGTGTTTCTTATTGTGCTGTTTGTGATGGTGCTTTATTTAAGAATAAAATTATTAGTGTAGTTGGCGGTGGTTATGCTGCTTGTGAAGAATCTTTATATTTAACAAGATTTACTAATAAAGTTAATCTTATTCATCGTCGTGATCAATTTCGTGCTGATGATAAAACCGTTAATAAAGTTAAAAATAATGAAAATATTAATTTAATAACTGATCATGTTGTATTAAAAGTATTAGGTACTGAGGATAAGAAAAAAGTAGGTAAATTAGAAATTCAAAATATTAAGACTAAGGAAATTAGTGAAATTACTACTGATGCCTTATTTCCTTATATTGGTTCTGATCCTGTTACAAAATTTGTTAAAGATTTAGATATTTGCGATAGCAATGGTTATATTATAGTTAATGATAAGTGTCAAACTAAAATCCCGGGATTATATGCAGCTGGTGATGTAATTGCTAAAAATTTAAGACAAATAGTAACTGCTGTTAACGATGGAGCGATTGCAGCACAATATTTAATAAATTTTATTGATAATTTTAATGAATAAAGTGTACAATTGAGGTGATAGTAATGATATCATTTACAACAAGTGTAAAAGATGAAATCTGTCAAAAAAGTTTTAAAAATTGTTGTCAGAAATCTTTGCTATCAGCATATTCGCTTATTAATGGTAAGATTACAAATTCAGATAAAATAAATAATGAGATTATTATTCATAGTTTTCATAACAAAACCACTAGGTTAATATATAAATTTTTAAAAAATCAATATAAAGACGTAAAATTGATAGTTATGGTGGATGTTTTAAATAAATTTGAGCGTCCAAAGGTGTATAATATTCGTATTAATAATAAAATTGATTTTATTATTAATGATTTAATGCTTCAAGATAAATATCTTTTTATTGAGAAAGAAGCTATGCACCAGCATATAATAAAAGAGCATTGTATAAGAGCGTATATCGCAGGAATCTTCCTTGTAGTTGGCAGTATCAATTCTCCTTCAACACCTAACTACCATTTGGAATTACAATTTCATAATGATATGTTGGCTAAAAAAATTAAAAATATTTTATTACAAACTTTTAAATTAAACTTTAAAACAATAAAACGTCGTAATAAAACGGTGCTTTATCTAAAAAAATCTAATGTAATTTCTGACTTTTTAAAAATAATTGATTGTCCACAAGCAGTTTTCGCTTTTGAAGATAAACGCATTTCACGAGAATTATTTAATAATATTAATCGTTTTAATAATATTGATATTTCTAATCAACAAAAAATTTTAAATGCTGGAGACCAGCAAGTTATAATGATTTCTGTTTTAAAAGATAAAAAACTTTTCAAAGCGTTGTCATTAAAAGCTCAAATTATTTCAAATTTAAGATTAAAAAATCCTGAAGCATCACTTTCAGAATTGGGTGAACTTTACTATCAAGAAACTGGTTTTGTCATTACTAAGTCTGGGGTTAATCATTTAATTCGCGAAATTAAGAAAAAGTATCAAGAAACATTGTAAGTTAATAATAAAAGTATAAGAGGAGGCCATACAATGAAAAAGAAAGAAATTTTAATCAAAGGTCGTCAAGATTTATTGAATGCTTTTGGAAAACGAATGAAAACTTTACGTAATCAAAAAGGTAGAAAATTTTCACAAGAGAAACTTGGAGAAGCAAGCGGCCTACATCGTAATTATATTTCTGATGCTGAAAGAGGAACAAGAAACGTATCTTTAGTTGCAATCTTAAAAATAATTAATGGGTTGGATTCATCTATTAGTGAGTTTTTTGCTGTAGGGTTTGATAATATTGATACTTCAAATTTATATGACACATTTAGTGTTGAATAAAATCAATTTAATACACTTTTAGTAGTACTTTATAAACAAGTACTACTTTTTTATTATTTTATTTTTTATTAAAAATAAATTTGAGAAAAGTTATTAGTACTTTTTATAAAATTAATTGATATTCACTAGTAATTATTTTATCTTAATGAAGATTATGAAATTTATTCACCTTATATTAGGAATAATTAATCATTAAAATGTTATAATTTAATTATTGATTATCATTAAGGAGTTATTATGACAATAGAAAATACAGAAGTTGAAATTGAAAATGTTACTACTAATGTTGATAACGCTAAAAAAGAACCTTATCAATTAAGTAGTATTATTTCACCTATATTTGGTCTTAATCATCAAAAAATAACTACGATTCCAATTAATATTAAAAAATCCGATAGGAGTTCTAGCACTATTGAGCAATATGTTGATAAAAAAACTAAAGAAAATATTTTTCGTGAAAAAGAAGTAGCGTATAATAATTCTAGTAATCTTGATAATACTAGAATTGCACAAATTAAAAAAAATAGAGAACAACAACAAATATATGATAGTTTACCATCGCGCTATCTAGAATTTCGCGATAAAATATTTAAAGAAACTACATCTATTAATTACAATAATGCAAGTAATAATAACGATACAGTTATTACAACTATTGATTTGTTAGTTGATGATATTTTAGATGAAAATAAATAGGAGATGCTATGAATAATATAATAAAATCCAATATTATTGACGAATTAAAATGACGTAATATCTTAAAAGATATTAGTAGCATAGATAAAGTAATTAATGCAGGAAAATTAGGAAAAGGAATATATTGTGGTTTTGATCCAAGTAATGATTCATTACATTTAGGTAATTTACTACAAATTATTTTATTGCATCGTTTTGCTATATTGGGTTTTCAACCAATTGCTGTTATTGGTGGTACAACGGCAATGATCGGTGATCCAAGTGGTAAAAATAAAGAACGTAATTTATTAGATGAAAATGTGTTACAAACTAATGTTAGAAAAATAAAAGAGCAGTTAGTGACATTATTAAGTTATGAAAATATTGATAATTTAACATCATTAGAATTAATTAAAACATGTAATTTATTAAATGATAAAGAATATGAAACATTAGAAATGATTATTAAAAGTATTAATCCAAATAATCAATATCAACAGACTTTAAGTAGTATTTTAAAAACATTGCCCTTACCTTGAGAAGAATTAGGATTATCAGCATCATTATTAAAAACTTTATATGAAATTTGTAATTTTGATCAAAAGTGAGTTACTATGAAAAGTGATTTAAATAATCTTTCTTTTAAACAATTGTTAAATTATTGTGATAGTTATGTAGAAACTTGAATTACATTTTTAAAATTACCATTGGGAACATTAAACAATAAAATTAAGCCAATTAAAATTATTAATAATCAAACATGATTAGGTCCACTAATAATTACAACTTTTTTGCGTGATATTGGTAAGCATTTTAATGTTAATCAAATGTTAGGCAAAGAAATGATTGCTAATCGTTTAAATTCTGGAATTTCTTATACTGAATTTTCTTATATGGTATTACAAGCGTATGATTTTTATCATTTATATGAAAAAGAGCAATGTTATATTCAATCTGGTGGTAGTGATCAATGAGGAAATATTACTGCCGGTTTAGATTTAATTAGAAAACAAAAAGGTGATGAACATCATGCTGCTGGTATTACTATTAATTTATTAACTAAATCTAATGGTGAAAAATTTGGTAAAAGCGAAAAAGGTGCTATATTTTTAAATAGTGAAAAAACTTCACCTTATGAGTTATATCAATTTTTATTTAATCAAGAAGATAAAGATTTGCCTACTTTTTTTAATTCTTTAACTTTATTTAGTGAAGAACAAATAGCAAAAATTTTAGTAATTCATAATAGTGATGTTAAGCAACATTATGGACAAAAGATTTTAGCAGCTTTATTAACAGTATTTATTCATAAATTAAATGGATATTTTAGTGCTATTAATATTACTAATGCTTTTTTCCACGATCGGATTCATCAAATGAAATCATCTGAGATTTTACAGGTTTTAAAAGATGTAACACATTTTAATCTTAATCATAATGAACAAATAATTGATTTTTTAGTTAATAATCAAATTTGTAATTCAAAAAGAATAGCAAGAGAACTAATTATGCAAGGTTCAATTGTTGTTAATGGTGAAAGAATTACCAATATAAATTTTCTTATTAGTAAAAAAAACGCAATTAATAATCAAGTAACAGTTATAAAAAAAGGTAAGCGTCATTATTTTATAGTTGTTCATAAATAAGGAAGGGTATTTAAATATGATATTTATTAATGTTTCTCCATTATTATGGGATATTATTATTTTTGCTATTATTATTTTTGGTATTGTTACTGGTTTTTTTATTGGGGGAAGAGCATTAATATTTATTAGTGCTGGTAATTTACTTAGTATTGGTTTAATGTTGGCATTTAAACCAATGTTAATAAATTCTTTTAAAAATATGGTATCACCATGGTTTAGTGACCTTAGTGGTAGTTTTGCTTCATTTAAGAATTTATTAACTGATAATATTGGATTTTTGATATATGCTATTGTTTGAATTATTGGCATTAATATTTTATTTTGAATAATCTATATTATTTTATATTTTGTACTTTTTAATAAAAATAAAATTGAACACAAAGCAATAAATGCTACAGCTGGAATTTTAATTAATTTTATTAGAATGAGTATTTTAGGTAGTATCGTAATTATTATGATGGGTACTAGTGTTTTCGGTAATAAATCATTAAGTTATGGTGTTATTAAAAATGAAATACCGACAACTTCTGTTACTCATAAAATATTTACTAGTATTGATAATAATCTTCCTTTTTTAAATGTTAATGTAGCAGACATTAACAATGTTATTGATTTATATCAAAATAGTGAAACGTTAAAACAAAGTATAAATGAATTAAAAAATAATACAACTTATGAGGAATGTTACAGTACTGTTGAAAAGTTAAAAATGATAGGTATATTAAGAGTAGATGAAACTGATAAAATTGCTAATGCTCTAAAAGAGATGGAATCAACAGGTGATATCATTGCTAATAAAAAAATAATTATAGATCTCTTGCAACAACATGGAGTTGATAATTTTTTAGATGTTAATTATATGGTATCAGTTTTTAATGCTTATGCTAATATACTTAATTTATATTCGGAAGTAGTACAAATATTCGATGATAATTTAAAAGATATGCCAATAATAGATACTACACTTCCACAAAATATGGGTCGTTATAATCTTTTAAAGCCTAAAATTTCTGCTTTTACTAATTCAATTAAAGATGTAATAGTGAGAGAACATATTATTCAAAATTTAAAAAATATTTATAATCCGTTTTAAAAAAAATTAAAAAATATTTTTTTCTATTTCAATATTTTTATAAAAAAATAGTTGAGGCATTTAATTTTATTTATAACTGGAGTAGTATTTTTTCTTTGTGTTTTAAAAAAAATGATATTATTACTTAGTAATTTAATAAATGTTCTTTCCTAATATAGATATTTTCTATATTAGGATTTTTATTAAGTTAATTTTAATAAGCAAAGGAAGATAAATAATATGTTAGATGATTTATTAAGAAAAACATTAGAAAACACACCTAAAGAATATAAGAAAAATATGATTGATAATTTCAGAATAAATATAGGTAAATTAATTAATAATATTAATGACTATATAGAAGTTGAAGAGAAAATTTATAATGCAGAAAAAAATGCAGGTTATATTATTGCTGGTACTCCTTTTTATATGTCGACTTATAGTGATATTACTAAGCTAATTTCTGCAGCATCAAAGGCTATTAAAGATGAAGATGAAAGTAGAAAAATTATGAAATTAAGAAATATAGAGAAAAGTATATTAGAAATAAGAAATAGAATTGAAGAAAATAATTCTGGCATTTGGAAAAACGCTAATAAATATAAAGAACCTAATAATCCTGATTTGCAAACAAGAATTAATCAAATTTTAGAAAATGGTCCAATAAGACAACAAAATTTTATCGATGCAGCAAATCAAGAACATATTCCTAATAATAGTAGTGGTTCAAATAGTTTTCTTAATGCTATATAATATGAACTTATATTAAGATCATTATTTATAGAGAACATGTAAAAGTTACCCCAAAGGGTAACTTTTATAATATTTTATTTTTTATTAAATCAATAGTATTTTCTACTTGTTTATTATTAATTTCTTTTTTGTCTTTTATCTTAATAAATCGATAAGTACTAACGATTAAAAAACCTATATAAATTAAATAAGATATCATTAGTACTGATATTAGTAAAATATTGTCATAATAATTTTTAGTAAAAAATGAAAATACGCTACTAAAAATTAAAGGAATTATAGCTATTCATAAAATTAAATATTTCTTTTTATTTTTATTAATTCCTAATCAACCAATAGCTGTTATCATAACAGCTATTACAAAAGTAATACTAACTATTTTTTCAGAAATTTCATTTTTAATCATTTTTATTTTTCCTTTCCTCATCTCTAATTAACATTATATCATTTAATTTAATTGACATAGTAGTAGGAGAAAAATTAATTGTTAGTTTTGTTTAAGAAAATTGATTGATAGATAATTAATTTATATTTTATTTTGGCTTTTCTCCCTTTATGTACTATTTTAATTTTATCACATAAATGCTGAGAAAAGCCTATCTACGGACTTCTCCCCACATTTTTAAATCAAACATAGAATTACAGTTTCAAAACTAGGTATCTTGTTGAATTTATATGCAGCTTCTTTAGCATATAAATGAACATGATGTTTTGCAACTTTGATATGTGTTTTAAATGTTCTTCTTATATGTTTTCAAACTGATTCAATTTGGTTGGTATTTACACCAATTTTTGAAACATAGCCATCTTGATGGTTAACTGTTTCATGCTTAGTGAAAACTGATTTAAAATCGCAATATCCTTTTCAAGAATCAGTATATACAAGACATTTTGAAGAAATGTGGTTTTTTGCAAACTGCAAAAGATTTTTACTCTTTGCGTTTTTCAATACTTTCACAATTAAATTATTGGTTGTTTTTTGATAAATGCCAACAATCAAGGTTTTATTCACCAAGGATCTTCCTTGTTTTTTAAAACCCATATGTGAAAGATACATTTCATCAATTTGCACTGTACCTTCAACAATAAATTGAGGTTTTTGTTTTGCAATACGTGTTCTGATTTTATGAGTCATTCTTCAAGCAGTTTTCAAAGTCACTCCCAATTCTTTTGCAATATCTGTTGATGGAATTCCATGTTTGGTGTTTATTCATCTAAAGATAAGATAAAACCAAGATGTTAAAGATGTTTGTGACCTTGAAAATATGGTGCCTGTGAGAATGCTAAATGTTTGATTACATTTTAAACATCTCATTCTTTTTAAATCAGAAGTATTCAAATTAAAATTAAAACACCTAATACATTTGTTTTCTTTCAAATTTGCTATATATGCAAGACATTGCTGTTCAGTTTGAAAAGCATTGTTGAATTCATTCAGTTTCATTATTCCCTCCACAAGTACATGTGGGGAGAAGTCCGTTTATTTTTTCAAAAACAAAAAAATGATAAATGCTTTTATTGACATTTACCATCTAAAAAATAAATCTGTTATCAATTGATAACAGATTTTAAATTAATTATTAATTTTAAGCACGTCCATATGATTCAACAACTAATGCTTCATTAATATCAGTATTTAGTTCGTCACGTAGTGGATGACGTACATATGTACCAATAAATGTTTTTTTATTGAATTCAATAAATGGTAATGTTGAAGCATTAGCGCTTAATGCTTCAATAATTTTTGCATTTTTTTGTGCTTTTTCAGTAATAGTAATTTTATCTCCTATTTTAACACGATATGAAGGAATATTAACTTTTTTACCATTAACTAAAACATGACCATGATTTACTAATTGACGAGCACCTTTTCTTGTTAAAGATAAACCTAAACGAAAAACAATATTATCTAATCTTGATTCTAAGAATACCAACAAGTTAGTACCAGTAACACCATGAGTTTTTTTTGATTCATCAAATAAATTTTTCATTTGACGAGCATTTAAACCATAAGTGAAACGAATTTTTTGTTTTTCTTGTAATTGTAATCCATAGTTAGAAAGTTTAATTCTTTTTTGACCGTGTTGTCCAGGAGCGAATGTTCGCTTTTTTCCTTTTGCAAATTCTTTACCAGATTCAAGAATTGAGAAGTTTAATCTTCTTGATTTTCTAAAAACTGGACCAGTATATCTTGACATAATAAAAACCTCCTTGGAATGTATACAAACACAAAGAGACTTTAATAAGTTCTCATTAAGATAGTTTACAATTCGCCAGAACAGCACTGGTTACTATTAAGATTAATAGAAAATTCTACTAATAAAAAGAATAATCTTTGAGGGTAAACTATTTGCAACTTAATAATACTTATTTGCTGCTTTCGTGAATGCTTGTTAATTATAGGATAAGTAATGTTATTTGTCAAATATTATTTTTACAATTAAATATCATTAAATTTTAGTTATTATTTTTTTTAAAAAATAATTTAAATTTATATAATAAAATTTAGGATTTAACTTAAAAAGTTAGTTATTGAATTTTGGCATTTTTTTGATATCAGTTACTCCTGAATTCCAGAAAAAATCAATATATTCTATTACTTTTTCTACTTTTCAAACCGAAAGATCTTGATTAAATTTTTTTGCATCATAGAACATAAAATTCGAGGCTTTTTAATAATCTGTGTATCTTTTTTTACAAAGTTACTAATTTAGATTAATTCTGTCTTCAAATTTTATCATAAAATGAGCAATTGCTGTATTTCAATTTTGAATAGGCAATGTTCATTTTTTTGTTATATTTTCAATTGCCAAGTAAAATATTTTGAAAACTGCCATATCATTAGGAAAAACTTTTTTATTTCTGATGATTTTTCGTAATTGACTATTAACAGATTCAATAGCATTTGTAGTATAAATCACTCTTTTGATTTCTACTGGATAACTAATAAAAAACCATTAAATTATCTCAATTTTTATATCAAGATTTAGTAATTTGAGGATATTGTTTATTTCATTTACTTTCAAACGATTCTAAAGCTTGCATTGCTTGTTCTTCACTACATGCACTATAAATTGGTTTTAAATCTGCAACTAGACCTTTTCGATGTTTGTATGAAACATATTTTAAACTATTTCTAATTTGATGAACAATGCATAATTGATGTTCTGTTTTAGGATAAACTGATTGTATTGCTTCTGACATGCCTGTTAAATTATCACTACAAGCAATAAGAATATCATTTAAGCCACGATTTTTCATTTCTGTGAAATTAGATAATCAAAACTTAGAACCTTCATTTTCACTAATTCATAATCCTAAAACATCTTTTTTGCCTTCTAAGAACCTGTTTAGAATCTTTTTAATAAAATTGAAATAAAGGACAGAACAACCATTTGTAAACTAGTATTTAGTTTTCTTTCACAATTTTTTCATAATCTTCTGCATTTTTCTAATCATGCAAAGCTTCGTTCTACAACTCATCTTTTTGGTAGTACTACAAAAGAATGTAATTCATTACGTTTTACAACTTCAACATTTGCATTTATGATTGTTTTGATTGCAGAAGCAAATTTTTCACCAGTATAGCCAGCATCTACTATTATTTTTTGAACTGTAGAAAGATTTTCTTTTTCACTTTTAATCATTATGATAGCACTATTACGATCTGTTTTTTCTGCTGTAGTTATGTAAATTGCATGTGGTAAACCTTGCGTATCAACTGCAATATGACGTTTTATTCCTGAAATCTTTTTACCAGCATCATAACCTTTATTTTCAGTAGTATCTGTATTTTTAACACTTTGCGAATCAATTATACAAAAACTAGTTTTTTCTTTTCGATGATTCTTAATACGAATCTTTTTAACTAATTTTTTTAAAATTAATTGCAATACACTAGGTTCTTTATCATTGTTTTTACTTCAAATTTGGAAATAATAATATACAGTTTGTCATTTTGGAAAATTTTTTGGTAACATTCTTCATTGACAACCACTTTTTAATACATATAAAACTGCACAAAACACTTCATATAAATCTAAATTTCTTGGTTTTGTTTTCTTTTTGCTGTTTTCTAAAGTTGATTTTATGTTCTCAAATTGTTCTTTAGTAACATGACTTGGATAATTTTTATGCATATATACCTCTTATTTTAAAATATATAGTAATTTTACCTTATTTTCTAAAAGATTCTAAACAGGTTCTTAGAAATTTAGTAGTTGATGCCGAAGATAATGTTTATGTTGGTAGTGATAATGGTGCAGTTTATAAAAGTGATGGTATCCATAATTTTTCAAAAATTATATTATCAGAAAATTCACCACGTTGAATTTCATGCTTAACAATTAATAAAACAACTGGTATTGTTTATGCTGGTAATGACATTGGTGTATATAGTATTGGTCAAACTGGTAATGTTAGTTTGATTTCTGGGACAAATGGAGATTATATTAGAAGTTTAGCAATTGGTCCAGATGGTTCAATTTATGCTGGTGTTAATTATGGTGGTGGATGGGTTACACTTTATTGGACACTAATTACGTAGACAAGTGAACAAATTTGTTAAAAGAAAGGAACTATAATTATGACCAATATTAACTCATATACCGACGAATTTAAAAAGCAAATAGTAGCTTTATATCAAAGTGGTAAGTCAGTGTCTTGTCTTGCTAAAGAATATAATGTTACAAGAGCAACTACTTATAAATGAATTAAACAATTTACTAATTCAGGTAGTTTTAAAATTAAAAATAATCTTTCAGATTTAGAAAAACAATTAATTCAAGCAAATAAAGAATTAAAACAGTTATGAATGGAAAATGATATTTTAAAGCAAGCAGCACTAATAATAGGCAGAAAATAGAAATTATTACTAAAAATAAAGTTAAATATAAAATTCGCACAATGTGTCGTTTTTTAAAACTCTCTAAATCAACATATTATTTTAATTTAAAGAAAAAAGAAAAAATTCAAAATAATATTTATGATGAAGCTGTTATTAGTGCTTTTAAAGAAAATAAAGAAGTTTATGGTACTAGAAGATTAAAAGTCATACTAGCAAACCAAGAAATTTATTTATCACGCAGAAAAATTAAAAAAATTATGAATAAGCATAATTTAATATCAAAATACACTAAATTATCATTCAAAAATCATCATAATAAAGTCAATGATAGTCAAATTACCAATCTTGTTAATAGAGACTTTAATAATAGAATTAAAAATGAAGTTATTGTCAGTGATTTAACTTATGTTCAAGTTAATGGTAAATGAAACTATATTTGCCTATTAGTAGACCTGTACAACCGCGAAATTATTGGACATAGTGTTGGAGTTAAAAAAGATGCATCATTAGTACATCAAGCATTTATGCACTCAAATCGCTGTTTAAAAGATATTCAAATATTTCATAGCGATCGCGGTAATGAATTCAATAATAAAACTATTGATAAACTTTTATTAGCATTCAATATTACCCGTTCTTTAAGCAAAAAAGGATGTCCTTATGACAATGCTGTTGCTGAAGCAACTTTTAAAACTTTCAAAACAGAGTTTATTAATGATAAAAATTTTACATCATTAATCCAATTAAAATTAGAATTATTTGATTACATAAATTGATATAACAACATAAGAATTCACAGCACTCTAAACTACCTAACTCCCGTTAAATATCATGAACAAATGTCTACCAAAAAATGAACTTGTCAAGAAAAGTGGACAATAAAAGTAACCTTTTATTAAATTTTATAAAATAGCGTTTGTAAGTGTTAAATTTATAGGTATGAAGTAATTATTTGTTGGTTTGGAATGAGCTAATCGATATTCGATTGGACTCATTCCTTTTAATTTTATTTGAGGTCGATAATTATTATAAAAGTAAATATATTTAGGTAAGTTGTCTTGTATTCATTCAATAGTTCTATTTTTTCTTGGAATTTGGAGGCTTTTTAATAATCTGTGTATCTTTGTTTTACAAAGTTACTAATTTAGATTAATTCTGTCTTCAAATTTTATCATAAAATGAGCAATTGCTGTATTTCAATTTTGAATAGGCAATGTTCATTTTTTTGTTATATTTTCAATTGCCAAGTAAAATATTTTGAAAACTGCCATATCATTAGGAAAAACTTTTTTATTTCTGATGATTTTTCGTAATTGACTATTAACAGATTCAATAGCATTTGTAGTATAAATCACTCTTTTGATTTCTACTGGATAACTAATAAAAACCATTAAATTATCTCAATTTTTATATCAAGATTTAGTAATTTGAGGATATTGTTTATTTCATTTACTTTCAAACGATTCTAAAGCTTGCATTGCTTGTTCTTCACTACATGCACTATAAATTGGTTTTAAATCTGCAACTAGACCTTTTCGATGTTTGTATGAAACATATTTTAAACTATTTCTAATTTGATGAACAATGCATAATTGATGTTCTGTTTTAGGATAAACTGATTGTATTGCTTCTGACATGCCTGTTAAATTATCACTACAAGCAATAAGAATATCATTTAAGCCACGATTTTTCATTTCTGTGAAATTAGATAATCAAAACTTAGAACCTTCATTTTCACTAATTCATAATCCTAAAACATCTTTTTTGCCTTCTAAATCAACTCCTAATGCTATATAAACTGATTTGTTAATAATCCGTTTATCTTGTCGTACTTTAACTACTATACAATCAAAATAAACAATAGGATAAATACTTTCTAATGGTCGATTTTGTCATGCTTTAACATCATCAATAACATCATCAGTAATTTGACTAATAACACTTTCACTAATATCAGCACCATGATATAACTCTTGCAACTGCATTCTAATGTCAGATAATGTCATTCCTTTTGCATACAAGGAAAGAACTTGTTGATCAAAACCATCAAATCTTCTTTGCCTTTTAGGAACTATTACAGGAGTAAAATTACTATTGCGATCTCTTGGTACATCAATTTCAATTTTACCTTGTTGAGTTATTAATTTTTTTGAACTTGTACCATTACGAGCATTTTCAGTAGTACTATGTTGATTTTTTTCATATCCTAAATAATTTTGCATTTCAGAATTCAACATTTTTTCAACTAATCTTTTTGTTAATTCTTTATATAAACCGCCAGGTTTAAAAACTGTTGTTAAATCTTCAGTATTTTCTAGTAATAAATCTACTGCTTTTGATATTGGATCATTATTATTAAAGTTATCTTTTTTAGCCATCTGTAACTCACTCTTTCTAGTCATTTAATTATATTTACTAGAATTAATTAAACATAGTTATTTTTGTAAGTTACACAGATTACTAAACATTTCCGGAATTTGATATAGAAATTCTGTTTTCATTGTTCCAAATCAAGTTTCAGTAGCACCATTATCACAGGAATTACCTCTTCTAGACATTGAAATTTTTATTTTTAATTCATCACATAAAATTTTAGGCTTTTCTCCCTTTATGTACTATTTTTAAATCTTATCACATAAATGCTGAGAAAAGCCTATCTACGAACTTCTCCCCACATTTTTAAATAAAACATAGCATTACAGTTTCAAAACTAGGTATGTTATTGAATTTATATGCAGCTTCTTTTGCATATAAATGAATATGATGTTTTGCAACTTTGATATGTGTTTTAAATGTTCTTCGTATATGTTTTCATACTGACTCAATTTGGTTGGTATTTACACCAGTTTTTGAAACATAGCCATCTTGATGGTTAACTGTTTCATGCTTAGTGAAAACCGATTTCAAATCGCGATATCCTTTTCAAAAATCAGTATGTACAACACACTTTGAAGAAATGTGGTTTATTGCAAACTGCAAAAGATTTTTACTGTTTGCGTTTTTCAATACTTTCACAATCAGATTGTTGGTTGTTTTTTCATAAATACCAACAATCAAGGTTTTATTCAACAAGGATCTTCCTTGTTTTTTAAACCCCATATGTGAAAGATACATTTCATCCATTTGCACTATGCCTTCAACAATGAATTGAGGTTTTTGTTTAGCAATGGCACTTCGGATTTTATGACCCATTCTTCAAGCTGTTTTCAAGGTCACTCCCAATTCTTTTGCAACATCAGTTGATGGAATTCCATGTTTGGTGTTTATTCATCTAAAAATGAGATAAAACCAAGATATTAAAGGTGTTTGTGACTTTGAAAATATAGTGCCCGTGAGAATACTGAATGTTTGATGACATTTCAAACATCTCATTCTTCTTAAATTAGAAGTATTCAAATTAAAACTAGAACACCTACTACATTTGATTTGTTTCAAACTTGCTATATATGCAAGACATTGTTTTTCAGTTTGAAAAGTATTATTGAACTCATTCAATTTCATTGTTTCCTCCACAAGTACATGTGGGGAGAAGTTCGAAATTTTATAAGAAGGATTTGTATAGTGAAATCCTTGATCTGATTGTAAAATTCATGAAGTAGGTTTTTGAGCATTAACTCAAGCTTGGATAATGTTTTGGACAACAAATGTCATGTCTAAACTTGCACTTATTTTATAATCTAATATTTCATTATTATGAAAATCTTTAACAATTGATAAATAATATGTTTTACCATTAGTTAATAAATAAGTTATATCAGTACCTAATTTTTCATTTAAATTAGTAGTTGAAAAATCACGTTTTAATAAATTATCATATCTTAAACTTCCTGATTTAGTTCTATAATCAAATTTTTTTATGCGAACCTTAGCTTTTAAACTCATATTTTTCATATATCTATATACAATATGAAATTTTAATTTTAAATTATAAATTTTGTTAATTCATAAAGTTATCATTTTATAACCATAAATTTCTTGAAATTCATAAAAAATATTTTTAATTATATTAGCTAAAAATGTATCTCATTTATTAAATTCATTCATTCCATTCTTAATTCACTTATAATATCCTGATTTTGAAACATTTAATAATCAACATAAATAACTAATCTGATATTTTTTCTTCAATGAGAAAATCACAAAATATTTCTTCTTTTTTGTCGATTTTTCTAAATACTTTTTATATCGTTCATTGCCTCAATATATTCAATTAATTCTTGTTTTGTCATTTCATTAAAATTTAAAGATTTGGGTCGACCTGTTCTTTTGGTTTTTTTAGCACGAATTCCATTGCCATATTCTAAACCTTTTTCACCTAATAATTTATATGCTTTAATTCATTCTTTTATTGATGATCGACCAATACCATACTCTAATGCGGTTTTATCAATTGTTTTAATTTTACTTATTTTTATTATTTTTAACTTTTCTTCTTTTGATAGTCATTTAGCCATAAAAAAATGAACACCTTCCTTAAAGTATTTTTAACACAAAGGTTACAATTCTGTGTCTACTTTATTCTAGATGTTCAAAATAGTCCTAAAAAGGGTTGCCATTCCATGGTAAGATTTATAAAACCGATGGAATTAGTGGTCAATTTAGTATTTTTGAGCAAAGATCAGATGCTAATCAGATAAGTAGTTTAGTAGTTGATAATGATAATATTGTTTATGCTGGTTCTTGAATTGGCAATGTATATAAAATTAAAAATAGAACGTATAATGCAATTTTAGAAACGAATCCAAATCATGAGATTAAACGTTTACTCTTAGAACCTGTTTAGAATCTTTTTAATAAAATTGAAATAAAGGACAGAACAACCATTTGTAAACTAGTATTTAGTTTTCTTTCACAATTTTTTCATAATCTTCTGCATTTTTCTAATCATGCAAAGCTTCGTTCTACAACTCATCTTTTTGGTAGTACTACAAAAGAATGTAATTCATTACGTTTTACAACTTCAACATTTGCATTTATGATTGTTTTGATTGCAGAAGCAAATTTTTCACCAGTATAGCCAGCATCTACTATTATTTTTTGAACTGTAGAAAGATTTTCTTTTTCACTTTTAATCATTATGATAGCACTATTACGATCTGTTTTTTCTGCTGTAGTTATGTAAATTGCATGTGGTAAACCTTGCGTATCAACTGCAATATGACGTTTTATTCCTGAAATCTTTTTACCAGCATCATAACCTTTATTTTCAGTAGTATCTGTATTTTTAACACTTTGCGAATCAATTATACAAAAACTAGTTTTTTCTTTTCGATGATTCTTAATACGAATCTTTTTAACTAATTTTTTTAAAATTAATTGCAATACACTAGGTTCTTTATCATTGTTTTTACTTCAAATTTGGAAATAATAATATACAGTTTGTCATTTTGGAAAATTTTTTGGTAACATTCTTCATTGACAACCACTTTTTAATACATATAAAACTGCACAAAACACTTCATATAAATCTAAATTTCTTGGTTTTGTTTTCTTTTTGCTGTTTTCTAAAGTTGATTTTATGTTCTCAAATTGTTCTTTAGTAACATGACTTGGATAATTTTTATGCATATATACCTCTTATTTTAAAATATATAGTAATTTTACCTTATTTTCTAAAAGATTCTAAACAGGTTCTTAGATAAAAATAATGATTTATATGCTAGTATTGATTCAAATAAAGTATATAAAAAATTAGCACAGCAAGATTCATTTTCTGAATTATCTGGAATAAAAAATACTAATGATCATATTTTTGCGTTAACTGTTGGTCCAGATGGTTCAATTTATGCTGGTGGTTCTCAAGGAATTTTATATAAAGCCTGAAATTTTAATTAAAATATTAATATATAAAAATATTTCTTGGTTTTATAGAAAACTATTTATATATGATTTAATATTGAATTTATTATAATAAATAATAAAATAACCTATTTCATGATTATTTTTTAGACCATAAATAAAATGTAATTATGAAGTGGGATTTTTATTTTTTTTAATATTTTCAAAATGTTTTAACAAATCACTATTGAAATAAAATTTAAGCATATTAAATAATTTATTACATAAAATTATATAAAATATGGTCATGCCATTATAAAAAAAATAAGAATTTAAGAGAGGTTTTTTATGTCTGAAAAAGTAAAAAAAAGAAAATTATTACTGCCATTGTTGGTGGTACTACTTTAGTTGGTGGAGCGACTGCTGGTATTTTGTATACTTCTGATATAGAAGCAAAAAACGAGGAAGAAAATGAAAAAGAAAAAAATAAAATCACAATTTAATCCAAAGATTTTATTACCTAAACCACCAAATTCAAATAGACAATCAAATCGTTATAAATATACAATAGTACAACAACAAGATACAATTTACGTTGATAGTAATGGAGAAGAGCAAACAACTAGTAAAATAGACTTATCAGATATAAAAACTACTGAAATCATTCAAATTGGATTTTATAAAAATGAGAAAGAAGAAATTCAAGTTGTCAGAATGCCAAAAACAATTCAAAAAGTACCAGATCAGTTATCATCAGAAATAACAAGTACAAAACAGATGTTTCAAAGTGCTTCATCATTTAATCAAGATATTTCGGGTTGAGATGTTTCAAATGTAATAACTATGCATCATTCTATGTTTGCTGGTGCAATAACGTTTGATCAAAATTTATCACAATGAAATGTTTCAAAAGTAATAATTCATGATAATTTTGCTATGGCTTTTCTCCCTTTATGTACTATTTTTAAATTTTATCACATAAATGCTGAGAAAAGCCTATCTACGGACTTCTCCCCACATTTTTAAATCAAACATAGCATTAGAACCTGTTTAGAATCTTTTTAATAAAATTGAAATAAAGGACAGAACAACCATTTGTAAACTAGTATTTAGTTTTCTTTCACAATTTTTTCATAATCTTCTGCATTTTTCTAATCATGCAAAGCTTCGTTCTACAACTCATCTTTTTGGTAGTACTACAAAAGAATGTAATTCATTACGTTTTACAACTTCAACATTTGCATTTATGATTGTTTTGATTGCAGAAGCAAATTTTTCACCAGTATAGCCAGCATCTACTATTATTTTTTGAACTGTAGAAAGATTTTCTTTTTCACTTTTAATCATTATGATAGCACTATTACGATCTGTTTTTTCTGCTGTAGTTATGTAAATTGCATGTGGTAAACCTTGCGTATCAACTGCAATATGACGTTTTATTCCTGAAATCTTTTTACCAGCATCATAACCTTTATTTTCAGTAGTATCTGTATTTTTAACACTTTGCGAATCAATTATACAAAAACTAGTTTTTTCTTTTCGATGATTCTTAATACGAATCTTTTTAACTAATTTTTTTAAAATTAATTGCAATACACTAGGTTCTTTATCATTGTTTTTACTTCAAATTTGGAAATAATAATATACAGTTTGTCATTTTGGAAAATTTTTTGGTAACATTCTTCATTGACAACCACTTTTTAATACATATAAAACTGCACAAAACACTTCATATAAATCTAAATTTCTTGGTTTTGTTTTCTTTTTGCTGTTTTCTAAAGTTGATTTTATGTTCTCAAATTGTTCTTTAGTAACATGACTTGGATAATTTTTATGCATATATACCTCTTATTTTAAAATATATAGTAATTTTACCTTATTTTCTAAAAGATTCTAAACAGGTTCTTACAGTTTCAAAACTAGGTATCTTGTTGAATTTATATGCAGCTTCTTTAGCATATAAATGAACATGATGTTTTGCAACTTTGATATGTGTTTTAAATGTTCTTCTTATATGTTTTCAAACTGATTCAATTTGGTTGGTATTTACACCAATTTTTGAAACATAGCCATCTTGATGGTTAACTGTTTCATGCTTAGTGAAAACTGATTTAAAATCGCAATATCCTTTTCAAGAATCAGTATATACAAGACATTTTGAAGAAATGTGGTTTTTTGCAAACTGCAAAAGATTTTTACTCTTTGCGTTTTTCAATACTTTCACAATTAAATTATTGGTTGTTTTTTGATAAATGCCAACAATCAAGGTTTTATTCACCAAGGATCTTCCTTGTTTTTTAAAACCCATATGTGAAAGATACATTTCATCAATTTGCACTGTACCTTCAACAATAAATTGAGGTTTTTGTTTTGCAATACGTGTTCTGATTTTATGAGTCATTCTTCAAGCAGTTTTCAAAGTCACTCCCAATTCTTTTGCAATATCTGTTGATGGAATTCCATGTTTGGTGTTTATTCATCTAAAGATAAGATAAAATCAAGATGTTAAAGATGTTTGTGACCTTGAAAATATGGTGCCTGTGAGAATGCTAAATGTTTGATTACATTTTAAACATCTCATTCTTTTTAAATCAGAAGTATTCAAATTAAGGCTTTTCTCCCTTTATGTACTATTTTTAAATCTTATCACATAAATGCTGAGAAAAGCCTATCTACGAACTTCTCCCCACATTTTTAAATAAAACATAGCATTACAGTTTCAAAACTAGGTATGTTATTGAATTTATATGCAGCTTCTTTTGCATATAAATGAATATAATGTTTTGCAACTTTGATATGTGTTTTAAATGTTCTTCGTATATGTTTTCATACTGACTCAATTTGGTT
This sequence comes from Spiroplasma ixodetis, assembly GCF_027923845.1. Taxonomy (GTDB): domain Bacteria; phylum Bacillota_I; class Bacilli_A; order Mycoplasmatales; family VBWQ01; genus Spiroplasma_E; species Spiroplasma_E ixodetis_A. The sequence goes on from NZ_AP026933.1 coordinate 429,150, forward strand.
GGTATTTACACCAGTTTTTGAAACATAGCCATCTTGATGGTTAACTGTTTCATGCTTAGTGAAAACCGATTTCAAATCGCGATATCCTTTTCAAAAATCAGTATGTACAACACACTTTGAAGAAATGTGGTTTATTGCAAACTGCAAAAGATTTTTACTGTTTGCGTTTTTCAATACTTTCACAATCAGATTGTTGGTTGTTTTTTCATAAATACCAACAATCAAGGTTTTATTCAACAAGGATCTTCCTTGTTTTTTAAACCCCATATGTGAAAGATACATTTCATCCATTTGCACTATGCCTTCAACAATGAATTGAGGTTTTTGTTTAGCAATGGCACTTCGGATTTTATGACCCATTCTTCAAGCTGTTTTCAAGGTCACTCCCAATTCTTTTGCAACATCAGTTGATGGAATTCCATGTTTGGTGTTTATTCATCTAAAAATGAGATAAAACCAAGATATTAAAGGTGTTTGTGACTTTGAAAATATAGTGCCCGTGAGAATACTGAATGTTTGATGACATTTCAAACATCTCATTCTTCTTAAATTAGAAGTATTCAAATTAAAACTAGAACACCTACTACATTTGATTTGTTTCAAACTTGCTATATATGCAAGACATTGTTTTTCAGTTTGAAAAGTATTATTGAACTCATTCAATTTCATTGTTTCCTCCACAAGTACATGTGGGGAGAAGTTCGCAAATTAAAACTAAAACACCTAATACATTTGTTTTCTTTTAAATTTGCTATATATGCAAGACATTGCTGTTCAGTTTGAAAAGCATTGTTGAATTCATTCAGTTTCATTATTCCCTCCACAAGTACATGTGGGGAGAAGTCCGTTTGCTATTAATTCTCGAATTAGTAATAGCATTGATAAATTGCCAAATTTTAATTTTTAGATTTTATAATTTATGATGAAAATTTGAAAGAATTATTAGTAATTTTTAAGAAAACCAAAAATTGCTTTATATTAGAAAGTAATGTATAATATTAACGGGGATGTTCTGGTTTCGACAGGAGTGAACAACTAATTGTGGCAGTGGTTTGGTAGACCATAATACTACGAGGTTTCATAACCGGAAAACAAACTAAAACCGTAGTACCTAACTGATTCACAACAAAGTTAAACAACTTTGGATTTGGTTTAGGAAATCAAGCACTTTTACCTGCTTAATTACTTAAGAAGTAAATACTACCGTTGCTAATAGCAAGTTTATCAATATTAGTAACGTATCATAAGGATAAACTAGAAAAAATGATGTTAATAAATTTTTTCGAATTTCCATTAACTAGCTATTCATAATTTCGTATAATTTATTATTAAATAGTGATTTTTCTAAATTATACTAAACTGTAGATACAGTTAGTCAGTTAACTTTTGGACGCGGGTTCGATCCCCGCCATCTCCACCATAAATTAAATGCACAATTGTGCTTTTTTTATTATTTAATTTAATAATTAATTATAAATAACTTTATAAGATTTTAATTAGTGAAATAAATAATAAAAAAATATTTAATATTTTATGAATAATATTGTAAAACAAGTTGCAAATAGTAACTAGTCTTGGTAATATTGAAAAGTCTTTAAATTTTTTTAATTATATTTGGAGCCGTGGCCAAGTGGTTTAAGGCATAAGTCTGCAAAACTTTGATCGTCGGTTCGAATCCGATCGGCTCCTCCAAAATATTAATAATATTTGCAAATATACTTGTAAATATTACTTTTAATAAGTTATAATTTATTAGGTTTAATGATTTAATGAGTTACTATAAATTTTAGTAATTAAATGCGCCTGTAGATCAATTGGATAGATCGTTTGACTACGGATCAAAAGGTTGTGGGTTCAAGTCCTGCCAGGCGCACCATCGGGATGTGGCTCAGCTTGGTAGAGCGCTCGGTTTGGGACCGAGAGGTCGCAGGTTCGAATCCTGTCTTCCCGACCATTATTAAAAACAAGGGCCCTTAGCTCATTTGGTAGAGCGCCTGCCTTGCACGCAGGAGGTGGTCGGTTCGATCCCGATAGGGTCCACCATTTATATATCGGTTTAAACATTTAAAGTAAAACTGGCGAGGTAGCTCAGTTGATTAGAGCGTTCGGTTCATACCCGAGAGGCCATGGGTTTGAGTCCCATCCCCGCTACCATAGTCTAGGACCCTTAGCTTAGTTGGTTAAAGCTCCCGGCTCATAACCGGGCGAGCATTGGTTCGAATCCGATAGGGTCCACCATACTTAAATACTCGGAGGCTTACCCAAGTCCGGTTGAAGGGAACAGTCTTGAAAACTGTCAGTGCGCAAGTGCTCGAGGGTTCGAATCCCTCAGCCTCCTCCATTATTATTAAATTTTATACATCGCGGAGTGGGGAAGTGGTATCCCGTCGGGCTCATAATCCGAAGATCATTGGTTCAAATCCAGTCTCCGCAACCACGGTCTTGTGGTAAAGTGGTTAATACGCCTCCCTGTCACGGAGGAGATCGCGGGTTCGATCCCCGTCAAGACCGCCATTTAGAAAATAAAACATAAGCAGTATTAATTTAGAGAGTAAGTAAAAGGTCTTACTCTTTTTTTATTGTTGTAATTAATAATTATTTTAGGCTTTTCTCCCTTTATGTACTATTTTTAAATTTTATCACATAAATGCTGAGAAAAGCCTATCTACGGACTTCTCCCCACATTTTTAAATCAAACATAGCATTACAGTTTCAAAACTAGGTATCTTGTTGAATTTATATGCAGCTTCTTTAGCATATAAATGAACATGATGTTTTGCAACTTTGATATGTGTTTTAAATGTTCTTCTTATATGTTTTCAAACTGATTCAATTTGGTTGGTATTTACACCAATTTTTGAAACATAGCCATCTTGATGGTTAACTGTTTCATGCTTAGTGAAAACTGATTTAAAATCGCAATATCCTTTTCAAGAATCAGTATATACAAGACATTTTGAAGAAATGTGGTTTTTTGCAAACTGCAAAAGATTTTTACTCTTTGCGTTTTTCAATACTTTCACAATTAAATTATTGGTTGTTTTTTGATAAATGCCAACAATCAAGGTTTTATTCACCAAGGATCTTCCTTGTTTTTTAAAACCCATATGTGAAAGATACATTTCATCAATTTGTACTGTACCTTCAACAATAAATTGAGGTTTTTGTTTTGCAATACGTGTTCTGATTTTATGAGTTATTCTTCAAGCAGTTTTCAAAGTCACTCCCAATTCTTTTGCAATATCTGTTGATGGAATTCCATGTTTGGTATTTATTCATCTAAAGATAAGATAAAATCAAGATGTTAAAGATGTTTGTGACCTTGAAAATATGGTGCCTGTGAGAATGCTAAATGTTTGATTACATTTTAAACATCTCATTCTTTTTAAATCAGAAGTATTCAAATGCAAAATTGTAAAGGTAAGTGCAACTAAATTATTTTTCTATTCAAATATTCGATTGGTGAAAGATAATTTAGTATTTTTCTGGGTCTTTGGTTTAAAGACAATATAAATTTATGAACTTCATTTTTATTAGTTTTTGAAAAAATAAATTTTTTAGGAAATTTTTCTCTAATTAAACCATTAGTATTTTCATTAGTACCTCTTTGTCAAGGTGAATATGGATTTGCAAAATAAATTTTCACATCTAACTTTTTTTCAAGTTGTTGTCAATTTGCAAATTCTTTACCACGATCAAAAGTAATAGTTTTAACAATATTTTTAGGAAGAATTGATAAATAATGAATGATATTTTTATTAATAACTTTAGTAGTTTTGTTTTTAACTAACATTGCTAAAGTAAATCGTGATACTCTTTCAACTAAAGTTATTAAACATGATTTACTTTTACCTCTTGATGATACTATAGTATCTCCTTCTCAATGACCAAGAGTTATGCGATCATTAACATTATTATCTCGTTCTTTAATTGATTTACCATTAAATTTACCACGATTTTCTTGAGATCTTCGTTTTTTACCTTTTCTTCTTAGAACCTGTTTAGAATCTTTTAGAAAATAAGGTAAAATTACTATATATTTTAAAATAAGAGGTATATATGCATAAAAATTATCCAAGTCATGTTACTAAAGAACAATTTGAGAACATAAAATCAGCTTTAGAAAACAGCAAAAAGAAAACAAAACCAAGAAATTTAGATTTATATGAAGTGTTTTGTGCAGTTTTATATGTATTAAAAAGTGGTTGTCAATGAAGAATGTTACCAAAAAATTTTCCAAAATGACAAACTGTATATTATTATTTCCAAATTTGAAGTAAAAACAATGATAAAGAACCTAGTGTATTGCAATTAATTTTAAAAAAAATTAGTTAAAAAGATTCGTATTAAGAATCATCGAAAAGAAAAAACTAGTTTTTGTATAATTGATTCGCAAAGTGTTAAAAATACAGATACTACTGAAAATAAAGGTTATGATGCTGGTAAAAAGATTTCAGGAATAAAACGTCATATTGGAATGGCAACCCTTTTTAGGACTATTTTTTGGTAGACATTTGTTCATGATATTTAACGGGAGTTAGGTAGTTTAGAGTGCTGTGAATTCTTATGTTGTTATATCAATCTATGTAATCAAATAATTCTAATTTTAATTGGATTAATGATGTAAAATTTTTATCATTAATAAACTCTGTTTTGAAAGTTTTAAAAGTTGCTTCAGCAACAGCATTGTCATAAGGACATCCTTTTTTGCTTAAAGAACGGGTAATATTGAATGCTAATAAAAGTTTATCAATAGTTTTATTATTGAATTCATTACCGCGATCGCTATGAAATATTTGAATATCTTTTAAACAGCGATTTGAGTGCATAAATGCTTGATGTACTAATGATGCATCTTTTTTAACTCCAACACTATGTCCAATAATTTCGCGGTTGTACAGGTCTACTAATAGGCAAATATAGTTTCATTTACCATTAACTTGAACATAAGTTAAATCACTGACAATAACTTCATTTTTAATTCTATTATTAAAGTCTCTATTAACAAGATTGGTAATTTGACTATCATTGACTTTATTATGATGATTTTTGAATGATAATTTAGTGTATTTTGATATTAAATTATGCTTATTCATAATTTTTTTAATTTTTCTGCGTGATAAATAAATTTCTTGGTTTGCTAGTATGACTTTTAATCTTCTAGTACCATAAACTTCTTTATTTTCTTTAAAAGCACTAATAACAGCTTCATCATAAATATTATTTTGAATTTTTTCTTTTTCTTTAAATTAAAATAATATGTTGATTTAGAGAGTTTTAAAAACGACACATTGTGCGAATTTTATATTTAACTTTATTTTTAGTAATAATTTCTATTTTCTGCCTATTATTAGTGCTGCTTGCTTTAAAATATCATTTTCCATTCGTAACTGTTTTAATTCTTTATTTGCTTGAATTAATTGTTTTTCTAAATCTGAAAGATTATTTTTAATTTTAAAACTACCTGAATTAGTAAATTGTTTAATTCATTTATAAGTAGCTGCTCTTGTAACATTATATTCTTTAGCAAGACAAGACACTGACTTACCACTTTGATATAAAGCTACTATTTGCTTTTTAAATTCGTCGGTATATGAGTTAATATTGGTCATAATTATAGTTCCTTTCTTTTAACAAATTTGTTCACTTGTCTACGTAATTAGTGTCCAATAAAGTGTAACCCATCCATATTGCAGTTGATACGCAAGGTTTACCACATGCAATTTACATAACTACAGCAGAAAAAACAGATCGTAATAGTGCTATCATAATGATTAAAAGTGAAAAAGAAAATCTTTCTACAGTTCAAAAAATAATAGTAGATGCTGGCTATACTGGTGAAAAATTTGCTTCTGCAATCAAAACAATCATAAATGCAAATGTTGAATTTGTAAAACGTAATGAATTACATTCTTTTGTAGTACTACCAAAAAGATGAGTTGTAGAACGAAGCTTTGCATGATTAGAAAAATGCAGAAGATTATGAAAAAATTGTGAAAGAAAACTAAATACTAGTTTACAAATGGTTGTTCTGTCCTTTATTTCAATTTTATTAAAAAGATTCTAAACAGGTTCTTAAATTTTTACTAGTAACTTTATCAAATAATCCAGAATAAATTCAATTGTAAATTGTTTTAAAGCTGATAGCTCATTGTTTATGAAAATTTTTAATTCTGCCATAAATTTGTTCAGGTGATCAGCCCAATAATAGTTTTTGTTGTATATATTTGACTAAATCTTTATATTTAAACTTATGAAAAATAATATGTGATTTTTTTCTATTTACAGCTTTATTTTGTGCAATTAATGAAAAATAATGATCATTATCTTTATTTCTATTAACTTCTCGAATAATAGTACTAATACTTCGATTAAGATTTTTAGCTATTTCACTAATTTTAACTTTAAATTTCAATTGATTCTCAATATAAATTCTTTCATCTATCCCAATATGTTTATAACTCATATAAAAACTCCTTACTTTTTCTAAACTAAATTTAGCATTATGAAATTTTTATATGAGAATTTTTTGCAATTTTATTTACTTGCACTTACAAGTATAATTCAGCATTCAGTTTCATTATTCCCTCCATAAGTACATGTGGGGAGAAGTCCGTTATTTTATTCATTATGGAAGAAAGTTTTTGATTGATTAAGTAAATTAAAAATATTAAAATACACGTATAATTTAAATAATCAATATAATTTTATTTAAATTTAACTATTACTTTATAATAGTTTTTAATTTTTAAAAGGGAGCAAAAATATGCCAAACAATTTATTAAACTTTAATAACTCATCTTCAAGTATCATAAGTAGCAATAATGTTGAGACATTGATACCAGTGAATAATGCATTAACATTAGAAAATGGTATCAATGAACCAATTTTAAAAAATATATTATCATTAAATTTTTTATACAATATTGAAATGGGTTCTAAAGAACAACTGCAGTTACTAACGGCAGAACAAATACAAGAATTTAAGCAAAAACATATTAAAATGTTTAATAAAAAACAAATTCAAGCATTTACAGCCAAACAAATACCACATTTCACAAAAGCACAAATTCAAGCATTTACTTTACAACAAGTTTCATGATTTACTAAAGAGCAGAATTCATGATTTACTAAAAAACAACTTGCAACCTTTACACCAGCACAAGTTTTAAAGTTTAAGAATAAAAAAATCAAAAAAATAATTCAAAGAGAACAATTTCAAACATTTACATTAAAACCGATAAAAGTAACTTCATTAAGTTTAAATAGAAAAAAATGTTCGACTCGTTCGAACTTAGAAATGTATACTAGTCACCAAATTCAATTATTAACAAAAAAACAAATTTCAGAATTTACACCAGAACAAATTCAATCATTTACACCAGAACAAATACCAAAATTTGAACCAGAACAAATTCAAGCATTTACACCAGAACAAATTCAAGCACTAACACTAAAACAAATTCAATCATTTACAGAAGAACAAATTCAAGTATTTAGTCCAAAACAAATTTTATGATTTGCACCATGACAGATTAGATTATTTACATCTGATCAAATTTCATGATTTAGATCAAGTCAGATTGTAGAATTTACTAAAAACCAAATTCAAGCATTTAGCCCAAAACAAATTTCATGATTTAGACCAAGTCAGATTACAGATTTTACTAAACTACAAATTCAATCATTATCATTAGAACAAATACAAATATTCAGTCGTGCATATATTGATTCTTTTACATCTGACCAAATTTCATGATTTACACCAAGTCAGATTACACAATTTACAACTGAACAAATTCGAGAATTTACAGAAAAACAAATTCAATCATTTACACCAGAACAAATTCAATCATTCACTCCTGACCAAATTTCATGATTTAATCAAGAACAAATTTTAAATTTTACAGAAAAACAAATTCATTTTTTGACAGCAGAACAACGAAAAATTTTTGAGGGAAAAATAAATAAGTATTTTAATAGCACAACAGTTGCTTCAACAACAGTAAAACAAGTTGAAGAATTTAATTCAAAACCAATGCAATTATTATCAAAATCAGAAATTCAATCATTATCATTAGAACAAATTTTGTTATTAACTCCAATACAAAAAGCAGAACTGTCAGAAGAACAAATTTCATGATTTAATCAAGAACAATTGGCAACATTTAAATTAGAGTCAGAGCAAGTTGAAAACAATAAATTAGTTTCAATGTCTTTTTGAATTTTACCTATTTTACCTCTTTGTTTAGTTGGAGGCTTAATAGGTTTTATTTTTTAAAAAATTAGAACTAATTTTAAATCAAATAATAAGTTAGAAAGAAATAATGCAAATAAATCACAAGAATTAATAAATATAAATAATGAAGAAGAAATATTAATTATGGATAATATTGAATTACAATCTGTATGTGATGAAAATATAGAAAGTCTAAATAATGAAGTTGATAAGTGAAAACAAATAAATTCAATAGATTTATCAGATTCTCATTCACACTTAGCAAGTGTAAGTATTTCTGGACACTCCATATAATCAAAAAAATATTTAAACAATACTATATTATTAAAATAAACAATAACTATTGAAAATTATTGTTTATTTTTCATATTACTTGTAGTTAAAATAGATATTATTAATTATGTTTGTATTTATTTTAAAATAATAATTTAATTATTTTATAGATTTAAAATTTGGATATAAGTTAACTATATAGTTTTTAAATAAAATGCATTATAATTATTTTATAGGATGGGTGAAAGATATGGATAAATCATTAGATAAACAATTTTTAATTACAAGTAATCTTATTGGTCAAAAAGAGTTAAAGAAATTAAAGGAAACTCCTTTACCTTCATTATTAGATTTAAATTTAACAAGAGTTTATTTTACTAGTCTTGGTGATGGTTTTTCGCGAATATTTATTTTAATTATTCAAATTTTTTGAATTGGTTTGATTTTTTTTAATGGCATTGGTTTTGGTCAATTGGTTGCTAATCTTCCTGGTATACCATCAGCACCAGTTTTTCAAAGTGCAATATTAAAAGTAGTAGCAATGTTAGTTACTGTTTTATTTGCTTTTATAATTTTAATTATGATTTTACCCGTTTTTTTATCTAAAACTATTAGAGGTATTGGTTTAAGTTGTTTATTTTTTTTAATATTTGGTTCTATTGTTAATTTAATAATTATTGGTATTAGTTTTTTTATGTTTTCTTATAGTGACAGTCCTTATCGAATGACAGTATTGATTTTCGCGGTTATAGCACTCTTATTATGATGAATTGCTATTTTGCATTGATGATTAAATACTATTGAAAATAAAAAATATTTAATTAAAAGTATTATTAAAATGTATGAATTAAGTTTTAGATAATGAAAATTTAGGTGAATAATATATGGCTAAAAAGAAAGATAATGATGATTGAAGAAAACTAAATAATATTACTAAATACGTTACTGGTAAAGTAGAACCAGTAAAAGTAAAAAAAACTTTTCTGACAATAACTATTTCTTTAATTATGATAATTGGTTTAGCAATTAGTACTTTTTTTATTGCTCTTGCTATGCAGAGTGCTTTTAATATTGGTTATTTTAAACAAAATATTCCAGAAGAATCAATTGTTGTTGATATGAATGATGTTCCAATTGATAGTAGTAATAAAAATTTACGTTTGCCATTTTTTGAAGAAGAATCAAAAAAACAAGTTTTTGATTTATTAATAAAAGAATCTTGATGAGATAGTTTTTTTCCAACTAATATTACTAATTATGATTTCACTTTTTATAAACCTAATAGTAATGATGAATTAGATAAGAGTTTAATTCAAACTGATGGTGTTACTAAATTTGATTTAAAATTAAAGTTACAATCTTCATTTATTGAATTTAAAATACCAGTAATTGCATTAATTAAAAATACTGCTAAATTTTATGAAAAATTTATGATGTTTAATCAATTTGAAGGAAAATTTAGTAAACATATTTCAGGAAAATTTCCAAATGGTAGTGATTATTTGCAAGAACAATGAACACATGGTTATTTACCAACTAATTTTTATTATGCGGATAAAATTGATAATACTGTTGTTTATAAAACAATCGAAGATGAAATTAATAAATTTATTAATGATTATAAAGAAGAATTTGCTAGTGATACTCATCTTTATTCAATAATATCAACAATTCCTTTAGCAGATATTGATTTTAATGATGTAGCTACTATTGAACCATATTTCGAATTAGTTCATCATCCCGAATTAAATTAGGCTTTTCTCCCTTTATGTACTATTTTAATTTTATCACATAAATGCTGAGAAAAGCCTATCTACGGACTTCTCCCCACATTTTTAAATCAAACATAGCATTACAGTTTCAAAACTAGGTATCTTGTTGAATTTATATGCAGCTTCTTTAGCATATAAATGAACATGATGTTTTGCAACTTTGATATGTGTTTTAAATGTTCTTCTTATATGTTTTCAAACTGATTCAATTTGGTTGGTATTTACACCAATTTTTGAAACATAGCGATCTTGATGGTTAACTGTTTCATGTTTAGTGAAAACTGATTTAAAATCGCAATATCCTTTTCAAGAATCAGTATATACAAGACATTTTGAAGAAATGTGGTTTTTTGCAAACTGCAAAAGATTTTTACTCTTTGCGTTTTTCAATACTTTCACAATTAAATTATTGGTTGTTTTTTGATAAATGCCAACAATCAAGGTTTTATTCACCAAGGATCTTCCTTGTTTTTTAAAACCCATATGTGAAAGATACATTTCATCAATTTGCACTGTACCTTCAACAATAAATTGAGGTTTTTGTTTTGCAATACGTGTTCTGATTTTATGAGTCATTCTTCAAGCAGTTTTCAAAGTCACTCCCAATTCTTTTGCAATATCTGTTGATGGAATTCCATGTTTGGTGTTTATTCATCTAAAGATAAGATAAAACCAAGATGTTAAAGATGTTTGTGACCTTGAAAATATGGTGCCTGTGAGAATGCTAAATGTTTGATTACATTTTAAACATCTCATTCTTTTTAAATCAGAAGTATTCAAATTAAAACTAAAACACCTAATACATTTGTTTTCTTTCAAATTTGCTATATATGCAAGACATTGCTGTTCAGTTTGAAAAGCATTGTTGAATTCATTCAGTTTCATTATTCCCTCCACAAGTACATGTGGGGAGAAGTCCGTTAAATTATGTTGGTAATGCTGTGAATAGTTGCAAAGAATATGTTAATCTTTATTCATATTCTTCAAATTTTCTATTAAAACCTTTTTATATAACATATGTTTCTAATCCAAATGTTGTTTATGATTTCATTGATTTAAAACCAACAAGTATTGAAGAGGTTATTGATTATCTTAAAGTTAATCCTATTGATTTTGTTCCTTTTAGTATGGTACAAGAAGCAGTAGATAGTGATGAATCATTAATAAAATATAGTCCTCCACATGTATTATTGACTAGTGATAATAGTGGTAATCATTTTAAATATAAGGAATTGAGTTATTATTTTGGTTTTTCAAATTCAATAAATAATAGTATTGAAAATATTAATGTTAATGATTATGTTAATATTGGTGATCTAGAAACTTTTTTAGAAAATAAATATTGACAAGAAATGTATCAATTTGCAAAAAATAATTCTACTTTTTTCTTATTAGATTATCCTGATTCGACGGTTGATCCAAATATTAATTGAAATCTTGTTATTAAATCACTTGCTACTTTTAAAGGATATTTTGTTAAAGCTTTAAAGGTGCAAATTAATGAGTTAAGTGCTTTTAGTTTTTTAGATATTGATGGTAATAATTTATCATTAAAGGCAACTGATATTATTAAGACTAATGATATTAAAAAAATTAGATTTCATATTGGAAAAGATTTGATAAGCAGTGACTATGTTCCCAAGCCCCATAGTTTTAATTTTACTTTTAAAGTAAAGTGAATTTAAATACTTAAAAATAAGTGTTGATTTTATGAAAATGGGTTAAATTTTGATAACTATAATTTAATATTCATACTACTTATATAAAATAGTTTTAATTATATAGGTTATTAATTGTAAAATTAATATAAATTTGTTATTATTCTTATGTATAAAAAATATAAATAATATAGTAGTTTTTAACCCATTGTTTGTTGAGATAAAAGCAAATGGGTTTTTATTTTGAAAGGAAAATTATAAATGATATTGCAAAAATATAAAAAATTAAAATTAGCAACCTTATTTTTATTTATTTTAACTATTTTAATTATGGTAATTGGTTTAATGTTAATTGGTTTTTCAAGTTTTGATAAAAGTTTTTTTGAAAATCTTAAATTATATAAAGAAAAAAGACTTATTATAGAAATAACACTAGAAATAACAAATGGATTTAGTTTATTAAATTATATGAGTGTAAATTATATTTTAAATCATTCTGCAGAAAATATATGTTCATCAGTAATTCATAATTATGATGGTTATTATGATTGAGTTCAGTTACAAATTGGAGTTATTTTTTGTATAATTTTAACTCCAATTTTTGGATTTTTTACTATTGCATTAACTTTTTTAATTATTGGTTTAAAAGTAAAAATAAAAAATAATAATTTTTGAGATGCAATCCAAAAATGTGAAATAATTAACAGTTATTATGTTCATTAGGTATTTTGTTTTTAAAATATATTAAGTATTATCTTTAGTGAATCAACAAAATATTTTATTTTATATATTGATTTATAATTTCTTATTTATTTAAAAAATATTTTTAATAATTATTTAATTTTGGATGGTCAAAGTTAAATAATTATTTTTTTGTTTTTAATTTTGTCATATTATATCTTAAAAAAATAAATTTAAATTTGATAATATGTTTATTTAATAATTTTGTAAAATTAAACGCTTATAATTTTGATTTATATCAGATACTATTATTAAGTTTTAATACCTAAAATAAGTTATAATATAAATAAAAAATAAGGGGTGTTAGATATATGGAAGAAAAAAAAGATGACTTAAAAAATACTCCATTGTCAAATGTTGATAATAGTATTATCAAATCAAATAATGATAATCAATCATTTAAAGATATTGAAGAACAACGTTTTACTACTTATAATCCGTTATTAAGTGATAGTATTAAATTTAAAAGAATGTATTGAAGTTCAAAAATGGAAAATATTGCTCGTATTTTGTTACTTACAGTTTCATGTTTTCATTTAATTTTTTCTTATTTTTTAGCTAACAATTTGGTTAATCAAATTTTGAGTAATAAAGGTAGTAACATGAACCCAACTTATATAATTTATATATTTTTAATTATAACTCTGGGATTTAATTTTATATTTTATTTACCAGTAGCGATTGGTCGCACTGCTAGTGCTATGTTTGGATGATCAATTGTTTATATTATTTTAGCAATTGCTTATTTTATAGTTTTAGAAGTATTTTGTACAATTTTGTTAGTGGTTAATGGATTAGTAAATGAAACTGTTTCTGCAGAAGTTCCAATATTTATGATTATTGTTTTATTAATAACTGTTTTATGATTAATTGCTGCTTGTTTATTAATTGTTAAAAGTGATGATGTAAGAAGAGAATTAAGTGTCGAATAAATAATAAGTAAAGGAGAATATAATGAATACAGATAGTTTACTTTCTAAGCGAATTGAACAATTAATTAAAGTAATTAGCGCTGATGTTTATGAAAAAGAAACTGTTTTTAAACTTGCTATTTTGGCGTTATTATCAGGAGAATCAATATTTTTATTAGGATTACCAGGAATTGCTAAATCATTAATTTCACGACGAATTAAATATGCGCTTCATGATGGGCGAAATTTTGAATATTTAATGAATCGTTTTTCTACTCCAGAAGAAATTTTTGGACCAATCTCAATCAAAGATTTATTAAAAGGTAACTATGTAAGAATTATTGATCAATATTTACCTGCTGTTGATATTGCTTTTTTGGATGAAATTTGAAAAGCAGGCCCTTCAATTCAAAATACTTTACTAACTATTATTAATGAAAAAATCTTTCGTAATGGTGGTGTTGATATTAAAGTACCATTAAAACTATTAATTTCAGCTTCCAATGAATTACCAGAAAGCGGTAAAGGTTTAGAAGCTTTATTTGATCGTTTTATTATTAGAATGATAGTTTATGGTTTAACTAATGAAGAAAATTTTAATGATATGCTAGAAAGTATTACTAGTTTAGAACTAAAAGTTCCGCTTGAATTACAAATTAAAACATCTGAATATGAAAAGTGATTAAAAGAATTGGAAACTACTGTTACTTTAAGCAAAGAAACATTAAGTTTTATTTCTCGTTTTCGTAAAATTTTAACAGAAGCAACTAATGGTAAAGCTTACATTTCTGATCGAAGATGAAAAAAAATTGCAAAATTAATAAAAGCTTCAGCTTATTATAATGGCAGAACAACTACTGATAAGCCTGATTTATTGATTATTCCTTACTGTATTTGAGATAATGAAGTTCAAGAAAAAGAATATACAAAACTTTTCAATGAAGCATATTGTGAAGATTTAACTTACACATTAAAACAAAATCAGATTGAACTGGAAAGTGAGTTGGAAACATTAAGTAATAATGCCGAAAACATTAAAGATAGTCAAAATCAACCATCTATTTACTCCAATCCATTTTCTGAAGAAATTAAAGGTATATATTATCGTTTATTATGACATAGTGATGAATTTCCAATTTGTTTTATTAGTAGAAAGGATTTTCAGTTATTATTACGACGTAATAAAAAAAGTCATAATATTCAATTATTTTATGGTAAAAGTTTAAGTAAAATGGAAGGTAATCAGAAGTTTGAACTACAATTAAAGAATTCTAGTGAATTAATAAATATTACAAATAATTCTATAATTCAAGTTGAATTAACTAATACTGATAGTAAATCACAATTTGGAAATATTAATAGTAAAATTAAAGATTTAAAGCAACAAATTAATGAATTAAAAGTACATTTTGAACAAGAATATCATCGTTTAAGTAAAACCAATTCTATATTTTTTGATGAACAATTTAAATCACTATTAGAAATGGCATTTTTTGATAAAATTTCACAAATACCTGAGGCAGAAACCGAAAAGACTCTTTCATCAGAATCACTAACTGAAGATTCACCAATAACTATCCCAAATGTTAATGACACTAATAATAATTCTGATGTTAATTAAAATAGGTGATTAGTATGGAAGAATTAATTGAATCCCATGTTTCACAAATTTTAGAAACCAAATTAAAAAAAATGTCTTTATCAGAAACAAATTTAAGTAGTTTTGCTTGATTTAAAAGAAATTTTGCTTGATTAGCTCCGGAATTTGATCAACAAATTAGTCATTTTTATTTAAATGAAGTTTTAGAAAAAAGTAAAAATATTGTTATTAGTCCCATCATTAAAAGAGAATTACGATTATATTTCTGAGTTATGATTAATGGTATTGATAGATTAAAAAATAATTGACAAGAAATTTACACTAGGGCAAAAAATCTTGATTCACTAATGATTAATTATTTTCATTATTTTCAAGAAAAATTTAAGGATCGTAAACTTAATAGTAAATTAACTTTTGATAATTTTACAAGACATTGAGAAAGTTTAATTGTTCAAAGAATTGTAAATTATAAGTTATTTGAAACTATGCAAATGCGTCAAAAGTATTTAACAATGTGAAGTAATAATATTAAAATTATTAATGAAGTAAGGCATATTATTGGTTTTGCTTGAAATTTTTTTGGACGATTTTGAGAAGGAGATTTAAATGATTTTAAAAAAATTAATTTAAATACTATTATACAATATGGTGAAATTTTAAATAAGAATCCAGCTATTATTGAAATTGCTAGACTACTTGGTCGTTGAAAAGGAATTTCAGGTTTAACAGAAAAGCAGATTCATCAAAAAGTACAAATTGAATATGAATTAAAGCCATTAGGAAAATGGCCTGAAGAAATAGTAGGAATTACCGAGGGTAAAGATTTAGAACATTTATTACCATTAGAATTAGTTAATCTTGCTATTCCAGAGTTAAATGCCATTTTTTATAAAAAATTTGTTGAAGAAAAGTTAGCAATTACAGAGTTTGAATCAATGGATTTAGTTGCCACTGAACATCTTGTTGAAGAAGTTGTAGAAGTACCAATTCCCGAAAGTGAAGGCCCTTTTATCTTATGCATTGATACATCTAAATCAATGAGTCATAGTCCAGAAATTATTGCAAAATCAATTGCGCTGGCTATTAGTAAAATTGCTTTACAAGAAAAAAGACCGTGCTATATGATTAATTTTTCTGGTAAATTTGAAACTTATGACTTATCTAATTTAGTTTCATCAATTCCCAATCTAATTCATTTTTTAGGTCATAGTTTTAAAGGACATACTAATATTAATCCAGCTATTAGTCATGCTTTAACAATTATGCAATCTAAGACATATCATAATGCAGACTTATTGGTAGTTTCTGATTTTTTATCTGCTAATATTACTAAAAATAATATTAATTTAATGTTACAACTAAAAGCAAAAGCTAATCGTTTTTATGCTATTAATATTGCTTCTTCAACATTACCTAATAATTTTAAAAAATATTTTACTAATTATTGACATTATGATCCTCGTGATCCATTTGCTGCGCGAAAAATTGCATTAAATTTAGCTAAAACTAAAAAAATAAAATAATGCATTTCGTTTAAAAATAATTTTTATATAAAATATAAATATTATAAAAAATAAAAATAAACTAAAATATAAGTTTATTTTGTTATAATTCTTTTTGAATATAAATTAATGGAGGTAAGAATATGAAATTAAAAGTAGCAACCTCTTTTAGTGGTATTGGTTCATTTGAACAAGCGCTTAAAAAAATGGATATTGAACATGAAATATTATTTGCTTGTGATAATGATAAATATGTTAAAGAAACATACTTTGCAAATTATAAAATAAATGATAATCAATGATATGATGATGTATATAATATTGATGGTAGTAAGTTTAAAAATAAAGTTGATATATTTGTAGGTGGTTCTCCATGTCAAAGTTTTAGTTCGATTGGTTTTCAAAAAGGGTTGGAAGATACTAGAGGTTTATTAATTTTTGAATTTATTAGACTTGTAAATGAAATAAAACCCAAAGTTTTTATTTTTGAAAATGTTAAAGGGTTACTAACAAATAATAAAGGTCAGACTTGAAAAATAATTGAACAAAAATTTAAAGAAACGGGTTATAATATTCACTATAAACTTTTAAATGCTAAAGATTATGGTATTCCACAAAGTAGAAATCGACTTTTTGTTGTTGGACTTTTAAATGAAACTGATTTTAAATTTCCAAAACCTATTGAATTAAAATATAAAATGAGTGATTTTTTAGAAAAAGTATTTTTAGATAAACAAGAAATATCAGAAAAAGCTAAAAAGTACGTTTTAAATGAAGAAAGAATGAAAAAGAAGATAACACAAGTTAATGGTGAAATAATGCTTTGTCAAGTTAGAAATCAACAGTCAAATTTTATTGGTGATTTTGTTTCAGAAGGGTATATTAAAAAATTTATTTTGTCAGAAAAGTTACAAAATACAGTTTTAAAAAAAGGTAAGGCAAATCCTCAAATAGCAAAAACAATCTTAAGTTCTTCTTTTAAATATCATTATGCAAGTACTGACAATTATGTTAATTATGATAGGGAGATTGTCAAAAATCCGGAATAAATTAAATCTATATAGTCTTATTATATTTTAGACAAGAAATAATTTGGATTTTTATGAAATTGTACATTTATATTACTATTTTTTAAAAAATATTTCAACTAAAATACTTATAATTAAGTTTAGTAAGTGTTAAAATTATGAAGTAAAATTAAGGAGAATTTAAAAATGAAAATTAAAGCACTTAAAAAATTACAGTTATTAACTGTATTATTATTTATTTTTACTATTTTAACTTTAATTATAGGATTAATATTAATAGATTTTAGTCATTTTAATCTTTTTTATTTAAACAAAAAATTAAATTGTATTGATGGATTTTATATGTTAAAACACTTTCAATTAAGTTTTATCATAGAGCATTCTGCAAAATATTTTTATAATTTTGGAACTCATCATATTAAAGAAAATTTTTATGAATGAACTGAATTACGAAGTGGAATTTTTTTGGTTTTATTTTTACTTCCAATTTTATTTTTTATAACTATATCATTAACTTTTTTCATTATTGGTTTTAAAACAAAATTAAAAAATAATAATTTTTGAGATGCTATTCAAAATTGTGAAATAATCAATAATTATTACATTCATTAAAATTATGTTTCTAAATTTATCTTATTACATTTAAAAATAACCATTTTAATATAAATTAAAATATTATATGTTCTATTACCAAGCATTTCTTTTAAAACATGTCAAATATTAGTTTCAGTAAAGCAACCAATATTTCATTTTGCACCTTGATTTTCAATACCTTCTTTATTATTTTTAAAGTATTGTTTTTTTAATTTTTTATGATTATCTAATTGATTATATAAATAGTTAATTAATTGTTCATATTGACCATTATTAATTAAATATTTACAATGATTATATTCTTCTAAATATTTTTCTTTATTTCCAGCCATTATTCCAAGATATAATGTTCTAATTAAATGAAATTTATCTAAAACAAACTGTGCACCTAAATAATCAGCAACTTCTTTAATTCATCCTGCACTATCACCACAAATAATAATTTTTGCTTGTTCAATATTTCCATAAATTTAGCTAAAACTAAAAATAAATCTTAATCTTAATTTTTGATAGTTATTTTTTTGCTTTAATAATGATAAAATATTATTAGAGGGAAAAAATAAACTGATAATGAGAGATGGATAATATGAAAAAAAATAATTTAATTTTAAGTAAAACATTAGTTATTATTAGTGTTTTAACAGTAACAATTAGTTTATCAATTTTTCCATTATTTAATTGGGGTGTTCCATTAAAAAACAATATTGCTATTATTATTACTTTAATCGTTAATAAAGAACCAATCACTAGTAGTTTTTATAAACAATTAATGACTAGTGATAGTATAGTTTCTTTATATACTTTTGGAACATTATTGATTTTTAATTTAACTTATTTAATACCATTAATTTTTATTAAAAAACCTTTTTCAAGATCAGTTTTTGCTATACACATGTTATTAATAACCTTAGTATTGATACTTTTTGTATTAGTACTTTTTAATTACTTTAATATTAGAAATTTTCAAACTATTCCTTTTAAAGATTTATGAACAATTCCTTGAGCAGGTATTGGTTTAAGTTTACTTACTATTTTTTGATATGGCTTAAAAAATTTATGAGTTAATCCTCCACAATTATCAAAAAAAACTAATGATTATAGTAAAAACAAAAAAGAAGAAATTAAAAGTGATGATTTACCATCATATGAAGATTTACAATTGCAATTAAAAACGTTAAAAAAACAATTAAAAGAAGTTAGAAATATTAAAACTAAGAAATAATAAAAGTTATTTTAGACTTTTAATTAGATCATTAGCAAACTTTGTTTTTTTGATATTTGTTGTTCGTTGATTACTAGAGTTAGGTGAATTTATTTCATTTTTACTTGAGTTTAAAATTCATGATTGCAAATATTCTTTCACTTCTAGATTCTCAAAAATTATCTATACATTCAATTTTAGCACCATTTTCTATTAGAAACTTAACTCCCTCTATATTATTATTATCAGCAATTAGGATTAGGGCAGTTTTACCATTTTGATTTGTATGATTAATATCAGCGTTATTTTCTACTAAAAATTTAACTATATTTAAATATCCTTTTTTGGCGGCTTTTAATGGAGTATTACCACTAGTATTTTTATCTGGATAAGAAGTCACTTTACCGGTAATTTTTTTACAAATGGAATATTTAAAGTTTCTATAATTGACATTGACGCCATTTTTGGGAGCGTACCGATGTTGTCAATAATATTCAAATTTGTCTTTAAATTATAAGATTAGACGAGAATAATTTAGACTTCAATATGCAATTGTATGTTAATCTTAACACTTGTAAAATATTAGTCAACAATAATACTTACTTTTATAACTCAAAAATTCTTATTAAATTTTACTTTAATAAGTTTTATTTTATTTTTAGTTATCTTTAAATTGAAATGGTTAATTTATAATAATTGTATTGTTGTATTTATTTGATAACATTTAAAATTAACCATTTTGGTATACATATCAATGTTATAAGTTCTATCACCAATCATATGCTTTAAAATTTGTTTAATATTTGGAATGGCAACCCTTTTTAGGACTATTTTTTGGTAGACATTTGTTCATGATATTTAACGGGAGTTAGGTAGTTTAGAGTGCTGTGAATTCTTATGTTGTTATATCAATTTATGTAATCAAATAATTCTAATTTTAATTGGATTAATGATGTAAAATTTTTATCATTAATAAACTCTGTTTTGAAAGTTTTAAAAGTTGCTTCGGCAACAGCATTGTCATAAGGACATCCTTTTTGCTTAAAGAACGGGTAATATTGAATGCTAATAAAAGTTTATCAATAGTTTTATTATTGAATTCATTACCGCGATCGCTATGAAATATTTGAATATCTTTTAAACAGCGATTTGAGTGCATAAATGCTTGATGTACTAATGATGCATCTTTTTTAACTCCAACACTATGTCCAATAATTTCGCGGTTGTACAGGTCTACTAATAGGCAAATATAGTTTCATTTACCATTAACTTGAACATAAGTTAAATCACTGACAATAACTTCATTTTTAATTCTATTATTAAAGTCTCTATTAACAAGATTGGTAATTTGACTATCATTGACTTTATTATGATGATTTTTGAATGATAATTTAGTGTATTTTGATATTAAATTATGCTTATTCATAATTTTTTTCGAACTTCTCCCCACATGTACTTGTGGAGGAAACAATGAAATTGAATGAGTTCAATAATACTTTTCAAACTGAAAAACAATGTCTTGCATATATAGCAAGTTTGAAACAAATCAAATGTAGTAGGTGTTCTAGTTTTAATTTGAATACTTCTAATTTAAGAAGAATGAGATGTTTGAAATGTCATCAAACATTCAGTATTCTCACGGGCACTATATTTTCAAAGTCACAAACACCTTTAATATCTTGGTTTTATCTCATTTTTAGATGAATAAACACCAAACATGGAATTCCATCAACTGATGTTGCAAAAGAATTGGGAGTGACCTTGAAAACAGCTTGAAGAATGGGTCATAAAATCCGAAGTGCCATTGCTAAACAAAAACCTCAATTCATTGTTGAAGGCATAGTGCAAATGGATGAAATGTATCTTTCACATATGGGGTTTAAAAAACAAGGAAGATCCTTGTTGAATAAAACCTTGATTGTTGGTATTTATGAAAAAACAACCAACAATCTGATTGTGAAAGTATTGAAAAACGCAAACAGTAAAAATCTTTTGCAGTTTGCAATAAACCACATTTCTTCAAAGTGTGTTGTACATACTGATTTTTGAAAAGGATATCGCGATTTGAAATCGGTTTTCACTAAGCATGAAACAGTTAACCATCAAGATGGCTATGTTTCAAAAACTGGTGTAAATACCAACCAAATTGAGTCAGTATGAAAACATATACGAAGAACATTTAAAACACATATCAAAGTTGCAAAACATCATATTCATTTATATGCAAAAGAAGCTGCATATAAATTCAATAACATACCTAGTTTTGAAACTGTAATGCTATGTTTTATTTAAAAATGTGGGGAGAAGTTCGTAGATAGGCTTTTCTCAGCATTTATGTGATAAGATTTAAAAATAGTACATAAAGGGAGAAAAGCCATTTTTTTAATTTTTCTGCGTGATAAATAAATTTCTTGGTTTGCTAGTATGACTTTTAATCTTCTAGTACCATAAACTTCTTTATTTTCTTTAAAAGCACTAATAACAGCTTCATCATAAATATTATTTTGAATTTTTTCTTTTTTCTTTAAATTAAAATAATATGTTGATTTAGAGAGTTTTAAAAAACGACACATTGTGCGAATTTTATATTTAACTTTATTTTTAGTAATAATTTCTATTTTCTGCCTATTATTAGTGCTGCTTGCTTTAAAATATCATTTTCCATTCGTAACTGTTTTAATTCTTTATTTGCTTGAATTAATTGTTTTTCTAAATCTGAAAGATTATTTTTAATTTTAAAACTACCTGAATTAGTAAATTGTTTAATTCATTTATAAGTAGTTGCTCTTGTAACATTATATTCTTTAGCAAGACAAGACACTGACTTACCACTTTGATATAAAGCTACTATTTGCTTTTTAAATTCGTCGGTATATGAGTTAATATTGGTCATAATTATAGTTCCTTTCTTTTAACAAATTTGTTCACTTGTCTACGTAATTAGTGTCCAATAAAGTGTAACCCATCCATTAGATAATTATCTTGGTGTGAAAAAATATAGTAAACTTGCACCTAATGTTATTAAACAAATTTTGAAATATTTTGCTGATGATAAAAAATATCGTGATGTTTGTGATACTTTTATTGAAGATTTAATAAGTAATAGTACAGTTTGTAGAACATATCAAAAATTTGAATTACCAAAAGCAAATATCCCTAAAATACTATTGCAACCAAATCAAACTTTATATATAAATATTGATGATGGGCATAGAAAATTTAAGTTTAATGAAAAACACAATACTAAAAATTGTAAAAAATGTTCTATGAGATTAATAGTATTTTGTACTGGTAAAAAGAAAAATGGAAAATTAATTAAGGCTTTTCTCCCTTTATGTACTATTTTTAAATCTTATCACATAAATGCTGAGAAAAGCCTATCTACGAACTTCTCCCCACATTTTTAAATAAAACATAGCATTACAGTTTCAAAACTAGGTATGTTATTGAATTTATATGCAGCTTCTTTTGCATATAAATGAATATGATGTTTTGCAACTTTGATATGTGTTTTAAATGTTCTTCGTATATGTTTTCATACTGACTCAATTTGGTTGGTATTTACACCAGTTTTTGAAACATAGCCATCTTGATGGTTAACTGTTTCATGCTTAGTGAAAACCGATTTCAAATCGCGATATCCTTTTCAAAAATCAGTATGTACAACACACTTTGAAGAAATGTGGTTTATTGCAAACTGCAAAAGATTTTTACTCTTTGCGTTTTTCAATACTTTCACAATCAGATTGTTGGTTGTTTTTTCATAAATACCAACAATCAAGGTTTTATTCAACAAGGATCTTCCTTGTTTTTTAAACCCCATATGTGAAAGATACATTTCATCCATTTGCACTATGCCTTCAACAATGAATTGAGGTTTTTGTTTTGCAATACGTGTTCTGATTTTATGAGTCATTCTTCAAGCTGTTTTCAAGGTCACTCCCAATTCTTTTGCAACATCAGTTGATGGAATTCCATGTTTGGTGTTTATTCATCTAAAAATGAGATAAAACCAAGATATTAAAGGTGTTTGTGACTTTGAAAATATAGTGCCCGTGAGAATACTGAATGTTTGATGACATTTCAAACATCTCATTCTTCTTAAATTAGAAGTATTCAAATTAAAACTAGAACACCTACTACATTTGATTTGTTTCAAACTTGCTATATATGCAAGACATTGTTTTTCAGTTTGAAAAGTATTATTGAACTCATTCAATTTCATTGTTTCCTCCACAAGTACATGTGGGGAGAAGTTCGTTAATTAATAAAAGAGCAGCATGTCAAATAAGAGTATCAAAAACAGAAATTGGTGCTGAAAAAACTGCAAAATTAATTGAAAAATATGGTAATTTATTTTTTGAAAATTTTGACCAAGCAAATTTAATAGTTTGTGGTGATAGTGCAAAATGAATTAGAAAAACTGCTACAATTTTAAATGCTAAATTTATTTTAGATAAATTTCATGCTTTTCATGTTTTATTTCTTGGAATAATGGCTGGAAGAAGAAAAAATAAAATCGCTAAATTACACTATCAAAATGCAATAACTTTATTTGAAAAAGGTCAATATTATGAATTAATTGATTTTTTACAATCATTAACTTTGCAATATAAAAAATTAAAAGTTGGTTATTTTATTAATGCAAAAGATGGTGTATTAAACCAAGCACTAGTTGAAAATATTGGTTGCTTTACTGAAACTAATATTAAACAAATTTTAAAGCATATGATTGGTGATAGAACTTATAATATTGATATGTATACAAAAATGGTTAATTTTAAATGCTATCAAATAAATACTGCCATTCAATTATTATAAATTAAAATTAAAGATTTTAAAAAACCAAAAATAAAATAAAACTTATTAAAGTTTACTTTAATAAGAATTTTTGTGTTATAAAAGTAAGTATTATTGTTGACTAATATTTTACAAGTGTTAAGATTAACATACAATTGCATATTGAAGTCAAAATTATTCTCGTCTAACTTTATAATTTTAAGACAAATTTGAATATTATTGACAACATTGGTACGCTCCCAATTAATTTATTACCTAATAATCCACATGGTATTAAATGAAAAATAACTAAGGATGGTGGATGTATTATTTTTCCTAATAATCAACAAATTGACTTTATTGGTTATGCTAATGGTAATAAGATTTTTGGAAAAGAAGCCGGTGGTTCAAGTTTTTTAGGTTCAAGAACAGATGAAATTATTATGGCAGAAGAAAAAGAAACACTAACAGAAAAGCAATTAACATATCGATATGAACGTTTACAAAACTCTATGTTTAGAAGTAATCGTATTAAAGTATCAAAAGAACCTATTAAAGAATGAAGTTGAACGTTTATTGATAAAAATATATATAGTCCTAATTTTGGAAAAAAAATTACTCGCTATTTTTATAAAAGTTTCTTTATTACTTTTACATGTAATCCTTATGATAAATATCATCCATTTTATTTAAAATACTGTACGCCATTTTTACCATTAAATGATAAAGTGATGGAAAATCTTAAAAAAAAATGGCAAAATTTATTATGAAAATCAAGATATGTTTAGTGGTTTAGGTTTATTTGTTTTAAGATTTACTATTCAACCATTTTGAAATAAATTACCAGATATTCAAAAAAGAACATTATTAGAAATGAAAAAAAAGTAAGGCTTTTCTCCCTTTATGTACTATTTTTAAATTTTATCACATAAATGCTGAGAAAAGCCTATCTACGGACTTCTCCCCACATTTTTAAATCAAACATAGCATTACAGTTTCAAAACTAGGTATCTTGTTGAATTTATATGCAGCTTCTTTAGCATATAAATGAACATGATGTTTTGCAACTTTGATATGTGTTTTAAATGTTCTTCTTATATGTTTTCAAACTGATTCAATTTGGTTGGTATTTACACCAATTTTTGAAACATAGCCATCTTGATGGTTAACTGTTTCATGCTTAGTGAAAACTGATTTAAAATCGCAATATCCTTTTCAAGAATCAGTATATACAAGACATTTTGAAGAAATGTGGTTTTTTGCAAACTGCAAAAGATTTTTACTCTTTGCGTTTTTCAATACTTTCACAATTAAATTATTGGTTGTTTTTTGATAAATGCCAACAATCAAGGTTTTATTCACCAAGGATCTTCCTTGTTTTTTAAAACCCATATGTGAAAGATACATTTCATCAATTTGCACTGTACCTTCAACAATAAATTGAGGTTTTTGTTTTGCAATACGTGTTCTGATTTTATGAGTCATTCTTCAAGCAGTTTTCAAAGTCACTCCCAATTCTTTTGCAATATCTGTTGATGGAATTCCATGTTTGGTGTTTATTCATCTAAAGATAAGATAAAATCAAGATGTTAAAGATGTTTGTGACCTTGAAAATATGGTGCCTGTGAGAATGCTAAATGTTTGATTACATTTTAAACATCTCATTCTTTTTAAATCAGAAGTATTCAAATTAAAACTAAAACACCTAATACATTTGTTTTCTTTCAAATTTGCTATATATGCAAGACATTGCTGTTCAGTTTGAAAAGCATTGTTGAATTCATTCAGTTTCATTATTCCCTCCACAAGTACATGTGGGGAGAAGTCCGAAAAGTAATCCTGATGAATTTAATACTGTTTTTTATGGTTTTGAATTTTTAGATAGTGATGCAACAATTTTCCCATTTCAAAAAACTATAAAGTGCTGACAACCATATGATTTAAAAGAATTTTATAATTCAAAAAAAGATATGTATAAATTTGATTTTTATTCAGTTGGTGTGGATTGAGCAACTGGTCATAAAGACCATACTGTATTTATAGTAGTGGGTTTTAAAGAATATAATAATACTGGTTATTATGATGCTTATATTATTTGTGAATTAGTAGTTACTCCAAATGATTTTATAAATGAAAATGAAAAAATTAATGCTTATGTTAATGAAATTTTAGGATTAATTGATAATTTTGAAAATTTTGAACAAGCAATTTATTTTTATGATGATAAAGCACGAACTGCCATTGATTGATTAAATCAAAAATTAATAGATGAACATAATACTATTTTAATCACACAAACTGCTATTAAACATGCTTCAAATTTAAATCAAGAAGCAGGATTAACTAATAGAGTAGTTTGAATGAGAAACATTATGAGTTATGGAAACTTTTATGCAAATAAAGATGATTTACCAAAGACTACTCAATGTTTAGAAGAATTACGTTATGACCAAACCAAAACTAACATTCCTGATAAAAATATGTATCAAGACCCGTATGATGGATTATTTTATGCATTGTATCCATATAAAAATGTAATTAGGGGTAAAAATAATGCTACTGTGAAAAAAAGCATCTTCACATTTGCCATATAATAAACAACTACAATATCATTAATAGTATAGGTATCACAAAATAAACGCCTTTTATTTAGGCGTTATTTTGCGTTTAAAAACGTACTTGTAAAAATAATCAAAAATAGTACAATTTATAAGTAAAATCAAGGAAAAAATGAGTAATTTAATATGAAAACATGAATAAAAGCAAATTTAAGTAAAATAACATTAGCATTAGCACTAACTGGTGCTACAACTAGAACAATAGGATTAATCATGGGGGGGTGCTTACCCATAATCTTAGTGGACTTAAATATTATTTAAATTCATATAAAAAACCTATAATGGGTGTTCAGAAAATATGAATGTCTGACATTCATGGTATTTCAGTTTCTATAAAAAGTGAATTTAAAATATACTTTGCTGATAATCCTAAAAAAACAAAATTTTATAATGGTGGAGATACTATTGAAAGAATAGATATACCATGAGATGGCAATTATCCATATGGTTATTTTAATAAATAACATTTAAATTTCTAAATTAATATAAGAAATATTTTCATTATATTTGTCAAATAAATTAATATTAGTTAAGTTTATTTCTTGTTTGTCAGTTATTAAAATTAAATAATAATTACCAGCACCAAATATTCCACTAATTTCAATCCGATTTAAATTATTAATTGGATTTTTAATTTGCAATTCAAATTCATTTTTATTATCAATTTGTAATATCTCTTCATAAAATTCTAATTTAGAAAATAATTGAGATTTATTTGAACCATATAAATTTAAAGCATTCTCAATTTTATTGTTACTAATAATTACTCTTGTAAAGTATTTTCCATATTCGCCATTTCCTAATGTTCAATCTGCTGGAATTAATGACGGAATATTATTGCTTTCTAATTTACGGACTTCTCCCCACATGTACTTGTGGAGGGAATAATGAAACTGAATGAATTCAACAATGCTTTTCAAACTGAACAGCAATGTCTTGCATATATAGCAAATTTGAAAGAAAACAAATGTATTAGGTGTTTTAGTTTTAATTTGAATACTTCTGATTTAAAAAGAATGAGATGTTTAAAATGTAATCAAACATTTAGCATTCTCACAGGCACCATATTTTCAAGGTCACAAACATCTTTAACATCTTGGTTTTATCTTATCTTTAGATGAATAAACACCAAACATGGAATTCCATCAACAGATATTGCAAAAGAATTGGGAGTGACTTTGAAAACTGCTTGAAGAATGACTCATAAAATCAGAACACGTATTGCAAAACAAAAACCTCAATTTATTGTTGAAGGTACAGTGCAAATTGATGAAATGTATCTTTCACATATGGGTTTTAAAAAACAAGGAAGATCCTTGGTGAATAAAACCTTGATTGTTGGCATTTATCAAAAAACAACCAATAATTTAATTGTGAAAGTATTGAAAAACGCAAAGAGTAAAAATCTTTTGCAGTTTGCAAAAAACCACATTTCTTCAAAATGTCTTGTATATACTGATTCTTGAAAAGGATATTGCGATTTTAAATCAGTTTTCACTAAGCATGAAACAGTTAACCATCAAGATGGCTATGTTTCAAAAATTGGTGTAAATACCAACCAAATTGAATCAGTTTGAAAACATATAAGAAGAACATTTAAAACACATATCAAAGTTGCAAAACATCATGTTCATTTATATGCTAAAGAAGCTGCATATAAATTCAACAAGATACCTAGTTTTGAAACTGTAATGCTATGTTTGATTTAAAAATGTGGGGAGAAGTCCGTAGATAGGCTTTTCTCAGCATTTATGTGATAAGATTTAAAAATAGTACATAAAGGGAGAAAAGCCATAAATTTTTTAGGAAATTTTTCTCTAATTAAACCATTAGTATTTTCATTAGTACCTCTTTGTCAAGGTGAATATGGATTTGCAAAATAAATTTTCACATCTAACTTTTTTTCAAGTTGTTGTCAATTTGCAAATTCTTTACCACGATCAAAAGTAATAGTTTTAACAATATTTTTAGGAAGAATTGATAAATAATGAATGATATTTTTATTAATAACTTTAGTAGTTTTGTTTTTAACTAACATTGCTAAAGTAAATCGTGATACTCTTTCAACTAAAGTTATTAAACATGATTTACTTTTACCTCTTGATGATACTATAGTATCTCCTTCTCAATGACCAAGAGTTATGCGATCATTAACATTATTATCTCGTTCTTTAATTGATTTACCATTAAATTTACCACGATTTTCTTGAGATCTTCGTTTTTTACCTTTTCTTCTTAAATTTTTACTAGTAACTTTATCAAATAATCCAGAATAAATTCAATTGTAAATTGTTTTAAAGCTGATAGCTCATTGTTTATGAAAATTTTTAATTCTGCCATAAATTTGTTCAGGTGATCAGCCCAATAATAGTTTTTGTTGTATATATTTGACTAAATCTTTATATTTAAACTTATGAAAAATAATATGTGATTTTTTTCTATTTACAGCTTTATTTTGTGCAATTAATGAAAAATAATGATCATTATCTTTATTTCTATTAACTTCTCGAATAATAGTACTAATACTTCGATTAAGATTTTTAGCTATTTCACTAATTTTAACTTTAAATTTCAATTGATTCTCAATATAAATTCTTTCATCTATCCCAATATGTTTATAACTCATATAAAAACTCCTTACTTTTTCTAAACTAAATTTAGCATTATGAAATTTTTATATGATAATTTTTTGCAATTTTATTTACTTGCACTTACAAGTATAATTCAGCAAAGATGTTTTAAAAAATATTGAACTTCAAAAAAAATACAAAATTAAAGTTATTAATGATGATAAATCATTATCATTTCAATTAGATTCTGATACATGTCTTGTTTCTGAAAGCTGCATTAGTGAGTGAAGTGATAGTTTCGGTGAAAGTATTAATATTGATATGGATATTGACTTTCATTCTCCTAAACAAACAGTTGTAGCATAAGTTATTAATAAAATAAATTATTAAAATTATAGATATTGAATTTATTTATAAAACATAACGGACTTCTCCCCACATGTACTTGTGGAGGGAATAATGAAACTGAATGAATTCAACAATGCTTTTCAAACTGAACAGCAATGTCTTGCATATATAGCAAATTTGAAAGAAAACAAATGTATTAGGTGTTTTAATTTTAATTTGAATACTTCTGATTTAAAAAGAATGAGATGTTTAAAATGTAATCAAACATTTAGCATTCTCACAGGTACCATATTTTCAAGGTCACAAACATCTTTAACATCTTGGTTTTATCTTAGAACCTGTTTAGAATCTTTTAGAAAATAAGGTAAAATTACTATATATTTTAAAATAAGAGGTATATATGCATAAAAATTATCCAAGTCATGTTACTAAAGAACAATTTGAGAACATAAAATCAACTTTAGAAAACAGCAAAAAGAAAACAAAACCAAGAAATTTAGATTTATATGAAGTGTTTTGTGCAGTTTTATATGTATTAAAAAGTGGTTGTCAATGAAGAATGTTACCAAAAAATTTTCCAAAATGACAAACTGTATATTATTATTTCCAAATTTGAAGTAAAAACAATGATAAAGAACCTAGTGTATTGCAATTAATTTTAAAAAAATTAGTTAAAAAGATTCGTATTAAGAATCATCGAAAAGAAAAAACTAGTTTTTGTATAATTGATTCGCAAAGTGTTAAAAATACAGATACTACTGAAAATAAAGGTTATGATGCTGGTAAAAAGATTTCAGGAATAAAACGTCATATTGCAGTTGATACGCAAGGTTTACCACATGCAATTTACATAACTACAGCAGAAAAAACAGATCGTAATAGTGCTATCATAATGATTAAAAGTGAAAAAGAAAATCTTTCTACAGTTCAAAAAATAATAGTAGATGCTGGCTATACTGGTGAAAAATTTGCTTCTGCAATCAAAACAATCATAAATGCAAATGTTGAAGTTGTAAAACGTAATGAATTACATTCTTTTGTAGTACTACCAAAAAGATGAGTTGTAGAACGAAGCTTTGCATGATTAGAAAAATGCAGAAGATTATGAAAAAATTGTGAAAGAAAACTAAATACTAGTTTACAAATGGTTGTTCTGTCCTTTATTTCAATTTTATTAAAAGATTCTAAACAGGTTCTTATCTTTAGATGAATAAACACCAAACATGGAATTCCATCAACAGATATTGCAAAAGAATTGGGAGTGACTTTGAAAATTGTTTGAAGAATGACTCATAAAATCAGAACACGTATTGCAAAACAAAAACCTCAATTTATTGTTGAAGGTACAGTGCAAATTGATGAAATGTATCTTTCACATATGGGTTTTAAAAAACAAGGAAGATCCTTGGTGAATAAAACCTTGATTGTTGGCATTTATCAAAAAACAACCAATAATTTAATTGTGAAAGTATTGAAAAACGCAAAGAGTAAAAATCTTTTGCAGTTTGCAAAAAACCACATTTCTTCAAAATGTCTTGTATATACTGATTCTTGAAAAGGATATTGCGATTTTAAATCAGTTTTCACTAAGCATGAAACAGTTAACCATCAAGATGGCTATGTTTCAAAAATTGGTGTAAATACCAACCAAATTGAATCAGTATGAAAACATATACGAAGAACATTTAAAACACATATCAAAGTTGCAAAACATCATGTTCATTTATATGCTAAAGAAGCTGCATATAAATTCAACAAGATACCTAGTTTTGAAACTGTAATGCTATGTTTGATTTAAAAATGTGGGGAGAAGTCCGTAGATAGGCTTTTCTCAGCATTTATGTGATAAAATTAAAATAGTACATAAAGGGAGAAAAGCCTATAATAATTATCGACCTCAAATAAAATTAAAAGGAATGAGTCCAATCGAATATCGATTAGCTCATTCCAAACCAACAAATAATTACTTCATACCTATAAATTTAACACTTACAAACGCTATTTTATAAAATTTAATAAAAGGTTACTTTTATTGTCCACTTTTCTTGACAAGTTCATTAATCTAAATTAGTAACTTTGTAAAACAAAGATACACAGATTATTAAAAAGCCTCGTTATTGAATTTATATGCAGCTTCTTTAGCATATAAATGAATATGATGTTTTGCAACTTTGATATGTGTTTTAAATGTTCTTCGTATATGTTTTCATACTGACTCAATTTGGTTGGTATTTACACCAGTTTTTGAAACATAGCCATCTTGATGGTTAACTGTTTCATGCTTAGTGAAAACTGATTTAAAATCGCGATATCCTTTTCAAGAATCAGTATGTACAACACACTTTGAAGAAATGTGGTTTATTGCAAACTGCAAAAGATTTTTACTGTTTGCGTTTTTCAATACTTTCACAATCAGATTGTTGGTTGTTTTTTCATAAATACCAACAATCAAGGTTTTATTCAACAAGGATCTTCCTTGTTTTTTAAACCCCATATGTGAAAGATACATTTCATCCATTTGCACTATGCCTTCAACAATGAATTGAGGTTTTTGTTTAGCAATGGCACTTCGGATTTTATGACCCATTCTTCAAGCTGTTTTCAAGGTCACTCCCAATTCTTTTGCAACATCAGTTGATGGAATTCCATGTTTGGTGTTTATTCATCTAAAAATGAGATAAAACCAAGATATTAAAGGTGTTTGTGACTTTGAAAATATAGTGCCCGTGAGAATACTGAATGTTTGATGACATTTCAAACATCTCATTCTTCTTAAATTAGAAGTATTCAAATTAAAACTAGAACACCTACTACATTTGATTTGTTTCAAACTTGCTATATATGCAAGACATTGTTTTTCAGTTTGAAAAGTATTATTGAACTCATTCAATTTCATTGTTTCCTCCACAAGTACATGTGGGGAGAAGTTCGATATATATTTAAATAAATTAAAAAATAAGTTTTAACCCCTTGTTATTTTTTACTTTTATATGCTATTATTGTATAGGTAACGGCTCGGTAGCTCAGTTGGTAGAGCATTCGCCTGAAGAGCGAAGTGTCAGTGGTTCGAATCCGCTTCGAGCCACCATTATTTAAAATATAGGCAATTAAGCCTTTTTTTTAATTATTTTTCTTAGATTTAGGTTTAAGTTAAAATTTTAGGTATAATAGTGTCATTAGCAATTTTAAACAATTAATAATTCTAGAAAGAAGGGTATTAGTGTCTAAAATTTTAGTTTTAAATAATGCGAAAATAATTAGCATTAAGAAAATAATAAATAATGGTTTTTTAGTAATTAAAGATAATTTAATTTTCCAAATTAATGAAGGAAAGTATAATTATGAATTTCAAGATGCTCAGGTTATTGATTGTCATAATCAAACAATAATACCTGGTTTTATTGATTTACATGTACATGGAGGTTATGGCTATAGTTTAATGGATGGTACCATTGAATCAATTAATAATTTTGCAAAATTAGTTCCAAAAGAGGGAGTAACAAAGTTTTGTTATGCAACAGTTACTGCCAGCAAAAAAGAAATTGATAATGTTCTTTCAGTATTTGCTAAGTATATGAAAACAGAAAATAAAGGTAACAAGGCACGAATTATTGGTGCATATTTAGAAGGACCTTTTATCTCAGAATTACAAAAAGGAGCACATACTCCGTCATTACTTCATGTTCCTGATCTTAATTTAGTAAAATCTTGAAATATAATTAGTAACAAAAATTTAAAATTTATTGTTTATGCTCCTGAGATAGATCCTAATTTAAATAATAAAAATTCAAATTTTATTTCTTCATTAATTAAAAATAACATTATTCCTAGTGTTGGTCATAGTAATGCTACTTTTAAAGAAATAACTAAAACTGTTGAATATGGTTTAACGCATATTACCCATCTTTATAATGCAATGAGCCCCTATAATCATCGTGATCCTGGTGTTGTTCCGGCATCATTATATTATGATCAATTAGTTACTGAGTTAATTTGTGATGGAATTCATGTTGATATTGATATTTTAGCAATAACATATAAAATTAAAGGTGCCGATGGAATTTTTATGATTACTGATGCCATGAGTGCGAAAGGACAGCCTGATGGTAAGTATTTATTGGGACCATTACCTGTCATTAAAAGTAATAATAAGGTTACTGTTGAAGCAACCGGAAAATTAGCAGGCAGCATTGCAACAATGATTGCTGGTTTTAAAAATTTATTAAAAATTACTAATAATAATTGACAAGATTGCATCAAAATGGCTTCTTATAATAGTGCTAAACAAGTAGGAATTGCAAATAAAACGGGTGATATTGTTATTGGTAAATTAGCAGATATTATTGTATTAACTAAGAATAATGATATTTTTTTAACAATATGTGAAGGAAAAATTGCATATCAGCAAGAATAAGTAAGTAATGTAAGGGGTTTTTTAAATTATGAAATTAATTATTTTAAAAGATAAAACTGAGGTTGCTCAATTATTAAGTAAAATTATTATTGATATTATTAAAGTTAAACCAAATGCTATTTTAGGATTGGCAACGGGAAGTAGTCCAATTGAAACATATGATTTATTAATAGCAGATGCAAAAAATAACAAAAGAGATTGATCAAAAGTCGTAACATTTAATTTAGATGAATATGTTGGTTTAACTCCAGATCATGTAAAAAGTTATCGTTATTTTATGAATCATCAATTATTTAATCATATTAAAAGTCTTAATTTAAAAAATACGTATGTTCCTAAAGGTATTGGTGATTTAGACCAAAATGTGGAAGAGTATGAAAAATTATTAAAAGAAAAAGGACCAATTGATTTACAAATATTGGGCTTAGGTACTAATGGTCATATTGCTTTTAATGAACCAGGTACTCTTGCAAGTAGTAAAACACATGTTGTTAATTTAACTAAAGAAACAATTGAAGCTAATAAAAGATTTTTTTCTAAAGTTGAAGATGTACCAACCAAAGCTGTTACGATGGGTATTCATACTATTTTACAAGCTAAATTGATTGTTTTAATTGCTACAGGAACTAATAAAGCACAAGCTATTCGAGAGTTAGTTGAAGGTAAAGTTTCTCCAAATTATCCATGTACTTTTTTACAAAATCATGATGATGTTACAATTATTATTGATGAAGAAGCAGCAACATTATTAAAGCCAACTATATCAAAAAAAAATTAACTTAAAGGAGAAACAAATGGAACGTAAAAAGATTATTATTGGAAATTGAAAAATGTATAAAAATATAGAAGAAACTCAATTTTTTTTAAATGAATTTAATAAATTATTAAAAACTAAAACTATTAAATATGATTATGGAATAGCAGCTAGTTTTACTAATTTACCTTTATTAAAAATGAATAAAACTTCTGCTTTAATTATTGCAGCTCAAAATTGTCATTATGAAACCGAAGGTGCATATACTGGTGAAATTTCAATTAAGATGCTAAAAGATATGATGGTTAGTCATGTTATTATTGGTCATTCTGAACGCAGAATGTATTTTAATGAAGTAGATGAAACAATAAATAAAAAATTACATTCACTATTTAATGCTAATATTATACCAATTTTATGTTGTGGTGAAACTTTAAACCAATATGAAAATAAAAAGACTAATGAAGTAATTAAAAATCAAATTAAGTTAGCATTAAAAAATATTAAAGCAGAAAATATTGCTAAGTTAGTAATTGCCTATGAGCCAATATGAGCAATTGGTACTGGTAAAATAGCAACAGCTCAACAAGCTCAAACGGTTTGTAAAATGATTCGTGAATTTATTAGTGAATTATATAATAAAAATGTTGCAGAACAAGTACGTATTCAGTATGGTGGTTCAGTAAAACCCGATAATATTAAATTAATACTTTCTGAACCTGACATTGATGGTGCATTAGTTGGAGGTGCTTCATTAGTACCACAATCTTTTTTTGATTTACTAATTTAACTCTATTTAAATTACTAATAAAAATAAGGAGTTAACTAAACATGGAATTATCAAAGATACAAATTAAAAGTATGTGAACAAAACTAACAAAAAAAATTAAACATCGTGCCTTTCCGGCAACCACTTTTGTCAATGCTTTTAGGAATAAGTCAGAAATTTTAGCATTGTTTAGTAAAAATGGTGAAGACACTAATCAATTAGAACAAATTGGCTTTATTATTTGTACTAAAACTATTTTTGCTTCTAGTAGTGATAGTATTGTTAGTGACAAAGGTATTATTACTAATGAATATTTTATTGGTGAAGTAATTGATGTTAATAATACTCTTATTCCTAATACTTATATTCATTTAGTTAAAGTTAATAGTGGACCAATCGTTATTAACGATATTCCATTATATTTAACCATCAATGAAAGTCATCATCAATCATTAGTTAATAATAAAATTGGTGCTAAATTATTTACAAATAGTTTGATGAAACAATTAAATTATAAAACTTCTAATTTTAGTTCTATTTCTATTACTGAACAAAATTTTATTGTTGTTCTTAATAATTTAAAGATAAATAGAAAACAAATATTGCAAAGTGAATGTATCATTAATTCTTTATTAGAACAAAAATTATCATTAGAACAGTTAATTTTATTGCAAAATAAAAAAGAATATAGTTATTTAAAAAAATTTAATGAAGTTGAATTACAAGAAATTATTAATTTGCAAAAAATAGCAGTTGTTGCTATTAAAACTAATAAAGATCAGCGAAAAATAACATTAATAGCAGGTAATAAACAACGAATTGAAAACTTTTTTATTAATGCTAAAAAACCAATCATTATTGCTATTAATGCTATTAATAAAAAAATTAGAGCAATTAATCAGCCTGAAAATATTCAACCAATAGCACCGATAACTAATATTACTAATTATCAAGATTTATGACAATTACAAAAAATTCATAAAGAACTATTGAAGTCATTTTCAAAATGGCGGATAGTATCTCAAGATATATTAGAAAATTTATCGCAGACTTTTGCTTATGGTTATTATTCAGAAGTCATTGATAATTTGAAAATTACTCATTATTCTTTTAATAATGATTTATTAGATTATAATTTAATGGAAATTAAAGGACACAATTTATTAGCTAATAGTAGTAATACTATTTTATTTCTTTCTAATAATATTAGTGATAATCCTAGTATGGTTATTTTATTAAGTCAAGATTTAAAATCAATTTGTGATTTAAAAACAATAATTACTAAAATTACTAAAAAGCAATCTATTAAAATAGTCTTTAAAAAAGATATTGTTATTTTGAGTACTGTTCATTATCAATGTATTACTGATTTTATTACTAAAATGATTACTATTTTTAAATCTGATAATTTTAAACATCAGTTGCAAGTTATTAAATAAAATATGAGGTGAAATTTATGAAAACAAAACAACCAATATTACTATGTATTTTAGATGGTTTTGGTATTGCAAAATCTAGTGCAACTAATGCCATTAGTTGTGCAACAAAACCTAATTTGGATTATTTATTAAAAACTTATCAGCATACTGAAGTTTCAGCTTCTGGCCTTGCAGTTGGTTTACCAGAAGGACAAATGGGCAACTCTGAAGTTGGACATTTACAAATTGGTGCCGGTAGAGTAATTTATCAGTCATTAACATTAATTAATAAGTCAATAAATGATAAAACATTTTTTAAAAATGAAACAATATTGTCAGCAATTCATCATGCCAAAAAGAATAATAGTAATGTTCATATTATTGGTTTACTAAGTGATGGTGGAGTACATGCTCATATTAATCATATTTTGGCATTATTAGAAATTGCTAAACAACAAAATTTTAAGAATGTTTATGTTCATGCTATTTTAGATGGTCGTGATACAAAAGCTGATATTTCTAAAATTTATATTGAACAGTTATTAAAAACTATGAAACAATTAGGTGTTGGTATGCTTGCTACTATTTCAGGAAGATATTATGCTATGGATCGCGATAAACGTTGAGATCGTTTAAAAATAGCATATGATGTAATAGTTAATCATGAAGGCGCTTCATTTATTGATCCTATTGCTTATGTTAATGCAGAATATAGTGCTGGTCGTAATGATGAATTTATTATGCCTGCTTATAATTCTGAAATTAATAATGGCAATATTACTAATAACGATAGCATTATTTTTGCTAATTTTCGTTCTGATCGTGCAATTCAATTAGCATCAGCATTAACAAATAATAAATATGATTTTAATATTAGTATGAAAATACCAACATTAAAAAATACTTTTTTTATTTCAATGATGGAATATGCTAAAAGTGTTAAACCACAAGGTGTTATTTTTCCACCTATATCAATGCTTGATACTTTAGGGGAATGATTAAGTAAAAATCAATATCATCAATTACGAATTGCTGAAACTGAAAAATATGCACACGTAACTTATTTTTTTGATGGTGGTGTTGATGTTGAATATCCACTATCAACAAGAATTTTAATTCCTTCACCAAAAGTAGCAACTTATGACTTAAAACCAGAAATGAGTGCTCGCGAAATTACTACTCGTTTAAAAAGTGAAATTTCTAAAAACATATATGATGTTATGGTTTTAAATTTTGCTAATCCAGATATGGTTGGTCATACTGGTGTTTTAAATGCTGCCATTGATGCGATTGATGTTATTGATGAATGTCTTGGAAAATTGTATCAAGCAATAAAAAAAGTGAATGGTATTTTAATGATTACTGCTGATCATGGTAATGCTGAAATCATGATTGATAAAGAGGGTAATCCTAATAAAAAACATACATCGCAACCAGTACCATTTATTATTTGTAAAACAGGATTAAAATTAAAATCAGGTGGTTGCTTAGCAAATATTGCTCCAACGCTATTAGACGTTTTGGGTTTAGTTAAACCAACTGTTATGACAAGTGAGTCTTTAATTATTAAATAAAAATATATTGATTTTTTCTTTTTATTGATAAGTGCTTGTTTTAAGAATATAAAAGTATTAAAATATAGGCATATGAATTAAATATAGTGTTTCCCCTTTTATTTTTTTTAAATAAATATAAGGGGTTTATTATATTTAGCTTTTATATTTTGGAAATTTATACATTTATTAAAAATTATGGAGGTAGAGTATGCCATTATCAGAGACAGTAGAATATCGACAACTTAATGATTTTCTACAAAAATCATTAAGTTCTAAAAAAGATGAATCATCACCCAATATAACTTTAAATAGTTTGGAAGTTAAGATTGATGATATAAAAACACAATTGGATAGTAGTTTAAAAGAATATATTATTGAACTTGTATATGTAGATGAAAAGGGACGTTTAGTAAAAAAAACTAATGATGAAAACGTTAGTATTATTCAACAACAACCTTTAGTAATTAATAGTGATCAATTACAACAACTAGTAATAGTAAAAGAAAAATTAGATAGTTCTCTAGTACATTTATATCGAACTAAAAAAGAAAATGATAAGATTATTCTTGAATATTTAGGTAAAAAAGAATTACCAGCATTATTATTAAAAACTGAATCAGAATCCAATAATTTAAATAATGAAGAATATAAAGAAGAGTTAGATGATCTTAATGTTAATATTATAAAAAGATCTGAAGAGCCTATGAAATTATCATTTGCTGAAAATGGAACGTGTTATTTGTTTATTGATAATAAAAACAAAACAATTGTTCCTGTAGATGTAAATGATGCTAAGGAATTTAAAAACTTTGTAGCCAAAAAATGTCCTCGTAATGGTAGTATAAATATTGAAGTTGATAAAAATGGAAAGATTTTGTTTGCATATATTATTGATAACCAGACTCATAAGAGGAAAGATATAAAAATTGCTGAAAAATTAATTGATACTTTTGAAAGAGTAATTAGTACAGCCTCTTCTTTACATTCACAACATTCACAAAATAATTCTGTTGCACCTAAAAAAGAAGTACAAAGTAATAATTCTTTTCCTGCAAAGGAAGTTAATGGTACTGAACCACCATCAAAACCAGTAGAACAAAGTGTTAAGTCAGTTTTATCTACACCAACACCATAAATGTAATAATTAAAGGAGAAAAATAAAAATGCCACTAATGAAAAATTTTAAATGATTTACAAACATTATGAGAAATATATATCAATCAGAAATAAGTGATGTTGAAGATATTGCTATTGAAGTAGAGGATGACCTATATTCAAAAAAGAATACACTTAATATTTTAAAGAATTCTTCTTTCAAGATTAATCCATTAAAAGTAAAAAAAATAGTTAGTTTAAATCAAGATGGAAAATTTGTTGTTGATAGTGGTTCATTAGTTAATACTATATTTATTAGTGATGAATCATTAACTCAAAATGATCAAAGTTTATTTAAAAAAGACCAATTAGTTTTCGTTGAAGATGAAACTGACAATACTAAAATTAAAATATATAAAATTTTATTTGATGAATCTGAAGGTGAAATAAGACCTGAATTAGGATTATTAGGAAGTATAAAATTATCAGAATTTAATGGAATTTTTATAAATTCTGGACTGTTTAAAGAAAATGATGTTTTAATTAATCAAAAGATTAATAATTTATTAGATGCTCCACAGTTGCGAAATCCATTTGAACAACCAAACCCAGTTTGAGATGTGGAACACTATAAAATTAATGATTATTCTTCAAATAGTACAATGATTGAAAATTTTAAAAAACATTTAAACTTAGTGAATGTTGAAAAAGACTATTTTATTTATCGTCAAGGAAATGAAATTTTTATTAAAAATGTTACTGATCCAAATGATACTTTTATAATTTCAACAACTGCTCAAAATATTACTGATAATGATATTTTTTATTTAAATAAAAAGATTAACGAAAATGGAGAAACTTTTTGAGAAACCTATAAAATAACAAAAAAACCTGTTCTAGGATGGTTATATGATAATGTAAAATATCAAGCATATGAATTTAATCCTTTAACCGACCAGCAATTTGATGATTTAAAAGCATTA
The DNA here is from genome assembly GCF_027923845.1 of Spiroplasma ixodetis. Classification (GTDB taxonomy): domain Bacteria; phylum Bacillota_I; class Bacilli_A; order Mycoplasmatales; family VBWQ01; genus Spiroplasma_E; species Spiroplasma_E ixodetis_A. Next base: position 469,973 of record NZ_AP026933.1, read on the forward strand.
AGTATTCCTCCACAATTAGGATTTACTATAGAACCAACAATTAATAATGGATTAGCATCTCTTCTTAAAGAAGAGCAACAAGAAATTGATTTAGTTGCTATGCGTTTTTTAGTAAATGCACCAGAAGTGTTACCAGAAGATTTACCTGAACCTTTACAGATTGCAAATAATATCTCTGAAACATTGCAAAATAATAGCATAGAAGGTTTGTATAGTTTAGTAATAGAAGATGGTAAAATAAAAATATCAGATGCTAAATCAGATCCAGAAAATGTAATTTTTGAACAAGAACTTTCTCAAGAAAATAAAAATATATGAAATAATGATATAGAAGTTGCTGGTAAGTATCAAAAAGTATACTTTGCGAAAAACCCAAGTAATAATTTAGTAGAAAAATGAGTAGTTATTGCTGATCAAAATCAACTACAATGTATTGGAACAATTTCTTTATCGGAATTAAGAAAAAGTTTTGCAAATAATAATTTATTTCCTGATGGATTAAAGGGTATTCACTGTGGAGAAAATGGAGCACAAGTTAAAGTGGCAAGAACTGCTGCTGAACAGGTAATATCACCAAAACCATCAGCTACAAAATTATCTCCAGTTATCATTAAAAATGTTATTAATTTAAAATGAGATGATAGTAGAAAATTATGAGATTTAAATATAACAACTGATGAGCAAACATTGGATAAAAAATTAAAATTAGAAAAAAATGAAAATGATATTTTGAATAATTTAATAGAACAAAATAAAAAAGCAAATACTGTTATTTTATTTAATAAGTGTGATGGTAAATTTTTAAGAGCATATTATTTTGATGAAAATAATAAGAAAGTAAATTGCTCTAATAAGTTAAGTGATGAAGATAAAGAACAACTTAGTACCATAAATCAAAAAGCAAAAGCAAGAGTATTAGAAGCAAGAACAGTAACACCAATACTTGATTTAAAATCAAACTTATTTTTAAAAAATACTAAAACTTTTAATTTTAATATTTTTAATGGAAAATGTTATGTTTTATGTAATGATGAACTTGGAATTCCATTAAAAGCAGAAGTGAAACTTAGTCCTGAACAAATTCGTGCATTATCATATTTAGCTAAAAATGAAGTTGATTTTTCTTTAACTTTTGATAAAGATGATAATTTTAAAAGTATAAGTTATACCTTTTATAGAGATGAAGTAAAACAAAATGTAACTATTAATAGGAAAGATTTATCTGATAGTAATAATTTTAATCAAAAAAGGATTGAAACTGATGAATTAATGGAAACAATAGTTACTGCTCTTAATAATCCTGAAAGTTTAATACCAGAAGATGATGGAGTAACTCCAAAACCATGAAATAGTGATACTGCTGCTAAAGTTAATGGAGCATCATTACCAAGTAGTACAACTCAACATCCACAACAACAACAAATGTAATTAAATCATCATTATTTTAGAAGCACAAATAAAAAATATTTGTGCTTTTTTGATTCTAAACAATATTTTTTTCTGTATAATAATTAGTGAAATATTAAAGAAAGAAGGAATTAACAAATATGTCTTGCATTATTGATATTAGAGCACTACAAGTAATAGACTCAAGAGGAAATCCAACTATTCAAGTTGAATGTTGAACTGAAGATGGTGGATACGGGCTTGCTTTAGTGCCATCAGGTGCTTCAACAGGTACTAGAGAAGCTTTAGAACTACGAGACAAAGATACTAAAGTTTATGGTGGACTTGGTGTTATGAAAGCCATTAAAAATATTAATGAAAATATTGCCGAAGCTATTATTGGTTTGGAAGTTACTAATCAAAGATTAATTGATCAAACAATGATTAAGTTAGATGGAACAGAAAATAAAACAAAATTAGGTGCCAATGCTATTTTAGGGGTATCATTAGCAGTTGCTAAAGCTGCCGCTGATGAATTATATGTGCCCTTATATACATACTTAGGTGGTACTAATGCTTGTCAGTTGCCAGTCCCAATGTTAAATGTAATTAATGGTGGTGCTCATGCTGATAATAATATTGACTTTCAAGAATTTTTAATAATGCCAGTTGGTGCTAAAACATTTTCAAAGGCAATCCAAATGGCTGCCGAAACTTTTCATGCTTTAAAAAGTATTTTAAAAGGTAAGGGTTTAGTTACTGCAGTTGGTGATGAAGGTGGTTTTGCTCCTAATTTAAAATGAACCGAAGAAGCATTAGATTTAATTGTTGAAGCTATTAAAAAAGCGGGTTATACTCCAAATAAAGATATAAAAATTGCTATGGACTGTGCATCATCAGAGATTTATAAAAATGGTAAATATGTTTTTGGTAATAAAGATGGTAAAAGTAAAAATACTGAAAAATTATTAACTTCAGCGCAACTAGTAGATTATTTAGTTGATTTAACTAAAAAATATCCAATTATTTCAATTGAAGATGGTTTGGCTGAAGGTGATTGAGAAGGATTTAAATTATTATTAGAAAAATCAGAAGGTAAATTCCAAGTTGTTGGTGATGATTTATTCGTTACTAATCCAAAAATTATTAAAGAAGGAATTATTAAAAACGTTGCTAATTCAGTATTAATTAAATTAAATCAAATTGGAACATTAACTGAAACTATGGAAGCTATTGAAATGTGTCAAAAAGCTGGGTGAACGGCAGTAGTATCTCATCGTTCTGGGGAAACTGAAGATACAACGATTGCTGACTTAGCAGTAGCTTTTAATACTGGACAAATTAAAACAGGTTCAATGTCAAGAACTGATCGTGTTGCAAAATACAATCGTTTATTAACAATTGAAGCTGATTTAGCAGATCAAGCTAAATTTTTAGGTGACGATGTATTTTATAATATTAATTAATTAAAATCATATTTTATGGTTAAATTTACTGATATCCTTTTTAATTTTAAACAAATTATAATAATTATCACTAAAATAATGTAATTAGAAGAGAGGATGACTAAATATGCAAGAATTAAATAAAAGAAGAATTGGAATCTTAACTTCTGGTGGTGATTCACCAGGTATGAATAATGTTATTAATGCAGTATATAAGACTTTTCGTGGTATAAATCATGAAAATAGTAAAATTGCTACTGCTGATAAAAGACCATTTGAATTAGTTTTAATAAAAAATGGTTATAAAGGAATAATGACAAATGACATTCATGTTATTGATAACAATTGAGCAAATTTAATTGATCTAGGGACTGAGATGGGGGGAACAATCATTGGGTCTGCTCGTTTTAGAGAATTTGAGCAAGAAGAAACTCGTAAAAAATGTATTGAAATTTTAAAATCTAAAAAAATTGAAGGTTTAATTGCTATTGGTGGTGATGGCACATATAATGGTTTGCAAAAATTAAGTAATGAAGCAGCTATTCAATGTGTGGGTATTCCAGGTACTATTGATAATGATATTAGTTCAAGTGAGTTTACTATTGGTTTTGATACCGCTCTTAATACAATTGTTGAAAATCTTGATAAAATTCGTCAAACCTCTAATTCTCATGGAAGAATTATGATTGTTGAAGTAATGGGTCGTAATTGTGGTGACCTTGCTCTTCATAGTGCTGCTGCTGCAAATTGTGATTTAGTTGCAACTAAAGATTTAGGAATTGGAGAACAGTCATTGATTGATATTATTAAACAGTTGTACACTAAAAAACAATGTCGTTCATTAGTAATAGTAGTAACTGAACGTCAATATGATGTTAATAAAATAGCTAAAATCATTGAAAAAGATACTGATTGTGAAACAAGAGCAGTAATATTGGGTCAAATTCAACGTGGGGGAACACCAAGTGCATTTGATCGTTATTTAGCAACAATGATGGGTATTTTTGCTGCCGAAAGATTTGCAAATAGTAATAAATCTAGTATTTGTATTGGATTACAAGATAATAAATTAGTAGCTATTGAAATTCAAGATGCATTAAACACACCTTCAATAAATAAAAATAACGTTGCTAATAAAATTTTACGTTTGTCAGGAGTTATTTTTAAAAAAAATACTTAATAAAAAGAGGTGAATAATTTGATATCAATTATAAAAAGAACTAAATGTGTAACTACTTTAGGACCTGCTTCAAATTCTGCTGATGTTATTAAACAACTAATAGAAAATGGCTCAATTTGTGGGCGTTTAAATTTTTCTCATGGTACTCATGATGAACATTTAGCAAGGGTTTTAATGATTAGAGAAGTATCTAAACAATTAAATGTACCAGTTGCTATTATGTTAGATACTAGAGGTCCAGAAGTTAGAACACATACCTTTACAAAGGGTAGTGTAGAAATCAAAAAAAATGAAATTATTACGATAATTGATAATAAAGAGATTATTGGTACTGCCGATAAGTTTTCTGTAAATTATGGTAATTTAGCAAAGGATATTAAAGTTAATGATAATTTACTAGTAGATGATGGTAAATTAACATTAAAGGTTACAGCGGTTAAAGATCATACTGTTATTTGTCAAGCTTTAAATACACATACTATTAAAGATCGTCGTGCTATTAATATTCCAAATGTTAAATTGTCTTTACCTTTTATTTCTGAAAAAGATAGAGCAGATTTAATTTTTGGTTGTCAGCAAAAAGTAGATTATGTTGCTGCATCATTTGTTTGTTCAGCAGCTGATATTAAAGAAATCCGCAAAGCTTTAGATGATAATGATGGTAAACATATTCAAATCATTGCTAAAATTGAATCACAATTAGCAGTTAATAATTTTGATGAAATTTTAAAAGAATCAGATGCTATTATGGTTGCTCGTGGTGATTTAGGAGTTGAAATTCCTTTTGAAAAAGTTCCTTTTTTAGAACGTGAATGAATTAAAAAATGTCGTACTGTTAACAAACCGATAATTGTTGCTACGCAAATGCTAGATTCAATGATAGATAATCCTCATCCAACACGCGCTGAAGTTACTGATGTTTGGGTTGCTATGGATTGGGGAGCAACATGTACAATGTTATCGGGTGAATCTGCCAATGGTAACTATCCTGTGTTATCAATTGCAACAATGAGTAAAATTCTTGTTGATGCTGAAAGTCATCAAGAACAGAGTAAAATTGCTACTGATTTATTGCATACAAAAGATCAATTAGTTGCTAAAACTATTAAAAAAATTATTGAAGAAAAACCACAATATTTAATTACTAATAGTCAAGATAGTAATTATATTAGAACTATTGCTAATGCTCATTTGCCAGTTTATATAATTCCTATTGTTAATAATGTTATTGATTATAATAAATTTGCAATAAACTTTGGAATTTATACTTTTTTAGCAGTTGAAGGAATTCCAGTAGAATTAAGTAATTCTTCGCAATTAGTTAAAAGCATTAGTAGCACTTATATAATCCCTACTAAATCAAAAGTATTAGTAGTAGATATTAATAATACTAATCCTTTTACAACTTTTATTGTCAAATAACCTAGTACTACTGAGGTAAATTAGAAAAGGAATTAGGTAAAACATGAAAATTAATGTAATTAAATTAAATGGCAAAACGATGACTTATAATATTGAAAATCCAATTACTGGTTATCAATTATTAAAACAGGAAAATGAAAATATAGATTCTTCAATTATTGCTTTTACTCTGAATGGACAATTAAAAGATTTATATTGAGAAATTAAAGAAGATGCTGAAATCAAGTTTATTAAAAAAGATGATGCTTTAGGATGAACTATTTTAAATTATGGATGTGCTATGATTTTAGCTCATACTATTAAATTAATGTATCCACAAGCGTTAATTACGATTGCTAATACTAATGATAATGGTTTTTATTTAGATTTTGATTATGAAAAGCGACTTTCTAATGATGAATTAATTAAAATTGAAGAGAAAATGTGTGAAATTTTAATAAAAAATATTGAAATTAAAAGAGTTTGTCAAACTAAAGAAGAATCTTTAAAAACTCATAAAGACAATCCTTTTGCTTTAGAATATATTAAATTAAATCATGTTAATGGATTAAAATGCTCTTATTTAGTTGATAATAAGACTTTAGTAGTGGCATCGGGTGTTGCTATTAATAATTCTTCATCAATAAAAGATTTTAAATTATTAAGTATTACTGGTGCATATTGATTAGGAAATGATAAAAATAAACAATTACAGCGCATTTCTGGTATTTGTGATTATTCAAAAGTAAAATTAGTAGATAAACTTAATGAACTTGAAGAACGAAAAAATCGTGATCATCGCAAACTAGGTAAAGAATTAAATATTTTTACTTTTAATGATGATTGTGGTAAAGGATTACCTATATTTTTACCAAATGGTATGGTTATTAAAAAAGTTTTGCATAATTATTTGAGAAAACAAGAATTTATGTGAGATTATCAAGAAGTATCAACACCAGTTTTAGGTTCTGTTGAATTATATAAAAAAAGTGGTCATTGAGATCATTATCGTGAAAATATGTTTACTCCAATTAAAAAAGAAGAAGAACAATTGGTATTAAGACCAATGACTTGTCCTCATCACTGTATGATTTATAAAAGTGCTCTTCGTAGTTATAAAGATTTACCTTTGCGTTTAAGTGAGCATGCTTTATTATATCGTTATGAAGCAAGTGGTGCTTTAACTGGTTTAGAACGAGTAAGAAGTATGGAATTAACTGATTCTCATATTTTTGTTAGATTTGATCAAATGAAAACAGAATTTAAACGTTGTTATCAGTTAATTGCTGAGGTTTTAAAAACTTTAAATATTAAAATTGATTATTTATCATTATCTTTACGAGATCCTGCTGATAAAGAAAAATATTTTAATGATGATAAAATGTGAAATCAAGCAGAAACAGCATTACGTGAAGTATTAGATGAATTACAATTAGAGTATAAACCAATGATTGGTGAGGCTGCTTTTTATGGACCAAAATTTGATGTTCAAATTAAAACAGCATTAGGTCATGAAATTACAATATCTACTATTCAATTCGATTTCTTATTACCGAAAAAGTTTAATTTAACTTATATTGATGAAAATAATAATGAAACAAATCCAGTTATTGTTCATCGAGGATTAATTGGTACATATGAACGTTTTATTGCCACATTATTAGAACAAAATAAAGGCGTTTTTCCACTATGATTAGCACCAAGGCAAATTGCAATTTTACCAATAAATGAAAAAGAAAAAACCTTAGAATATGCTAATAAATTATTGCAAACTTGTAAACAACATAATTTACGAACTGAAATTATTAGCAGTGGAACTATTGGCAAACGTATTGTTGAAACACAAACTCAAAAAATTCCTTATCAAATTATTATTGGTGATAAGGAAATAGAAAATAATAATTTAAGTTATCGTCAGTATGGTCAAAAAGAAAGTAAAATTGTTACTTTATCAGAATTTTTAAAATTATTAACAAAACAAGTTGAGAATAAAATATAACTATAAAAATTAAAAAACCATTTAAGAATTAGAACCTTAAATGGTTTTTTAGTTAATTAAGCAATTTAATTTTACTAAGTATATTAGTAAAATTTAAACCATTTTTTTATACGAAAAAAATATGGCTTTTCTCCCTTTATGTACTATTTTAATTTTATCACATAAATGCTGAGAAAAGCCTATCTACGGACTTCTCCCCACATTTTTAAATCAAACATAGAATTACAGTTTCAAAACTAGGTATCTTGTTGAATTTATATGCAGCTTCTTTAGCATATAAATGAACATGATGTTTTGCAACTTTGATATGTGTTTTAAATGTTCTTCTTATATGTTTTCAAACTGATTCAATTTGGTTGGTATTTACATCAATTTTTGAAACATAGCCATCTTGATGGTTAACTGTTTCATGCTTAGTGAAAACTGATTTAAAATCGCAATATCCTTTTCAAGAATCAGTATATACAAGACATTTTGAAGAAATGTGGTTTTTTGCAAACTGCAAAAGATTTTTACTCTTTGCGTTTTTCAATACTTTCACAATTAAATTATTGGTTGTTTTTTGATAAATGCCAACAATCAAGGTTTTATTCACCAAGGATCTTCCTTGTTTTTTAAAACCCATATGTGAAAGATACATTTCATCAATTTGCACTGTACCTTCAACAATAAATTGAGGTTTTTGTTTTGCAATACGTGTTCTGATTTTATGAGTCATTCTTCAAGCAGTTTTCAAAGTCACTCCCAATTCTTTTGCAATATCTGTTGATGGAATTCCATGTTTGGTGTTTATTCATCTAAAGATAAGATAAAACCAAGATGTTAAAGATGTTTGTGACCTTGAAAATATGGTGCCTGTGAGAATGCTAAATGTTTGATTACATTTTAAACATCTCATTCTTTTTAAATCAGAAGTATTCAAATTAAAATTAAAACACCTAATACATTTGTTTTCTTTTAAATTTGCTATATATGCAAGACATTGCTGTTCAGTTTGAAAAGCATTGTTGAATTCATTCAGTTTCATTATTCCCTCCACAAGTACATGTGGGGAGAAGTCCGAAAAATATTTATATTTTTACTATTATTTTCATTGACATTGGGTTTTGTTTTCTGTAAGATACTTATTGTGCCCGAAAATAAATGGGTTACAAACTAGAAAAAACGATCTTTGAAAACTAAATAGAACAAGAATTAATCCGTCAATTTTTTATTAAAAATTAAATAAGTCAGACATCATCTTTTAACAAAAACAATTTTATTGAGAGTTTGATCCTGGCTCAGGATTAACGCTGGCGGCATGCCTAATACATGCAAGTCGAACGAAAGTAGCAATACTTTAGTGGCGAACGGGTGAGTAACACGTATCTAACCTACCATTTAGTGGGGAATAACTGTTGGAAACGACAGCTAATACCGCATATGTTATTTATTTGCAATGATAAATAATGAAAGGAGCATTTGCTTCGCTAATTGATGGGGATGCGGCGCATTAACTAGTTGGTAAGGTAATGGCTTACCAAGGTAACGATGCGTAGCCGATCTGAGAGGATGAACGGCCACATTGGGACTGAGACACGGCCCAAACTTCTACGGAAGGCAGCAGTAGGGAATTTTTCACAATGGGCGAAAGCCTGATGGAGCAATGCCGCGTGACTGATGAAGGTCTTCGGATTGTAAAGGTCTGTTGTAAGGGAAGAAGTTCTAGAATAGGAAATGATTTTAGTATCGACCATACCTTACCAGAAAGCCACGGCTAACTATGTGCCAGCAGCCGCGGTAATACATAGGTGGCAAGCGTTATCCGGATTTATTGGGCGTAAAGCGTGCGTAGACGGTTTTGCAAGTCTGAGGTTAAATTTAGGGGCTCAACCCCTGACCGCCTTGGAAACTACATTACTAGAGTATAGGAGAGGTTAGTGGAATTTCATGTGTAGCGGTGGAATGCGTAGATATATGAAGGAACACCAGTGGCGAAGGCGGCTAACTGGTCTATTACTGACGTTGTGGCACGAAAGCGTGGGGAGCAAATAGGATTAGATACCCTAGTAGTCCACGCCGTAAACGATGAGTACTAAGTGTTGCCATGAGGCAGTGCTGTAGCTAACGCATTAAGTACTCCGCCTGAGTAGTATGCTCGCAAGAGTGAAACTCAAAGGAATTGACGGGGACCCGCACAAGCGGTGGAGCATGTGGTTTAATTCGAAGCAACGCGAAGAACCTTACCAGGTCTTGACATAACTTGCGAAGCTATAGAGATATAGTAGAGGTTAACAAGGATACAGGTGGTGCATGGTTGTCGTCAGTTCGTGTCGTGAGATGTTTGGTTAAGTTCAGCAACGAACGCAACCCTTGTCCTTAGTTGCCAGCATTAAGTTGGGGACTCTAAGGAGACTGCTAGTGTAAGCTAGAGGAAGGTGGGGACGACGTCAAATCATCATGCCCCTTATGACCTGGGCTACACACGTGCTACAATGGCTGATACAAAGAGTCGCTAAACCGCGAGGTCAAGCAAATCTCAAAAAGTCAGTCTCAGTCCGGATTGAAGTCTGCAACTCGACTTCATGAAGTCGGAATCGCTAGTAATCGCGAATCAGCAATGTCGCGGTGAATACGTTCTCGGGTCTTGTACACACCGCCCGTCAAACCACGAGAGTTGGCAATGCCAGAAGTCGGTGTCCTAACCGCAAGGAGGAGCTGCCAAAGGCAGGGTTGATGATTGGGGTTAAGTCGTAACAAGGTATCCCTACCGGAAGGTGGGGATGGATCACCTCCTTTCTATGGAGTTTAGTTTCTAATAAGAAACCAAGACAACAAGAAAAATTAGATGGATGATTTATTGGATTACTTCTTTTGTTCTGTTTAGTTTTCAGGGATTGTTTTCTCTGAGCAATTGTTCTTTAAAAACTGGATAATAGACATCTTTTAAAAAATAAGATAATTTTTATCTTGCAATAGGATATTCTAAAAATAAATTATTAAGAGCGTATGGTGGATGCCTTGGAATTGGAAGACGATGAAGGACGCGATTACCTGCGATAAGCTTCGGGGATCTGGAAATAAGCTTTGATCCGGAGATGTCCGAATGGGGAAACCCACTATCTTTAATCAGATAGTACTGTACAATGAATTCATAGTTGTGCAGAGTGATACCTAGAGAATTGAAACATCTTAGTACCTAGAGGAAAAGAAAGCGAATGCGATTCCCTTAGTAGCGGCGAGCGAAAAGGGAGCAGCCTAAACCAGTCGTCAGACTGGGGTTATAGGACTGTCTATTAGGTTCGACCTATGAAGAGTTACAAAATTTATATATAGCAGAAGTTGTTGGGAAGCAACGCCATAGATGGTGAAAGCCCAGTATGCGAAATGTATAAATCTCTTGACAGTATCCTGAGTACGGCGAGGCACGTGGAACCTTGTCGGAATTTGCGCAGCCCACTGCGTAAGGCTAAATACTAACCAATTACCGATAGTGAACCAGTACCGTGAGGGAAAGGTGAAAAGTACCCCGAGAGGGGAGTGAAATAGTTTCTGAAACCATATGCTTACAACAAGTCGGAGCCCGTTAATGGGTGACGGCGTGCCTTTTGTAGAATGAGCCGGCGAGTTACGATTACATGCAAGGTTAAGTTGAAAAGACGGAGCCGAAGTGAAAGCGAGCCTGAATAGGGCGTTTAGTATGTGGTCGTAGACCCGAAACCAGGTGATCTAGCCATGAGCAGGTTGAAGTTAATGTAACAGTTAATGGAGGACCGAACCAACGTTCGTTGAAAAGACCGTGGATGACTTGTGGCTAGCGGTGAAATTCCAATCGAACCTGGAGATAGCTGGTTCTCTCCGATATAGTTTTAGGACTAGCGTCAGAATTAGTGCAATGGAGGTAAAGCTCTGAATGTATGATGGCCCCACCTCGGGGTACTGAATGCAATTAAACTGCGAATGCCATTGTTACATATCTTGCAGTCAGTCTATGGGTGATAAGGTCCATGGACGTGAGGGAAACAGCCCAGATCATCAGCTAAGGTCCCCAAATCAATGCTAAGTGGAAAACGATGTGGAATTGTTCAGACAGCTAGGAGGTTGGCTTAGAAGCAGCCATCCTTTAAAGAGTGCGTAACAGCTCACTAGTCGAATGATTCTGCGCGGAAAATGTACCGGGGCTAAGCATTGTACCGAAGCTATGGGTCTATATATATGTTTACATATATTGTGGGCGGTAGGGGAGCGTTCTAATCTGCGACGAAGTTAGACCGGAAGGACTAATGGAGCGTTTAGAAGTGAGAATGCCGGCGTGAGTAACGATTGAAGGTGAGAATCCTTCATGCCGATTGACGAAGGTTTCCTGGGCTAGGTTCGTCCACCCAGGGTTAGTCAGGACCTAAGGCGAGGCCGAAAGGCGTAGTCGATGGATAACAGGTTGATATTCCTGTACCACCATGGTGACTGATGGAATGACGGAGAAGGCTAAAATGTCCCAGTGGTTGGTAGTGCTGGGCTAAGTACAAAGAGGGTTGTGTAAGCAAATCCGCACAGCGTTAACCTTGAAGTACGATGGGGAGTGAACGGTTCGCTTAGTAACGAAGCATTTGATGCCATACTTCCAAGAAAAGTTTCTAAAGACATCACCATGGTGCCTGTACCGAGAACGGACACACGTGGTCAAGGAGAATATCCTAAGGCAAGCGAGATAACTATAGCTAAGGAACTCTGCAAAATAACCCCGTAAGTTAGCGAGAAGGGGAGCTCATAGCAATATGAGTCGCAGTGAAGAGGTCCGGGCGACTGTTTAGCAAAAACACAGCTCTCTGCTAAGTCGTAAGACGATGTATAGGGGGTGACGCCTGCCCAGTGCTGGAAGGTTAAAGAGATTTGTTAGCGTAAGCGAAGCTTTGAACTGAAGCCCCAGTGAACGGCGGCCGTAACTATAACGGTCCTAAGGTAGCGAAATTCCTTGTCAGGTAAGTTCTGACCCGCACGAAAGGCGTAACGATCCGGACGCTGTCTCGGCTATAGACTCGGTGAAATCTTAGTACCTGTGAAGATGCAGGTTACCCGCGATTAGACGGAAAGACCCCGTGGAGCTTTACTACAACTTGATATTGAATTTTGGTGTAGTTTGTACAGCATAGGTGGGAGACGTTGATATGCAGACGCTAGTAGGCATGGAGTCACCATTGGGATACCACTCTTGCTATATTGAAATTCTAACTTGAGACCATAATCTGGTCTAAGGACAGTGTCTGGTGGGCAGTTTGACTGGGGCGGTCGCCTCCTAAAAAGTAACGGAGGCGCCCAAAGGTACCCTCAATATGAATGGAAATCATATGTAGAGCGCAAAGGTAAAAGAGTGCTTGACTGCGAGACATACAAGTCGAGCAGGAACGAAAGTTGGGCTTAGTGATCCGGCGGTGCTGTGTGGAAAGGCCGTCGCTCAACGGATAAAAGTTACCCCGGGGATAACAGGCTAATCTCTCCCAATAGTTCATATAGACGGGGAGGTTTGGCACCTCGATGTCGGCTCATCGCATCCTGGAGGTGTAGTCGCTTCCAAGGGTTGGGCTGTTCGCCCATTAAAGCGGTACGCGAGCTGGGTTCAGAACGTCGTGAGACAGTTTGGTCCCTATCTGTCGTGGGCGCAAGAAATTTGAGGAAAGCTGTTCCTAGTACGAGAGGACCGGAATGGACCTACCTCTGGTGCACCAGTTGTCACGCCAGTGGCACAGCTGGGTAGCTATGTAGGGCATGAATAAGCGCTGAAAGCATCTAAGCGCGAAGTCAGTTCCAAGATGAGATTTCTCATTCGAAAGAAGTAAGATCCCTTGAATACTACAAGGTTGATAGGTCAGGTGTGTAAGCATAGTGATATGTTCAGCTTACTGATACTAATAGATCGAGGATTTATTGAAGAATATATTCTCTATTGCAAATCAAAAGTAATCAAATTTAAAGATGTCTGTTTCTAGTTTTTAGGGAGCAATTGCTAAACTATTTGGTGTCCATGGCGGAGTGGTCACACCTGTTCCCATCTCGAACACAGCAGTTAAGCACTCCAGCGGCGAAAATAGCACGATTCCAAATTTTTTTTATTGTTAATCTTAATGTAAAAATTAAGATTTTTTTAATTTTTACATTAAAATAAGTAAATAATTTTATTTTTAATTTATGATTGTTTTAAACCACTTATACACTCTGCTATTGATAAATCATTTTTTATTCATCAATATTATTAAACGCTTGCTTGATCTAAGCATGATAATGAGCATGTGCGACGACTTGCTAGTGAAGGTTGTCGTCCTCAATTACCATGAGGACAAGCATTAACAAATTTTAAAAAAACCCATATCCAATCCTTAAAATTTTACAACAATTAAAAGCCGATCCCTCTTTTTATGTTCGTAAAAGTGTAGCAAATAATTTAAATGATATTTCTAAAACACATCCTGACTTGGTTACAAAAATTGCAAAGGAACGATATGGTAAAAACAATCATACTGATTGGATTGTAAAGCACGGTTGTAGGACCCTTTTGAAAAAAGGCAATATGGAGGTAATGAAAATCTTTGGTTTTACCAATATTGATTGTGTAAATGTGATTGATTTTGCTTTAGAACCTGTTTAGAATCTTTTAGAAAATAAGGTAAAATTACTATATATTTTAAAATAAGAGGTATATATGCATAAAAATTATCCAAGTCATGTTACTAAAGAACAATTTGAGAACATAAAATCAACTTTAGAAAACAGCAAAAAGAAAACAAAACCAAGAAATTTAGATTTATATGAAGTGTTTTGTGCAGTTTTATATGTATTAAAAAGTGGTTGTCAATGAAGAATGTTACCAAAAAATTTTCCAAAATGACAAACTGTATATTATTATTTCCAAATTTGAAGTAAAAACAATGATAAAGAACCTAGTGTATTGCAATTAATTTTAAAAAAATTAGTTAAAAAGATTCGTATTAAGAATCATCGAAAAGAAAAAACTAGTTTTTGTATAATTGATTCGCAAAGTGTTAAAAATACAGATACTACTGAAAATAAAGGTTATGATGCTGGTAAAAAGATTTCAGGAATAAAACGTCATATTGCAGTTGATACGCAAGGTTTACCACATGCAATTTACATAACTACAGCAGAAAAAACAGATCGTAATAGTGCTATCATAATGATTAAAAGTGAAAAAGAAAATCTTTCTACAGTTCAAAAAATAATAGTAGATGCTGGCTATACTGGTGAAAAATTTGCTTCTGCAATCAAAACAATCATAAATGCAAATGTTGAAGTTGTAAAACGTAATGAATTACATTCTTTTGTAGTATTACCAAAAAGATGAGTTGTAGAACGAAGCTTTGCATGATTAGAAAAATGCAGAAGATTATGAAAAAATTGTGAAAGAAAACTAAATACTAGTTTACAAATGGTTGTTCTGTCCTTTATTTCAATTTTATTAAAAGATTCTAAACAGGTTCTTAGAACCTGTTTAGAATCTTTTAGAAAATAAGGTAAAATTACTATATATTTTAAAATAAGAGGTATATATGCATAAAAATTATCCAAGTCATGTTACTAAAGAACAATTTGAGAACATAAAATCAACTTTAGAAAACAGCAAAAAGAAAACAAAACCAAGAAATTTAGATTTATATGAAGTGTTTTGTGCAGTTTTATATGTATTAAAAAGTGGTTGTCAATGAAGAATGTTACCAAAAAATTTTCCAAAATGACAAACTGTATATTATTATTTCCAAATTTGAAGTAAAAACAATGATAAAGAACCTAGTGTATTGCAATTAATTTTAAAAAAATTAGTTAAAAAGATTCGTATTAAGAATCATCGAAAAGAAAAAACTAGTTTTTGTATAATTGATTCGCAAAGTGTTAAAAATACAGATACTACTGAAAATAAAGGTTATGATGCTGGTAAAAAGATTTCAGGAATAAAACGTCATATTGCAGTTGATACGCAAGGTTTACCACATGCAATTTACATAACTACAGCAGAAAAAACAGATCGTAATAGTGCTATCATAATGATTAAAAGTGAAAAAGAAAATCTTTCTACAGTTCAAAAAATAATAGTAGATGCTGGCTATACTGGTGAAAAATTTGCTTCTGCAATCAAAACAATCATAAATGTAAATGTTGAAGTTGTAAAACGTAATGAATTACATTCTTTTGTAGTATTACCAAAAAGATGAGTTGTAGAACGAAGCTTTGCATGATTAGAAAAATGCAGAAGATTATGAAAAAAATTGTGAAAGAAAACTAAATACTAGTTTACAAATGGTTGTTCTGTCCTTTATTTCAATTTTATTAAAAGATTCTAAACAGGTTCTTAGAACCTGTTTAGAATCTTTTAGAAAATAAGGTAAAATTACTATATATTTTAAAATAAGAGGTATATATGCATAAAAATTATCCAAGTCATGTTACTAAAGAACAATTTGAGAACATAAAATCAACTTTAGAAAACAGCAAAAAGAAAACAAAACCAAGAAATTTAGATTTATATGAAGTGTTTTGTGCAGTTTTATATGTATTAAAAAGTGGTTGTCAATGAAGAATGTTACCAAAAAATTTTCCAAAATGACAAACTGTATATTATTATTTCCAAATTTGAAGTAAAAACAATGATAAAGAACCTAGTGTATTGCAATTAATTTTAAAAAAATTAGTTAAAAAGATTCGTATTAAGAATCATCGAAAAGAAAAAACTAGTTTTTGTATAATTGATTCGCAAAGTGTTAAAAATACAGATACTACTGAAAATAAAGGTTATGATGCTGGTAAAAAGATTTCAGGAATAAAACGTCATATTGCAGTTGATACGCAAGGTTTACCACATGCAATTTACATAACTACAGCAGAAAAAACAGATCGTAATAGTGCTATCATAATGATTAAAAATGAAAAAGAAAATCTTTCTACAGTTCAAAAAATAATAGTAGATGCTGGCTATACTGGTGAAAAATTTGCTTCTGCAATCAAAACAATCATAAATGTAAATGTTGAAGTTGTAAAACGTAATGAATTACATTCTTTTGTAGTACTACCAAAAAGATGAGTTGTAGAACGAAGCTTTGCATGATTAGAAAAATGCAGAAGATGTTATGAAAAAATTGTGAAAGAAAACTAAATACTAGTTTACAAATGGTTGTTCTGTCCTTTATTTCAATTTTATTAAAAAGATTCTAAACAGGTTCTTAGGTGCTGAATTTGTTTCTATTGGAGAAAATATGACTTTTTCTTTTAAGATTGAGACAAAAAAAGTAATCAAGGTACGATTAGAATATAGTATTGATTATGTGAAAGCAAGTGGTAAACGGAATCGTAAAATATTCCAAATATCAGAGATATATTTAAAGGAAAATGTGAAGAAATTTTACGCAAAAAAACATTGCTTTGCAGATATAAGTACAAGGATTACAGGAACTCATTCAATTTCACTTATTGTGAATGGTACTACTTGAGATACATTAATTTTAAGATGTTGGCTATTAAATAGTCTAATTAATTATTTAATTAACCTACATATCAATTTAATTAGAATTACAAAGTTGGAAAATTAAAAGATTTGTATTTTATTTTAAAAGTCTTAATATATATTATGTATATTGTATACTATAAAAAACTATTAGTAGTGGAATGGCAACCCTTTTTAGGACTATTTTTTGGTAGACATTTGTTCATGATATTTAACGGGAGTTAGGTAGTTTAGAGTGCTGTGAATTCTTATGTTGTTATATCAATTTATGTAATCAAATAATTCTAATTTTAATTGGATTAATGATGTAAAATTTTTATCATTAATAAACTCTGTTTTGAAAGTTTTAAAAGTTGCTTCAGCAACAGCATTGTCATAAGGACATCCTTTTTTGCTTAAAGAACGGGTAATATTGAATGCTAATAAAAGTTTATCAATAGTTTTATTATTGAATTCATTACCGCGATCGCTATGAAATATTTGAATATCTTTTAAACAGCGATTTGAGTGCATAAATGCTTGATGTACTAATGATGCATCTTTTTTAACTCCAACACTATGTCCAATAATTTCGCGGTTGTACAGGTCTACTAATAGGCAAATATAGTTTCATTTACCATTAACTTGAACATAAGTTAAATCACTGACAATAACTTCATTTTTAATTCTATTATTAAAGTCTCTATTAACAAGATTGGTAATTTGACTATCATTGACTTTATTATGATGATTTTTGAATGATAATTTAGTGTATTTTGATATTAAATTATACTTATTCATAATTTTTTTAATTTTTCTGCGTGATAAATAAATTTCTTGGTTTGCTAGTATGACTTTTAATCTTCTAGTACCATAAACTTCTTTATTTTCTTTAAAAGCACTAATAACAGCTTCATCATAAATATTATTTTGAATTTTTTCTTTTTTCTTTAAATTAAAATAATATGTTGATTTAGAGAGTTTTAAAAAACGACACATTGTGCGAATTTTATATTTAACTTTATTTTTAGTAATAATTTCTATTTTCTGCCTATTATTAGTGCTGCTTGCTTTAAAATATCATTTTCCATTCGTAACTGTTTTAATTCTTTATTTGCTTGAATTAATTGTTTTTCTAAATCTGAAAGATTATTTTTAATTTTAAAACTACCTGAATTAGTAAATTGTTTAATTCATTTATAAGTAGTTGCTCTTGTAACATTATATTCTTTAGCAAGACAAGACACTGACTTACCACTTTGATATAAAGCTACTATTTGCTTTTTAAATTCGTCGGTATATGAGTTAATATTGGTCATAATTATAGTTCCTTTCTTTTAACAAATTTGTTCACTTGTCTACGTAATTAGTGTCCAATAAAGTGTAACCCATCCATAGTATCAAAAAGGGGGTACTTATGAAAACATTAATAAAAACATTAAGTGTTTTAACACTTGCAACAACAACAGGAAATTTAACTAATGTATTAAACACAATTGAAGAAAAAACTAATATTGCAACTAATTATATTCAAAATAAAAAAAGTTTAGAAAATAAACATAGTGCAATTAACTTAGCAGATATAATAGTAAATAATAATTTAGGACTTATTAATAGTGGGAAGGATTTAGCACCATCTAAAATGAGTTTACTAATAGGTATTATTGAAGCAAATCATGCAATTAAATCATTAACTATTAATGATTTTGATATTAAAAGACAAGATAATAGTACTGCTAAAATTATTGGTAAAGGTGATTATATAGGAACAGTTAATTTGTATTATAGTATTACTAATTTTGTTTCTCAAAAATTAACAAATGGAAACATTTATGCTTTAGGTGTTGATTCACAAGGTAATATTTTTAGAGCACAAGAAGATAAGGTTTATAAGATTACTCCAACAGGATTAGAATTTTAATGGCAGGATTAGAAGGATATTGGGCAGTTAGAGCCTTAGTAATTGATAATGAAGATAATGTTTATGTTGGTAGTGATAATGGTTTTGTTTATAAGAGTGATGGTGTACGTAGTTTTGAAAAAATTATAATACCAGGACCAAAAAACTGAATTTGAGCTTTAACATTTGATAAAAATACTGAAACTGTTTATGTTGGTAGTAATACTGGTGTATGCAAAATCAGTAAAAATGGAAGCACTAGTTTAATGCAAGGAACAAATGGTGATCATATTCATAGTTTAGCAGTTGGTTCAGATGGCTCAATTTATGCTGGTGATGATGATCGTGGAATAATTTATAAAACTGATAAAATAAGTCAAACTTTTGGAATATGTCAACAAATAAACGATGGGCATCAAATTGATAGTTTAGTAGTTGACAAGGATAATACTGTTTTTGCTGGTTCTTGAAATGGTCGTCTTTATAAGATAAAGAATGGAATATATGGGGTAATATTAGAAACAAATCCAAACCACGATGTTAAAGGTTTAGTCATTGATAGAGATAATAATTTATTTGTTGGTATTGACTCTAATAAAGTATATAAAAAAATAGAAGATACAGATTTATGTTCTGAATTATCTGGAATAAAAAATACTGATGATCATATTTTTGCTTTAGCAGTTGGTCCATATGATTCAATTTATGCTGCTGGATCGCAAGGAATCTTATATACAGCTAAAAATTTTAATAAAATATAGGTTATATATAAGTAATTAGTATTAAAATTAATAAAAATAAAAGACTTGCTTGCTAATTATATAGTAAGTTTTTTTATTTTTATTTAAATTTATGTACTAACATATTAAAAAAATCTTGTAATTTATTAAAAATCTAATATAATAATAGTTAACATAAAGAAAGTAGTTTTTACGCTCACCTGATAACTAAGTTGTTATAGGTTCAATGCTTTAAATTTTTATTTTTAAAATAAAGTTTTGTAGTGGTGAGTGTGCGTTTTAGCAGAATTTTATTTATGCAAATTAAAGGAGGTATGTATGGCTTTTAAAAATAATGATAATTTATGAAATAGTAATATTCCCTTTTATGAATTTTTATTAATTGGTAATGAGGGTACTAATTATGGCTTAATGAAAAAAAATGATGCTTTAAAAAAAGCAGAAGATTTAGGATATGACCTGTTATGTATATCACCAAATGCTAAACCACCTGTTTGTAAAATGTTTAAATTTGATACATATCGTTTTGAACAACAAAAAAAGGAAAAAGAAGTTAAAAAAGCACAAAAATTAACAATTGTTGAAGAAAAAGAAATTCGACTAAGTGTTGTTATTGATAACAATGACATTAAAACAAAGGCAAATAAGGCTCGTAAATTTCTAAGTAATGGTAACAAAGTAAAAGTTACATTAAAATATCGTGGTCGTGAATTACATAATCCTGAAGCAGGATTTGAAGTAATTACAAAATTTTATAAACAATTAGAAGATATTTGTATTTATGATAAAAACTTTGATAAAAAAGAAAAAAATATACAAACTATTTATCTTTTTCCAAAAAAGAAAAATCAAGAAAATTAACAATAGGAGGTAAAATATGCCAAAAATGAAAACAAAAAAAGCTTTAAAAAAAAGAATTAAAGTAACAGGAAGTGGTAAATGAATGCGTAGTGGTGCTTTTGTTTCTCACTTAGCTCAAAATAAAACAACAAAACAAAAACGTCAATTACGTGGGTGAAGTGAAGTATCTGCTTCTGACTATAAGCGTTTAAAAGATTTAATTTAGGAAGGTGACAAAATAAATGGCTAGAGTTAAAGGCAGTTATACAACTAATCATCGTCGTAAAAAAATACTAAAAGCAGCAAAAGGATATTATGGAGCAAAACATAGTTTATATCGTACAGCAAATGAACAAGTAATGAACTCATTAGCATATGCTTATCGTGATCGTAAAAATTGTAAACGTGAGTTTCGCAAGTTATGAATTCAAAGAATTAATGCAGCTGTTCGTAATTATGATTTATCATATTCACGTTTTATTGATGGCTTAAATAAATCTAATATTAATCTTAATCGTAAAATATTGTCTGAGTTATCAATTAATCAACCAGAAGAATTTGAGAAATTAGTTTTGGCATCAAAATCTGCTTTAGCAAAATAATTAATTGCAAATTTTATATAAATTAAAAACACTTGAAATAAATTAAATTTATTATAAGTGTTTTTAATTTATAAAATTATGATAAGTTTTGGAAATGTATTTAATATAAATTTCAAAGAATATTTTTTTATCACAAACTTTGTTTTATAATATATTTAATGGTAAAATTAAAAAATAAATTCGCTTCTTAGTATAAAAATAAGAAAGAAATTTAAAAAAGAGGGGGGCCATTATGCAATTTGTTTTTCTTGGATTTTTTGATGGTAATCCACAAGCAGTTATTAATCCTTTATTTGGTATGTATTATTGAATTGGCTTATCTATATCATTATTCTTGATAATTAGTTTATTTATTTTTAAAAGGTTTTATGCTAATTTAAGTAAGTGCTATAGTTTTAAATATAGTTTAGGTATTTTTCAAATACTTTTATATATTAGTTTTTATATTGTTCATGGATTGAATGGAGATAATTATCAATGGTATGATTATTTTCCTTTTCAATTATGTTCGGTATTAAATATTACTAGTGGTATATTATTAATTATTCCTAATAAAAGTTTATTTAATATTACTTTTCCTTTAATTGGTCTTGTTATTTTGGCATTTTTATTACCAGATAAAACAAAATGAGTTTTTGGTCCACAGCATTTTCTTTATTGAAATTATTATTTTATTCATATTATTATTCTTTTTTCTTATTTACTTTTATATTTATATGGTTATATTGAATATGACAAAATATATATCAAAAAAAGTATATTATATTTAACTTTATTTGGTGGTGGTGTTTTTATTTTTAATACTTCCTTTGGTACTAATTACTTATTTATTGGAAATGCCGGTTATACAGCAAGTTTTGGTAAAAAAGTATTAGACACTTCAGTGTGGTTACCAATTTTACGTTTTACATTTATGTCTGTTGTTGGTATTTCATTACTAGTTTTAACATATATTTTTATTATAAAAACTTTATCTCCTTTTTATTTAGAAAAAGGAACAAAAATTAATCCTATTTACAAAGATAAAAAATCATTAATTACAAAATTTTATAAAAAATTAAATTTAAAAGATAAAAAAATAATGAAATCTTAATTAATAATTAAAAAAAGAAAGTGAGTTAATTATGTTAAATTCAAAACAATTTTCAACAATTATCCAACTTCAAAATGAGTTAGATAAAAAAATAATTATTAATCGCGG
Source organism: Spiroplasma ixodetis (assembly GCF_027923845.1). Lineage (GTDB taxonomy): Bacteria > Bacillota_I > Bacilli_A > Mycoplasmatales > VBWQ01 > Spiroplasma_E > Spiroplasma_E ixodetis_A. The sequence goes on from NZ_AP026933.1 coordinate 492,130, forward strand.
TGTTAACGATATTAAAACATTAAATTCTAGATTTTTAGCACTTTTAGTTGAATTAGGTGAATTTGCAAATGAACAAAGATGTTTTAAATATTGAAGTTCAAAATCAAGTAGTGAAAAATCAGTAATGCTTGAAGAATATATTGATAGTCTTCATTTTATTCTTAGTATCGGTAATAGCCTTAATATTGATTTTCAAAATTTTAGTTTTTCAGAAAAAACAAATTATCAAGATCTTAATCTTGCATTCATTGATTTATTTGCTTTTGTTACAACTTTTTTTAAATCAAAATCAAGTAATGATTTTTTTGAATTATTAAATATTTATTTTACAATTGGTAAAAAATGTAACTTTAATAGTGAAGACATTATTTCTTGTTATATTTATAAAAATGAAATAAATCATTTACGACAATCACAAAATTATTAATGGAAATAAGTGATCGTTTTATTTAGGAGATTAAAATGACTAATGTTAAAATTTTCAATTATAATAATACAAAATGAGAGTACATTATTACATATAAACAACAAAAACATATGTATTTAAAAGTGCGCAATGATCAAATTATTATTAGTGCTCCATTTTTTATGCAAGAAAAATTAATTGAAGATTTCATTTTAAAAAGTTTACCTAAAATTTTAAAAAAGAAAACTATATTAAAACCTAATATTGTTATTAATAATAATGACAGTTATCTTTATTTTTTAAGTAAAAAATATAAATTAATTACTAAGTATCATTCAAAAAAAACCATTATTTATTTTGAATTTAATAATTTGGTAGTATGCACAAATATTCAAGATGATAAGCAAATATTAATTAAAATTCAAAAATTTTTAAAAGAAGAGTCAAAAAATATTTTTATGAGTCGTTTACAATATTGATCAGAAATTATGAATATTGAGTTTTCAGTACTAAAAATTCGTTCGCTGTTAAATAAATGAGGTGTTTGTCAACCAAATACTAAAATCATTACACTTAATTATAAATTAATTCATTTTGATTATGCTGTAATTGATTATGTTATAATTCATGAGTTAACGCATATAATTCATGCTCATCATAAAAAAACATTTTGAAATTTTGTTGCTCAATATTGTCCAGATTTTCAAGATTGTCAAAAAATATTAAAACAAGGAGTTATGGATGAAACAAATAACCTCACTTAAAAATCCAATAATTCAAGAATTAGTTTTATTACATGAAAGAAAACATCGCAATGTTAAAAAAAAGTTTTTAATTGAAGGAGAACATTTAATTAGTATTGCATTATTAAAAAAAAGATTACTTGCAGTATATGTTGATGAGAAGTATTTAGACAAATATGCAAATTTATTAAAAGATTGTAATAATATTGAAGTTATTGTTGTAAATAGTATGATTATTAAAAAAATTTCACAACAAAAAACACCACAACCAATAATTGGCGTTTGTAATATTGTTAAACCTTTAAATTATTTTTATTCTTCTCATATTATTCTAATTGATACAATTCAAGATCCAGGTAATTTAGGAAATATTTTACGCAGTGTTACTGCTTTTAATATTTCTGAAGTATATTTATCGAATGAAAGCGTTGATTTATATAATCACAAAGTAATTAGTGCAAGTCAAGGAGCTATTTTTTATACTAATGTGTATTATGAAAATTTTGATCAATTTTTATTAAAAGTAAAAAATGCAAATTATATGATTTATGGTACATTTCTACATGAAGATAATAGTACTAATTTATCTGAAATTACCTTTAAGCAAAAGAATGCTTTTTTATTTGGCAATGAAGGACAAGGCATTAATAAAAAGTATAAAGATAAAATTAATAGTAATATTTTTATTCCAACTTCTTTTAATGTTGAATCATTAAATTTAGCAACAAGTATAGCAATAGTAACGTATTGCTTATTTACTAGTAATATATCTAGTAATATATTAAAATAAATTATACTTATTTTGAATTATAAAAATTGCTGAATTATACTTGTAAGTGCAAGTAAATAAAATTGCAAAAAATTCTCATATAAAAATTTCATAATGCTAAATTTAGTTTAGAAAAAGTAAGGAGTTTTTATATGAGTTATAAACATATTGGGATAGATGAAAGAATTTATATTGAGAATCAATTGAAATTTAAAGTTAAAATTAGTGAAATAGCTAAAAATCTTAATCGAAGTATTAGTACTATTATTCGAGAAGTTAATAGAAATAAAGATAATGATCATTATTTTTTATTAATTGCACAAAATAAAGCTGTAAATAGAAAAAAATCACATATTATTTTTCATAAGTTTAAATATAAAGATTTAGTCAAATATATACAACAAAAACTATTATTGGGCTGATCACCTGAACAAATTTATGGCAGAATTAAAAATTTTCATAAACAATGAGCTATCAGCTTTAAAACAATTTACAATTGAATTTATTCTGGATTATTTGATAAAGTTACTAGTAAAAATTTAAGAAGAAAAGGTAAAAAACGAAGATCTCAAGAAAATCGTGGTAAATTTAATGGTAAATCAATTAAAGAACGAGATAATAATGTTAATGATCGCATAACTCTTGGTCATTGAGAAGGAGATACTATAGTATCATCAAGAGGTAAAAGTAAATCATGTTTAATAACTTTAGTTGAAAGAGTATCACGATTTACTTTAGCAATGTTAGTTAAAAACAAAACTACTAAAGTTATTAATAAAAATATCATTCATTATTTATCAATTCTTCCTAAAAATATTGTTAAAACTATTACTTTTGATCGTGGTAAAGAATTTGCAAATTGACAACAACTTGAAAAAAAGTTAGATGTGAAAATTTATTTTGCAAATCCATATTCACCTTGACAAAGAGGTACTAATGAAAATACTAATGGTTTAATTAGAGAAAAATTTCCTAAAAAATTTATTTTTTCAAAAACTAATAAAAATGAAGTTCATAAATTTATATTGTCTTTAAACCAAAGACCCAGAAAAATACTAAATTATCTTTCACCAATTGAATATTTGAATAGAAAAATAATTTAGTTGCACTTACCTTTACAATTTTGCATTTTTAAATAATTTTTATTTTTTTGTGATAATATATTAATTGATAATAATATGTAAAATTAATAATAAATCTTGGGAGTTTTATATATGGAAGAAAATTTTTATATTAAAAAAACATTTTATGGTTGTTATGTTAAAAATGTAGTTTTACCTATGGAAGCAATTTTAAGTAATAAACGTAATGGTCAAGGTATTAAAAATTTAGGAATTAATGATAAGAAATTGAGAAATAGTACTATTCGTACTAAAACTAGTCTTATTCATCGTGCTTATCATAATTTTTATGATAGTAAAGTTTTAAGTTTTGTTACTTTAACTTATGCTGATAATATGAAAGATGTTAAATTGGCAAAATATCATATTTCTTTATTTTTTAAGCGTTTGAAAAAGTGATGAAATAATCCTAAACGTGCAAAATATTTAGGTGAATTAAAATACCTTTATGTTTATGAGTATCAAAAACGTGGAGCAGTTCATTTTCATATACTTTTTAATAGAAAAATACATAAAAGTATGTTGCCACAATGATGACCATTTGGTATTAATGATGTAAGAGTTGTTCAAAAAGTACTAATGAAAATGTAGTTAAGTATTTAGCAAAATATGTTGTTAAAGTTCAAAATAATATGAAATCTCAAAATATGTTTGATTTAGGTGTTCGTGCATATGCTTTTTCTCGTAATTGTACTTGACCTAAGGTTATTAAAGGTCAAAAAGTAATGTTGTATCAACATTTAATTGACGCTTCAATTAAAGCAATAAATTCAATGTTTTTTAAGAAAAAGATTGATACTTTTGGTCGTACTATGCTTTTTGGTGGTAGTTTTGATACTACTATTAAAAATGATAGTTTTACTGATTATAATAATTATATTTCAATTGATAGTGTACGTTGTAGAAATGCGGTTAAGCAGTTTGACCCATGGACATTTAAAAAAGAAAAATTGTTGAATTTTTTAGATAAAGTTTTTGATAAAAGTAAAATTGAAAAAGTATTTTTACAAAAAAGAATTTTACATTAATTTTATAGAAAACACTTGTATATATATATATATATAATGGTTAGTGGATATTAGTAATTACCCAAGATTTTTACTAATATCTATTTTGTCATATTTATTGACAATTTTTTTTTATTTTATGTATATTTATAATCAAGGTAGTTTTTGCTATCTTAATCTAGTTACATATTAGTAACTTAAATCTTGGGAGGTTAAGCATTTAGGCAGAATTTTTTATGTCAACTATCAGATTGACAAACTGACAAAATTATTAAAGACAATAAAGGTAAGGATAATAATTATACTGTTCTTACATTTTCGCCGTTTTATGAAACGGATAAAGGTATAAAAGTTGCAACTGGTGAGAAATTAACAGGTAAATGAGTTCTTGCTAATAGTGATTTATCAATAAAATTGTCTAAAATGACAATTGAAATTGGTCTTTATTATGATGTTGAAATTTCATGAGAAGGTAAAATTGTTGATATTAATTCTATTGTAGAAAAGAAAAAGTAATGAGATGTAAGTATTGTAGTAAGAGATTATGATTAACTCAATATATGTGTGATAGATGTATGATGAATAGAGTTGATGAATTTTTAAAGAAACAAGAAGAATTAAATAACAATTTTAAAATTATAGTAAGAAAAAATAATTATGTCAAAAATTAATAATTGTGTTTGTAAACAACATTTTCATTTAGCAATGTATGTATGCAAACTTTGTGACCAAATTATTTGTCCAAAAAGAGTTTTACAAAATTTATATACTGGAAAATATTATTGTCCAAATTGCATATTAGATATTGCTTTGGTTAAACAAAAAGAATAATTACAACAAAAAGAAAATTAAAAACTAAATAGGGAGCATATTTATACTTTTTTGTGTACTTTGCTCCCATGTTATACAAATTAGTATAAATATGCTCCTTATTAATATAAAAGTAAGGAGTTTTATTTATGCCTAATGAGTTAGAACAAACTAGTAATTATACTTTAACTAAAATATTAAGAACTGGATTAAGTCCATTAAGTGCTATGGTAGGAGTTAGTGCTTATTATGGTCAATATTTAAAAAACCCAATTTTGGGAAGTATTAATTCTTTGTTATTTAGTAAAAAGTTAGGAATTGATATATGGAATATTAATCAAAGACCAACTACTAGAAATAAAGTTATTAATAGTTATAAAAAGATATTTTTAGGTTTAGGAACAATTGGTTTAATTAATTATGCTAAGTTTGTTCAGTATGTAAATAAGTCTGTGTCTTTATTAAGAGATGAACCTTGTTTTTGACCACCATGTCCAACTGAACTATCAATTTCTACTCCAATACCAACTCCTAAGCCAGTAATTGATAAATCTTTTGTAGATTGAGATACTTATATATCTTTAAATAGTTTTGGTATAGCAAATGTTATTAGTGGTTTAACTGAGTTAATACCTAATAGATTTCAAAATATAAGAAAAATAGCGAATATGGGAACTGGTGGTTGTTTGATAAGTAGTGGTGTTGCTATGGGTATTAATAATGATTTTAATAATTATTTTGCTATTCCTACGATTATTGCTGGTGCAAGTGAGATTATTAATACTTTACTGTTGCCATTAGGAAATACACATAATAATACAGAATTACAAGAAGTGTTTACTGATGAAAGAGCAAGATTAATTAATGCTAGTGTTAATAATTATCAAAGTACAGATGATGGTATGGTTGATGTTGATTTAAATGATGATAGTATGTCGGAGATTAATTTAGATAGAGCAAGTTTAAATTGGGATTATTCTTATGCTTATACACTAGGTGGTGTTTAAAGTGAAAATATATATGTGATGAATTTTAAAATTTATGGCATTAACTGGATGTATTACATTTAGTATATTTTTAGGATTAATTCCTAGCATTATAGTTTTAGGAATTGTTGTAATTAAACCAGTATCTATTTTAATTGGTATTGTTGTAGGTTATATTGGTATTCCATGAAATAATATTAAAACTAAAATAACAAATTGAGTTTTTAAGAGAAAAGAAAATAAATTTAGTAAAAAGAATGATTTAAAAGTTGAAAGAAAAAGATATGAAAAACAAAAATTAGAAAGAAAATTTGAAAATTTAAATAATCAAATAAAAGATTTAAAACAAACATTAGAATTTCAAAATAAATTATTAGAAATTAATAATGAAAATTCAAAGATTAATAAACAAAATAAAACAATAAAAATGTTTATTTTATAAGGAGTGAATTAATTTTATGAAAAAAGATAAATGAAAAAATATGTCAAGACAAAAGTTGCATAAGAAAAAGGCAAAAAGAAATTTTGACCAAAGATTAAGTGAAAATATGAATTATGATGATTTTTTATTAGGGGGTAAAAAATAATGGAAAATAAAGAAATTAAAAAAAAGTGGTATGACACTTCTAAATTTCATGTTTTTTGTTTTATTGTTGGTTTCTTTTCTATGGTTTGAACTGTTGCTGAAATACATAATATTATAAATGGTAATTTTGACTTTTTTATTGGTTTAGATTTAGGAATTAATATTTTACTTTTTGTTTTAGTAATTGTTTATGAATTATTTAGTTTAATTGATTTTTTAAAAAAAAGGAAAAAAGGAAGTGTTAAATAATGGATTTTAAAGAAATTATAAAATATGCGTTATATATTGGTGGTTTTTGTTTAATTCTTTGGTTTTGTAGAAATTGAATACGTGAGGGTATAGAAAAATATAAACATAGAAAACATATAAAGGAGAATGATAGTGAGCCTGATTGTATTTTTTGTCGTAAAGATTTTGAAAAGAAGAAACGTAAATTAGAAATGGAAAAACAACAAAGAGAATTAGAGAAAGGAGGTGATTAATATGCCCGCTGGATTATCAGCATTATTAAATATGATTGGTGGTGTTGGCCAACAATTATTAAATGCTTTTACTTATATTTTTGATTGAGTATTTACAACTGGCGATGGTGGAACACTTACAAATTGACCAGTGTTAATTTCAATTGTATTTATGGTATTAGTGTTTATCAAACAATTTGTGGGACATATTATTCATGGAACACATTAGTAATTAGAAAGGAAGTAGAGGCTTTTTAATAATCTGTGTATCTTTGTTTTACAAAGTTACTAATTTAGATTAATTCTGTCTTCAAATTTTATCATAAAATGAGCAATTGCTGTATTTCAATTTTGAATAGGCAATGTTCATTTTTTTGTTATATTTTCAATTGCCAAGTAAAATATTTTGAAAACTGCCATATCATTAGGAAAAACTTTTTTATTTCTGATGATTTTTCGTAATTGACTATTAACAGATTCAATAGCATTTGTAGTATAAATCACTCTTTTGATTTCTACTGGATAACTAATAAAAACCATTAAATTATCTCAATTTTTATATCAAGATTTAGTAATTTGAGGATATTGTTTATTTCATTTACTTTCAAACGATTCTAAAGCTTGCATTGCTTGTTCTTCACTACATGCACTATAAATTGGTTTTAAATCTGCAACTAGACCTTTTCGATGTTTGTATGAAACATATTTTAAACTATTTCTAATTTGATGAACAATGCATAATTGATGTTCTGTTTTACGATAAACTGATTGTATTGCTTCTGACATGCCTGTTAAATTATCACTACAAGCAATAAGAATATCATTTAAGCCACGATTTTTCATTTCTGTGAAATTAGATAATCAAAACTTAGAACCTTCATTTTCACTAATTCATAATCCTAAAACATCTTTTTTGCCTTCTAAATCAACTCCTAATGCTATATAAACTGATTTGTTAATAATCCGTTTATCTTGTCGTACTTTAACTACTATACAATCAAAATAAACAATAGGATAAATACTTTCTAATGGTCGATTTTGTCATGCTTTAACATCATCAATAACATCATCAGTAATTTGACTAATAACACTTTTACTAATATCAGCACCATGATATAACTCTTGCAACTGCATTCTAATGTCAGATAATGTCATTCCTTTTGCATACAAGGAAAGAACTTGTTGATCAAAACCATCAAATCTTCTTTGCCTTTTAGGAACTATTAGAGGATTAAAATTACTATTGCGATCTCTTGGTACATCAATTTCAATTTTACCTTGTTGAGTTATTAATTTTTTTGAACTTGTACCATTACGAGCATTTTCAGTAGTACTATGTTGATTTTTTTTTATCCTAAATAATTTTGCATTTCAGAATTCAACATTTTTTCAACTAATCTTTTTGTTAATTCTTTATATAAACCGCCAGGTTTAAAAACTGTTGTTAAATCTTCAGTATTTTCTAGTAATAAATCTACTGCTTTTGATATTGGATCATTATTATTAAAGTTATCTTTTTTAGCCATCTGTAACTCACTCTTTCTAGTCATTTAATTATATTTACTAGAATTAATTAACGAACTTCTCCCCACATGTACTTGTGGAGGAAACAATGAAATTGAATGAGTTCAATAATACTTTTCAAACTGAAAAACAATGTCTTGCATATATAGCAAGTTTGAAACAAATCAAATGTAGTAGGTGTTCTAGTTTTAATTTGAATACTTCTAATTTAAGAAGAATGAGATGTTTGAAATGTCATCAAACATTCAGTATTCTCACGGGCACTATATTTTCAAAGTCACAAACACCTTTAATATCTTGGTTTTATCTCATTTTTAGATGAATAAACACCAAACATGGAATTCCATCAACTGATGTTGCAAAAGAATTGGGAGTGACCTTGAAAACAGCTTGAAGAATGGGTCATAAAATCCGAAGTGCCATTGCTAAACAAAAACCTCAATTCATTGTTGAAGGCATAGTGCAAATGGATGAAATGTATCTTTCACATATGGGGTTTAAAAAACAAGGAAGATCCTTGTTGAATAAAACCTTGATTGTTGGTATTTATGAAAAAACAACCAACAATCTGATTGTGAAAGTATTGAAAAACGCAAACAGTAAAAATCTTTTGCAGTTTGCAATAAACCACATTTCTTCAAAGTGTGTTGTACATACTGATTTTTGAAAAGGATATCGCGATTTGAAATCGGTTTTCACTAAGCATGAAACAGTTAACCATCAAGATGGCTATGTTTCAAAAACTGGTGTAAATACCAACCAAATTGAGTCAGTATGAAAACATATACGAAGAACATTTAAAACACATATCAAAGTTGCAAAACATCATATTCATTTATATGCAAAAGAAGCTGCATATAAATTCAATAACATACCTAGTTTTGAAACTGTAATGCTATGTTTTATTTAAAAATGTGGGGAGAAGTTCGTAGATAGGCTTTTCTCAGCATTTATGTGATAAAATTAAAATAGTACATAAAGGGAGAAAAGCCTAATTATATTTACTAGAATTAATTAAACATAGTTATTTTTGTAAGTTACACAGATTACTAAACATTTCCTAAATTTCATTAACAACTGTTAAAATCATAGGTAACTTACCAGTTTCTTTTTTAATATAATCTTGTAAATCATTTTTCATTTTAGTCTTAACTTCACTAAGACTAAAAGCAGTATTAGTTTTATATTTTTCAATAACATTAATAATAATGTTTTGCAATTTTTTCAACATTTCTTCATTATTAGTTAAATAAACAACACCACGCATTTGTGCATCAATTAAAGAAACAATTTCCTTAGTTTTACGATTTATTGTCACTCCTGTAATTAAAATACCATCACGTTGTAATTGTTTTCTTTCACTAATAACAATTGAACCAATATCACCAACACCAATACCATCTACATATACATCACCAGTTTTTATTAAGTTATCTGTTGTTTTATTAGTAGCATTTTTATCATTAAAACGAGAAGGACGTGCAACATACTGTTTAACAAAATTATCAATTAATTTACCATTTTCAAAAGTAATAACTTCACCATTATCATGAATTAAAGCATTGTTATGTAACACACCAGCATCAATGGCTGCTGCTTGTGCTGCTACAAAATCTTTATATAAACCTTTAACTGGTAAAAAATATTTTGGTTCAATAATATTAACCATTAACTTAATATCTTCATAAGAAGCATTTAAACTTCAAGCTTGTTTTTCTGATATATTAATAACTTTAACATCAGTACGTGCTAAGTCATCTAATAAGGCTGCATGAGCCAATTCATTTCCTGGAATTGGTGGAGTTGCTAAAATTATTGTATCTTGCGATTCAAGTTTTAAATAATCATCATTACCAATAGCAATTTTATTCATTCTAGTAAATAAACGTTCACCACTACCAGTAACAATAATTACTGTATCTTTAGTACCAATTGTTTGTGCTAAATTAATAATTTGTGATTTATCAATATTGAAAGCGTTTAAATCATTAACTTTTAATAAAATATCATATAAAGTTGCACCATAAACTGCAATTTTACGTTTAGAGTCAGTTTCTTTAATAGCATTAAGAATTTCACTAACACGATATAAATCTTGATCATAACATGCAAGAATAACCCTTCCTGGTGCTTCTTTTAATACTGGTTCAATAATAGTTTGAATTTTATGCTTAGGAGCTGTAAAAGCTTTTCTATTGGCACATGTTGCTTCACTAATTAATAATAAAACATCATTTTTAGAAACACTAGCTAAATGTTGAATATCAGTAGTAAAATCACTACGATGTTCACCATCAAAAATATAATCACCCGTATAAACAATTGTTTCATTTAATTTAATATTTTCACCATTATTTACAGTTAAAACAAAACCTAAACTACCTGGAATTGAAGTAGTTGTTTTAAATGTTTTAACAACAACATTACCAAACGATACTTTTTGTTCAGGCTCAATAGTTTTAATTATAATTTCATTTTGATTAATAAAACGAAAACGTTCTAATTTCTGCTTAATCATAAAATCAGTTAATTTACTAGTAAAGATTGGAACTTTATACTCGGGTTTTATTTTATTAAAATCTTTTAAAATATAAGGTAGTGCTCCAAAAGCATCATCAGATGGTTTTGAAATAAATATACCTTGAATACGATGTTTATTTTCTTTTAAATATGTATAATCTGGAATAATAATATCAATTCCTAAAATTTCTCTTTCTGGGAGTCTAATGCCGGCATCAAATACAAATATCTTATCATTTACTTCAACAACATATAAGTTTTTACCACGTTCATCTAATCCACCCAGAGCAAATACTTTTATCTTTGCCATGTTTTCACCAGTTTTCAACTTTCTTTATTTTTATTTTATAAAATTTAATATCTTAGAAGAACATAAAAATTAAAATTTTAACTTAAATTCCCAAGATGCTGCTATATTATGTTATTAGTATTTTAACACTAATTTAATAATAAAACTGTAATTAATTTTCATTAAAAATAGTTTCAAATTATTTATCAATAATTTCTAAGCTAAGCTTACTATTATCTTCAACTTTAATTACTCGAACTTTAATTATATCATTGATTTTAACGACATTATTTAAATTATCAATACGTTTATTAAATTTTTTTGAAAATTCTGAAATATGAATTAAACCATCAATCTTATCTTGTAAATTAACAAAAACACCAAAATTAACAATTTTTACAACTTTACTATCAAATTCAGAACCGATTTTAATTTGAACAGGATTAACAATACTTTCAATAATTTGTCAAGCTTTATCAATGGCTGATTGTTCATTATGATAAATCATCAATCGTCCATCATCTTCAATATCAATTTTAACATTATCACAGTCGGTAATAATTTTATTAATAACTTTCCCACCAACACCAATAATATCACGAATTTTATCAATTGGAATTAACTTTTGAATAATTTTTGGAGCATTAGGTGCCAATGTAGTTCTAGGCTTTTTAATTACTTCATTCATGTTTGCTAATACTTGTAATCTCGCAACTCTGGCTTTTTCCAAAGCTTGTGTAATAATATTAAAATCAATACCAGTAATTTTAATATCCATTTGTAAAGCACAAATACCATTGGCTGTTCCTGCCACTTTAAAATCCATATCACCTAAGTGATCTTCTAATCCTTGAATATCAGTTAAAATTGTAAAATCTTTTTCTTCTTTAATTAAACCCATGGCAATACCAGCAATTGCAGCTCTAATTGGTACGCCACCAGCCATTAATGCCATTGATGAAGCACAAATTGCTGCTTGTGAAGTTGAACCATTTGATGCTAATACTTCTGATACTAATCTAATTGTATAAGGGAAATCTTTTTCAAGAGGAATAATTTGTAATAATGCTTTTTCTCCAAGGGCGCCATGACCAATCTCACGTCGTGAAGGAACACCCATTCTTCCGGTTTCACCAACAGAAAATGGAGGAAAATTATAATGATGAATAAAACGTTTATACTCTTCTTTACCTAATCCATCAATAATTTGATGTTCAGCAAGTGCACCCAACGTTAAAACTGATAAAACTTGTGTTTCACCACGAGTAAACATTGCACTACCATGAACAATAGGTAAAACATCAATCATACTTGTTAATTTTCTAATATCATCAGCTTTTCGTCCATCAACTCGTACATTATTTTTTAAAATCATAGTACGGATTGCTTTTTGTAATAATTGATCAATACTTTTGCGTAAATTATGAATAGTTGTTTCTTCACCAATATTTAAAACTTCTTGATTAAATTCATTTTTAAAACTTTGAAATGTTTCTTCAACTAAATTTTTAATCAAGTTGCTTCGACTTTTTTTATCAACAGTAGTACTAATTTTACTAATTTGTGATTGACAATTTGTTTCTACAAATTGTTCAATATTAACAGGAATTAATGCTAACTGTGGCTCAAATTTATTTGGTTTTAATTTTTCAATGATAGTTTCTTGAAAAATTATTAATTTAATAATATGTTCATGTGCAAATTTTAATGCTTTAATCATATCTTTTTCTAAAATATCATGACATCCTGCTTCAACCATATTGATGGCATCTTTTGTTCCACCAACAATTAATTCCATTTTTGAATTTAATAATTGCTCTTGTGTTGGATTAAGGACAAGTTCATCATTTATTTTACCAACAACAACAGTAGCACTAGGACCCTGAAATGGCAAACTACTTAATCCTAAAGCAAGTGAAGTTCCAAAAGCTGCATTTACTCTAATATCACAAGCATCATCTAACGCAAAAACATTATTTACAACTTGCACTTCATTAACAAAACCTTTTGGAAATAATGGACGAATTGAACGATCAATTAATCTAGCACATAGTGTTGCATATTCACTAGGTCGACCTTCACGCTTTAAAAAACCACCCGGAATCTTACCAACTGAATATAACTTTTCTTGAAAAACTATTTGTAATGGAAAAAAATCTTGATTATTAATAACTTCATTATAAGATACAGTTGTTAATACAACTGTATTTCCATAAGTAATTTTTACTGATTTTTCTGCTAAATTAGCCATTGTACCTAATTCAACAATTAATTCATATTTTCCTTCTTTAAAAAGGAATTTTTCTTTTAACATTATTTTACTCCTTAACTTCCATTTTTTGTCGCAACTATGAGCATTATAGCATAATAAAATGTTAAAATAAGTTATAGAACAATTTTATTTTAGGAGGTCATAACTTATGTTTAAACATAAAATACAAAATGAAATTTCAATTTCAAATAAAGACTTTGATAAAATTAAAAATAAAGCTTTAATTATTGATGTTCGTGATGTTGCTGAATATCAAATTTTAAAAAAAATAACAAATGATAATGGTGAACTTAATATTGTTAATATTCCTTACTATGATTTGATTAAAAATCCTAGTAAATATATTGAAAGCAAAAATCAAGTGATTATAACTATTTGTAATGCAGGAAATCGTTCAACTGCTGCTGCACTAACACTCAGAGAATTGGGCTATACTAACACTTATGTTTTAATTAATGGTATTTATGGATATTACAAAAAATAACTTATTTTTCATTATTTAATTTAATAAGATCATTAATAGCAATACTTAAATTATTACAATAAGTTCCTAGGACTAAACTAACACTATCGTCTTGGTCTAAAATACCACGATTTTTAATTTTTTTAAGATTATTAAAATTAATTTTTGAATGATCAATAATCTCTACCTTAATTTTATTTGCTGTTGCTGTTGTCCCTTTAATATTATCAATTCCTCCTAAATCAACAATAAAATTTTGTAATTTAAATGGGAATTTTTGTGGTTTATTAATGGGTTTTAAACTACTTTCTTGTTGATTGCGTAATTTTTTAGCTGTACTAACATTTCATATTCAAATCCCAATACTAGCCACAGCAAATAACAATGCAATAACTAATAATACTATTTGTCAAATTGGCATGATTACCTTCCTTAATTAATATATTTTTAAATATTTTCTTAATCTTCTTGAATAAAAGCTTTTTTTACTTTAGCAAGTAAAGAATGATGATTAAGTCGATATTCTAAAACTTGTAACGTTAATTTTGATAATTTAATTGTTACCTTATCATTTAGTTTATCATTAAAATCAAAAGTATCAACAATTAATTTTCCAAGATCGCTCAATTTACTATCTTTTTGAATATTTTTCAAAGTAATTTCATGATTTTCATCCAAAATTAGTGGTGAATTTAAACTGCGATAACTATTATTAGTTACTGGAGCAATTTCATGAAATTGCATTAAGTTATGATTTGAAATTAAAACAGCACCACCAAGTGATTTCATTAAACCCGTCGAACCAGTTCTTGTTGCAATAACTAAACCAGAACCACGAAAGTTTTCAAATAATTGATTATTAATTAACACTTGACATGAAAGAGTTGTTGTTAAATTAACAAATTTAACTTCATTAATAGCATATAAAATCTTATTATTAATATTTACTTCTAATAATGAAAATTTATTTACTATTAAATTATTATCATTTTTATCAATTCACATTAATACTTTGTCAACTTCTGTGTTTAAAAAGTTTTCATAAAAACCAAGATTACCACATTTAAAACTAACAAACTTAACAGTATTGAGTATATTATTATAATCATGAACAGCTTTTAAAAATGTTCCATCACCACCAATAATAAAAACAATATCTGGAAAAGAAGTATCTTCAAGTGCTTTAAGGGCCAATAACTTGGCCCTTAATTCCTTAGCTAATGATTGAGAATTCTCATATTTATTAGCAATAATTGTAAATTTATAATTTTTCATCATGTATTCCAATCATATTTCAATTAAAATATTTCACAAGAATCTTCAAATTCGTTTTCAATAGAACCACGTAAAAATAATTCAATCTCATCTTCATTATAACCAATTTGAATACGTTGTTTATTTTCTTGAACAATAATTGGACGTTTTAAAACAGTTGGTGAAGTTTTAATTAAATCAAAAACTTGTAACATTGTTAACTTTTCAATATTAATAGCATGTGTTTTAATAAACTTTGCTCTTGTTGAAATAATATCACCAACACCATTTGGTACAAATTTTAATAATAATTTAATTTCAGTATCGGTCAATGGATTATGGATAATATTACGTTTAATATATGGAATTTTATGCTTATCAAAAAATTGAATAACTTTTTTTGAAGACAAACAACTTGGCGAAACATATATTTTAATCATGACAATACCCCTCTTTGCTTTTAGACTACATTTGATTTAAATACTCTTTTTTTAAAATTAATATTTTTTTATCTTTTAAAGATAAAAGTTAATAAACTCTACATTACTATAATAATATATATTTCCACACTATCTTTGACCAAACTTAGAAAATAAGTACATGAAAGAGCTTTTCCGCTATATCCTTCACCCACATATTATATCATATTATTTTTTGAAAAATAGATACTTTTATTCCTTAAATTTTATGCTGAATTATACTTGTAAGTGCAAGTAAATAAAATTGCAAAAAATTCTCATATAAAAATTTCATAATGCTAAATTTAGTTTAGAAAAAGTAAGGAGTTTTTATATGAGTTATAAACATATTGGGATAGATGAAAGAATTTATATTGAGAATCAATTGAAATTTAAAGTTAAAATTAGTGAAATAGCTAAAAATCTTAATCGAAGTATTAGTACTATTATTCGAGAAGTTAATAGAAATAAAGATAATGATCATTATTTTTCATTAATTGCACAAAATAAAGCTGTAAATAGAAAAAAATCACATATTATTTTTCATAAGTTTAAATATAAAGATTTAGTCAAATATATACAACAAAAACTATTATTGGGCTGATCACCTGAACAAATTTATGGCAGAATTAAAAATTTTCATAAACAATGAGCTATCAGCTTTAAAACAATTTACAATTGAATTTATTCTGGATTATTTGATAAAGTTACTAGTAAAAATTTAAGAACCTGTTTAGAATCTTTTAGAAAATAAGGTAAAATTACTATATATTTTAAAATAAGAGGTATATATGCATAAAAATTATCCAAGTCATGTTACTAAAGAACAATTTGAGAACATAAAATCAACTTTAGAAAACAGCAAAAAGAAAACAAAACCAAGAAATTTAGATTTATATGAAGTGTTTTGTGCAGTTTTATATGTATTAAAAAGTGGTTGTCAATGAAGAATGTTACCAAAAAATTTTCCAAAATGACAAACTGTATATTATTATTTCCAAATTTGAAGTAAAAACAATGATAAAGAACCTAGTGTATTGCAATTAATTTTAAAAAAATTAGTTAAAAAGATTCGTATTAAGAATCATCGAAAAGAAAAAACTAGTTTTTGTATAATTGATTCGCAAAGTGTTAAAAATACAGATACTACTGAAAATAAAGGTTATGATGCTGGTAAAAAGATTTCAGTAATAAAACGTCATATTGCAGTTGATACGCAAGGTTTACCACATGCAATTTACATAACTACAGCAGAAAAAACAGATCGTAATAGTGCTATCATAATGATTAAAAGTGAAAAAGAAAATCTTTCTACAGTTCAAAAAATAATAGTAGATGCTGGCTATACTGGTGAAAAATTTGCTTCTGCAATCAAAACAATCATAAATGCAAATGTTGAAGTTGTAAAACGTAATGAATTACATTCTTTTGTAGTACTACCAAAAAGATGAGTTGTAGAACGAAGCTTTGCATGATTAGAAAAATGCAGAAGATTATGAAAAAATTGTGAAAGAAAACTAAATACTAGTTTACAAATGGTTGTTCTGTCCTTTATTTCAATTTTATTAAAAAGATTCTAAACAGGTTCTAAGAAGAAAAGGTAAAAAACGAAGATCTCAAGAAAATCGTGGTAAATTTAATGGTAAATCAATTAAAGAACGAGATAATAATGTTAATGATCGCATAACTCTTGGTCATTGAGAAGGAGATACTATAGTATCATCAAGAGGTAAAAGTAAATCATGTTTAATAACTTTAGTTGAAAGAGTATCATGATTTACTTTAGCAATGTTAGTTAAAAACAAAACTACTAAAGTTATTAATAAAAATATCATTCATTATTTATCAATTCTTCCTAAAAATATTGTTAAAACTATTACTTTTGATCGTGGTAAAGAATTTGCAAATTGACAACAACTTGAAAAAAAGTTAGATGTGAAAATTTATTTTGCAAATCCATATTCACCTTGACAAAGAGGTACTAATGAAAATACTAATGGTTTAATTAGAGAAAAATTTCCTAAAAAATTTATTTTTTCAAAAACTAATAAAAATGAAGTTCATAAATTTATATTGTCTTTAAACCAAAGACCCAGAAAAATACTAAATTATCTTTCACCAATCGAATATTTGAATAGAAAAATAATTTAGTTGCACTTACCTTTACAATTTTGCAATTAAAATAGTACATAAAGGGAGAAAAGCCTTTTTTTATTACCAAATTGTGTTATGTTTAAACTATGAATTAAAGATACAGAACTCATTATGCATACTACTAAATTATTTGGATTTAAAATAGTATTTAATTTATCTTTTATTGATTTTCCATTTCTTGTATTATCATAAAAAAAATAAAATAGTTGATAAACTAAGACCAGTTAATAATATTCCGGTGGAACTAATTATAGTTCCAATTATAAATTCTTTAAAATATTTACTGTTATTATTTTGAATAGGCATGTTTAGTTAACTCCTTGTTTTTTACGCATAAAAATTATTTATCGGACTTCTCCCCACATGTACTTGTGGAGGGAATAATGAAACTGAATGAATTCAACAATGCTTTTCAAACTGAACAGCAATGTCTTGCATATATAGCAAATTTGAAAGAAAACAAATGTATTAGGTGTTTTAATTTTAATTTGAATACTTCTGATTTAAAAAGAATGAGATGTTTAAAATGTAATCAAACATTTAGCATTCTCACAGGCACCATATTTTTAAGGTCACAAACATCTTTAACATCTTGGTTTTATCTTATCTTTAGATGAATAAACACCAAACATGGAATTCCATCAACAGATATTGCAAAAGAATTGGGAGTGACTTTGAAAACTGCTTGAAGAATGACTCATAAAATCAGAACACGTATTGCAAAACAAAAACCTCAATTTATTGTTGAAGGTACAGTGCAAATTGATGAAATGTATCTTTCACATATGGGTTTTAAAAAACAAGGAAGATCCTTGGTGAATAAAACCTTGATTGTTGGCATTTATCAAAAAACAACCAATAATTTAATTGTGAAAGTATTGAAAAACGCAAAGAGTAAAAATCTTTTGCAGTTTGCAAAAAACCACATTTCTTCAAAATGTCTTGTATATACTGATTCTTGAAAAGGATATTGCGATTTTAAATCAGTTTTCACTAAGCATGAAACAGTTAACCATCAAGATGGCTATGTTTCAAAAATTGGTGTAAATACCAACCAAATTGAATCAGTTTGAAAACATATAAGAAGAACATTTAAAACACATATCAAAGTTGCAAAACATCATGTTCATTTATATGCTAAAGAAGCTGCATATAAATTCAACAAGATACCTAGTTTTGAAACTGTAATTCTATGTTTGATTTAAAAATGTGGGGAGAAGTCCGTAGATAGGCTTTTCTCATCATTTATGTGATAAAATTAAAATAGTACATAAAGGGAGAAAAGCCTTATTTATTTTTAATTATTTACTTTAAAATAAAGAAAATTTAATTTTATAATTTCATTATATTATAATTCAAATTATAAATAAAATTTGACAGTAAAATATATGTTAAATTTTTTTATAAGCAAAATTGTAAAGGTAAGTGCAACTAAATTATTTTTCTATTCAAATATTCGATTGGTGAAAGATAATTTAGTATTTTTCTGGGTCTTTGGTTTAAAGACAATATAAATTTATGAACTTCATTTTTATTAGTTTTTGAAAAAATAAATTTTTTAGGAAATTTTTCTCTAATTAAACCATTAGTATTTTCATTAGTACCTCTTTGTCAAGGTGAATATGGATTTGCAAAATAAATTTTCACATCTAACTTTTTTTCAAGTTGTTGTCAATTTGCAAATTCTTTACCACGATCAAAAGTAATAGTTTTAACAATATTTTTAGGAAGAATTGATAAATAATGAATGATATTTTTATTAATAACTTTAGTAGTTTTGTTTTTAACTAACATTGCTAAAGTAAATCGTGATACTCTTTCAACTAAAGTTATTAAACATGATTTACTTTTACCTCTTGATGATACTATAGTATCTCCTTCTCAATGACCAAGAGTTATGCGATCATTAACATTATTATCTCGTTCTTTAATTGATTTACCATTAAATTTACCACGATTTTCTTGAGATCTTCGTTTTTTACCTTTTCTTCTTAAATTTTTACTAGTAACTTTATCAAATAATCCAGAATAAATTCAATTGTAAATTGTTTTAAAGCTGATAGCTCATTGTTTATGAAAATTTTTAATTCTGCCATAAATTTGTTCAGGTGATCAGCCCAATAATAGTTTTTGTTGTATATATTTGACTAAATCTTTATATTTAAACTTATGAAAAATAATATGTGATTTTTTTCTATTTACAGCTTTATTTTGTGCAATTAATGAAAAATAATGATCATTATCTTTATTTCTATTAACTTCTCGAATAATAGTACTAATACTTCGATTAAGATTTTTAGCTATTTCATTAATTTTAACTTTAAATTTCAATTGATTCTCAATATAAATTCTTTCATCTATCCCAATATGTTTATAACTCATATAAAAACTCCTTACTTTTTCTAAACTAAATTTAGCATTATGAAATTTTTATATGAGAATTTTTTGCAATTTTATTTACTTGCACTTACAAGTATAATTCAGCTTTAATATATTTAAATAAATCTTTAACAACAATATTAACATCAATTGTTAATGTTAAATTTTGTATATTTGTTTGTATTTCTTCATACCTAGCTTCTTCTAACTTTTCTTCTTCATCAAAAAACATAGTTTTCCCTCCATCCTATATTATAATTTTAACATTATCCGTAACTAAAACTAAAAAAATGAACAACTCAAAAAGTTGCTCATTTTTATATTTTAGTAATAGTTTATTTTGGAGTTCAAGTTTTTAATAAATCATTTTTAATATTACCTACTTGTGGCCCATAAATTACCTGAATAGCTGTACCTTTTTTAAAGATACCAACCGCACCAGTTGATTTTAAAATATTATCATCAATTTTAGTTTCATCAAAAACTGTAACACGCAATCTTGTAGCACAATTGTCTAATAATTTAACATTACTTCGTCCACCAAGACCTTTAAAAATATTTTCTAACATATCATTATTTTTATCTTTATTAGTATCAGGTGTTAATGTTTGTTTCTTTGTCATTTCTGCTTGTAAAGTTTTATGAATAGACTCTGCACCATCAAGATAGGTAATTTCAACTTTATTGGCAATTACTTTAATATTTTTAGTTCCACTTAATCTTAATAAAGCTTTTGAATAAATATTTGCATCTTTTAAAGTTGCAACTAATACTTTATCTTTAGCGTTAACATCAATGATATTTAATGCTCCACCAAGTCCAAGTAATAAATTTTCTACTTTTGTTCTACCTTTTTTTGAAGACTTATCTAAAGAACTTTCAACACTTTGTAAAGCTAAGTTGGTTGCTAATTCTCCTTCTTCACGACCTAAAGTTTTGTAATTTCTTCACTTAATAATGTAATAGAACCCAAAGAAATAAGCAGGTGCCATAATTAATCCAGTAACAAATACTCAATAGAATCCTGTTTCTTTACCAAGAATACTTGGTAATATTCCAAAGAAAGAAAAATCAATAAATCCAGCAGCAAAACCTTGACCAACAACTATATTTAATAAATACGCCATCATAAAACTAATTCCTGCCATAAATGCATGGAAAACAAAACATAATGGTGCTACAAATAAGAATGAAAACAATAATGGTTCTGTAACTCCTGTTAAGAAAGAAGTTAGAGCAGCAGATCCTAAAATACCACCAACCATTTTTTTATTTTCTGGTCGTGCTAACATTCACATAGCAAGTGCTGCAAAGGGATAGCCATATTGCATATATGCAAATCGCCCACTCATAAACATTGTTCCCGGTGTTTGATTCATGTGTCCTACTGCATTAGAAGCAAATTGTCCAAAGAAAATATTGTACGCTCCAACAAAATGATCACCAGATTCATTAATTCAATTTCCACCAATTCCAGTATATCAGAAAGGCGCATATTGAACGTGATGCAATCCTGTTGGTATTAATAAACGCTCAGTAATTCCAAAAAACATTGCAATAAATGCTCCACCAACTGTCGGATGAAAATTATCACCAGTTAACTGTCCATCAGTAAGTTGACCTGTATTCATACCAGCTGCTAAGCCATTACCAATTTCTCTAAAAGCAATTAATAACATTGGTCAAATAAAGAAAAAAGCTAATCCCATTCCTATTCCAACAAAAACAGCTAAAATTGGCACAAAACGTTCACCACCAAAAAAAGCTAATACTCTTGGCATACGAATATTGTATGAATGATTATGAACAATTGATACTAATCAACCAACAAGAATGCCACCTAAAACTGAAGTATCAAACGTAGGAAATAATCCTAAGACAGAAGAAAATAAACCAGAAGATTTACCACTTTCTGGAGTAATCTTTGCACCTTCACCTAAACCTCATGGATCAAACCCCAACATTCCTGTTTTAGGATTTCAAAAAAACATGCCACTAATAACTGAAGTCATAACAATAAAAGTAATAAATCCAGAAAGAGCAGCTACACCTTTACTAGCTTTTGCAAAACCAAAAGCAATAGAAATAGCAAAAATCAATCCTAAATTAGCAAAAACAACGTTTCCGGCTGATTGCATAATTGAAAAAATATTAATAATAGCAACAAGACTATCATGATTAGGCAATTGCTTTAAAGCACTAGCAACTCCACCACCAATTCCTAACAATAAACCAGCTATTGGTAATGTAGCTATTGGTAAAACAATGGCTCTTGATAAGTTTTGCATTTTACCAAACATTTTGCCACCTAATTTATTGAAAGTTCCTTTAAAAGTAAAACTAGGATTTTTCTTATCCTCAGGAGATGTTTGTTTACTATGAAAAAATTTACTCATTTTCTCACCTCCATTCTATATTGTTCTATACAGATGAGAATTTTATTCTATACAGATAAAAATATTATATATATAATAGTAAAAATAACAATAAAATAAATAAAAACGATTTTTTTACTACTATAATAGTAATTTCGGAGAAATTTTATAATCTATATAGATATTATTAATAACTACTATAAATTTTAATAGTATATTGTAATTAAAAAAATAGTAAATATTTTAAAACACTTACTATTTTTTTTTAATTTTAAGTATTAATTTAAATTAAATCAAATATCTAAACCAATAAATTTAATAACGAACTTCTCCCCACATGTACTTGTGGAGGAAACAATGAAATTGAATGAGTTCAATAATACTTTTCAAACTGAAAAACAATGTCTTGCATATATAGCAAGTTTGAAACAAATCAAATGTAGTAGGTGTTCTAGTTTTAATTTGAATACTTCTAATTTAAGAAGAATGAGATGTTTGAAATGTTATCAAACATTCAGTATTCTCACGGGCACTATATTTTCAAAGTCACAAACACCTTTAATATCTTGGTTTTATCTCATTTTTAGATGAATAAACACCAAACATGGAATTTCATCAACTGATGTTGCAAAAGAATTGGGAGTGACCTTGAAAACAGCTTGAAGAATGGGTCATAAAATCCGAAGTGCCATTGCTAAACAAAAACCTCAATTCATTGTTGAAGGCATAGTGCAAATGGATGAAATGTATCTTTCACATATGGGGTTTAAAAAACAAGGAAGATCCTTGTTGAATAAAACCTTGATTGTTGGCATTTATCAAAAAACAACCAACAATCTGATTGTGAAAGTATTGAAAAACGCAAACAGTAAAAATCTTTTGCAGTTTGCAATAAACCACATTTCTTCAAAGTGTGTTGTACATACTGATTTTTGAAAAGGATATCGCGATTTGAAATCGGTTTTCACTAAGCATGAAACAGTTAACCATCAAGATGGCTATGTTTCAAAAACTGGTGTAAATACCAACCAAATTGAGTCAGTATGAAAACATATACGAAGAACATTTAAAACACATATCAAAGTTGCAAAACATCATATTCATTTATATGCAAAAGAAGCTGCATATAAATTCAATAACATACCTAGTTTTGAAACTGTAATGCTATGTTTTATTTAAAAATGTGGGGAGAAGTTCGTAGATAGGCTTTTCTCAGCATTTATGTGATAAGATTTAAAAATAGTACATAAAGGGAGAAAAGCCTTTAATAATTAACGTACCAATACAATAAGTAAAAACTAAAGTTGTTAACATATATAAAATTCATGATTCTTTTACTCTTTTATGATCAAGAAATTTATTAAAAGGAATTGCTTTTACAGCAAATCCGCTAGCAATAAAACTAAAAAGATAAATACTTATTTCAATTATTCATTTTATTAAATGTGAATCATGCATATTTATTAACCTCCACTAACCCTTTTAATACGTTCATCAAATACCTTTGTTTCTTGCTCTTTTAAAATTGATGTATATTCAACTTTATCACTAATAATACGAACCATATGTAAATCAGTTACCAAAAGTCCACCAGAAATCGTTAAATTACGAATTTTTTCTTTAATTTTAAATGACATTTTTGATATTTGAATATTAGCAATCAAAGGTGTATGCCATTCAAGAATACCAACATAGCCTTCAGTTGTTTTAACATTAACTCACTGTACTTCTCCATCGAAAAAAATACCATCAGGAGTAATAATTTTAATATTTAATGCCATACTATCACCTTCAATTATCTCAATTTCTTTGCCTTTTCAATTGCTTGTTCAATAGTTCCTACATATAAAAATGCTTGCTCTGGTAAATCATCACATTCACCATCTAAAATTTGTTTAAAACTATTAACAGTTTGACTAATAGGAATATAAATACCATTTAAACCCGAAAATTTTTCAGCAACATGAAATGGTTGTGAACAAAAATTACGAATTCTTCTTACTCTAGCTACTATTTTTTTATCTTCTTCACTCAACTCATCCATTCCTAAAATACCAATGATTGGTTCTAATTCAGAAAAACGTTGAATTGTTTCAATAACTCTTTGTGCAACATCATAATGTTCCTGACCAACAATAGCAGGATCTAACATTCTTGATGAAGATTGTAAAGGATGAACAGCAGGATAAAGCCCTAAAGCAGCAATATTACGATCTAAAACAATTTTAGCATCCAAGTGAGTAAATGTTGTCGCAGGAGCTGGATCAGTTAGATCATCGGCTGGTACATATACTGCTTGTACAGATGTAATAGAACCACGTGTTGTTGATACAATACGTTCCTGTAAAGCACCCATTTCTGTCGATAATGTTGGTTGGTATCCTACTGCTGAAGGCATTCTTCCTAATAAGGCCGATACTTCACTACCAGCTTGTGTAAAACGAAATATATTATCAATAAATAATAATACATCTTGCTGTTTTTCATCACGGAAGTATTCAGCAATTGTTAAACCAGTTAATGCAACACGCATTCTAGCACCTGGTGGTTCTGACATTTGACCAAACACTAAAGCAGTTTTACTAATAACACCTGACTCTTGCATTTCATAATATAAATCATTACCCTCACGTGTTCTTTCGCCAACTCCTGAAAAGACAGAAATACCACCATGTTCTTTAGCTATGTTATTAATTAATTCTTGAATTAAAACTGTTTTACCAACTCCAGCTCCACCGAATAAACCAATTTTTCCACCTTTAGCATAAGGTGCTAATAAATCAATAACTTTAATTCCTGTTTCTAAAACTTCTGATTTTGATTGTAATTCATCAAAACTAGGAGGTGTACGATGAATAGGATATTTTAATTTAGTTTTAAGTTCTTTACCATCATCAATGACTTCACCCAATACATTAAAAAGTCTACCCAAAACTTCTTCACCAACAGGAACACTAATTGGTATTCCTAAATCAACTGCTTCAAGACCACGTAGTAATCCTTCAGTTGGACCCATTGAAATACAACGAACACTATCATCACCAATATGTTTTGCAACTTCAACAATTAATTTTTGACCATTATTATCAATACTAATAGCATTATTTAAATTAGGTAAACTATTATCATTAAAACGAATATCAATAACTGGACCTGAAATTTGAACAATTTTTCCAATATTTCGTTTAGTTGGTAATTGTTTACTAGTTTTAACACTTTCTTTGCTATTAACTACTTTTTTAGTGACTTTTGCTTTTACTTTAGCAATAACTTTAGTATTATCCTTTTTTAAAGAATTTTTATCACTAACTTTTTTTTCTTTAATTGTTATAGGTTTTTTACTAGTTGCATTTTTCATTTTAGTTTACTCCTTTATTATGATGATTGGGCATCAGCGCCACCAATAATTTCTGAAATTTCTTGGGTAATAGCACCTTGACGGGCACGATTATAACTTACTAATAATTTATCTTTCATTTCTTTGGCATTATTTGAAGCATTTTCCATTGCTAATCTTCGTAATGCTTGCTCTGACACTTGTGATTCTACTAATGCACCATAAACAATGGCACCAACATATAAAGGAATAGCACTATTAATAACAGTATTAGCGTCTGGTTCAAAATCGGTTTGAATTAAATTACTTTCTTGATTAGTTTTAATAGAAACAATTGGCAATAAATCAATAATTGTTGGAATTGTTGTTACCGTATTTACATATTTTGTATATGCAATTTTAATAGCATCAGTTTCTTTATTATTAAACTTAGAAAGTAACAACAAAGATATCTCTTGCGAATCATTATATGATGATTGAATGTTAATTTCAGTATAAGATTGCATAATTTTACAATGATGATTAGTAAAGTATGAAACTCCTTTACTACCAATAGCAACTATTTCATCTTGTGGTTTATATTGTTCTAATACTAATTTATTTAAATTATTATTAAAACCACCACATAATCCTAAATTAGAATTAAAAACGACTCATATTGTTTTATTAATAACTTGATCTTTTGTTTTTAAATAAATTGAATTACTTAATTTAGGTATTAGTTGATTGAATGTATAATAAACTTCAGAATAATAAGGTTTAATCATCTCAATTCTTTTACCTACTTTTTTTAATTTAGCTGTTGATACTAGTTGCATTGCTTTAGTAATTTTATAACTAGTATTAACAGATTTAATTTTTTGTCTAATTTGTTCCATGCTTTGAGCCATGATATTTCACCTTACCTTCCTAAATACATTATTTGAATGTTTTAATTAATGTTTCCCATTCTTCAAGACTACCATATATTTTAGGATTATAGTCATTTAGCTTATTGGTCAAATTATAAACAACCTGCATAATGCCTTGACTAATGCTCACTTGTAACTCTTCACTAAACGCTTGATCTTGCTGTAATTTTAAATAACTTTTTCGTTGTTGTTTTTGAAAATAAGTTATTACTTCCTTTTTAAAAGAATCCATCATTTCTACTGGTAATCATTTAATTGCCTTATTTTTAATTGCTAATAAAATAATTGCTTGATCAATTTGATTTAATGGTTCATTTTGTTTTTGTTTTAAAATTTCAATGGCACGTTTACCATGTTCAATAACAGCTCTAGTATTTTCATCTAAATCAGAACCAAATTGTGAAAAAGCTTGTAATTCACGAAATTGTGCTAATTCTAATTTTAATGTTCCACCTGCTTGTTTTATTGCTTTAATTTGTGCTGATGAACCTACCCGTGAAACTGATAAACCCACATCAACTGCTGGACGAATTCCGGCATTAAATAATTCTGACATTAAAAAAATTTGACCATCAGTAATTGAAATAACATTAGTAGGAATATATGCAGAAATATCACCGGCTTGTGTTTCAATAATAGGTAAGGCAGTAATACTCCCACCACCATGTTTTTCATTTAATTTAGCTGCACGTTCTAATAAACGTGAATGAAGATAAAAAACATCTCCTGGATAAGCTTCTCTTCCTGGTGGTCGTCTTAATAATAAAGAAATAGCACGATAGGCCACTGCATGTTTACTCAAATCATCATAAACAATTAAGACATCTTTACCTTCTTCCATTCATTCTTCGGCAATAGTTACTCCTGTATAAGGAGCAATATATTGCAAAGGAGCAACTTCACTAGCAGTAGCAGCAACAATAGTTGTATACTCCATTGCCCCTAATTGTGTTAATTTATCAACAATTTGAGCAACAGTTGAGGCCTTTTGACCAATAGCAACATAAACACAAAAAACATTTTTACCCTTTTGATTAATAATAGTATCAATAGCAATCGTTGTTTTTCCAGTTTGACGATCACCAATTATTAACTCTCTTTGACCTTTGCCAATCGGAATCATTGCATCAATTGATAATAATCCTGTTGCTAAAGGTTCTGATACAGATTTTCTAGTCATCACACCCAGCGCTATTCTTTCAATCGGTCTAGTTTTCGTAGTTTTAATTGGACCTTTACCATCAATCTTTTGCCCTAGTGCATTAACAACTCTTCCTAAAAGCATATTACCAACTGGTGTTTCAACAACATTACCTGTTCTACTAACAATATCTCCTTCTTTGATACCCGTGTCATCCCCCATTAAAGTAACACCAACAGCAGTTTCTTCTAAACTCAAAACCATACCATAAATATTACTTTTAGGAAAAAATACTAATTCACCATTAACAGCCTTATCTAAACCATGAATTAGTGCAATTCCATCACCGACAGTAACAACAATGCCTTCCTCATTAGCACTAATTTTTTTACCATAATTTTTAATTTGGCTTTTTATAATTTCTGAAATTTGATTAACGTTTAAGGACATTTGTTTTACCTCTATTCATGACTTAATAATTCTTGTTTTAATTGATCAATTTGACCTTTAACTGAACCATCAAAAACTTGATTCCGTACTTTAACTTTAATACCGCCAATTAATGATTTATCAATCTTGTTAACGACTTTAATCTTATGTTTAATGACTTTCTCAATTTTCAATTTTATTTGATTTATTTGTTGGTTTGAAAGTTCTATCACTGAATAAATAATGCCATAGTTTACATCTTGATATTCATTACATAATTTGCGAAATTCTTTTAAAATGAAACGAACACACTGGAAATGATGTTCATCAATCAACAAAAAGAAAAAATTTAACATATATGGTTCAATATGATTTTTAAAAGTTTCACTAATAATTTGTTTACGTGTTTCAATAGTTAAATTACTACTACTAGTAATATCAATAAATTCTGGATAAGTAGTAAAAATATCAATTAATTTATTACTTTCTTCAGCAAATTGAGTAATTTTTTTTATTTCTCTTGCTAATTGAAAAAGACCATTACTTCATTGATTAGCTAATCCTTCATCTATCATTTAACTTCACCACTATTCCAAATTCTTAATAAAATCAGTAATTAATTGTTCATGTTTTTTAGCATTCATTTCAGCACCAATAATTTTTTTAGCTGCTTCTAATGCTACTACTTTGATTTCTTCGTTAATCTTTGCTTCTGCCTCTTTACGAGCACGAACTAAATCACGATTTGATTGATTAGTAATACGCATACTCTCTTCTTGCGCTTTATCAATAATTTGTTTACGCTTATTGTAACCATCATTTTGTGCATTAGCAATAATTTCCTGAGCTTCAATTTTAGCAGCTTTTAATATTTGACTAGCTTCACCACGATCTTGATTAGCTAATGATTGCTTGCAAGCAGCATCATCAAGTTTTTCTTTAATTACTAAATGTCGCGAATGTAAAGCCTTACGAAACGGAGCATAAACTCATCTTCAAAGTACCATTAATAAAATTAATGTTGCAAAAATATGAGCAATAAAAACAGGAAGATTGGGAAATAATTGATTAACAATATCATCACCTGATACTAAATCATTGAAATTAAAATTCATAAAATCACCTACTTTTTAATATTTTTAATACCTTATGCTACAAATATTAAAATTAGAGAAACAACTAAACCATAAATAGCACCTGATTCGGCAATAGCTGCACCAATAACAAATTGTGTTCTAATTTTAGATTCTACTTCAGGATTACGAGCAACCGCTTCAACAGCTTTACCAGCAGCAAAACCTTGACCAATTCCACTTCCTGCACAAGAAATAGTTGAAATTCCAGCTCCAACAAACTTTAAATTCATCAATCCATTAGGATCAGCTGCTAAATGATTAAAAAAATGAAAGACATGTGTCATTACTGTTGTTAATAATTCCATAATAAATAAATTCTCCTTTTTGTATTTTATTTTTTTTCCATAATTGAACGTTCGGTATAAATTTCTTCTTCATGATTTATTGCTTGTTGTTTACGAAGTTTTTTTGGTAATTTAATAGTAAGTTCTCCCTTATGAGAACTTACTTCTTCCATTTGTAATTTCCAATAAACAAGAGTTAAGGTGCCAAAAATTAAGGCTTGAATGCTTCCAGCAAATAAATCAAAATAAATATGTAAGAATGGTCCAATTACACCAATTAATAAATTCATCTGACCAATAATTGGGATATTACTTCAAATATTAGCAGTTACCCCATAAAGCATTGCCAAAATAATACTTCCACCTAAAATATTACCAAATAAACGAAAAGATAAAGAAATCAAAGGTGCAAATTGAGTAATTAATTCTAGAGGGTTAATAATAAATTTTTTAAAAAATAAAAGTTTCTGAAATTTAATAGCAATATAATATATTCCAATAAAAGTAACTAATGCCATTGATAAAGTAACCGTATACATTGATGACTGTGGTTCAAGACCAATAATCGATAATCAATTACCAATTAAAATATAACCCATTACATATAACAAATAAACTGTCAGGTTTTTATACTTTACACCAAGAACATCAACAACAATTTTTTCAACTGATTTAATTATTAATTCAACAACTAAAACAATACCTCTTGGATCTTCATCAGGCTTCATTCGTTTTACTTTATAATAATAAATATAACTAATAACACTGATAAAGACTGTTGTTATCAAAATTGTTACCAATTGTGGAATAATTTGTAAATAATTCCAACTTTCCAATCCAGCTAAAGTTTCCATTTAAATTCCTTCTTTTAAGTTATTTTTTTGATATACACATAACGTTGCAGTAATAGTAGCAACCATCAATATTGACATTCCGGCAATTATAGTAAAAATATTAGCAAAATTAAAGAAAATATTCAAAACTATAATTGAACCATAAATTAACATTCTTAATAAGAATCCAAAATATGCTAAGGTTTGTTTTAAATGTATTCCACTGGTTAATCATTTTGACGATAAATATAAAAAGCATAACCCAATCATACTTCCTATAAAACCAATATTAAATCCAGTAATTAATAACCAATGGTTTGTATTAATTATAACAGTTATAATTAATCCTACATTAATTAATAATCAATAGCATAACATTGTAAAAAGTATTGAAAGAAAAAGGTTATTTCTAATTTTTTCCATTAAAATATTTATTTAGTTCCAAAAATTCGATCACCAGCATCACCCAATCCAGGTACAATATAACCATCATCATTTAATTCTTTATCCAACGCTGCTAAAAAAATCTTAACATCAGGATGATTATGATTAATTTTCTTAATAGCTACTGGTGCTCCTACAATGGAAACTAAAGTAATGTTTTTAAAACCTACTTTTTTTAATTCTTTAATAGCAGCATCAGCAGTACCACCAGTAGCAAGCATTGGATCTAAGATAAATACTAATGCATCACTTATATTTTTAATATTTTTGGGATATTTAAAAAAATATTTTTGTGGTTTTAAAGTTTCTTCATCACGATAAAGACCAACATGACTAATAATTGCATTAGGTACTACATACTCAAATCCATTTGTCATCCCTAATCCTGCTCTTAAAATCGGAGAAAGAATGATTGTCTTGGTTAATGTTTTACCAATAACTTTAGTAATGGGTGTTTCAACTTCAATTTCATCAAGAGGAATATCTTTAAATACTTCATAAGCCATTAACGTTGCAATTTCGCTTAAATTCTCTTTGAAATCTTTTTTTTTTGGGTTAAGTGATTTCTAATTCTTGTTAATTTATCTTGTATTAAAGGATGATTAACAATAAACAGATTTTTACTACTTTCCACTAAAAACACTCCTTTATCTTTAATGCGTATATTTTCAATAATTTAAAATATATACTAATATGAAATTTTACGCCTTTTAATTTATAAATCAATAAAATAACAATAAAAATAACGAAAAAAGATAAAAGATTTATTCAAAAATTATTTTTTTAATTGTTAATAACATTCTTATAGTTCAAAATTAACTAAATAAAAATATAATTTATAAATTTTATTTTAATAACTTTGTTTTTATTTTAAAAAAATTATAATCTAAAATATAAATTTAATAAATTTCTTTTATTGATATAGAAAATTATATATTTGAAATAAACTATTAATAGTAATTTTTGTCTTATTTTATCAAAAAAAATCTTATGTTAAAATTAAAATATAAAACTTCATACAAGTTTTTAAACTATTATTTTAATTTTAAAATAAATAGTTTTTTATTTTGAAAGGAGAAAAAATGAAAAAAATTCAAAAATACTTTACATATACAGGCGGAATATTAGGTGGTAGTACAGCATTAGGTGGTATAAGTTATTTTTATTATGATTTAATTTCAAAAAATAAGGAAGCTTTCCATGATCCAGAAGCAGGAATGGCACTCTTTGGAATAATGTTTACTATAGCAGGTTCACCTTTGATTGGAGCATTTTTAGACTCTAAACTAGAGTATGGAATTGGCACTTCCATTTCAAATATTTATGATAAATGTTTTCCAACAAATATTTCTGATATTAATGTTGAAAGTAATAACGAACAACAAATATCTGAAAGAACTCCATTATTAAGAAACAACGATATAACAAGTATTAATAGTGAACAATTACCAATAATTAATCAAAATCATTGTCAATTAACTTTTTAATAAACTTAATAAAAATAAATGTTAGTAATTTACTAACATTTTTTATTTATGATTAAATAACAATAAAAAAAGTTACTGTTTAACACCCATTTTTTTCATTTCTTCATATAACTTATTATTATTTCTATTATTTCATGTACCAAATTGATGATTAAAAGAAGTAAGCAAAGGATAAGAAAACCCAAGTTCTACTAATTTTTTAATACATTTAAAATAATCTTCTTTTAATGGTAAAACAACTTCAGCAACTTTCTGTTTTCATGGTTGTTTATATTGAATACCACTATAAATATCATTTAATTCAGGAACAATAAAAGCATAAATTCCACCAACACCAACTTCCATAAAATTATGTTTATTTGGATGAGAATATTCAAAAATTTTAATATGTAAAACCAAATGTTCTAATAAATTACAATAAACTAATCGATCAGCATATTGATAGGCAAATGGTGACTTTTGAGCTCATTTGGGAGTAGATAATAAAATTGCTTTATCTTCATCAATATGATGAATATATAAACCTTCTTTTCCCCTTGTTATTCCTTGTGATTTCTTAGAACCTGTTTAGAATCTTTTTAATAAAATTGAAATAAAGGACAGAACAACCATTTGTAAACTAGTATTTAGTTTTCTTTCACAATTTTTTCATAATCTTCTGCATTTTTCTAATCATGCAAAGCTTCGTTCTACAACTCATCTTTTTGGTAGTACTACAAAAGAATGTAATTCATTACGTTTTACAACTTCAACATTTGCATTTATGATTGTTTTGATTGCAGAAGCAAATTTTTCACCAGTATAGCCAGCATCTACTATTATTTTTTTGAACTGTAGAAGATTTTCTTTTTCACTTTTAATCATTATGATAGCACTATTACGATCTGTTTTTTCTGCTGTAGTTATGTAAATTGCATGTGGTAAACCTTGCGTATCAACTGCAATATGACGTTTTATTCCTGAAATCTTTTTACCAGCATCATAACCTTTATTTTCAGTAGTATCTGTATTTTTAACACTTTGCGAATCAATTATACAAAAACTAGTTTTTTCTTTTCGATGATTCTTAATACGAATCTTTTAACTAATTTTTTTAAAATTAATTGCAATATACTAGGTTCTTTATCATTGTTTTTACTTCAAATTTGGAAATAATAATATACAGTTTGTCATTTTGGAAAATTTTTGGTAACATTCTTCATTGACAACCACTTTTTAATACATATAAAACTGCACAAAACACTTCATATAAATCTAAATTTCTTGGTTTTGTTTTCTTTTTGCTGTTTTCTAAAGTTGATTTTATGTTCTCAAATTGTTCTTTAGTAACATGACTTGGATAATTTTTATGCATATATACCTCTTATTTTAAAATATATAGTAATTTTACCTTATTTTCTAAAAGATTCTAAACAGGTTCTTAGACATTGTTGCATCTGAAAAATAATTTTTTGAAATACATCCATATTTATTTTTTAAAAAATTACAAACATTTTCATAATTCATTGTTAATAACTTTTCTACTTCTGACATGCTTATCCCATACTATACTACTTTATTTTTATGATAATAATGAAAATTAAGTTATCTTTTTTATTACCCAAAATAATATAAATTAATCTTTAGCAAAGGCTAAGAACCTGTTTAGAATCTTTTAGAAAATAAGGTAAAATTACTATATATTTTAAAATAAGAGGTATATATGCATAAAAATTATCCAAGTCATGTTACTAAAGAACAATTTGAGAACATAAAATCAACTTTAGAAAACAGCAAAAAGAAAACAAAACCAAGAAATTTAGATTTATATGAAGTGTTTTGTGCAGTTTTATATGTATTAAAAAGTGGTTGTCAATGAAGAATGTTACCAAAAAATTTTCCAAAATGACAAACTGTATATTATTATTTCCAAATTTGAAGTAAAAACAATGATAAAGAACCTAGTGTATTGCAATTAATTTTAAAAAAAATTAGTTAAAAAGATTCGTATTAAGAATCATCGAAAAGAAAAAACTAGTTTTTGTATAATTGATTCGCAAAGTGTTAAAAATACAGATACTACTGAAAATAAAGGTTATGATGCTGGTAAAAAGATTTCAGGAATAAAACGTCATATTGCAGTTGATACGCAAGGTTTACCACATGCAATTTACATAACTACAGCAGAAAAAACAGATCGTAATAGTGCTATCATAATGATTAAAAGTGAAAAAGAAAAGAGGCTTTTTAATAATCTGTGTATCTTTGTTTTACAAAGTTACTAATTTAGATTAATTCTGTCTTCAAATTTTATCATAAAATGAGCAATTGCTGAGGCTTTTTAATAATCTGTGTATCTTTGTTTTACAAAGTTACTAATTTAGATTAATTCTGTCTTCAAATTTTATCATAAAATGAGCAATTGCTGTATTTCAATTTTGAATAGGCAATGTTCATTTTTTTGTTATATTTTCAATTGCCAAGTAAAATATTTTGAAAACTGCCATATCATTAGGAAAAACTTTTTTATTTCTGATGATTTTTCGTAATTGACTATTAACAGATTCAATAG
This sequence comes from Spiroplasma ixodetis, assembly GCF_027923845.1. Taxonomy (GTDB): domain Bacteria; phylum Bacillota_I; class Bacilli_A; order Mycoplasmatales; family VBWQ01; genus Spiroplasma_E; species Spiroplasma_E ixodetis_A. The sequence goes on from NZ_AP026933.1 coordinate 527,260, forward strand.
CATTTGTAGTATAAATCACTCTTTTGATTTCTACTGGATAACTAATAAAAACCATTAAATTATCTCAATTTTTATATCAAGATTTAGTAATTTGAGGATATTGTTTATTTCATTTACTTTCAAACGATTCTAAAGCTTGCATTGCTTGTTCTTCACTACATGCACTATAAATTGGTTTTAAATCTGCAACTAGACCTTTTCGATGTTTGTATGAAACATATTTTAAACTATTTCTAATTTGATGAACAATGCATAATTGATGTTCTGTTTTAGGATAAACTGATTGTATTGCTTCTGACATGCCTGTTAAATTATCACTACAAGCAATAAGAATATCATTTAAGCCACGATTTTTCATTTCTGTGAAATTAGATAATCAAAACTTAGAACCTTCATTTTCACTAATTCATAATCCTAAAACATCTTTTTGCCTTCTAAATCAACTCCTAATGCTATATAAACTGATTTGTTAATAATCCGTTTATCTTGTCGTACTTTAACTACTATACAATCAAAATAAACAATAGGATAAATACTTTCTAATGGTCGATTTTGTCATGCTTTAACATCATCAATAACATCATCAGTAATTTGACTAATAACACTTTCACTAATATCAGCACCATGATATAACTCTTGCAACTGCATTCTAATGTCAGATAATGTCATTCCTTTTGCATACAAGGAAAGAACTTGTTGATCAAAACCATCAAATCTTCTTTGCCTTTTAGGAACTATTACAGGAGTAAAATTACTATTGCGATCTCTTGGTACATCAATTTCAATTTTACCTTGTTGAGTTATTAATTTTTTTGAACTTGTACCATTACGAGCATTTTCAGTAGTACTATGTTGATTTTTTTCATATCCTAAATAATTTTGCATTTCAGAATTCAACATTTTTTCAACTAATCTTTTTGTTAATTCTTTATATAAACCGCCAGGTTTAAAAACTGTTGTTAAATCTTCAGTATTTTCTAGTAATAAATCTACTGCTTTTGATATTGGATCATTATTATTAAAGTTATCTTTTTTAGCCATCTGTAACTCACTCTTTCTAGTCATTTAATTATATTTACTAGAATTAATTAAACATAGTTATTTTTGTAAGTTACACAGATTACTAAACATTTCCCAATTGCTGTATTTCAATTTTGAATAGGCAATGTTCATTTTTTTGTTATATTTTCAATTGCCAAGTAAAATATTTTGAAAACTGCCATATCATTAGGAAAAACTTTTCGAACTTCTCCCCACATGTACTTGTGGAGGAAACAATGAAATTGAATGAGTTCAATAATACTTTTCAAACTGAAAAACAATGTCTTGCATATATAGCAAGTTTGAAACAAATCAAATGTAGTAGGTGTTCTAGTTTTAATTTGAATACTTCTAATTTAAGAAGAATGAGATGTTTGAAATGTCATCAAACATTCAGTATTCTCACGGGCACTATATTTTCAAAGTCACAAACACCTTTAATATCTTGGTTTTATCTCATTTTTAGATGAATAAACACCAAACATGGAATTCCATCAACTGATGTTGCAAAAGAATTGGGAGTGACTTTGAAAACAGCTTGAAGAATGGGTCATAAAATCGAAGTGCCATTGCTAAACAAAAACCTCAATTCATTGTTGAAGGCATAGTGCAAATGGATGAAATGTATCTTTCACATATGGGTTTTAAAAAACAAGGAAGATCCTTGTTGAATAAAACCTTGATTGTTGGCATTTATCAAAAAACAACCAACAATCTGATTGTGAAAGTATTGAAAAACGCAAACAGTAAAAATCTTTTGCAGTTTGCAATAAACCACATTTCTTCAAAGTGTGTTGTACATACTGATTTTTGAAAAGGATATCGCGATTTGAAATCGGTTTTCACTAAGCATGAAACAGTTAACCATCAAGATGGCTATGTTTCAAAAACTGGTGTAAATACCAACCAAATTGAGTCAGTATGAAAACATATACGAAGAACATTTAAAACACATATCAAAGTTGCAAAACATCATATTCATTTATATGCAAAAGAAGCTGCATATAAATTCAATAACATACCTAGTTTTGAAACTGTAATGCTATGTTTTATTTAAAAATGTGGGGAGAAGTTCGTAGATAGGCTTTTCTCAGCATTTATGTGATAAGATTTAAAAATAGTACATAAAGGGAGAAAAGCCAAACTTTTTTATTTCTGATGATTTTTCGTAATTGACTATTAACAGATTCAATAGCATTTGTAGTATAAATCACTCTTTTGATTTCTACTGGATAACTAATAAAAACCATTAAATTATCTCAATTTTTATATCAAGATTTAGTAATTTGAGGATATTGTTTATTTCATTTACTTTCAAACGATTCTAAAGCTTGCATTGCTTGTTCTTCACTACATGCACTATAAATTGGTTTTAAATCTGCAACTAGACCTTTTCGATGTTTGTATGAAACATATTTTAAACTATTTCTAATTTGATGAACAATGCATAATTGATGTTCTGTTTTAGGATAAACTGATTGTATTGCTTCTGACATGCCTGTTAAATTATCACTACAAGCAATAAGAATATCATTTAAGCCACGATTTTTCATTTCTGTGAAATTAGATAATCAAAACTTAGAACCTTCATTTTCACTAATTCATAATCCTAAAACATCTTTTTTGCCTTCTAAATCAACTCCTAATGCTATATAAACTGATTTGTTAATAATCCGTTTATCTTGTCGTACTTTAACTACTATACAATCAAAATAAACAATAGGATAAATACTTTCTAATGGTCGATTTTGTCATGCTTTAACATCATCAATAACATCATCAGTAATTTGACTAATAACACTTTCACTAATATCAGCACCATGATATAACTCTTGCAACTGCATTCTAATGTCAGATAATGTCATTCCTTTTGCATACAAGGAAAGAACTTGTTGATCAAAACCATCAAATCTTCTTTGCCTTTTAGGAACTATTACAGGAGTAAAATTACTATTGCGATCTCTTGGTACATCAATTTCAATTTTACCTTGTTGAGTTATTAATTTTTTTGAACTTGTACCATTACGAGCATTTTCAGTAGTACTATGTTGATTTTTTCATATCCTAAATAATTTTGCATTTCAGAATTCAACATTTTTTCAACTAATCTTTTTGTTAATTCTTTATATAAACCGCCAGGTTTAAAAACTGTTGTTAAATCTTCAGTATTTTCTAGTAATAAATCTACTGCTTTTGATATTGGATCATTATTATTAAAGTTATCTTTTTTAGCCATCTGTAACTCACTCTTTCTAGTCATTTAATTATATTTACTAGAATTAATTAAACATAGTTATTTTTGTAAGTTACACAGATTACTAAACATTTCCAAAGATGCAGAAATAGATTATATTAAATTTAATTCTTATTTACCAAAAAGTTAAGATTTATCTTTCTGATGATTATTTAACTAAATGATCATTATTAAATTTATTAAAAATAAATGATTTCATATTTGTTTTTTATTTATACTATTAATTTTATATAAAAATGTAAGAACCTGTTTAGAATCTTTTTAATAAAATTGAAATAAAGGACAGAACAACCATTTGTAAACTAGTATTTAGTTTTCTTTCACAATTTTTTCATAATCTTCTGCATTTTTCTAATCATGCAAAGCTTCGTTCTACAACTCATCTTTTTGGTAGTACTACAAAAGAATGTAATTCATTACGTTTTACAACTTCAACATTTGCATTTATGATTGTTTTGATTGCAGAAGCAAATTTTTCACCAGTATAGCCAGCATCTACTATTATTTTTTGAACTGTAGAAAGATTTTCTTTTTCACTTTTAATCATTATGATAGCACTATTACGATCTGTTTTTTCTGCTGTAGTTATGTAAATTGCATGTGGTAAACCTTGCGTATCAACTGCAATATGACGTTTTATTCCTGAAATCTTTTTACCAGCATCATAACCTTTATTTTCAGTAGTATCTGTATTTTTAACACTTTGCGAATCAATTATACAAAAACTAGTTTTTTCTTTTCGATGATTCTTAATACGAATCTTTTTAACTAATTTTTTTAAAATTAATTGCAATATACTAGGTTCTTTATCATTGTTTTTACTTCAAATTTGGAAATAATAATATACAGTTTGTCATTTTGGAAAATTTTTGGTAACATTCTTCATTGACAACCACTTTTTAATACATATAAAACTGCACAAAACACTTCATATAAATCTAAATTTCTTGGTTTTGTTTTCTTTTTGCTGTTTTCTAAAGTTGATTTTATGTTCTCAAATTGTTCTTTAGTAACATGACTTGGATAATTTTTATGCATATATACCTCTTATTTTAAAATATATAGTAATTTTACCTTATTTTCTAAAAGATTCTAAACAGGTTCTAAGGGAAATTAACATTAAATTGTCATGATTGATTGTATTATTTTATATATATGACTAATACTTTTAATATTAGTATTAATCATTTTCTTAAATAAAGAAATTCACAAATTGATTCAATTATAATTTTGAGTATTGTTTTTATTAGTAAATAAAATGAAAATAAAATGAATTTTAAATTTGTTTTGAAATATCAAAGGGTTTTTTATATATAAAAGGATAATAGGGAACTCGTAATTAGGAATAGGTAGTAATTGATTTATTAATAATATTTTTTCATAAATATGATTTTTAATTATAGAACATTCATCAATATCTAAAAATTCTAAATTTAAATTATATTTTTTGATAAATGTTTTTTGAGTAATGTTACTAATTTCTGAAGTTATATTTGGAAATAATTGACTGTCAACTTTAATATTAAGTAAACAAATGAAATTAAAATAATTGGTTTCAAACTTATCAAACTCAATAGCAAACTCTTTAGCAATTATTAATCTAAAATGTTCGACTTCTCTTTTTATACTTAAGTTTAAATTAAATTCAATTTGTTCATCTTTTTCAAGAAAAAAATTAAGTTTAATTTTTCGTACATGAATTGTTAAAAATCATATTAGTTGATCATCATAATATTTTTTATAACCGATATTGATCATTATAATTTCTATTTTTTTGTATATATAGGTTAGGACTTTATCATTAGTTAAGAGATTTTTTTTATCTTTACTAATAAGTTTTATAATAATAGCGGTTATAAATCTTAAATGTCATTCATAACCATCTAATTGAAACCCTTTATTATGTTCAAATTTTAATTTTAATCTTAAATTTTGTTCAAAGAAAAAGTTATTCAAGTAAATAATGTCTTTTTTTAAATTATACTTATTTGTGTTACTTATATTGATAAGTCACTCACTACTTAAATATTTTTTTTGTCATACACATATTAAGAACAAATTACTCATTCTAACAAAAGGATATTCATTGGATATGTGGATAAACTGTGTAAGCAAAGTATTTATTGCTACTATTTCATTGTCACCATTAATTACAAAGTAATCTTGCTTTCTGGAAATATTGCAATTACTAATTTTTATTAACATTGTATTAATAAAAGTAATATTTCTTTGTAAAGTTCGAAATGTAACATTAAATTTTTCCATTAGAAATGCTATATTAACCGAACAAGAATACTGAAAATATTTTAATATTTCAATGATACGCCACATTAAAACTGCCCCCGTTATCTTAATTGAAAGATTAAATTAGATTTTCCTTTTCAAAAAATAAAATAGTCACCTTTTGAGTGACAAAATTATTGTTCTTAAATTGTTTTTATATGTTATAATGTTTGCCAAATAAATAGCATTCTTCATTTATTATTAATATCTTTAATAAATTTGTAATTATATTGTGGTAAATACTTTTTAATAAGAATAGTTAGTGCTTCTTTTTGATCAAAACCAAATTCAAATGCTAATAAAAAAGATTTTTCTAAAACTGCATGACATTGTTGAAAAATTACTTCATAAAAATATAATCCTTTATGATCAGCAAATAAAGCTAATTTTGGTTCATATTGTAAATTATGTTTTGAAAAAGTATTCGCTGTCTCATCAATATATGGCGGATTTGAAATAATAATATTAAATTTATGATTTTTAAGATTTGTAAATATATCGCTTTCAACAAAATTAATATTTTTTAGGTTAAAATTATCATTATTAATCTTAGCAATAGTTAATGCATCTTTGCTAATATCACTTGCTACTATATTTCAATTAGGTTTCTTTAACGCTAAACTAATAGCAATAGCACCACTACCTGTTCCTAAATCTAATACTTTTAAATTATCATTATTAAAAATGTTTTGTGCATAGACAAAAACATTTTTAACTAGTTCTTCAGTTTCATTACGAGGAATTAATACTCTATTATCAACAACAAACTTATGATCAAGAAATCATTGATAACCAATAATATATTGTAAAGGATAGCCAGCAACAAATTTTTTAACTAGTTGTAAATATGATTCTAAAAAATCTATTGCTATTGTTTGACTAAGATTTGCATATAATCAAGATAAATCTTTATTAATAAACTTTAATAAAATTATCTTATTAATTTGTTCATTTTTTTTATTAATTTTTTTTGCTAATAAAAGATAATCTCTATAAGTCATTAATTTATACTCCAAAAATAAATATTTTATTGAAAATTAACAGATGAATTATTATTTCTTGAAGTTTTTTTTATTAAATTATTAACAACGAGAATTAAAACAATAATACTAAAAATAAATAAAAAACTAATTGTTAATAAACAAATAATTGGAAAAAGAATAATGTAACTACAAATACTAATAATAAAACCAAAATTATTAATATTGTTACCATTAATATTTCGTAAAAATTCTAAATTTTTTCATAATAAATAATGAAAAATTAAACTAGATGCACTAGCAAATCATAATGTTAAAACTAAAAATAAAATGTGAATAATACCACTACTAAAAGTTAATGTAATAAATGTTCCTAATGTCGCATATAAAAAAATAACTGATATTAAAAACAAAATTTTTGTTCTAGAGTCTAAAATCTTAAAATCCATAATAATTTCTTCCTTCTTTACTTTAATACTGTAATATTTTCATCAATATTTTCTAATTTTTCTTTTTGTTCACTACTAATTAAATCAATAATAATTTCATCAATATTACCTTCCATAATACAATCTAACTTTAATAAAGATAATCCAATCCGATGATCGGTTACTCTATTTTGTGGATAATTGTATGTTCTAATTTTTTCTGAACGATCACCGCTACCAACAGCTGTTTTTCTTAAATTACCAATTCTTCCCTGTTCTTCTTCAACTTTTTTTTCATAAAGTTTAGCTCTTAATACCCGCATTGCTTTATCTTTATTATCATGTTGACTTCGTCCGTCCTGTGAAGTTACAACAACACCCGTTGGAATATGAGTAATTCTAATTGCTGAATCGGTAGTATTAACATGTTGACCACCAGCACCACTAGAACGATAAGTATCAATTCTTAAATCAGAATTATTTATTTTAATTTCAACTTCATTAACTTCTGGCAATACAGCAACCGTTGCAATTGAAGTATGAACTCGTCCTTGTGATTCGGTTTTTGGAACTCTCTGAACACGATGTCCACCAGCTTCAAACTTTAATTTAGCAAATACATGTTTACCTTTAACCATAAAAGCAATATAACTAAATCCACCATTTATTGCTTCCTTTGCCTCAATAGTTTCAATTTTTCATCGTTGAATTTCACAATACTTACTATACATACGATATAAATCACCAGCAAAAATATTTGCTTCATCACCACCAACAGCTCCTCTGATTTCAATAATAACATTTTTATCATCATTTATATCTTTAGGAATTAGTGTTAGTTTTAATTCATTTTCTGCTTTTTCTAATTCTATTTCATTTGCTTTAATATCTATTTTAAGCATTTCACAAAGTTCTTGATCCTGTTCGGTTGCTAATGCCTTTTTTGCTTCAATAATTTCTTTGTTAATTTTTTCATATTTTCAATATTGTTCAATAATTGGTTCTAATCTACTATGTTCTTTTGTTAATTGAGTGTATTTATCACGAGGAATTAATTCGGGATTTTCTAACTGCTTTTCAATTTCACTATATTTTTTAGTAAGTTGCATTAACTGTTCTAATGTTTTTTCATTCATAATATCACACCTGATTTATCTATTCTGATTATTTGTTAAGACACGATGATGACTACGACATCGAGCTTCATATTGTTCTTGCGCACCAATTAAAATAATTTCATCATCATATCTAGCTTCTCGGCCATTAATAATACGTTGTGTCCTTGTTGCTGCTTTACCACATTTTACACAAACAGCATCTAATTTAGTTACAAATTCTGCTAAGGCTAATAATTCTTTAGTAACAGGAAATGGTTCACCACGAAAATCTTGATCTAAACCCGCAACAATAACTTGCTTATTTTGATTTGCTAATGTTTTAATCACTTCAATAATTGATGGTTTAAAAAATTGTACTTCATCAATTGCAACTGCTTCTATTTCTTTATCTACATGTTTTAATATTTGCATTGGATCATCAATTACTATCGCTGTGATAGATACTCCTTTATGACTTACTACTTTTTTAGCATCATAACGAATATCAACCTTGGGTTTAAAAACTAGCACTTTGCGTTTAGCATACTGTAAACGATTTATACGTCGCATAAACTCTTCGGTTTTTCCAGCAAACATACAACCAGTAATTACTTCAATTCATCCCTCATTATAACGACTATACATTTATATCCAACTCCATCTCTAATTTTAATTGTTTGTTAATTCTGGTGATTTACTAGTAATTTTATCTAAACTATCAATCAATTTTTCAACTTCATTAATATTTTGTAAATATGCACCAGCTGCTGTCTGATGACCACCACCACCAAACTTGGCAATAGTATCATTAATTATTCATCTTGCACTACGAACACTAACTTTGATTTTACTATTCATTTGATCATAAGCAGCAATTAATCAAATTTTAATACCATCAATATTTGACATTACATTAACTTGGCTAGTTAAATCTTCTCTAGTTAAAACAACTTCACCTTTAATATTTAATATTTTATTTTGAGTAATAATTTTTGTTTGTAAGTCAGTAATTATTTTATCGTTAAATATTATATAAGCAACACCATTATCAGTAATTTTAAAATTTGATAATATATATCCTTTCAATCTTGCGATTTTTAAATTTTGAATATATAAACTTTGATATAAGTCTAATAAATTAAAATTTTGTTTAACTAAAAAACTAGCAATCTGAAAAGTTTCTTCATTAACAGAGCGATACAAAAATCTACCAGAATCAGTAACTAAACCAAGAAATAAATTTCTAGCTGCTAAAGCAGAAACTTTTAAATTCAATACTTGTGCTCATTTTGCCACTACTTGGCAAGCAGCAGAAGCCTTTTCTTCAATTAAATCAATATCACCATATTTATCAACAATTGGATGATGATCAATTTTAATTATCTTTTTTCCTTCTTCTCAAAATTCGCCACTAATTCGTTCGCGATTAGCTGTATCAGTGACTATTACTAGTGCATTTTCATAATCTTCTTTTTTAACAAAAGTTGGTTGTGGAAATAATGATGCCATATGTTCATTTGTTTCACCTGGAACAAGTACTTTTTTATTTTCAAAATTATCTTCAATAATTTTTTTTAATCCTCATTGTGAACCCAAAGCATCTCCATCAGGATTAATATGACAATGAATAATAATTGGATTACTAATTTTTATTAATTCATAAATTGCTTGTGCTTCTTTTTTAAACTTATTCATATTATATATCCTTTCTATCATGTACCAATTAATTGCTTTGTTTCATCATCAAAAACAAAAATTGAATTTTTAGTAATACTAATTCAACCAACAGTTCCCACTTCTAAATTATCATTATTATTAGTTAAAACTTCAAATTGTTCTGATTTAGTAGTTTCAACCAATAAATATGATTTTTTATCATCAACTTTAGTAATATTTTTAATAACACCATTAATAATAATTGAATTTTTTAAAAAAGTAAATCGTGGTTTCTTTGCACTAAACAAAATGGCATTTGATTTAAAAGCAATAGTAGAAGCGGTTTTAGCACCAAACTTACCTAAATTTACATTATAAAAATATAAATTATGAGCATTTCATTCTCCCTTTGTGATATTAATATGCTGTTCATTTATTTCTTTTAATAAATTTAAAGATAATGGTTTATCAGTGATCTCACTAACATTTCCTTGTTGAATAATTATTTCATTTTCAATAACAGTAACATTAGTTGCTAATAAATTAATATCAACTTGATTATTAGTTGTAAAAATAATAATTATTTTCAAAAATTTTTGTAATTTTTTAATTCAATTTGCTAATTGTTCTTTATTATCAACATTTAAAAGTTCAAATGGGTTATGTAAAATTAAAATTTTAGTAGACACAATTAATTGTTGAATGATTTTTATTATTTGTCGCTCTACTATTGTTAATTGTGTTAAACGTAGTGACAATAAATGACTTAAATCTAAATGTTTAAATATCATAACAATATTTTCACTAATTAAATCACGGACATCAATTAACTGTGAATATAAAGTTTGTAATTGTTGTTGATATGTTTCTTTATCTTGTAACTGTGGATTTTTTAAAATTTTATCATGATAGATTTTAATTTCATCTTTAATATTTTTTAAAAGTAAATGCATTTCATCTGGTAAAAGTTGCATTGCCACAAAATCTTGTTTCATATTAAATTTAATTCTTTGTACTTCTGCTAAGTCAATTCACTGGTCTAAAATTTGATCAATTTGACTACGAGTACATTTAATTTGTTGATATGAAACTAAATGATTAAGTTCACTATTAAAATTTTGATTATGATTGTTACAAGTTTTTAATGTAGTTCTAATTTCACTTCTAGTAGTACTAATCTCTCTATTTAAATAATTATTTATTTCTTTAATAACAAAACTAATTTCTCGTAGTTGAAACTCTCATTTTCTTTCTTTTGGTGGATTACATCCACAAAAACATGGTCCCACTAAACTTTCCAAACTAGAAATACGATCTTGCAAAGATTGTAAAAATAATAAGTTATTATTTGCAATAATATTTTTTTCTTCGGCAGTGAATTTTTTAATTAGAATATCTGTTAATTTTTCACTTCCAGCAAAATTAAATTTCTCTTGAGCAAAGTTTTTATGAAAATGATTAATTTGATATTGATATTCTTTAATAAAATTATTACGAGTGCTTTGTGTCTCATTAATAAAATTTTTAATAATATTAATTAATTTTTCTTTAAAATAACCACTGTCTAAATTTAAACCTGTATTTTTTAAGTTTTCAATATCAGTCTTAATTTTTTGATTAATATTACTTATTTCTTGTAAAAAAGGTTTATTAGTAACTGCTGTTCTTACTAAGTTACGTTGAATACTAAATAATTTATTTCAACTCTGTAAATGCATACTAACATAAGCCATTTTTCGTTCAAAACCAATACTATTATAAGTAACATCAATATCATCAATTAAAATTTTACCCTCCATAATAGCAGAAGAACCTGCTAGAGCATTAATTAATTTTTCAATATTATCTTCATCATTACTAAAAATTGCCAAGCAACTAGGATATTTTCCTTCAAAACTTCAATCTTTTACGGCTTTTTCAACGGATAAATTAATAATACTAAAATTAAAGTTACTAGTTTGCTCAGTATTATATCTAATACCTTTACTTATTACCAATTTATTAAAATCAGATGATTTTTCCATAAAACCATTCCCTACCTTAAAGTTTTTTATTTCATATACTATTAAAATTATATTCTATATTTATTGGGTTGTATACATACAATATTTTAACTTGCAAAATTGTAAAGGTAAGTGCAACTAAATTATTTTTCTATTCAAATATTCGATTGGTGAAAGATAATTTAGTATTTTTCTGGGTCTTTGGTTTAAAGACAATATAAATTTATGAACTTCATTTTTATTAGTTTTTGAAAAAATAAATTTTTTAGGAAATTTTTCTCTAATTAAACCATTAGTATTTTCATTAGTACCTCTTTGTCAAGGTGAATATGGATTTGCAAAATAAATTTTCACATCTAACTTTTTTCAAGTTGTTGTCAATTTGCAAATTCTTTACCACGATCAAAAGTAATAGTTTTAACAATATTTTTAGGAAGAATTGATAAATAATGAATGATATTTTTATTAATAACTTTAGTAGTTTTGTTTTTAACTAACATTGCTAAAGTAAATCGTGATACTCTTTCAACTAAAGTTATTAAACATGATTTACTTTTACCTCTTGATGATACTATAGTATCTCCTTCTCAATGACCAAGAGTTATGCGATCATTAACATTATTATCTCGTTCTTTAATTGATTTACCATTAAATTTACCACGATTTTCTTGAGATCTTCGTTTTTTACCTTTTCTTCTTAAATTTTTACTAGTAACTTTATCAAATAATCCAGAATAAATTCAATTGTAAATTGTTTTAAAGCTGATAGCTCATTGTTTATGAAAATTTTTAATTCTGCCATAAATTTGTTCAGGTGATCAGCCCAATAATAGTTTTTGTTGTATATATTTGACTAAATCTTTATATTTAAACTTATGAAAAATAATATGTGATTTTTTTCTATTTACAGCTTTATTTTGTGCAATTAATGAAAAATAATGATCATTATCTTTATTTCTATTAACTTCTCGAATAATAGTACTAATACTTCGATTAAGATTTTTAGCTATTTCATTAATTTTAACTTTAAATTTCAATTGATTCTCAATATAAATTCTTTCATCTATCCCAATATGTTTATAACTCATATAAAAACTCCTTACTTTTTCTAAACTAAATTTAGCATTATGAAATTTTTATATGAGAATTTTTTGCAATTTTATTTACTTGCACTTACAAGTATAATTCAGCATATCAAAATCAAACAAATTTTAATATAATTAATTGAATTATTTAACTTTATCATTGATAATTAATTATATTAAAAAAATAATTTGGAGGAAGCAAAATATATGGCTCGTATTATATCCGGAATAACTAGCACTGGAAAATTAACTCTTGGTAACTACTTGGGAGCAATTAATAATTTTTTAAAATTGCAAGAAGAACATGAACTCTTAATATTTGTTGCAAATTTACATGGATTAACACTACCAATAAAAGCACAAGAATTAAGAGATAATATTAAAGATATTGCCGCTTGATATTTTGCTGCTGGTATTATACCAAATAAATCTCATATTTTTATTCAATCTGATGTTTTAGCCCATAGTCAATTAGGATATATATTATTATGTAATAGTTATGTCGGTGAATTAGAACGAATGACACAATTTAAAGATAAAAGTCAAAAAATGACAAATCAACAAAATAAAACGATTAGTATTCCAACAGGTATTCTTACATATCCAGCATTAATGGCTGCTGATATTTTACTATATGACGCTGATTTTGTGCCAGTTGGTGTTGATCAAACTCAACATTTAGAATTGACAAAAACTTTAGCAACAAGAATGAATAACAATTATAAAACTGATTTATTCAAAATTCCTAAAATCATTATTGATAAACAAGCACAGAAAATTATGAGTTTACAAGAACCTGAAAAAAAAATGTCAAAATCTGATACTAATCTAAAAAATACTATTTTTTTAAGCGATAGCAAACAAGAAGTTGCCAATAAAATTAAAAAAGCAGTTACTGATTCAGAAAATATTATTAAATTTGATCCAGAACATAAGCCTGGAGTTAGTAATTTATTAACTATTTATGCTAGCATTACTAAAAAAGATATCAAAACTTGTGAACAATACTTCAGCAATCACAATTATGGTTTTTTAAAAGAAGAAGTAATTAAAGTAATAAATGATTTATTAGAACCAATGCAAAAAAAACACCAAGAATTTATTAACGAAAAATCATCACAATTAGCAAAATATTTAGAAGAAGGTGTAAATTTTGCTAATAATATTGCTACTAAAAAATTAAACTTTGTTCAAGACACAATAGGTATTAATTTTATCGAGAAAGAAAGATAGGAGGAAGAGATAATGTCTTTATACAATAAAAAACAAAAACATTTAATCCTAGTTGATTTAGATGGTACTCTATTAAAAAGTGGTGGTCGAGAAATTCATATTAATACTAAAAAAGCACTAATTGATGCTCAAAAACAAGGTCATATTGTTTGTATTGTCACTGGTCGACCTTATCGTGGATCAATTAAATTTTATCGTGAATTAGGTCTTAATACATTACTATGCAATTTTAATGGTGGCCATATTCATGATCCAAAAATCAAAAAATTCAAACGATTAGTTTTTCCAATTTCTGAAACAATTGTTAAACATATTTTAAATGAAGACTATATTTTTCAACAAATTGAAAACGCGGTTATTGAATATTACAACAAAGCAGTATGTTGAAAAAAAGATGATTTCTTTGAAACTTATTTTCATTTAGATACTATTGAGAATGATACTTTTACAATTAGTAAATTAATTCGTGATTGAAAAGGGAGCGCTAATGCCATTTTAATTGAATTTAAAGAAAATACTAATCTTGATCAAGTATATCATGACTTAGAAAAATATTCAAACTCAATTAAGGTAAATACTTGAAATCGCTATGATAATAATAAACTAATCTTTGAAATTTCAAGTAAATTTATTGATAAAGGAATGACAGCTCGCATTTTGGCTCAATATTATAATGTTGATATTAGAGATGTTATTGCTTATGGTGATGAAATTAATGATAAAGAAATGTTGATGGAAGTTGGCTATGGTGTAGCAATGAAAAATGGTAATATTGTTATTAAAAGTATTGCCAATGATATTACTACTAAAACTAATGATGAGGGTGGAGTTGGTGATCATTTAGCAAAATTATTAAATCTTTATGAAGAAAGTGAAATTTATATTTAATAGGAATGAAAATGCAAAATTGTAAAGGTAAGTGCAACTAAATTATTTTTCTATTCAAATATTCGATTGGTGAAAGATAATTTAGTATCGAACTTCTCCCCACATGTACTTGTGGAGGAAACAATGAAATTGAATGAGTTCAATAATACTTTTCAAACTGAAAAACAATGTCTTGCATATATAGCAAGTTTGAAACAAATCAAATGTAGTAGGTGTTCTAGTTTTAATTTGAATACTTCTAATTTAAGAAGAATGAGATGTTTGAAATGTCATCAAACATTCAGTATTCTCACGGGCACTATATTTTCAAAGTCACAAACACCTTTAATATCTTGGTTTTATCTCATTTTTAGATGAATAAACACCAAACATGGAATTCCATCAACAGATATTGCAAAAGAATTGGGAGTGACTTTGAAAACTGCTTGAAGAATGGGTCATAAAATCCGAAGTGCCATTGCTAAACAAAAACCTCAATTCATTGTTGAAGGCATAGTGCAAATGGATGAAATGTATCTTTCACATATGGGTTTTAAAAAACAAGGAAGATCCTTGTTGAATAAAACCTTGATTGTTGGTATTTATGAAAAAACAACCAACAATCTGATTGTGAAAGTATTGAAAAACGCAAACAGTAAAAATCTTTTGCAGTTTGCAATAAACCACATTTCTTCAAAGTGTGTTGTACATACTGATTTTTGAAAAGGATATCGCGATTTGAAATCGGTTTTCACTAAGCATGAAACAGTTAACCATCAAGATGGCTATGTTTCAAAAACTGGTGTAAATACCAACCAAATTGAGTCAGTATGAAAACATATACGAAGAACATTTAAAACACATATCAAAGTTGCAAAACATCATATTCATTTATATGCAAAAGAAGCTGCATATAAATTCAATAACATACCTAGTTTTGAAACTGTAATGCTATGTTTTATTTAAAAATGTGGGGAGAAGTTCGTAGATAGGCTTTTCTCAGCATTTATGTGATAAGATTTAAAAATAGTACATAAAGGGAGAAAAGCCTTTAGTATTTTTCTGGGTCTTTGGTTTAAAGACAATATAAATTTATGAACTTCATTTTTATTAGTTTTTGAAAAAATAAATTTTTTAGGAAATTTTTCTCTAATTAAACCATTAGTATTTTCATTAGTACCTCTTTGTCAAGGTGAATATGGATTTGCAAAATAAATTTTCACATCTAACTTTTTTTCAAGTTGTTGTCAATTTGCAAATTCTTTACCACGATCAAAAGTAATAGTTTTAACAATATTTTTAGGAAGAATTGATAAATAATGAATGATATTTTTATTAATAACTTTAGTAGTTTTGTTTTTAACTAACATTGCTAAAGTAAATCGTGATACTCTTTCAACTAAAGTTATTAAACATGATTTACTTTTACCTCTTGATGATACTATAGTATCTCCTTCTCAATGACCAAGAGTTATGCGATCATTAACATTATTATCTCGTTCTTTAATTGATTTACCATTAAATTTACCACGATTTTCTTGAGATCTTCGTTTTTTACCTTTTCTTCTTAAATTTTTACTAGTAACTTTATCAAATAATCCAGAATAAATTCAATTGTAAATTGTTTTAAAGCTGATAGCTCATTGTTTATGAAAATTTTTAATTCTGCCATAAATTTGTTCAGGTGATCAGCCCAATAATAGTTTTTGTTGTATATATTTGACTAAATCTTTATATTTAAACTTATGAAAAATAATATGTGATTTTTTTCTATTTACAGCTTTATTTTGTGCAATTAATGAAAAATAATGATCATTATCTTTATTTCTATTAACTTCTCGAATAATAGTACTAATACTTCGATTAAGATTTTTAGCTATTTCATTAATTTTAACTTTAAATTTCAATTGATTCTCAATATAAATTCTTTCATCTATCCCAATATGTTTATAACTCATATAAAAACTCCTTACTTTTTCTAAACTAAATTTAGCATTATGAAATTTTTATATGAGAATTTTTTGCAATTTTATTTACTTGCACTTACAAGTATAATTCAGCAAATAAAAAAACCTATTGTTTTATTTTTTAAAACAATAGGGCATTAATTTCTACTAAATATAAATATTTTAATACTATTAATACAAAAAAACTATAAAACTTCTAAAGGCAAGAAGTCAAAAATTTCTGGGTGATTGGCACAAAACTTTAATTCCGAATCATTTTTTTGTTCTTCAATTTTAATTTTTAATTCATTTAATTGCTTTTTTATTTTAAGTAATTGAGCAGATGCTGGTGGTTGTTTATCTCATTCATCAAATAATATTTTACCTGTTTTAAAAAGTTTTTCATACTGACATTTTAAACAACTTTTTTGCTGTGATTCATGATCATGGATATTTTTGCCAAACATAAAATTACCTACTTTCCTCAATTCTTTTATTTAAATTTATTATACCAAATAATAAAAAAGGAGAAATAATTTTCCTTTTTAACTAGTAAAATGCTATAAAACCGTTGGTAAATAATGTAAGAAAAAACTATTTTCTAATTCTCATCCTCAATCACGCTGATTCTGGGGCGTTAAAATTCACCTAGCAAAACTTTCGGCAAAAAATTCATCATCAAGATTTATATTATATTTACCATTAAATCAGGCACTACGACCATAATTACTATTAACTGTTATTAAACCAAATAATAATTTTTGCTTAATATTAGTTAATTTTGCTTGTTGACCTAAATAATCAATTAAATATCAAGTACGATCATAAATTTGTTTGTTATCATTGTTAACGGTTAGTTTATGAGAAACTGATGTCATATTAGTATTAATATCACTATAACTGCTATCTGGTCACTTTCAATTAGCATTAAATGAATTTCTTTCATCAGCACTTAAACCAATAAAATTACTTAAAGCATGACCATATTCGTGAGTTGTAACACTAATTATTTGATCTGAAGATCAAAATCCCTCTTGAAATTGTTGATCAATTAAATTAATATTTGCAAATTTAGGACCATAACCCATACGTTGATTATCAGCTTTTGAATTAAAAGCAGTTCATGCTACTGTGCTATCACTTACAGCAACTGGTCCTACTTTTTGAATTAGTTTAATAACAGTGTTTTTATGAAAAACTTTAGCAAAAATATTATAAAAACGTAATTGTTGTTGCTCTGCTAATTGTAATTGTTCATTATTTAAACCAGCTTTTTTATACATTTCAACTCAATTAACATCAATGGTTTTACCACCAATTTTAGTATGAGTTAAATCATATTGTAAACTATCATAATTACTTCAAATTACATCACTTTTATTATTATCATACAAGTTATTAAATTCATCAATACTTTCTTTACTTGCCATTTGATGTATTTTATATTCATATTTTTTTACCATCTTTGCATCTTCTGGTGAAAGTTTTCATTTTAATAAACTAGCATTAGCATCATGCTTATTTAAATAGACATAATGATCACTGTCTGGAGAAAACGTTAACATTAAACCATTAACTGTTACAAGATTTAATGCTGTAATCATAGTTACTAATTTAATACCTTTTTTCATAATTAACCTCCCCTTCATATCATAATTATAATTATGATTTTACATTGTAGCATTTAAATAAAAATACTGCACTAACTATTCTCATTTATTTTTAATTTTTTTATTAGTAAAAATTTCAACTTCAAAAACAGCAAATTCTTTGCGAACCTTTATAACTTTAAATGAAAAATTTCGAAATTTTAAAAGTGGGCTATTTTTCCTTACTTTCTTTACTTTTGTTTTAAACATATATCATTCTTGGACAGTTTGTTTATTATAATTTGGAGGTTTTCTTTTTAAATAACGTTTAAATAATACTTCAAGTTTTGAAGAACCATCAACACGAAACTTATGTGTTCCTATTTCTTGTATCAATCCAATTTCATCAGTTTCATCATAAATTTCACCAACTAATTCTTCAAGAATATCTTCAAGTGTAATAATACCATTAAAATCTTTTTTATCTTTATTATTGCAGACAATAGCCATATGCATTCTTTCGGTTTGTAAAATTTCCAATGCTTCATTTAACTTAATACGCTTAGAAATAAAAATTGCTGGTAACATTAATTGTAATAAATCTGGATTTTCATTTTCTAACATATTAATAATAAATTCTTTAATATTTAAAATACCAATTACATTTTGATTAACATGATCTAAAACAGGAATTCTACTATATTTTTCTTCTAAATATAGATGTTTAATAACTTTAGGTGGCGTATCATCATAAATATATTTAATTTTACTTTTGGGATGCATAGCTTGAAAAACTGATTTTTCATCAAATTTAATTGCAGATTCAATTAAATCACGTTCTGCTTTTTCAAGAACTCCTTCTCTTTCAATTATTGAAATCAGTTCAATAAGTTCTTGTTCAGAACTTGTTGGTTTTTTACTTTTAAATTGAAATAAAGTAACAATAAAAGTTATTGGATAAAAAATAATATTAAGAATATACAAAATATATGCATAATTTAAAGCTATTGTCTCAGGATGTAATTTTGCAACACTTTTAGGTATAATTTCACCAATAATTAAAACAACAATCGCCGAAACTAAAGTTGATATTAAAGGACCATAAGTAGGAGAAACATGAAAAGAATCAATAAATAATATGGTACTTAAAGTACCAATTCCAACATTAATTACTGTGTTACCAAGTAAAATTGTTGTTAAAGTTACATTATAATTTTTAACTAACTTAAATACAATATTAGCACGACGACTTTTCTTACTACGTAATTTACCAATAGATTTAATTCTTATAACGTTTAAAGAAGTTAATGATGTTTCAGCAGATGAATAAAAACCACTTAAAAATAATAAAACTAGCAATATTATTAAATAAATATACCAATTACTGTCCATATAGAAAAAAACTACTCCTTTTGATTTTTATATTGTTATTAAGATTATAACATAGTATACTTAGTACGTTATATTTAATTATTAATTTATTACTCATATAACTTTATGATATTATATTGAAGGTGATGAAAATAAATGCGTAAAAAATTTGGACTAATAGCAGCCTTAATAATAGGCACAACAACTAGTTTACAAGTTAGTGCTTGTACAGATGATTCAAAATATCAAGAATTTATTAGTGATGTTAATAGTGGGCATGCTTTTTTTGGCATACTTGGTGCTGCTGATAATCCACTTTCTAAGCAAATTATTGACGGTTTACACACAATGCAAATCAAAAATAATAATGTACCAAGTAAATGAGATAACTGATTAACAGAAAAGAAAACTGAAATAAACAGTGTTACTACTAATGGAACTATTGATATTAAAATTTATGAAAAATCTCCTTATGCCAACCCTAGTAGTCATATTGTTAACCAATTTTGAAATGATAAAAAAATTAGTTGACAACAACAAATTTATCATTGACTACTTGACCATAAAATTTCTGATAATAGTTCAGCACCTGTTGCTGATTCAGGTGTCAAGGAAATTCAAAATCCTGTTGATAAAGAAAGAGCATTTAAAGCTTTACCAATTGTTTTTATTGTTAATAAAGGTAAACTAATAACTGTTGGTCAAGAATGAGGAACTATTGATGGTCCAAATCAGTTTTTTGATCAACTAACAGCTTTAATCACAGGTAATCTATTAAAAACTGCTGCTAAAAAACTATATAATTTTTAAAAGAAGATAATTATATATCTTCTTTTACTTTTTTATTTCTTAATATTTTTTATTCCATTTTTTATAAATTTATATAACTAAAATACGTGTTTATTTTTTATTGTATTTTATTTATAAGGTGCTAAAATTTTAGTAGATAAGCAGATTTAGTAAAAATAACAATAATTCTAAACATTTCTAACTCATTACTTTAAAAAAAGTAATGAGTTTTATAGTTAAAAAGAGGTATCTAAAATGAATGATTTACTTATTAATAATACCAGTGAATTGGTAACTTTTAATACTAACAGTACAGATCCTACTAATATAAAAAATATTACTTGAAAAAATTCTATTCAAGAATACAAAAATAAAGTTGAACAAACATATCAAAATTTTTTAAAATCACAAGAATGAGGAAAAAAGTTAAGACAACAAATAACAACAACTAAAAACAAAAATAGACATAAAAAAGAAGCACAAATATATTGGTTTCAACACTCACAAGCGAACAAATACCCGCATTAATGCCACATCAAATTGAACAATTTACATTTTGACAAATCTCTGCTTTTACAACAGAACAAATACAAGTACTAACAGAAAAACAAATACAAGCATTATTACCTGAGCAAATACAAAGTTTTACAAGTGAACAAATACCTGCATTCACCAAAGAACAAATACAAAGTTTCACAATTCAACAAATACAAGCACTCACAACAAAACAAATACAAAGTTTTACAATTCAACAAATACAAGCACTCACAATAATTCAACGAACTTTGAACATCTAGAATAAAGTAGACACAGAATTGTAACCTTTGTGTTAAAAATACTTTAAGGAAGGTGTTCATTTTTTTATGGCTAAATGACTATCAAAAGAAGAAAAGTTAAAAATAATAAAAATAAGTAAAATTAAAACAATTGATAAAACCGCATTAGAGTATGGTATTGGTCGATCATCAATAAAAGAATGAATTAAAGCATATAAATTATTAGGTGAAAAAGGTTTAGAATATGGCAATGGAATTCGTGCTAAAAAAACCAAAAGAACAGGTCGACCCAAATCTTTAAATTTTAATGAAATGACAAAACAAGAATTAATTGAATATATTGAGGCAATGAACGATATAAAAAGTATTTAGAAAAATCGACAAAAAAGAAGAAATATTTTGTGATTTTCTCATTGAAGAAAAAATATCAGATTAGTTATTTATGTTGATTATTAAATGTTTCAAAATCAGGATATTATAAGTGAATTAAGAATGGAATGAATGAATTTAATAAATGAGATACATTTTTAGCTAATATAATTAAAAATATTTTTATGAATTTCAAGAAATTTATGGTTATAAAATGATAACTTTATGAATTAACAAAATTTATAATTTAAAATTAAAATTTCATATTGTATATAGATATATGAAAAATATGAGTTTAAAAGCTAAGGTTCGCATAAAAAATTTGATTATAGAACTAAATCAGGAAGTTTAAGATATGATAATTTATTAAAACGTGATTTTTCAACTACTAATTTAAATGAAAAATTAGGTACTGATATAACTTATTTATTAACTAATGGTAAAACATATTATTTATCAATTGTTAAAGATTTTCATAATAATGAAATATTAGATTATAAAATAAGTGCAAGTTTAGACATGACATTTGTTGTCCAAAACATTATCCAAGCTTGAGTTAATGCTCAAAAACCTACTTCATGAATTTTACAATCAGATCAAGGATTTCACTATACAAATCCTTCTTATAAAATTTTATGTGATGAATTAAAAATAAAAATTTCAATGTCTAGAAGAGGTAATTCCTGTGATAATGGTGCTACTGAAACTTGATTTGGAACAATGAAAACAGAATTTCTATATCAAATTCCAAGAAAAAATAGAACTATTGAATGAATACAAGACAACTTACCTAAATATATTTACTTTTATAATAATTATCGACCTCAAATAAAATTAAAAGGAATGAGTCCAATCGAATATCGATTAGCTCATTCCAAACCAACAAATAATTACTTCATACCTATAAATTTAACACTTACAAACGCTATTTTATAAAATTTAATAAAAGGTTACTTTTATTGTCCACTTTTCTTGACAAGTTCACTTCTCCCCACATGTACTTGTGGAGGAAACAATGAAATTGAATGAGTTCAATAATACTTTTCAAACTGAAAAACAATGTCTTGCATATATAGCAAGTTTGAAACAAATCAAATGTAGTAGGTGTTCTAGTTTTAATTTGAATACTTCTAATTTAAGAAGAATGAGATGTTTGAAATGTCATCAAACATTCAGTATTCTCACGGGCACTATATTTTCAAAGTCACAAACACCTTTAATATCTTGGTTTTATCTCATTTTTAGATGAATAAACACCAAACATGGAATTCCATCAACTGATGTTGCAAAAGAATTGGGAGTGACCTTGAAAACAGCTTGAAGAATGGGTCATAAAATCCGAAGTGCCATTGCTAAACAAAAACCTCAATTCATTGTTGAAGGCATAGTGCAAATGGATGAAATGTATCTTTCACATATGGGGTTTAAAAAACAAGGAAGATCCTTGTTGAATAAAACCTTGATTGTTGGTATTTATGAAAAAACAACCAACAATCTGATTGTGAAAGTATTGAAAAACGCAAACAGTAAAAATCTTTTGCAGTTTGCAATAAACCACATTTCTTCAAAGTGTGTTGTACATACTGATTTTTGAAAAGGATATCGCGATTTGAAATCGGTTTTCACTAAGCATGAAACAGTTAACCATCAAGATGGCTATGTTTCAAAAACTGGTGTAAATACCAACCAAATTGAGTCAGTATGAAAACATATACGAAGAACATTTAAAACACATATCAAAGTTGCAAAACATCATATTCATTTATATGCAAAAGAAGCTGCATATAAATTCAATAACATACCTAGTTTTGAAACTGTAATGCTATGTTTTATTTAAAAATGTGGGGAGAAGTTCGTAGATAGGCTTTTCTCAGCATTTATGTGATAAAATTAAAAATAGTACATAAAGGGAGAAAAGCCTAATTCAAATTCCATGATTTACTAAAGAACAAATACAAGCATTATTACCTGAGCAAATACCAAGTTTACAAGTGAACAAATACCCGCATTCACCAAAGAACAAATACAAAGTTTCACAATTCAACAACGGACTTCTCCCCACATGTACTTGTGGAGGGAATAATGAAACTGAATGAATTCAACAATGCTTTTCAAACTGAACAGCAATGTCTTGCATATATAGCAAATTTGAAAGAAAACAAATGTATTAGGTGTTTTAGTTTTAATTTGAATACTTCTGATTTAAAAAGAATGAGATGTTTAAAATGTAATCAAACATTTAGCATTCTCACAGGCACCATATTTTCAAGGTCACAAACATCTTTAACATCTTGGTTTTATCTTATCTTTAGATGAATAAACACCAAACATGGAATTCCATCAACAGATATTGCAAAAGAATTGGGAGTGACTTTGAAAACTGCTTGAAGAATGACTCATAAAATCAGAACACGTATTGCAAAACAAAAACCTCAATTTATTGTTGAAGGTACAGTGCAAATTGATGAAATGTATCTTTCACATATGGGTTTTAAAAAACAAGGAAGATCCTTGGTGAATAAAACCTTGATTGTTGGCATTTATCAAAAAACAACCAATAATTTAATTGTGAAAGTATTGAAAAACGCAAAGAGTAAAAATCTTTTGCAGTTTGCAAAAACCACATTTCTTCAAAATGTCTTGTATATACTGATTCTTGAAAAGGATATTGCGATTTTAAATCAGTTTTCACTAAGCATGAAACAGTTAACCATCAAGATGGCTATGTTTCAAAAATTGGTGTAAATACCAACCAAATTGAATCAGTTTGAAAACATATAAGAAGAACATTTAAAACACATATCAAAGTTGCAAAACATCATGTTCATTTATATGCTAAAGAAGCTGCATATAAATTCAACAAGATACCTAGTTTTGAAACTGTAATGCTATGTTTGATTTAAAAATGTGGGGAGAAGTCCGTAGATAGGCTTTTCTCAGCATTTATGTGATAAAATTAAAATAGTACATAAAGGGAGAAAAGCCTTCAACAAATACAAGCACTCACAACAAAACAAATACAAAGTTTTACAAGTGAACAAATACCTGCATTCACAATAGAACAAATTGAACTCTTTACAAAAGAACAAAAAGAAGTATTTTGACCAAAACAAGTAATCACAAAAATTAACACCATGGATTGGCAAAATCAATCAACAACAACTGAATTTAAGCCAAATTTACCAAAAATGTAAAAAAAGATTGTAACTTTGAACTTGTCAAGAAAAGTGGACAATAAAAGTAACCTTTTATTAAATTTTATAAAATAGCGTTTGTAAGTGTTAAATTTATAGGTATGAAGTAATTATTTGTTGGTTTGGAATGAGCTAATCGATATTCGATTGGACTCATTCCTTTTAATTTTATTTGAGGTCGATAATTATTATAAAAGTAAATATATTTAGGTAAGTTGTCTTGTATTCATTCAATAGTTCTATTTTTTCTTGGAATTTGATATAGAAATTCTGTTTTCATTGTTCCAAATCAAGTTTCAGTAGCACCATTATCACAGGAATTACCTCTTCTAGACATTGAAATTTTTATTTTTAATTCATCACATAAAATTTTATAAGAAGGATTTGTATAGTGAAATCCTTGATCTGATTGTAAAATTCATGAAGTAGGTTTTTGAGCATTAACTCAAGCTTGGATAATGTTTTGGACAACAAATGTCATGTCTAAACTTGCACTTATTTTATAATCTAATATTTCATTATTAGGAAAATCTTTAACAATTGATAAATAATATGTTTTACCATTAGTTAATAAATAAGTTATATCAGTACCTAATTTTTCATTTAAATTAGTAGTTGAAAAATCACGTTTTAATAAATTATCATATCTTAAACTTCCTGATTTAGTTCTATAATCAAATTTTTTTATGCGAACCTTAGCTTTTAAACTCATATTTTTCATATATCTATATACAATATGAAATTTTAATTTTAAATTATAAATTTTGTTAATTCATAAAGTTATCATTTTATAACCATAAATTTCTTGAAATTCATAAAAAATATTTTTAATTATATTAGCTAAAAATGTATCTCATTTATTAAATTCATTCATTCCATTCTTAATTCACTTATAATATCCTGATTTTGAAACATTTAATAATCAACATAAATAACTAATCTGATATTTTTTCTTCAATGAGAAAATCACAAAATATTTCTTCTTTTTGTCGATTTTTCTAAATACTTTTTATATCGTTCATTGCCTCAATATATTCAATTAATTCTTGTTTTGTCATTTCATTAAAATTTAAAGATTTGGGTCGACCTGTTCTTTTGGTTTTTTTAGCACGAATTCCATTGCCATATTCTAAACCTTTTTCACCTAATAATTTATATGCTTTAATTCATTCTTTTATTGATGATCGACCAATACCATACTCTAATGCGGTTTTATCAATTGTTTTAATTTTACTTATTTTTATTATTTTTAACTTTTCTTCTTTTGATAGTCATTTAGCCATAAAAAAATGAACACCTTCCTTAAAGTATTTTTAACACAAAGGTTACAATTCTGTGTCTACTTTATTCTAGATGTTCACTTTTAAGTTACAATCTTTTTAAAAATCAATTTAAAATAACTTATATTGAAATAAAATTAAATTTTTGACTACTATTAATAGTAGCCTCTCGTTCAGCATTTTCTATTATTTCTTGAATATTAAAAAAACTATCATAACTAATACTATGTTTTAATATTAAAGTTCAGCACTACCAAAAGTATTATATGTTCTAGTAAATCCAATAACAACTACTTCTTATAATGAATCAACTTCATTTTGGGTTATTTTTTTATATAAAACCATTCTTTCATTTTTTAAAAATATCACTAAAAAATAAGCAAGTAAACTATTACTAAAATGATATAACTAACATAGTATCTTTACTAAATTTTTTTAATTGCAAAATTGTAAAGGTAAGTGCAACTAAATTATTTTTCTATTCAAATATTCGATTGGTGAAAGATAATTTAGTATTTTTCTGGGTCTTTGGTTTAAAGACAATATAAATTTATGAACTTCATTTTTATTAGTTTTTGAAAAAATAAATTTTTTAGGAAATTTTTCTCTAATTAAACCATTAGTATTTTCATTAGTACCTCTTTGTCAAGGTGAATATGGATTTGCAAAATAAATTTTCACATCTAACTTTTTTCAAGTTGTTGTCAATTTGCAAATTCTTTACCACGATCAAAAGTAATAGTTTTAACAATATTTTTAGGAAGAATTGATAAATAATGAATGATATTTTTATTAATAACTTTAGTAGTTTTGTTTTTAACTAACATTGCTAAAGTAAATCGTGATACTCTTTCAACTAAAGTTATTAAACATGATTTACTTTTACCTCTTGATGATACTATAGTATCTCCTTCTCAATGACCAAGAGTTATGCGATCATTAACATTATTATCTCGTTCTTTAATTGATTTACCATTAAATTTACCACGATTTTCTTGAGATCTTCGTTTTTTACCTTTTCTTCTTAAATTTTTACTAGTAACTTTATCAAATAATCCAGAATAAATGGAAATGTTTAGTAATCTGTGTAACTTACAAAAATAACTATGTTTAATTAATTCTAGTAAATATAATTAAATGACTAGAAAGAGTGAGTTACAGATGGCTAAAAAAGATAACTTTAATAATAATGATCCAATATCAAAAGCAGTAGATTTATTACTAGAAAATACTGAAGATTTAACAACAGTTTTTAAACCTGGCGGTTTATATAAAGAATTAACAAAAAGATTAGTTGAAAAAATGTTGAATTCTGAAATGCAAAATTATTTAGGATATGAAAAAATCAACATAGTACTACTGAAAATGCTCGTAATGGTACAAGTTCAAAAAAATTAATAACTCAACAAGGTAAAATTGAAATTGATGTACCAAGAGATCGCAATAGTAATTTTACTCCTGTAATAGTTCCTAAAAGGCAAAGAAGATTTGATGGTTTTGATCAACAAGTTCTTTCCTTGTATGCAAAAGGAATGACATTATCTGACATTAGAATGCAGTTGCAAGAGTTATATCATGGTGCTGATATTAGTGAAAGTGTTATTAGTCAAATTACTGATGATGTTATTGATGATGTTAAAGCATGACAAAATCGACCATTAGAAAGTATTTATCCTATTGTGGATGGGTTTTTATTGGACACTAATTACGTAGACAAGTGAACAAATTTGTTAAAAGAAAGGAACTATAATTATGACCAATATTAACTCATATACCGACGAATTTAAAAAGCAAATAGTAGCTTTATATCAAAGTGGTAAGTCAGTGTCTTGTCTTGCTAAAGAATATAATGTTACAAGAGCAGCTACTTATAAATGAATTAAACAATTTACTAATTCAGGTAGTTTTAAAATTAAAAATAATCTTTCAGATTTAGAAAAACAATTAATTCAAGCAAATAAAGAATTAAAACAGTTACGAATGGAAAATGATATTTTAAAGCAAGCAGCACTAATAATAGGCAGAAAATAGAAATTATTACTAAAAATCGGACTTCTCCCCACATGTACTTGTGGAGGGAATAATGAAACTGAATGAATTCAACAATGCTTTTCAAACTGAACAGCAATGTCTTGCATATATAGCAAATTTGAAAGAAAACAAATGTATTAGGTGTTTTAGTTTTAATTTGAATACTTCTGATTTAAAAAGAATGAGATGTTTAAAATGTAATCAAACATTTAGCATTCTCACAGGCACCATATTTTCAAGGTCACAAACATCTTTAACATCTTGGTTTTATCTTATCTTTAGATGAATAAACACCAAACATGGAATTCCATCAACAGATATTGCAAAAGAATTGGGAGTGACTTTGAAAACTGCTTGAAGAATGACTCATAAAATCAGAACACGTATTGCAAAAAAAAACCTCAATTTATTGTTGAAGGTACAGTGCAAATTGATGAAATGTATCTTTCACATATGGGTTTTAAAAAACAAGGAAGATCCTTGGTGAATAAAACCTTGATTGTTGGCATTTATCAAAAAACAACCAATAATTTAATTGTGAAAGTATTGAAAAACGCAAAGAGTAAAAATCTTTGCAGTTTGCAAAAAACCACATTTCTTCAAAATGTCTTGTATATACTGATTCTTGAAAAGGATATTGCGATTTTAAATCAGTTTTCACTAAGCATGAAACAGTTAACCATCAAGATGGCTATGTTTCAAAAATTGGTGTAAATATCAACCAAATTGAATCAGTTTGAAAACATATAAGAAGAACATTTAAAACACATATCAAAGTTGCAAAACATCATGTTCATTTATATGCTAAAGAAGCTGCATATAAATTCAACAAGATACCTAGTTTTGAAACTGTAATGCTATGTTTGATTTAAAAATGTGGGGAGAAGTCCGTAGATAGGCTTTTCTCAGCATTTATGTGATAAAATTAAAATAGTACATAAAGGGAGAAAAGCCCTAAAAATAAAGTTAAATATAAAATTCGCACAATGTGTCGTTTTTTAAAACTCTCTAAATCAACATATTATTTTAATTTAAAGAAAAAAGAAAAAATTCAAAATAATATTTATGATGAAGCTGTTATTAGTGCTTTTAAAGAAAATAAAGAAGTTTATGGTACTAGAAGATTAAAAGTCATACTAGCAAACCAAGAAATTTATTTATCACGCAGAAAAATTAAAAAAATTATGAATAAGCATAATTTAATATCAAAATACACTAAATTATCATTCAAAAATCATCATAATAAAGTCAATGATAGTCAAATTACCAATCTTGTTAATAGAGACTTTAATAATAGAATTAAAAATGAAGTTATTGTCAGTGATTTAACTTATGTTCAAGTTAATGGTAAATGAAACTATATTTGCCTATTAGTAGACCTGTACAACCGCGAAATTATTGGACATAGTGTTGGAGTTAAAAAAGATGCATCATTAGTACATCAAGCATTTATGCACTCAAATCGCTGTTTAAAAGATATTCAAATATTTCATAGCGATCGCGGTAATGAATTCAATAATAAAACTATTGATAAACTTTTATTAGCATTCAATATTACCCGTTCTTTAAGCAAAAAAGGATGTCCTTATGACAATGCTGTTGCTGAAGCAACTTTTAAAACTTTCAAAACAGAGTTTATTAATGATAAAAATTTTACATCATTAATCCAATTAAAATTAGAATTATTTGATTACATAAATTGATATAACAACATAAGAATTCACAGCACTCTAAACTACCTAACTCCCGTTAAATATCATGAACAAATGTCTACCAAAAAATAGTCCTAAAAAGGGTTGCCATTCCACCAATTTATAGTGCATGTAGTGAAGAACAAGCAATGCAAGCTTTAGAACCTGTTTAGAATCTTTTTTAATAAAATTGAAATAAAGGACAGAACAACCATTTGTAAACTAGTATTTAGTTTTCTTTCACAATTTTTTCATAATCTTCTGCATTTTTCTAATCATGCAAAGCTTCGTTCTACAACTCATCTTTTTGGTAGTACTACAAAAGAATGTAATTCATTACGTTTTACAACTTCAACATTTGCATTTATGATTGTTTTGATTGCAGAAGCAAATTTTTCACCAGTATAGCCAGCATCTACTATTATTTTTTGAACTGTAGAAAGATTTTCTTTTTCACTTTTAATCATTATGATAGCACTATTACGATCTGTTTTTTCTGCTGTAGTTATGTAAATTGCATGTGGTAAACCTTGCGTATCAACTGCAATATGACGTTTTATTCCTGAAATCTTTTTACCAGCATCATAACCTTTATTTTCAGTAGTATCTGTATTTTTAACACTTTGCGAATCAATTATACAAAAACTAGTTTTTTCTTTTCGATGATTCTTAATACGAATCTTTTTAACTAATTTTTTTAAAATTAATTGCAATACACTAGGTTCTTTATCATTGTTTTTACTTCAAATTTGGAAATAATAATATACAGTTTGTCATTTTGGAAAATTTTTTGGTAACATTCTTCATTGACAACCACTTTTTAATACATATAAAACTGCACAAAACACTTCATATAAATCTAAATTTCTTGGTTTTGTTTTCTTTTTGCTGTTTTCTAAAGTTGATTTTATGTTCTCAAATTGTTCTTTAGTAACATGACTTGGATAATTTTTATGCATATATACCTCTTATTTTAAAATATATAGTAATTTTACCTTATTTTCTAAAAGATTCTAAACAGGTTCTTAGAATCGTTTGAAAGTAAATGAAATAAACAATATCCTCAAATTACTAAATCTTGATATAAAAATTGAGATAATTTAATGGTTTTTATTAGTTATCCAGTAGAAATCAAAAGAGTGATTTATACTACAAATGCTATTGAATCTGTTAATAGTCAATTACGAAAAATCATCAGAAATAAAAAAGTTTTTCCTAATGATATGGCAGTTTTCAAAATATTTTACTTGGCAATTGAAAATATAACAAAAAAATGAACATTGCCTATTCAAAATTGAAATACAGCAATTGCTCATTTTATGATAAAATTTGAAGACAGAATTAATCTAAATTAGTAACTTTGTAAAACAAAGATACACAGATTATTAAAAAGCCTCGAATAAATTCAATTGTAAATTGTTTTAAAGCTGATAGCTCATTGTTTATGAAAATTTTTAATTCTGCCATAAATTTGTTCAGGTGATCAGCCCAATAATAGTTTTTGTTGTATATATTTGACTAAATCTTTATATTTAAACTTATGAAAAATAATATGTGATTTTTTTCTATTTACAGCTTTATTTTGTGCAATTAATGAAAAATAATGATCATTATCTTTATTTCTATTAACTTCTCGAATAATAGTACTAATACTTCGATTAAGATTTTTAGCTATTTCATTAATTTTAACTTTAAATTTCAATTGATTCTCAATATAAATTCTTTCATCTATCCCAATATGTTTATAACTCATATAAAAACTCCTTACTTTTTCTAAACTAAATTTAGCATTATGAAATTTTTATATGAGAATTTTTTGCAATTTTATTTACTTGCAGTTACAAGTATAATTCAGCAATTTATTTATTTTACTTAAACTATTATTTAAAATAGTTTCTAAACAAAAATTAATCTTTAAAAAAGAAAAACTATAAAAAAGAATTAATTAAGGCTTTTCTCCCTTTATGTACTATTTTTAAATCTTATCACATAAATGCTGAGAAAAGCCTATCTACGAACTTCTCCCCACATTTTTAAATAAAACATAGCATTACAGTTTCAAAACTAGGTATGTTATTGAATTTATATGCAGCTTCTTTTGCATATAAATGAAGGCTTTTCTCCCTTTATGTACTAATGCTGAGAAAAGCCTATCTACGGACTTCTCCCCACATTTTTAAATCAAACATAGCATTACAGTTTCAAAACTAGGTATCTTGTTGAATTTATATGCAGCTTCTTTAGCATATAAATGAACATGATGTTTTGCAACTTTGATATGTGTTTTAAATGTTCTTCTTATATGTTTTCAAACTGATTCAATTTGGTTGGTATTTACACCAATTTTTGAAACATAGCCATCTTGATGGTTAACTGTTTCATGCTTAGTGAAAACTGATTTAAAATCGCAATATCCTTTTCAAGAATCAGTATATACAAGACATTTTGAAGAAATGTGGTTTTTTGCAAACTGCAAAAGATTTTTACTCTTTGCGTTTTTCAATACTTTCACAATTAAATTATTGGTTGTTTTTTGATAAATGCCAACAATCAAGGTTTTATTCACCAAGGATCTTCCTTGTTTTTTAAAACCCATATGTGAAAGATACATTTCATCAATTTGCACTGTACCTTCAACAATAAATTGAGGTTTTTGTTTTGCAATACGTGTTCTGATTTTATGAGTCATTCTTCAAGCAGTTTTCAAAGTCACTCCCAATTCTTTTGCAATATCTGTTGATAGAATTCCATGTTTGGTGTTTATTCATCTAAAGATAAGATAAAACCAAGATGTTAAAGATGTTTGTGACCTTGAAAATATGGTACCTGTGAGAATGCTAAATGTTTGATTACATTTTAAACATCTCATTCTTTTTAAATCAAAAGTATTCAAATTAAAACTAAAACACCTAATACATTTGTTTTCTTTCAAATTTGCTATATATGCAAGACATTGCTGTTCAGTTTGAAAAGCATTGTTGAATTCATTCAGTTTCATTATTCCCTCCACAAGTACATGTGGGGAGAAGTCCGTAAATGAATATAATGTTTTGCAACTTTGATATGTGTTTTAAATGTTCTTCGTATATGTTTTCATACTGACTCAATTTGGTTGGTATTTACACCAGTTTTTGAAACATAGCCATCTTGATGGTTAACTGTTTCATGCTTAGTGAAAACCGATTTCAAATCGCGATATCCTTTTCAAAAATCAGTATGTACAACACACTTTGAAGAAATGTGGTTTATTGCAAACTGCAAAAGATTTTTACTGTTTGCGTTTTTCAATACTTTCACAATCAGATTGTTGGTTGTTTTTTCATAAATACCAACAATCAAGGTTTTATTCAACAAGGATCTTCCTTGTTTTTTAAACCCCATATGTGAAAGATACATTTCATCCATTTGCACTATGCCTTCAACAATGAATTGAGGTTTTTGTTTAGCAATGGCACTTCGGATTTTATGACCCATTCTTCAAGCTGTTTTCAAGGTCACTCCCAATTCTTTTGCAACATCAGTTGATGGAATTCCATGTTTGGTGTTTATTCATCTAAAAATGAGATAAAACCAAGATATTAAAGGTGTTTGTGACTTTGAAAATATAGTGCCCGTGAGAATACTGAATGTTTGATGACATTTCAAACATCTCATTCTTCTTAAATTAGAAGTATTCAAATTAAAACTAGAACACCTACTACATTTGATTTGTTTCAAACTTGCTATATATGCAAGACATTGTTTTTCAGTTTGAAAAGTATTATTGAACTCATTCAATTTCATTGTTTCCTCCACAAGTACATGTGGGGAGAAGTTCGTTAATTAATTCACTACTAATAAAAGTAGTGTGTCTCATAATAAAGTCATTTCATCCATTTACAAATTCAAATTTGGTAGTATTTTTTCAATAGTTAGTTATTGCCACAATTGGTGACATAATTATTGAAACTGTTCATGATAAACTAATTAAACTAAATGGTTTTATTCCTGATTTTCAAATAGGAGTAGTGGTAGTTTTAATATTATTGTTATTACCAGTTAATAATGGTAATTATGAATCTGTTAATGATTATGACAAAATTAAATCATCCTTTTTATTTTCATTTTAACTATCTAATTTTGTTCTTGTAAAAATGTTAATAATTGCTCAATTGCTGAATTATGATGAGAAATTTTATTTTTATCTGCTAATGACAATTCACCTAAAGTAGCATGTACTACTGGAACATAAAATATTTGATCGTAACCAAAACCATCATTACCTTTTATCTCAGTAGTGATTTCACCTTCAAGTTTACCAATAAATGCTTTAGTAATCTTATGATCAAAATCAACATAAGCAATAGCAGAAATAAATACTGCTGCACGATTAGTTTCACCTTCCATTTGTTCTAAAATGTCTAACATTGCATCATGATAGGACATTTCTCCCTTTCATCGTGCTGAGTTAATACCAGGAAAATTATTTAAAGCCAATATTTCTAATCCTGAATCATCAGCAATAACAGGACCATTCACTAATTTTGCAAGTGTTGTTGCTTTTAAAATTGCATTTTCAATAAATGATGTACCTGTTTCATTAATTTCAAGAGGAGAATTAAGATCTAACATTGATTTGACATTATATCCCTTTGTTTGTAATATACTATTTAATTCATTAATTTTACCGATATTATTAGATGCAAACCATAAGGTTTTAGCAGTCATTAATAATCAATCCCTTCACGAGCAATTTGACCTTGTTCAAAATAATGTTTAATTGATTTAACTTCACTAATTAAATTAGCACATTGTTCTAAGGCAAAAGATGCATATCTACCAGATAATGCAATTTCAATATGTCTTTTTTTATTTTTTAAAATTTCAATTAAGTCTTGTTCTTTAATCAAATTATTTTGAATACACCCTAAAATTTCATCAACAACAATAAGATCAGTATTATCACTTTGACTTAACAGTTTTAATCTAGTAAGACCATAATTAGTTTCTTGTTTTAATTTTTTTTCTTCTTCATCCATTTCTCAAAAAAATTTTTGCGAAGATTCATAAAAACTTTCAATTTTAAGTTTAGTATTTTGTTTTAAAAAATTAATTTCACCAGAAGGACGATTTTTTAAAAAACGTAAGTAACTAAGATTAAGATTATTACCCAATGCTCTAATTACCATACCATTAAGAATTGAGGTTTTACCTCTTCCTTCACCTTTATAAATATGAATATAACCTTTTTTTAATATACTATCACTTACTTTCAATAATTTTTATTTAATAAATTGTATAATTTTATTACGGACAATACAAGCAAAATAGAGGTGTCATTTTGAAATTTAAAACTATTAAACCACCATATCAATTAGAACTATTAAAAACAAAAGGTTTAACCAATGACTTATTTTTAGTAAATAAAGATTTTTTTTTAAAACAATCTAAAGATATTTTGCAACCTTTTTTGAATTTTACAAATCAAATTAATGTTATTAAATTAATTAAATCAAAAAAATTTACATTACCTATTAATGAAGTCAATATTAATAATAATAAACTATTAACCTTAATGCCATATTATCATAATTTAATTAATTTAAGCGAACAAATAATTAATAAACAAATATTAGAACAAATTTCATCATTGGTAAAACAACTACATAATATTAAATTTGATAATAAATCATTAATTAAAACTTGAAAAGGCTTAGAACAACTTAATTTATACTGTAATTTAACTACTAGTAAGCCTTGCTTAGAAAAAATAACCAGTGAGGTAATCAAATGAATTGCTACTTATCAACCAACAACAATTGTTTTATCTCATAATGATTTAACATTAAATAATTTTGTTAAAAAAAATAATTGCTGATATTTAATTGATTGAGATTTTGCCTGTTGAAATGATGAATTATTTGATATTGCCTCTTTTGCTTCTGAAAGTTTAACTTCTGAAACCGAAATTAATACTTGATTTAATTGTTTTAATTTAAATAATGAACAAACAATTATTGCTAAAAAATGAATGAATTATCAAAATTTAATTTGATATTATTGAGCTTGTTATTTATACGAACAAACTAATTTAAACATATATAAAGAAATTAGTGAAAGTAAATTAACTAATCTATTAAAATAAGTTATTTAAATAATTCATCATTTTAAGTCTGATTATGTAGTTTTAACTTCTTAAAAAATTGAACCATAATTAGGTAATTTATTAGTAGTCTGTTTTTTTTGTTCAATTTGTTTTCCTTGTAAATTTATTTCTACTATATTATTAACAGCTGAAATGTTTGATTCTATTTCAATAACTATACATTTATTATTTGAAGTGTGTTCTTGTAACAATGGCATTCTTTCATCATTTACAATTTGACAATTATCATTTGAAGTAATATTTTTATGTAAATTTTCTTTATAATCACAGTTTGCACAAATTTCATTATTATCTTTTATTTGATTTATAAATTCTTTTACTCAATATTTCATTATTTATTTACTCCCTTTTTTCTTTTTTATTTTTCATTAGCATATACAATAAAATTTAATTTTACTGGAAATAATTTTTAATAAGCAAAATTGTAAAGGTAAGTGCAACTAAATTATTTTTCTATTCAAATATTCGATTGGTGAAAGATAATTTAGTATTTTTCTGGGTCTTTGGTTTAAAGACAATATAAATTTATGAACTTCATTTTTATTAGTTTTTGAAAAAAATAAATTTTTTAGGAAATTTTTCTCTAATTAAACCATTAGTATTTTCATTAGTACCTCTTTGTCAAGGTGAATATGGATTTGCAAAATAAATTTTCACATCTAACTTTTTTCAAGTTGTTGTCAATTTGCAAATTCTTTACCACGATCAAAAGTAATAGTTTTAACAATATTTTTAGGAAGAATTGATAAATAATGAATGATATTTTTATTAATAACTTTAGTAGTTTTGTTTTTAACTAACATTGCTAAAGTAAATCGTGATACTCTTTCAACTAAAGTTATTAAACATGATTTACTTTTACCTCTTGATGATACTATAGTATCTCCTTCTCAATGACCAAGAGTTATGCGATCATTAACATTATTATCTCGTTCTTTAATTGATTTACCATTAAATTTACCACGATTTTCTTGAGATCTTCGTTTTTTACCTTTTCTTCTTAAATTTTTACTAGTAACTTTATCAAATAATCCAGAATAAATGGAAATGTTTAGTAATCTGTGTAACTTACAAAAATAACTATGTTTAATTAATTCTAGTAAATATAATTAAATGACTAGAAAGAGTGAGTTACAGATGGCTAAAAAAGATAACTTTAATAATAATGATCCAATATCAAAAGCAGTAGATTTATTACTAGAAAATACTGAAGATTTAACAACAGTTTTTAAACCTGGCGGTTTATATAAAGAATTAACAAAAAGATTAGTTGAAAAAATGTTGAATTCTGAAATGCAAAATTATTTAGGATATGAAAAAAATCAACATAGTACTACTGAAAATGCTCGTAATGGTACAAGTTCAAAAAAATTAACGAACTTCTCCCCACATGTACTTGTGGAGGAAACAATGAAATTGAATGAGTTCAATAATACTTTTCAAACTGAAAAACAATGTCTTGCATATATAGCAAGTTTGAAACAAATCAAATGTAGTAGGTGTTCTAGTTTTAATTTGAATACTTCTAATTTAAGAAGAATGAGATGTTTGAAATGTCATCAAACATTCAGTATTCTCACGGGCACTATATTTTCAAAGTCACAAACACCTTTAATATCTTGGTTTTATCTCATTTTTAGATGAATAAACACCAAACATGGAATTCCATCAACTGATGTTGCAAAAGAATTGGGAGTGACCTTGAAAACAGCTTGAAGAATGGGTCATAAAATCCGAAGTGCCATTGCTAAACAAAAACCTCAATTCATTGTTGAAGGCATAGTGCAAATGGATGAAATGTATCTTTCACATA
The DNA here is from genome assembly GCF_027923845.1 of Spiroplasma ixodetis. Classification (GTDB taxonomy): domain Bacteria; phylum Bacillota_I; class Bacilli_A; order Mycoplasmatales; family VBWQ01; genus Spiroplasma_E; species Spiroplasma_E ixodetis_A. The sequence goes on from NZ_AP026933.1 coordinate 565,181, forward strand.
TGGGGTTTAAAAAACAAGGAAGATCCTTGTTGAATAAAACCTTGATTGTTGGTATTTATGAAAAAACAACCAACAATCTGATTGTGAAAGTATTGAAAAACGCAAACAGTAAAAATCTTTTGCAGTTTGCAATAAACCACATTTCTTCAAAGTGTGTTGTACATACTGATTTTTGAAAAGGATATCGCGATTTGAAATCGGTTTTCACTAAGCATGAAACAGTTAACCATCAAGATGGCTATGTTTCAAAAACTGGTGTAAATACCAACCAAATTGAGTCAGTATGAAAACATATACGAAGAACATTTAAAACACATATCAAAGTTGCAAAACATCATATTCATTTATATGCAAAAGAAGCTGCATATAAATTCAATAACATACCTATGGATGGGTTACACTTTATTGGACACTAATTACGTAGACAAGTGAACAAATTTGTTAAAAGAAAGGAACTATAATTATGACCAATATTAACTCATATACCGACGAATTTAAAAAGCAAATAGTAGCTTTATATCAAAGTGGTAAGTCAGTGTCTTGTCTTGCTAAAGAATATAATGTTACAAGAGCAGCTACTTATAAATGAATTAAACAATTTACTAATTCAGGTAGTTTTAAAATTAAAAATAATCTTTCAGATTTAGAAAAACAATTAATTCAAGCAAATAAAGAATTAAAACAGTTACGAATGGAAAATGATATTTTAAAGCAAGCAGCACTAATAATAGGCAGAAAATAGAAATTATTACTAAAAATAAAGTTAAATATAAAATTCGCACAATGTGTCGTTTTTTAAAACTCTCTAAATCAACATATTATTTTAATTTAAAGAAAAAAGAAAAAATTCAAAATAATATTTATGATGAAGCTGTTATTAGTGCTTTTAAAGAAAATAAAGAAGTTTATGGTACTAGAAGATTAAAAGTCATACTAGCAAACCAAGAAATTTATTTATCACGCAGAAAAATTAAAAAAATTATGAATAAGCATAATTTAATATCAAAATACACTAAATTATTATTCAAAAATCATCATAATAAAGTCAATGATAGTCAAATTACCAATCTTGTTAATAGAGACTTTAATAATAGAATTAAAAATGAAGTTATTGTCAGTGATTTAACTTATGTTCAAGTTAATGGTAAATGAAACTATATTTGCCTATTAGTAGACCTGTACAACCGCGAAATTATTGGACATAGTGTTGGAGTTAAAAAAGATGCATCATTAGTACATCAAGCATTTATGCACTCAAATCGCTGTTTAAAAGATATTCAAATATTTCATAGCGATCGCGGTAATGAATTCAATAATAAAACTATTGATAAACTTTTATTAGCATTCAATATTACCCGTTCTTTAAGCAAAAAAGGATGTCCTTATGACAATGCTGTTGCTGAAGCAACTTTTAAAACTTTCAAAACAGAGTTTATTAATGATAAAAATTTTACATCATTAATCCAATTAAAATTAGAATTATTTGATTACATAAATTGATATAACAACATAAGAATTCACAGCACTCTAAACTACCTAACTCCCGTTAAATATCATGAACAAATGTCTACCAAAAAATAGTCCTAAAAAGGGTTGCCATTCCACTTTCTAATGGTCGATTTTGTCATGCTTTAACATCATCAATAACATCATCAGTAATTTGACGCAAAATTGTAAAGGTAAGTGCAACTAAATTATTTTTCTATTCAAATATTCGATTGGTGAAAGATAATTTAGTATTTTTCTGGGTCTTTGGTTTAAAGACAATATAAATTTATGAACTTCATTTTTATTAGTTTTTGAAAAAATAAATTTTTTAGGAAATTTTTCTCTAATTAAACCATTAGTATTTTCATTAGTACCTCTTTGTCAAGGTGAATATGGATTTGCAAAATAAATTTTCACATCTAACTTTTTTTCAAGTTGTTGTCAATTTGCAAATTCTTTACCACGATCAAAAGTAATAGTTTTAACAATATTTTTAGGAAGAATTGATAAATAATGAATGATATTTTTATTAATAACTTTAGTAGTTTTGTTTTTAACTAACATTGCTAAAGTAAATCGTGATACTCTTTCAACTAAAGTTATTAAACATGATTTACTTTTACCTCTTGATGATACTATAGTATCTCCTTCTCAATGACCAAGAGTTATGCGATCATTAACATTATTATCTCGTTCTTTAATTGATTTACCATTAAATTTACCACGATTTTCTTGAGATCTTCGTTTTTTACCTTTTCTTCTTAAATTTTTACTAGTAACTTTATCAAATAATCCAGAATAAATTCAATTGTAAATTGTTTTAAAGCTGATAGCTCATTATTTATGAAAATTTTTAATTCTGCCATAAATTTGTTCAGGTGATCAGCCCAATAATAGTTTTTGTTGTATATATTTGACTAAATCTTTATATTTAAACTTATGAAAAATAATATGTGATTTTTTTCTATTTACAGCTTTATTTTGTGCAATTAATGAAAAATAATGATCATTATCTTTATTTCTATTAACTTCTTGAATAATAGTACTAATACTTCGATTAAGATTTTTAGCTATTTCACTAATTTTAACTTTAAATTTCAATTGATTCTCAATATAAATTCTTTCATCTATCCCAATATGTTTATAACTCATATAAAAACTCCTTACTTTTTCTAAACTAAATTTAGCATTATGAAATTTTTATATGAGAATTTTTTGCAATTTTATTTACTTGCACTTACAAGTATAATTCAGCATAAATAGTATTTATAATGTTTAATAATTATTGTAAATATAAAGTGAACATCTAGAATAAAGTAGACACAGAATTGTAACCTTTGTGTTAAAAATACTTTAAGGAAGGTGTTTATTTTTTTATGGCTAAATGACTATCAAAAGAAGAAAAGTTAAAAATAATAAAAATAAGTAAAATTAAAACAATTGATAAAACCGCATTAGAGTATGGTATTGGTCGATCATCAATAAAAGAATGAATTAAAGCATATAAATTATTAGGTGAAAAAGGTTTAGAATATGGCAATGGAATTCGTGCTAAAAAAACCAAAAGAACAGGTCGACCCAAATCTTTAAATTTTAATGAAATGACAAAACAAGAATTAATTGAATATATTGAGGCAATGAACGATATAAAAAGTATTTAGAAAAATCGACAAAAAAGAAGAAATATTTTGTGATTTTCTCATTGAAGAAAAAATATCAGATTAGTTATTTATGTTGATTATTAAATGTTTCAAAATCAGGATATTATAAGTGAATTAAGAATGGAATGAATGAATTTAATAAATGAGATACATTTTTAGCTAATATAATTAAAAATATTTTTTATGAATTTCAAGAAATTTATGGTTATAAAATGATAACTTTATGAATTAACAAAATTTATAATTTAAAATTAAAATTTCATATTGTATATAGATATATGAAAAATATGAGTTTAAAAGCTAAGGTTCGCATAAAAAAATTTGATTATAGAACTAAATCAGGAAGTTTAAGAACCTGTTTAGAATCTTTTTAATAAAATTGAAATAAAGGACAGAACAACCATTTGTAAACTAGTATTTAGTTTTCTTTCACAATTTTTTCATAATCTTCTGCATTTTTCTAATCATGCAAAGCTTCGTTCTACAACTCATCTTTTTGGTAGTACTACAAAAGAATGTAATTCATTACGTTTTACAACTTCAACATTTGCATTTATGATTGTTTTGATTGCAGAAGCAAATTTTTCACCAGTATAGCCAGCATCTACTATTATTTTTTGAACTGTAGAAAGATTTTCTTTTTCACTTTTAATCATTATGATAGCACTATTACGATCTGTTTTTTCTGCTGTAGTTATGTAAATTGCATGTGGTAAACCTTGCGTATCAACTGCAATATGACGTTTTATTCCTGAAATCTTTTTACCAGCATCATAACCTTTATTTTCAGTAGTATCTGTATTTTTAACACTTTGCGAATCAATTATACAAAAACTAGTTTTTTCTTTTCGATGATTCTTAATACGAATCTTTTTAACTAATTTTTTTAAAATTAATTGCAATACACTAGGTTCTTTATCATTGTTTTTACTTCAAATTTGGAAATAATAATATACAGTTTGTCATTTTGGAAAATTTTTTGGTAACATTCTTCATTGACAACCACTTTTTAATACATATAAAACTGCACAAAACACTTCATATAAATCTAAATTTCTTGGTTTTGTTTTCTTTTTGCTGTTTTCTAAAGTTGATTTTATGTTCTCAAATTGTTCTTTAGTAACATGACTTGGATAATTTTTATGCATATATACCTCTTATTTTAAAATATATAGTAATTTTACCTTATTTTCTAAAAGATTCTAAACAGGTTCTAAGATATGATAATTTATTAAAACGTGATTTTTCAACTACTAATTTAAATGAAAAATTAGGTACTGATATAACTTATTTATTAACTAATGGTAAAACATATTATTTATCAATTGTTAAAGATTTTCATAATAATGAAATATTAGATTATAAAATAAGTGCAAGTTTAGACATGACATTTGTTGTCCAAAACATTATCCAAGCTTGAGTTAATGCTCAAAAACCTACTTCATGAATTTTACAATCAGATCAAGGATTTCACTATACAAATCCTTCTTATAAAATTTTATGTGATGAATTAAAAATAAAAATTTCAATGTCTAGAAGAGGTAATTCCTGTGATAATGGTGCTACTGAAACTTGATTTGGAACAATGAAAACAGAATTTCTATATCAAATTCCAAGAAAAAATAGAACTATTGAATGAATACAAGACAACTTACCTAAATATATTTACTTTTATAATAATTATCGACCTCAAATAAAATTAAAAGGAATGAGTCCAATCGAATATCGATTAGCTCATTCCAAACCAACAAATAATTACTTCATACCTATAAATTTAACACTTACAAACGCTATTTTATAAAATTTAATAAAAGGTTACTTTTATTGTCCACTTTTCTTGACAAGTTCAAAGAATATCACAATTATTATGGCTTTAATAATTTACTACTAGAATTAGCAAAATATTTAATTGTTTCTATTAAATCTTTATCCACTTGTTTTTTTAAATCATCTAAATTAGTAAATTTTAAATTATCACGAAGAAAATCTAAAAATCTAACTTTAATGATTTTTCCATATAAATCTTGATTAAAGTTTAATAAGTAAGTTTCAATTAACGGCTTATTATTACGTAACATAATTACTGTCATACTTTGATATCATTTATTATCTACTTCAGTAAGCGTAATATAAGTAGCAAGACCTGGTAGTGCATAGTTTGTTAATAACGATAAATTAGCAGTTGGAAAATTAATCGTTCTAGCCTCTTTAATACCATGAACTACTTTACCACTAATTGTATATGGCTCTTGTTGTAAACAAAGATTAGCACTACTAATATCTTTATTTTGTAAAAGTTGTTTAATATAAGTTGAAGAAACTTTGTTATTATTAATAATAATATCATTACAAAGATAAACTTGTAATGAAGATTGTTGTAATGTTTTAATATTACCCTGCCCTTGATAACCAAACCTAATATTTGGATTAACAACTACTGCTTTAACATTATTTGCCAATAATCACGAAATAAATTGCTCTGGTGAAAGTGTTGCTATTTCTTTACTAAACTTAATTTCCCAATAATAATCAAAATTATATTTAGAAATTGTTTTAATTTTATCTTCATTACTTAATAAAACCTCATTATTTTTATTACTAATTATACTTTGTGGTTTTCTATCAAAACTAATAATACATGTTTGATAATTATTTATTGTTGAATTAACTAATAATTGTTTAAATAAGGCTTGATGACCTTGATGAATACCATCAAAAAATCCTCAACAAGCAATAATTGGTTTAGACATCAATTTTTGATTTTGAATATTTAGATTTTTCAATTTTAATATCTTCATTACATTTAAAACCTCGTTGGCTTACGTATAAATTATTTTTTTGATTACGATAAATAGCTAATGGCAAATGTTCAGAATTAACAACTAAAACATATGGCTCATTAGTACTATCAATAACTAAAGGTTTACAATCAATAACACTTTTACTATTATCAACAACAATCGCTGGCATAATATTTTTAACACCATCATAAATACTAATATGATTTTTACTAACTGTTTCTTCATTGATAACATCTAAATTTAAGGCATTACTTAAATCAAAACCCGATTGATGAATTCTTCTCAAATAAGTTAAAGTTGCTGATGTATGTAAAATTCTAGCAATGTCAGTAACCAAAGCTCGAACATAAGTTCCTTTTGAACATACTACTTCAAAAGTAACTAAATCATTATTAAAACTAATTAATTTTAAAGATTTAATATAAACCTTACGTTTTGGTAATTCAACAGGAATATTCTCGCGAGCATATTCATAAAGTTTTTTACCATTAATTTTAACTGCTGCATAAGCAGGAATTATTTGCTCATATTGACGATTATTATAAAATTCAAGTGCTTTAACAATTTCTGATTCTTTTAAATCAAGATGTGGTTTTGATTCAATAATTTTACCAGTAATATCGCCGGTGTCGGTTTTTAAAAATAGTTGCATTTTTGCAATGTAAACTTTATCACTTTTTAAAATAAAATCACTAATTTTGGTTGCTTCATTCACAAGTACTACCATTAGTCCTGTTGCTAAAGGATCTAACGTACCTGTATGACCAATTTTATTTAATTTCAAACGTTTTTTAATAACAACAAGACAATCTTGTGATGTCATAAATGAAGGTTTATCTATTAATAATATATAATCTTTTAACATGCGTTTCACCTACTTTACTTCTTTATCAGAAGCTATTTCTTGATACTTTTCAACATGTTTACAATTTGGATAATTAGTACACCCTAAAAATTTTCGATTTTGTTTTGAAGATTTAACAACCATTCAACCATCTGTACATACTAAACAAGGTTTAATTTTTTCTAATTGTTTTTGAATATATCTACATTTTGGAAATGCTGAACAACCGTTAAATTTACCATATCTTCCTGTTCTTTGCACAAGTGGGGCACCACAAAGTGGACAATCTTGATCTAATAAAACTGGTTTAATTTTAAACTCAGTCATTTTATCAAAAGCATCATCAATCCTTGGTTCAAACTTAACTCAAAAGTCTTTTACCACTTGATGCATATCAAAATTACCATGAGCAATTTGATCTAATTGAGTTTCAACTTGTGAAGTATATGTCTCATTAATAATATCATAAAAAAACTCTTGAAGTTTATCATTAGTTAAAAGACCTTTGTCAGTAGCTTTAAAAGACTTATTTTCAATAATAACATAACCGCGTTCTTTAATAGTGTTCATAATTGGATTATAAGTTGATGGTCGACCAATTCCTAGTTCTTCTAATGTTTTAATTAATTTAGCTTCTGTGTATCTTGGTTTTGGTTTAGTAAAGTGTTGCTGTAAATTTACTGACTCAACTTTAATAATTTGATTTTTTTCAAATTTTGGTAAAACTAAAAGTTCTTCATTTTCAAGACTTTCTATATCAAGCGTTAAAAATCCTTTAAACTTGATTTGTTGTCCTGTTAAACGAAATTGATAATCATTATTTTTAAATAAAACAGTAGTACTAATTAATTGTGCTGGTGGCATTAATGAACTAAGGGCACGAAAATAAATTAAATTATAAAGTTTTAATTGATCTTTATTTAAAAAATCAATAGCACGTTTATTATTCATTGTTAAATCAGTTGGTCTGATTGCTTCATGAGCATCTTGCACATTTTTTTTATTAGTCTGTTCTTTCTTCTGCCCAAGATATTGGTCACCATATTCATTAACAATTAATGTTTTGGCATTTTCAATAAATTTATCATTTAAACGTATTGAATCAGTACGAGGATAACTAATAAATCCGGTAAGTGTTCCATTAACATCAATTCCTTCATACAATTGCTGAGCAATAAGCGTTGTTTTAGCAGTACTAAAATTTAATTGCGTTGATGCTGCTTGTAATAAACTACTAGTAGTAAATGGATTTAATGAATTACGCTTACGATTTTGTTCAGTAACAGAAATTACTTGATAACTATCACTTAATGCATTTTTAATAGCAACTGCTTCTTGTTCATTATTAATAACTAACAGTTCTTCTTTATATTTTTCACAATTTAATATTATTTTTTTTTGATAAGTACTATTAATTGTTCAAAATTCTTTACTAATAAAATTAGTAATTTCACGTTCTCTTGTTGCTATTAATTTTAATGCTACTGATTGTACTCTCCCTGCACTACGTGAACCGATCTTTTTTTGTAATAGATTACTTAAGCGAAAACCAATGATACGATCAACCATTCTTCTTGCTTCTTGACTACGAACTAATGGTAAATCAATACTATGTGGAGATTTAAATGCTGTTAAAATTGCATCTTTAGTAATTTCATTAAAAGTTATTCGTGATGATATATTACTTGTTGCTAATACTTGATCTAAATGATAAGCAATTGCTTCTCCTTCGCGATCATGATCGGTTGCTAGATAAACATGAGTAATACTTTTTAATTTACTTTTTAATTCTTTTACCTTTGGCATTTTTTTGCGATCAATTTTGTAAATTGGTTGAAAAGTTTCTAAAACAATTCCCAAACCATATTGACCTTTAATTGCTAAATTACGAATGTGTCCATCCGAAGATAACACTAAATAATCATTACCTAAATATGATTGTACTGCTTTACTTTTAACTGGAGATTCCATGATTACTAATTTTGATGGCATCTTATATCTTCCTCTATATATAATTTATTAACTTTATTCAAATACTATTTTGTAATATATATAACTTTAACGCGAAAGTCAATATTTTTTTGGATATATGCTTTTTTATAAAAATTTTAAATAACTTATTAACAATTAATATATAAATTATGCTATATTTATTTAGTAAAAATTTAAGGACGGTTGTCAAAGTTACGAAATAATTAATTATCATATTAGTAACTTATTTCCAAAAATGAATTATTTGAAAAATAATGAAAATTAGACAAAATTACTTTCTTTAACCCTTAAATTTAAATTTATATTCGACGTATTTTAAAAAATATACATTTAAAAAATAAAATAAAAAGGCTTTTCTCCCTTTATGTACTATTTTAATTTTATCACATAAATGCTGAGAAAAGCCTATCTACGGACTTCTCCCCATATTTTTAAATCAAACATAGAATTACAGTTTCAAAACTAGGTATCTTGTTGAATTTATATGCAGCTTCTTTAGCATATAAATGAACATGATGTTTTGCAACTTTGATATGTGTTTTAAATGTTCTTCTTATATGTTTTCAAACTGATTCAATTTGGTTGGTATTTACACCAATTTTTGAAACATAGCCATCTTGATGGTTAACTGTTTCATGCTTAGTGAAAACTGATTTAAAATCGCAATATCCTTTTCAAGAATCAGTATATACAAGACATTTTGAAGAAATGTGGTTTTTTGCAAACTGCAAAAGATTTTTACTCTTTGCGTTTTTCAATACTTTCACAATTAAATTATTGGTTGTTTTTTGATAAATGCCAACAATCAAGGTTTTATTCACCAAGGATCTTCCTTGTTTTTTAAAACCCATATGTGAAAGATACATTTCATCAATTTGCACTGTACCTTCAACAATAAATTGAGGTTTTTGTTTTGCAATACGTGTTCTGATTTTATGAGTCATTCTTCAAGCAGTTTTCAAAGTCACTCCCAATTCTTTTGCAATATCTGTTGATGGAATTCCATGTTTGGTGTTTATTCATCTAAAGATAAGATAAAATCAAGATGTTAAAGATGTTTGTGACCTTGAAAATATGGTGCCTGTGAGAATGCTAAATGTTTGATTACATTTTAAACATCTCATTCTTTTTAAATCAGAAGTATTCAAATTAAAATTAAAACACCTAATACATTTGTTTTCTTTCAAATTTGCTATATATGCAAGACATTGCTGTTCAGTTTGAAAAGCATTGTTGAATTCATTCAGTTTCATTATTCCCTCCACAAGTACATGTGGGGAGAAGTCCGAATAAAAATTATTAACAAAGTTATTAAGGAAAAAGGCAAGAAATAATCTTGTCTTTTTTTTGTAATTGTAAAATTTTAAAATTTTTAATAAACCTCTTTAGCACTATTATCAACAGGTGTTAGAGAACTAAAACAGTGAACCACAACACAGTTGTTAAAAATAGTGGCTAGAACATGTGGACTTGCATGGATAAATAAAAAGTGGATGATGCCTAAGAACCTGTTTAGAATCTTTTTAATAAAATTGAAATAAAGGACAGAACAACCATTTGTAAACTAGTATTTAGTTTTCTTTCACAATTTTTTCATAATCTTCTGCATTTTTCTAATCATGCAAAGCTTCGTTCTACAACTCATCTTTTGGTAGTACTACAAAAGAATGTAATTCATTACGTTTTACAACTTCAACATTTGCATTTATGATTGTTTTGATTGCAGAAGCAAATTTTTCACCAGTATAGCCAGCATCTACTATTATTTTTTGAACTGTAGAAAGATTTTCTTTTTCACTTTTAATCATTATGATAGCACTATTACGATCTGTTTTTTCTGCTGTAGTTATGTAAATTGCATGTGGTAAACCTTGCGTATCAACTGCAATATGACGTTTTATTCCTGAAATCTTTTTACCAGCATCATAACCTTTATTTTCAGTAGTATCTGTATTTTTAACACTTTGCGAATCAATTATACAAAAACTAGTTTTTTCTTTTCGATGATTCTTAATACGAATCTTTTTAACTAATTTTTTTAAAATTAATTGCAATACACTAGGTTCTTTATCATTGTTTTTACTTCAAATTTGGAAATAATAATATACAGTTTGTCATTTTGGAAAATTTTTGGTAACATTCTTCATTGACAACCACTTTTTAATACATATAAAACTGCACAAAACACTTCATATAAATCTAAATTTCTTGGTTTTGTTTTCTTTTTGCTGTTTTCTAAAGTTGATTTTATGTTCTCAAATTGTTCTTTAGTAACATGACTTGGATAATTTTTATGCATATATACCTCTTATTTTAAAATATATAGTAATTTTACCTTATTTTCTAAAAGATTCTAAACAGGTTCTAAGAACCTGTTTAGAATCTTTTTAATAAAATTGAAATAAAGGACAGAACAACCATTTGTAAACTAGTATTTAGTTTTCTTTCACAATTTTTTCATAATCTTCTGCATTTTTCTAATCATGCAAAGCTTCGTTCTACAACTCATCTTTTTGGTAGTACTACAAAAGAATGTAATTCATTACGTTTTACAACTTCAACATTTGCATTTATGATTGTTTTGATTGCAGAAGCAAATTTTTCACCAGTATAGCCAGCATCTACTATTATTTTTTGAACTGTAGAAAGATTTTCTTTTTCATTTTTAATCATTATGATAGCACTATTACGATCTGTTTTTTCTGCTGTAGTTATGTAAATTGCATGTGGTAAACCTTGCGTATCAACTGCAATATGACGTTTTATTCCTGAAATCTTTTTACCAGCATCATAACCTTTATTTTCAGTAGTATCTGTATTTTTAACACTTTGCGAATCAATTATACAAAAACTAGTTTTTTCTTTTCGATGATTCTTAATACGAATCTTTTTAACTAATTTTTTTTAAAATTAATTGCAATACACTAGGTTCTTTATCATTGTTTTTACTTCAAATTTGGAAATAATAATATACAGTTTGTCATTTTGGAAAATTTTTTGGTAACATTCTTCATTGACAACCACTTTTTAATACATATAAAACTGCACAAAACACTTCATATAAATCTAAATTTCTTGGTTTTGTTTTCTTTTTGCTGTTTTCTAAAGTTGATTTTATGTTCTCAAATTGTTCTTTAGTAACATGACTTGGATAATTTTTATGCATATATACCTCTTATTTTAAAATATATAGTAATTTTACCTTATTTTCTAAAAGATTCTAAACAGGTTCTAATAAAAAATTAACATAATGAGTAGTTGCAGTTTGAATATTATCTGTAAATTTTGTTTGATTTATTTCTGGTCATTTTTTTGAAATAGTAAAACCACTTAAAAAATCAATATTACTACTTGCAATTTCTATTGCATATCTAATTTCACTATCTGGTGTTGTAACTTCATCAAATAATGCTTTATTAAAACCTTTTCAATTTTTAAATTCTTCAATTGTAATAAACATTAATGGGTCTTTAATAGCCATAATAATTTACTCCTTAATGTAAAATAAAGGGTATTTAAACCCTTTAAATTCCAACTTTAGTTGCTTTTTTCTTATCTTTTTCTGATAATTCTTTACGTTTTGCTCTTTGACTAATAATAGTATTTTTAAATACTTCATCTTTTTCATTATCAGTATTAAAACTATCAAGTAATTTAGCAACTGATGTTGTTTCTAATTGTAATTGAGAATTTATTTGTTTAATATTTTCAATAATAAATTGAATTTCTTTATCTCTTTTTAATTCTTTTGATATTTTATTTTGTTTTGATTTTTTAATTTTTTTACCAGATAAAGCTAATCCTCCTGATACAGCTATTCCAGTAGCTACTGCTCCACATATTACTGAAATTCATTCTATTGATAAATTCATTTTTTATTCCACCTTTTCAATTTTTTTTAATTTTCTTATTTCTTTTTCTATTTTTGGTAAATATCAAATAATAATTAATATTATTATTGGTATTATTTTAAGGCTTTTCTCAGCATTTATGTGATAAAATTAAAATAGTACATAAAGGGAGAAAAGCCATAAATTAAATCATTTAAACTAATTCTAAAATCATCAAAATCAGCAATTTTAAATGTTACTGGTGATTTTTCTCTTTCTGCTGGAGTTAATTTAATTCAATTAGTTCAACAACGTTTTTGTGCTTCTTTAATTTCATCAGCTGTTGGCATTTTTTCCATAATAATAAATGATAATCAACCACGAATTGCTGTTGTTATACCATAAAGTGCTTTACCTAATGTTTTTTGATTTAATGTATTATTATCAATTAAATTTACTATTTTTTGAAAACTATTAGGTTGTGCAAATGCATTTCTATGTACAAAAACTCCAAATACTTTTTTTAAATCAAATGTTTTTTCTAAATGTAAACCAGTTTTAGTATCTTTAACCATATCTTTATTTAAAAACATATGTTTATATAAAAACATACCAAATACTGATTGTTTATATAATTGACCACTTGCTACAGTATCTGCTGCAATTTGACCATAATTTAATCTTAAATATGCTTTTGTTAATTGTAACATTGGAGTAAATCCTAATGCACCAATAAAATCACTTACATTTGTACCAATTTCAGTTTCAGTTATATTTCCTAATAATTCATTCATTTTATCTCCAATTTGATAAAATGCTGATTTTGCTGTATCTTCTGTCATTTCTAACATATTAATAGGAATTACTTGTGATTTAGCAATACAATAATCTTTAATACCTTGTAAAAAAATACATTCTTGAATAAATAAATAATTTCTTAATGCACTTTCTGCTCATATTGATAACATATTTGCTTTTAATGGAATTGGACTTGACATAAATCTATTCATATCAAAATCTTCAGTTCTTCAATCAATAACTAATATTTGGTCTAAAATAACACTAGTTGTTCTTAATGTTGTTCATTGTTTAGTTGTTCCAGTCATAACATCATATTTTGAACCTCAACGTAAACGTTCAGCAATACGATAATATGCTTCTACTGCTCCAGGTATTTCACTTATTTGTTCTGCAACTGCACTTGCTTTTAAAAACATCATACTTTCTTCATTATAAAGTATACCTTTTACTTGTGCTTCCATAGCAGTTAACATTGCTTTATTTCCATTATTACCACCAGTAATTAAACCAGTTGGAACTTGTGGAATAGCCATAATATCTCTCCTTTTGAGAAATATTTAACGGACTTCTCCCCACATGTACTTGTGGAGGGAATAATGAAACTGAATGAATTCAACAATGCTTTTCAAACTGAACAGCAATGTCTTGCATATATAGCAAATTTAAAAGAAAACAAATGTATTAGGTGTTTTAGTTTTAATTTGAATACTTCTGATTTAAAAAGAATGAGATGTTTAAAATGTAATCAAACATTTAGCATTCTCACAGGCACCATATTTTCAAGGTCACAAACATCTTTAACATCTTGATTTTATCTTATCTTTAGATGAATAAACACCAAACATGGAATTCTATCAACAGATATTGCAAAAGAATTGGGAGTGACTTTGAAAACTGCTTGAAGAATGACTCATAAAATCAGAACACGTATTGCAAAACAAAAACCTCAATTTATTGTTGAAGGTACAGTGCAAATTGATGAAATGTATCTTTCACATATGGGTTTTAAAAAACAAGGAAGATCCTTGGTGAATAAAACCTTGATTGTTGGCATTTATCAAAAAACAACCAATAATTTAATTGTGAAAGTATTGAAAAACGCAAAGAGTAAAAATCTTTTGCAGTTTGCAAAAAACCACATTTCTTCAAAATGTCTTGTATATACTGATTCTTGAAAAGGATATTGTGATTTTAAATCAGTTTTCACTAAGCATGAAACAGTTAACCATCAAGATGGCTATGTTTCAAAAATTGGTGTAAATACCAACCAAATTGAATCAGTTTGAAAACATATAAGAAGAACATTTAAAACACATATCAAAGTTGCAAAACATCATGTTCATTTATATGCTAAAGAAGCTGCATATAAATTCAACAAGATACCTAGTTTTGAAACTGTAATGCTATGTTTGATTTAAAAATGTGGGGAGAAGTCCGTAGATAGGCTTTTCTCAGCATTTATGTGATAAAATTTAAAAATAGTACATAAAGGGAGAAAAGCCATATTTAATTATTTACTAAATAAAAATTCTAAAAATTTAATCATTTCTTGTTTAGTTTTTGCACCAACAACTTCTGTATTTTTTAATAATTCTTCATTTTTAGATGTAATATTATTATCTAATTCAAAAAGTGTTTTTGGATTAAAAAACTCTTGTTTAGATTCTTCATTTTTAATAATTTCTTGTTTTTTAATTTCTTTATTATGTAAATTATTATTAAATATTTCTGCATAATCTTCTTTTATTTTATTTAAAGCAGAATGTTTATCAATGTCTTTATATTCAGTATTAATTAATGATTTAACTATTTTTAATTGTTTATCATTAAAACCATTAAATAATTCTTTTTCTTGATATTCATTAACTTTATTTTCATATTCTTTTATTTTTGTTTCATATTCACTTAATTTAGGTTCAATATTTTTTTTACTTTCAGCATATACTACATTTCTATGTTGTTTTAGTAAATTTTTAACATCATCTAAACTATAATTCTCTTTTTCATCAAAAGTAAAATCACTCATACTTTTAATCTCCCTTTTATTAAATTTTAATAATTCACTTGGTTAATAGGTCACTTTTATATATGTTAATTTAACATATTCACTTTAATATATTATATCATTTTTTCCCTTTAAAATAAAGAAAAAAAACCTATATTTATTATAGGTTTCTAATCATTATTTTCTATTTTTCTTGGTTCACAAATATTAATAATTATATTACTATTATTTGTTTCTATATCTTGATTATCTATTAAATCATCAAACATCTCTCTATGATTTGTTCTTAAATAAGCTCATTCATATTGAGGTACTTGTGTAACATTTTTTAATCTTGCAATTCCTATTTTTAAACATGCTTTATCATATTCTTTAAGAAAATCTTTTTGTCATTTTGTCGATCTTCTTCGGCAATCAAATATATATTTATTATCCACATTTAAAATATAATTTAATTCTTGTTTAGTACATTTTTTTAAATTATCTTTATTTTTTCTTAAATATTCTTGTATCTTTTCTTTATAATTACCTAATTCTTTTCTTTGTTTTGGCATATTATATCACCTATATTCAATAATTTATATATTAATTATAACATTTTAAGCAAATTATTTTCCAACACTCACTAGTTAATTATTGTTATACTCAAAGTCATGTATTTAGAAAGGAAAAAGCATTATGATTTTACTATCTGAAAAACTTGACAACTATCAACATAAAATTAATCATGAAAAACAAATGTTATTAGATTATGATAATAAAATATTAAAATATGATAATAATTGATTTTTAAATGAATATGATAGAAATAAATATAAATTAATAAAACGTAGAAAACATTTAATAAAAAGTGAATTTGGAATATCTTATGGCTTTTCTCCCTTTATGTACTATTTTAATTTTATCACATAAATGCTGAGAAAAGCCTATCTACGGACTTTTCCCCACATTTTTAAATCAAACATAGCATTACAGTTTCAAAACTAGGTATCTTGTTGAATTTATATGCAGCTTCTTTAGCATATAAATGAACATGATGTTTTGCAACTTTGATATGTGTTTTAAATGTTCTTCTTATATGTTTTCAAACTGATTCAATTTGGTTGGTATTTACACCAATTTTTGAAACATAGCGATCTTGATGGTTAACTGTTTCATGCTTAGTGAAAACTGATTTAAAATCGCAATATCCTTTTCAAGAATCAGTATATACAAGACATTTTGAAGAAATGTGGTTTTTTGCAAACTGCAAAAGATTTTTACTCTTTGCGTTTTTCAATACTTTCACAATTAAATTATTGGTTGTTTTTTGATAAATGCCAACAATCAAGGTTTTATTCACCAAGGATCTTCCTTGTTTTTTAAAACCCATATGTGAAAGATACATTTCATCAATTTGCACTGTACCTTCAACAATAAATTGAGGTTTTTGTTTTGCAATACGTGTTCTGATTTTATGAGTCATTCTTCAAGCAGTTTTCAAAGTCACTCCCAATTCTTTTGCAATATCTGTTGATGGAATTCCATGTTTGGTGTTTATTCATCTAAAGATAAGATAAAACCAAGATGTTAAAGATGTTTGTGACCTTGAAAATATGGTGCCTGTGAGAATGCTAAATGTTTGATTACATTTTAAACATCTCATTCTTTTTAAATCAGAAGTATTCAAATTAAAACTAAAACACCTAATACATTTGTTTTCTTTCAAATTTGCTATATATGCAAGACATTGCTGTTCAGTTTGAAAAGCATTGTTGAATTCATTCAGTTTCATTATTCCCTCCACAAGTACATGTGGGGAGAAGTCCGTATCTTATTTACCATTAAGAACATATAAAAATAAATTAACAAATGAAATTATAACTCCAACAAGAACATATATTGATATTGATAAATATAAAAATTATACAAATTGAGTTAATAAATTAATAATAATTAATGCAGATTTAAATAATATTACATATCCTATAATTAAACATAATTTAAAAATAAATATATCTTTATCAACTATTTGTAGAAGATTAAAAGAAACTATTATATTTGTTCAAGAATTACCAAAAGAAAAAAGACAAATATTACCAACTGATTATATTTATATACAATCAGATGAATCATATAATAATTTAAGGCTTTTCTCCCTTTATGTACTATTTTTAAATCTTATCACATAAATGCTGAGAAAAGCCTATCTACGAACTTCTCCCCACATTTTTAAATAAAACATAGCATTACAGTTTCAAAACTAGGTATGTTATTGAATTTATATGCAGCTTCTTTTGCATATAAATGAATATGATGTTTTGCAACTTTGATATGTGTTTTAAATGTTCTTCGTATATGTTTTCATACTGACTCAATTTGGTTGGTATTTACACCAGTTTTTGAAACATAGCCATCTTGATGGTTAACTTGTTTCATGCTTAGTGAAAACCGATTTCAAATCGCGATATCCTTTTCAAAAATCAGTATGTACAACACACTTTGAAGAAATGTGGTTTATTGCAAACTGCAAAAGATTTTTACTGTTTGCGTTTTTCAATACTTTCACAATCAGATTGTTGGTTATTTTTTCATAAATACCAACAATCAAGGTTTTATTCAACAAGGATCTTCCTTGTTTTTTAAACCCCATATGTGAAAGATACATTTCATCCATTTGCACTATGCCTTCAACAATGAATTGAGGTTTTTGTTTAGCAATGGCACTTCGGATTTTATGACCCATTCTTCAAGCTGTTTTCAAGGTCACTCCCAATTCTTTTGCAACATCAGTTGATGGAATTCCATGTTTGGTGTTTATTCATCTAAAAATGAGATAAAACCAAGATATTAAAGGTGTTTGTGACTTTGAAAATATAGTGCCCGTGAGAATACTGAATGTTTGATGACATTTCAAACATCTCATTCTTCTTAAATTAGAAGTATTCAAATTAAAACTAGAACACCTACTACATTTGATTTGTTTCAAACTTGCTATATATGCAAGACATTGTTTTTCAGTTTGAAAAGTATTATTGAACTCATTCAATTTCATTGTTTCCTCCACAAGTACATGTGGGGAGAAGTTCGTAATTTAATTGATAATAAGCAAAAAAGAAAATTTAGACACAGAACGGTAAGTATTAGTTTAGGTTTTGATTTAGAAAAATCTACTGATAATAGACATGTTTTAGAAAATAAATATATTTTTGTTATTTCAACTAGAAAAGGTCAAAGAATTACTAAAAAAGAATTTGGTAAATCAATAATAACTAATTTAGATAATATTTTTATTGGTTATACTAATGAAAATTTAAAATTAACTGGTGATGGTGCAACTTATCTTAAATCTACTGCTAATTATTTAAAAATTGATTATGCTGTAGATAAATGACATCCATTACAAAAATTAAAACAAGTATTTATTGTAGGAAAAGGTAAAAGAACAAAAGAAAATAATAAAAAATTAAATTATGCTTATTATAAATTATTTTTAAATGGTAATTATTATAAATTATTAGATTATTTAAAAGGCAAAATTGTAAAGGTAAGTGCAACTAAATTATTTTTCTATTCAAATATTCGATTGGTGAAAGATAATTTAGTATTTTTCTGGGTCTTTGGTTTAAAGACAATATAAATTTATGAACTTCATTTTTATTAGTTTTTGAAAAAATAAATTTTTTTAGGAAATTTTTCTCTAATTAAACCATTAGTATTTTCATTAGTACCTCTTTGTCAAGGTGAATATGGATTTGCAAAATAAATTTTCACATCTAACTTTTTTTTCAAGTTGTTGTCAAGGCTTTTCTCCCTTTATGTACTATTTTTAAATTTTATCACATAAATGCTGAGAAAAGCCTATCTACGGACTTCTCCCCACATTTTTAAATCAAACATAGCATTACAGTTTCAAAACTAGGTATCTTGTTGAATTTATATGCAGCTTCTTTAGCATATAAATGAACATGATGTTTTGCAACTTTGATATGTGTTTTAAATGTTCTTCTTATATGTTTTCAAACTGATTCAATTTGGTTGGTATTTACACCAATTTTTGAAACATAGCCATCTTGATGGTTAACTGTTTCATGCTTAGTGAAAACTGATTTAAAATCGCAATATCCTTTTCAAGAATCAGTATATACAAGACATTTTGAAGAAATGTGGTTTTTTGCAAACTGCAAAAGATTTTTACTCTTTGCGTTTTTCAATACTTTCACAATTAAATTATTGGTTGTTTTTTGATAAATGCCAACAATCAAGGTTTTATTCACCAAGGATCTTCCTTGTTTTTTAAAACCCATATGTGAAAGATACATTTCATCAATTTGCACTGTACCTTCAACAATAAATTGAGGTTTTTGTTTTGCAATACGTGTTCTGATTTTATGAGTCATTCTTCAAGCAGTTTTCAAAGTCACTCCCAATTCTTTTGCAATATCTGTTGATGGAATTCCATGTTTGGTGTTTATTCATCTAAAGATAAGATAAAATCAAGATGTTAAAGATGTTTGTGACCTTGAAAATATGGTGCCTGTGAGAATGCTAAATGTTTGATTACATTTTAAACATCTCATTCTTTTTAAATCAGAAGTATTCAAATTAAAACTAAAACACCTAATACATTTGTTTTCTTTTAAATTTGCTATATATGCAAGACATTGCTGTTCAGTTTGAAAAGCATTGTTGAATTCATTCAGTTTCATTATTCCCTCCACAAGTACATGTGGGGAGAAGTCCGGTTGTCAATTTGCAAATTCTTTACCACGATCAAAAGTAATAGTTTTAACAATATTTTTAGGAAGAATTGATAAATAATGAATGATATTTTTATTAATAACTTTAGTAGTTTTGTTTTTAACTAACATTGCTAAAGTAAATCGTGATACTCTTTCAACTAAAGTTATTAAACATGATTTACTTTTACCTCTTGATGATACTATAGTATCTCCTTCTCAATGACCAAGAGTTATGCGATCATTAACATTATTATCTCGTTCTTTAATTGATTTACCATTAAA
Organism: Spiroplasma ixodetis; assembly: GCF_027923845.1. Taxonomy (GTDB): domain Bacteria; phylum Bacillota_I; class Bacilli_A; order Mycoplasmatales; family VBWQ01; genus Spiroplasma_E; species Spiroplasma_E ixodetis_A. Next base: position 585,606 of record NZ_AP026933.1, read on the forward strand.
TTTACCACGATTTTCTTGAGATCTTCGTTTTTTACCTTTTCTTCTTAAATTTTTACTAGTAACTTTATCAAATAATCCAGAATAAATTCAATTGTAAATTGTTTTAAAGCTGATAGCTCATTGTTTATGAAAATTTTTAATTCTGCCATAAATTTGTTCAGGTGATCAGCCCAATAATAGTTTTTGTTGTATATATTTGACTAAATCTTTATATTTAAACTTATGAAAAATAATATGTGATTTTTTTCTATTTACAGCTTTATTTTGTGCAATTAATGAAAAATAATGATCATTATCTTTATTTCTATTAACTTGGAATGGCAACCCTTTTTAGGACTATTTTTTGGTAGACATTTGTTCATGATATTTAACGGGAGTTAGGTAGTTTAGAGTGCTGTGAATTCTTATGTTGTTATATCAATTTATGTAATCAAATAATTCTAATTTTAATTGGATTAATGATGTAAAATTTTTATCATTAATAAACTCTGTTTTGAAAGTTTTAAAAGTTGCTTCAGCAACAGCATTGTCATAAGGACATCCTTTTTTGCTTAAAGAACGGGTAATATTGAATGCTAATAAAAGTTTATCAATAGTTTTATTATTGAATTCATTACCGCGATCGCTATGAAATATTTGAATATCTTTTAAACAGCGATTTGAGTGCATAAATGCTTGATGTACTAATGATGCATCTTTTTTAACTCCAACACTATGTCCAATAATTTCGCGGTTGTACAGGTCTACTAATAGGCAAATATAGTTTCATTTACCATTAACTTGAACATAAGTTAAATCACTGACAATAACTTCATTTTTAATTCTATTATTAAAGTCTCTATTAACAAGATTGGTAATTTGACTATCATTGACTTTATTATGATGATTTTTGAATGATAATTTAGTGTATTTTGATATTAAATTATGCTTATTCATAATTTTTTTAATTTTTCTGCGTGATAAATAAATTTCTTGGTTTGCTAGTATGACTTTTAATCTTCTAGTACCATAAACTTCTTTATTTTCTTTAAAAGCACTAATAACAGCTTCATCATAAATATTATTTTGAATTTTTTCCTTTTTCTTTAAATTAAAATAATATGTTGATTTAGAGAGTTTTAAAAAACGACACATTGTGCGAATTTTATATTTAACTTTATTTTTAGTAATAATTTCTATTTTCTGCCTATTATTAGTGCTGCTTGCTTTAAAATATCATTTTCCATTCGTAACTGTTTTAATTCTTTATTTGCTTGAATTAATTGTTTTTCTAAATCTGAAAGATTATTTTTAATTTTAAAACTACCTGAATTAGTAAAGGCTTTTCTACCTTTATGTACTATTTTTAAATCTTATCACATAAATGCTGAGAAAAGCCTATCTACGAACTTCTCCCCACATTTTTAAATAAAACATAGCATTACAGTTTCAAAACTAGGTATGTTATTGAATTTATATGCAGCTTCTTTTGCATATAAATGAATATGATGTTTTGCAACTTTGATATGTGTTTTAAATGTTCTTCGTATATGTTTTCATACTGACTCAATTTGGTTGGTATTTACACCAGTTTTTGAAACATAGCCATCTTGATGGTTAACTGTTTCATGCTTAGTGAAAACCGATTTCAAATCGCGATATCCTTTTCAAAAATCAGTATGTACAACACACTTTGAAGAAATGTGGTTTATTGCAAACTGCAAAAGATTTTTACTGTTTGCGTTTTTCAATACTTTCACAATCAGATTGTTGGTTGTTTTTTCATAAATACCAACAATCAAGGTTTTATTCAACAAGGATCTTCCTTGTTTTTTAAACCCCATATGTGAAAGATACATTTCATCCATTTGCACTATGCCTTCAACAATGAATTGAGGTTTTTGTTTAGCAATGGCACTTCGGATTTTATGACCCATTCTTCAAGCTGTTTTCAAGGTCACTCCCAATTCTTTTGCAACATCAGTTGATGGAATTCCATGTTTGGTGTTTATTCATCTAAAAATGAGATAAAACCAAGATATTAAAGGTGTTTGTGACTTTGAAAACATCTCATTCTTCTTAAATTAGAAGTATTCAAATTAAAACTAGAACACCTACTACATTTGATTTGTTTCAAACTTGCTATATATGCAAGACATTGTTTTTCAGTTTGAAAAGTATTATTGAACTCATTCAATTTCATTGTTTCCTCCACAAGTACATGTGGGGAGAAGTTCGTTAGTAAATTGTTTAATTCATTTATAAGTAGCTGCTCTTGTAACATTATATTCTTTAGCAAGACAAGACACTGACTTACCACTTTGATATAAAGCTACTATTTGCTTTTTAAATTCGTCGGTATATGAGTTAATATTGGTCATAATTATAGTTCCTTTCTTTTAACAAATTTGTTCACTTGTCTACGTAATTAGTGTCCAATAAAGTGTAACCCATCCAATTTCTTTTTTAAATTTTCATTTAATGTTTTTAGATATATTTCTAGTTTTTCTATTTCTTCTTTAAGATTTTTTTCAGTATTTATTATATTATCTAATTCTTTATTATCTTTAATTTTACCCTCTAATTTTTTTATTTCAGAATAATAAAATTCATAAACTGGTGAATTAGGTTTAACTTTAAACATTTTTTCTTTTCTCCTTTGAATAAATAATAAAAAAACTCATTTATTTTAAGATAAAATAATGAGTTAAAAACTTATATAATTTTTTGTATAAATTAATTATACAAAAAATTATAAAAAATTAAAAAACTTTATTTCTATTTTTATCTAGAAAAGAATTTATTTGGAATTTATGTTTATTTAACAGTATAACTTTTCAAAATAATTTATTTTTTAAAAAATATTTTTGGGAAATTTTCACTCGATATTGACAACAATAAAACAAAAACGTTACTTAATTTAATCAATATTATATTAATTTTACAATAAAAATGTACCTTTAAATTTTTAGGTACATTTTTATTATTTTCTATTTTTTATTAACTTTGTATCATTCTAATTCTAAATCTTGTGCAACATCCATAACTACTTCTGACATTGTTGGATGTGGATGACAAGAAGAGGCTAATTCAACAATAGTACCTTCCGTTTGCATAATATTAACAATTTCAGCAATTATATCAGTAGCCGTTGAACATAAAATATGAGCACCTAGGATTTCTCCATATTTTTTATCAATAATTATTTTAACAAAACCATCAGTCTCACCATCAGCCAATGCCTTACCATTAATAGTAAATGGTATTTTCTTCATCAAATATTCTTTACCTAAAGATTTACATTCAGTTTCAGTTAAACCAACACTTGCCACTTCTGGGAATGAATAAATACAACTAGGCATTTTATTATAATCTACTTCTTGCTCTTTCAATGGATGATTATCAGCATCCGTTCTACCTTCTTTAACTAAAATATTATTAAGCGCTGCTAATCCTTGTGTTGATGCAACATGAGCAAGCATTCTTTGACCATTAGCATCTCCAATTACATATATATTATCAATAACATTATTGTTAGCATCTAAAGCTTCCAATTTATTATTTACGGCAAATGCTTGATTAGGCTTAATTTGAATTCCCAAATTAGTAAAACCTTCAGTAATCGGCGTTCTTCCAGTACTTAATAAACAATAGTCACTAGTTACTGTTAATGGTTTTTTATGTTCTTTATCGGTTGCAGCATAATAAGTTAAAGTTTTATCCTTTAATTCATTAACACTATGACCAGTAATAATATTAACAGCATTTTTTTCAAGAATTTTAGTTAAAGTTGTGCTAATATCTTCATCTAGTAATGCTAAAATACGATCTAAATATTCAATAATAGTAACTTTAGTACCAAGTGTACTAAATAAACAAGCAAACTCAATTCCAATAACACCACCACCAATAATAGTTAGTGTTTTTGGAACTTCTTTTAAAGAAAGAATTTCAGTCGAAGTTAATAATGTTTGGTTTGTTTTTAAATCTTTTTCACTTAAACCTTGTGGACCATTAGGATTATCAAACATTTTTACTTTCGAACCAGTAGCAATTATCATATATTTAGTAGTATATTTCTTTTCTTTACCATCTTTAGCTTTCACTAAAATCGTATTTTTATCAATAGCACTTCCAATCCCTAATAATTGTTCTACTTTATTAGCTTTCATTAAAAAGCTAACTCCACCAGTTAAACCTTTAACAACACCAGTTTTACGATCTTGCATTACTTTTCAATTAATTTCAATATTTTTTTTATCTTTAATAGCAACACCATATTTATCAGCATTTTCAATATAATGAAAAACTTTTGCACCCTTTAGTAACGTCTTAGTAGGAATACATCCAACATTTAAACAGACTCCACCTCAGTTATCTTTTTCAACAATTGCAGTTTTTAAACCCATCTTTGCTGCTCGAGCCGCTGTTACATAACCACCAGGGCCTGCCCCGATAATTATTAAATCAAAATCATAGTTAGACATCTTTTACATTTTCTCCTTAAGCTAAAATTAATGTTGGATTTTCTAATAACTCTTTAAGTCGAGAAAGGAAATAACCAGCAGGTGCACCATCAATAACACGATGATCAATTGAAAGTGATAATGGAAAGAACTTATGTTCAACAATTTTACCATCAGCAATAATTAGTTTTTTTTGCATCATCCCTAGACCCAAAATTGCTACCTCTGGATAATTAATAACTGGTGTTCCCATTTCAATTCCTGCTGAACCAAAATTAGTAATAGTAAATGATCCACCTTGCATTTCATCACCTTTTAATAGCCCCTTACGAGCTTTATCACCTAATGAATTAACTTGTCTTGCTATTTCAAATAATGAAAGTTGATCAGCATTTTTAATAACAGGAACTACTAAACCCTTTTCAGTATCAGCTGCCATACCAATGTTATAATATTTTTTAACAAGAATTTCATTATTAGCCATGTTCAAAGTTGAATTAAGTAATTTAAATCGTTCTTCTTTTAACGCTTTAGCAACAGCCTTTACAAAGAATGGCATAAATGTTAATTTAGCACTACCATCTGGATCTTTTTCCGCTGGTTCTTTTAAAGTTGCACGTAATTGTACTAAGTTTTCAGCATCAACATTAATCATTAAACTAACATGTGGTGCTGTATAAACTGATAATGACATTTGATTAGCAACAGCCTTACGAATTCCTGATAATGGTAAATGTTCAACATTACCAAAACTTTCGATTTTAGTAACATTAATACCTTGTGAACTAATAGTTGTAGCAGAAACTGAAGATATTGAATTAATAGGTGTTGTTGATGCAGTAGTACTGGTTGTTGTACCACCATTCTTGGCATTTAATAAATCATCTTTTAAAATTCTACCACGAGGACCAGTTCCTTTAATTGTTCCCATATCAACACCTAAGTCACGAGCCATTCTACGTGCTAATGGTGTTGCTAATACTTTACCCGTTTGTTGAATAGGTTGCACATTTTGTTTTGGTAATTCAACTGGTGATACTGTAGATGTACTAGCAACTGATTCAGATTTTGGTGAAGAATTTGTTGATGAAGGACTTTTATTATCACTAATCGTTCCACCAAACTCAACAATAACAGCACCTGATTTAATACTATCTCCTTCTTTAACAAGAATCTTAGAAACTTTACCATCCGCTTCGGCTTTAATACTATCTGAAGCTTTATCTGCTTCAATATCAACAACATTATCACCTTTTTTTACATTATCTCCAACTTTAACATGAATTTGAGTTACAGTAACTTCATCGATTCCATCCATATCTTTAAACTTCAATTCCATCTTTTCACTTTCCTTTCTTTAAACAACTAACTAAACTGGATAATTCATCATTAGTTTAACTTTTTCCATAATTTTATCTGGACTAATTATAAATCATTTTTCACCTTTAGACAGTGGAACAGTAATATCATAACCTGTTAATCTTGTTGGAGGACATTCTAAATATTCAAAACACTTTTCATTAACAACGGTAATAATTTCTGAAGCAACTGAAAATGAACGAACCGCTTCTGAAACAACTAATAATCTTCCTGTTTTTTTAACAGAATTAACAACTGTTTCTTCATCTCATGGTTGTAACGTTTGTAAATCAATTAATTCAATTTTAAAATTTTCTTTTTCTTCTAAAATTTTAACAGCAGCTTCACAATCATAAACTTTTGAACCATAAGTTACAATCGTTAAATCAGGTTTTTCTTCAGACTTATATTCTTTAAGAACTTTAGCTTTACCAAGAACAGCCACTTCATAAGCATCACTAACTTCTTCTCTAACATCATATGTATAATTATTGCTAGTATAACTATTGAAATAAGTTCCTAAACATTCTAAAATAATAACAGGATCTGGACTTTCAATTGCTGCCAATAATAATTTTTTAGTATCATTAGGTTTTGAAGTCATAACTACTTTTAAACCTGGAATATGACAAAATAAAGCTTCAATTGCTTCTGAATGATGCTCCAAAGCACCATTATTACCGTTATTTCAATCATATGAAGGCATACGTACTACCATTGGACAAGTGAATCTACCACGAGAACGATTTCTCATTCGTGCAGCATGACATAACAATTGTTGAAAAGCAGGGAAAGCAAATCCTGAAAATTGCATTTCAATAATTGGATTTAAACCATTAATTGCCATTCCAACGGCACTACCAGCAATAACTGCTTCAGCAATTGGTGCATCAAAACAACGATTAACGCCAAATTTTGCTTGTAAACCTTTAGTTGCTCGAAAAACACCACCAACATTACCGGCATCTTCACCATAAACAACAACATTAGGATTTTTTTTCATTGCTAATTCTAAGGCTAAAGTAATAGCTTGCACATTATTTCTTTTCATAATTATTTTTTCTCTCCTTCATTGAAGAAAGCTTTTGCTTCTGCTTTTTGTTCTATTAATTGTGGTGTTAATTTTTCATATGTATAATCAAATATTTCATCAATTGAAACATTTTCATTTTTTAATGCTCAAGTAATTGCATCATTAACCTTTTTAGTAATTTGTTTATCTAATTCTGCTTGTTTGTTGTCATCTCAAAGTTTAATTGATTTTAAATATTCTCTAATACGATCAATTGGATCTTTTTTTAATCATTCTTGTTCAATTTTATAATCTTCAGCAGAAAAATAATCTTTTTTAATATCAAAAGCAGAATGCGCATTTTGACGATAAGTAACAGCTTCAATTAATGAAGGACCATTACCTTTTTTTGCTCTTTCAATTGCTTCTTGTGTAGCATAATAAACAGCAAAAAAATCATTACCATCAACACGAATATTAGGTACGCCAAATGCTGTTCCTTTTTGTGCAAAAGTTGGACTCATTGTTGCTTTAGCAGTTGGTGTATCTAATGACCACTGATTATTTTCAACAAAGAAAACAACAGCTAATTTATGGATAGCAGCAAAATTAATTGCTTCAGAAAACTCACCTTCAGAAGTACCACCATCACCAATCGTAGTAATAACAATTCCTTTATCTTTTTTATATTTTTCAGCAAAAGCAATACCTGTTGCATGTGAATATTGAGTAGCAATTGGAATATTAACTGGTAAAATATTAACACCTTTCGGCATTTGACTTCCCATTTCATTTCCTAATCAATATTGAATTACTTTTTCAACTGGATATCCAGCAGTAATTCATGCTGCATTATTACGATAGGCTGGTACTAATCAATCAATACCTGGTCGTAAACAACTAGCATAAGCAACTTCAACACCTTCTTGACCTTTTGAAGATAAAAAGTTAATAACTTTTCCGATTACTTTTGGAATTCCATTTACTAATTTAACTTGTCCTTTTTCATCTTTTTCATAGTTTAATTCCATTTGCATTTGTTCTTGTATTCGTGAAAAACACATGTTTTCATATGCTTTTAATAAAACCTTACTATCAAATTTTTTTAAATAATCAACAAAATTAGGATTAATTACTCCTTTTTCATTTAATATTTGAAAAATTTCTTTTTGGGGATTATCAAATTTCTCAACTCACATTTAAATTTTCCTCCTAAATATTTTAGCTAATTGCAGTTACACTTTTAATTATACTAATTTTTAAAATAATGAATGAACATACCTTTTCATTATACTACTAATAATTGTTGGTTCAAGATAATTTGTACTAAAATATTAATTTATCTCCCGTTTTATTAATATCGTTGTTTATTTATTTTTTTACAACATAAAGTCCTAATAAAATTAGGACTTTATAATAAAATTTATAATCATAAAACATTATCAAGATAATAAATATACAATAAAAATATTTTTATTTAATGTAAGATAAATATTCTTCATATCCTTCTGTAATCATTTCTGATAATGGAATAAAACGTAAAGCTGCTGAATTAATACAATAGCGTAAACCGCCTTCTTTTTGTGGACCATCCTTAAAAACATGCCCTAAATGAATATCAGTTTTTTAGAACGTACTTCAGTACGCTGCAACATTAGATTAGTGTTATCTTCCTTTTTAAAGATAACTATTTCACTGATTGGTCTTGTAAAACTTGGTCAGCCATGACCAAAATTACATTTATCTGATGATGCAAATAATGGTTCACCTGATAAAATATCGACATAAATCCCCTTTTCCTTATTATCTCAATATTTATTTTTAAAAGGAAGTTCCGTTACTGATTTTATAATGACCTCATATTGTAAAGTAGTTAACTCATTAATAGTTTTAATTTTTCATTTTTGTTTCATATTTTTATTACCTTTTTCTAAATAAAATATGGCTTTTCTCCCTTTATGTACTATTTTTAAATCTTATCACATAAATGCTGAGAAAAGCCTATCTACGAACTTCTCCCCACATTTTTAAATAAAACATAGCATTACAGTTTCAAAACTAGGTATGTTATTGAATTTATATGCAGCTTCTTTTGCATATAAATGAATATGATGTTTTGCAACTTTGATATGTGTTTTAAATGTTCTTCGTATATGTTTTCATACTGACTCAATTTGGTTGGTATTTACACCAGTTTTTGAAACATAGCCATCTTGATGGTTAACTGTTTCATGCTTAGTGAAAACCGATTTCAAATCGCGATATCCTTTTCAAAAATCAGTATGTACAACACACTTTGAAGAAATGTGGTTTATTGCAAACTGCAAAAGATTGAACATCTAGAATAAAGTAGACACAGAATTGTAACCTTTGTGTTAAAAATACTTTAAGGAAGGTGTTCATTTTTTTATGGCTAAATGACTATCAAAAGAAGAAAAGTTAAAAATAATAAAAATAAGTAAAATTAAAACAATTGATAAAACCGCATTAGAGTATGGTATTGGTCGATCATCAATAAAAGAATGAATTAAAGCATATAAATTATTAGGTGAAAAAGGTTTAGAATATGGCAATGGAATTCGTGCTAAAAAAACCAAAAGAACAGGTCGACCCAAATCTTTAAATTTTAATGAAATGACAAAACAAGAATTAATTGAATATATTGAGGCAATGAACGATATAAAAAGTATTTAGAAAAATCGACAAAAAAGAAGAAATATTTTGTGATTTTCTCATTGAAGAAAAAATATCAGATTAGTTATTTATGTTGATTATTAAATGTTTCAAAATCAGGATATTATAAGTGAATTAAGAATGGAATGAATGAATTTAATAAATGAGATACATTTTTAGCTAATATAATTAAAAATATTTTTTATGAATTTCAAGAAATTTATGGTTATAAAATGATAACTTTATGAATTAACAAAATTTATAATTTAAAATTAAAATTTCATATTGTATATAGATATATGAAAAATATGAGTTTAAAAGCTAAGGTTCGCATAAAAAAATTTGATTATAGAACTAAATCAGGAAGTTTAAGATATGATAATTTATTAAAACGTGATTTTTCAACTACTAATTTAAATGAAAAATTAGGTACTGATATAACTTATTTATTAACTAATGGTAAAACATATTATTTATCAATTGTTAAAGATTTTCATAATAATGAAATATTAGATTATAAAATAAGTGCAAGTTTAGACATGACATTTGTTGTCCAAAACATTATCCAAGCTTGAGTTAATGCTCAAAAACCTACTTCATGAATTTTACAATCAGATCAAGGATTTCACTATACAAATCCTTCTTATAAAATTTTATGTGATGAATTAAAAATAAAAATTTCAATGTCTAGAAGAGGTAATTCCTGTGATAATGGTGCTACTGAAACTTGATTTGGAACAATGAAAACAGAATTTCTATATCAAATTCCAAGAAAAAATAGAACTATTGAATGAATACAAGACAACTTACCTAAATATATTTACTTTTATAATAATTATCGACCTCAAATAAAATTAAAAGGAATGAGTCCAATCGAATATCGATTAGCTCATTCCAAACCAACAAATAATTACTTCATACCTATAAATTTAACACTTACAAACGCTATTTTATAAAATTTAATAAAAGGTTACTTTTATTGTCCACTTTTCTTGACAAGTTCAGTTTTTGTGCTGAAGAAATTTCGACACCATCAAAACCAGCTTCAATAGCCCTTAAGGTAGCTTTTTGATAATCTTTAATTAATTCTTTGATTTGCTTAATACTCAGTTCTTGAACTTCATGTGGAAAAGGATACATAAAAGATTGTTTAGAAGGTCCAACTACATAACCTAAACGATTTAAACTAATTATAGAAAAACGACCTGAATGTGCTAACTGTAAAATAGCTTTTGCACCTTTTGATTTCATAGCATTAGCAACTTGTTTTAATGAATCAATATGTTCGTCATTAGCAGCAGAAAAAACCAAATTCAAAAATTTGTCCCTCTAAATTAATATAAGCAGCACTAGATATCGCTAAGTATGCACTATGAGCTCTTTTAAGAGCATAATCAATATCTTCTTTACTAGCAAAACCATCATAACTAGAAACATTTGAGGTAATTGGTGAAAGCACAAACCGATTATCAAAAACAAAATTTTTAATTTTGATTGGTGAAAATAATTTAGAATATTTTTTATTCATGTTAACTCAAAATTAATTCTAACAATTGGTCATTATCTATTTTCTTAAAAAAATATGAAGAAATATCCAATTCTTGTAATTTTATTTGGCTTTTCTCCCTTTATGTACTATTTTAATTTTATCACATAAATGCTGAGAAAAGCCTATCTACGGACTTTTCCCCACATTTTTAAATCAAACATAGCATTACAGTTTCAAAACTAGGTATCTTGTTGAATTTATATGCAGCTTCTTTAGCATATAAATGAACATGATGTTTTGCAACTTTGATATGTGTTTTAAATGTTCTTCTTATATGTTTTCAAACTGATTCAATTTGGTTGGTATTTACACCAATTTTTGAAACATAGCCATCTTGATGGTTAACTGTTTCATGCTTAGTGAAAACTGATTTAAAATCGCAATATCCTTTTCAAGAATCAGTATATACAAGACATTTTGAAGAAATGTGGTTTTTTGCAAACTGCAAAAGATTTTTACTCTTTGCGTTTTTCAATACTTTCACAATTAAATTATTGGTTGTTTTTTGATAAATGCCAACAATCAAGGTTTTATTCACCAAGGATCTTCCTTGTTTTTTAAAACCCATATGTGAAAGATACATTTCATCAATTTGCACTGTACCTTCAACAATAAATTGAGGTTTTTGTTTTGCAATACGTGTTCTGATTTTATGAGTCATTCTTCAAGCAGTTTTCAAAGTCACTCCCAATTCTTTTGCAATATCTGTTGATGGAATTCCATGTTTGGTGTTTATTCATCTAAAGATAAGATAAAACCAAGATGTTAAAGATGTTTGTGACCTTGAAAATATGGTGCCTGTGAGAATGCTAAATGTTTGATTACATTTTAAACATCTCATTCTTTTTAAATCAGAAGTATTCAAATTAAAACTAAAACACCTAATACATTTGTTTTCTTTCAAATTTGCTATATATGCAAGACATTGCTGTTCAGTTTGAAAAGCATTGTTGAATTCATTCAGTTTCATTATTCCCTCCACAAGTACATGTGGGGAGAAGTCCGTTTTATTTTTAAATCTTGTTTAATCATTTTAGTACCTTCAAGACCTTTCTCAAAAATAGTTAAATCTTTTGTAGCAAAAAAATCACCACTAATTTTGCAACTTTTAATTTTACCATTATCAATTATTAATGAAATATTCATTGTTCCAATTTCTAAGAACCTGTTTAGAATCTTTTTAATAAAATTGAAATAAAGGACAGAACAACCATTTGTAAACTAGTATTTAGTTTTCTTTCACAATTTTTTCATAATCTTCTGCATTTTTCTAATCATGCAAAGCTTCGTTCTACAACTCATCTTTTTGGTAGTACTACAAAAGAATGTAATTCATTACGTTTTACAACTTCAACATTTGCATTTATGATTGTTTTGATTGCAGAAGCAAATTTTTCACCAGTATAGCCAGCATCTACTATTATTTTTTGAACTGTAGAAAGATTTTCTTTTTCACTTTTAATCATTATGATAGCACTATTACGATCTGTTTTTTCTGCTGTAGTTATGTAAATTGCATGTGGTAAACCTTGCGTATCAACTGCAATATGACGTTTTATTCCTGAAATCTTTTTACCAGCATCATAACCTTTATTTTCAGTAGTATCTGTATTTTTAACACTTTGCGAATCAATTATACAAAAACTAGTTTTTTCTTTTCGATGATTCTTAATACGAATCTTTTTAACTAATTTTTTTAAAATTAATTGCAATACACTAGGTTCTTTATCATTGTTTTTACTTCAAATTTGGAAATAATAATATACAGTTTGTCATTTTGGAAAATTTTTTGGTAACATTCTTCATTGACAACCACTTTTTAATACATATAAAACTGCACAAAACACTTCATATAAATCTAAATTTCTTGGTTTTGTTTTCTTTTTGCTGTTTTCTAAAGTTGATTTTATGTTCTCAAATTGTTCTTTAGTAACATGACTTGGATAATTTTTATGCATATATACCTCTTATTTTAAAATATATAGTAATTTTACCTTATTTTCTAAAAGATTCTAAACAGGTTCTAAACGTGCTTCACGATTATATTGATAGCGGGGACTTAAACCATAAACCCATTCTCAATTCTTATACTTTTGATCAACTAACTTGTCAATTTCTAGTCATTGCTCATTTGATAAAACGTATCGTTCAACATCTGCTATTTTTTCTACATTCATCAATCGTTTAATAATTTCATCTTTAAACTCAAAAATAGTTAATTTTTTGAATTGTTCATTAAGGTGATTTTTTAATTTATCTACTCTTTGATTAATTGATTTAATTCCTTTTGATTCAATTTTTTTACGACTTGGTTTAAGTGCCAAGATCATAGCATCCAAATCAATATCATAAAGTAATGAATAACCACCATAAATAATATTTTCTTCTTTTAACATAGCTGCTCCAGAAACTTTTTTACCATTAATTGTCAAATCATTTTTTCCACTTTGCATGATATTTTTAATCCCCATATCTTTAAGCACTTTTATAATTGGCTTATAGAATTCTTGGTAATTAGCATAAATCGAATTAGTATTAGAATTTAATGGAATTAAAAAACAAAAATTTACTGAATTTGAATCAATAAAAATAGCTCCTCCTCCAGTATCACGACGCACAACTGGAATATTATTTCGGATTTCTCCCCACATGTACTTGTGGAGGGAATAATGAAACTGAATGAATTCAACAATGCTTTTCAAACTGAACAGCAATGTCTTGCATATATAGCAAATTTGAAAGAAAACAAATGTATTAGGTGTTTTAGTTTTAATTTGAATACTTCTGATTTAAAAAGAATGAGATGTTTAAAATGTAATCAAACATTTAGCATTCTCACAGGCACCATATTTTCAAGGTCACAAACATCTTTAACATCTTGGTTTTATCTTATCTTTAGATGAATAAACACCAAACATGGAATTCCATCAACAGATATTGCAAAAGAATTGGGAGTGACTTTGAAAACTGCTTGAAGAATGACTCATAAAATCAGAACACGTATTGCAAAACAAAAACCTCAATTTATTGTTGAAGGTACAGTGCAAATTGATGAAATGTATCTTTCACATATGGGTTTTAAAAAACAAGGAAGATCCTTGGTGAATAAAACCTTGATTGTTGGCATTTATCAAAAAACAACCAATAATTTAATTGTGAAAGTATTGAAAAACGCAAAGAGTAAAAATCTTTTGCAGTTTGCAAAAAACCACATTTCTTCAAAATGTCTTGTATATACTGATTCTTGAAAAGGATATTGCGATTTTAAATCAGTTTTCACTAAGCATGAAACAGTTAACCATCAAGATGGCTATGTTTCAAAAATTGGTGTAAATACCAACCAAATTGAATCAGTTTGAAAACATATAAGAAGAACATTTAAAACACATATCAAAGTTGCAAAACATCATGTTCATTTATATGCTAAAGAAGCTGCATATAAATTCAACAAGATACCTAGTTTTGAAACTGTAATGCTATGTTTGATTTAAAAATGTGGGGAGAAGTCCGTAGATAGGCTTTTCTCAGCATTTATGTGATAAAATTAAAATAGTACATAAAGGGAGAAAAGCCTATTATTTTTATCCAAATATTCTTTATTAACTTCAACCTCTGGATTTTGAAAATATCCCAATTGAATATGAGGATCACAAATAAAAGGAAATATTATCGTTTTGTTTTTTACTTTTAAATTATGTAGTGCTCATACTTGAATCGCTAAAGCATAAGCTCCATCTTTGATATATTTACCATTTCTTATAGGTTCAATTAAAATCATAATATTCCTCCAATTTTATTAAGTTTGTAAATCAATTTTAATTATCTTCAAGTTCTAAAAATTCTTTTTCAACTACATCTGTTAATTTCAAAATTCAATTATCTTTAGACTTTTTTGAATTGAAAAGAGTTGGATTTTCAATTGCTCTTTGATTATATTCCAAAACCTTTCCTGTTAGTGCACTGCGCGCATGCAAAATAGCTTTTGAAACCTCTACTGTTAATACTAAATCATTTTTATTAACTACATCATTTTCTGTATTATATTTAACATAACACGCCATACCCATATCATCTTGTAATTTGGGTGTAGGACTAATTATGTATATATTATCTTTTTTTCTATTATTAAACAATTTGCATTTTTTTTCATTTTTTACCCCCTAAAATAAAATAAGAAATGTTCAATGAATAAATTAAGACTATAGTAACTTTTCTTAACTCTATCTAATTATTAGCTGAATTATACTTGTAAGTGCAAGTAAATAAAATTGCAAAAAATTCTCATATAAAAATTTCATAATGCTAAATTTAGTTTAGAAAAAGTAAGGAGTTTTTATATGAGTTATAAACATATTGGGATAGATGAAAGAATTTATATTGAGAATCAATTGAAATTTAAAGTTAAAATTAGTGAAATAGCTAAAAATCTTAATCGAAGTATTAGTACTATTATTCGAGAAGTTAATAGAAATAAAGATAATGATCATTATTTTTCATTAATTGCACAAAATAAAGCTGTAAATAGAAAAAAATCACATATTATTTTTCATAAGTTTAAATATAAAGATTTAGTCAAATATATACAACAAAAACTATTATTGGGCTGATCACCTGAACAAATTTATGGCAGAATTAAAAATTTTCATAAACAATGAGCTATCAGCTTTAAAACAATTTACAATTGAATTTATTCTGGATTATTTGATAAAGTTACTAGTAAAAATTTAAGAAGAAAAGGTAAAAAACGAAGATCTCAAGAAAATCGTGGTAAATTTAATGGTAAATCAATTAAAGAACGAGATAATAATGTTAATGATCGCATAACTCTTGGTCATTGAGAAGGAGATACTATAGTATCATCAAGAGGTAAAAGTAAATCATGTTTAATAACTTTAGTTGAAAGAGTATCACGATTTACTTTAGCAATGTTAGTTAAAAACAAAACTACTAAAGTTATTAATAAAAATATCATTCATTATTTATCAATTCTTCCTAAAAATATTGTTAAAACTATTACTTTTGATCGTGGTAAAGAATTTGCAAATTGACAACAACTTGAAAAAAGTTAGATGTGAAAATTTATTTTGCAAATCCATATTCACCTTGACAAAGAGGTACTAATGAAAATACTAATGGTTTAATTAGAGAAAAATTTCCTAAAAAATTTATTTTTTCAAAAACTAATAAAAATGAAGTTCATAAATTTATATTGTCTTTAAACCAAAGACCCAGAAAAATACTAAATTATCTTTCACCAATCGAATATTTGAATAGAAAAATAATTTGGTTGCACTTACCTTTACAATTTTGCATCTGACATTAGAATGCAGTTGCAAGAGTTATATTATGGTGCTGATATTAGTGAAAGTGTTATTAGTCAAATTACTGATGATGTTATTGATGATGTTAAAGCATGACAAAATCGACCATTAGAAAGTATTTATCCTATTGTTTATTTTGATTATATAGTAGTTAAAGTACGACAAGATAAACGGATTATTAACAAATCAGTTTATATAGCATTAGGAGTTGATTTAGAAGGCAAAAAAGATGTTTTAGGATTATGAATTAGTGAAAATGAAGGTTCTAAGTTTTGATTATCTAATTTCACAGAAATGAAAAATCGTGGCTTAAATGATATTCTTATTGCTTGTAGTGATAATTTAACAGGCATGTCAGAAGCAATACAATCAGTTTATCCTAAAACAGAACATCAATTATGCATTGTTCATCAAATTAGAAATAGTTTAAAATATGTTTCATACAAACATCGAAAAGGTCTAGTTGCAGATTTAAAACCAATTTATAGTGCATGTAGTGAAGAACAAGGAATGCAAGCTTTAGAATCGTTTGAAAGTAAATGAAATAAACAATATCCTCAAATTACTAAATCTTGATATAAAAATTGAGATAATTTAATGGTTTTTATTAGTTATCCAGTAGAAATCAAAAGAGTGATTTATACTACAAATGCTATTGAATCTGTTAATAGTCAATTACGAAAAATCATCAGAAATAAAAAGTTTTTCCTAATGATATGGCAGTTTTCAAAATATTTTACTTGGCAATTGAAAATATAACAAAAAAATGAACATTGCCTATTCAAAATTGAAATACAGCAATTGCTCATTTTATGATAAAATTTGAAGACAGAATTAATCTAAATTAGTAACTTTGTAAAACAAAGATACACAGATTATTAAAAAGCCTCAACCATTCATTAAAATTTCGTCACTAACAGAATCATTTATTACCTTCATTTCCCGGTCTCTCCTATCTAACAAATTTGTATCAAATCCATATTTGATTAAAAAATAACTAGTTTTATTTCTTATGTACCATGTCCTTTTTTGTTACAATCTAATTTTCCTTAAAAAATATTTTTTTTCAAGATCTATTTTTAAATTTTATAATTTTTCTTTTTTTTAATTATAAAAATAATATATTATTCAATATTTAAATAAACTTATTGTATTTTTAAAAATTAAAAAATAAGAATATATTTTGTTTAATTGCTTATTTTCTAGTACCATGTAAAAAAGAAAAATATGATCCAACAGCAAACAAACCAATAAATGTTAGGCAAGAAAATACTGGTTGATAAATATTGGTGAATGATAGTTTATAATCAACTGAAGGAACAATCTGAAAAAAATTATAATAATTTTGGCTTTTCTCCCTTTATGTACTATTTTAATTTTATCACATAAATGCTGAGAAAAGCCTATCTACGGACTTCTCCCCACATTTTTAAATCAAACATAGCATTACAGTTTCAAAACTAGGTATCTTGTTGAATTTATATGCAGCTTCTTTAGCATATAAATGAACATGATGTTTTGCAACTTTGATATGTGTTTTAAATGTTCTTCTTATATGTTTTCAAACTGATTCAATTTGGTTGGTATTTACACCAATTTTTGAAACATAGCGATCTTGATGGTTAACTGTTTCATGCTTAGTGAAAACTGATTTAAAATCGCAATATCCTTTTCAAGAATCAGTATATACAAGACATTTTGAAGAAATGTGGTTTTTTGCAAACTGCAAAAGATTTTTACTCTTTGCGTTTTTCAATACTTTCACAATTAAATTATTGGTTGTTTTTTGATAAATGCCAACAATCAAGGTTTTATTCACCAAGGATCTTCCTTGTTTTTTAAAACCCATATGTGAAAGATACATTTCATCAATTTGCACTGTACCTTCAACAATAAATTGAGGTTTTTGTTTTGCAATACGTGTTCTGATTTTATGAGTCATTCTTCAAGCAGTTTTCAAAGTCACTCCCAATTCTTTTGCAATATCTGTTGATGGAATTCCATGTTTGGTGTTTATTCATCTAAAGATAAGATAAAACCAAGATGTTAAAGATGTTTGTGACCTTGAAAATATGGTGCCTGTGAGAATGCTAAATGTTTGATTACATTTTAAACATCTCATTCTTTTTAAATCAGAAGTATTCAAATTAAAACTAAAACACCTAATACATTTGTTTTCTTTCAAATTTGCTATATATGCAAGACATTGCTGTTCAGTTTGAAAAGCATTGTTGAATTCATTCAGTTTCATTATTCCCTCCACAAGTACATGTGGGGAGAAGTCCGATAATTTTTATCACTTTGACTATAAAAAATAAAATTAATTCAAGTTATATATTTTTGTGGTACAAAATATCCAATAATAATGGTTGGTGTTGAAATTGTATATGTCATATCAATAAAAAAGTCACCAAATAAAATAGAAGTTAAAAAAATAATTATATTAATTGTTTGAATTATATAAGGATTTTTTATAGAACCAGAAATTAATAAAGCCAAGAAAAAAATAACAATAATATTTAGACTAATACTAAATATAAGACCAAATCATTGTGAAAAAGTTTTCATTGCTAATATTCATACTGTCATGATATTAGTTCCTTGTAACTGATCAAGAAAAAATAAATATCCAAGTAATATAAATACTGTACAAAAAGAAATAACAAAAATAACAATTAATAAACTTAAAATAAATGCAATCTTATTGATACCAAAATTGTGTAATTGTTTTAAAAAAACTGATTCGCGTCATTGACAAATAAGATGACCAATTAAAAAATATTAAATAATATTGGTAATAAAATATAACTAGAAACTATAATATAACGATTATATTTAATAATTGACTGTGATGTTAAAAAATAAACTAAACTAAGTAAAATAACGGGCATTATTAAAAAGTAAACGGACTTCTCCCCACATGTACTTGTGGAGGGAATAATGAAACTGAATGAATTCAACAATGCTTTTCAAACTGAACAGCAATGTCTTGCATATATAGCAAATTTGAAAGAAAACAAATTTATTAGGTGTTTTAGTTTTAATTTGAATACTTCTGATTTAAAAAGAATGAGATGTTTAAAATGTAATCAAACATTTAGCATTCTCACAGGCACCATATTTTCAAGGTCACAAACATCTTTAACATCTTGGTTTTATCTTATCTTTAGATGAATAAACACCAAACATGGAATTCCATCAACAGATATTGCAAAAGAATTGGGAGTGACTTTGAAAACTGCTTGAAGAATGACTCATAAAATCAGAACACGTATTGCAAAACAAAAACCTCAATTTATTGTTGAAGGTACAGTGCAAATTGATGAAATGTATCTTTCACATATGGGTTTTAAAAAACAAGGAAGATCCTTGGTGAATAAAACCTTGATTGTTGGCATTTATCAAAAAACAACCAATAATTTAATTGTGAAAGTATTGAAAAACGCAAAGAGTAAAAATCTTTTGCAGTTTGCAAAAAACCACATTTCTTCAAAATGTCTTGTATATACTGATTCTTGAAAAGGATATTGCGATTTTAAATCAGTTTTCACTAAGCATGAAACAGTTAACCATCAAGATGGCTATGTTTCAAAAATTGGTGTAAATACCAACCAAATTGAATCAGTTTGAAAACATATAAGAAGAACATTTAAAACACATATCAAAGTTGCAAAACATCATGTTCATTTATATGCTAAAGAAGCTGCATATAAATTCAACAAGATACCTAGTTTTGAAACTGTAATGCTATGTTTGATTTAAAAATGTGGGGAGAAGTCCGTAGATAGGCTTTTCTCAGCATTTATGTGATAAAATTAAAATAGTACATAAAGGGAGAAAAGCCAAAGTAAATATAAGTTCTAAATGTTTTTAAAATTGTTTTAAACATATAACTTATACAATGACTAAAAATACTATACTATTTTTATTTTTCATATTTCACCTTTAAATTTCTATATTAAACACAAATGATTGTTGAGCAATAACATTATTGTTATAAACTGGTTTAATCATTAATTTTAACTGATTATGAATAGATTTTAAATTTTTTAAAAATAATAGTTTTGATTAGTTTCGCCAACACGATATCATTTTTTTCATCAAAATAATAAATAGCATAATAACTTAAATTTTCAATATTAACAGCATCTCATTGAAAACGAGCATTGTATAGTATTTGATTATTAACTGTTCGATTAATTACGTATTCTGATTTTGGATTTGAAATTACTGTATTTTCTTTGATTTGATTATTAGTTGTTGGACTATTTATTTCAAATTCACCAACATTAAACTTAAAATTATTATTAGTTGCTTTAATTTGTAATCCTAATTTAGAAATACGATTAAAAGTATTAATACCACCAATTTTCTTTAAATCCAAAGTAATTTTAACTCAACCACCTTGTAACTCTTCTTCATTATTTGGTGAAAAAGTTTGACGGTTTGCTATTAACGATTTTTGATCAGTAGTAGTAACTAAAAAATTAACTTTAGCATTATTATCACCATTAGTATTATAAATAAAACTGATCTGATGGTCATTTTTAATTAAATTAGTTCCCATAATATCTCAATCATAAACTTTACTTGTATTTCAATCGCCATTAATTATACTACCTTCTTCATTAAAACCCGAACCAATAGCAATTGAATTTCCTTTTTCATACACTTGATCATAATCATAAAAAACCAGAAATTTTAGAGATATCTAATGGTTGTTCTGGATGAGCATCATCATAAATTTTTCATTGATAAGTTGGTAAAATATCAGTTAATCTACGATTTGTTCATGGATAATCATTAGCAACAATACTATTACCATTTTGATCATGATTAACAAATTTAATACCACTACCCATTGAAAAATTAGTTTTCTTATTTAAAATTTGATTATCATCAAATAAAGTAGTTCGTTCTTTAACTAAATCACCAATGCCATAACTTGATGAGTTATAACCATTATTAGTTAAATAATTATAAATAGTATCTTTAACAAATGGATTTGGTTTTCCTTTAGTAACTGCAGTTTTTATTCTAGGATCCGATATAAATGCTGCCTCTTGATAATTATCACTTGCATTTCAACCTTGATAATCATTTGCATTATTATTTGCTTGCATACCAATATTATTATTTCTAATAAAAGTATTTGTTCCTGAAAATTGAATATTATTAAATAAATTTGTTGTTTGTGTCGCAAATAAATAAGCTCTAGTACCATTAACATTATGATTTTTAGCTCAATTATAAGCATAAGATCCAAATGTTCCAGCACCATTATCTAAAAAATCAGAAATTCCAGTATACACATTTTTATTATATTGAGGTTTACCAGCAATCATTGTTTCTGCATACCCTAATTGTCGAAAATCATAACTTCCAAAAAATTGGGCATTAGCTCCAGCATCAAGAATAGTATTTAAATTTTTACCACTATAATTTGGATAATCTGTTAAAAATGATGTTGTTTTATCTGGTGTTTCACCAAAAGTTAATTGAATATCAGTTGGTGTAACTTCACCATTAGTTTTACGATAACCACTATCTGCCATTTTTAATGTTTCTATATCATTATATCCACTAACACCTGGATGGGTTACACTTTATTGGACACTAATTACGTAGACAAGTGAACAAATTTGTTAAAAGAAAGGAACTATAATTATGACCAATATTAACTCATATACCGACGAATTTAAAAAGCAAATAGTAGCTTTATATCAAAGTGGTAAGTCAGTGTCTTGTCTTGCTAAAGAATATAATGTTACAAGAGCAGCTACTTATAAATGAATTAAACAATTTACTAATTCAGGTAGTTTTAAAATTAAAAATAATCTTTCAGATTTAGAAAAACAATTAATTCAAGCAAATAAAGAATTAAAACAGTTACGAATGGAAAATGATATTTTAAAGCAAGCAGCACTAATAATAGGCAGAAAATAGAAATTATTACTAAAAATAAAGTTAAATATAAAATTCGCACAATGTGTCGTTTTTTAAAACTCTCTAAATCAACATATTATTTTAATTTAAAGAAAAAGAAAAAATTCAAAATAATATTTATGATGAAGCTGTTATTAGTGCTTTTAAAGAAAATAAAGAAGTTTATGCTACTAGAAGATTAAAAGTCATACTAGCAAACCAAGAAATTTATTTATCACGCAGAAAAATTAAAAAAATTATGAATAAGCATAATTTAATATCAAAATACACTAAATTATTATTCAAAAATCATCATAATAAAGTCAATGATAGTCAAATTACCAATCTTGTTAATAGAGACTTTAATAATAGAATTAAAAATGAAGTTATTGTCAGTGATTTAACTTATGTTCAAGTTAATGGTAAATGAAACTATATTTGCCTATTAGTAGACCTGTACAACCGCGAAATTATTGGACATAGTGTTGGAGTTAAAAAAGATGCATCATTAGTACATCAAGCATTTATGCACTCAAATCGCTGTTTAAAAGATATTCAAATATTTCATAGCGATCGCGGTAATGAATTCAATAATAAAACTATTGATAAACTTTTATTAGCATTCAATATTACCCGTTCTTTAAGCAAAAAGGATGTCCTTATGACAATGCTGTTGCTGAAGCAACTTTTAAAACTTTCAAAACAGAGTTTATTAATGATAAAAATTTTACATCATTAATCCAATTAAAATTAGAATTATTTGATTACATAAATTGATATAACAACATAAGAATTCACAGCACTCTAAACTACCTAACTCCCGTTAAATATCATGAACAAATGTCTACCAAAAAATAGTCCTAAAAAGGGTTGCCATTCCAACCTTTTGAAACTGTAGCACCATTACGATAAAAAATTATCGGACTTCTCCCCACATGTACTTGTGGAGGGAATAATGAAAATGAATGAATTCAACAATGCTTTTCAAACTGAACAGCAATGTCTTGCATATATAGCAAATTTGAAAGAAAACAAATGTATTAGGTGTTTTAATTTTAATTTGAATACTTCTGATTTAAAAAGAATGAGATGTTTAAAATGTAATCAAACATTTAGCATTCTCACAGGCACCATATTTTCAAGGTCACAAACATCTTTAACATCTTGGTTTTATCTTATCTTTAGAACCTGTTTAGAATCTTTTAGAAAATAAGGTAAAATTACTATATATTTTAAAATAAGAGGTATATATGCATAAAAATTATCCAAGTCATGTTACTAAAGAACAATTTGAGAACATAAAATCAACTTTAGAAAACAGCAAAAAGAAAACAAAACCAAGAAATTTAGATTTATATGAAGTGTTTTGTGCAGTTTTATATGTATTAAAAAGTGGTTGTCAATGAAGAATGTTACCAAAAAATTTTCCAAAATGACAAACTGTATATTATTATTTCCAAATTTGAAGTAAAAACAATGATAAAGAACCTAGTGTATTGCAATTAATTTTAAAAAAATTAGTTAAAAAGATTCGTATTAAGAATCATCGAAAAGAAAAAACTAGTTTTTGTATAATTGATTCGCAAAGTGTTAAAAATACAGATACTACTGAAAATAAAGGTTATGATGCTGGTAAAAAGATTTCAGGAATAAAACGTCATATTGCAGTTGATACGCAAGGTTTACCACATGCAATTTACATAACTACAGCAGAAAAAACAGATCGTAATAGTGCTATCATAATGATTAAAAGTGAAAAAGAAAATCTTTCTACAGTTCAAAAAATAATAGTAGATGCTGGCTATACTGGTGAAAAATTTGCTTCTGCAATCAAAACAATCATAAATGCAAATGTTGAAGTTGTAAAACGTAATGAATTACATTCTTTTGTAGTACTACCAAAAAGATGAGTTGTAGAACGAAGCTTTGCATGATTAGAAAAATGCAGAAGATTATGAAAAAATTGTGAAAGAAAACTAAATACTAGTTTACAAATGGTTGTTCTGTCCTTTATTTCAATTTTATTAAAAAGATTCTAAACAGCTTCTTAGATGAATAAACACCAAACATGGAATTCCATCAACAGATATTGCAAAAGAATTGGGAGTGACTTTGAAAACTGCTTGAAGAATGACTCATAAAATCAGAACACGTATTGCATACCAATTATTTTTATTCTTTTTAAGGCTTTTCTCCCTTTATGTACTATTTTAATTTTATCACATAAATGCTGAGAAAAGCCTATCTACGGACTTCTCCCCATATTTTTAAATCAAACATAGCATTACAGTTTCAAAACTAGGTATCTTGTTGAATTTATATGCAGCTTCTTTAGCATATAAATGAACATGATGTTTTGCAACTTTGATATGTGTTTTAAATGTTCTTCTTATATGTTTTCAAACTGATTCAATTTGGTTGGTATTTACACCAATTTTTGAAACATAGCCATCTTGATGGTTAACTGTTTCATGCTTAGTGAAAACTGATTTAAAATCGCAATATCCTTTTCAAGAATCAGTATATACAAGACATTTTGAAGAAATGTGGTTTTTTGCAAACTGCAAAAGATTTTTACTGTTTGCGTTTTTCAATACTTTCACAATTAAATTATTGGTTGTTTTTTGATAAATGCCAACAATCAAGGTTTTATTCACCAAGGATCTTCCTTGTTTTTTAAAACCCATATGTGAAAGATACATTTCATCAATTTGCACTGTACCTTCAACAATAAATTGAGGTTTTTGTTTTGCAATACGTGTTCTGATTTTATGAGTCATTCTTCAAGCAGTTTTCAAAGTCACTCCCAATTCTTTTGCAATATCTGTTGATGGAATTGCATGTTTGGTGTTTATTCATCTAAAGATAAGATAAAACCAAGATGTTAAAGATGTTTGTGACCTTGAAAATATGGTGCCTGTGAGAATGCTAAATGTTTGATTACATTTTAAACATCTCATTCTTTTTAAATCAGAAGTATTCAAATTAAAACTAAAACACCTAATACATTTGTTTTCTTTCAAATTTGCTATATATGCAAGACATTGCTGTTCAGTTTGAAAAGCATTGTTGAATTCATTCAGTTTCATTATTCCCTCCACAAGTACATGTGGGGAGAAGTCCGCTTTTTAAAAAGTTTTTCTTTCGCCACTCAATCATAAATATTCCTAAATAAAAAGATGAAATAAAAACTGATATTGATAAAAAATTTAACAAAATGGGAGGTAAAATTTGATAGTAACTATAATTATTTCATAATCATGATGATAATGCAGAAATTAAAAAACCTAATAAAAATACAAAAATGTAAGTTCTAGGATTTACAAAAATTACTTTTGAAATTAAAGAAAAAAGTCTTGAAAATTTAGAAACAGTACTTTGTTTGAATAATTCTTTAGTTACCATTAACTTCATTTTGATAATACTCCACCATCATTTTACGTAAACTACCATATTTTTTTATAATTGCATCAATACTTTGGTCTTGATAAATTTCACCATTTTTTAAAATTACTACCCGATCACAAAGTAATTCAACTTCTTCTGGTGTGTGTGAAACAATTAATAAACGAACTTCTCCCCACATGTACTTGTGGAGGAAACAATGAAATTGAATGAGTTCAATAATACTTTTCAAACTGAAAAACAATGTCTTGCATATATAGCAAGTTTGAAACAAATCAAATGTAGTAGGTGTTCTAGTTTTAATTTGAATACTTCTAATTTAAGAAGAATGAGATGTTTGAAATGTCATCAAACATTCAGTATTCTCACGGGCACTATATTTTCAAAGTCACAAACACCTTTAATATCTTGGTTTTATCTCATTTTTAGATGAATAAACACCAAACATGGAATTCCATCAACTGATGTTGCAAAAGAATTGGGAGTGACCTTGAAAACAGCTTGAAGAATGGGACATAAAATCCGAAGTGCCATTGCTAAACAAAAACCTCAATTCATTGTTGAAGGCATAGTGCAAATGGATGAAATGTATCTTTCACATATGGGGTTTAAAAAACAAGGAAGATCCTTGTTGAATAAAACCTTGATTGTTGGTATTTATGAAAAAACAACCAACAATCTGATTGTGAAAGTATTGAAAAACGCAAACAGTAAAAATCTTTTGCAGTTTGCAATAAACCACATTTCTTCAAAGTGTGTTGTACATACTGATTTTTGAAAAGGATACGGACTTCTCCCCACATGTACTTGTGGAGGGAATAATGAAACTGAATGAATTCAACAATGCTTTTCAAACTGAACAGCAATGTCTTGCATATATAGCAAATTTAAAAGAAAACAAATGTATTAGGTGTTTTAGTTTTAATTTGAATACTTCTGATTTAAAAAGAATGAGATGTTTAAAATGTAATCAAACATTTAGCATTCTCACAGGCACCATATTTTCAAGGTCACAAACATCTTTAACATCTTGATTTTATCTTATCTTTAGATGAATAAACACCAAACATGGAATTCCATCAACAGATATTGCAAAAGAATTGGGAGTGACCTTGAAAACAGCTTGAAGAATGACTCATAAAATCAGAACACGTATTGCAAAACAAAAACCTCAATTTATTGTTGAAGGTACAGTGCAAATTGATGAAATGTATCTTTCACATATGGGTTTTAAAAAACAAGGAAGATCCTTGGTGAATAAAACCTTGATTGTTGGCATTTATCAAAAAACAACCAATAATTTAATTGTGAAAGTATTGAAAAACGCAAACAGTAAAAATCTTTTGCAGTTTGCAAAAAACCACATTTCTTCAAAATGTCTTGTATATACTGATTCTTGAAAAGGATATTGCGATTTTAAATCAGTTTTCACTAAGCATGAAACAGTTAACCATCAAGATGGCTATGTTTCAAAAACTGGTGTAAATACCAACCAAATTGAGTCAGTATGAAAACATATACGAAGAACATTTAAAACACATATCAAAGTTGCAAAACATCATATTCATTTATATGCAAAAGAAGCTGCATATAAATTCAATAACATACCTAGTTTTGAAACTGTAATGCTATGTTTTATTTAAAAATGTGGGGAGAAGTTCGTAGATAGGCTTTTCTCAGCATTTATGTGATAAGATTTAAAAATAGTACATAAAGGGAGAAAAGCCTTAATAAATTAATTTTTTTAATTTCTTTTCATGACTTAATAAAATTAACAAGTTTAATTTGCATTTTTAAATCTAAACCAGTAACTAACTCATCTAAAATTAAAATTTCAGGATCATTTAAAATTGATAAAAAACAATTAAATCTTTGTCTTTGACCACCCGAAAGTAAAGAAATTTCTTTTTTCAAAATATCATTTAACTCAAAAACATCAATTAATCCTTTGCCTTCTTCATTTTTAATATATTTTTTAAAACCTAATTTTTACCATAATTTTTACTTATATTTTCTAGAATAATCATTTTTATTTTCCTTGTAAATTATTATTTAAAATTTCTTCATATAATTGATTAAACATTTTTTTCATATCAGAATCCAAAATTAATAGTGGCTTTACTGTATTGGCAATGGGTGGTTTATTTCACATATATTCACCTTTGTTATTTCGTTCCACATATTTATCAAAAGTATAAAAATCAATATCAATTGATTTTTCAATTGTTCTACCTAAATCTTGAATTCAAATTTTTACTCATTGAAAATAAAAACCAGCTTCAAAATACTTCATAACTCATAAGTTTAAATATTCATTTGCATTAATATAATTACTACTTGGATCATTAATTTTATTAATAGTAAACTCAATAAAATATGTTCGCAATGTTAAGGCCATGTATATTTGCATTGATTGTGAATGAATAATTTTATTATTAATATAATCATTAATATCTGCTGTTGGTATACCAATTTCATCATAGCCAGGTTTACCAGCATTTTTATCTTGCTGAATCACGGTATTTATCAAATTCAGCAAGATAAAAATTATTAAAACCATTAACAATATCATCATTAGTTTTACCTACTTTATCAATAGCATCTTGATATAAAAATTGTCAAACATTTAATTGATTTCTATCTTTTTTTGGTCAACCACGTGTTGGATAAAGAATATCATTTATACTATTTGTTTGATCAAAACTATTATTTACTAAAAATGTAATAACATTGCTAATTGGTGTTATAAAAATAAACATTATAAATAAAATCCATAAATATTTCTTCATATTTCCTCTTTAATATTAGTTATAAAAGTAAGAATATCATAAATAAGAATTTTATTCATTATTTTATTATACTTTTTATGATTTCTTCAACAAGAAAATTTTCACCAAAAATTTCATTAATATTAGCATTTTCAATGATATTAGTAATAGTTGCTAAATTATATTTTTGTTTTTCTAGTTTTTTTTCTAAACTAGTAGTACCTGCTGAGCCTAGGAAATCACCATATATTTTAATATTTTCAATAATTCCTGCCTTAACATTCATTCAAAGGTGAATAGTTCCTTTACTAGGAAAAAGTGTTTTATGCTTTAAATCAAAATCTGGAGATTTACCATAAACTCAATCTCAAGTTTGATATTTAGTATTTGCTAATAATTCAATATCAGCAATCATTTTTTCAGAAAATTCCATAATCTTTGTATTTTTTGTACTTTTTAATTGTTCAATAATTAAATTTTGAAATTCTTCAATTGTTATTGGTGGATTTAATAATGGTAAAATATTTGTTACTCGTGCTTGTACTGATTTAATACCTTTTGATTTTAATTTATCCAAATCAGGTTTTAATACTTTTGGTAACATTTGCATATCAATATTAAAAAGAATAGTACCATGATGTAAAATTCGATTTTTATATGTATATTGGGCATTACCCGATATTTTTTTATCATCAACTAAAATATCATTTTTACCACTAAATTGAGCATTTAAACCTAGACTTTGTAAAACATTAACTATTGGTTTTGTAAAAAGAGCATAATTACGAGCATTATCTTTATTTTTATCAAAAATAAAAGTAAAATTTAAATTTCCTAAATCTTGATAAACAGCTCCACCACCAGATAATCTTCGTACAACATTAACTTTTTTTGCTCTTACATATTCATTATTAATTTCTTCAATTGTATTTTGGTTTTTACCAACAACAATAGTATTATTATTTTGTCATAATAATAAGATTTCATCAGTTATATAAGGATTAGTAATCAAATATTCTTCGGCTGCTAAATTAAAATATGGGTCTTTGCTATTATTAATATAATAAATCATTATTAATTTAATCTCCTTTATCTTCAGTTTTAAAATTTGTTCATTTATTAACAAATTTTAAAGTAGTTTTGCAATATGTATCATAATCGGTAGTGACGGCTCTTATATGTTTAGCAAATGGCATAATTAATAATTCACTTATTGTTTCTTCTTCATAATTTATTTTCTCTTCATACATTTTTTGTGCCATTGTTGCTGGTACAGTTTCATCATCATTACCATGAATAAATAATACAGGAATTGAAGAACAATATTTTAATTTATTAATAGGATCAATACTATTAATATTAAATTTATCTTTTAACCTAAAGAAAAATTTAACACCATAATAAAATCAAAATCAATGAAGGTTAAAGTATTGTTTACCCATAATTTTAATAATATGACTAAAACTATCAAATCCACAATCAGAAATTGCACATTTAACACCAAATTTACCAGTATCAAATCGAGATATTGTTTCCAAAACAGTACTAGCACCCATACTATTACCAATTAAAGTAATATTGGGGGGTTGTTTAAAATCTGTTTCTGTTAAATAATTATTAAGACTTAAAATAACAGCATATAAATCATCTGCTTCTTTATTGCCAAAAGTAATTGCATCATGAATATTATTACTACCATGACCTCTTGTATCATAAGTAACAATACTATATCCCTGCTCATAAAAATGTTTAACTAAATATAAAATGCTATAGCGATTTTGTTGTCAACCATGAGTTGCAATTATTCATTTATGATTTTTATTAGATTGATGATTATTAATGAAAAAAGCTGATAACAAGCGATTATCATAAGTAGTTATCGTCATATCTTGTGCTTCCATCATATCCCAATTACTATCATCAATCATTAGTTGTAGAGAATTTTGTAATTCCATATCTCGATTATAAAAATTCAAAGTATTAAGATCAATTTTATCAAAATTTGGATTAGTACTTCGTCCAATTCGTTGAAAATTTTCCATAACATTTCGCATCATTAAACCAATAAAAAAATTAGTAATTAAAAAAGGAATAATCCATAATGGAAAAGTAAATATCAAAATAATTTTTAATCATCAAGCAATTTTATATTTACTTTCTTTAACTGGTGAAGTCATTCTTGCTCTAAGTTTTAAATATTTTTCATTACTAACCATTATATTTTATTCCTTTCAAAATTAATTTGATAAGGCAATCTATTTTTTCTTACCTTTTAAATATGGATCTGGATATGTAACATCTTCTTTTGTTAAAATTCCTGTTGCTAAAAGTGCTGCCGCAGTAACAAAGTTATAAGGCTTATTAAAGTGTGGTAAAAAATACATATCAATTAATGGAATTTCATCAATAGTAACCTTTTTCAATATTGCTAATGAAAACATTGCAATTGTTTCTGTATGATCATGAGTTGAACCAATTTCAGCTCCAACAATACGACGAGAACTCTTTTCTCATATAATTTTAATTTTTACTTCATGATTTTCACTCATAAAAGGTGGAAACACTGTATCTTGATAAAAATATACTTCTACATTATTAGAACCTAAAATTGCTTTTGCAGAAACTTCTGATAAACCAGTAGCAGATAACTTTCAACCAAAAACAGCAATTGCATTTGTTCCTTGAACACCAGGAAAGGCGATTCTTGTTTTAGGATCTGTTTTTGCAACATTTAATCCAGCAATTAAACCACTACGTACAGCATTAGTTGCTAAGGCAATATTAACATTTTTATTTCAAGCATTTGAACGAATATTAATACAATCACCAATTGCATAAACATTAGGATCTGAAGTTTGAAAATATTCATTAACTTCAATTGCACCACGAGGATCTAAGTTAAGTTGAACTTTACCATTCTCATCTTTCAAGATAGCAGTATTTGGTAAAAAACCAACAGCCATAATTACTAAATCAGCTTTATATGTTCCTTTATTAGTTTTTACTTCACTCACTTTATCATCTTTAATAATAAATTCTTGTAAAGTTTCTCCTAATTGTAATTTTACTCCTACTTTTTTCATATCTGCTTCAACATCATTTGTAAATTCTTCATCATAATAACGAGGCATAATACGATTTTCAAAATCAATTAAAGTAACTTCTTTTTTATCTTTATAAAAAGCTTCTACTAATTCAATACCAATATAACCTGCACCAATTACTACTACTTTTTTTACTTCCGGTTTACTCAAATCAGAAATAATTTCTTGAGCATGTTGGTATAGTTTTGATAAATGAATGCCATTTGTTAATTTAACACCATTTAAAGTATCTTTAACAATCGTACCATCTTTATGAGCAATTAAACCAAGAATTTCTTTACCACCTGGATTTAAGATTGGTCATGAACCAATTCCTAATACTAACTTATCATAACTTTCAATAAATACTTCATTAGTATCTAAATTTTTAATAGTAACAGTTTTTGCTTTACTATCATATTTAATCATTTCATGTTTTTCTTTAATTTTAACACCTAATGCTCTTAACTTTTCAATTGTGGCATAAAATAATCCTTTTGGATCTGTAAATTCTTTACCAACTCAAAGCGCAATTCCACATCCTAAAAATGAAATATTATCATTACGATCATATGCTACTACTTCACTATTTGGATTAGACCTCATAATTGCCTTTAATGCTGTTGTTCCGGCATGATTAACACCTATAACAACTATCTTTTGTTTTCTTTCCATGCTAA
Source organism: Spiroplasma ixodetis (assembly GCF_027923845.1). GTDB lineage: Bacteria > Bacillota_I > Bacilli_A > Mycoplasmatales > VBWQ01 > Spiroplasma_E > Spiroplasma_E ixodetis_A. The sequence goes on from NZ_AP026933.1 coordinate 617,826, forward strand.
AATCCTCTCTTACTTATTACTTTTTTTCAATTTCTTTTATTGTGTAATCACAAATACAAATAAATACAAATATATACATTATTTTATCACTTTTTATTTAATAGTTACAACTCTTTCTTTGTTCAGTAAATCAATATAACAATAATTTTAAGAAACTAAAATTGCCATTGCTGATGGACTACTTCTATCATGATCATGATGATATTTATTAATTTCTAATAAGCCACGACAAGTATCTCAATTATTATTTAAGAACGGCTTATTAGTTTGTTTATTTTTTTTGTCATAATTATTTATTTTATTTATCATGCTTTTATCAAAATTTTCAATTTCATCTTTTTCAAAAATTTTAAAAATTTTCTTTTCTTTAATGTCTTTATATGTCATACTTTTTTCTCCTTGAATCTTTAAAGTATTTATTTTTAATTAAAATTTGATAATTATTAAGTATTTTCACTTAATTTAAACATTATATATCAAAACAAAAAACCTTAATATATTTTTTTCATTTTTTAAATATTTTTTAATAAATTATATGTATCTTGACAAATCATTAATTCTTCATTTGTTCTAATTTTAAAAATAGGAACTTCTGATTGTTTATCACTAATTTCTAAGTAATCATTATACTTATCATTATTTTTATTAGTTACTAATTTTAAAGTAAACACTTTAATTTCCTCAATAACTAATTGACGAATAATTGCAGAATTTTCACCAATACCTGCTGTAAATACTAATGCATCAATATTACTATCTAAATCATTACCATATTGAACAATATAATTAGCAATTCTTTGAACAAACATTTTTATTGCTAATTGTGATTGTAAATGATATTTATGGTTTTTATCATTACTACTTGCAAGAACATCACGTAAATCAGAAGAATGTCCACTAATTCCTAATAAACCTGAACTTTTATTTAAATCATTAGTAATAGTTTCAATAGTTGCTTCTGCTTTAACATTACACATATAACCATGAATAGAAGGGTCAATGATACCACTTCTAGAACCCATAATTAAACCATCTAATGGTGTTAATCCCATGCTAGTATTAAAACTTTTACCATTTTTAATAGCACAAATACTAGCACCATTACCTAAATGACAAATAATAGCATTAATCTTATCTTTTGGTTTATTTAAAATATTAGTTAATTTATCTAAAATATAACGATAACTAGTACCATGAAAACCATATCTTCTTACCTCATATGTTTTATATCAATCATATGGAACTGAGTAAAGATATTTTTCTTCAGGAATAGTACTATGAAATGAAGTATCAAATACTGCCACATGTTTAGCATGTGGAACTAATTTTTGAAAAGATGATAATCCTTTTAAAGCTGGTGGATTATGTAATGGTGCTAATGGAATACATGCTTTGATACCAGCAATGACTTTCTCATCAATAACAATTGAGTTATTAAATTTTTGACCACCGTGAACCATACGATGACCAATTCGTTTAATATCATCAAAATTATTAATGACCTTATACTCAATTAATGCATCAATAACTGTTTGTGCTCCTATAACATGATCGGCAATATCTTTCGTTACTTCATGTTTAATAAAGTTATCACCATTAGCAATTTCAATAATAAAATTACTATTTTTAATAGCTATCCTTTCAACTAAACCTTTACAAAGAATAGTAAAATGAGGTTGTTTATCATTATTAATAGCATTAAAAAGTTGAAATTTAATAGAACTACTTCCAGCATTAATAACTAAAATTTTATTTTGTTCTGACATATTTGTTTTATCTCCTTATTAATTCTTAATTAATGTTTGAATAGCAGTGATCAATGCTGTGTAATAAATGTCATAAATAGTAGCACCACGAGAAAGATCATTAACTGGCTGATTTAAACCCAAAACAATAGGACCAATAGCTTTATAATCACCTAATCTTTGGGCAATTTTATAACCAATATTAGCAGCATCTAAAGTTGGGAAAATAAATGCATTACAATGATTTTTAATTGTTAATTCTGGGAATTTTTTATTTCGCACTTCTTGATTTCAAGCAGCATCAAATTGAATTGGTCCTGCTACTTGCACATTCTTTAATTTTAAATGCTGAACAAAGTTAGTAGCATTACGTACTTTATCAACACTTTCACCACTACCACTAGTATTAGTAGAATAAGATAACATTGCTAATTTAATTGGATTAAATTCTAAAAGTTCGCCAAAGTGAATTGTAGATTTTGCAATATCTGCTAATTGTTCAGCTGTTGGATTTAAATTAATTGAACCATCACTAAATAAAAATATTTCTTCATTTTTATTCATAATAAATGTACTTGAAACAGTTTTAGTACCTGCTTTTGGTCCAATAATTTGTAAAGCCGGACGTAAAATATCAGCAGTAGTAAAAGTAATACCACCAACAAAACCATTAACTTCTTTATTATTTAATAACATCATTCCATAGTAATTACGACTTAATACCAATTTATTAGCTGCTTCTAAAGTTAAACCCTTTGCTTTTCTTAATTCATATAATTGATTAGTAAAATTTGTTACTTGATTTTCTTCAATAGATAATGTTTTAATATTAGAATTTTTAATATTACTAGGAATTTCTTTATCATTATTAAATAATAAAACTGGTGTAATAAAATTTTTAACAGGTGAATTATCATTAATAATTTTTAAAGCTACTGCCTGTACTTTTTCATTATCACCTTCTGGAAATAAAATTCTGATTGATGTTTTGCTTTTTTGTAAAATAGATAAAATAAAATCTAATAGTTTCATATTATCTTCTCTCCTTTAATTTGTTAATTTTGATTGCTAATAATAGTTGCAATTGCTTTATTTTGTACTGCTTTAATGATATTATTTTCAACCTTAATATCAAATACCATAATTTTCAAGTTAGCTTCCATGCACATTGTTGAAGCAGTTAAATCCATTACTTTTAATTGTTTATTAGTAATATCTTGATATGATAAATGTGAATAACGAATAGCATTTTTGTTAATATTTGGATCTTTATCATAAACACCATCAACGCCATTTTTTGCCATTAATAATATATCCGCATTAATTTCAGTAGCACGAAGTGCTGCTGCAGTATCCGTTGTAAAGTACGGTGAACCAGTACCACCAGCAAAAATACAAACATAGCCTTTTTCAAAACTACTAATAGCTTTTTTGTAATAAAAAGGTTCAGCAACTTGATTAATCTCTAATGATGTTTGCACAATAACTTTTACGTTAAGAGCTTTTAACTTTGATTCAATTACCAAAGCATTCATAATAGTTGCTAACATTCCCATATAATCAGCATTAATTCTTTTTAAACCAATCTTTTCTCCTTGTTTAGCACCACGTCAAATATTACCACCACCAATTACTAAACCAACTTCTACTTTTGCCTTAACTAGGGTTTGAATTTGTTGACAAACATTATCAATACTTTCATTATTATATAATTCATTACTACCATCACCTAAAGCTTCACCACTAATTTTTAATAATATTCGTTTATATTTAAATTGTTCCATTTTTGATAATCCTCCTTAAATTTAATATTATAAAAAGCCACAGATTGCTTTGTGGCTTCTTATTTATTTACTGTTATCACTAGATAATGAATCATTATTTGCGCTTTCAGCGACAGTTTCTAATTCAACGTTAGCAATAACTTTTTGTGCTAAATGATCTTTAACAAAAAGTTGTGCTTGTGGAGTAATAATTGTTAAACGTTTTTTAATTTTTTTAATACCCTGTTCATAAACAATTTTTAAAACATTTTTCTTTTGTTCCAATGCAACAATTTTACTAGTATTAACGCTTTGTCCAAAGAAATAAATATTATGTTCATCAACTGCGATACCAAAATCAAAACTAAAAATATATGCTAATCCTAACATGATAACTAAAAATATATACTCTACTATTAATAAACTTAAAAAAGCAGGATCAGATTTAATATATTCTGGTTCAAATGTTCAAACTTGCATTCCAATTGGAACAATCGAGATAACTAAACCAATTACCCCAACTATTAATGTTGCTACTAATAATTTTAAATTCAAAAATTTAATAGTTGTTTTTGGTTTATTAAAACTATATCATCCTCAAACAAGAATAACTAATAATAATATAAACATTACTAATGCAATATAATATATAATTTGAAAATTCACTTTATTTACCTCCTAAATGTTTATTTGGCAGAACTATCAATTTTTTCACCTAATTGATAACGTATCATATCTATAATTGTAGCATGATTTTTAGTTAAATACTCTTTAACCTTAATTGTATTATCTTTAATATAAAGTTGATCAACAATAGTTAATTCAGATAATAGTTTTTCAAAACGACCTCTTATAATATTTTCAAGAATATTATCAGGACGTTTTTTTGCTTTCAATTTTTCTTCTTCTTTTGTTTTTTCACTAATAATTCATAATTCTTTATCACGAACTGTTGCGGGTATGTGATCAATATTAATATATTTAGCATCTGCTGATACTAATTGCATAGCAACATTATTTGGAATATCACTTTCCTTATCAACACCTTTGATAATAACTAAACCACTATATTTACCACCACCATGGACATATGAACCAAAAACTTCATCACTATTTTTACTTAAATATTGAAAACGATTTAAAACAATATTTTCACCTAATTTAGCGATAGCAAATCTTATCTCATCATTTAAACTTTCACTACTTCCATCAGCTTTTAACATTAAAGCTTCTTCAATAGTTTTAGGTTGATGTTTTAAAATTGTTTCTAAAATCTTAGTAAATAAATCATTAAAATCTTCTAAATCAGCAACTTGTTCAGTTTGACAATTTAATTCAGCAATAATTGCATTATTACCACTAATAACAACTTTAGTAACCCCTTCAGTGGCTTTATTAATACTTTTTTCTCTGCTTTTGCTAAACCTTTAATTTTTAATAGGAAAGTGCTGCTTCAAAAATATTATTTTTTTCCATCAAAGCTTCTTTACAATCAGTAATTGGTAAATCGGTTGTATCTCTTAATTTTTTCAATAATTTAACATCTACTTTAACTTCTGACATATAAACTATTCTCCTTTATTCTTTATTTTTTCAATTCCATTTTCAGTTTTATTTTGATCAAGACTAGTAGTTTCTTCTACTACTATTTCTTTTTATCAATAACTGGTTTTACACTTTGTCCTTCATTAATAGCTTCAGCAATTTTCTTTGTAATTAAAGTAATTGATTTTGTAGCATCATCATTACCAGGAATAATATAATCAATATTATCTGGATTTGAATTACTATCACAAATCGCAATAATTTTGATACCAAGTTTAACTGCTTCTTCGACAGCAATTTTATTAGTAATAGTATCAGTAACAAAAATAGCTTCTGGTAATTTATACATATTTCTAATACCACCAAGATTACGTTCTAAACGCGCTTTTTCTTTAATTACTAGCATTTGCTCTTTTTTTGTTAAAAGTTTAATTTCTCCACTTTTTTCTTTATTTTCAATATCAATTAACTTTTTAATACTTGATTTAATAGTTTTAAAATTAGTTAAATTACCACCTAATCAACGTTCTGTTACATAAGATGAATTACAACTAATTGCAAGTTCTTGCACAGCTTCTTTGGCTTGTTTTTTGTACCTACAAATAAAACTTTACCACCATTTTCACTAGTTTCTTTAACAAAGTGACAAGCTTCATCTAATTTACGCATTGATTTTTGTAAATCAATAATATGAATACCATTTCTTTGACCAAAAATATATTTACGCATCTTTGGATCTCATCTTTTAGTTTGGTGACCAAACTGAACTCCCGCTTCAAGGAGTTGTTCACGTGTTACAACTGACATATTGTCTCCTTCTAATTTGTTTTTCTTCCATTTATTTCTAACATTGGCCACTTTTTAATTAAAAAGCACTAGGCAATGAATTCACAAATGTGTTGCTTATTTTCATTAAATTAAGCCTATATATTTTAGCATATTTTTTATATTTTAAACAAATTATTTTTAAACATAAAAATAGAATTGTATTTTAATAAACTATATTAGAACCTGTTTAGAATCTTTTAGAAAATAAGGTAAAATTACTATATATTTTAAAATAAGAGGTATATATGCATAAAAATTATCCAAGTCATGTTACTAAAGAACAATTTGAGAACATAAAATCAACTTTAGAAAACAGCAAAAAGAAAACAAAACCAAGAAATTTAGATTTATATGAAGTGTTTTGTGCAGTTTTATATGTATTAAAAAGTGGTTGTCAATGAAGAATGTTACCAAAAAATTTTCCAAAATGACGCTGAATTATACTTGTAAGTGCAAGTAAATAAAATTGCAAAAAATTCTCATATAAAAATTTCATAATGCTAAATTTAGTTTAGAAAAAGTAAGGAGTTTTTATATGAGTTATAAACATATTGGGATAGATGAAAGAATTTATATTGAGAATCAATTGAAATTTAAAGTTAAAATTAGTGAAATAGCTAAAAATCTTAATCGAAGTATTAGTACTATTATTCAAGAAGTTAATAGAAATAAAGATAATGATCATTATTTTTCATTAATTGCACAAAATAAAGCTGTAAATAGAAAAAAATCACATATTATTTTTCATAAGTTTAAATATAAAGATTTAGTCAAATATATACAACAAAAACTATTATTGGGCTGATCACCTGAACAAATTTATGGCAGAATTAAAAATTTTCATAAACAATGAGCTATCAGCTTTAAAACAATTTACAATTGAATTTATTCTGGATTATTTGATAAAGTTACTAGTAAAAATTTAAGAAGAAAAGGTAAAAAACGAAGATCTCAAGAAAATCGTGGTAAATTTAATGGTAAATCAATTAAAGAACGAGATAATAATGTTAATGATCGCATAACTCTTGGTCATTGAGAAGGAGATACTATAGTATCATCAAGAGGTAAAAGTAAATCATGTTTAATAACTTTAGTTGAAAGAGTATCACGATTTACTTTAGCAATGTTAGTTAAAAACAAAACTACTAAAGTTATTAATAAAAATATCATTCATTATTTATCAATTCTTCCTAAAAATATTGTTAAAACTATTACTTTTGATCGTGGTAAAGAATTTGCAAATTGACAACAACTTGAAAAAAGTTAGATGTGAAAATTTATTTTGCAAATCCATATTCACCTTGACAAAGAGGTACTAATGAAAATACTAATGGTTTAATTAGAGAAAAATTTCCTAAAAAATTTATTTTTTCAAAAACTAATAAAAATGAAGTTCATAAATTTATATTGTCTTTAAACCAAAGACCCAGAAAAATACTAAATTATCTTTCACCAATCGAATATTTGAATAGAAAAATAATTTAGTTGCACTTACCTTTACAATTTTGCAATAACTTTAGTAGTTTTGTTTTTAACTAACATTGCTAAAGTAAATCGTGATACTCTTTCAACTAAAGTTATTAAACATGATTTACTTTTACCTCTTGATGATACTATAGTATCTCCTTCTCAATGACCAAGAGTTATGCGATCATTAACATTATTATCTCGTTCTTTAATTGATTTACCATTAAATTTACCACGATTTTCTTGAGATCTTCGTTTTTTACCTTTTCTTCTTAAATTTTTACTAGTAACTTTATCAAATAATCCAGAATAAATTCAATTGTAAATTGTTTTAAAGCTGATAGCTCATTGTTTATGAAAATTTTTAATTCTGCCATAAATTTGTTCAGGTGATCAGCCCAATAATAGTTTTTGTTGTATATATTTGACTAAATCTTTATATTTAAACTTATGAAAAATAATATGTGATTTTTTTCTATTTACAGCTTTATTTTGTGCAATTAATGAAAAATAATGATCATTATCTTTATTTCTATTAACTTCTTGAATAATAGTACTAATACTTCGATTAAGATTTTTAGCTATTTCACTAATTTTAACTTTAAATTTCAATTGATTCTCAATATAAATTCTTTCATCTATCCCAATATGTTTATAACTCATATAAAAACTCCTTACTTTTTCTAAACTAAATTTAGCATTATGAAATTTTTATATGAGAATTTTTTGCAATTTTATTTACTTGCACTAAGAACCTGTTTAGAATCTTTTAGAAAATAAGGTAAAATTACTATATATTTTAAAATAAGAGGTATATATGCATAAAAATTATCCAAGTCATGTTACTAAAGAACAATTTGAGAACATAAAATCAACTTTAGAAAACAGCAAAAAGAAAACAAAACCAAGAAATTTAGATTTATATGAAGTGTTTTGTGCAGTTTTATATGTATTAAAAAGTGGTTGTCAATGAAGAATGTTACCAAAAAATTTTCCAAAATGACAAACTGTATATTATTATTTCCAAATTTGAAGTAAAAACAATGATAAAGAACCTAGTGTATTGCAATTAATTTTAAAAAAATTAGTTAAAAAGATTCGTATTAAGAATCATCGAAAAGAAAAAACTAGTTTTTGTATAATTGATTCGCAAAGTGTTAAAAATACAGATACTACTGAAAATAAAGGTTATGATGCTGGTAAAAAGATTTCAGGAATAAAACGTCATATTGCAGTTGATACGCAAGGTTTACCACATGCAATTTACATAACTACAGCAGAAAAAACAGATCGTAATAGTGCTATCATAATGATTAAAAGTGAAAAAGAAAATCTTTCTACAGTTCAAAAAATAATAGTAGATGCTGGCTATACTGGTGAAAAATTTGCTTCTGCAATCAAAACAATCATAAATGCAAATGTTGAAGTTGTAAAACGTAATGAATTACATTCTTTTGTAGTACTACCAAAAAGATGAGTTGTAGAACGAAGCTTTGCATGATTAGAAAAATGCAGAAGATTATGAAAAAATTGTGAAAGAAAACTAAATACTAGTTTACAAATGGTTGTTCTGTCCTTTATTTCAATTTTATTAAAAAGATTCTAAACAGGTTCTTACAAGTATAATTCAGCAAATATTATATTTTAAACATAATATTTTATTTTAATTTAAGAAATTTTATTCTATGGAAATATATAGTATTTTATTATTTTATCTTTATAATATTAATAAAATAATAGAAAAAAAGAAAGCAGGAAATGATTGATGGTAAAAATAATTTTTACTGATGTAGATGGTACTTTATTTGATAGTGGCAGTGCCTTAAGTGAAATTAATCTTAATGCTTGTTTAAAAGCTCAAAAAAATAATATTAAAGTTGTAATTAATACAGGTAGATATGGTGAAAATGCTATTCGTGTTGGTAAAATGATTAATGCTGAAAAATATGATGGTTATATTATTGGTAATGATGGTGCTGAAATTTGATCATATACTAAACAAAAATGAATTTATTTACAACAATTAAATTCAGAAATAACAATTAAACTTTATGAATGATTAACCAAATATAATAAACAAATGATTTTACATTTTAATAGTATTGATACTTTGTATGTTAACCATGCGGCTAATAGTTGAAGTACATGAGTTGAAAATCTGCAAATTAAAATTATTAAGTTAACTAATAGTACTGATATTAAAATGCCAATCTCAAAAGTAATGGTTATTTTAGAAAAATATTGAAAGGCTAATGAAATGACAAAATTCATTAATAGTTTTGAAACTAACTTTCCAGATTTAACAATTGTTCAATATCATACAAATGTTTTTTCAATTGGTAATAAAAACATTAATAAAGGTTCGGCACTACAATGATTATGTAATCATTTAAATATTGACACTAAAGATGCATTAACGATTGGTGATGAATTTAATGATTTACCAATGTTTGAAGTATCTGGTCATCCAATAGTAATGGAAAATGCTAATATTGCTTTAAAACCATATGGTAAAACTATTGCTCCAAATAATGATGAGCATGGAGTTGGATACATTATTAATAATTATGTTTTTAAAAAATAAAAACTTAATATTTTTAAAAATATACTCTTATAGTTTATTAACACACTAATAATTAAAATATATTATAATAATAATATAAGAAAAGTGAAAGGAGAAGGAAAATATGGCAGCAAAAAAACCTACTGTTTTTAATATTTTTATGAAAACTACATTGCCAAAGGTTAAAGCAGAACACCCAGAATTAAAACACACTGAGGCTTTTGGAAAAGCAGCAGCATTATGAGCTAATGCTGAAGAAAATCCCAAAAACAAATAGATAGACAGATAATTGCTTAAAAGAGTCAGATTTTAAATCTGACTCTTTTAAATATAAAAAAATATTGAAATTTTAAAAAAACACTAAAATTGCTATACAAATCGGAAATGTTTAGTAATCTGTGTAACTTACAAAAATAACTATGTTTAATTAATTCTAGTAAATATAATTAAATGACTAGAAAGAGTGAGTTACAGATGGCTAAAAAAGATAACTTTAATAATAATGATCCAATATCAAAAGCAGTAGATTTATTACTAGAAAATACTGAAGATTTAACAACAGTTTTTAAACCTGGCGGTTTATATAAAGAATTAACAAAAAGATTAGTTGAAAAAATGTTGAATTCTGAAATGCAAAATTATTTAGGATATGAAAAAAATCAATATAGTACTACTGAAAATGCTCGTAATGGTACAAGTTCAAAAAAATTAATAACTCAACAAGGTAAAATTGGGAAATGTTTAGTAATCTGTGTAACTTACAAAAATAACTATGTTTAATTAATTCTAGTAAATATAATTAAATGACTAGAAAGAGTGAGTTACAGATGGCTAAAAAAGATAACTTTAATAATAATGATCCAATATCAAAAGCAGTAGATTTATTACTAGAAAATACTGAAGATTTAACAACAGTTTTTAAACCTGGCGGTTTATATAAAGAATTAACAAAAAGATTAGTTGAAAAAATGTTGAATTCTGAAATGCAAAATTATTTAGGATATGAAAAAAATCAACATAGTACTACTGAAAATGCTCGTAATGGTACAAGTTCAAAAAAATTAATAACTCAACAAGGTAAAATTGAAATTGATGTACCAAGAGATCGCAATAGTAATTTTACTCCTGTAATAGTTCCTAAAAGGCAAAGAAGATTTGATGGTTTTGATCAACAAGTTCTTTCCTTGTATGCAAAAGGAATGACATTATCTGACATTAGAATGCAGTTGCAAGAGTTATATCATGGTGCTGATATTAGTGAAAGTGTTATTAGTCAAATTACTGATGATGTTATTGATGATGTTAAAGCATGACAAAATCGACCATTAGAAAGTATTTATCCTATTGTTTATTTTGATTGTATAGTAGTTAAAGTACGACAAGATAAACGGATTATTAACAAATCAGTTTATATAGCATTAGGAGTTGATTTAGAAGGCAAAAAAGATGTTTTAGGATTATGAATTAGTGAAAATGAAGGTTCTAAGTTTTGATTATCTAATTTCACAGAAATGAAAAATCGTGGCTTAAATGATATTCTTATTGCTTGTAGTGATAATTTAACAGGCATGTCAGAAGCAATACAATCAGTTTATCCTAAAACAGAACATCAATTATGCATTGTTCATCAAATTAGAAATAGTTTAAAATATGTTTCATACAAACATCGAAAAGGTCTAGTTGCAGATTTAAAACCAATTTATAGTGCATGTAGTGAAGAACAAGCAATGCAAGCTTTAGAATCGTTTGAAAGTAAATGAAATAAACAATATCCTCAAATTACTAAATCTTGATATAAAAATTGAGATAATTTAATGGTTTTTATTAGTTATCCAGTAGAAATCAAAAGAGTGATTTATACTACAAATGCTATTGAATCTGTTAATAGTCAATTACGAAAAATCATCAGAAATAAAAAAGTTTTTCCTAATGATATGGCAGTTTTCAAAATATTTTACTTGGCAATTGAAAATATAACAAAAAAATGAACATTGCCTATTCAAAATTGAAATACAGCAATTGCTCATTTTATGATAAAATTTGAAGACAGAATTAATCTAAATTAGTAACTTTGTAAAACAAAGATACACAGATTATTAAAAAGCCTCTACAAATCAACAATGATAAAGTATAATCAAAATACTTACCTAGTAGGGTTATAGAGAAAGGTAACTTTTTTTATATTTTTAATAAACTTCATTTAGGAAATGTTTAGTAATCTGTGTAACTTACAAAAATAACTATGTTTAATTAATTCTAGTAAATATAATTAAATGACTAGAAAGAGTGAGTTACAGATGGCTAAAAAAGATAACTTTAATAATAATGATCCAATATCAAAAGCAGTAGATTTATTACTAGAAAATACTAAAGATTTAACAACAGTTTTTAAACCTGGCGGTTTATATAAAGAATTAACAAAAAGATTAGTTGAAAAAATGTTGAATTCTGAAATGCAAAATTATTTAGGATATGAAAAAAATCAACATAGTACTACTGAAAATGCTCGTAATGGTACAAGTTCAAAAAAATTAATAACTCAACAAGGTAAAATTGAAATTGATGTACCAAGAGATCGCAATAGTAATTTTACTCCTGTAATAGTTCCTAAAAGGCAAAGAAGATTTGATGGTTTTGATCAACAAGTTCTTTCCTTGTATGCAAAAGGAATGACATTATCTGACATTAGAATGCAGTTGCAAGAGTTATATCATGGTGCTGATATTAGTGAAAGTGTTATTAGTCAAATTACTGATGATGTTATTGATGATGTTAAAGCATGACAAAATCGACCATTAGAAAGTATTTATCCTATTGTTTATTTTGATTGTATAGTAGTTAAAGTACGACAAGATAAACGGATTATTAACAAATCAGTTTATATAGCATTAGGAGTTGATTTAGAAGGCAAAAAAGATGTTTTAGGATTATGAATTAGTGAAAATGAAGGTTCTAAGTTTTGATTATCTAATTTCACAGAAATGAAAAATCGTGGCTTAAATGATATTCTTATTGCTTGTAGTGATAATTTAACAGGCATGTCAGAAGCAATACAATCAGTTTATCCTAAAACAGAACATCAATTATGCATTGTTCATCAAATTAGAAATAGTTTAAAATATGTTTCATACAAACATCGAAAAGGTCTAGTTGCAGATTTAAAACCAATTTATAGTGCATGTAGTGAAGAACAAGCAATGCAAGCTTTAGAATCGTTTGAAAGTAAATGAAATAAACAATATCCTCAAATTACTAAATCTTGATATAAAAATTGAGATAATTTAATGGTTTTTATTAGTTATCCAGTAGAAATCAAAAGAGTGATTTATACTACAAATGCTATTGAATCTGTTAATAGTCAATTACGAAAAATCATCAGAAATAAAAAAGTTTTTCCTAATGATATGGCAGTTTTCAAAATATTTTACTTGGTAATTGAAAATATAACAAAAAAATGAACATTGCCTATTCAAAATTGAAATACAGCAATTGCTCATTTTATGATAAAATTTGAAGACAGAATTAATCTAAATTAGTAACTTTGTAAAACAAAGATACACAGATTATTAAAAAGCCTCTTCATTTATTTTGACTTGTAGATGGTTTATCAATATCTTCTAAATTAATTGTTTCTCAATCATTATTTTCTCTTTCTTTTACTAATAGAGAAAGTTTGTTCTTATAATCATCAATTATCAGTTGATTAATTCTAATCAACTTTTCATCAGGCTTTGGTTCAACATTATTTTTTTTCTTCTATAATACCTATCATTTTTTGTAAAATAGATATCTTTTGATCAAGCTCTGCTTTTTTTTCTTGATTTTGTCTAGCCATTTAAATTCCCCCTTTTAAAAAATTAAAGTACTTTTTTATTTATTATTAATTTATATATTATCTAATATTTATATTTCCTTCATTTAAAAATTAATGAATTTCCAACAACAGTTATATCAGAAAGAGCCATTGCAATTGCAGCCAACGGTGGAATAATAAATCCGGCAGCAGCTAATGGAATAATGATAATATTATAACTAAATGCTCAAATAAAATTCATTCAAATATTATTTTTAGTTTTTTTAGTTAAAACAATAGCCTTATAAACAATACTAATATCATTATCAAGAATAGTAATATCACCAATTTTTTTAGCAATATCACTACCAGAGCCCATTGCAATTGCTAAATCAGATTGTTCTAAGGCAATAACATCATTAATACCATCACCAACAAACGCTACTTTTTTACCTTTTGCTTGTAAATCAGCAACAATTTGTGATTTACCTTGTGGTGTAACATTAGCAAAGGATGTTTCTATCCCAACACGATTAGCAATAGCAAGTGTTTGTGATTCATTATCACCACTAATTAAAATAACCTCAATTCCTTGTTTTTTAACTTTTTCAATTGTTAATAATGCATTTGTTTGTAATTCATCTTCTAAAATAAAAATATTAGTAACAACTTTATTAATTGCCAATGCCAATACTTTCTGGCTAGGAGTAACTGTTTCAAAGTCAAATGTTTTTAGAAATGGACTAAATGGCATTTTTGCTTTTTGTAAATTTTCAAGTGATGAAATTTGTAATTCTTCAGTTTGATATTTTGCTTTAATACCAAAACCAATTTGTTCTTTAACCTCGGTAATTGTCAATGATTGTCCAACATTATTAGTATTAGAATATAAAGAAAAAGCTAAAGCCAAAGGATGTGTTGAATGCTTTTCCATAGCAATTGCCTTATTAACATGTTTTTCTTGACCATAAATTTTAGTAATAACCAAATTACCAGTAGTTAATGTTCCTGTTTTATCAAAACAAATGGTATCAATCTTAGTAATTTTTTCAAAAGCACTAGCCTTATTATAAATGATTCCTATTTTTGCTGCTTTATTAATTCCAACAGCAACTGCTAATGGTGTTGCAATTCCTAATGCACAAGGACAAGCAATTATTAAAGTTGCAATTGCAATTTCTAATGATTCTTGCACACCATTACCTACTGCAAAATAACGAATAAGAAAAACTAAAATGGCAATTAAAATAACAGTTGGTGTAAATCACCCAGAGATTTTATCAGCCAATTTTTGTAATTTTGGTTTCTGAGATTGTGCATCTTCAACTGCCTTAATAATACTTGCTAATACTGTGTCTTTACCAATTTTAGTTGCTTTCATCCTAAAACTATCACCAACATTATTAGTTCCACCAATTAAATTTTCGTTAACTTGTTTCGTAATAACTTGCAATTCACCAGTTAACATTGATTCATTAATAAATGCTTCTTCACTAATTAATTGACCATCAGTAGGAATATTTTCACCTTTTCGAATAATTAAAATATCATTTAATTGTACATCTTCAATATTAATAAAAGTTTCTGTTTTGGTATTATAATCATATTTTAAGATTGATTTTGGCTTTAATGACATTAAACTTTCTAAGCCATTAGTAGCCCTTTTCTGTGCAACAGCACTAATTAAATCACCAAGTAAAACAATCATAATAATTGAAGCACTAACTTGAAAATATAAGTGTTCGGTTTTATTAATTATCATTAAATAAATAGAAAAAATAAATGCCGTTGTTGTTCCTAATGCTACTAAAGTATGCATACCAGGTCATTTTTGTTTAATTAATTCTCGATAAATACCAATATAAAATTTACGACCAAAATAAAATTGAATTGGAATTGCTAGTGCAAATTGAACAGAAGGATTACGTAAACTATCAAAAAATGAAGTATTAGGTATCATAATTAATAATAATGGTAGTAACAATATTCAACCAATAATAAGTTCAATTAAATCACGTAATTTAACATTATGTTGATGATTATGATGTTGTTCTGACATATGAGATTGATGTTGTTCACTACTATGACTATGACTACTATGATCATCTGTAATATCTTTCATATCAACTTGGTGACTCGTTTTTATATCTTTAATCTCAGTTTCAAACTTACAAATTTCATATCCTAAATGATGCATTGCTTTTTTAATTTTTTTTTCATTTCAAAACTTAGGATCATAACTAAATTGTGCTTTTTTAGTAGCAAAATTGATACTAACAGTAATACCATCTTCTTTAGTAAAATGTCTTTCGATAACACTAGCACAAGAGGTACATGAAACATCTGACAGTACTGCTCTACTAATAACAAAATTATCATTTATATCACTTGTATTATTCATATTAACTTCATCTCCTCAAATTTTAATATTTTAATCTTTTTTATTATTTTTTAACACACAATATATACAAAAATAAATTATACATATTTTAATGTTAAAAAATATTAAAAAAACTAAATCCCCAATCATGTTATTGGGGATTTATTACCTTAAAAAGTAATTAAAAAGTAATATATTTATATTATAACATAGACTACCTTAAATCTAAAATTTCATTATAAACTGGCCATTTTCTTTGATTCTATTTTTACTTCAATTTGTGAATCTATATTATTTATAGCGGTTTTTTTATCTGCAAACTTATCATTGTCAACTTCAATTTGTCTTCTTTGTTTTTCATCAAATTTTTTTGCTGCATCTATGCCAAAAATAATAGCACCACCAACAGCAGCAATACCAGCACCAACAGGAATAAAAACAGGTGTTATTACAGCATTGGCAATACCAGCAATTGCAGCAGCACTAGTAGCAGCAGTTATAATATCAGTTTCTAATTGTTCTTCAGAACGGTTACTAACAGCACTGACACCACCCGCAACAGTAGCAGCAACTAAACCGCTTATTTGAGCAATAGGATTAATATACAAAGCACCAACAACAGCACCAGTAGCAACACCTTTAGTCACTTTTATAATTTTTGCGGTTGTTCGATGTTTTGTTTTAAATTCTTTTCATTTTGTAGGTTTTTGTTCTACATTTTCTTCTGATTTTGCTTCAAGATTTTGTAAAATTTCATTTTTTATAGGCATTTCTTTTAATCTTCCTTTCAAATAAAAACTCATTTATTTTTATCAAAATAATGAGTTAAAAACTTATATTAAGTTTAATTATTATTCTATTCTATACTGAATATTGATATTTTTAATAAATATATACATATTAAACAACTTTTATCTTTTTTATAGCAACAAATATTATACTATTAAGTTTCTACTTCAACTTCATTAGTATTAACATCATCTGCTAATTTACTAATTACTAAATCAATTCCTTGTTTACTAATACTAGAAAATAAAATAATAGGAGTATTAGTGCTAAGTTTTAAAGTTGATAATATTAATTTTTTATTTTTTACTAATTGACTATTTTTCACTTTATCAACTTTAGTAGCAATTAAATGAATTTTTAAATGATAATGTTGTAAATATTCCAACATATCAATATCATCTTTACTGGGTGCATGTCTTAAATCTAATAATAAAAAAACTGCTTTTAAATTTTTTCGTGACTGAAAATATTCATCCATCATTGTCGCAAATTGGATTTTTTTTTCATTTGATACTTTAGCAAAACCATAGCCAGGAACATCAACAAAGCGACAAATATTATTATTAATTGTAAAAAAATTTAGCATTTGTGTTTTACCAGGTGTTTGTGAAACTCTAGCTAACTTACCATTATTACAAATTGTATTTAAAAATGTTGATTTACCAACATTACTGCGACCAACAAAACAAAATTCAGGAATTTCATCCTGCGGCAATTGTTCTTCTTTAATAGCACTAGTTAAAAATTGTGCTTGCTTAATTCGTTCCATTTTTTACCTCTTATTCAAAAATATATTATAGTTAATAGTTAAGATTTAAACTAATTATTATTTATTATTTTAATTTTTATTAATATTAATAAAATTAGTAAAATGAATAAAATGAATATTATCTAATGGCCATATACCAAAACCAAAAAATAATGCAGCCAAAATGATACCACCAACAATAATACAAATAGCAAGTCATTTTATAATTTTAAATAATAACATAAAACTAATAATACCAACTATTACAAATGTATTCATGTTTACCTCCTATTATTTTAATTATTAAAGTAACACGTAACATTAATTAATAATAACATAAAATAAATTCGAATATTTTATAGTAATCATCTTTTTCTTAAAATTATATAAATTAAAAAAAGTTATCTTTTTAAAGAGAAACATGTTAAAATGTCAAAGGATAAAGGAGAGTGATATCATGACTGACAGCGATTCCGTTTATAATAAGAAAAATAATACTAATTTAAAAATTAGTAATTTTAAAAGTGTACTTTTAAATAAAGATTCAGTTAAATATTCTCCTGGTATTTTTACTAAAAAAATATTTTTTTAGCGTGTTAATAAATTTCTAAATCCTTATTTAAAAGTCTTAAAATAAGAAAAATAAGGAGGTAAAGAAATTATGAAGATTTTTTTAAACAAAATTTATTTTAAATTACAATTTAGTTTTAAAAAACCATTAGTTTACACAAATGGTGATTATATTAAACAAATTGCACATTTTAACCAAAAACAATTACTAAAAAATTTAGATTTACATAATTTTGGTCTTAAAACAGACCAAATTGAAATAAGAAGAAAAAAATATGGTATTAATACTTTAAAAAATACAAAATTTAATTGAATTTTAGAATTTTTAAAAGCATATTTTGGACCATTCAATATAATTTTAGCAATTATTACTATCTATAATTTATTCTCATATTTTACAACAAATGATACTTCAATTTATTCATTGGTTGCCGCTATTATTGTTGGAACTATGATTTTATTAAGTGGAACCCTAATTTACATTCAATCAATACGAGCTTTTTTATTACTAAACATTTAACAATTTTGGTCAAAAATACAACTACTGTTATTCGTAATATAAACATTAATCAAATTACTAAAGAAAACTCAATTAAAATAATTAAACAAGCACAAGAAATAAATGTTAATGAATTATTACCAGGTGATTTAATTCCTGCTGATTTAAAAATTTTATTAAGCAATGATTTATTTATTAATCAATCATCATTAACAGGAGAATCACTACCTGCTGAAAAACACGCTATTAACGATCCTACATATCAAAACTTATTTGATTTACAAAATATTTGTTTTATGGGAACAAGTGTTGTCTCTGGAAGTGCAATTGCTATTGTTATAGCAACAGCTACTAACACCTACTTCGCTACTATTGCTGATACAATAAATAAACAACGTCCATTAAGCAGTTTTTCCAAAGGAATTAAACGCGTTACTTTAATGTTAATTTGCTTTATGCTAGTAATGGTACCCATTGTGTTAATTATCAATGGTCTTTTAAAAAACAATTGACCTGCAGCATTTATTTTTTCAATTTCGGTTGCTGTTGGTTTGACTCCTGAAATGCTACCAATGATTGTTACTTCTAATCTAGCGCGAGGTGCTAGTAAAATGAGTAAACAAAAAGTAGTTGTTAAACAACTAGCTGCTATTCAAAATTTAGGTGCAATTGATATTTTATGTACTGATAAAACAGGAACTTTAACTAATGATAATATTGAAGTAGTCAACCATATAACATTGGATAATAAAACAAATAATGACTTAATTAAGTTTATTTATTTAAATAGTTATCGAACTTCTCCCCACATGTACTTGTGGAGGAAACAATGAAATTGAATGAGTTCAATAATACTTTTCAAACTGAAAAACAATGTCTTGCATATATAGCAAGTTTGAAACAAATCAAATGTAGTAGGTGTTCTAGTTTTAATTTGAATACTTCTAATTTAAGAAGAATGAGATGTTTGAAATGTCATCAAACATTCAGTATTCTCACGGGCACTATATTTTCAAAGTCACAAACACCTTTAATATCTTGGTTTTATCTCATTTTTAGATGAATAAACACCAAACATGGAATTCCATCAACTGATGTTGCAAAAGAATTGGGAGTGACCTTGAAAACAGCTTGAAGAATGGGTCATAAAATCCGAAGTGCCATTGCTAAACAAAAACCTCAATTCATTGTTGAAGGCATAGTGCAAATGGATGAAATGTATCTTTCACATATGGGGTTTAAAAAACAAGGAAGATCCTTGTTGAATAAAACCTTGATTGTTGGTATTTATGAAAAAACAACCAACAATCTGATTGTGAAAGTATTGAAAAACGCAAACAGTAAAAATCTTTTGCAGTTTGCAATAAACCACATTTCTTCAAAGTGTGTTGTACATACTGATTTTTGAAAAGGATATCGCGATTTGAAATCGGTTTTCACTAAGCATGAAACAGTTAACCATCAAGATGGCTATGTTTCAAAAACTGGTGTAAATACCAACCAAATTGAGTCAGTATGAAAACATATACGAAGAACATTTAAAACACATATCAAAGTTGCAAAACATCATATTCATTTATATGCAAAAGAAGCTGCATATAAATTCAATAACATACCTAGTTTTGAAACTGTAATGCTATGTTTTATTTAAAAATGTGGGGAGAAGTTCGTAGATAGGCTTTTCTCAGCATTTATGTGATAAGATTTAAAAATAGTACATAAAGTGAGAAAAGCCATAGTTATTTTCAAACAGGAATAAAAAATCCAATGGATAATTCAATACTTGAATTTGGAGAAAAAAACAAATTAAAAAATATAAGTAATTATTATCAAAAAATTGATGAAATTCCTTTTGATTTTAATCGTCGTAAATTAACAGTTGTTTTAGAAGATAAATTAAATAATAAAAAATTAATTTGTAAAGGTGCAATTGAAGAAGTTATTAATACATGTAATCGTATAGTTTATCAAGATAAAGTAATACCATTAAATTCTGATTTAATGAAAATGGTTAATAAAAAAATAACAAAATTAAATGAACAAGGATTACGTGTCTTAGAACCTGTTTAGAATCTTTTAGAAAATAAGGTAAAATTACTATATATTTTAAAATAAGAGGTATATATGCATAAAAATTATCCAAGTCATGTTACTAAAGAACAATTTGAGAACATAAAATCAACTTTAGAAAACAGCAAAAAGAAAACAAAACCAAGAAATTTAGATTTATATGAAGTGTTTTGTGCAGTTTTATATGTATTAAAAAGTGGTTGTCAATGAAGAATGTTACCAAAAAATTTTCCAAAATGACAAACTGTATATTATTATGGCTTTTCTCCCTTTATGTACTATTTTAATTTTATCACATAAATGCTGAGAAAAGCCTATCTACGGACTTCTCCCCACATTTTTAAATCAAACATAGCATTACAGTTTCAAAACTAGGTATCTTGTTGAATTTATATGCAGCTTCTTTAGCATATAAATGAACATGATGTTTTGCAACTTTGATATGTGTTTTAAATGTTCTTCTTATATGTTTTCAAACTGATTCAATTTGGTTGGTATTTACACCAATTTTTGAAACATAGCCATCTTGATGGTTAACTGTTTCATGCTTAGTGAAAACTGATTTAAAATCGCAATATCCTTTTCAAGAATCAGTATATACAAGACATTTTGAAGAAATGTGGTTTTTTGCAAACTGCAAAAGATTTTTACTCTTTGCGTTTTTCAATACTTTCACAATTAAATTAGGCTTTTCTCCCTTTATGTACTATTTTAATTTTATCACATAAATGCTGAGAAAAGCCTATCTACGGACTTCTCCCCACATTTTTAAATCAAACATAGCATTACAGTTTCAAAACTAGGTATCTTGTTGAATTTATATGCAGCTTCTTTTGCATATAAATGAATATGATGTTTTGCAACTTTGATATGTGTTTTAAATGTTCTTCGTATATGTTTTCATACTGACTCAATTTGGTTGGTATTTACACCAGTTTTTGAAACATAGCCATCTTGATGGTTAACTGTTTCATGCTTAGTGAAAACCGATTTCAAATCGCGATATCCTTTTCAAAAATCAGTATGTACAACACACTTTGAAGAAATGTGGTTTATTGCAAACTGCAAAAGATTTTTACTGTTTGCGTTTTTCAATACTTTCACAATCAGATTGTTGGTTGTTTTTTCATAAATACCAACAATCAAGGTTTTATTCAACAAGGATCTTCCTTGTTTTTTAAACCCCATATGTGAAAGATACATTTCATCCATTTGCACTATGCCTTCAACAATGAATTGAGGTTTTTGTTTAGCAATGGCACTTCGGATTTTATGACCCATTCTTCAAGCTGTTTTCAAGGTCACTCCCAATTCTTTTGCAACATCAGTTGATGGAATTCCATGTTTGGTGTTTATTCATCTAAAAATCAGATAAAACCAAGATATTAAAGGTGTTTGTGACTTTGAAAATATAGTGCCCGTGAGAATACTGAATGTTTGATGACATTTCAAACATCTCATTCTTCTTAAATTAGAAGTATTCAAATTAAAACTAGAACACCTACTACATTTGATTTGTTTCAAACTTGCTATATATGCAAGACATTGTTTTTCAGTTTGAAAAGTATTATTGAACTCATTCAATTTCATTGTTTCCTCCACAAGTACATGTGGGGAGAAGTTCGTTAAATTATTGGTTGTTTTTTGATAAATGCCAACAATCAAGGTTTTATTCACCAAGGATCTTCCTTGTTTTTTAAAACCCATATGTGAAAGATACATTTCATCAATTTGCACTGTACCTTCAACAATAAATTGAGGTTTTTGTTTTGCAATACGTGTTCTGATTTTATGAGTCATTCTTCAAGCAGTTTTCAAAGTCACTCCCAATTCTTTTGCAATATCTGTTGATGGAATTCCATGTTTGGTGTTTATTCATCTAAAGATAAGATAAAACCAAGATGTTAAAGATGTTTGTGACCTTGAAAATATGAACATCTAGAATAAAGTAGACACAGAATTGTAACCTTTGTGTTAAAAATACTTTAAGGAAGGTGTTCATTTTTTTATGGCTAAATGACTATCAAAAGAAGAAAAGTTAAAAATAATAAAAATAAGTAAAATTAAAACAATTGATAAAACCGCATTAGAGTATGGTATTGGTCGATCATCAATAAAAGAATGAATTAAAGCATATAAATTATTAGGTGAAAAAGGTTTAGAATATGGCAATGGAATTCGTGCTAAAAAAACCAAAAGAACAGGTCGACCCAAATCTTTAAATTTTAATGAAATGACAAAACAAGAATTAATTGAATATATTGAGGCAATGAACGATATAAAAAGTATTTAGAAAAATCGACAAAAAAGAAGAAATATTTTGTGATTTTCTCATTGAAGAAAAAATATCAGATTAGTTATTTATGTTGATTATTAAATGTTTCAAAATCAGGATATTATAAGTGAATTAAGAATGGAATGAATGAATTTAATAAATGAGATACATTTTTAGCTAATATAATTAAAAATATTTTTTATGAATTTCAAGAAATTTATGGTTATAAAATGATAACTTTATGAATTAACAAAATTTATAATTTAAAATTAAAATTTCATATTGTATATAGATATATGAAAAATATGAGTTTAAAAGCTAAGGTTCGCATAAAAAAATTTGATTATAGAACTAAATCAGGAAGTTTAAGATATGATAATTTATTAAAACGTGATTTTTCAACTACTAATTTAAATGAAAAATTAGGTACTGATATAACTTATTTATTAACTAATGGTAAAACATATTATTTATCAATTGTTAAAGATTTTCATAATAATGAAATATTAGATTATAAAATAAGTGCAAGTTTAGACATGACATTTGTTGTCCAAAACATTATCCAAGCTTGAGTTAATGCTCAAAAACCTACTTCATGAATTTTACAATCAGATCAAGGATTTCACTATACAAATCCTTCTTATAAAATTTTATGTGATGAATTAAAAATAAAAATTTCAATGTCTAGAAGAGGTAATTCCTGTGATAATGGTGCTACTGAAACTTGATTTGGAACAATGAAAACAGAATTTCTATATCAAATTCCAAGAAAAAATAGAACTATTGAATGAATACAAGACAACTTACCTAAATATATTTACTTTTATAATAATTATCGACCTCAAATAAAATTAAAAGGAATGAGTCCAATCGAATATTGATTAGCTCATTCCAAACCAACAAATAATTACTTCATACCTATAAATTTAACACTTACAAACGCTATTTTATAAAATTTAATAAAAGGTTACTTTTATTGTCCACTTTTCTTGACAAGTTCAATATGGTGCCTGTGAGAATGCTAAATGTTTGATTACATTTTAAACATCTCATTCTTTTTAAATCAGAAGTATTCAAATTAAAACTAAAACACCTAATACATTTGTTTTCTTTCAAATTTGCTATATATGCAAGACATTGCTGTTCAGTTTGAAAAGCATTGTTGAATTCATTCAGTTTCATTATTCCCTCCACAAGTACATGTGGGGAGAAGTCCGATTATTATTTCCAAATTTGAAGTAAAAACAATGATAAAGAACCTAGTGTATTGCAATTAATTTTAAAAAAAATTAGTTAAAAAGATTCGTATTAAGAATCATCGAAAAGAAAAAACTAGTTTTTGTATAATTGATTCGCAAAGTGTTAAAAATACAGATACTACTGAAAATAAAGGTTATGATGCTGGTAAAAAGATTTCAGGAATAAAACGTCATATTGCAGTTGATACGCAAGGTTTACCACATGCAATTTACATAACTACAGCAGAAAAAACAGATCGTAATAGTGCTATCATAATGATTAAAAGTGAAAAAGAAAATCTTTCTACAGTTCAAAAAATAATAGTAGATGCTGGCTATACTGGTGAAAAATTTGCTTCTGCAATCAAAACAATCATAAATGCAAATGTTGAAGTTGTAAAACGTAATGAATTACATTCTTTTGTAGTACTACCAAAAAGATGAGTTGTAGAACGAAGCTTTGCATGATTAGAAAAATGCAGAAGATTATGAAAAAATTGTGAAAGAAAACTAAATACTAGTTTACAAATGGTTGTTCTGTCCTTTATTTCAATTTTATTAAAAAGATTCTAAACAGGTTCTAAGTTTTTAACCTATTTATTTTAGTTTTAAAATAAATAGGTTTTTTAATTTGATAGGAGAAAAAAATGTCTAATTTAAAAGAAATATCTAAATTAAATACAAGTATAAAAATTAATAAAAATGAAAAATTAATTAAAGCCGCTAAACATGATGATTTAGAATTGACCCAAACTTTACTAAAAAATAATGCTGATGTTAATTATGTAGATGAACATTATAATAGTCCATTAACAATAGCTGCTGAACATGGTAATTTAAAAATTGTTCAAATTTTATTAAAAAATAACGTTAATATTAACCATATAAATGATTTTGGTGATGATGCTTTAAGAATGGCTGCTAAAAAGGGACACACAGAAGTAGTTAACGTTTTATTAGCAACAAATAGTAAGATTATTAATCACAAAAATTGAATTGGTGATAGCGCTCTAATATCAGCAGCACAAAATGGGCATGTAAATACAATTAAAACTTTATTAAAAAGTGGTGCTTATATTAATGATACAAATATATTTGGTGATACTGCTCTAATATGAGCTACTGAAAACGGACACACAGAAACAGTTAAAGTTTTAATAACAAAAGATAATGACATTAATAATCATGTAAACAACCTTGGTGACTCTGCTTTAATAATAGCTGCCAGAAAAGGTTATTTGGAAATAGTTGATACTTTAATTAAAATAAACTCTGATGTAATTCTACATAGAACTAAATTTAATAATACTGCTTTAATAATAGCGGCTAAAAATGGACACTTAGATATAGTAAAAATTTTAATAAAGAATGATATTAATATTAATCGCGAAAATAATGTTGGTGAAAATGCCTTAATATGAGCTGCCAGAAACGGACACACAGAAGTAATTAACGCTTTATTAACAAAAAATAGTGATATTATTAATCATAAAACAAAATATGGTAATAATGCTCTAATATGAGCTGCCAAAGAAGGACACCTAGATGTAGTTAACACTTTAATAAAAAATGATATAGATATTACTCATTTAGATGCTAATGGTGATAGTGCTTTAACATGAGCTACTAGAAATGGACATTTAGAAATACAAAATATAATTAATGAATCAAATTATTGAAAAGAACAAATAAATTCTATAGATTTACAAAATCATAATTTACAGAACAAATGTGATAAATCAAATTCTTTAAAAATATAATTTTTAAAAAAAGAAATAAAAAAATTAAAAGATAATAATATTTTTTTGGATTTTTTCATGATAAAATCTTAAATAACATAAAGTAAATCTAAAAGAAAAAAGGACATAACTATGAATAAAAAAACAATATACTATAGTTTATTAATAATTCCTATTTCTTTATTTGTATTATTACTTACTTTATTTTTAACAAATATTTGAAAACCCTCAATTGTTGCTATTATTTTTATTACTATTTTGTTAATAATAGTAGCAATTTTTACATGATATCTTATAAAAAATAGTTATTCACATTTTGATGAAGAACATATCCATAATTTTGAAGATAATTTTAAACAACGATTTTGAAAACTAGGAATAATTGGTTTTATTGCTGATTTTTGTGACACAATTGGTATTGGTTCATTTGCAGTAAGTATTATTTTATTAAAATTAACAAAACAAGTACGTAATGATAAAAAATTTTAGGAATTATGAATGTTGGTCATAGTATTCCTACTTGCTTAGAAGCAATTATTTTTATTGCTTTAATTCAAGTAGCATGACCAACACTAGTTTCATTAATTTCTGCTGCAACATTAGGTGCCTATTTAGGCGCCATTATCGCAAATAAAATTAAACTTAGTTGATCACAACTATTTATTGGTATTCTATTATTTATTGTTTCAATTATCATGCTTTTAGGTCAAAAACAAATTGGAATTATGCCAACAGCGGGTAATAATAATAGTCTTGATATTTGATGAAAATATTTGGTTGGTATTAGTATATTCTTTATCCTTGGTGCTTTCATGGCATTAGGCATTGGTATTTATGCTCCAGCAATGTCAACTACTTATTTATTAGGTCTTAACGCTGAATGTGCTTTTCCAATTATGATGGGATCTGCAGCTTTTTTAATGCCAGTTGCTGGCACACGTTTTATTAAAGATAAAAACTATGAAATTAAACCAGCAATTGCTTTCACACTATGTGGATCAATTGGTGTTATTTGTGCTTACTTAAGTGTATTCTTATTATTACAAAATGGTCTTGGCTTAAATAAAGAACAATTTATTAATATCCTACTATGATTAATTATCGTAATAATTTGATATACATCTTCTTCACTAATAATTACATCAGTAAAAAATTTACGTAATTATAAAAAACAAAAATCACATCAGAAATTAATTATTGACTCTTAAACATCATAAAAGGTTGTTAATTAACAACCTTTTATTATTACTACTTAAATTTTATTATTGCTAAAATCATCAATTCCTTTTTTAATAATATTAAATACTTGCTTTGATAATACATTAGTAGATAATTTAATAAATTCACTTGGCTCAATTAGCTTATGAAAAATAAGATGAATATCTTTTTTGCCTTTATATTTTCGATCAAAAATTTGATAAGAATTAATAATAGTAACAGGAATAATTGGTACATAAGATTGATATGCCATATTAAAAGCACCTGCTTTAAATTCTTGCATTTCTTGTTGATGACTTCTTGTTCCTTCTGGAAAAATCATCATTGTACGCGGAATTCTAATTAATTCCTTTGCTTCTTGAAAAGCCGTAACGGCTGTTCGTGGATTATTACGATCAATAAATAAAACATCAATTAAAAAATAAATCTTTGTGCCAAATGGCTTTTTTTTAATTCTTCTTTTGCAATAAAACCTAAAGGTGCATATAAACTATAATCATTTACCGATAATACTAATAATGGATCAAAATTTGATTGATGATTGGCAACCATTACACAACCTTTTCTTTTTGGTCAATTCTCAATGTTATGAACGGTTAATTTAATATTATATAATCATTTAATATAACGCACACGTTTTTTCAATCAAATATATCGTTTTGCTTCAGAAACTAAACTTGGGTCTTTTAATACCTTTCTTGTCATTGAACCTGATTTACTATAAGTTTGTAATAAATAAGGTCATGTTAAAATTGCTTTTCAAATGTTCATTATTATTTTTTTCCTTTCTTTGATACACATTCGCCACAAATTCTGCAAATTCTGTTGTTTTGATTAATTTAAAATCAGAAAAATTACTAATAGGAAATAAAAGATCACCATTATATAAATTTTTAATGACTGAAACATATAAATAATCAGCATAATCTCATGCCTGCTTATAAATTTCAGCACCACCAATAATACAAATATCTGTTTTTTTATTACCTTGATATTGTTTTAAATATGAAATAATATCATTTGTGAAAGTAATATTATTATCATTTAGAAATTGTTGATAACGTTCTTGATGATTAGTAACAACTATATTGTAACGATTTTTTAATGGTTTGCCAATACTTTCAAAAGTTTTTGAACCCATTAATACATTTTTATTTAAAGTAATGCTCTGAAAATATTGCATTTCTTCTTTAATTTTTCAGGGCAATTTATTATTAAAACCAATTACCTTTTCTTTGGTCATTGCTCAAACTAAAATTACCATTATACTGCAACCTGACCTCTAATCAACGGATATGGATCATATTGTTCTAATTTAAAATCTTCAAATTTAAAATTAAATAAATTAGTAATATTTTTATTAATAACTAAAATTGGTAATGATTTTGGTTTTCTACTTAATTGTTCATTAATTTGTGAAAAATGATTACTATAAATATGAGAATCACCTAAAGTGTGAATAAATTCTCCTAACTGATAGCCACATATTTGTGCTAACATTATTGTTAATAATGCATAAGAAGCAATATTAAAAGGAACTCCTAAAAAAATATCTGCACTACGTTGATATAATTGACAAGATAATTTTTTATCATCAGAAACGTAAAATTGAATTAAAGTATGACATGGTGGTAGTGCCATATTTTTAATTTCTGCAGGATTTCATGCTGATAAAATGTGTCTTCGTGAAAAAGGATTGTTTTTTAAATTTTCTATTAACTCCTGCAACTGATCAACACCATTAAAATTACGTCATTGTCTACCATAAACAGGTCCTAAATCACCAAATTCAAGAGCGAATTGATGATCAGTTTTAATTTTTTCAACAAATTCTTCTAAAGTTTCATTTTGATATTTTTTACTTTCCATAAATTTCTTATAAGGTCACTCATTTCAAATTCTAATATTATTTTTAACTAAATATTCAATATTAGTATCACCAGCAATAAATCATAATAACTCATGAACAATAGAAGCAAAATGAACTTTTTTTTGTAGTTAATATGGGAAAACCTTTTTTGTAAATCAAAACGCATTTGATAACCAAAAGTAGAAACAGTACCAGTGCCTGTTCTATCAGCTTTTTTATATCCTTTTTCTAAAACATATTGACATAAATCTAAATATTGTTTCATAATCATTACCTCTTTCATAAATCAAATTAAATCAATTATATTTTAACAAAAAATATTTTTTTATCTAAGTTTTAATTTTATTATTTATTTTATATACATATTCAAAAATTTGTAAAATACACTTAATAAATATTTAATTTTTATTATGTCTATGTATAATTAAAATAAAATATCAACATCATATTTCATGTTATTTGAAAGGAAAATTAAATTGAGTCAAAATCAAGTATTTAGTTGAATAGGTGTTATTTCTGGTTCTAGCTTACTTATTTCTTTTATATTACGCTGAATTATACTTGTAAGTGCAAGTAAATAAAATTGCAAAAAATTCTCATATAAAAATTTCATAATGCTAAATTTAGTTTAGAAAAAGTAAGGATTTTTTATATGAGTTATAAACATATTGGGATAGATGAAAGAATTTATATTGAGAATCAATTGAAATTTAAAGTTAAAATTAGTGAAATAGCTAAAAATCTTAATCGAAGTATTAGTACTATTATTCGAGAAGTTAATAGAAATAAAGATAATGATCATTATTTTTCATTAATTGCACAAAATAAAGCTGTAAATAGAAAAAAATCACATATTATTTTTCATAAGTTTAAATATAAAGATTTAGTCAAATATATACAACAAAAACTATTATTGGGCTGATCACCTGAACAAATTTATGGCAGAATTAAAAATTTTCATAAACAATGAGCTATCAGCTTTAAAACAATTTACAATTGAATTTATTCTGGATTATTTGATAAAGTTACTAGTAAAAATTTAAGAAGAAAAGGTAAAAAACGAAGATCTCAAGAAAATCGTGGTAAATTTAATGGTAAATCAATTAAAGAACGAGATAGTAATGTTAATGATCGCATAACTCTTGGTCATTGAGAAGGAGATACTATAGTATCATCAAGAGGTAAAAGTAAATCATGTTTAATAACTTTAGTTGAAAGAGTATCACGATTTACTTTAGCAATGTTAGTTAAAAACAAAACTACTAAAGTTATTAATAAAAATATCATTCATTATTTATCAATTCTTCCTAAAAATATTGTTAAAACTATTACTTTTGATCGTGGTAAAGAATTTGCAAATTGACAACAACTTGAAAAAAAGTTAGATGTGAAAATTTATTTTGTAAATCCATATTCACCTTGACAAAGAGGTACTAATGAAAATACTAATGGTTTAATTAGAGAAAAATTTCCTAAAAAATTTATTTTTTCAAAAACTAATAAAAATGAAGTTCATAAATTTATATTGTCTTTAAACCAAAGACCCAGAAAAATACTAAATTATCTTTCACCAATCGAATATTTGAATAGAAAAATAATTTAGTTGCACTTACCTTTACAATTTTGCTTACTTTTAATGTTTTTACTAATAAAATTTCGAACTTCTCCCCACATGTACTTGTGGAGGAAACAATGAAATTGAATGAGTTCAATAATACTTTTCAAACTGAAAAACAATGTCTTGCATATATAGCAAGTTTGAAACAAATCAAATGTAGTAGGTGTTCTAGTTTTAATTTGAATACTTCTAATTTAAGAAGAATGAGATGTTTGAAATGTCATCAAACATTCAGTATTCTCACGGGCACTATATTTTCAAAGTCACAAACACCTTTAATATCTTGGTTTTATCTCATTTTTAGATGAATAAACACCAAACATGGAATTCCATCAACTGATGTTGCAAAAGAATTGGGAGTGACCTTGAAAACAGCTTGAAGAATGGGTCATAAAATTCGAAGTGCCATTGCTAAACAAAAACCTCAATTCATTGTTGAAGGCATAGTGCAAATGGATGAAATGTATCTTTCACATATGGGGTTTAAAAAACAAGGAAGATCCTTGTTGAATAAAACCTTGATTGTTGGTATTTATGAAAAAACAACCAACAATCTGATTGTGAAAGTATTGAAAAACGCAAACAGTAAAAATCTTTTGCAGTTTGCAATAAACCACATTTCTTCAAAGTGTGTTGTACATACTGATTTTTGAAAAGGATATCGCGATTTGAAATCGGTTTTCACTAAGCATGAAACAGTTAACCATCAAGATGGCTATGTTTCAAAAACTGGTGTAAATACCAACCAAATTGAGTCAGTATGAAAACATATACGAAGAACATTTAAAACACATATCAAAGTTGCAAAACATCATATTCATTTATATGCAAAAGAAGCTGCATATAAATTCAATAACATACCTAGTTTTGAAACTGTAATGCTATGTTTTATTTAAAAATGTGGGGAGAAGTTCGTAGATAGGCTTTTCTCAGCATTTATGTGATAAGATTTAAAAATAGTACATAAAGGGAGAAAAGCCTAAAATTTTTATTAAATTATAAACAAAAAAACAAAGTTAAAAGAATACTTTCTTCAAATGATTTTAGTCAAATCATAGAAACGAAAAAAGAATTAAAAATAAAATTAAGAAAATATTTTAAAGAAATATTTATTAGAGATGTTGATATAAATTTATTTAAAAAATTCCTAAAATCAGAAAGTGGAGTTAATAAAAAACCAACAAAAATTGCCTGAAATTTTTTTATAATTTTGACAAGTTCAATATTAGTAAATAAATGCGAAGGAAGAGTTTCTGAAGCAATCAAAAGTATTAAAAATAC
Organism: Spiroplasma ixodetis; assembly: GCF_027923845.1. GTDB lineage: Bacteria > Bacillota_I > Bacilli_A > Mycoplasmatales > VBWQ01 > Spiroplasma_E > Spiroplasma_E ixodetis_A. Next base: position 649,825 of record NZ_AP026933.1, read on the forward strand.
TTTTGATGAAAGTAAACAAATATTATTAACTTCTGATAAAAATAACTTAGTAACAGATGTAATTTTAAAAATTATGAATTTAAAAATCAGACCAATCTTAATTGCTAGTAGATCACTAACAAAAATAGATACTAATGGTAATTTCATCATTAATGATGAAAATTTAAGCAAAGAAGAAATCGAAAATTTTTGAAAACAAATTGATAAAGTTAGAAAAGATTTAATAGAAAACAAATACTTATATTTTATTTCAATACTTTCACTTTCAACTGCAACTAATGAACAAATCAAAAAATTATTAAACTACACAGATCAGTATAAAATACATAAAAAAGAAACATTATAAAAATAATTTTTTTAAAAAAATTCTTAGAACCTGTTTAGAATCTTTTAGAAAATAAGTTAAAATTACTATATATTTTAAAATAAGAGGTATATATGCATAAAAATTATCCAAGTCATGTTACTAAAGAACAATTTGAGAACATAAAATCAACTTTAGAAAACAGCAAAAAGAAAACAAAACCAAGAAATTTAGATTTATATGAAGTGTTTTGTGCAGTTTTATATGTATTAAAAAGTGGTTGTCAATGAAGAATGTTACCAAAAAATTTTCCAAAATGACAAACTGTATATTATTATTTCCAAATTTGAAGTAAAAACAATGATAAAGAACCTAGTGTATTGCAATTAATTTTAAAAAAAATTAGTTAAAAAGATTCGTATTAAGAATCATCGAAAAGAAAAAACTAGTTTTTGTATAATTGATTCGCAAAGTGTTAAAAATACAGATACTACTGAAAATAAAGGTTATGATGCTGGTAAAAAGATTTCAGGAATAAAACGTCATATTGCAGTTGATACGCAAGGTTTACCACATGCAATTTACATAACTACAGCAGAAAAAACAGATCGTAATAGTGCTATCATAATGATTAAAAGTGAAAAAGAAAATCTTTCTACAGTTCAAAAAATAATAGTAGATGCTGGCTATACTGGTGAAAAATTTGCTTCTGCAATCAAAACAATCATAAATGCAAATGTTGAAGTTGTAAAACGTAATGAATTACATTCTTTTGTAGTACTACCAAAAAGATGAGTTGTAGAACGAAGCTTTGCATGATTAGAAAAATGCAGAAGATTATGAAAAAATTGTGAAAGAAAACTAAATACTAGTTTACAAATGGTTGTTCTGTCCTTTATTTCAATTTTATTAAAAAGATTCTAAACAGGTTCTTATATTATGTTGCTTTTTAATAGATTTTTTAAATTATATATGTATATAATTAAAATGGAATATTATTATTAATATCATAATAATTTTCAATAAATATTAATAAGAAACTAAAATAAAATTAATAACTAACACAAAACAAGTAACTATTTAATTAAAAAATTATAATACTAAATTTTTTTATTTTTTTTAAACTAATACCCCAAATTATAAATATAAAAGTTATATATTTTTTTGTCGTATTATGTTTAACATTTTATGGATAAAACTAAGGAAAAGCAGATTGACTACAACTAAAATATTTAATTGAATAGCTTATATTTCAAGTATTGCTTTACTTATTTTTTTCATATTACTTTTAATGTTTTTACTAATAAAATTTTTATTAAATTATAAACAAAAAAAACAAAGTTAAAAGGATACTTTCTTCAAATGATTTTAATCAAATCATAGGAACGAAAAAAGAATTAAAAATAAAACTAAGAAAATATTTTAAAGAAATATTTATTAGAGATGTTGATATAAATTTATTTAAAAAATTCCTAAAATCAGAAAGTGGAGTTAATAAAAAACCAACAAAAATTGCCTGAAATTTTTTTATAATTTTGACAAGTTCAATATTAGTAAATAAATCCGAAGGAAGAGTTTCTGAAGCAATCAAAAGTATTAAAAATAATTTTGATGAAAGTAAACAAATATTATTAACTTCCGATAACAATAATTTAGTAACAGATGTAATTTTAAAAATTATGAATTTAAAAATCAGACCAATCTTAATTGCTAGTAGATCACTAACAAATAGATACTAATGGTAATTTCATCATTAATGATGAAAATTTAAGCAAAGAAGAAATCGAAGATTTTTGAAAACAAATTGATAAAGTTAGAAAAGATTTAATAGAAAACAAATACTTATATTTTATTTCAATACTTTCACTTTCAACTGCAACTAATGAACAAATCAAAAAATTATTAAACTACACAGATTAAAATATTAAATGTTTAAATAAAATATAAGTAAAAAACAAATTTAAATTTTTAAAACAATATCTTTAAAATTACCTATTAAGACTTATGTTTTATAATCAAAAAAATTATAAAACATAATTTTTAATAATGTTAAAAAAGGAGTTAAACAGTGAGAAAAATTTTTATTTCATATCATCATCTAAGAGAACAAGAAGAAAAAGACCAATTAGCAGAGTTAATTAAAAAGTATGCTAATTATTTAAATATAAAAGACATGTCTGTAAAAATAGGGGATATTGATACCACATGATCAAATAATGAAATCGCTAAAACTATTAGACAAAATCATTTAAAAGATACAACTATTACTATTCTTATTCTAGGAATACATACAAAATGTAGACAACATATTGACTGAGAAATTGAAGCTTCATTAAATAAATATGGAAGTTTAAATAGAAGAAAGAAGATAAATAGTTTTATAATACTTTTAACTGCTGATTTTATTAAAAAAGCAAAAATAAATTGTAATTTTAATAACACTTGTGATTATTCTTCTTTAATCACCCAAGAAAATGCTGGTCAAAGAATATATGAAACCGTAATAAATGAACTTGTCAAGAAAAGTGGACAATAAAAGTAACCTTTTATTAAATTTTATAAAATAGCGTTTGTAAGTGTTAAATTTATAGGTATGAAGTAATTATTTGTTGGTTTGGAATGAGCTAATCGATATTCGATTGGACTCATTCCTTTTAATTTTATTTGAGGTCGATAATTATTATAAAAGTAAATATATTTAGGTAAGTTGTCTTGTATTCATTCAATAGTTCTATTTTTTCTTGGAATTTGATATAGAAATTCTGTTTTCATTGTTCCAAATCAAGTTTCAGTAGCACCATTATCACAGGAATTACCTCTTCTAGACATTGAAATTTTTATTTTTAATTCATCACATAAAATTTTATAAGAAGGATTTGTATAGTGAAATCCTTGATCTGATTGTAAAATTCATGAAGTAGGTTTTTGAGCATTAACTCAAGCTTGGATAATGTTTTGGACAACAAATGTCATGTCTAAACTTGCACTTATTTTATAATCTAATATTTCATTATTATGAAAATCTTTAACAATTGATAAATAATATGTTTTACCATTAGTTAATAAATAAGTTATATCAGTACCTAATTTTTCATTTAAATTAGTAGTTGAAAAATCACGTTTTAATAAATTATCATATCTTAAACTTCCTGATTTAGTTCTATAATCAAATTTTTTTATGCGAACCTTAGCTTTTAAACTCATATTTTTCATATATCTATATACAATATGAAATTTTAATTTTAAATTATAAATTTTGTTAATTCATAAAGTTATCATTTTATAACCATAAATTTCTTGAAATTCATAAAAAATATTTTTAATTATATTAGCTAAAAATGTATCTCATTTATTAAATTCATTCATTCCATTCTTAATTCACTTATAATATCCTGATTTTGAAACATTTAATAATCAACATAAATAACTAATCTGATATTTTTTCTTCAATGAGAAAATCACAAAATATTTCTTCTTTTTTGTCGATTTTTCTAAATACTTTTTTATATCGTTCATTGCCTCAATATATTCAATTAATTCTTGTTTTGTCATTTCATTAAAATTTAAAGATTTGGGTCGACCTGTTCTTTTGGTTTTTTAGCACGAATTCCATTGCCATATTCTAAACCTTTTTCACCTAATAATTTATATGCTTTAATTCATTCTTTTATTGATGATCGACCAATACCATACTCTAATGCGGTTTTATCAATTGTTTTAATTTTACTTATTTTTATTATTTTTAACTTTTCTTCTTTTGATAGTCATTTAGCCATAAAAAAATGAACACCTTCCTTAAAGTATTTTTAACACAAAGGTTACAATTCTGTGTCTACTTTATTCTAGATGTTCAAAATAAACATGCAATTATTGCTACTTATGATGAAATCTTTTCAGATATAATAATTCTTAAAAATTTACTTGATAAAGTTCAATCTAATCATAAAAAAGAAGAAATGTTTTATCAAAATGTTATCAGCCCTAGTTTTTTAAAACCAACTGTTTTAAAAGATAATACTAAAGATACTGTTTTTAATGAAAAAAAAGAAATAGATAATGCAAAATTATCTTCAAATAAAGATAATGGTTTTAAAGAAGAAGATAGTGATATTGAAATACTTTCTGAATCAGACGAAGAAATAGAAAATGCAAAATTATCTTCAAATAAAGATAATGGTGTTAACAAAGAAAATGATGATAATGATAGTGTATTACCTTCTAAATCAGAGGAAAAAATAAATAATGAAAAATTAACTTCAAGTCAAGATAGTGGTTTTAACGAAGATGATGATAGTAATATTGTAGTACCTTCTAAATCAGAGGAAAAAATAAATGATGCAATATTAACTTTGAGTAAAGATAATGATTTTAACAAAGATGATGATAGTAATATTGTAGTACCTTTTAAATTAGAGGAAAAAATAGATAATGTAATATTAACTTCAATTCAAGATAGTGAAATTAATAATCAATTACTACAAGAAACTACAACCAACTTTACTAAAGATGATAATAAAAGTAATCTTTTAAGAAAATTATCTTTAAAACATAATAGTAAAGATAGTGGAATTGGTAGTGAACTACAAAAAATAAGTATAATGAAAGATGAAAATTTTAAAAGAATACATCTCCATAAAAAAGGTAATTCAGAAGAATGTGAAGCAAAAGAAAAAGAAGAAAAAACAATGCAAGAGTTTACTAAAAAAACAAAAAAATTTATAAATTCTGGTAAAACTAATTATACACAAGAATGTCCAGAAATATATTTATCCTATCTTTAAAACATACAACTAGTAAAATTAAATATTAGAAAATAAAATATAAATATTTAAAAAGTGAGAATAAAATTTTCACTTTTTTTATGGAAATGTTTAGTAATCTGTGTAACTTACAAAAATAACTATGTTTAATTAATTCTAGTAAATATAATTAAATGACTAGAAAGAGTGAGTTACAGATGGCTAAAAAAGATAACTTTAATAATAATGATCCAATATCAAAAGCAGTAGATGGATGGGTTACACTTTATTGGACACTAATTACGTAGACAAGTGAACAAATTTGTTAAAAGAAAGGAACTATAATTATGACCAATATTAACTCATATACCGACGAATTTAAAAAGCAAATAGTAGCTTTATATCAAAGTGGTAAGTCAGTGTCTTGTCTTGCTAAAGAATATAATGTTACAAGAGCAGCTACTTATAAATGAATTAAACAATTTACTAATTCAGGTAGTTTTAAAATTAAAAATAATCTTTCAGATTTAGAAAAACAATTAATTCAAGCAAATAAAGAATTAAAACAGTTACGAATGGAAAATGATATTTTAAAGCAAGCAGCACTAATAATAGGCAGAAAATAGAAATTATTACGAGGCTTTTTAATAATCTGTGTATCTTTGTTTTACAAAGTTACTAATTTAGATTAATTCTGTCTTCAAATTTTATCATAAAATGAGCAATTGCTGTATTTCAATTTTGAATAGGCAATGTTCATTTTTTTGTTATATTTTCAATTGCCAAGTAAAATATTTTGAAAACTGCCATATCATTAGGAAAAACTTTTTTATTTCTGATGATTTTTCGTAATTGACTATTAACAGATTCAATAGCATTTGTAGTATAAATCACTCTTTTGATTTCTACTGGATAACTAATAAAAACCATTAAATTATCTCAATTTTTATATCAAGATTTAGTAATTTGAGGATATTGTTTATTTCATTTACTTTCAAACGATTCTAAAGCTTGCATTGCTTGTTCTTCACTACATGCACTATAAATTGGTTTTAAATCTGCAACTAGACCTTTTCGATGTTTGTATGAAACATATTTTAAACTATTTCTAATTTGATGAACAATGCATAATTGATGTTCTGTTTTAGGATAAACTGATTGTATTGCTTCTGACATGCCTGTTAAATTATCACTACAAGCAATAAGAATATCATTTAAGCCACGATTTTTCATTTCTGTGAAATTAGATAATCAAAACTTAGAACCTTCATTTTCACTAATTCATAATCCTAAAACATCTTTTTTGCCTTCTAAATCAACTCCTAATGCTATATAAACTGATTTGTTAATAATCCGTTTATCTTGTCGTACTTTAACTACTATACAATCAAAATAAACAATAGGATAAATACTTTCTAATGGTCGATTTTGTCATGCTTTAACATCATCAATAACATCATCAGTAATTTGACTAATAACACTTTCACTAATATCAGCACCATGATATAACTCTTGCAACTGCATTCTAATGTCAGATAATGTCATTCCTTTTGCATACAAGGAAAGAACTTGTTGATCAAAACCATCAAATCTTCTTTGCCTTTTAGGAACTATTACAGGAGTAAAATTACTATTGCGATCTCTTGGTACATCAATTTCAATTTTACCTTGTTGAGTTATTAATTTTTTTGAACTTGTACCATTACGAGCATTTTCAGTAGTACTATGTTGATTTTTTTCATATCCTAAATAATTTTGCATTTCAGAATTCAACATTTTTTCAACTAATCTTTTTGTTAATTCTTTATATAAACCGCCAGGTTTAAAAACTGTTGTTAAATCTTCAGTATTTTCTAGTAATAAATCTACTGCTTTTGATATTGGATCATTATTATTAAAGTTATCTTTTTTAGCCATCTGTAACTCACTCTTTCTAGTCATTTAATTATATTTACTAGAATTAATTAAACATAGTTATTTTTGTAAGTTACACAGATTACTAAACATTTCCATTATTACTAAAAATAAAGTTAAATATAAAATTCGCACAATGTGTCGTTTTTTAAAACTCTCTAAATCAACATATTATTTTAAGGCTTTTCTCCCTTTATGTACTATTTTAATTTTATCACATAAATGCTGAGAAAAGCCTATCTACGGACTTCTCCCCACATTTTTAAATCAAACATAGAATTACAGTTTCAAAACTAGGTATCTTGTTGAATTTATATGCAACTTCTTTAGCATATAAATGAACATGATGTTTTGCAACTTTGATATGTGTTTTAAATGTTCTTCTTATATGTTTTCAAACTGATTCAATTTGGTTGGTATTTACACCAATTTTTGAAACATAGCCATCTTGATGGTTAACTGTTTCATGCTTAGTGAAAACTGATTTAAAATCGCAATATCCTTTTCAAGAATCAGTATATACAAGACATTTTGAAGAAATGTGGTTTTTTGCAAACTGCAAAAGATTTTTACTCTTTGCGTTTTTCAATACTTTCACAATTAAATTATTGGTTGTTTTTTGATAAATGCCAACAATCAAGGTTTTATTCACCAAGGATCTTCCTTGTTTTTTAAAACCCATATGTGAAAGATACATTTCATCAATTTGCACTGTACCTTCAACAATAAATTGAGGTTTTTGTTTTGCAATACGTGTTCTGATTTTATGAGTCATTCTTCAAGCAGTTTTCAAAGTCACTCCCAATTCTTTTGCAATATCTGTTGATGGAATTCCATGTTTGGTGTTTATTCATCTAAAGATAAGATAAAACCAAGATGTTAAAGATGTTTGTGACCTTGAAAATATGGTGCCTGTGAGAATGCTAAATGTTTGATTACATTTTAAACATCTCATTCTTTTTAAATCAGAAGTATTCAAATTAAAATTAAAACACCTAATACATTTGTTTTCTTTCAAATTTGCTATATATGCAAGACATTGCTGTTCAGTTTGAAAAGCATTGTTGAATTCATTCAGTTTCATTATTCCCTCCACAAGTACATGTGGGGAGAAGTCCGTATTTTAATTTAAAGAAAAAAGAAAAAATTCAAAATAATATTTATGATGAAGCTGTTATTAGTGCTTTTAAAGAAAATAAAGAAGTTTATGGTACTAGAAGATTAAAAGTCATACTAGCAAACCAAGAAATTTATTTATCACGCAGAAAAATTAAAAAAATTATGAATAAGCATAATTTAATATCAAAATACACTAAATTATCATTCAAAAATCATCATAATAAAGTCAATGATAGTCAAATTACCAATCTTGTTAATAGAGACTTTAATAATAGAATTAAAAATGAAGTTATTGTCAGTGATTTAACTTATGTTCAAGTTAATGGTAAATGAAACTATATTTGCCTATTAGTAGACCTGTACAACCGCGAAATTATTGGACATAGTGTTGGAGTTAAAAAAGATGCATCATTAGTACATCAAGCATTTATGCACTCAAATCGCTGTTTAAAAGATATTCAAATATCGAACTTCTCCCCACATGTACTTGTGGAGGAAACAATGAAATTGAATGAGTTCAATAATACTTTTCAAACTGAAAAACAATGTCTTGCATATATAGCAAGTTTGAAACAAATCAAATGTAGTAGGTGTTCTAGTTTTAATTTGAATACTTCTAATTTAAGAAGAATGAGATGTTTGAAATGTCATCAAACATTCAGTATTCTCACGGGCACTATATTTTCAAAGTCACAAACACCTTTAATATCTTGGTTTTATCTCATTTTTAGATGAATAAACACCAAACATGGAATTCCATCAACTGATGTTGCAAAAGAATTGGGAGTGACCTTGAAAACAGCTTGAAGAATGGGTCATAAAATCCGAAGTGCCATTGCTAAACAAAAACCTCAATTCATTGTTGAAGGCATAGTGCAAATTGATGAAATGTATCTTTCACATATGGGGTTTAAAAAACAAGGAAGATCCTTGTTGAATAAAACCTTGATTGTTGGTATTTATGAAAAAACAACCAACAATCTGATTGTGAAAGTATTGAAAAACGCAAACAGTAAAAATCTTTTGCAGTTTGCAATAAACCACATTTCTTCAAAGTGTGTTGTACATACTGATTTTTGAAAAGGATATCGCGATTTGAAATCGGTTTTCACTAAGCATGAAACAGTTAACCATCAAGATGGCTATGTTTCAAAAACTGGTGTAAATACCAACCAAATTGAGTCAGTATGAAAACATATACGAAGAACATTTAAAACACATATCAAAGTTGCAAAACATCATATTCATTTATATGCAAAAGAAGCTGCATATAAATTCAATAACATACCTAGTTTTGAAACTGTAATGCTATGTTTTATTTAAAAATGTGGGGAGAAGTTCGTAGATAGGCTTTTCTCAGCATTTATGTGATAAGATTTAAAAATAGTACATAAAGGGAGAAAAGCCTCAAATATTTCATAGCGATCGCGGTAATGAATTCAATAATAAAACTATTGATAAACTTTTATTAGCATTCAATATTACCCGTTCTTTAAGCAAAAAAGGATGTCCTTATGACAATGCTGTTGCTGAAGCAACTTTTAAAACTTTCAAAACAGAGTTTATTAATGATAAAAATTTTACATCATTAATCCAATTAAAATTAGAATTATTTGATTACATAAATTGATATAACAACATAAGAATTCACAGCACTCTAAACTACCTAACTCCCGTTAAATATCATGAACAAATGTCTACCAAAAAATAGTCCTAAAAAGGGTTGCCATTCCAAGATTTATTACTAGAAAATACTGAAGATTTAACAACAGTTTTTAAACCTGGCGGTTTATATAAAGAATTAACAAAAAGATTAGTTGAAAAAATGTTGAATTCTGAAATGCAAAATTATTTAGGATATGAAAAAAATCAACATAGTACTACTGAAAATGCTCGTAATGGTACAAGTTCAAAAAAATTAAGGCTTTTCTCCCTTTATGTACTATTTTTAAATCTTATCACATAAATGCTGAGAAAAGCCTATCTACGAACTTCTCCCCACATTTTTAAATAAAACATAGCATTACAGTTTCAAAACTAGGTATGTTATTGAATTTATATGCAGCTTCTTTTGCATATAAATGAATATGATGTTTTGCAACTTTGATATGTGTTTTAAATGTTCTTCGTATATGTTTTCATACTGACTCAATTTGGTTGGTATTTACACCAGTTTTTGAAACATAGCCATCTTGATGGTTAACTGTTTCATGCTTAGTGAAAACCGATTTCAAATCGCGATATCCTTTTCAAAAATCAGTATGTACAACACACTTTGAAGAAATGTGGTTTATTGCAAACTGCAAAAGATTTTTACTGTTTGCGTTTTTCAATACTTTCACAATCAGATTGTTGGTTGTTTTTTCATAAATACCAACAATCAAGGTTTTATTCAACAAGGATCTTCCTTGTTTTTTAAACCCCATATGTGAAAGATACATTTCATCCATTTGCACTATGCCTTCAACAATGAATTGAGGTTTTTGTTTAGCAATGGCACTTCGGATTTTATGACCCATTCTTCAAGCTCTTTTCAAGGTCACTCCCAATTCTTTTGCAACATCAGTTGATGGAATTCCATGTTTGGTGTTTATTCATCTAAAAATGAGATAAAACCAAGATATTAAAGGTGTTTGTGACTTTGAAAATATAGTGCCCGTGAGAATACTGAATGTTTGATGACATTTCAAACATCTCATTCTTCTTAAATTAGAAGTATTCAAATTAAAACTAGAAGACCTACTACATTTGATTTGTTTCAAACTTGCTATATATGCAAGACATTGTTTTTCAGTTTGAAAAGTATTATTGAACTCATTCAATTTCATTGTTTCCTCCACAAGTACATGTGGGGAGAAGTTCGAAAATTAATAACTCAACAAGGTAAAATTGAAATTGATGTACCAAGAGATCGCAATAGTAATTTTACTCCTGTAATAGTTCCTAAAAGGCAAAGAAGATTTGATGGTTTTGATCAACAAGTTCTTTCCTTGTATGCAAAAGGAATGACATTATCTGACATTAGAATGCAGTTGCAAGAGTTATATCATGGTGCTGATATTAGTGAAAGTGTTATTAGTCAAATTACTGATGATGTTATTGATGATGTTAAAGCATGACAAAATCGACCATTAGAAAGTATTTATCCTATTGTTTATTTTGATTGTATAGTAGTTAAAGTACGACAAGATAAACGGATTATTAACAAATCAGTTTATATAGCATTAGGAGTTGATTTAGAAGGCAAAAAAGATGTTTTAGGATTATGAATTAGTGAAAATGAAGGTTCTAAGTTTTGATTATCTAATTTCACAGAAATGAAAAATCGTGGCTTAAATGATATTCTTATTGCTTGTAGTGATAATTTAACAGGCATGTCAGAAGCAATACAATCAGTTTATCCTAAAACAGAACATCAATTATGCATTGTTCATCAAATTAGAAATAGTTTAAAATATGTTTCATACAAACATCGAAAAGGTCTAGTTGCAGATTTAAAACCAATTTATAGTGCATGTAGTGAAGAACAAGCAATGCAAGCTTTAGAATCGTTTGAAAGTAAATGAAATAAACAATATCCTCAAATTACTAAATCTTGATATAAAAATTGAGATAATTTAATGGTTTTTATTAGTTATCCAGTAGAAATCAAAAGAGTGATTTATACTACAAATGCTATTGAATCTGTTAATAGTCAATTACGAAAAATCATCAGAAATAAAAAAGTTTTTCCTAATGATATGGCAGTTTTCAAAATATTTTACTTGGCAATTGAAAATATAACAAAAAAATGAACATTGCCTATTCAAAATTGAAATACAACAATTGCTCATTTTATGATAAAATTTGAAGACAGAATTAATCTAAATTAGTAACTTTGTAAAACAAAGATACACAGATTATTAAAAAGCCTCCTTTTTATTTTTATTTTAATTTAGTATTCTTCTTCAAGTGAAGAATTACCCATACCTATTAACTTCTCAGTTGGCATTAAACCAGTACCGGCCGGTATCAAGTTTCCTAAAATAACATTTTCCTTTAAACCACGTAAATTATCTTGTTTTGACTTAATAACAGCATTAGTTAATACTCTTGTTGTATCTTGGAAAGAAGCAGCAGCCAAGAATGATTCTGATTCTAATGGTGCTTTTTTAATCCCTAAAATAATTGGATGACCAAAAGCGGGTTTTTTACCAGCAACAATAATTTTGGCATTAACATTCTTAAATTCTTTGATATCAACAATCGCTCCAGGCAATAATGGTGAATCATTACCTTCAACTACAAAAATACGATTCAACATTTGTTTTACAATAATTTCAATATACTTATCAGAAATTTCAATTCCTTGTAAACGATAAACACGTTGTACTTCTTTTAAAATATATTGTTGAACTTCAATGATTCCTGCTACTTCTAGTAATTGTGTAATATTAATTGCACCTTCAGTTAGTTTTTGGCCAATCTTAACATTATCACCAATTTTAATTCTTACCTGCGCATTATATTGAGTTTTATATTCTTTATAGTCAAGTTTTGACTTTACAGTAATTGTATAAATTCCTTGCTCTTCACGAATATCTGTTACTTTACCATCAAACTCACTAATAATAGCAACAGCACCTTTGGGATTAGTAATATCTAATAATTCTTTAATTCTTGGTAATCCTTGGGTAATATCACTACCACCAGCAACTCCTCCAGTATGGAAAGTTCTCATCGTTAGTTGAGTTCCTGGTTCACCAATTGATTGCGCTGCAATAATTCCAACTGCTTCACCAATAGCAACAATAGAACCTGTTGTTAAATTAATACCATAACATTTTTGACAAACACCATAACTTGCTTCACAAGTTAAAACTGAACGAATATTTATTTTTGTAATTTTTGCCTCTAATATTGTTTCTACTAATTTTTCAGTAATTAATTCATTATTTGCAACAATTACATTATTGTTACTATCAACAACATCACCTTGAACAAAACGTCCAAATAAACGGTCACGTAAGGGCACAATAATATTATTACGTTTTTGGTCAACAATGTCACTAATTATAAAGCCATTACCGGTATTACAATCTTCTTCAGTAACAATAATATCTTGTGAAACGTCAACTAGTCTTCTTGTTAAATAACCTGAGTCAGAAGTTTTAAGCGCCATATCTGCCATTCCTTTACGAGCACCATGGGTAGAAATAAAGAACTCTGAAACATTTAATCCTTCACGGAATGAAGATTTAATTGGTAATTCAATAACTTCTCCTTTTGGATTATTCATTAAACCACGCATCCCTACTAATTGAGTAAAGTTACTAATATTAGTTCTAGCACCTGAATCTCACATCATAAAGATTGGATTTTCAATATCTTTTCTTAAAACTGTTTCTAGTTCAACTTGAATATTATTTTTAATACCACTTCATTTATTAATAATATGGTAATGACGCTCACGATTAGTTAACATACCTTGTTTATAAAACTTGTTAATTGTTTTAACATATTCATCTGCTTCTTTAAATAATCTTGTTTTACCTGAATAAGATACAACATCGCCTGCAGAAATTGTTGTTCCTGAAATTGTTGAAAATTTAAAACCAAGATTTTTCATTTTATCTAACATTTGTGCAGTTAATTGAGTTCCAAAAGTTTTAAAATATTTATGAATAATATCTGCTAAAGCTTTTTTCTTAAATGGTTCAACAATAACTCTTTTTTTAATAAATTCACGAAAATCAACATCAGTTGTAACTAAATCTTCATTATGGGTTTCAGTTAAATTAATAATATTTGGGCGATTAATAAATGGCATTCTTTCTGAAAACATTTGATTAAAAATAATCTTACCAATAGTAGTAATTAAAAATTTGTTTTGATCGGTAGCAGCAAATTTACTTGCACCTAAACTAGCAACACGAATTCCAATAATAGCATGTAATGAAACTTGTTTTGTATCATAAGCTTTAATTGCTTCATTAACATCTTTAAAAATTGAACCTTGACCTAATTCATCTAATTTTTCAATAGTTAAATAATAATTACCAAGAACCATATCTTGAGTTGGCGTAACAATTGGTTTACCATCTTTAGGACTTAAAATATTTTTTGAACCTAACATTAAACTTCTTGCTTCAGCTACTGCTTCTTGGGTAATTGGCACGTGAACAGCCATTTGGTCACCATCAAAGTCAGCATTAAAAGCAGGAGTTACTAGTGGATGTAAACGAATAGCTTTCCCTTTAACTAGAATTGGTTCAAATGCTTGAATTCCTAAACGGTGTAAAGTTGGGGCACGGTTTAATAAAACAGGACGATCTTTAATTACTTCTTCTAAAACATCTCAAATTCGTTCATCTTGGATTTCAATTAATTTTTCAGCAATTTTAATATTTAAAGCTAATTCTTGATGAACTAATCTTTGCACAACAAAAGGTTTGAACAAAATAATTGCCATATCACGAGGAATACCACATTGATACATTTTTAATTCCGGACCAACAGCAATAACACTTCGACCTGAATAATCAACACGCTTACCTAATAAGTTTTGACGGAAACGTCCTTGTTTTCCTTTTAATGTTGAAGTTAAAGATTTTAATGGACGTTTATCTCTTCCTGTTACTGGACGTGCTTTACGTTCATTATCAAATAAAGCATCAACTGATTCTTGCAACATTCTTTTTTCATTATTAATAATTAAGATTGGTGCTCCCATTTGTTTTACTTTTTTTAAGCGTTCATTACGAATAATAATTCTTCGATATAAATCATTAATTTCTGATGTTGTAAAACGACCACCATCTAACTGAATAATTGGACGAATATCAGGTGGAATCACCGGAATAGCGTGTAATACCATTCATTCTGGTTTATTTCCTGATTTAGCAAATGAATCAATAACATCTAAACGACGTTCTAGTTTTCTACGATCAGTTTGTGATTTCTTGTTTGTCAATTGTTTTTTAATGGCAAGAAATTCTTTTTCTAAATTAATATTTTTTAATAAATACTCAATAGCTGAAGCACCAATTCCAAATTTTGTTCCAGTATGTTTAGTAATAAATTGAGCACATTCATCCATTGAAAATGGACGTGAAGTATCTGCTAAAGTATCAGTTAACATTTGAGCACGAGTATAAGCAAAAGAAGAAGGTTCTAATTGTTCTAAAATTTGTGCAAATACTTTACGTAAACGATTACGAGTATCAGTTGAAGATTTAGCATTACCTAAATCCATAATCATTTTTTGTTTTAAACCTTTAGCGGTCCCTGGGTCTAAAACAATATAAGAAACAAAATATGCTACTTCTTCTAAGTCTTTAGCTTTCATATCTAATGCTAACGCAATTCTTGAAGGAGAAGCCTTTAACATTCAAATATGAGTTACTGGCTCTTCTAACTCAATGTGTCCTAAACGTTCACGTCGAACAATTGCTTCAGTAATTTCTACTAAACAACGTTCACAAACTTTACCTTTATTTTTTATTTTCTTATATTTACCACAAGTACATTCATAATTTTTAGTTGGTCCAAATATTCGTGCATCAAATAATCCATCTTTTTCAGGTTTTAATGACTTATAATTAATTGTTTCTGGCTTTGTAATTTCTCCATGTGATCATGAGCGAATTTGATCGGGAGAAGCAAGAGAAATTTTAAGGGCAGTATAATGTTTTGAATTTTTTTGCATTTGCATATATTTATTACTCCTTTTCTAATCCTCAAGATAACTTTCGACTTCTTCATCGTAAGTTACCACTTTTTGTTCTTGACCTTTTTCGTCAATTAACACAATATTTATTCCTAAACCTTGTAGTTCTTTTGTTAAAACATTAAATGATTCAGGGATACCTGGCGTTGGAATCTGTTTATTACGTAGAATCGCTTCATAAGTTTTAATTCTACCTTTAATATCATCAGATTTAATAGTTAGGATTTCTTGTAAAGTATGAGCAGCACCATAAGCTTCTAATGCTCAAACTTCCATTTCTCCAAATCTTTGTCCACCATTTTGTGCCTTACCACCTAATGGTTGTTGAGTAATTAATGAATATGGACCCACATTACGAGCATGTAATTTATCATCTACCATATGTGATAGTTTTAGCATATACATAACACCAACAGAAATTTTCTTGGCAAACTTTTCACCAGTTAAACCATCATATAATGTTAATTTATCAAAATCATTATATTTTGCTTCTTTCATAATATCTAACAAGTCTTGATTTTTTGCACCATCAAAAACAGGGGTTGCTACTTTAATTCCTAAAGTTTTAGCAGCCATTCCTAAGTGTAATTCAAGAATTTGTCCAATATTCATCCGCGATGGTACTCCTAATGGATTTAACATAATATCAACCGGTGTTCCATCTTCTAGGAAAGGCATATCTTCAATTGGTAAGACTTTAGAAATAACACCTTTATTTCCGTGTCTTCCAGCCATTTTATCTCCTTCTCGGATTTTACGTTTTTGGACAATAAATACTTTAACTACTTCTTCTACTTCTGAAGGTAAGTCAAAACCATCTTCACGTTTATAACGTTTAATACCTTGAACAATTCCAGCACCACCATTAGGTACTCGTAATGAATTATCTT
Source organism: Spiroplasma ixodetis (assembly GCF_027923845.1). Taxonomy (GTDB): domain Bacteria; phylum Bacillota_I; class Bacilli_A; order Mycoplasmatales; family VBWQ01; genus Spiroplasma_E; species Spiroplasma_E ixodetis_A. Next base: position 666,499 of record NZ_AP026933.1, read on the forward strand.
TAACATTACGTGATTTTTCACCAAAAATAGCTGCTAATAATTTTTCTTCAGCAGTTGATTGTGTTTGACCTTTTGGTGTAACTTTACCAACAAGAATATCTCCTTCTTTAACTTCAGTTCCAATTAAAACAATTCCTTCATCATCAAGATAACGTCTTGATTGTTCAGAAGTATTAGGGATTTCACGTGTAATTTCTTCTTTACCTTGTTTTGTTTTTCGACATTCTAAATTATATTCTTCAATATGCATTGAAGTATAAACATCATCTTTTACTAAACGTTCACTAATAATAATAGCATCTTCATAGTTATAACCATGTCAAGTCATGAAAGCAATAATTACATTTTGTCCTAATGCAAGTTCGCCATCTTTCATCGAAGGTCCATCTGCTAAAATTTGATTAACTTCAACTTTATCACCAACTTTTACTAATGGCACATGAGTTACTGCTGTTCCTTGATTACTACGTTCAAAACGACTTAACTCATAAGTTGTTATTTCATCTTCTGATTTAATAATAATTTCATGAGAATCAACATATTGTACAACTCCCGGTAAATTAGCAACAATAGCTAATCCTGAGTCACGAGCAACAGCATACTCAACACCCGTACCAACAATTGGTGTTTGGGGTTTTAATAATGGAATTGCTTGACGTTGCATATTAGCTCCCATTAAAGCACGGTTAGCATCATCATTTTCTAAAAAGGGAATACAACTTGTAGCTATTGACACAATTTGTTTTGGTGAAACATCAATATATTCAACTTCGTTTGGTCCAACAATAATATTTTGACCATTACTACGAGCAATAACATTATTATTTTTAATAACATTATTAGTATCTAATTCAATATTAGCTTGTGCAATGATATAATTCTTTTCTTCACCAGCAGTTAAATATTTAATTTCATTAGTAATTTTACCTGCAATTACTTGACGGTAAGGTGTTTCAATAAAACCGTATTCATTAATACGAGCATAAGTGGCTAAATTATTGATTAAACCAATATTAGGTCCTTCAGGAGTTTCAATCGGACAAATTCTTCCATAGTGAGAATAGTGAACATCACGAACTTCTAAACTAGCACGATCACGTGATAATCCACCAGGTCCTAAAGCAGTTAAACGTCTTTTATTAGCCAATTCTGCTAATGGATTAGTTTGATCCATAAATTGTGATAATTGTGATAAGTTAAAAAACTCACCAATAACAGCTGTTAATGGTTTATTATTTGTAATATTTGCTGGTTTCATTTTATCACTATCAGTAGTTGACATTTTTTCTTTAACGTTTTTTTCAATACGTCCCATTCCAATACGAAATTGGTTTTGTAGTAATTCACCAATTGTACGAATACGACGATTTGCTAAGTGATCAATATCATCAGCATTACCAATACCATGAACAAAATTTAAAATATAAGAAAGAGTTGCTAAAATATCAGCAATAGTAATAATTACTTCTTTACATTTAGGATTAATTCCAACAACATTAATAACTTCATTTAATCTTTCTTTATCATTATAAACTTTAATTAACTGCACATAATGTTTTGGTTCACTATCACTGATTGATGTTTTTAAAGGTACTAAACATGCTCCTTCTTCTAATACTGTTTTTAGAATTTCTAATTGTGATTTACCAATTACTGTTTTTTTGGATAAAACAACATTACCTCTAATATCTTTAATATCTTCAGCTAGAGTGTAATTTAAAACACGATCTGTAATAGCTAATTTTTGAATTAGCTTATATCTTCCTGCTTTTGTTAAATCATATTTTTTTGAATCAAATAATAATCCAGTTAAAAATTTTGCAGCACCATCAACACTGGCAGTTTCTCCGGCTTTAATTTTTTTATAAATTTCTTGTACTGCTGCTGGTCAATTTTGATGTTCATCATATTCATAAGTATTTAATAAAACATCATCTTTACCAATGATATTAATAACATCATCTTTAGTTAATCCTAAGGCAGTAAGTAAAGTGGTTACTGCAATTTTACGTGATTTTTCAATTTTAACTTGAATAATATCTTTAATTGCATTTTTATTACGAACTAATTTATTACGTTTAGAATCAGTTTCAAATTCTAGTCAAGTTCCACGTGATGGAATTAAATCACCTAAAAATTTATATAATCCGGTTTTTGGATCAATTTCAATTTTAAAATATGCACCTGGTGAACGAACTAATTGTGAAACAACAACCTTTTCACTTCCATTAATAATAAATGTTCCTTTTTGTGTCATTAATGGAAAATCACCTAAAAATACATCTCCTTCACGAGTTAATGTATAATCAACAATTAAAACATCTTCTTCTCTACTTTTAATAGTAACTTCAATAGTTGAAAATTCACTATTAGCATGAACATTTTTTTCTTCAAAATAATATATATTATCGCTAACTTTTGGTTCATTAATGTTTTTAATACCAAATTGGTCTTTAATTCAACGCATTAAATAATCTAAAATATTATCTTTAGCAGCAATAGTTAAATGACGATTATTTTCATGAATTGATAGAGATAATTTTGTATAGATTGGTGCTTCATAAGTTTTTGACTCATCTTTTGCTTCTTTTAATGTTCTTCTTGGTTTACGAAATTCTCAATCAATCAATGATAAAATAATACGATTATCATTATCAGTTACCGGAAATATTTCATTAAATACTTCTTGTATTCCTGTATCAATAAATCATTTATAAGTATCACGTTGAATTGAAATTAAATCAGGAAGATCTAAATTTCCTGATACTTTAGTATAGTCACGTCTTTTAGCATAATGACCAAATTGTTTTGTAGTATATGACATTGGTTCATCTCCAATTTTAAAAATTTATTAAAATCAAATAATTTGATTTCAGTTAATTAGTATTAAATTACTAATTAGTTTGATAAAATATTAAGTTTTAAGTTGATAATTTTTAGTTAAATAACAAACAGAAAACCAGTATTAATTAAAACTGGTTTTCATATAAATTTTTAATATTTGAACTACTTAACTTCAACAATAGCACCAACGGCTTTTAACGTTGCTTCGTGTTCTGTTGCTTTTGCTGTATCAATATTTTCTAAAATCTTTTGTGGTCCTGTTGCTACTGCATCAACCATTTTTTTAGCATCAATTAAAGACATTGTTCCACCAACAATTGCCTTAACTGCTTTAATAACATCAACTTTTTTGTCTCCTACTTCTTTTAAGATTACAGAAACTGTTGATGGTTTTGTTGCTTCTTCTTTAGCTGCTGCTGGTGCAGAAGCAACTGCTGCAGTTACTCCAAAAGTTGTTTCAATTAATTCAACTAATTCTTTTAATTGAACTGCTGTCATTGTTTTAACATGTTCAATAATTTGTTTATTTGTAATATTTTCCATTATTTTTTCCTCCATATATTTTTTTATTTAATAAGTGTTAATTATGCGTTTTCTTTTTGTTGGGCTACTGCTTTAATTGCTAAAGCCAAATTGCGAACTGGTGCTTGTAAACAAGAAGCTAACATTGAAATTAATTCTAATTTTGATGGTAATGAAGCTATTTTTTGTAACTCATTTTGGTCAATAACTTTCCCTTCAAAAATGCCACTTCTTAATACTAATAATTTATTAAAATTAGCATAATTAGAAACTATTTTAGCTGTTTCTAAGTCGTTTTCAAATCCAAAGATAAAACCATTTGGACCAACTAAACTACTTTCAAGCGATGAATATTCTTTTTTTAAAGCACGAGCAACTAAATTATTCTTATAAATAGTGAATGTTGCACCTTTAGCTCTTAATTCCTTACGTAAAGAACTAATTTCTTCAACATTCATACCTTGATATTGTACAACAATTGTTGTTTTTGAATCATTAATTTGCTTAGCAATTAAATCAATAGTTTTTTGTTTTTCAACCATTGCTGGGCGCATAAGTACACCTCCTTATTATTCTGAAATAACTAGCAATAAGTAGTAAATAAAACTCGGAGCAAAACCGAGTAAATCACATGCATATATAATGATGAAAATTACCTGAGCAACATAATTAAGACAAAAGTTCGTTGCTGTCTTTGGCTTATTCTAGCTTGTATATTATATGATATATATATATTAAAATCAAGAAAAATTTACAAAAGATGCTGAATTATACTTGTAAGTGCAAGTAAATAAAATTGCAAAAAATTCTCAGAACCTGTTTAGAATCTTTTTAATAAAATTGAAATAAAGGACAGAACAACCATTTGTAAACTAGTATTTAGTTTTCTTTCACAATTTTTTCATAATCTTCTGCATTTTTCTAATCATGCAAAGCTTCGTTCTACAACTCATCTTTTTGGTAGTACTACAAAAGAATGTAATTCATTACGTTTTACAACTTCAACATTTGCATTTATGATTGTTTTGATTGCAGAAGCAAATTTTTCACCAGTATAGCCAGCATCTACTATTATTTTTTGAACTGTAGAAAGATTTTCTTTTTCACTTTTAATCATTATGATAGCACTATTACGATCTGTTTTTTCTGCTGTAGTTATGTAAATTGCATGTGGTAAACCTTGCGTATCAACTGCAATATGACGTTTTATTCCTGAAATCTTTTTACCAGCATCATAACCTTTATTTTCAGTAGTATCTGTATTTTTAACACTTTGCGAATCAATTATACAAAAACTAGTTTTTTCTTTTCGATGATTCTTAATACGAATCTTTTTAACTAATTTTTTTAAAATTAATTGCAATACACTAGGTTCTTTATCATTGTTTTTACTTCAAATTTGGAAATAATAATATACAGTTTGTCATTTTGGAAAATTTTTTGGTAACATTCTTCATTGACAACCACTTTTTAATACATATAAAACTGCACAAAACACTTCATATAAATCTAAATTTCTTGGTTTTGTTTTCTTTTTGCTGTTTTCTAAAGTTGATTTTATGTTCTCAAATTGTTCTTTAGTAACATGACTTGGATAATTTTTATGCATATATACCTCTTATTTTAAAATATATAGTAATTTTACCTTATTTTCTAAAAGATTCTAAACAGGTTCTCATATAAAAATTTCATAATGCTAAATTTAGTTTAGAAAAAGTAAGGAGTTTTTATATGAGTTATAAACATATTGGGATAGATGAAAGAATTTATATTGAGAATCAATTGAAATTTAAAGTTAAAATTAGTGAAATAGCTAAAAATCTTAATCGAAGTATTAGTACTATTATTCGAGAAGTTAATAGAAATAAAGATAATGATCATTATTTTTCATTAATTGCACAAAATAAAGCTGTAAATAGAAAAAAATCACATATTATTTTTCATAAGTTTAAATATAAAGATTTAGTCAAATATATACAACAAAAACTATTATTGGGCTGATCACCTGAACAAATTTATGGCAGAATTAAAAATTTTCATAAACAATGAGCTATCAGCTTTAAAACAATTTACAATTGAATTTATTCTGGATTATTTGATAAAGTTACTAGTAAAAATTTAAGAAGAAAAGGTAAAAAACGAAGATCTCAAGAAAATCGTGGTAAATTTAATGGTAAATCAATTAAAGAACGAGATAATAATGTTAATGATCGCATAACTCTTGGTCATTGAGAAGGAGATACTATAGTATCATCAAGAGGTAAAAGTAAATCATGTTTAATAACTTTAGTTGAAAGAGTATCACGATTTACTTTAGCAATGTTAGTTAAAAACAAAACTACTAAAGTTATTAATAAAAATATCATTCATTATTTATCAATTCTTCCTAAAAATATTGTTAAAACTATGGATGGGTTACACTTTATTGGACACTAATTACGTAGACAAGTGAACAAATTTGTTAAAAGAAAGGAACTATAATTATGACCAATATTAACTCATATACCGACGAATTTAAAAAGCAAATAGTAGCTTTATATCAAAGTGGTAAGTCAGTGTCTTGTCTTGCTAAAGAATATAATGTTACAAGAGCAACTACTTATAAATGAATTAAACAATTTACTAATTCAGGTAGTTTTAAAATTAAAAATAATCTTTCAGATTTAGAAAAACAATTAATTCAAGCAAATAAAGAATTAAAACAGTTACGAATGGAAAATGATATTTTAAAGCAAGCAGCACTAATAATAGGCAGAAAATAGAAATTATTACTAAAAATAAAGTTAAATATAAAATTCGCACAATGTGTCGTTTTTTAAAACTCTCTAAATCAACATATTATTTTAATTTAAAGAAAAAAGAAAAAATTCAAAATAATATTTATGATGAAGCTGTTATTAGTGCTTTTAAAGAAAATAAAGAAGTTTATGGTACTAGAAGATTAAAAGTCATACTAGCAAACCAAGAAATTTATTTATCACGCAGAAAAATTAAAAAATTATGAATAAGCATAATTTAATATCAAAATACACTAAATTATCATTCAAAAATCATCATAATAAAGTCAATGATAGTCAAATTACCAATCTTGTTAATAGAGACTTTAATAATAGAATTAAAAATGAAGTTATTGTCAGTGATTTAACTTATGTTCAAGTTAATGGTAAATGAAACTATATTTGCCTATTAGTAGACCTGTACAACCGCGAAATTATTGGACATAGTGTTGGAGTTAAAAAAGATGCATCATTAGTACATCAAGCATTTATGCACTCAAATCGCTGTTTAAAAGATATTCAAATATTTCATAGCGATCGCGGTAATGAATTCAATAATAAAACTATTGATAAACTTTTATTAGCATTCAATATTACCCGTTCTTTAAGCAAAAAAGGATGTCCTTATGACAATGCTGTTGCTGAAGCAACTTTTAAAACTTTCAAAACAGAGTTTATTAATGATAAAAATTTTACATCATTAATCCAATTAAAATTAGAATTATTTGATTACATAAATTGATATAACAACATAAGAATTCACAGCACTCTAAACTACCTAACTCCCGTTAAATATCATGAACAAATGTCTACCAAAAAATAGTCCTAAAAAGGGTTGCCATTCCACTATTACTTTTGATCGTGGTAAAGAATTTGCAAATTGACAACAACTTGAAAAAAAGTTAGATGTGAAAATTTATTTTGCAAATCCATATTCACCTTGACAAAGAGGTACTAATGAAAATACTAATGGTTTAATTAGAGAAAAATTTCCTAAAAAATTTATTTTTTCAAAAACTAATAAAAATGAAGTTCATAAATTTATATTGTCTTTAAACCAAAGACCCAGAAAAATACTAAATTATCTTTCACCAATCGAATATTTGAATAGAAAAATAATTTAGTTGCACTTACCTTTACAATTTTGCACTTGTTAAATCCTTAGATACTGATTTAACTTCTTTTTTATCTTTATTATTTTTAAATATTTTATTATAAATTCATGATTCAACTTTTTTGATGCAGTTGAAAAAACTGATGTAATTGTTTTAAAACCTCCACTAATAAAAACTGAAGCAATAGCAATAGCAATATCAATCTTAATTGTTGCCACTACTGCAGCAGCCAAATAAGGATCTAAAATCACAGGAAGCAAATTTGGAAGAACAGCAATAACAATAGTAATGACTAAAATAATAACCCAAACTTTTCACTCCGTTTTAGATGGCTTTGATTTTAATTCCATTTGTTCTTTTAATAATTCTTTAACTGGCATTGTACTAATATTATTTGCATTTTCTTTATCAATTAAACAAGTGCTTTTTTTATATTCTTTAATACTCTGGTACTTTTTAGTCTGTTTTCAAACTTCAACCTCATTTTTTCATTATTATCAAAATATATTATTTCTTCAAAAATTGATTCATCATTATAAACTAAAGTTGTTATATAAAATATCTTATCTTCAATTGGAAAAATTTCTTCATAAATTTTTTGAACATTTTGACTTTTAATATTTCATTCTTTTTTTATTTCTTTTTTAACTTAGAAATATTAGAAAATATTTCTAGTTTTTGCTCTTCAGTTAAATTTTCTTCATCAATTTTTCTTTGTAGTTCTATTCTTCTATTAATATTTTCTTTTAATGATAACGGCATCCAATCATCACTATAACTATCTAGTTCACTATTTAAATTGCTTATAGTATTTTCTAATTCTTCAATTTTAGAATTATTTTTCGGACTTCTCCCCACATGTACTTGTGGAGGGAATAATGAAACTGAATGAATTCAACAATGCTTTTCAAACTGAACAGCAATGTCTTGCATATATAGCAAATTTGAAAGAAAACAAATGTATTAGGTGTTTTAATTTTAATTTGAATACTTCTGATTTAAAAAGAATGAGATGTTTAAAATGTAATCAAACATTTAGCATTCTCACAGGCACCATATTTTCAAGGTCACAAACATCTTTAACATCTTGGTTTTATCTTATCTTTAGATGAATAAACACCAAACATGGAATTCCATCAACAGATATTGCAAAAGAATTGGGAGTGACTTTGAAAACTGCTTGAAGAATGACTCATAAAATCAGAACACGTATTGCAAAACAAAAACCTCAATTTATTGTTGAAGGTACAGTGCAAATTGATGAAATCTATCTTTCACATATGGGTTTTAAAAACAAGGAAGATCCTTGGTGAATAAAACCTTGATTGTTGGCATTTATCAAAAAACAACCAATAATTTAATTGTGAAAGTATTGAAAAACGCAAAGAGTAAAAATCGAGGCTTTTTAATAATCTGTGTATCTTTGTTTTACAAAGTTACTAATTTAGATTAATTCTGTCTTCAAATTTTATCATAAAATGAGCAATTGCTGTATTTCAATTTTGAATAGGCAATGTTCATTTTTTTGTTATATTTTCAATTGCCAAGTAAAATATTTTGAAAACTGCCATATCATTAGGAAAAACTTTTTTATTTCTGATGATTTTTCGTAATTGACTATTAACAGATTCAATAGCATTTGTAGTATAAATCACTCTTTTGATTTCTACTGGATAACTAATAAAAACCATTAAATTATCTCAATTTTTATATCAAGATTTAGTAATTTGAGGATATTGTTTATTTCATTTACTTTCAAACGATTCTAAAGCTTGCATTGCTTGTTCTTCACTACATGCACTATAAATTGGTTTTAAATCTGCAACTAGACCTTTTCGATGTTTGTATGAAACATATTTTAAACTATTTCTAATTTGATGAACAATGCATAATTGATGTTCTGTTTTAGGATAAACTGATTGTATTGCTTCTGACATGCCTGTTAAATTATCACTACAAGCAATAAGAATATCATTTAAGCCACGATTTTTCATTTCTGTGAAATTAGATAATCAAAACTTAGAACCTTCATTTTCACTAATTCATAATCCTAAAACATCTTTTTTGCCTTCTAAATCAACTCCTAATGCTATATAAACTGATTTGTTAATAATCCGTTTATCTTGTCGTACTTTAACTACTATACAATCAAAATAAACAATAGGATAAATACTTTCTAATGGTCGATTTTGTCATGCTTTAACATCATCAATAACATCATCAGTAATTTGACTAATAACACTTTCACTAATATCAGCACCATGATATAACTCTTGCAACTGCATTCTAATGTCAGATAATGTCATTCCTTTTGCATATAAAGAAAGAACTTGTTGATCAAAACCATCAAATCTTCTTTGCCTTTTAGGAACTATTACAGGAGTAAAATTACTATTGCGATCTCTTGGTACATCAATTTCAATTTTACCTTGTTGAGTTATTAATTTTTTTGAACTTGTACCATTACGAGCATTTTCAGTAGTACTATGTTGATTTTTTCATATCCTAAATAATTTTGCATTTCAGAATTCAACATTTTTTCAACTAATCTTTTTGTTAATTCTTTATATAAACCGCCAGGTTTAAAAACTGTTGTTAAATCTTCAGTATTTTCTAGTAATAAATCTACTGCTTTTGATATTGGATCATTATTATTAAAGTTATCTTTTTTAGCCATCTGTAACTCACTCTTTCTAGTCATTTAATTATATTTACTAGAATTAATTAAACATAGTTATTTTTGTAAGTTACACAGATTACTAAACATTTCCTAAAAAATCTTTTGCAGTTTGCAAAAAACCACATTTCTTCAAAATGTCTTGTATATACTGATTCTTGAAAAGGATATTGCGATTTTAAATCAGTTTTCACTAAGCATGAAACAGTTAACCATCAAGATGGCTATGTTTCAAAAATTGGTGTAAATACCAACCAAATTGAATCAGTTTGAAAACATATAAGAAGAACATTTAAAACACATATCAAAGTTGCAAAACATCATGTTCATTTATATGCTAAAGAAGCTGCATATAAATTCAACAAGATACCTAGTTTTGAAACTGTAATGCTATGTTTGATTTAAAAATGTGGGGAGAAGTCCGTAGATAGGCTTTTCTCAGCATTTATGTGATAAAATTAAAATAGTACATAATGGGAGAAAAGCCTTATTTTTTTCAATATTATTATTCAATTCTTTTTTATATTTCTTTGTTCTTCAATTTCTAATTCTTTATCTGATATTGTTTCTTTAAGCGCAAAATATTCTCTAAATTCACTATCGGTTGTATTTTGTTTCTTAGAACCTGTTTAGAATCTTTTAGAAAATAAGGCAAAATTACTATATATTTTAAAATAAGAGGTATATATGCATAAAAATTATCCAAGTCATGTTACTAAAGAACAATTTGAGAACATAAAATCAACTTTAGAAAACAGCAAAAAGAAAACAAAACCAAGAAATTTAGATTTATATGAAGTGTTTTGTGCAGTTTTATATGTATTAAAAAGTGGTTGTCAATGAAGAATGTTACCAAAAAATTTTCCAAAATGACAAACTGTATATTAATATTTCCAAATTTGAAGTAAAAACAATGATAAAGAACCTAGTGTATTGCAATTAATTTTAAAAAAATTAGTTAAAAAGATTCGTATTAAGAATCATCGAAAAGAAAAAACTAGTTTTTGTATAATTGATTCGCAAAGTGTTAAAAATACAGATACTACTGAAAATAAAGGTTATGATGCTGGTAAAAAGATTTCAGGAATAAAACGTCATATTGCAGTTGATACGCAAGGTTTACCACATGCAATTTACATAACTACAGCAGAAAAAACAGATCGTAATAGTGCTATCATAATGATTAAAAGTGAAAAAGAAAATCTTTCTACAGTTCAAAAAATAATAGTAGATGCTGGCTATACTGGTGAAAAATTTGCTTCTGCAATCAAAACAATCATAAATGCAAATGTTGAAGTTGTAAAACGTAATGAATTACATTCTTTTGTAGTACTACCAAAAAGATGAGTTGTAGAACGAAGCTTTGCATGATTAGAAAAATGCAGAAGATTATGAAAAAATTGTGAAAGAAAACTAAATACTAGTTTACAAATGGTTGTTCTGTCCTTTATTTCAATTTTATTAAAAAGATTCTAAACAGGTTCTTAGTTTTATTTATTTCCATTTTTCTTTCTTTACGTTTTAAATCATCAAGTAAAGGTTTAAGTTGAATAATTTCTAATTCAAAAAGATTTTCTCTAATAATAGTTAATTTTTTATTTAAATCATCATTTGTTCTTTTGACATCTTCTAATTGTTTTGTAAAATTAAAAATTTCTTCTCTAAGTTTACTTATCTTTTGATCTTCTATAATTGTAAGAACCTGTTTAGAATCTTTTAATAAAATTGAAATAAAGGACAGAACAACCATTTGTAAACTAGTATTTAGTTTTCTTTCACAATTTTTTCATAATCTTCTGCATTTTTCTAATCATGCAAAGCTTCGTTCTACAACTCATCTTTTTGGTAGTACTACAAAAGAATGTAATTCATTACGTTTTACAACTTCAACATTTGCATTTATGATTGTTTTGATTGCAGAAGCAAATTTTTCACCAGTATAGCCAGCATCTACTATTATTTTTTGAACTGTAGAAAGATTTTCTTTTTCACTTTTAATCATTATGATAGCACTATTACGATCTGTTTTTTCTGCTGTAGTTATGTAAATTGCATGTGGTAAACCTTGCGTATCAACTGCAATATGACGTTTTATTCCTGAAATCTTTTTACCAGCATCATAACCTTTATTTTCAGTAGTATCTGTATTTTTAACACTTTGCGAATCAATTATACAAAAACTAGTTTTTTCTTTTCGATGATTCTTAATACGAATCTTTTTAACTAATTTTTTTAAAATTAATTGCAATACACTAGGTTCTTTATCATTGTTTTTACTTCAAATTTGGAAATATTAATATACAGTTTGTCATTTTGGAAAATTTTTTGGTAACATTCTTCATTGACAACCACTTTTTAATACATATAAAACTGCACAAAACACTTCATATAAATCTAAATTTCTTGGTTTTGTTTTCTTTTTGCTGTTTTCTAAAGTTGATTTTATGTTCTCAAATTGTTCTTTAGTAACATGACTTGGATAATTTTTATGCATATATACCTCTTATTTTAAAATATATAGTAATTTTACCTTATTTTCTAAAAGATTCTAAACAGGTTCTAAGACAATTATATTTATATTTATTTAAAACATTACTATCATTATTTGCTTCATTTAAACTATTTTCACTTCTAGAAGATTTTATTGCTAAACCTCCATGTCTTTTTTTATAGAACCATCGGTTTGAGCAAAAATATTTTCTGGATTATTTTCCATTATTCGCTGAAATGTTGTTGATTTTCTTTTATCATTATCACGCATTTTATACACCTTCTTAGTAAAATAAAACCCATTTACTTACAAACAAAGCAATGGGTTAAAAACTATATTTAGTTTTACACTTATCTTTTACCAAATTTTAGAAATTTTTACAATATTTTTTATTTTCATATTATATAAATAATTTAAATATTATTAAATTTTGAGGTATATAATAATTAGGCTTTTCTCCCTTTATGTACTATTTTAATTTTATCACATAAATGCTGAGAAAAGCCTATCTACGGACTTCTCCCCACATTTTTAAATCAAACATAGAATTACAGTTTCAAAACTAGGTATCTTGTTGAATTTATATGCAGCTTCTTTAGCATATAAATGAACATGATGTTTTGCAACTTTGATATGTGTTTTAAATGTTCTTCTTATATGTTTTCAAACTGATTCAATTTGGTTGGTATTTACACCAATTTTTGAAACATAGCCATCTTGATGGTTAACTGTTTCATGCTTAGTGAAAACTGATTTAAAATCGCAATATTCTTTTCAAGAATCAGTATATACAAGACATTTTGAAGAAATGTGGTTTTTTGCAAACTGCAAAAGATTTTTACTCTTTGCGTTTTTCAATACTTTCACAATTAAATTATTGGTTGTTTTTTGATAAATGCCAACAATCAAGGTTTTATTCACCAAGGATCTTCCTTGTTTTTTAAAACCCATATGTGAAAGATACATTTCATCAATTTGCACTGTACCTTCAACAATAAATTGAGGTTTTTGTTTTGCAATACGTGTTTTGATTTTATGAGTCATTCTTCAAGCAGTTTTCAAAGTCACTCCCAATTCTTTTGCAATATCTGTTGATGGAATTCCATGTTTGGTGTTTATTCATCTAAAGATAAGATAAAACCAAGATGTTAAAGATGTTTGTGACCTTGAAAATATGGTGCCTGTGAGAATGCTAAATGTTTGATTACATTTTAAACATCTCATTCTTTTTAAATCAGAAGTATTCAAATTAAAATTAAAACACCTAATACATTTGTTTTCTTTCAAATTTGCTATATATGCAAGACATTGCTGTTCAGTTTGAAAAGCATTGTTGAATTCATTCAGTTTCATTATTCCCTCCACAAGTACATGTGGGGAGAAGTCCGAATAATTATTTAAAATAAAAGAGTTACCAATAATGGTAACTCCTATTCACTGTTAGGTGCCAACCGCAATGAATATTTACTTACCCTTAACTAAGTAAGTATTTTTATTATACTACTAAAATAAAGTTTTTTTAGTTTTATTTACTAAAAAAAATAAAACCTTTTTAATTTTATATATTTTTGATAATAATTTGATTTAAAAAAATAAATCAACAAATAAATATTGAATAGTTGCAGAAGTAGAGTCTATATTATTCACTTTTGTTTTAATGTCTCCAAATAAATTTTTTTGTGATTTCTGTTTTTGTGAAGAGAAATAACAATTTAGTTTCTTTTTAGATTTTTTTGGACAATCTTCTATATTTTCTTCAAACAAATTTATTTCTTTGAAAAGATCAAAGTTTTTTTTCAATTTTTCAGTTTTAACTTTATCTTGACATTTATCAAGTAATTTTTTAAACTTTAAAGGATTTGAAACTACATTTGAAAAACTTTCAACGATTGCATAGTTATTTATTACATTTTCATAAATTCTTGGAGTAGAATTTTGTTTATTAATTAAAGTTTTGTAATCATTATCATTAAAATCACAATTTTTTTTGCTTTTTTAATAAAATCATCAGTTAAAAGTATTAATAAACCATTTTTCCCCTTCGATGAAGACTACCATATATTGATAATGAAGATGCAATTTCTCAATCAATATGTTTTCTACATTTTGTATGTTTTCCTAAAATAACTACAGTAATATCTGAATCTTTTAAATACTCTTCTCTAATAGTTTTAAATATCTTTTTAGGAGGCAATTGCGGATCAATATCACCTAGTTTTACAGATACGTCTTTCACTTCAAAATATTCTCCATAACACTGCAAAATTAATTCTGATAATTCATCCTTTGCTTTTTGTTCTCTTAAATGATGATATGAAATAAAAATTTTTAACATTATTCATTAACCTCTTTTTTAAAATTTTAAAAATATTTTTTATAAACTTTAATAAGTTTATACTTTATTATAAAATAATACTCACTAAAAGTAATATTTTTAACTTTTAAGTTTTATAAAATCTTATTATTAAAATAAAGTAAATATTATACAAATTTCAAGTAATTACTAGTATAATGATTTAAGAATAAAAAAGAATAATTAGTACAAATAAAACTTGTTATTTTAAAGGAGAATAATATACATGAATAAAAACTATAAAGATACATTATTAATGCCTCAAACTAACTTTGAAATGCGTGCTAATTTAACTATAAAAGAACCACAACTACAAAAATATTGACAAGACCAAAAAATATATCAACAACTAATTAACAAAAATAAAAAATCTACGAAAACTTTTATCCTTCATGATGGACCTCCATATGCTAACGGTGATCTACATTTAGGACATGCATTAAATAAAATTTTAAAAGATATTATTGTTCGCTATTATAATAGTAGCAATTATTATGCACCCTATATTGCAGGTTGAGATACGCATGGTTTACCTATTGAAACAGCAGTTACTAACTCAGGAATTAATCGTAAAACAATAGCAGTATCAGATTTTAGAAAACAATGTCAAAAATATGCAGAACTGCAAGTTGCTAATCAAATTAATCAATTTAAAACATTAGGATTACTAACAGATTTTGAAGATCATTATGTTACTTATGATAAAAAATATGAATCTGAACAAATTAAAGTTTTTGCTAAAATGGTAGAAAAAAACTAGTATATCGTAATTTATATCCTGTATATTGATCACCATCAAGTGAAAGTGCCTTAGCTGAAGCTGAAGTTGAATATTTAACAAAAACTAGTGCTGCTATTTATGTTGCCTTTTTACTAAATGATGAAAAAAATATTTAACTTACCTACCTCACTAGTAATTTGAACAACAACACCATGAACCATTCCTAGCAATCAAATGTTAGCAGTAAATGAAGAATTTACATATAGTATTATTAAGACTAATGAACAACAATATATTATTGCACAACCATTGATTGATTCTTTTACTAAAGCAAACAACATCACCGATTTTACAATTGTTAAAACAATTTCTGGTAAAGATTTAATTGGATTAACAGCATTACATCCATTATATCAAAGAAAAACCCCAATCGTTCATGGTTCTCATGTTACTATAAATGATGGAACTGGAATTGTTCATACTGCTCCAGCGTTTGGTGAAGAAGATTTTGATTTAGGATTAAAACATAATATCAAAATTCTTTGTCCAATTAATGATCAAGGTCAATTTACAGCAGAAATCAATGATGAACAATTAGTCAATAAGTTTTATGATGATACTAATAAAATTATTGTTGAGCGCTTAAAAAATAATGGTACATTAATTGGTATGAAATGATTTAAACATCAATATCCACATGATTGACGAACTAAAAAACCCGTTATTTATCGTGCTACTTTACAATGATTTATCGCTATTGAAAAAATCAAATCATTACTTACTAAAAATATTAATAAAGTAAATTTTGTTCCTGAATGAGCAAAAAAAAGAATGTTATTAATGACAAATAATCGCTATGATTGATGCATTTCTCGTCAACGTGCTTGAGGATTACCAATTCCAATTTTTTACACTGAAAAAAAGAACCAATTATGGATATAAACCTTATTAATCATGTGGCTGATTTATTTGCTAAACATGGTTCAAATATTTGATTTGAAAAAGAAGCAAAAGATTTATTACCACCTAAATATCAACATAAAGATAGCCCAAATGGTATTTTTTATAAAGAACAAGATATCATGGATGTTTGATATGATAGTGGTGTTTCCCACTTAGCAGTTATTAAAAATAATAATTTACCTTGACCAGCAGATTTATATTTGGAGGGTAATGATCAATTTCGTGGTTGATTTAATTCAAGTTTAACAACAGGAACTATTACTAATAATAGTAGTCCATATAAAAACTTGTTAGCACATGGTTTTGTAACTGATGCTAAAGGCAATAAAATGTCAAAATCAATTGGTAATGTTATTAGTGTTAAATCAGTTTGTGATACTAATGGTGCTGATATTTTACGATTATGAGTAGCCAGTGTTGATTTTACTGATGATACAAGAATTGGTACTGAAATTTTAAAACAAGTTAGTGAAAACTATCGTAAAATCAGAAATATTTTTCGTTTCTTACTAGGTAATTTATTTGATTTAGATATCAAAACTATTGAAAATAAAACAGAAGAAGAAATTATTAATAGTTTATCAGAAGTTGATCAATATATTTTAAATAAATTAAACGGATTAGTGATTAAAATTAATGAAAATTATCAAACTTACCAATTTAATACTATCTATCATTTAATTTTAAATTTTGTTACTAATGATTTGTCTGCTTTTTATTGTGATTTTACTAAAGATATTTTATATGTTAATAGCAAAAAAGACATTAGAAGAAAACAAGTACAAATAACAATGTTTTTAATAGTAAAAACTTTAATTGGTTTATTAGCCCCTATTTTACCACATACTACTGAAGAAGCATTCCAAAGTTTAACTAAAAAAGATTTAAACACAAGCAGTGATTCTATTCATTTAAAAAAATTTCCACAACCATGAAATTTAAACAAACCAACAAAACTAATGGAAAAATGAGAATATTTTATTAACTTTAAAAATGAAGTTAATAAAGTTATTGAACAAGCTAAAAAAGACAAAATTGTTAAAACAGCCCTAGAAACAATAGTAACTATTATTTTTAAAGATAATCATAATATCTTATCAACAATTGATGAAAAAGAATTAGCACAATTATTAATTGTTAGTGAAGTTAATATTAATTATAATAATAGCAACGTTAATGATTGAACTATTAATGTTAAAACAAAAGATGGTACTAAATGTCCTCGCTGTTGATTAATTGTTAATGAAACAAAAGAAGATCTTTGTAATCGTTGTTTTGAAGTGTTATCATTAATAATGTAAATAACTAATATTAGTTTAGAAAGAAGTAATTATGGAATTTTCTTGATTAGCAATTAAAAATCATTTAAAAACACGTGATTGAAAATGATTAACTAAAATAATTTGTTTTTGCGTAATTATTATTCTAATTATCACTGATCAAATGATAAAATTAGCAGTACAAAATGGAATAAAAGCTGGTGAAGAATATAAATTCATACCCGGATTTATTAATTTAAAATTTATTATTAATTATGGTTCTGCTTTTAGTTTTTTTCAAAATCAAAGAATCTTTCTAATAACTTTTGCTTTTCTACTAGCAATTGCTAGTAGCACCTGACTATTATTTACTAAATCTATTAACAGAGCACTAGGTATCAGTTTTGTTATTGCAGGAACAATCGGTAATTTAACAGATAGATTTTTACACAAAGGTGGTGTTATTGACTTTTTATTATGACAACTATTCCCACCATATACTATTTTTAATACTGCGGATATATTCATTACTATTGGTATCACAATTATTATTCTACAAATAATTATTGGAACCATAATTAATGCCTATCAAGAAAAGTTTGGAGAACACAATAATGAAGTCAACAATGGAACATTTACAACAATCATCAATGACAGAAAATCAAAAGATGATAAAACTAAAATATCATGAAAACAAAAATATCCGCATCGACAAATATTTAGCAATGGTATTAACAGAACATCATTATTCACGAAATTTTATCCAAAATTTAATCACTAATGGGCAAGTAATAGTTAATAATAAAACTATTTCATCAGCTAACTTATTATTAAAAAATAATGATGAAATAAATATTATTATTAAAAATGACAAAGATAACACTTTAAAAACAACTGCAATTGATTTTGAAATAGTTTATGAGGATAATGAAATTCTTGTTATTAACAAACCTAATAATTTGGTTGTCCACCCAGGAGCAGGTAATTGACATAATACTTTAGTTAACGGATTATTATTCCAGTCTAAAATTGAAAATATTGAAGAAAATAATTTACGTCCAGGCATTGTTCATCGTATTGACAAACAAACGACAGGATTATTATTAGTAGCTAAAAATAAAATTAGTCATCATATTTTAGCAGAACAATTACAAAAACATGAAATTAAACGAATTTATATTGCATTAGTTCATGGTACAATTAAAGGTAGATCAGGAACCATTAAAGCACCTATTGCTAGAAGCAATAATAATCGTCTAAAAATGATGGTCAATGAAGAAAATAGTAAAAAAGCAACTACTCATTTTACAGTTATTGAGCGATTTAAAGACTATACTTTAGTTCAATGTCAATTAGAAACTGGCCGAACACACCAAATTCGTGTTCATTTTGAGTGAATTGAACATCCAATTGTAAATGACCCTTTATACAGCAAGTTTAAATTGGAAAATGCTAATATTGGACAATACTTACATGCTAAAGTCATTACTTTTACTCATCCCACAACTAAAAAAGTTATGACTTTTGAATGTAATTTACCTGATTTTTTTGAAAATAAATTACAATTATTACGAAAGGAAAGTGTTAAATAATGGATGATAATATTCTAGATATTTTAGGTTTACAATTAGTTGATTATTTTATTAGTCATCAAGATTATCGACCATTTAATGTTCCTAAAGAATTAAAACTACATGTTAAAGGTGAAGTATATCTAACTAATAAAGATAGTAATACTTATCATATCATTAAAATTATTAAAGAAAATAATTTTAATCCTCACCATTTAAAAAACAAAGATGAAGTTTATGAAATTTTACATAAACAATTAGCAGATGAAGGTGTTAAAGATATTCGTTATTTAATGGTTATCTTAAATGATGATAACCAAAACGAAAATCGAATGTCACCAGCAGTTGATGTTATTATTGCTACTAGTGATAAAATTGTTCAAGAATTATCTAAATTTTATCCTAGTATTACTAAATTTATTAAGGTAGACTTACCCCAACTTGAAACTGAAACTGAAAATAATGAAGAGACTAATGAAGATAATAGTACTGGAACTTTAAGTGATAATTGAAAAAAGTTAATTTTCAAAATCGTCGTTACTTAAGCGAAACATTAAAAAAATGTACTAATGCTAATTTGGCAGTTACCTGATTTCTTTTTATAATTCCTATTATTACACTTGTTGTTTTTCTAGTAATTATAAATCTTAGTCAAGATGATTGATTAGCATTAGATTATAAAAAACAACATTTGCTTTTTGGTGCCAATTATCATAACTTAATATTTGGTGCTTATCAATATTGAAGGTGATTAATTTATCCATTTGCTGGTAATGATATAAATCCTTCAGCTCCTATTAATTTAATATTTTCACTTTGAATGTTTTATCGTGTTGGCAGATTTGTTGAAGGATTTTATGGATGATGAAAAGCAATTTTCATTTGAATTGGTGCAATGATTCTAACTGGTATTTTACAAAGTGTTGTTGATAATATTAATATCATGTCAGGATTTTGAGTTTTTCCTGTAATTTCATTAGGAGCAATGTTACCTTTCATTTGAAATTATAAATTATTTAAAACTCCAATTATGAGTCGTTTCTTTACAACTATTTTATTAATGTTAATATTTTGATTTATAACTGATCAACAAGTAGTGACATTATTATATTGAATGATTGCTTTTGTCACAGGATGATTATTTGCTTCTTTAATCGGATATCATAATCGTAAAATAACTGTGTATTATGCTTTTAGTCCAATTGCTATTGGTTCATTAGTATTATTTGCTGGTTTGCTTTGAGGTTTAAATAATTATTATCCTGTTGATGATAATAACTATACTTTAGAAGTATTAAAACAATATCAAAAACTTGGCTTAATTAGTCAAAGTACTATTAATAGCATTATGCTTAATTACTTTCATATACAAGTATAAAAAAAGTAGGATTTTTCCTACTTTTTTTATAAATAAAATTCTATATTTTTTTTAATGCGTCAAATAAATACTTTTCTTCCTCTTTTGTAAGAAGATTAGTATTAATAACTATTTGTCTACTATTAATATCAATAATTTTAAAATCTATAGCAATATATGAATAATTATTAAAATTAATTTTTAATCTTTCTGATCATTCAATTATCATAAAATTATTCATCATTATTTCATAATATTCTTCTAAATGAGGATTAATTAAACGATAAGCATCCATATGAATTAAATTTCATTCATATTTAGTTTGATACTTATTTCAAATAATAAAAGTTGGTGAATTAATAATATTTTTAACTCCAAGTAAATTACCAATTAATTTAGTAATTTGCGTTTTACCACTACCAAGCGGACCATTTAATAATAAAATTAAATTTGGTTTAGCAATTTTAGCAATTATTTTGGCAAGAGTATTAGTGTCATCTAATTTTTTTAATATATATACATTTTTTTTCATAATAACCTTCTTTGATAATTATTTTATACTTTACAAACTATTATACAAAATAATAACTTATTTTCTAAATTATTATTTTTCTTATTTAAAAGTTATTACTGCTCATATGTTTCTTTTTTAACTACCACTTTTTCTTTACTTCTTACAAAAAATCATTGATAAAAACCAAAGCATGAATTACCAAGAGCAACAATTCACATTAATAAAAGATTTACATCCAAACGATTATGAGCAGCTCCCGAATACATAGCTATTTGAAAAATATTAACGATTATTCAAAAAATTCATTGTTCACGAAAACGTAATAACATTAGTATTTGCGCAACAATACTTAAAGAATTAGTTAATGAATCTAGAATATGTGGTAAAACTTGTTGAAAAGTATTACCATCAAAATCATATTTCCCTAAAATTACACGTGAAAATTCAGGAATTTCAAAATAAAAAAATACTGATAAAACAATTGCAAAGTAAATAGTAACAATACTTGTTTTTAAATTTAAACGTTTAGAAATTATTTCTTGTTGTGAATCTAAATGAAATTTCCATAAACTATAGCCAATAAATTGAAAAGGCAAAAAGAAAAATAAATTCAACTGCATATCACCAACATAATCTCAAACTAAAGCAATACAACCATAAATACTAACAGCAAAAAAACCTCAAAAAAAATTAGAAATTTTACCAAACGAAATTAAAATTATACAAATAACATTAGTAAAAGCAGCAATACCATTTAAGAATAATAATACTTGCTGTCAAGGATGATAAGCTTGACGATTTACAATAGTTCAGACCGAAGGATATAAATTAGGATTAATAAAATGATTCAAATCAAAAAATGTATTTCATAACATAAAAATCCCCAAACAAATAATAGCTACTTTAGCAGAAAATGGAATTTTATTAAGATCTTTGGGTATTGATAATAAAAATTCTTTTATATTTTTCTTTCTTTTTATAAATTTAAATTTTATATCTTTAAACATATTTTCTTCCTTTTAAATTTATTTATGTTCACTATTGTATTATTCAATCGTAATTTTCCATAAATTGCCAATGTAAGTGAATCATTAACTTTATCTAGTTCACTCTCATTAATAAAAATACCATTAATACCATTTTCACCAATACTACCATCACCTTTACCAAAATAACTTAACTTTAAATCTAAATTCAAACTAGATAAATCAACAGCATAAAAATGTCATATTTTTATTGAAGTTTTATTAGCATAATAACTACCAAGTCTATAAATACAATCAAGTTTTAAACTGCTAATATTAATTCCTGTCTCTTCTAAAATTTCATTCTTAACAGTTTCTAGTGATGATTTACCTAATTTACAACCACCTGTTAGAGTACTAAAAAATGATATCTTTTTATTTTCAAATAAAGGATTATTCATGGGAGCGTACCGATGTTGTCAATAATATTCAAATTTGTCTTTAAATTATAAGATTAGACGAGAATAATTTAGACTTCAATATGCAATTGTATGTTACTCTTAACACTTGTAAAATATTAGTCAACAATAATACTTACTTTTATAACTCAAAAATTCTTATTAAATTTTACTTTAATAAGTTTTATTTTATTTTTAGTTATCTTTAAATTGAAATGGTTAATTTATAATAATTGTATTGCTGTATTTATTTGATAACATTTAAAATTAACCATTTTGGTATACATATCAATGTTATAAGTTCTATCACCAATCATATGCTTTAAAATTTGTTTAATATTAGTTTCAGTAAAGCAACCAATATTTTCAACTAATGCTTGATTTAATACGCCATCTTTTGCATTAACAAAATAACCAACTTTTAATTTTTTATATTGTAAAGTCAATGATTATAAAAAATCAATTAATTCATAATATTGACCTTTGGAAAATAAATTTATTGCATTTTGATAGTTTAATTTAGCAATTTTATTTTTTCTTCTTCCAGCCATTATGCCAAGAAATAAAACATGAAAAGCATGGAATTTATCTAAAATAAATTTAGCATTTAAAATTGTAGCAGTTTTTCTAATTCATTTTGCACTATCTCCACAAACTATTAAATTTGCTTGGTCAAAATTTTCAAAAATAAATTACCATATTTTTCAATTAATTTGGCAGTTTTTTCAGCACCAATTTTTGTTTTTGATACTCTAATTTTACATACAGCTCTTTTATTAATTAATTTTCCATTCTTCTTTTTACCAGTACAAAATACTAATAATCTCGTTGAACATTTTTTACAATTTTTAGTATTATGTTTTTCATTAAACTTAAATTTTCTATGTCCATTATCAATATTTACATATAAATTTTGATATGGTTGTAATGGTATTTTGAGGATATTGGCTTTTGGTAATTGAAACTTTTTATATGTTCTACAAACTGTACTATTACTTATTAAACCTTCAATAAAAGTATCACAAACATCATGATACTTTTTACCATCTGCAAAATATTTCAAAATTTGTTTAATAACATTAGGTGCAAGTTTACTATATTTTTTAACACCAAGATAATTATCTAACAATGAAAGAAATTCCATTTTTTGTGTTTTTGGGTTATAATATGTACAAATACGTCGTTTATAAGTTAATAAACCTTTTTTGTTTTTAATTTTCTTTTTCTAAATCTATATGACTTATATACAGATTTATCACATGCATTTCATAAATAATCATCTATTTTTTTAAATAATTCTTCTGTTTGTTGTAAATTTAATTCATCTTGATTAAAATTGTGTTTGTCTCAATCAAAATGATTTACAAATGGTAATATAAACATTTTTAATGTTCCTTTCAAAATTTTATTTGTTAATAATTTAAGTTTAATTTTTTTAAAAATAAGGAGTAAATATGGCTTTTATCACTAGTTATGTACAATTAAATAAAAAATATAATCTTAATTTTAGTGATAATAATTATGGTTTTAGTTGGGATATTTTTAAAGAATTTGTTGGTGATGAATGAGCAGAATATTTTACTACCAATTGTTTTTATCGTTTTGTACCAACAGCACGTGGAACAAGAAAAACTTGAAATTGTTTAGCATTTGATTTATTTATATGTTGTAATTTTAGTGATAGTAGTGTTCAAGAAGTAAGAAGATATGAAAATACTCATAGTGAAACTACAATTGGTGCTTTAATGAATGTTTGTCAAGTTTTATTAGATACATATAATATTAATTTACGAACTTCTCCCCACATGTACTTGTGTAGGAAACAATGAAATTGAATGAGTTCAATAATACTTTTCAAACTGAAAAACAATGTCTTGCATATATAGCAAGTTTGAAACAAATCAAATGTAGTAGGTGTTCTAGTTTTAATTTGAATACTTCTAATTTAAGAAGAATGAGATGTTTGAAATGTCATCAAACATTCAGTATTCTCACGGGCACTATATTTTCAAAGTCACAAACACCTTTAATATCTTGGTTTTATCTCATTTTTAGATGAATAAACACCAAACATGGAATTCCATCAACTGATGTTGCAAAAGAATTGGGAGTGACCTTGAAAACAGCTTGAAGAATGGGTCATAAAATCCGAAGTGCCATTGCTAAACAAAAACCTCAATTCATTGTTGAAGGCATAGTGCAAATGGATGAAATGTATCTTTCACATATGGGGTTTAAAAAACAAGGAAGATCCTTGTTGAATAAAACCTTGATTGTTGGTATTTATGAAAAAACAACCAACAATCTGATTGTGAAAGTATTGAAAAACGCAAACAGTAAAAATCTTTTGCAGTTTGCAATAAACCACATTTCTTCAAAGTGTGTTGTACATACTGATTTTTGAAAAGGATATCGCGATTTGAAATCGGTTTTCACTAAGCATGAAACAGTTAACCATCAAGATGGCTATGTTTCAAAAACTGGTGTAAATACCAACCAAATTGAGTCAGTATGAAAACATATACGAAGAACATTTAAAACACATATCAAAGTTGCAAAACATCATATTCATTTATATGCAAAAGAAGCTGCATATAAATTCAATAACATACCTAGTTTTGAAACTGTAATGCTATGTTTGATTTAAAAATGTGGGGAGAAGTTCGTAGATAGGCTTTTCTCAGCATTTATGTGATAAAATTTAAAAATAGTACATAAAGGGAGAAAAGCCTTAATTTATTACCTAATAATCCACATGGTATTAAATGAAAAATAACTAAGGATGGTGGATGTATTATTTTTCCTAATAATCAATGGAATGGCAACCCTTTTTAGGACTATTTTTTGGTAGACATTTGTTCATGATATTTAACGGGAGTTAGGTAGTTTAGAGTGCTGTGAATTCTTATGTTGTTATATCAATTTATGTAATCAAATAATTTAATTTTAATTGGATTAATGATGTAAAATTTTTATCATTAATAAACTCTGTTTTGAAAGTTTTAAAAGTTGCTTCAGCAACAGCATTGTCATAAGGACATCCTTTTTTGCTTAAAGAACGGGTAATATTGAATGCTAATAAAAGTTTATCAATAGTTTTATTATTGAATTCATTACCGCGATCGCTATGAAATATTTGAATATCTTTTAAACAGCGATTTGAGTGCATAAATGCTTGATGTACTAATGATGCATCTTTTTTAACTCCAACACTATGTCCAATAATTTCGCGGTTGTACAGGTCTACTAATAGGCAAATATAGTTTCATTTACCATTAACTTGAACATAAGTTAAATCACTGACAATAACTTCATTTTTAATTCTATTATTAAAGTCTCTATTAACAAGATTGGTAATTTGACTATCATTGACTTTATTATGATGATTTTTGAATGATAATTTAGTGTATTTTGATATTAAATTATGCTTATTCATAATTTTTTAATTTTTCTGCGTGATAAATAAATTTCTTGGTTTGCTAGTATGACTTTTAATCTTCTAGTACCATAAACTTCTTTATTTTCTTTAAAAGCACTAATAACAGCTTCATCATAAATATTATTTTGAATTTTTTCTTTTTCTTTTTAAATTAAAATACGGACTTCTCCCCACATGTACTTGTGGAGGGAATAATGAAACTGAATGAATTCAACAATGCTTTTCAAACTGAAAAACAATGTCTTGCATATATAGCAAATTTAAAAGAAAACAAATGTATTAGGTGTTTATTTTTAATTTGAATACTTCTGATTTAAAAAGAATGAGATGTTTAAAATGTAATCAAACATTTAGCATTCTCACAGGCACCATATTTTCAAGGTCACAAACATCTTTAACATCTTGATTTTATCTTATCTTTAGATGAATAAACACCAAACATGGAATTCCATCAACAGATATTGCAAAAGAATTGGGAGTGACTTTGAAAACTGCTTGAAGAATGACTCATAAAATCAGAACACGTATTGCAAAACAAAAACCTCAATTTATTGTTGAAGGTACAGTGCAAATTGATGAAATGTATCTTTCACATATGGGTTTTAAAAAACAAGGAAGATCCTTGGTGAATAAAACCTTGATTGTTGGCATTTATCAAAAAACAACCAATAATTTAATTGTGAAAGTATTGAAAAACGCAAAGAGTAAAAATCTTTTGCAGTTTGCAAAAACCACATTTCTTCAAAATGTCTTGTATATACTGATTCTTGAAAAGGATATTGCGATTTTAAATCAGTTTTCACTAAGCATGAAACAGTTAACCATCAAGATGGCTATGTTTCAAAAATTGGTGTAAATACCAACCAAATTGAATCAGTTTGAAAACATATAAGAAGAACATTTAAAACACATATCAAAGTTGCAAAACATCATGTTCATTTATATGCTAAAGAAGCTGCATATAAATTCAACAAGATACCTAGTTTTGAAACTGTAATTCTATGTTTGATTTAAAAATGTGGGGAGAAGTCCGTAGATAGGCTTTTCTCAGCATTTATGTGATAAAATTAAAATAGTACATAAAGGGAGAAAAGCCTTAAAATAATATGTTGATTTAGAGAGTTTTAAAAAACGACACATTGTGCGAATTTTATATTTAACTTTATTTTTAGTAATAATTTCTATTTTCTGCCTATTATTAGTGCTGCTTGCTTTAAAATATCATTTTCCATTCGTAACTGTTTTAATTCTTTATTTGCTTGAATTAATTGTTTTTCTAAATCTGAAAGATTATTTTTAATGGCTTTTCTCCCTTTATGTACTATTTTAATTTTATCACATAAATGCTGAGAAAAGCCTATCTACGGACTTCTCCCCACATTTTTAAATCAAACATAGAATTACAGTTTCAAAACTAGGTATCTTGTTGAATTTATATGCAGCTTCTTTAGCATATAAATGAACATGATGTTTTGCAACTTTGATATGTGTTTTAAATGTTCTTCTTATATGTTTTCAAACTGATTCAATTTGGTTGGTATTTACACCAATTTTTGAAACATAGCCATCTTGATGGTTAACTGTTTCATGCTTAGTGAAAACTGATTTAAAATCGCAATATCCTTTTCAAGAATCAGTATATACAAGACATTTTGAAGAAATGTGGTTTTTTGCAAACTGCAAAAGATTTTTACTCTTTGCGTTTTTCAATACTTTCACAATTAAATTATTGGTTGTTTTTTGATAAATGCCAACAATCAAGGTTTTATTCACCAAGGATCTTCCTTGTTTTTTAAAACCCATATGTGAAAGATACATTTCATCAATTTGCACTGTACCTTCAACAATAAATTGAGGTTTTTGTTTTGCAATACGTGTTCTGATTTTATGAGTCATTCTTCAAGCAGTTTTCAAAGTCACTCCCATGGATGGGTTACACTTTATTGGACACTAATTACGTAGACAAGTGAACAAATTTGTTAAAAGAAAGGAACTATAATTATGACCAATATTAACTCATATACCGACGAATTTAAAAAGCAAATAGTAGCTTTATATCAAAGTGGTAAGTCAGTGTCTTGTCTTGCTAAAGAATATAATGTTACAAGAGCAGCTACTTATAAATGAATTAAACAATTTACTAATTCAGGTAGTTTTAAAATTAAAAATAATCTTTCAGATTTAGAAAAACAATTAATTCAAGCAAATAAAGAATTAAAACAGTTACGAATGGAAAATGATATTTTAAAGCAAGCAGCACTAATAATAGGCAGAAAATAGAAATTATTACTAAAAATAAAGTTAAATATAAAATTCGCACAATGTGTCGTTTTTTAAAACTCTCTAAATCAACATATTATTTTAATTTAAAGAAAAAATTCAAAATAATATTTATGATGAAGCTGTTATTAGTGCTTTTAAAGAAAATAAAGAAGTTTATGGTACTAGAAGATTAAAAGTCATACTAGCAAACCAAGAAATTTATTTATCACGCAGAAAAATTAAAAAAATTATGAATAAGCATAATTTAATATCAAAATACACTAAATTATCATTCAAAAATCATCATAATAAAGTCAATGATAGTCAAATTACCAATCTTGTTAATAGAGACTTTAATAATAGAATTAAAAATGAAGTTATTGTCAGTGATTTAACTTATGTTCAAGTTAATGGTAAATGAAACTATATTTGCCTATTAGTAGACCTGTACAACCGCGAAATTATTGGACATAGTGTTGGAGTTAAAAAGATGCATCATTAGTACATCAAGCATTTATGCACTCAAATCGCTGTTTAAAAGATATTCAAATATTTCATAGCGATCGCGGTAATGAATTCAATAATAAAACTATTGATAAACTTTTATTAGCATTCAATATTACCCGTTCTTTAAGCAAAAAAGGATGTCCTTATGACAATGCTGTTGCTGAAGCAACTTTTAAAACTTTCAAAACAGAGTTTATTAATGATAAAAATTTTACATCATTAATCCAATTAAAATTAGAATTATTTGATTACATAAATTGATATAACAACATAAGAATTCACAGCACTCTAAACTACCTAACTCCCGTTAAATATCATGAACAAATGTCTACCAAAAAATAGTCCTAAAAAGGGTTGCCATTCCATTCAATATATATTTTATTAAAGAAGATTTTGTTGTGAATTTCAACAACTGTTTAAAAAGGGATTATTTAATTCTTCATCATTTGCTGATTGTTTATCAAATTTTTTTCATCAGTTACTCTTTGATCTTGTAATAATGGCATAGTTTCCGTTGAAATTAATGGTGAATTTGGTGTTTCATTATTTTTTATCTCTAATAACAAATTTTTAATTTCAATATTTTTAGCATTTATTATTTCTTTTATTTCTTTATTTTTATTAATACATCCAAAACTAAAAATTTTAATAATAAAATTTAAAATTGGATTTATCTTTTTTTCTCTAGCTTGACAATATCACTTTTTAATTTTGTTATTTTTTCTTGTTTTAATGATAATTTATCTTCTAAATGTCTTTCTTCTTGTTTTATTTTATATTCTTCTTCAGTTATGAATATAATAAATGAAGTTCCTAGACGTGAATTTATTTCATTTATTTTTTCTAATATTTGTTTTTGTTTATTAGGTGGATGACTATCAAATTCCAATTTTGATAAACAAATTTGTTTTATATCACGTGCAAATAAGATTCTAGAATAAACATGAGCCTCTATATAATTTCCTTCACTTTTACCATAATTACTATGAGGAACAAAATTTTTTCCATTAGCTTTATTAATTAAACTTTCTAAACAATTATATCCAAATAAATCATTTTGACAATATCTTATCAATCTTGGGAAGTGTAAAAAAGTAGATATTTTATCTTTTAATTTCCCACGAGTGAACGTAGGTGGTGAATACGTATCATAAGGACTATATGTACAATTATGTTTTACATAATCTTTTAGTATAATAAAAGATTTTCCATACATAGGAGCTCCACCCATAGGATTTTCCAAAAAATCTAATGCCGCATAGCAAGGTCTACTTGTTCACTGAAAATTAGCACTTCTTTTTGTTTGATCACCAGTAGGGGTTGAAAAACGTCCAAATTTTTCATATTTACTATTATCAAATAATTGATTTAGATAAAATGCAACTTCCTCTACACTTGCTCGACCTACATTATAGTTAGAAATTTCATTTGGTTTTTCCTTATAAGCAAAACAATTTAAAACATCTGGTCATTTATTATTAATATCGTATATTTTTGAAAAATCAAAATTAATTGTTAACCTTGATGATTGTAATATTTTAGTAATCTTTTCTAATAAATCTTTTGCATTTTCTTGACTCATCTTGCATTTTTTAGATAATATTTTTAAAGCAGATTCATAATCTTCTTGTTGAGAGGATTCGCATAGTTCATAAATTTGATGTAAAATTTCACTTCTAAACAATTGACCATAAATCTCTTTTTTAATCTTTCTTCATCTTTTGAATTATTTGATGAAGTTGAAGGCAAACCACCATTAATATGTGATAAATCAGATTGTTTGTTATATGCCATAATATTTATCTCCTCTATACTTAAGATGGACATTTGAAATCTATTTTATTGGTCTAAACAATAGAGTATTTCCAATACACCTATTGTATTTTTTATGTTTTTTATTTATTAAATATAATAAAAACTCATTTATTTTTTAAATTAAAATAATGAGTTAAAAAACCAATATTTAGTTTACACTTAGTCATTTTATTAAATTTTAGAAAAAATACAAGTTATTAATTAAAAAATGTCATTATTTAGTGATAATTTCCTATTAGTTATCGAGTGAAAATTTCTCAAAAAGTGAAGTTAAATATACTTGGTGATAAAAATGGAAAGAAGCATGACTATGAAAGAAAAATATAAATACAAAATTATAAATGACATTGTTATTAATAAATTATCTAAACATCAAGCCAAAAATAAACTTAACCTAACTATTAGAAGAATTAACCAATTAATTCAAATTTTTAATAAAGAAGGTAAAGTTGGTTTTATTCATAAATCTCGCAATAAAATTTCTAATAAGGCAACAAAAATAGAAATTAAAAATAAAATTATAAACTTATATAAAACAAAATATTATAATTTTAATTTTCAACATTTTCAGGAAAAATTAATTAATGAAGAAAACACTAAAATTGCATATAGTACAGTTTATAATCTATTAATTCAAGAAAAAATCACTTCACCAAAAAGACATAAGAATAAAAAAATAACTTGCATCCCACAAGAAATCGTAGAACAAATTTTGGTGAATTAATTCAAATGGATGCAAGTAATCATCATTGATTTGGTAACGATAAACCAAAAGCATTTTTACATGCTGCAATTGATGATGCTACAGGAAATATTGTTGGACTATGATTTGATCACCAAGAGACATTAGATGGTTATTATAATGTTTTTATCAAATTTTAACTAAATATGGCATACCAAAGATATTTTATACTGATAATAGAACAGTTTTTGGATATAAGAAAAAAATTGATTCAGGTAAAATAAACACAGAAAATGACACTTATACTCAATTTCAAAAATGCTGTAATGATTTAGGTGTTGAAGTAATTAGAACCTCAATTCCACAAGCTAAAGGCAGAATTGAACGATTATTTGGAACACTTCAAAGTCGCTTAATTAGTGAATTACGACTTAATAAAATTAAAAATTTAGAAGATGGTAATAAATTTCTTAAAACATATATAAACATTGCTGAATTATACTTGTAAGTGCAAGTAAATAAAATTGCAAAAAATTCTCATATAAAAATTTCATAATGCTAAATTTAGTTTAGAAAAAGTAAGGAGTTTTTATATGAGTTATAAACATATTGGGATAGATGAAAGAATTTATATTGAGAATCAATTGAAATTTAAAGTTAAAATTAGTGAAATAGCTAAAAATCTTAATCGAAGTATTAGTACTATTATTCGAGAAGTTAATAGAAATAAAGATAATGATCATTATTTTTCATTAATTGCACAAAATAAAGCTGTAAATAGAAAAAAATCACATATTATTTTTCATAAGTTTAAATATAAAGATTTAGTCAAATATATACAACAAAAACTATTATTGGGCTGATCACCTGAACAAATTTATGGCAGAATTAAAAATTTTCATAAACAATGAGCTATCAGCTTTAAAACAATTTACAATTGAATTTATTCTGGATTATTTGATAAAGTTACTAGTAAAAATTTAAGAAGAAAAGGTAAAAAACGAAGATCTCAAGAAAATCGTGGTAAATTTAATGGTAAATCAATTAAAGAACGAGATAATAATGTTAATGATCGCATAACTCTTGGTCATTGAGAAGGAGATACTATAGTATCATCAAGAGGTAAAAGTAAATCATGTTTAATAACTTTAGTTGAAAGAGTATCACGATTTACTTTAGCAATGTTAGTTAAAAACAAAACTACTAAAGTTATTAATAAAAATATCATTCATTATTTATCAATTCTTCCTAAAAATATTGTTAAAACTATTACTTTTGATCGTGGTAAAGAATTTGCAAATTGACAACAACTTGAAAAAAGTTAGATGTGAAAATTTATTTTGCAAATCCATATTCACCTTGACAAAGAGGTACTAATGAAAATACTAATGGTTTAATTAGAGAAAAATTTCCTAAAAAATTTATTTTTTCAAAAACTAATAAAAATGAAGTTCATAAATTTATATTGTCTTTAAACCAAAGACCCAGAAAAATACTAAATTATCTTTCACCAATTGAATATTTGAATAGAAAAATAATTTAGTTGCACTTACCTTTACAATTTTGCCATTTTTAATAATCAGTTTGCTTTTCCTATTGATGATAATAAATCTGCTATGGTTAAAGCTCCTACACAAAATGAAATATATGTTTATCTTTCAAGATTTTGTAAAAGAAAAACAGATAGTGGTTCAACTATAACATATTATGGTAAAAAATATTTTCCTTATAAAAATAACAAAGTTCAATATATACAACCTAGAACTGATGTAATTGTACTTAAATCATTTATTAATGAATTCTATCTTAGTTATAATAATAAAATATATGAACTAAAAGAAATAGCATTAAAACCAATTATTAAAGAAGATTTGATAAAAACTAAAAAAGTTTATATACCAAATAAAGACCATCCTTGAAGATATGGATATCAATAATTTTTAATTAAAAGTAAAAAAACATATTTTAGAAGAGATTTATTTTATTAATACTAAACCATATAAAATTTAAAACATTTGTATATGAGCAAATTTGGTGCCTTAAAATCAATTTTAAAGATATAAAGATATTGCAAATGCAATATCTTCCCCTTTTACATCTGTGGTGAGCTTGGTTTATATCCACTTGTTAAAGGTTGATTTTCACTGTTTGCACTGCGTTTTCATTGTTCAAAAATTGAATCAAAATCATAATCTAAACTTGATTTTAATTTTAAATATTTTCCTACATTATCAACCCTTTTTTGTCCTTTTGATTCGATTTTATCTTCTAAATCATATATATTTAATTTGGCTTTTCTCCCTTTATGTACTATTTTTAAATCTTATCACATAAATGCTGAGAAAAGCCTAATAAAATTCATAAACTGGTGAATTAGGTTTAACTTTAAACATTTTTTCTTTTCTCCTTTGAATAAATAATAAAAAAACTCATTTATTTTAAGATAAAATAATGAGTTAAAAACTTATATAATTTTTTGTATAAATTAATTATACAAAAAATTTTAAAAAATTAAAAAACTTTATTTCTATTTTTATCTAGAAAAGAATTTATTTGGAATTTATGTTTATTTAACAGTATAACTTTTCAAAATAATTTATTTTTTAAAAAATATTTTTGGGAAATTTTCACTCGATATTGACAGTTATTAATTAAAAAAATATATTTTTTCAAAATTATTATCACTACTATTTTCCTATATTTCATCAATAAGAAATTATAAAAGATTCTGCAATTACTATAATAATGTTATATATAATTGTAAAAAATTATTGACGTTGAACATATATTATTGTATATCATAATATTTATATGCAAAATTGTAAAGGTAAGTGCAACTAAATTATTTTTCTATTCAAATATTCGATTGGTGAAAGATAATTTAGTATTTTTCTGGGTCTTTGGTTTAAAGACAATATAAATTTATGAACTTCATTTTTATTAGTTTTTGAAAAAATAAATTTTTTAGGAAATTTTTCTCTAATTAAACCATTAGTATTTTCATTAGTACCTCTTTGTCAAGGTGAATATGGATTTGCAAAATAAATTTTCACATCTAACTTTTTTTCAAGTTGTTGTCAATTTGCAAATTCTTTACCACGATCAAAAGTAATAGTTTTAACAATATTTTTAGGAAGAATTGATAAATAATGAATGATATTTTTATTAATAACTTTAGTAGTTTTGTTTTTAACTAACATTGCTAAAGTAAATCGTGATACTCTTTCAACTAAAGTTATTAAACATGATTTACTTTTACCTCTTGATGATACTATAGTATCTCCTTCTCAATGACCAAGAGTTATGCGATCATTAACATTATTATCTCGTTCTTTAATTGATTTACCATTAAATTTACCACGATTTTCTTGAGATCTTCGTTTTTTACCTTTTCTTCTTAAATTTTTACTAGTAACTTTATCAAATAATCCAGAATAAATTCAATTGTAAATTGTTTTAAAGCTGATAGCTCATTGTTTATGAAAATTTTTAATTCTGCCATAAATTTGTTCAGGTGATCAGCCCAATAATAGTTTTTGTTGTATATATTTGACTAAATCTTTATATTTAAACTTATGAAAAATAATATGTGATTTTTTTCTATTTACAGCTTTATTTTGTGCAATTAATGAAAAATAATGATCATTATCTTTATTTCTATTAACTTCTCGAATAATAGTACTAAGAACCTGTTTAGAATCTTTTTAATAAAATTGAAATAAAGGACAGAACAACCATTTGTAAACTAGTATTTAGTTTTCTTTAACAATTTTTCATAATCTTCTGCATTTTTCTAATCATGCAAAGCTTCGTTCTACAACTCATCTTTTTGGTAGTACTACAAAAGAATGTAATTCATTACGTTTTACAACTTCAACATTTGCATTTATGATTGTTTTGATTGCAGAAGCAAATTTTTCACCAGTATAGCCAGCATCTACTATTATTTTTTGAACTGTAGAAAGATTTTCTTTTTCACTTTTAATCATTATGATAGCACTATTACGATCTGTTTTTTCTGCTGTAGTTATGTAAATTGCATGTGGTAAACCTTGCGTATCAACTGCAATATGACGTTTTATTCCTGAAATCTTTTTACCAGCATCATAACCTTTATTTTCAGTAGTATCTGTATTTTTAACACTTTGCGAATCAATTATACAAAAACTAGTTTTTTCTTTTCGATGATTCTTAATACGAATCTTTTTAACTAATTTTTTTAAAATTAATTGCAATACACTAGGTTCTTTATCATTGTTTTTACTTCAAATTTGGAAATAATAATATACAGTTTGTCATTTTGGAAAATTTTTTGGTAACATTCTTCATTGACAACCACTTTTTAATACATATAAAACTGCACAAAACACTTCATATAAATCTAAATTTCTTGGTTTTGTTTTCTTTTTGCTGTTTTCTAAAGTTGATTTTATGTTCTCAAATTGTTCTTTAGTAACATGACTTGGATAATTTTTATGCATATATACCTCTTATTTTAAAATATATAGTAATTTTACCTTATTTTCTAAAAGATTCTAAACAGGTTCTTACTAACAAAGAAGTTAAAATTTACTATTTAGGTAAACATTATGCTAATAAATCAAGTACCAAATTATGATATTTTTATGGAATTGATTTAACAAAATTGAATTTAGATTTAACTACAACCTACAAAGGTGTTGGAGATGGTTCAACTGGAGAAAAAGAAATTAGTGCTAGATTTATTAGTTTAAAGCAGTTAAATAAATCTAATGACGCTTTAAGTCTAGCAACTTATGGCAAATTAACTTTAAAAAATCTTATTAGCTTTGATAACAACATAAATCAAAAATTAGATACGATTTTACAATTTTGCATTCATTTTTTAAAATTATTTTGTTCTATAAAAAATAAGAACAATTTAATTATAACACTTTTATTTTATATTTTAACACTTATTTAAGTTAAATATTTTAATTAAAATTCTACAATAAAACATAAAATTATTAAGCAAACTGCACAATTGTGCAGTTTTGAAGTATTTAAGATTTACATTTTTTGTGATTTACTACTAGAACTTTGACTTTTACTTGTTGAAGCTTCACTGTTTACTTTTGATTTTTCTTTTTCAAATCCAAGAGCATTGGCAACTCTTTCTCGTCTTTCACGTTCGTTTTTTTCGCCTCACGCTTTATTTATTCTTTCAGCATCTTTTGCTTGTTTATCTTTATCCGCTTGACTTCATTCATTACATGATCTTCACATATTTATCTTCTCCCTTATTATTTTTATTGAATATTTTTTTCTACCCTTAAAATATTCAATAAAAGTATATAATTTTAAAACTAAAAATGTGTAAAAAATAATAAAAAATCATTATTTTTTCAAAATAGTCATTAAAAATTTATCACTTATCGATTATGTTAATAAACATTTTACCTTATTTCAGTTATGATTTGTAATTGTTGAAGGTTGTAATTCTTGTTGGTTTACTGTATTTCGTATAGATGAATCAAAATTGTTCTTATTTTTTGATTCAATATTTAGATTTTCTAGAACACTATTTGATTTATTACTTATTAGTTGATTTGGAATTTCTTCTTTCCTATTATCAATTTTTTGTTTTAAAATATCATATTGTGTTTGTAATTTAGTTTCTAGTTTATCATTTGTTAAATTTTTAATTATTGATTGACGTTCTTTTTTATTTTTTTCTTTTAGTTCTTCATTATTACATATTTTGTTAGAAATTCATGATCAAACTTTTTTTGATTTTGGTGAAAATACTTCTGCCCCTCCTCTAAGAACCTGTTTAGAATCTTTTTAATAAAATTGAAATAAAGGACAGAACAACCATTTGTAAACTAGTATTTAGTTTTCTTTCACAATTTTTTCATAATCTTCTGCATTTTTCTAATCATGCAAAGCTTCGTTCTACAACTCATCTTTTTGGTAGTACTACAAAAGAATGTAATTCATTACGTTTTACAACTTCAACATTTGCATTTATGATTGTTTTGATTGCAGAAGCAAATTTTTCACCAGTATAGCCAGCATCTACTATTATTTTTTGAACTGTAGAAAGATTTTCTTTTTCACTTTTAATCATTATGATAGCACTATTACGATCTGTTTTTTCTGCTGTAGTTATGTAAATTGCATGTGGTAAACCTTGCGTATCAACTGCAATATGACGTTTTATTCCTGAAATCTTTTTACCAGCATCATAACCTTTATTTTCAGTAGTATCTGTATTTTTAACACTTTGCGAATCAATTATACAAAAACTAGTTTTTTCTTTTCGATGATTCTTAATACGAATCTTTTTAACTAATTTTTTTAAAATTAATTGCAATACACTAGGTTCTTTATCATTGTTTTTACTTCAAATTTGGAAATAATAATATACAGTTTGTCATTTTGGAAAATTTTTTGGTAACATTCTTCATTGACAACCACTTTTTAATACATATAAAACTGCACAAAACACTTCATATAAATCTAAATTTCTTGGTTTTGTTTTCTTTTTGCTGTTTTCTAAAGTTGATTTTATGTTCTCAAATTGTTCTTTAGTAACATGACTTGGATAATTTTTATGCATATATACCTCTTATTTTAAAATATATAGTAATTTTACCTTATTTTCTAAAAGATTCTAAACAGGTTCTAAGGACTATAGCAATACCACCAATTACAAGACTCATTATTAATAATGGAGGATGAATAAGATTAATAGCCACTACACCTAAGGGTATTATTAATCAACTAATTATTCATATACCTATTTCTTTTTAGTTGGTTTTAGTTTAAAATCTTGTTGTTTTTTTAAAAAGTCTTTAATTGGTAAAAACTGACAATTATTATATTTTGAAGTGTCTTCCATTAGTACAATATCTTTTTATATTCACTGATATTTTTATAATTTTTTATTTGTTGAACAACTTGTACATCACTATTTATAAGTTCTTGAAAATAAATTACTTCTTCAGTAATGGAATTATCAATATTTACAAAAGTAGTTATAAAAATTATTTTATCTTCTATTGGTAAAATTTCTTCGTGAATTTTATTAATACCTGTTTTTTTACTTTGTTTTTCATCATAAATTGTTATAGCATTATATGAATATTTTGCCAAATTAACATTGCTTTGTTTTAATTTTTCAATCTCATTTTTTAATTGTTGATTATCTTTTTCTAGTTTTTGAACTTGTATTAGTTCTTCTACATTTAATGTTGTTCAATTTAAGTAATTTTTAAATTTTGTTCATATATCATTATTGGT
Organism: Spiroplasma ixodetis; assembly: GCF_027923845.1. GTDB lineage: Bacteria > Bacillota_I > Bacilli_A > Mycoplasmatales > VBWQ01 > Spiroplasma_E > Spiroplasma_E ixodetis_A. The sequence goes on from NZ_AP026933.1 coordinate 705,054, forward strand.
TTCTTGCTCCTTTACTTCATTTGTTAAATTATTAGTAACTTGTTCTAAATTTTCTCTATTATTTTTTGATAAATTATCATTAATTAGCTGATTATTAGCAATATTTTTTCAATAATTTTAAATGTGGAATGGCAACCCTTTTTAGGACTATTTTTTGGTAGACATTTGTTCATGATATTTAACGGGAGTTAGGTAGTTTAGAGTGCTGTGAATTCTTATGTTGTTATATCAATTTATGTAATCAAATAATTCTAATTTTAATTGGGAAATGTTTAGTAATCTGTGTAACTTACAAAAATAACTATGTTTAATTAATTCTAGTAAATATAATTAAATGACTAGAAAGAGTGAGTTACAGATGGCTAAAAAAGATAACTTTAATAATAATGATCCAATATCAAAAGCAGTAGATTTATTACTAGAAAATACTGAAGATTTAACAACAGTTTTTAAACCTGGCGGTTTATATAAAGAATTAACAAAAAGATTAGTTGAAAAAATGTTGAATTCTGAAATGCAAAATTATTTAGGATATGAAAAAATCAACATAGTACTACTGAAAATGCTCGTAATGGTACAAGTTCAAAAAAATTAATAACTCAACAAGGTAAAATTGAAATTGATGTACCAAGAGATCGCAATAGTAATTTTACTCCTGTAATAGTTCCTAAAAGGCAAAGAAGATTTGATGGTTTTGATCAACAAGTTCTTTCTTTATATGCAAAAGGAATGACATTATCTGACATTAGAATGCAGTTGCAAGAGTTATATCATGGTGCTGATATTAGTGAAAGTGTTATTAGTCAAATTACTGATGATGTTATTGATGATGTTAAAGCATGACAAAATCGACCATTAGAAAGTATTTATCCTATTGTTTATTTTGATTGTATAGTAGTTAAAGTACGACAAGATAAACGGATTATTAACAAATCAGTTTATATAGCATTAGGAGTTGATTTAGAAGGCAAAAAAGATGTTTTAGGATTATGAATTAGTGAAAATGAAGGTTCTAAGTTTTGATTATCTAATTTCACAGAAATGAAAAATCGTGGCTTAAATGATTGGATGGGTTACACTTTATTGGACACTAATTACGTAGACAAGTGAACAAATTTGTTAAAAGAAAGGAACTATAATTATGACCAATATTAACTCATATACCGACGAATTTAAAAAGCAAATAGTAGCTTTATATCAAAGTGGTAAGTCAGTGTCTTGTCTTGCTAAAGAATATAATGTTACAAGAGCAACTACTTATAAATGAATTAAACAATTTACTAATTCAGGTAGTTTTAAAATTAAAAATAATCTTTCAGATTTAGAAAAACAATTAATTCAAGCAAATAAAGAATTAAAACAGTTACGAATGGAAAATGATATTTTAAAGCAAGCAGCACTAATAATAGGCAGAAAATAGAAATTATTACTAAAAATAAAGTTAAATATAAAATTCGCACAATGTGTCGTTTTTTAAAACTCTCTAAATCAACATATTATTTTAATTTAAAGAAAAAGAAAAAATTCAAAATAATATTTATGATGAAGCTGTTATTAGTGCTTTTAAAGAAAATAAAGAAGTTTATGGTACTAGAAGATTAAAAGTCATACTAGCAAACCAAGAAATTTATTTATCACGCAGAAAAATTAAAAAAATTATGAATAAGCATAATTTAATATCAAAATACACTAAATTATCATTCAAAAATCATCATAATAAAGTCAATGATAGTCAAATTACCAATCTTGTTAATAGAGACTTTAATAATAGAATTAAAAATGAAGTTATTGTCAGTGATTTAACTTATGTTCAAGTTAATGGTAAATGAAACTATATTTGCCTATTAGTAGACCTGTACAACCGCGAAATTATTGGACATAGTGTTGGAGTTAAAAAAGATGCATCATTAGTACATCAAGCATTTATGCACTCAAATCGCTGTTTAAAAGATATTCAAATATTTCATAGCGATCGCGGTAATGAATTCAATAATAAAACTATTGATAAACTTTTATTAGCATTCAATATTACCCGTTCTTTAAGCAAAAAAGGATGTCCTTATGACAATGCTGTTGCTGAAGCAACTTTTAAAACTTTCAAAACAGAGTTTATTAATGATAAAAATTTTACATCATTAATCCAATTAAAATTAGAATTATTTGATTACATAAATTGATATAACAACATAAGAATTCACAGCACTCTAAACTACCTAACTCCCGTTAAATATCATGAACAAATGTCTACCAAAAAATAGTCCTAAAAAGGGTTGCCATTTCAAACATCGAAAAGGTCTAGTTGCAGATTTAAAACCAATTTATAGTGCATGTAGTGAAGAACAAGCAATGCAAGCTTTAGAATCGTTTGAAAGTAAATGAAATAAACAATATCCTCAAATTACTAAATCTTGATATAAAAATTGAGATAATTTAATGGTTTTTATTAGTTATCCAGTAGAAATCAAAAGAGTGATTTATACTACAAATGCTATTGAATCTGTTAATAGTCAATTACGAAAAATCATCAGAAATAAAAAAGTTTTTCCTAATGATATGGCAGTTTTCAAAATATTTTACTTGGCAATTGAAAATATAACAAAAAAATGAACATTGCCTATTCAAAATTGAAATACAGCAATTGCTCATTTTATGATAAAATTTGAAGACAGAATTAATCTAAATTAGTAACTTTGTAAAACAAAGATACACAGATTATTAAAAAGCCTCTTTAATTGGATTAATGATGTAAAATTTTTATCATTAATAAACTCTGTTTTGAAAGTTTTAAAAGTTGCTTCAGCAACAGCATTGTCATAAGGACATCCTTTTTGCTTAAAGAACGGGTAATATTGAAAGCTAATAAAAGTTTATCAATAGTTTTATTATTGAATTCATTACCGCGATCGCTATGAAATATTTGAATATCTTTTAAACAGCGATTTGAGTGCATAAATGCTTGATGTACTAATGATGCATCTTTTTTAACTCCAACACTATGTCCAATAATTTCGCGGTTGTACAGGTCTACTAATAGGCAAATATAGTTTCATTTACCATTAACTTGAACATAAGTTAAATCACTGACAATAACTTCATTTTTAATTCTATTATTAAAGTCTCTATTAACAAGATTGGTAATTTGACTATCATTGACTTTATTATGATGATTTTTGAATGATAATTTAGTGTATTTTGATATTAAATTATGCTTATTCATAATTTTTTTAATTTTTCTGCGTGATAAATAAATTTCTTGGTTTGCTAGTATGACTTTTAATCTTCTAGTACCATAAACTTCTTTATTTTCTTTAAAAGCACTAATAACAGCTTCATCATAAATATTATTTTGAATTTTTTCTTTTTTCTTTAAATTAAAATAATATGTTGATTTAGAGAGTTTTAAAAAACGACACATTGTGCGAATTTTATATTTAACTTTATTTTTAGTAATAATTTCTATTTTCTGCCTATTATTAGTGCTGCTTGCTTTAAAATATCATTTTCCATTCGTAACTGTTTTAATTCTTTATTTGCTTGAATTAATTGTTTTTCTAAATCTGAAAGATTATTTTTAATTTTAAAACTACCTGAATTAGTAAATTGTTTAATTCATTTATAAGTAGCTGCTCTTGTAACATTATATTCTTTAGCAAGACAAGACACTGACTTACCACTTTGATATAAAGCTACTATTTGCTTTTTAAATTCGTCGGTATATGAGTTAATATTGGTCATAATTATAGTTCCTTTCTTTTAACAAATTTGTTCACTTGTCTACGTAATTAGTGTCCAATAAAGTGTAACCCATCCAATTATTTGATAAAGTTACTAGTAAAAATTTAAGAAGAAAAGGTAAAAAACGAAGATCTCAAGAAAATCGTGGTAAATTTAATGGTAAATCAATTAAAGAACGAGATAATAATGTTAATGATCGCATAACTCTTGGTCATTGAGAAGGAGATACTATAGTATCATCAAGAGGTAAAAGTAAATCATGTTTAATAACTTTAGTTGAAAGAGTATCACGATTTACTTTAGCAATGTTAGTTAAAAACAAAACTACTAAAGTTATTAATAAAAATATCATTCATTATTTATCAATTCTTCCTAAAAATATTGTTAAAACTATTACTTTTGATCGTGGTAAAGAATTTGCAAATTGACAACAACTTGAAAAAAGTTAGATGTGAAAATTTATTTTGCAAATCCATATTCACCTTGACAAAGAGGTACTAATGAAAATACTAATGGTTTAATTAGAGAAAAATTTCCTAAAAAATTTATTTTTTCAAAAACTAATAAAAATGAAGTTCATAAATTTATATTGTCTTTAAACCAAAGACCCAGAAAAATACTAAATTATCTTTCACCAATCGAATATTTGAATAGAAAAATAATTTAGTTGCACTTACCTTTACAATTTTGTATAATTAATTCGCAAAGTGTTAAAAATACAGATACTACTGAAAATAAAGGTTATGATGCTGGTAAAAAGATTTCAGGAATAAAACGTCATATTGCAGTTGATACGCAAGGTTTACCACATGCAATTTACATAACTACAGCAGAAAAAACAGATCGTAATAGTGCTATCATAATGATTAAAAGTGAAAAAGAAAATCTTTCTACAGTTCAAAAAATAATAGTAGATGCTGGCTATACTGGTGAAAAATTTGCTTCTGCAATCAAAACAATCATAAATGCAAATGTTGAAGTTGTAAAACGTAATGAATTACATTCTTTTGTAGTACTACCAAAAAGATGAGTTGTAGAACGAAGCTTTGCATGATTAGAAAAATGCAGAAGATTATGAAAAAATTGTGAAAGAAAACTAAATACTAGTTTACAAATGGTTGTTCTGTCCTTTATTTCAATTTTATTAAAAAGATTCTAAACAGGTTCTAACATTATATTCTTTAGCAAGACAAGACACTGACTTACCACTTTGATATAAAGCTACTATTTGCTTTTTAAATTCGTCGGTATATGAGTTAATATTGGTCATAATTATAGTTCCTTTCTTTTAACAAATTTGTTCACTTGTCTACGTAATTAGTGTCCAATAAAGTGTAACCCATCCACAACTACAATATCATTAATAGTATAGGTATCACAAAATAAACGCCTTTTATTTAGGCGTTATTTTGCGTTTAAAAACGTACTTGTAAAAATAATCAAAAATAGTACAATTTATAAGTAAAATCAAGGAAAAAAGGAGTAATTTAATATAAAAACATGAATAAAAGCAAATTTAAGTAAAATAACATTAGCATTAGCACTAACTGGTGCTACAACTGGAACAATAGGATTAATCATGGGGGTGCTTACCCATAATATGGAAAATTCCTACTTAAAGCCAAACCATGAAAGAGTATATGGTGATGCTACTATTTGATGAAATAAATGATATAATCCGGATAAAACTGATTTATATTTTTCTAAAGTTAAACATCATGATGAAGATGTAAAATGAGATGGTACTTATACAGATAATTATTTTGAATAATTATATTTCTAAATTAATATAAGAAATATTTTCGTTATATTTATCAAATAAATTAATATTTTTTAATTTTATTTCGGAAATGTTTAGTAATCTGTGTAACTTACAAAAATAACTATGTTTAATTAATTCTAGTAAATATAATTAAATGACTAGAAAGAGTGAGTTACAGATGGCTAAAAAAGATAACTTTAATAATAATGATCCAATATCAAAAGCAGTAGATTTATTACTAGAAAATACTGAAGATTTAACAACAGTTTTTAAACCTGGCGGTTTATATAAAGAATTAACAAAAAGATTAGTTGAAAAAATGTTGAATTCTGAAATGCAAAATTATTTAGGATATGAAAAAATCAACATAGTACTACTGAAAATGCTCGTAATGGTACAAGTTCAAAAAAATTAATAACTCAACAAGGTAAAATTGAAATTGATGTACCAAGAGATCGCAATAGTAATTTTACTCCTGTAATAGTTCCTAAAAGGCAAAGAAGATTTGATGGTTTTGATCAACAAGTTCTTTCTTTATATGCAAAAGGAATGACATTATGAACTTGTCAAGAAAAGTGGACAATAAAAGTAACCTTTTATTAAATTTTATAAAATAGCGTTTGTAAGTGTTAAATTTATAGGTATGAAGTAATTATTTGTTGGTTTGGAATGAGCTAATCGATATTCGATTGGACTCATTCCTTTTAATTTTATTTGAGGTCGATAATTATTATAAAAGTAAATATATTTAGGTAAGTTGTCTTGTATTCATTCAATAGTTCTATTTTTTCTTGGAATTTGATATAGAAATTCTGTTTTCATTGTTCCAAATCAAGTTTCAGTAGCACCATTATCACAGGAATTACCTCTTCTAGACATTGAAATTTTTATTTTTAATTCATCACATAAAATTTTATAAGAAGGATTTGTATAGTGAAATCCTTGATCTGATTGTAAAATTCATGAAGTAGGTTTTTGAGCATTAACTCAAGCTTGGATAATGTTTTGGACAACAAATGTCATGTCTAAACTTGCACTTATTTTATAATCTAATATTTCATTATTATGAAAATCTTTAACAATTGATAAATAATATGTTTTACCATTAGTTAATAAATAAGTTATATCAGTACCTAATTTTTCATTTAAATTAGTAGTTGAAAAATCACGTTTTAATAAATTATCATATCTTAAACTTCCTGATTTAGTTCTATAATCAAATTTTTTATGCGAACCTTAGCTTTTAAACTCATATTTTTCATATATCTATATACAATATGAAATTTTAATTTTAAATTATAAATTTTGTTAATTCATAAAGTTATCATTTTATAACCATAAATTTCTTGAAATTCATAAAAAATATTTTTAATTATATTAGCTAAAAATGTATCTCATTTATTAAATTCATTCATTCCATTCTTAATTCACTTATAATATCCTGATTTTGAAACATTTAATAATCAACATAAATAACTAATCTGATATTTTTTCTTCAATGAGAAAATCACAAAATATTTCTTCTTTTTGTCGATTTTTCTAAATACTTTTTTATATCGTTCATTGCCTCAATATATTCAATTAATTCTTGTTTTGTCATTTCATTAAAATTTAAAGATTTGGGTCGACCTGTTCTTTTGGTTTTTTTAGCACGAATTCCATTGCCATATTCTAAACCTTTTTCACCTAATAATTTATATGCTTTAATTCATTCTTTTATTGATGATCGACCAATACCATACTCTAATGCGGTTTTATCAATTGTTTTAATTTTACTTATTTTTATTATTTTTAACTTTTCTTCTTTTGATAGTCATTTAGCCATAAAAAAATGAACACCTTCCTTAAAGTATTTTTAACACAAAGGTTACAATTCTGTGTCTACTTTATTCTAGATGTTCATTATCTGACATTAGAATGCAGTTGCAAGAGTTATATCATGGTGCTGATATTAGTGAAAGTGTTATTAGTCAAATTACTGATGATGTTATTGATGATGTTAAAGCATGACAAAATCGACCATTAGAAAGTATTTATCCTATTGTTTATTTTGATTGTATAGTAGTTAAAGTACGACAAGATAAACGGATTATTAACAAATCAGTTTATATAGCATTAGGAGTTGATTTAGAAGGCAAAAAGATGTTTTAGAATTATGAATTAGTGAAAATGAAGGTTCTAAGTTTTGATTATCTAATTTCACAGAAATGAAAAATCGTGGCTTAAATGATATTCTTATTGCTTGTAGTGATAATTTAACAGGCATGTCAGAAGCAATACAATCAGTTTATCCTAAAACAAAACATCAATTATGCATTGTTCATCAAATTAGAAATAGTTTAAAATATGTTTCATACAAACATCGAAAAGGTCTAGTTGCAGATTTAAAACCAATTTATAGTGCATGTAGTGAAGAACAAGCAATGCAAACTTTAGAATCGTTTGAAAGTAAATGAAATAAACAATATCCTCAAATTACTAAATCTTGATATAAAAATTGAGATAATTTAATGGTTTTTATTAGTTATCCAGTAGAAATCAAAAGAGTGATTTATACTACAAATGCTATTGAATCTGTTAATAGTCAATTACGAAAAATCATCAGAAATAAAAAAGTTTTTCCTAATGATATGGCAGTTTTCAAAATATTTTACTTGGCAATTGAAAATATAACAAAAAAATGAACATTGCCTATTCAAAATTGAAATACAGCAATTGCTCATTTTATGATAAAATTTGAAGACAGAATTAATCTAAATTAGTAACTTTGTAAAACAAAGATACACAGATTATTAAAAAGCCTCAGTTATCAATTAAAATATCCTTTTGGATATTGACCATCTCATTTTAAATCTGTATTAATGCGTTTATCTTTATCAAAATATAAATCTATTATACGTTTATCATTAGTTTTTCTTTCTCATATTGTGGATGGGTTACACTTTATTGGACACTAATTACGTAGACAAGTTAACAAATTTGTTAAAAGAAAGGAACTATAATTATGACCAATATTAACTCATATACCGACGAATTTAAAAAGCAAATAGTAGCTTTATATCAAAGTGGTAAGTCAGTGTCTTGTCTTGCTAAAGAATATAATGTTACAAGAGCAACTACTTATAAATGAATTAAACAATTTACTAATTCAGGTAGTTTTAAAATTAAAAATAATCTTTCAGATTTAGAAAAACAATTAATTCAAGCAAATAAAGAATTAAAACAGTTACGAATGGAAAATGATATTTTAAAGCAAGCAGCACTAATAATAGGCAGAAAATAGAAATTATTACTAAAAATAAAGTTAAATATAAAATTCGCACAATGTGTCGTTTTTTAAAACTCTCTAAATCAACATATTATTTTAATTTAAAGAAAAAGAAAAAATTCAAAATAATATTTATGATGAAGCTGTTATTAGTGCTTTTAAAGAAAATAAAGAAGTTTATGGTACTAGAAGATTAAAAGTCATACTAGCAAACCAAGAAATTTATTTATCACGCAGAAAAATTAAAAAAATTATGAATAAGCATAATTTAATATCAAAATACACTAAATTATCATTCAAAAATCATCATAATAAAGTCAATGATAGTCAAATTACCAATCTTGTTAATAGAGACTTTAATAATAGAATTAAAAATGAAGTTATTGTCAGTGATTTAACTTATGTTCAAGTTAATGGTAAATGAAACTATATTTGCCTATTAGTAGACCTGTACAACCGCGAAATTATTGGACATAGTGTTGGAGTTAAAAAAGATGCATCATTAGTACATCAAGAATTTATGCACTCAAATCGCTGTTTAAAAGATATTCAAATATTTCATAGCGATCGCGGTAATGAATTCAATAATAAAACTATTGATAAACTTTTATTAGCATTCAATATTACCCGTTCTTTAAGCAAAAAGGATGTCCTTATGACAATGCTGTTGCTGAAGCAACTTTTAAAACTTTCAAAACAGAGTTTATTAATGATAAAAATTTTACATCATTAATCCAATTAAAATTAGAATTATTTGATTACATAAATTGATATAACAACATAAGAATTCACAGCACTCTAAACTACCTAACTCCCGTTAAATATCATGAACAAATGTCTACCAAAAAATAGTCCTAAAAAGGGTTGCCATTCCATTGTTGTTCCAGCCCCCCCAGTAGACTGTATAATCATATCCTAAAAATGATTGATAACCATTAGTTTTATTTTGTGCTAGTGAACCAATTATTAAACTAGTTACTCCACTTATTGCACCAGTTAGTGCTAATGCTAATGTTATTTTACTTAAATTTGTTTTTATTCATGTTTTCATAATAAATTACTCCTTTTTTATAAATGAGGTGCAGTTGAATTTATTTCATAAATTTCTGGAACTGAATAATATTCATCACCTAATTTATTTATTTCTTCAGATTCTTGAAAAATATTTTTATTTTTATGGTAAAATTTATGAGCTTGTAATTTCAAATCTTCATGTAAATTTGATGAAATGTTAATTTCACATTTCATCACTTAATCTTTGCAGTTTATCAAATATACTATTGTCTAAATCTTCTTCAAGTTTCAAAAATTCTTGTCGATTTTCTATAGGTAAAAAATCCTTTATTAATTCTGGGTTTTCTTCGTCAATTTCATTAATATGAATTCCAGTTAAAAACTTATGAGATAATATGTCATTTTTAAAATTAAATAGCGGACTTCTCCCCACATGTACTTGTGGAGGGAATAATGAAACTGAATGAATTCAACAATGCTTTTCAAACTGAACAGCAATGTCTTGCATATATAGCAAATTTGAAAGAAAACAAATGTATTAGGTGTTTTAATTTTAATTTGAATACTTCTGATTTAAAAAGAATGAGATGTTTAAAATGTAATCAAACATTTAGCATTCTCACAGGCACCATATTTTCAAGGTCACAAACATCTTTAACATCTTGGTTTTATCTTATCTTTAGATGAATAAACACCAAACATGGAATTCCATCAACAGATATTGCAAAAGAATTGGGAGTGACTTTGAAAACTGCTTGAAGAATGACTCATAAAATCAGAACACGTATTGCAAAACAAAAACCTCAATTTATTGTTGAAGGTACAGTGCAAATTGATGAAATGTATCTTTCACATATGGGTTTTAAAAAACAAGGAAGATCCTTGGTGAATAAAACCTTGATTGTTGGCATTTATCAAAAAACAACCAATAATTTAATTGTGAAAGTATTGAAAAACGCAAAGAGTAAAAATCTTTTGCAGTTTGCAAAAAACCACATTTCTTCAAAATGTCTTGTATATACTGATTCTTGAAAAGGATATTGCGATTTTAAATCAGTTTTCACTAAGCATGAAACAATTAACCATCAAGATGGCTATGTTTCAAAAATTGGTGTAAATACCAACCAAATTGAATCAGTTTGAAAACATATAAGAAGAACATTTAAAACACATATCAAAGTTGCAAAAAATCATGTTCATTTATATGCTAAAGAAGCTGCATATAAATTCAACAAGATACCTAGTTTTGAAACTGTAATGCTATGTTTGATTTAAAAATGTGGGGAGAAGTCCGTAGATAGGCTTTTCTCAGCATTTATGTGATAAAATTAAAATAGTACATAAAGGGAGAAAAGCCTTAAATAGTTGTTTTGCTTTTTCTTTTATTGTTTTTTTTCTAGAAGTTCATTTACCTAAAATTGCTAAACATAAAGAATCATTAGATTTGCAAATTTTTTCATAACTTATAAATTTTGCAATGATGTCTTTTTCTGCTTCTGTTCCATCACCATTATCTTTGTATGTTTTTGTTAAATCCAAATTCAACATTGTTAAATCTATAGAAAAAAATAGAATATTTTTGTACTTGATTTATTTGCATAATGTTTACCCAAATAATAAATTTTTGATTTATCATTTTTAACATCAATTCCAGTTTCTTCTAAGAACCTGTTTAGAATCTTTTAATAAAATTGAAATAAAGGACAGAACAACCATTTGTAAACTAGTATTTAGTTTTCTTTCACAATTTTTTCATAATCTTCTGCATTTTTCTAATCATGCAAAGCTTCGTTCTACAACTCATCTTTTTGGTAGTACTACAAAAGAATGTAATTCATTACGTTTTACAACTTCAACATTTGCATTTATGATTGTTTTGATTGCAGAAGCAAATTTTTCACCAGTATAGCCAGCATCTACTATTATTTTTTGAACTGTAGAAAGATTTTCTTTTTCACTTTTAATCATTATGATAGCACTATTACGATCTGTTTTTTCTGCTGTAGTTATGTAAATTGCATGTGGTAAACCTTGCGTATCAACTGCAATATGACGTTTTATTCCTGAAATCTTTTTACCAGCATCATAACCTTTATTTTCAGTAGTATCTGTATTTTTAACACTTTGCGAATCAATTATACAAAAACTAGTTTTTTCTTTTCGATGATTCTTAATACGAATCTTTTTAACTAATTTTTTTAAAATTAATTGCAATACACTAGGTTCTTTATCATTGTTTTTACTTCAAATTTGGAAATAATAATATACAGTTTGTCATTTTGGAAAATTTTTTGGTAACATTCTTCATTGACAACCACTTTTTAATACATATAAAACTGCACAAAACACTTCATATAAATCTAAATTTCTTGGTTTTGTTTTCTTTTTGCTGTTTTCTAAAGTTGATTTTATGTTCTCAAATTGTTCTTTAGTAACATGACTTGGATAATTTTTATGCATATATACCTCTTATTTTAAAATATATAGTAATTTTACCTTATTTTCTAAAAGATTCTAAACAGGTTCTAAGAACCTGTTTAGAATCTTTTAATAAAATTGAAATAAAGGACAGAACAACCATTTGTAAACTAGTATTTAGTTTTCTTTCACAATTTTTTCATAATCTTCTGCATTTTTCTAATCATGCAAAGCTTCGTTCTACAACTCATCTTTTTGGTAGTACTACAAAAGAATGTAATTCATTACGTTTTACAACTTCAACATTTGCATTTATGATTGTTTTGATTGCAGAAGCAAATTTTTCACCAGTATAGCCAGCATCTACTATTATTTTTTGAACTGTAGAAAGATTTTCTTTTTCACTTTTAATCATTATGATAGCACTATTACGATCTGTTTTTTCTGCTGTAGTTATGTAAATTGCATGTGGTAAACCTTGCGTATCAACTGCAATATGACGTTTTATTCCTGAAATCTTTTTACCAGCATCATAACCTTTATTTTCAGTAGTATCTGTATTTTTAACACTTTGCGAATCAATTATACAAAAACTAGTTTTTTCTTTTCGATGATTCTTAATACGAATCTTTTTAACTAATTTTTTTAAAATTAATTGCAATACACTAGGTTCTTTATCATTGTTTTTACTTCAAATTTGGAAATAATAATCGAACTTCTCCCACATGTACTTGTGGAGGAAACAATGAAATTGAATGAGTTCAATAATACTTTTCAAACTGAAAAACAATGTCTTGCATATATAGCAAGTTTGAAACAAATCAAATGTAGTAGGTGTTCTAGTTTTAATTTGAATACTTCTAATTTAAGAAGAATGAGATGTTTGAAATGTCATCAAACATTCAGTATTCTCACGGGCACTATATTTTCAAAGTCACAAACACCTTTAATATCTTGGTTTTATCTCATTTTTAGATGAATAAACACCAAACATGGAATTCCATCAACTGATGTTGCAAAAGAATTGGGAGTGACCTTGAAAACAGCTTGAAGAATGGGTCATAAAATCCGAAGTGCCATTGCTAAACAAAAACCTCAATTCATTGTTGAAGGCATAGTGCAAATGGATGAAATGTATCTTTCACATATGGGGTTTAAAAAACAAGGAAGATCCTTGTTGAATAAAACCTTGATTGTTGGTATTTATGAAAAACAACCAACAATCTGATTGTGAAAGTATTGAAAAACGCAAACAGTAAAAATCTTTTGCAGTTTGCAATAAACCACATTTCTTCAAAGTGTGTTGTACATACTGATTTTTGAAAAGGATATCGCGATTTGAAATCGGTTTTCACTAAGCATGAAACAGTTAACCATCAAGATGGCTATGTTTCAAAAACTGGTGTAAATACCAACCAAATTGAGTCAGTATGAAAACATATACGAAGAACATTTAAAACACATATCAAAGTTGCAAAACATCATATTCATTTATATGCAAAAGAAGCTGCATATAAATTCAATAACATACCTAGTTTTGAAACTGTAATGCTATGTTTTATTTAAAAATGTGGGGAGAAGTTCGTAGATAGGCTTTTCTCAGCATTTATGTGATAAGATTTAAAAATAGTACATAAAGGGAGAAAAGCCATAATAATATACAGTTTGTCATTTTGGAAAATTTTTTGGTAACATTCTTCATTGACAACCACTTTTTAATACATATAAAACTGCACAAAACACTTCATATAAATCTAAATTTCTTGGTTTTGTTTTCTTTTTGCTGTTTTCTAAAGTTGATTTTATGTTCTCAAATTGTTCTTTAGTAACATGACTTGGATAATTTTTATGCATATATACCTCTTATTTTAAAATATATAGTAATTTTACCTTATTTTCTAAAAGATTCTAAACAGGTTCTAACAGCACCTTCAGGAATACCTTCATAACCCCCTTAACAAGTCCTTTAGTAGATGCAGAAATAATTTTTAATGTTTTTGCTGCTGTTGAATGTTTTGTTTTAAATTTTTTTCAGTATTTGTATTTTTTCTTAGTCATTTCTGGATGATAATTACTATCAACTAATATAAAATTAGTTTCATCTTTTTGTCTTTCATCTAAATCTGCAATTGCCTTTTCTACTTCTAATCAAGTCATTATTTTCTTCTCCTTTTTTAAAAAAAATAAAAAAAAATCATTTACTTTTGAATAAGTAATGAATTTAAAACTTAGCAAAATTGTAAAGGTAAGTGCAACTAAATTATTTTTCTATTCAAATATTCGATTGGTGAAAGATAATTTAGTATTTTTCTGGGTCTTTGGTTTAAAGACAATATAAATTTATGAACTTCATTTTTATTAGTTTTTGAAAAAATAAATTTTTTAGGAAATTTTTCTCTAATTAAACCATTAGTATTTTCATTAGTACCTCTTTGTCAAGGTGAATATGGATTTGCAAAATAAATTTTCACATCTAACTTTTTTCAAGTTGTTGTCAATTTGCAAATTCTTTACCACGATCAAAAGTAATAGTTTTAACAATATTTTTAGGAAGAATTGATAAATAATGAATGATATTTTTATTAATAACTTTAGTAGTTTTGTTTTTAACTAACATTGCTAAAGTAAATCGTGATACTCTTTCAACTAAAGTTATTAAACATGATTTACTTTTACCTCTTGATGATACTATAGTATCTCCTTCTCAATGACCAAGAGTTATGCGATCATTAACATTATTATCTCGTTCTTTAATTGATTTACCATTAAATTTACCACGATTTTCTTGAGATCTTCGTTTTTTACCTTTTCTTCTTAAATTTTTACTAGTAACTTTATCAAATAATCCAGAATAAATTCAATTGTAAATTGTTTTAAAGCTGATAGCTCATTGTTTATGAAAATTTTTAATTCTGCCATAAATTTGTTCAGGTGATCAGCCCAATAATAGTTTTTGTTGTATATATTTGACTAAATCTTTATATTTAAACTTATGAAAAATAATATGTGATTTTTTTCTATTTACAGCTTTATTTTGTGCAATTAATGAAAAATAATGATCATTATCTTTATTTCTATTAACTTCTCGAATAATAGTACTAAGAACCTGTTTAGAATCTTTTAATAAAATTGAAATAAAGGACAGAACAACCATTTGTAAACTAGTATTTAGTTTTCTTTAACAATTTTTTCATAATCTTCTGCATTTTTCTAATCATGCAAAGCTTCGTTCTACAACTCATCTTTTTGGTAGTACTACAAAAGAATGTAATTCATTACGTTTTACAACTTCAACATTTGCATTTATGATTGTTTTGATTGCAGAAGCAAATTTTTCACCAGTATAGCCAGCATCTACTATTATTTTTTGAACTGTAGAAAGATTTTCTTTTTCACTTTTAATCATTATGATAGCACTATTACGATCTGTTTTTTCTGCTGTAGTTATGTAAATTGCATGTGGTAAACCTTGCGTATCAACTGCAATATGACGTTTTATTCCTGAAATCTTTTTACCAGCATCATAACCTTTATTTTCAGTAGTATCTGTATTTTTAACACTTTGCGAATCAATTATACAAAAACTAGTTTTTTCTTTTCGATGATTCTTAATACGAATCTTTTAACTAATTTTTTTAAAATTAATTGCAATACACTAGGTTCTTTATCATTGTTTTTACTTCAAATTTGGAAATAATAATATACAGTTTGTCATTTTGGAAAATTTTTTGGTAACATTCTTCATTGACAACCACTTTTTAATACATATAAAACTGCACAAAACACTTCATATAAATCTAAATTTCTTGGTTTTGTTTTCTTTTTGCTGTTTTCTAAAGTTGATTTTATGTTCTCAAATTGTTCTTTAGTAACATGACTTGGATAATTTTTATGCATATATACCTCTTATTTTAAAATATATAGTAATTTTACCTTATTTTCTAAAAGATTCTAAACAGGTTCTTACTAACAAAGAAGTTAAAATTTACTATTTAGGTAAACATTATGCTAATAAATCAAGTACCAAATTATGATATTTTTATGGAATTGATTTAACAAAATTGAATTTAGATTTAACTACAACCTACAAAGGTGTTGGAGATGGTTCAACTGGAGAAAAAGAAATTAGTGCTAGATTTATTAGTTTAAAGCAGTTAAATAAATCTAATGACGCTTTAAGTCTAGCAACTTATGGCAAATTAACTTTAAAAAATCTTATTAGCTTTGATAACAACATAAATCAAAAATTAGATACGATTTTACAATTTTGCATTCATTTTTTAAAATTATTTTGTTCTATAAAAAATAAGAACAATTTAATTATAACACTTTTATTTTATATTTTAACACTTATTTAAGTTAAATATTTTAATTAAAATTCTACAATAAAACATAAAATTATTAAGCAAACTGCACAATTGTGCAGTTTTGAAGTATTTAAGATTTACATTTTTTGTGATTTACTACTAGAACTTTGACTTTTACTTGTTGAAGCTTCACTGTTTACTTTTGATTTGTCTTTTTCAAATCCAAAAGCATTAGAATTTTTTTCTCGTCTTTCACGTTCGTTTTTTTCTCCTCAAGCTTTGTTAGCTTCTTCAGCTCTTTTGTTAAGTTTGTCTTTATCTGCTTGACTTCAATTATTATTTGATCTTCACATATTTACTTTCTCCTTTGATTATTTTTGAATATTTTTTTCTACACTTAAAATATTCAATAAAAGTATATATTTTTCACACTAAAAATGTTTAAAATAAAATAAAAAATCACTATTTTTTCAAAATAGTCATTAAAAATTTATCACTTATCGATTATGTTAATAAACATTTTACCTTATTTCAGTTATGATTTGTAATTGTTGAAGGTTGTAATTCTTGTTGGTTTACTGTATTTCGTATAGATGAATCAAAATTGTTCTTATTTTTTGATTCAATATTTAGATTTTCTAGAACACTATTTGATTTATTACTTATTAGTTGATTTGGAATTTCTTCTTTCCTATTATCAATTTTTTGTTTTAAAATATCATATTGTGTTTGTAATTTAGTTTCTAGTTTATCATTTGTTAAATTTTTAATTATTGATTGACGTTCTTTTTTTTTTTTCTTTTAGTTCTTCATTATTACATATTTTGTTAGAAATTCATGATCAAACTTTTTTTGATTTTGGTGAAAATACTTCTGCCCCTCCTCTAAGGACTATAGCAATACCACCAATTACAAGACTCATTATTAATAATGGAGGATGAATAAGATTAATAGCCACTACACCTAAGGGTATTATTAATCAACTAATTATTCATATACCTATTTCTTTTTAGTTGGTTTTAGTTTAAAATCTTGTTGTTTTTTTAAAAAGTCTTTAATTGGTAAAAACTGACAATTATTATATTTTGAAGTGTCTTCCATTAGTACAATATCTTTTTTATATTCACTGATATTTTTATAATTTTTTATTTGTTGAACAACTTGTACATCACTATTTATAAGTTCTTGAAAATAAATTACTTCTTCAGTAATGGAATTATCAATATTTACAAAAGTAGTTATAAAAATTATTTTATCTTCTATTGGTAAAATTTCTTCGTGAATTTTATTAATACCTGTTTTTTTACTTTGTTTTTCATCATAAATTGTTATAGCATTATATGAATATTTTGCCAAATTAACATTGCTTTGTTTTAATTTTTCAATCTCATTTTTTAATTGTTGATTATCTTTTTCTAGTTTTTGAACTTGTATTAGTTCTTCTACATTTAATGTTGTTCAATTTAAGTAATTTTTAAATTTTGTTCATATATCATTATTGGTTTCTTGCTCCTTTACTTCATTTGTTAAATTATTAGTAACTTGTTCTAAATTTTCTCTATTATTTTTTGATAAATTATCATTAATTAGCTGATTATTAGCAATATTTTTTCAATAATTTTAAATGTGGAATGGCAACCCTTTTTAGGACTATTTTTTGGTAGACATTTGTTCATGATATTTAACGGGAGTTAGGTAGTTTAGAGTGCTGTGAATTCTTATGTTGTTATATCAATTTATGTAATCAAATAATTCTAATTTTAATTGGGAAATGTTTAGTAATCTGTGTAACTTACAAAAATAACTATGTTTAATTAATTCTAGTAAATATAATTAAATGACTAGAAAGAGTGAGTTACAGATGGCTAAAAAAGATAACTTTAATAATAATGATCCAATATCAAAAGCAGTAGATTTATTACTAGAAAATACTGAAGATTTAACAACAGTTTTTAAACCTGGCGGTTTATATAAAGAATTAACAAAAAGATTAGTTGAAAAAATGTTGAATTCTGAAATGCAAAATTATTTAGGATATGAAAAAAATCAACATAGTACTACTGAAAATGCTCGTAATGGTACAAGTTCAAAAAATTAATAACTCAACAAGGTAAAATTGAAATTGATGTACCAAGAGATCGCAATAGTAATTTTACTCCTGTAATAGTTCCTAAAAGGCAAAGAAGATTTGATGGTTTTGATCAACAAGTTCTTTCTTTATATGCAAAAGGAATGACATTATCTGACATTAGAATGCAGTTGCAAGAGTTATATCATGGTGCTGATATTAGTGAAAGTGTTATTAGTCAAATTACTGATGATGTTATTGATGATGTTAAAGCATGACAAAATCGACCATTAGAAAGTATTTATCCTATTGTTTATTTTGATTGTATAGTAGTTAAAGTACGACAAGATAAACGGATTATTAACAAATCAGTTTATATAGCATTAGGAGTTGATTTAGAAGGCAAAAAAGATGTTTTAGGATTATGAATTAGTGAAAATGAAGGTTCTAAGTTTTGATTATCTAATTTCACAGAAATGAAAAATCGTGGCTTAAATGATATTCTTATTGCTTGTAGTGATAATTTAACAGGCATGTCAGAAGCAATACAATCAGTTTATCCTAAAACAGAACATCAATTATGCATTGTTCATCAAATTAGAAATAGTTTAAAATATGTTTCATACAAACATCGAAAAGGTCTAGTTGCAGATTTAAAACCAATTTATAGTGCATGTAGTGAAGAACAAGCAATGCAAGCTTTAGAATCGTTTGAAAGTAAATGAAATAAACAATATCCTCAAATTACTAAATCTTGATATAAAAATTGAGATAATTTAATGGTTTTTATTAGTTATCCAGTAGAAATCAAAAGAGTGATTTATACTACAAATGCTATTGAATCTGTTAATAGTCAATTACGAAAAATCATCAGAAATAAAAAAGTTTTTCCTAATGATATGGCAGTTTTCAAAATATTTTACTTGGCAATTGAAAATATAACAAAAAAATGAACATTGCCTATTCAAAATTGAAATACAGCAATTGCTCATTTTATGATAAAATTTGAAGACAGAATTAATCTAAATTAGTAACTTTGTAAAACAAAGATACACAGATTATTAAAAAGCCTCTTTAATGGAAATGTTTAGTAATCTGTGTAACTTACAAAAATAACTATGTTTAATTAATTCTAGTAAATATAATTAAATGACTAGAAAGAGTGAGTTACAGATGGCTAAAAAAGATAACTTTAATAATAATGATCCAATATCAAAAGCAGTAGATTTATTACTAGAAAATACTGAAGATTTAACAACAGTTTTTAAACCTGGCGGTTTATATAAAGAATTAACAAAAAGATTAGTTGAAAAAATGTTGAATTCTGAAATGCAAAATTATTTAGGATATGAAAAAAATCAACATAGTACTACTGAAAATGCTCGTAATGGTACAAGTTCAAAAAATTAATAACTCAACAAGGTAAAATTGAAATTGATGTACCAAGAGATCGCAATAGTAATTTTACTCCTGTAATAGTTCCTAAAAGGCAAAGAAGATTTGATGGTTTTGATCAACAAGTTCTTTCTTTATATGCAAAAGGAATGACATTATCTGACATTAGAATGCAGTTGCAAGAGTTATATCATGGTGCTGATATTAGTGAAAGTGTTATTAGTCAAATTACTGATGATGTTATTGATGATGTTAAAGCATGACAAAATCGACCATTAGAAAGTATTTATCCTATTGTTTATTTTGATTGTATAGTAGTTAAAGTACGACAAGATAAACGGATTATTAACAAATCAGTTTATATAGCATTAGGAGTTGATTTAGAAGGCAAAAAAGATGTTTTAGAATTATGAATTAGTGAAAATGAAGGTTCTAAGTTTTGATTATCTAATTTCACAGAAATGAAAAATCGTGGCTTAAATGATATTCTTATTGCTTGTAGTGATAATTTAACAGGCATGTCAGAAGCAATACAATCAGTTTATCCTAAAACAAAACATCAATTATGCATTGTTCATCAAATTAGAAATAGTTTAAAATATGTTTCATACAAACATCGAAAAGGTCTAGTTGCAGATTTAAAACCAATTTATAGTGCATGTAGTGAAGAACAAGCAATGCAAGCTTTAGAATCGTTTGAAAGTAAATGAAATAAACAATATCCTCAAATTACTAAATCTTGATATAAAAATTGAGATAATTTAATGGTTTTTATTAGTTATCCAGTATAAATCAAAAGAGTGATTTATACTACAAATGCTATTGAATCTGTTAATAGTCAATTACGAAAAATCATCAGAAATAAAAAAGTTTTTCCTAATGATATGGCAGTTTTCAAAATATTTTACTTGGCAATTGAAAATATAACAAAAAAATGAACATTGCCTATTCAAAATTGAAATACAGCAATTGCTCATTTTATGATAAAATTTGAAGACAGAATTAATCTAAATTAGTAACTTTGTAAAACAAAGATACACAGATTATTAAAAAGCCTCAGTTATCAATTAAAATATCCTTTTGGATATTGACCATCTCATTTTAAATCTGTATTAATGCGTTTATCTTTATCAAAATATAAATCTATTATACGTTTATCATTAGTTTTTCTTTCTCATATTGTGGATGGGTTACACTTTATTGGACACTAATTACGTAGACAAGTTAACAAATTTGTTAAAAGAAAGGAACTATAATTATGACCAATATTAACTCATATACCGACGAATTTAAAAAGCAAATAGTAGCTTTATATCAAAGTGGTAAGTCAGTGTCTTGTCTTGCTAAAGAATATAATGTTACAAGAGCAACTACTTATAAATGAATTAAACAATTTACTAATTCAGGTAGTTTTAAAATTAAAAATAATCTTTCAGATTTAGAAAAACAATTAATTCAAGCAAATAAAGAATTAAAACAGTTACGAATGGAAAATGATATTTTAAAGCAAGCAGCACTAATAATAGGCAGAAAATAGAAATTATTACTAAAAATAAAGTTAAATATAAAATTCGCACAATGTGTCGTTTTTTAAAACTCTCTAAATCAACATATTATTTTAATTTAAAGAAAAAGAAAAATTCAAAATAATATTTATGATGAAGCTGTTATTAGTGCTTTTAAAGAAAATAAAGAAGTTTATGGTACTAGAAGATTAAAAGTCATACTAGCAAACCAAGAAATTTATTTATCACGCAGAAAAATTAAAAAAATTATGAATAAGCATAATTTAATATCAAAATACACTAAATTATCATTCAAAAATCATCATAATAAAGTCAATGATAGTCAAATTACCAATCTTGTTAATAGAGACTTTAATAATAGAATTAAAAATGAAGTTATTGTCAGTGATTTAACTTATGTTCAAGTTAATGGTAAATGAAACTATATTTGCCTATTAGTAGACCTGTACAACCGCGAAATTATTGGACATAGTGTTGGAGTTAAAAAAGATGCATCATTAGTACATCAAGAATTTATGCACTCAAATCGCTGTTTAAAAGATATTCAAATATTTCATAGCGATCGCGGTAATGAATTCAATAATAAAACTATTGATAAACTTTTATTAGCATTCAATATTACCCGTTCTTTAAGCAAAAAGGATGTCCTTATGACAATGCTGTTGCTGAAGCAACTTTTAAAACTTTCAAAACAGAGTTTATTAATGATAAAAATTTTACATCATTAATCCAATTAAAATTAGAATTATTTGATTACATAAATTGATATAACAACATAAGAATTCACAGCACTCTAAACTACCTAACTCCCGTTAAATATCATGAACAAATGTCTACCAAAAAATAGTCCTAAAAAGGGTTGCCATTCCATTGTTGTTCCAGCCCCCCAGTAGACTGTATAATCATATCCTAAAAATGATTGATAACCATTAGTTTTATTTTGTGCTAGTGAACCAATTATTAAACTAGTTACTCCACTTATTGCACCAGTTAGTGCTAATGCTAATGTTATTTTACTTAAATTTGTTTTTATTCATGTTTTCATAATAAATTACTCCTTTTTTATAAATGAGGTGCAGTTGAATTTATTTCATAAATTTCTGGAACTGAATAATATTCATCACCTAATTTATTTATTTCTTCAGATTCTTGAAAAATATTTTTATTTTTATGGTAAAATTTATGAGCTTGTAATTTCAAATCTTCATGTAAATTTGATGAAATGTTAATTTCACATTTCATCACTTAATCTTTGCAGTTTATCAAATATACTATTGTCTAAATCTTCTTCAAGTTTCAAAAATTCTTGTCGATTTTCTATAGGTAAAAAATCCTTTATTAATTCTGGGTTTTCTTCGTCAATTTCATTAATATGAATTCCAGTTAAAAACTTATGAGATAATATGTCATTTTTAAAATTAAATAGCGGACTTCTCCCCACATGTACTTGTGGAGGGAATAATGAAACTGAATGAATTCAACAATGCTTTTCAAACTGAACAGCAATGTCTTGCATATATAGCAAATTTGAAAGAAAACAAATGTATTAGGTGTTTTAATTTTAATTTGAATACTTCTGATTTAAAAAGAATGAGATGTTTAAAATGTAATCAAACATTTAGCATTCTCACAGGCACCATATTTTCAAGGTCACAAACATCTTTAACATCTTGGTTTTATCTTATCTTTAGATGAATAAACACCAAACATGGAATTCCATCAACAGATATTGCAAAAGAATTGGGAGTGACTTTGAAAACTGCTTGAAGAATGACTCATAAAATCAGAACACGTATTGCAAAACAAAAACCTCAATTTATTGTTGAAGGTACAGTGCAAATTGATGAAATGTATCTTTCACATATGGGTTTTAAAAAACAAGGAAGATCCTTGGTGAATAAAACCTTGATTGTTGGCATTTATCAAAAAACAACCAATAATTTAATTGTGAAAGTATTGAAAAACGCAAAGAGTAAAAATCTTTTGCAGTTTGCAAAAAACCACATTTCTTCAAAATGTCTTGTATATACTGATTCTTGAAAAGGATATTGCGATTTTAAATCAGTTTTCACTAAGCATGAAACAATTAACCATCAAGATGGCTATGTTTCAAAAATTGGTGTAAATACCAACCAAATTGAATCAGTTTGAAAACATATAAGAAGAACATTTAAAACACATATCAAAGTTGCAAAAAATCATGTTCATTTATATGCTAAAGAAGCTGCATATAAATTCAACAAGATACCTAGTTTTGAAACTGTAATGCTATGTTTGATTTAAAAATGTGGGGAGAAGTCCGTAGATAGGCTTTTCTCAGCATTTATGTGATAAAATTAAAATAGTACATAAAGGGAGAAAAGCCTTAAATAGTTGTTTTGCTTTTTCTTTTATTGTTTTTTTTCTAGAAGTTCATTTACCTAAAATTGCTAAACATAAAGAATCATTAGATTTGCAAATTTTTTCATAACTTATAAATTTTGCAATGATGTCTTTTTCTGCTTCTGTTCCATCACCATTATCTTTGTATGTTTTTGTTAAATCCAAATTCAACATTGTTAAATCTATAGAAAAAAAATAGAATATTTTTGTACTTGATTTATTTGCATAATGTTTACCCAAATAATAAATTTTTGATTTATCATTTTTAACATCAATTCCAGTTTCTTCTAAGAACCTGTTTAGAATCTTTTTAATAAAATTGAAATAAAGGACAGAACAACCATTTGTAAACTAGTATTTAGTTTTCTTTCACAATTTTTTCATAATCTTCTGCATTTTTCTAATCATGCAAAGCTTCGTTCTACAACTCATCTTTTTGGTAGTACTACAAAAGAATGTAATTCATTACGTTTTACAACTTCAACATTTGCATTTATGATTGTTTTGATTGCAGAAGCAAATTTTTCACCAGTATAGCCAGCATCTACTATTATTTTTTGAACTGTAGAAAGATTTTCTTTTTCACTTTTAATCATTATGATAGCACTATTACGATCTGTTTTTTCTGCTGTAGTTATGTAAATTGCATGTGGTAAACCTTGCGTATCAACTGCAATATGACGTTTTATTCCTGAAATCTTTTTACCAGCATCATAACCTTTATTTTCAGTAGTATCTGTATTTTTAACACTTTGCGAATCAATTATACAAAAACTAGTTTTTTCTTTTCGATGATTCTTAATACGAATCTTTTTAACTAATTTTTTTAAAATTAATTGCAATACACTAGGTTCTTTATCATTGTTTTTACTTCAAATTTGGAAATAATAATATACAGTTTGTCATTTTGGAAAATTTTTTGGTAACATTCTTCATTGACAACCACTTTTTAATACATATAAAACTGCACAAAACACTTCATATAAATCTAAATTTCTTGGTTTTGTTTTCTTTTTGCTGTTTTCTAAAGTTGATTTTATGTTCTCAAATTGTTCTTTAGTAACATGACTTGGATAATTTTTATGCATATATACCTCTTATTTTAAAATATATAGTAATTTTACCTTATTTTCTAAAAGATTCTAAACAGGTTCTAAGAACCTGTTTAGAATCTTTTTAATAAAATTGAAATAAAGGACAGAACAACCATTTGTAAACTAGTATTTAGTTTTCTTTCACAATTTTTTCATAATCTTCTGCATTTTTCTAATCATGCAAAGCTTCGTTCTACAACTCATCTTTTTGGTAGTACTACAAAAGAATGTAATTCATTACGTTTTACAACTTCAACATTTGCATTTATGATTGTTTTGATTGCAGAAGCAAATTTTTCACCAGTATAGCCAGCATCTACTATTATTTTTTGAACTGTAGAAAGATTTTCTTTTTCACTTTTAATCATTATGATAGCACTATTACGATCTGTTTTTTCTGCTGTAGTTATGTAAATTGCATGTGGTAAACCTTGCGTATCAACTGCAATATGACGTTTTATTCCTGAAATCTTTTTACCAGCATCATAACCTTTATTTTCAGTAGTATCTGTATTTTTAACACTTTGCGAATCAATTATACAAAAACTAGTTTTTTCTTTTCGATGATTCTTAATACGAATCTTTTTAACTAATTTTTTTTAAAATTAATTGCAATACACTAGGTTCTTTATCATTGTTTTTACTTCAAATTTGGAAATAATAATATACAGTTTGTCATTTTGGAAAATTTTTTGGTAACATTCTTCATTGACAACCACTTTTTAATACATATAAAACTGCACAAAACACTTCATATAAATCTAAATTTCTTGGTTTTGTTTTCTTTTTGCTGTTTTCTAAAGTTGATTTTATGTTCTCAAATTGTTCTTTAGTAACATGACTTGGATAATTTTTATGCATATATACCTCTTATTTTAAAATATATAGTAATTTTACCTTATTTTCTAAAAGATTCTAAACAGGTTCTAACAGCACCTTCAGGAATACCTTCATAACCCCCCTTAACAAGTCCTTTAGTAGATGCAGAAATAATTTTTAATGTTTTTGCTGCTGTTGAATGTTTTGTTTTAAATTTTTTTTCAGTATTTGTATTTTTTCTTAGTCATTTCTGGATGATAATTACTATCAACTAATATAAAATTAGTTTCATCTTTTTGTCTTTCATCTAAATCTGCAATTGCCTTTTCTACTTCTAATCAAGTCATTATTTTCTTCTCCTTTTTTAAAAAAAATAAAAAAAAATCATTTACTTTTGAATAAGTAATGAATTTAAAACTTAGCAAAATTGTAAAGGTAAGTGCAACTAAATTATTTTTCTATTCAAATATTCGATTGGTGAAAGATAATTTAGTATTTTTCTGGGTCTTTGGTTTAAAGACAATATAAATTTATGAACTTCATTTTTATTAGTTTTTGAAAAAATAAATTTTTTAGGAAATTTTTCTCTAATTAAACCATTAGTATTTTCATTAGTACCTCTTTGTCAAGGTGAATATGGATTTGCAAAATAAATTTTCACATCTAACTTTTTTTCAAGTTGTTGTCAATTTGCAAATTCTTTACCACGATCAAAAGTAATAGTTTTAACAATATTTTTATACTATCTATATGATTAAAATTTAATAAACTATATCTATAATGACTAGGCTTACTTGAATTAACCACTTACTTTTTAATTTTTATTCTTCTTAATATTGCTATAACTACTGGAATAGCAATAATAACTAATAAAAAAGTACTACCAATAATTATAATATTTCAATTATTAATTAAAGTTGTTGTCTTTGGTTTTATTTCTGCTAAAGCAAAAGGGTTATTTTTATTTTTTTCATCATGTTTAACATTAGCATATAAATGAGTAATTAAATCGTGCTCATAAAATAATAATCAATAATGTAATTGACCTGGATTTAGTACATCAATTGCACAATCTATATTAGTAGTTTCTTGTAAATACTGATTAAATTCAATACCAGATTGACTATTAGCAAAATTAGTAAAACCAGAAAACTTAGTTGATAAAGGATTAATATTATAAATATTTAAATATTGTCTTGAAGAATTATCAACTTTATCATTTACTATTCTTTGTAATAAATAAATAGTATGATCTTCACATTGATATGTTTTTAATGGTTGATT
The DNA here is from genome assembly GCF_027923845.1 of Spiroplasma ixodetis. Lineage (GTDB taxonomy): Bacteria > Bacillota_I > Bacilli_A > Mycoplasmatales > VBWQ01 > Spiroplasma_E > Spiroplasma_E ixodetis_A. The sequence goes on from NZ_AP026933.1 coordinate 732,126, forward strand.
TGAAATAGGTGTTACCTTTTCTTCTTGCGGAACAAGATTATCATCAACACGCTGATATGTTCATTTATCTTCACTAACATTAGCAGTAATAACAGCTTCTGATTTAATTTGACTAAAAGCAATCATTTGTAAATTACTATTTTTTTCATCATTAATAAAATATTGATGAATTAATGAAGATTTATCTTCTTTTTCATTAATAACTTGAATGTCTGGCATAGAACTATTAATAGTAAGTGTTTCTTGTCTTAAAACAGTACTACCATCACTATCATTTCATTTAACATTATATATAGTGGGCTTATTTTTACTATAATCTTGGTTTAAAATAGCATAGTCAAAAGTTTTATTACTATTAGTTTTAACAATTTTTTTTATTTCTCTGTTTTCATTATTAATAGAAATTTCTAATCCTAATTTTTTAAAAGAAGGATGCACATAAAAAACAAACATTTCATTACTAAAACTATCCTTAGTATTTGCAAATGGTCCAATTGGAAATATTTTAGCACGCGTTTCAAAATTAGATTTTTGAAAATTAGTAGTTGGTTGTAAATTATATGGAACTTCCATTAAAGTATTAATGTCACTTGCTTCATATATTATTGCAAAAAGTCCTGCATCAATACTTTCTTTAATTGTTTGATGATATTGTAAAATTAAATTATTACTTTTTTCATTAAAAGTATGACCAAAAACACCTGCAGTAAGAAAACCTTCTGCATTTTTAAATAACTACTATTATCATTAATAATATTTTTTAATTGACTATAACCTTGATCATTAATAATATCATTGGTTTCAATATTACTATGTGTTCAATCATTATTAATAATTTGATCATAACTATCAAAATTAACATTTAATGGTGTATTTTTAACATTATTATATAAATATTGTGAATCATTATTTCAAGATTTAATACTATTAACTAAGTTACGATTTGATGACTTAACAGTAATATGAAAGCCGCTAACTTTACTATTACTAGTTTGATGATTTTTATTATTAAAACTAATACTTAATACTGAGGTTACTAATAAACTGCTAGCACTAAGTAATAAAATTAATTTTTGTTTAAATTGTTTCATAATATTTCCTTATAAATTTAATATTTAAAAGTTATTAAATTACTATTATTTATTTTTATCTAGCAATTATGTAATTAGTATATCAATTCTTTTAAAAATATGATATATATTATTTACACGAGAAATATATATTTAAGAACCTGTTTAGAATCTTTTAGAAAATAAGGTAAAATTACTATATATTTTAAAATAAGAGGTATATATGCATAAAAATTATCCAAGTCATGTTACTAAAGAACAATTTGAGAACATAAAATCAACTTTAGAAAACAGCAAAAAGAAAACAAAACCAAGAAATTTAGATTTATATGAAGTGTTTTGTGCAGTTTTATATGTATTAAAAAGTGGTTGTCAATGAAGAATGTTACCAAAAAATTTTCCAAAATGACAAACTGTATATTATTATTTCCAAATTTGAAGTAAAAACAATGATAAAGAACCTAGTGTATTGCAATTAATTTTAAAAAAATTAGTTAAAAAGATTCGTATTAAGAATCATCGAAAAGAAAAAACTAGTTTTTGTATAATTGATTCGCAAAGTGTTAAAAATACAGATACTACTGAAAATAAAGGTTATGATGCTGGTAAAAAGATTTCAGGAATAAAACGTCATATTGCAGTTGATACGCAAGGTTTACCACATGCAATTTACATAACTACAGCAGAAAAAACAGATCGTAATAGTGCTATCATAATGATTAAAAGTGAAAAAGAAAATCTTTCTACAGTTCAAAAAATAATAGTAGATGCTGGCTATACTGGTGAAAAATTTGCTTCTGCAATCAAAACAATCATAAATGCAAATGTTGAAGTTGTAAAACGTAATGAATTACATTCTTTTGTAGTACTACCAAAAAGATGAGTTGTAGAACGAAGCTTTGCATGATTAGAAAAATGCAGAAGATTATGAAAAAATTGTGAAAGAAAACTAAATACTAGTTTACAAATGGTTGTTCTGTCCTTTATTTCAATTTTATTAAAAAGATTCTAAACAGGTTCTAACATTTCATTAATTACTGTTTGATAAGGGTCAAGATTTTCAAGACCTCCAGTGATAGTACCATATTCACTAATTTCTTTATCTTTAAATAATGGATTATTTTCTTTAACTAGTAAATAATAATATTCATTGTTTTTAATAACATAAGGTAAAATAGCAACTCCTTGGTTATTGCATCAAGGTTCTTCTACACCATGCATAAACTCAACTTTAATAATTTTTAAATATTCTGGATTCATTAAATTACTCCTTTTTTCCTTGATTTTACATTTTAATTTTACTATTTTTGATTATTTTTAGAAGTATGCTTTTAAATGCAAAATAACGGCTAAATTAAAGTCGTTTATTTTATGATACTATACTATTAATTATATTGAAATTATTTATTATATTTTAAATATGAAAGTGGTTTTTTAAATAATTTTTTATTTTAGTTAAAATTACACTTATATATTTATATAATATATGCAGTAAATTATTTTTTTAAATTATTTACAATAAATTTAGATTTTTTTAAAATAGTTAGGAGAAGTAAATGTAAATTTTAATTATAAATGAAATTTTAGAGAACAAAGTGCAAAAATTGATAAATTAGTTTTAGAACATATAAGAAAAAAATGAGAAAAATGAGATTGAAGAATAAAAAATACAAGAGATAAAAAGAAATATAAAATTGTTGATTATCAATATCGAACAAGAAAAATAATGTATGGATTAGTAACTTATAAAAGAAGAATTTATGAATATTTTGATGAAAAATTACAAAAATGAGTTCGTGTTTGTTTAGTTGATGAATGACTAGAATTACCTAAATATAAAAGAATTGGTGAAGATGTTGAACAAACTATTATTGAATATTTTGCTGATGGAAAAAGATATCATGATATTTGTGCTATTTGTAAAAAAGCAGGTATTAGTGTTAGTACTGTTCATAGAGTTTTTAAAAATTTAGAAATAATTGAAGCAAATCCAATAAAAGTAAAATTAGAAAAAAATCAACCTATTTTTGTAGCAATTGATGATGGACATCGAAAGTTTTGAAATTTTAAACGTAAAGGTACAAAACACTCTATGCGATTAATAGTAACATATACAGATAATATTAATCACAAAGTACAAAATAAAAGAGTAAAAGCAATTATTAGACCAACAAAAACAAAAATTGGAGTTAAAAAAACTGCTGATTTTGTTAAAGAACATTGTCAAAAATTTTATGAAAACATTGAACAAGCAAAAATTATTATTTGTGGTGATAGTGCAGGATGAATTAAAGAAGTTGCTGATTATTTAGGTACACAGTTTGTTTTAGATAAATTCCATTTAATTAGAACATTATATCTTGGAATAATGGCTGGAAATAAAGGAAAATATTTAAAAGAATATAATCACTGTAAAAATTTAATTAATAATGGTAAATATGATGAATTAATTGATTATTTATATAATCAATTAATTCATCATAAAAAATTAAAGAAAAAATATTTTAAAAATAATAAACAAGGTATTGAAAATCAAGGTAAAAAATGAAATAAAGGTTGTTATACTGAAACTAATATTTGACATGTTTTAAAAGAAATGCTTGGTAATAGAACATATAATATTTTAATTTATATTAAAATGGTTATTTTTAAATGTAATAAGATAAATTTAGAAATATAATTAATGAATGTAATAATTACTTACGAACTTCTCCCCACATGTACTTGTGGAGGAAACAATGAAATTGAATGAGTTCAATAATACTTTTCAAACTGAAAAACAATGTCTTGCATATATAGCAAGTTTGAAACAAATCAAATGTAGTAGGTGTTCTAGTTTTAATTTGAATACTTCTAATTTAAGAAGAATGAGATGTTTGAAATGTCATCAAACATTCAGTATTCTCACGGGCACTATATTTTCAAAGTCACAAACACCTTTAATATCTTGGTTTTATCTCATTTTTAGATGAATAAACACCAAACATGGAATTCCATCAACTGATGTTGCAAAAGAATTGGGAGTGACCTTGAAAAGAGCTTGAAGAATGGGTCATAAAATCCGAAGTGCCATTGCTAAACAAAAACCTCAATTCATTGTTGAAGGCATAGTGCAAATGGATGAAATGTATCTTTCACATATGGGGTTTAAAAAACAAGGAAGATCCTTGTTGAATAAAACCTTGATTGTTGGTATTTATGAAAAAACAACCAACAATCTGATTGTGAAAGTATTGAAAAACGCAAACAGTAAAAATCTTTTGCAGTTTGCAATAAACCACATTTCTTCAAAGTGTGTTGTACATACTGATTTTTGAAAAGGATATCGCGATTTGAAATCGGTTTTCACTAAGCATGAAACAGTTAACCATCAAGATGGCTATGTTTCAAAAACTGGTGTAAATACCAACCAAATTGAGTCAGTATGAAAACATATACGAAGAACATTTAAAACACATATCAAAGTTGCAAAACATCATATTCATTTATATGCAAAAGAAGCTGCATATAAATTCAATAACATACCTAGTTTTGAAACTGTAATGCTATGTTTTATTTAAAAATGTGGGGAGAAGTTCGTAGATAGGCTTTTCTCAGCATTTATGTGATAAGATTTAAAAATAGTACATAAAGGGAGAAAAGCCATTACTTATTATTTCACAATTTGCAATAGCATCTCAAAAATTATTATTTTTTATTTTTCTTTTTAAACCAATAATTAAGAATGTTAATGACAAAATTATAGAAATAAAAATTGGAACTACAATTGTAGAAAAAATAACTGCAATTTTTAACCATAATAAAGAATAATTATAAGAATTATGAATAATATAATAACTTCCAAAATTATTAAGGCAAATATTGTTATTAGTTAATATATAATATCAACTGTATTTACTTCATAAAGTAAAACCATTATATTCATATATTAAAGGTTCTGTATTTTTAACTAAATGATTACTTTTAATAGTTACTACTTCTTTTCCATGAAATAAACCTAGTAATAATAATCCTGCAATAATAATTAAAATAGTTAAAATAAATATTAATACAGTTATTAACTGTAATTTTTTAAGTGCTTTAATTTTCATTTTTAAATCCTCTCTAAGTTTATTTAATAAGTTTAGCATTTAATAAAATTTAATATAAGTATTTTAGTTGAAATATCTTTTAAAAAATAATAAGATGAATGTACAATTTCATAAAAATCCAAATTATTTCTTGTCTGAAATATAATAAGACTATATAGATTTAATTTATTCCGGATTTTTGACAATCACCCAAAAATTTCTTATAAAAAAGTACTTTTTTATAAGAAATTAATTAAAAATACTTAAAAATGTCCAAAAAATAGACATTTTTAATAAAAATAAATTTATACAAATTTTTTAATAGCACTATGATTAGAACTAATAATTCTAATACCACCATGATTTTTATGAAAAGCAACTTGAATTTTATCAGCAATTAATTTAGTAATAATACCTTTGCCAAAAATTTCATGAATAATTATATCTCCAACATTTCAATTATTAGTTATTTCAACCTTATCTTTATTATCAGCTTTATAGTAATTAAATTTAGAATGATTACGATTTTGATAAGTTGCTGCCATTTCTTGATGTTTGTTATTAATGATTTTTAAATATTTAAGATCTAAATCTTTTAAGAAACGAGATGGTTGTTTCATACGATCCAAGATATATGAATATCCACCGGCACTAGATAAAAATAATCATTTTTTTGCCCTAGTAATTGAAACATAAAAAAGTCGTCGTTCTTCTTCAATTTTATCTAAGTTTTCTATACTAGATTTACCTATTCCAGGCAAAATACCTTCATTAATGCCAACTATAAAAACAACATCAAATTCTAAACCTTTAGCACTGTGAATTGTCATTAAATTAACGGCTTTATTAGTACTATTTTCATCTAAATCAGTATATAAACTTACTTCTTGTAAAAATGACGTTAATAATTCTTCGCCTTGTAATTCATTATTACTACTATCATATTCAAGCAATTGTTCTAATAATTGTTGAAGATTTTCAATTCTTTCTTTTTCAAGATTATCTTCTAGTTTTTTTAAATAATTAGTTTTATTTAATAAATTTTCAACCATGTTATGTAAAGAAGTAACATCTTTGATATTAGTTTGCATCTCATTAATTAAATTAATTAAAGGTTGTAAATGTTGACGATAATTTTTTGGTAATCCATACTGAAATTTAAATAAGTATTCATTTAAAGTTAGTGATTGTTCATTAGCAAGTAATAATAAGTTATCAATAGCTTTTGGTCCAATTTTAGGTGTTGCATTTAAAATTCTAATCATTGATATATTATCATTTCAAACAATAATTTTTAAATATGCCAAAATGTCTTTAATTTCTTTACGTTCAAAAAATTTATAACCACCAAAAATTTTATAATTTATATTATTATTAATCAAAGCTTGTTCTAAATCTTTTGATAAATAATTATTACGATAAAGAATAGCAATTTTATTCAAATCTAAATGATATTTTAAATGAATTTTTTTAACAGTTGTTGCAACTCAATGTGCTTCTTGATCACTACTACTAGCATGATACATAACAATATCATTACCAAGATCATTTTTAGTAAACAGTTCTTTTTCAATACGTTGAACATTATTTTTAATTAAACTATTAGCTGTATTTAAAATCTTAGTTGTTGAACGATAATTTTGATTTAAAATAAATGTTTGTGTATTAGGAAATTGTTTAGTAAAATTCAATATTAAATTAATATTTGCTCCTCTTCAACTATAAATAGTTTGATCGGGATCACCAACTACAGTAATATTTTTATGATTTTTAGCAAGTGACAATAAAATATTATATTGAATATCATTAGTGTCTTGAAATTCATCAACTAAAATAAAATCAAATTTCTTTTCTCATTTTGTTAAAATATGTGGAAATTCTTTAAATAGACGTTCAACTAATAATAATAAATCATCAAAATCTAAACATGAATTAATAAATTGATATTTTTTATACGATTCAAAAACTTTGATACGTAAAATTCACTCATCTTGATTTTGATAATCAGCTAATAATTCATCTTGAGAAAGATAATTATTTTTTCAGTTAGAAATATTAGAACTTAATAATCTTAACTCCTGCAATTCAGCTTTATGTGAAAATTCTTTTTGAAAAATATCTTTTAATATTTTTTGTTGATCTTCTTGATCAATAATATTAAAATTATTATTAATATTTAAATGATGAATATCTCTTCTTAATATTTTGGCACATAATGCATGATAAGTAACAATATTAACATTAATGTTGATATCATTTAAAAGTTGCATTATTCGTTCTTTCATTTCGCGTGCTGCTTTATTAGTAAAAGTTAATGCCAATATTTTTTCACTAGCAATTTTAATTACATTAATTAAGTAAGCAATTTTATATGTTATAACCCGCGTCTTTCCAACTCCAGCCCCCGCAATAATACGACATGGGCCATCAACATTAATAATTGCTTGTAGTTGTTGTTCATTTAGATTTTCTAAAAGTTTTGTTTTATCCATGTTATTTATCCTTAAGTTAGTAAGAGTATATACTATTAAAGACTATTTATATTTTCTAATTCGTCATCATTAATATTTCCTGGTTGAGAATAAACTAAATGAATATGTGGATCATTAACGTTAGTTAATATCTTCCGTTTATTAGTTGCAAGCGGTTTCTTGTTAATGACAAAAGTTTTATGATTACGATCAAAGAATAGCTGATGATATTTATCAATTTTAGTGACGATCATAATCCCACAATACCAAGCAAAATCAAAACTAACTACAGAACGAATAAGAATATTTAATCAAGAATTTAAAGTACTATTACTATTAATAGTAGCAATGTTTTCATTAAAAGTCAATTTCATAAAAAGAATTATTGAAGTGGTTAATAATAAAGGAATAAAAACTAAAAATAGTTCACGATAAAAAAAATGTTTTAACTTTAAATCTTGATTTTTTTCATTTACTAATCTTATTTGAAAAATTAATTTTCCTAAAGTTTGACCCTTACATTTTCATGGAATAATAACAAAATATATAATAACAATAATTATATTAATAATAAAAATAATTATTAATTGTCATGATTCTTGATTACCTTTATTATCTAAATAATGGATTGCTAATCCAATTATTAATGGGATTAAACTAACAAAAATCACGTCAAAAATACGTGCAATAATACGTTTTCATGTTTTAGCTATTATATATGTTTCGGTTGTATCTAATTTTTTAATATTCATTTTTTTACTCTCAATATTTTGAATCATCTCTAATATTATTATCTTTAAAATATTTCTTAAAATAAGTACTTAGATCAGGAGCATAAGTGGTAAATTTATCATTTGGATTAATAGTATTAAAATAAGAATTTTTTTTAAAATTTTTAAATTTAAATTCAATAATTTCTTTGACACGATTATATGTTTTTTCAATTAATGCAGGTTTTTTAGAAATACTAATAAATCTTAAAAGAGTATATAGATAGTATCTAACAAAAGCATATTCCAACTCTTCATATAAAACTTTTTTAATTTTATAATTATTATAATAGTTTAAAATATGTATTCATTGATGCATTAGTTCAAAAATATTATCATTTTCCAATGTGTTATTTTTAGACGTTAATAATGTTTCATTAATTGCATAATATGTTTTACAATGTGCTAAAAATGAGTATAAAAATAAACTATCAAATTGGATTTCTTTACGAAATTGTAAATTATATTCATTAATAATACTAACTTTCATGATTTTTGTTGTTAAAACTGGTGTTGTTAAAGCAAAGACTATTTTTCCTTGTGTTGTATTTAAATTATATAATTTATTAACTTCAGTTCTAATTGTTGAATGAAAAACATTATTTATATCAAATTCATAACGAACACAATATTCAATACAATCTAAATCTTTATTATTATCTAAAATTTTATTAACTGTTTCAACAAAATTAACGCTAAGAATTTCAGTTGGATTTAAAATAACTACATATTGTCCGGAAATATATTTAAGACCAAGATTACGACTAATGGCAATACCTGATACTTGATAATTAGTAATCATTTTTAAATTTTGTGGATATAATTTAAAATATTCACTAAATATCTCCAAATTTTCATTGTTAATGCCATCATCAACAACAACAACTTCAAAATTAGTTTTTTTATTTACAAAAATCTTTGCTAAAAAAGAATCTAAGTGTTCGGATTCAAATGAAGTTGTATATAAAATAAAAGTTAGTAGCATAATAAATATTTCCTCCCTTTTATAAATAATTATAACACTTCTTTAACAATTTTAAGTGAAGGTTTATCAACATTTATTTTTTATTTTTTTGATTACTATTTTTAAGTTTATTTTTAGATTCTAAAGTAGATTTTTCTATATTATCTGTTTCTTTAATAACTTTAACAGTCATATTTTTATGATCAAAAATAGTTTTTAAATTACCTTCAATAATAACGGTTTCAGTATTATTAGGTTTAATAACGTTTCGCTTTGCGGGATTGGTAACTTTTTTCTTTTTTTGTCCTTTTAATATTTCTGCTCTTAATAAAGCACGTGTTTTTCTAATTTCAAATTTTTCAAATTTAAAAAGAAATGATTTAATAAACTTTTTATACGAATTAACAAAATATCGAAGTCTTTTCTTGCTTCGAGCATGATTATCATATTTTAATAAAATACAAACATAGTTTAATTCATTTCTTGCTTCTGATTCAATTAATGAATTAAAAAAACTGTGATAATTATGACTTAAGTTATATGGTTGACCAGATATTGGACTTTTATAAGGAGTAAAACCTAGATTACCAGTAGTTTTATAATACTTAAAATCAGCAATTCGTGTTGTCATTTGTCCCTTAGGATGTTCTGGTGATTTAATTTCTGATATTTTAAAAATATTATTTGTATCAAATTCTAAAAAATAGCAATATACCTTATGAACAAAGTTACCTGCAGTTTTAAAAGCAATATACAAATCTACTTTTGCTTCATAATTTAAATTATCAAAAATACTAACGTATGGTTGATAAAAATCATATTTTTTATCAATAATTTCTCATCCTTGTTTTTTAATAGTAAGTTCAATCTCATCAGCACAAATATTTGGATTTAAAATAATTTTCTTCATTTTCTACTCCTAACTCTAATATTTTCTAAGTCTATTTTATCAAATTATATATAAAGTGTGGGCTAAGAAAATTTTCCACTTTGATTAATAATTAAAGTACTTTAATTATTACTATTAAACAGCTAACAATACATCATAAAATTATCTTTAAACTATATGAATATATCATATATTTCTACACATAATAAACATTCCTTTTTGTTCGCTAGTTATTAATTAAATTACACCACTTACTCCTTCCAATTTTGAAAATGTTTCATGGTTATTACAAAAGAAATTTTAATCAATTTATTATTAGAAACATGAGTATTAATTGAAAGCATAGTCCCTTAACTAGCAAAATATGTTATAGTAACATTATTAATAATTTTTTAATACATAAGTCATTTTCTTCTTTTACTTTTTTATGTTTTTTATTTTATAAATTAAGTTTTTTTGAAAAAATAATATATAACATTCTTTAAAGTACTCTATTTTTATTAGAAAATATTAATAAAAAAGGACACCTAAAAATATAATGTTTAATTTTCATCAGTAGTAGTTTTATTATTTAATGATGAAGAATTATTAACAACTAATTTAATTTTTTTATTTCCAACTTGATTTTTTGCATCTTTATGATCATATCATCAATTAAGTAACAATGATAATGGTACTAAAATAATAATAAATCGAACTTCTCCCCACATGTACTTGTGGAGGAAACAATGAAATTGAATGAGTTCAATAATACTTTTCAAACTGAAAAACAATGTCTTGCATATATAGCAAGTTTGAAACAAATCAAATGTAGTAGGTGTTCTAGTTTTAATTTGAATACTTCTAATTTAAGAAGAATGAGATGTTTGAAATGTCATCAAACATTCAGTATTCTCACGGGCACTATATTTTCAAAGTCACAAACACCTTTAATATCTTGGTTTTATCTCATTTTTAGATGAATAAACACCAAACATGGAATTCCATCAACTGATGTTGCAAAAGAATTGGGAGTGACCTTGAAAAGAGCTTGAAGAATGGGTCATAAAATCCGAAGTGCCATTGCTAAACAAAAACCTCAATTCATTGTTGAAGGCATAGTGCAAATGGATGAAATGTATCTTTCACATATGGGGTTTAAAAAACAAGGAAGATCCTTGTTGAATAAAACCTTGATTGTTGGTATTTATGAAAAAACAACCAACAATCTGATTGTGAAAGTATTGAAAAACGCAAACAGTAAAAATCTTTTGCAGTTTGCAATAAACCACATTTCTTCAAAGTGTGTTGTACATACTGATTTTTGAAAAGGATATCGCGATTTGAAATCGGTTTTCACTAAGCATGAAACAGTTAACCATCAAGATGGCTATGTTTCAAAAACTGGTGTAAATACCAACCAAATTGAGTCAGTATGAAAACATATACGAAGAACATTTAAAACACATATCAAAGTTGCAAAACATCATATTCATTTATATGCAAAAGAAGCTGCATATAAATTCAATAACATACCTAGTTTTGAAACTGTAATGCTATGTTTTATTTAAAAATGTGGGGAGAAGTTCGTAGATAGGCTTTTCTCAGCATTTATGTGATAAGATTTAAAAATAGTACATAAAGGGAGAAAAGCCTAATAAATATTAATAAACAACCAATACTTTATAAAATAGTCATTGAATTAGGATTAATAAGAATTTCTCTTAGTCCTTTTATTGCATAACTAAATGGTAAAAAATTATACATTACTTGAAAAAACTTGGGTTCTAATTCAACAGGAAAAGTACCACTTGATGAAGAAAGTTGTAATATTAAAAGAATAACAATTAAAAATCTACCTAAATCATGATTAGGAAACATGTGAGCAATTGATTGAACAACCAAGTCAAAAATAATTGCTATTAATCACATGTATAAAAACATTTGTCAAAAACGTTGTCATAAATCAATATTATTAAATAATAGTAATAATGAGAGGCTTTTTAATAATCTGTGTATCTTTGTTTTACAAAGTTACTAATTTAGATTAATTCTGTCTTCAAATTTTATCATAAAATGAGCAATTGCTGTATTTCAATTTTGAATAGGCAATGTTCATTTTTTTGTTATATTTTCAATTACCAAGTAAAATATTTTGAAAACTGCCATATCATTAGGAAAAACTTTTTTATTTCTGATGATTTTTCGTAATTGACTATTAACAGATTCAATAGCATTTGTAGTATAAATCACTCTTTTGATTTCTACTGGATAACTAATAAAAACCATTAAATTATCTCAATTTTTATATCAAGATTTAGTAATTTGAGGATATTGTTTATTTCATTTACTTTCAAACGATTCTAAAGCTTGCATTGCTTGTTCTTCACTACATGCACTATAAATTGGTTTTAAATCTGCAACTAGACCTTTTCGATGTTTGTATGAAACATATTTTAAACTATTTCTAATTTGATGAACAATGCATAATTGATGTTCTGTTTTAGGATAAACTGATTGTATTGCTTCTGACATGCCTGTTAAATTATCACTACAAGCAATAAGAATATCATTTAAGCCACGATTTTTCATTTCTGTGAAATTAGATAATCAAAACTTAGAACCTTCATTTTCACTAATTCATAATCCTAAAACATCTTTTTGCCTTCTAAATCAACTCCTAATGCTATATAAACTGATTTGTTAATAATCCGTTTATCTTGTCGTACTTTAACTACTATACAATCAAAATAAACAATAGGATAAATACTTTCTAATGGTCGATTTTGTCATGCTTTAACATCATCAATAACATCATCAGTAATTTGACTAATAACACTTTCACTAATATCAGCACCATGATATAACTCTTGCAACTGCATTCTAATGTCAGATAATGTCATTCCTTTTGCATATAAAGAAAGAACTTGTTGATCAAAACCATCAAATCTTCTTTGCCTTTTAGGAACTATTACAGGAGTAAAATTACTATTGCGATCTCTTGGTACATCAATTTCAATTTTACCTTGTTGAGTTATTAATTTTTTTGAACTTGTACCATTACGAGCATTTTCAGTAGTACTATGTTGATTTTTTTCATATCCTAAATAATTTTGCATTTCAGAATTCAACATTTTTTCAACTAATCTTTTTGTTAATTCTTTATATAAACCGCCAGGTTTAAAAACTGTTGTTAAATCTTCAGTATTTTCTAGTAATAAATCTACTGCTTTTGATATTGGATCATTATTATTAAAGTTATCTTTTTTAGCCATCTGTAACTCACTCTTTCTAGTCATTTAATTATATTTACTAGAATTAATTAAACATAGTTATTTTTGTAAGTTACACAGATTACTAAACATTTCCCTCTTGGAAAATCATGTTTTAATTCAAGTTGAGTTTTATATTCTATAATTTCTTTTTGTGAAGTTTATCAACTGATTAATAAATTTTGTAGTTTTGATTCAGCAAAATTAATTTTTATACTTTGACTTTTCTTACCAAAATATCTTCTGCCTAATGCAGAAAGATAATAAATATTTTTGGTTGTAAGTTTATTTACTAAAATTAATTTTTAATATCTCTTTTTGTTACACTATTTTTTAGACATTTGTTCATGATATTAAACCAGGAACAGCAATTGAAAGAATTTATAAATTTCTTTTAAAATTGGTTTAAATGTTGATTATATCAATCTTTATCTCAATAATCAAATACTTGATCACTAATAACAACAGGTAAAAACTTACTAAAAATATTATCTTTTAATGGATTTAAAGCAAAATCAAATTTTTTAAAATATAACATTAATAAACTTGTCTGTTTTGTCTAAAGTAATTTGATTAATAAGATTCCAAATTCTTCCTGGAGTTTTAATATTTTCAATAACTACTTTAAAAGCTTTTTTAAAAAAATCATTAAAATCCTTAGTAAAACAACTATCAATAATAATTTCAGATAAAAAAGTTTTGTCATTTTGATGTTGATAATAACTTTTTCAATCATCATAATAATAAACAGTAAATGTTTTTTTCTCATTGTTAATTTGTAAATCATTAATTTTAAATTCATAAGCATCACTACTATTAGGATTTTCATCATCCAAATTTAAATTATGTCTATTAATAACACGATTAATTCCTAGTGCAGAACTATCATTATTAACTAAAGCAATTGATAAACGATTAATATTTCCCAATCGATAAAAAAAGCTCATAAAGCAATAAACGCATATAAAAATGGAATAAAACATATTGCAATACTTTTAATAACTGTTCTTTTATTTTTATAAATGTATTTAATTTGACTTTAAAATTGACTTTATTATGATGATTTTTGAATGATAATTTAAAATTTTTAACATTTTGATATTAAATTATCTTTAATAAATTTTTTTAATATTATAAATATATTTGATAAAAAGGGAGAAAAAATATTATGGTTTGCAATATAACAATTTTAATCTTCATATTAAAAATGAAATAATCAAAGTTGGAGATACTTTTCATTTTCAGTTAATAAAAAAATGGATAATATGAATTTGGAAAAATTCATCATAAATATTATTTTTGAATTGATTTTTCTTTTTCTTTAAATTAAAAGACGGACTTCTCCCCACATGTACTTGTGGAGGAAATAATGAAATTGAATGAATTCAACAATGCTTTTCAAACTGAAAACAATGTCTTGCATATATAGCAAATTTGAAAGAAAACAAATGTATTAGGTGTTTTAGTTTTAATTTGAATACTTCTGATTTAAGAAGAATGAGATGTTTGAAATGTAATCAAACATTTAGTATTCTCACAGGCACCATATTTTCAAAGTCACAAACATCTTTAATATCTTGGTTTTATCTTATTTTTAGATGAATAAACACCAAACATGGAATTCCATCAACTGATATTGCAAAAGAATTGGGAGTGACTTTGAAAACTGCTTGAAGAATGACTCATAAAATCAGAACAGTGCCATTGCTAAACAAAAACCTCAATTCATTGTTGAAGGTACAGTGCAAATGGATGAAATGTATCTTTCACATATGGGTTTAAAAAACAAGGAAGATCCTTGTTGAATAAAACCTTGATTGTTGGTATTTATGAAAAAACAACCAACAATTTGATTGTGAAAGTATTGAAAAACGCAAACAGTAAAAATCTTTTGCAGTTTGCAAAAACCACATTTCTTCAAAGTGTGTTGTATATACTGATTTTTGAAAAGGATATCGCGATTTGAAATCGGTTTTCACTAAGCATGAAACAGTTAACCATCAAGATGGCTATGTTTCAAAAACTGGTGTAAATACCAACCAAATTGAGTCAGTATGAAAACATATACGAAGAACATTTAAAACACATATCAAAGTTGCAAAACATCATATTCATTTATATGCAAAAGAAGCTGCATATAAATTCAATAACATACCTAGTTTTGAAACTGTAACTATGTTTGATTTAAAAATATGGGGAGAATGTAGATAGGCTTTTCTCAGTTTTATTGATAAAATTAAAATAGTACATAAAGGGAGAAAAGAAGTTCGTAGACTAATAATATTTTTAATATTTATGTGATAAGTATTAAAAATTTAAAAATAGTAATCAAATTGAAAATAAGGAGAGAAAAGTTCCTTAAAAAAAAATAATATAGTTGTTTTAGAGAGTTTTAAAAAACGACACATTGAGACATTGATAATGAATGAGGCTTTTTAATAATCTGTGTATCTTTGTTTTACAAAGTTACTAATTTAGATTAATTCTGTCTTCAAATTTTATCATAAAATGAGCAATTGCTGTATTTCAATTTTGAATAGGCAATGTTCATTTTTTTGTTATATTTTCAATTGCCAAGTAAAATATTTTGAAAACTGCCATATCATTAGGAAAAACTTTTTTATTTCTGATGATTTTTCGTAATTGACTATTAACAGATTCAATAGCATTTGTAGTATAAATCACTCTTTTGATTTCTACTGGATAACTAATAAAAACCATTAAATTATCTCAATTTTTATATCAAGATTTAGTAATTTGAGGATATTGTTTATTTCATTTACTTTCAAACGATTCTAAAGCTTGCATTGCTTGTTCTTCACTACATGCACTATAAATTGGTTTTAAATCTGCAACTAGACCTTTTCGATGTTTGTATGAAACATATTTTAAACTATTTCTAATTTGATGAACAATGCATAATTGATGTTCTGTTTTAGGATAAACTGATTGTATTGCTTCTGACATGCCTGTTAAATTATCACTACAAGCAATAAGAATATCATTTAAGCCACGATTTTTCATTTCTGTGAAATTAGATAATCAAAACTTAGAACCTTCATTTTCACTAATTCATAATCCTAAAACATCTTTTTTGCCTTCTAAATCAACTCCTAATGCTATATAAACTGATTTGTTAATAATCCGTTTATCTTGTCGTACTTTAACTACTATACAATCAAAATAAACAATAGGATAAATACTTTCTAATGGTCGATTTTGTCATGCTTTAACATCATCAATAACATCATCAGTAATTTGACTAATAACACTTTCACTAATATCAGCACCATGATATAACTCTTGCAACTGCATTCTAATGTCAGATAATGTCATTCCTTTTGCATACAAGGAAAGAACTTGTTGATCAAAACCATCAAATCTTCTTTGCCTTTTAGGAACTATTACAGGAGTAAAATTACTATTGCGATCTCTTGGTACATCAATTTCAATTTTACCTTGTTGAGTTATTAATTTTTTTGAACTTGTACCATTACGAGCATTTTCAGTAGTACTATGTTGATTTTTTTCATATCCTAAATAATTTTGCATTTCAGAATTCAACATTTTTTTAACTAATCTTTTTGTTAATTCTTTATATAAACCGCCAGGTTTAAAAACTGTTGTTAAATCTTCAGTATTTTCTAGTAATAAATCTACTGCTTTTGATATTGGATCATTATTATTAAAGTTATCTTTTTTAGCCATCTGTAACTCACTCTTTCTAGTCATTTAATTATATTTACTAGAATTAATTAAACATAGTTATTTTTGTAAGTTACACAGATTACTAAACATTTCCGCCATATCATTAGGAAAAATTTTTTTATTTCTGATGATTTTTCGTAATTGACTATTAACAGATTCAATAGCATTTGTAGTATAAATCACTCTTTTGATACTGGATAACTAATAAAAACCATTAAATTATCTCAATTTTTATATCAAGATTTAGTAATTTGAGGATATTGTTTATTTCATTTACTTTCAAACGATTTTAAAGCTTGCATTGCTTGTTCTTCACTACATGCACTATAAATTGGTTTTAAATCTGCAACTAGACCTTTTCGATGTTTGTATGAAACATATTTTAAACTATTTCTAATTTGATGAACAATGCATAATTGATGTTCTGTTTTAGGATAAACTGATTGTATTGCTTCTGACATGCCTGTTAAATTATCACTACAAGCAATAAGAATATCATTTAAGCCACGATTTTTCATTTCTGTGAAATTAGATAATCAAAACTTAGAACCTTCATTTTCACTAATTCATAATCCTAAAACATCTTTTTTGCCTTCTAAATCAACTCCTAATGCTATATAAACTGATTTGTTAATAATCCGTTTATCTTGTCGTACTTTAACTACTATACAATCAAAATAAACAATAGGATAAATACTTTCTAATGGTCGATTTTGTCATGCTTTAACATCATCAATAACATCATCAGTAATTTGACTAATAACACTTTCACTAATATCAGCACCATGATATAACTCTTGCAACTGCATTCTAATGTCAGATAATGTCATTCCTTTTGCATACAAGGAAAGAACTTGTTGATCAAAACCATCAAATCTTCTTTGCCTTTTAGGAACTATTACAGGAGTAAAATTACTATTGCGATCTCTTGGTACATCAATTTCAATTTTACCTTGTTGAGTTATTAATTTTTTTGAACTTGTACCATTACGAGCATTTTCAGTAGTACTATGTTGATTTTTTTCATATCCTAAATAATTTTGCATTTCAGAATTCAACATTTTTTCAACTAATCTTTTTGTTAATGCAAAATTGTAAAGGTAAGTGCAACTAAATTATTTTTCTATTCAAATATTCGATTGGTGAAAGATAATTTAGTATTTTTCTGGGTCTTTGGTTTAAAGACAATATAAATTTATGAACTTCATTTTTATTAGTTTTTGAAAAAATAAATTTTTTAGGAAATTTTTCTCTAATTAAACCATTAGTATTTTCATTAGTACCTCTTTGTCAAGGTGAATATGGATTTGCAAAATAAATTTTCACATCTAACTTTTTTCAAGTTGTTGTCAATTTGCAAATTCTTTACCACGATCAAAAGTAATAGTTTTAACAATATTTTTAGGAAGAATTGATAAATAATGAATGATATTTTTATTAATAACTTTAGTAGTTTTGTTTTTAACTAACATTGCTAAAGTAAATCTTGATACTCTTTCAACTAAAGTTATTAAACATGATTTACTTTTACCTCTTGATGATACTATAGTATCTCCTTCTCAATGACCAAGAGTTATGCGATCATTAACATTATTATCTCGTTCTTTAATTGATTTACCATTAAATTTACCACGATTTTCTTGAGATCTTCGTTTTTTACCTTTTCTTCTTAAATTTTTACTAGTAACTTTATCAAATAATCCAGAATAAATTCAATTGTAAATTGTTTTAAAGCTGATAGCTCATTGTTTATGAAAATTTTTAATTCTGCCATAAATTTGTTCAGGTGATCAGCCCAATAATAGTTTTTGTTGTATATATTTGACTAAATCTTTATATTTAAACTTATGAAAAATAATATGTGATTTTTTTCTATTTACAGCTTTATTTTGTGCAATTAATGAAAAATAATGATCATTATCTTTATTTCTATTAACTTCTCGAATAATAGTACTAATACTTCGATTAAGATTTTTAGCTATTTCACTAATTTTAACTTTAAATTTCAATTGATTCTCAATATAAATTCTTTCATCTATCCCAATATGTTTATAACTCATATAAAAACTCCTTACTTTTTCTAAACTAAATTTAGCATTATGAAATTTTTATATGAGAATTTTTTGCAATTTTATTTACTTGCACTTACAAGTATAATTCAGCTAATTCTTTATATAAACCGCCAGGTTTAAAAACTGTTGTTAAATCTTCAGTATTTTCTAGTAATAAATCTACTGCTTTTGATATTGGATCATTATTATTAAAGTTATCTTTTTTAGCCATCTGTAACTCACTCTTTCTAGTCATTTAATTATATTTACTAGAATTAATTAAACATAGTTATTTTTGTAAGTTACACAGATTACTAAACATTTCCAAAGAAAACTAAATACTAGTTTACAAATGGTTGTTCTGTCCTTTATTTCAATTTTATTAAAAAGATTCTAAACAGGTTCTTATAAGGGTTGCTTTCAATTATTTTCATTAACTTACTATTTTCATCAATTTGAATTGGTTTTCTTTTTTCATAATCAAATCAAAAACCTTTAATTTGATTTATTGTTATATTTCTAAGATAAATAGGTCTAATATAACAAATTTTATTATTTATAGTTACATTTCCTAAATCATGATTACTTGATTGAGTTGACAATAACTGAACTCTTATAAATTCTGGGTGTGTTTTTAATACAATAGCAGGCCTTCTATTTTGCTTACCCTCGTGTTCATCACCCGATATACAAACAATAATGCCACGGCCTTTTTTAAGTTTTCATCAATTAATTTCTTGCATGTAAATTCAACTTTCCTAAAATTTGACATATATATACTTTTATCGTATAATTAATTTGTTAGTACAGGTAATACTGTGCAAGGGGGTATATCCCTCACACTGCCCAACATTAAGTTGGGTATTTATTTTTTAGTTATTATTTTTTTAATTTCATTAATAGCGTTCTGTAATTCTTCATCTCATATATATAAATTAAGATTTTCATTTTCATTGTAACCTTTTTCTTGTTCAATATATGCCCAGTGAAAGTTTAATTCATTAAAACGAGTAAGTATTTTTTTTCTTGTATTAATATCAGAATCAAAATTAATTGTTAATATTCTAATAATAGTAGATGGAATATTAGAATTATAATCTCTTGTAATAATTAAAGGTAACTCAGGTTTTATAATATCTAATTCCCTTTTAAGCAACTTTCTTGTTAATTGACTAAAAGTTAAATCATTTTCTTTACAATATTTTTGTGTTTTATCTTTTAGTTCCTTTTCCATTCAAATTTGAACTCTTAGAACCTGTTTAGAATCTTTTAGAAAATAAGGTAAAATTACTATATATTTTAAAATAAGAGGTATATATGCATAAAAATTATCCAAGTCATGTTACTAAAGAACAATTTGAGAACATAAAATCAACTTTAGAAAACAGCAAAAAGAAAACAAAACCAAGAAATTTAGATTTATATGAAGTGTTTTGTGCAGTTTTATATGTATTAAAAAGTGGTTGTCAATGAAGAATGTTACCAAAAAATTTTCCAAAATGACAAACTGTATATTATTATTTCCAAATTTGAAGTAAAAACAATGATAAAGAACCTAGTGTATTGCAATTAATTTTAAAAAAATTAGTTAAAAAGATTCGTATTAAGAATCATCGAAAAGAAAAAACTAGTTTTTGTATAATTGATTCGCAAAGTGTTAAAAATACAGATACTACTGAAAATAAAGGTTATGATGCTGGTAAAAAGATTTCAGGAATAAAACGTCATATTGCAGTTGATACGCAAGGTTTACCACATGCAATTTACATAACTACAGCAGAAAAAACAGATCGTAATAGTGCTATCATAATGATTAAAAGTGAAAAAGAAAATCTTTCTACAGTTCAAAAAATAATAGTAGATGCTGGCTATACTGGTGAAAAATTTGCTTCTGCAATCAAAACAATCATAAATGCAAATGTTGAAGTTGTAAAACGTAATGAATTACATTCTTTTGTAGTACTACCAAAAGATGAGTTGTAGAACGAAGCTTTGCATGATTAGAAAAATGCAGAAGATTATGAAAAAATTGTGAAAGAAAACTAAATACTAGTTTACAAATGGTTGTTCTGTCCTTTATTTCAATTTTATTAAAAAGATTCTAAACAGGTTCTTAGGATGTTCTTTTAATCTTGCTGCAATTATTCTTGCATTTTTGCAAGCTCTTCATAATCGTAATTCTAAAGTTGACAGTCCTCTTAAAACAAGAAAGGCATCATGAGGTGATAATACAGCTCCTGTTAAATCTTTTAATCCTTCAAAACGAATTTTATTTATTAAAGTACTTTTACCACAAACAATTCCGGCCATAACATCAGAATGACCATTAATATACTTTGTTGCTGAATGGATAACAATATCAGCACCAAAAATTAAAGGTTTAGTAATGATTGGTGTTGAAAAAGTATTATCAACAATTACTTGAATTTGTGGATTATATTGATGGACAATATCACTAATTGCTTTAATATCTAAAATTTCTAAAGTAGGATTAGCTGGTGTTTCGAAAAAAACAACTTTAGTATTTGATTTTAATTTTTTTTTAATTTCATCAAGTTTAGTAAAATCAGCAAAATCAACTTTAATTTGAAAGCGTGATATTCCTTTTTCAATAAGTGAATGAGTACCACCATAAATTGTTTTTGATGATAATAAATGGTCAGTAGCATTCAATAATGTTCAAAAAGTAGATGCAATGGCCCCCATACCCGATGAGAAAGCAATTGCTTTTTCTGATCCTTCTAAATGTGCCATTCGTTTTTCTAAAACAGTTGTTGTTGGATTACCAATTCTTGTATAAACATATCCTTCTTCTTGTAAATTAAATATCCTACCACCTTGTTCGGCACTATCAAAAGCAAAAGTTGTTGATAGATAAATAGGAGGTAGAGCGGCTCCAAATTTATCATTATAATTACCACAATGAACTAACGGACTTCTCCCCACATGTACTTGTGGAGGGAATAATGAAACTGAATGAATTCAACAATGCTTTTCAAACTGAACAGCAATGTCTTGCATATATAGCAAATTTAAAAGAAAACAAATGTATTAGGTGTTTTAGTTTTAATTTGAATACTTCTGATTTAAAAAGAATGAGATGTTTAAAATGTAATCAAACATTTAGCATTCTCACAGGCACCATATTTTCAAGGTCACAAACATCTTTAACATCTTGGTTTTATCTTATCTTTAGATGAATAAACACCAAACATGGAATTCCATCAACAGATATTGCAAAAGAATTGGGAGTGACTTTGAAAACTGCTTGAAGAATGACTCATAAAATCAGAACACGTATTGCAAAACAAAAACCTCAATTTATTGTTGAAGGTACAGTGCAAATTGATGAAATGTATCTTTCACATATGGGTTTTAAAAAACAAGGAAGATCCTTGGTGAATAAAACCTTGATTGTTGGCATTTATCAAAAAACAACCAATAATTTAATTGTGAAAGTATTGAAAAACGCAAAGAGTAAAAATCTTTTGCAGTTTGCAAAAAACCACATTTCTTCAAAATGTCTTGTATATACTGATTCTTGAAAAGGATATTGCGATTTTAAATCAGTTTTCACTAAGCATGAAACAGTTAACCATCAAGATGGCTATGTTTCAAAAATTGGTGTAAATACCAACCAAATTGAATCAGTTTGAAAACATATAAGAAGAACATTTAAAACACATATCAAAGTTGCAAAACATCATGTTCATTTATATGCTAAAGAAGCTGCATATAAATTCAACAAGATACCTAGTTTTGAAACTGTAATGCTATGTTTGATTTAAAAATGTGGGGAGAAGTCCGTAGATAGGCTTTTCTCAGCATTTATGTGATAAAATTAAAATAGTACATAAAGGGAGAAAAGCCTAATGCTTTTCAAACTGAACAGCAATGTCTTGCATATATAGCAAATTTGAAAGAAAACAAATGTATTAGGTGTTTTAATTTTAATTTGAATACTTCTGATTTAAAAAGAATGAGATGTTTAAAATGTAATCAAACATTTAGCATTCTCACAGGCACCATATTTTCAAGGTCACAAACATCTTTAACATCTTGGTTTTATCTTATCTTTAGATGAATAAACACCAAACATGGAATTCCATCAACAGATATTGCAAAAGAATTGGGAGTGACTTTGAAAACTGCTTGAAGAATGACTCATAAAATCAGAACACGTATTGCAAAACAAAAACCTCAATTTATTGTTGAAGGTACAGTGCAAATTGATGAAATGTATCTTTCACATATGGGTTTTAAAAAACAAGGAAGATCCTTGGTGAATAAAACCTTGATTGTTGGCATTTATCAAAAAACAACCAATAATTTAATTGTGAAAGTATTGAAAAACGCAAAGATTAAAAATCTTTTGCAGTTTGCAAAAAACCACATTTCTTCAAAATGTCTTGTATATACTGATTCTTGAAAAGGATATTGCGATTTTAAATCAGTTTTCACTAAGCATGAAACAGTTAACCATCAAGATGGCTATGTTTCAAAAATTGGTGTAAATACCAACCAAATTGAATCAGTTTGAAAACATATAAGAAGAACATTTAAAACACATATCAAAGTTGCAAAACATCATGTTCATTTATATGCTAAAGAAGCTGCATATAAATTCAACAAGATACCTAGTTTTGAAACTGTAATTCTATGTTTGATTTAAAAATGTGGGGAGAAGTCCGTAGATAGGCTTTTCTCAACATTTATGTGATAAAATTAAAATAGTACATAAAGGGAGAAAAGCCTGAACTAATTTAGTTGCAATGTGGTAATTATTTTTATTTTTTTTAATTTTTGTCATAATTATCTCCTTATAGATATAAATTTATTTTATTTTTATGTTATTTCCATTTAATTTCTATTTTAAAACTACCTTTTATATAAAATGCTGAATTATACTTGTAAGTGCAAGTAAATAAAATTGCAAAAAATTCTCATATAAAAATTTCATAATGCTAAATTTAGTTTAGAAAAAGTAAGGATTTTTTATATGAGTTATAAACATATTGGGATAGATGAAAGAATTTATATTGAGAATCAATTGAAATTTAAAGTTAAAATTAATGAAATAGCTAAAAATCTTAATCGAAGTATTAGTACTATTATTCGAGAAGTTAATAGAAATAAAGATAATGATCATTATTTTTCATTAATTGCACAAAATAAAGCTGTAAATAGAAAAAAATCACATATTATTTTTCATAAGTTTAAATATAAAGATTTAGTCAAATATATACAACAAAAACTATTATTGGGCTGATCACCTGAACAAATTTATGGCAGAATTAAAAATTTTCATAAACAATGAGCTATCAGCTTTAAAACAATTTACAATTGAATTTATTCTGGATTATTTGATAAAGTTACTAGTAAAAATTTAAGAAGAAAAGGTAAAAAACGAAGATCTCAAGAAAATCGTGGTAAATTTAATGGTAAATCAATTAAAGAACGAGATAATAATGTTAATGATCGCATAACTCTTGGTCATTGAGAAGGAGATACTATAGTATCATCAAGAGGTAAAAGTAAATCATGTTTAATAACTTTAGTTGAAAGAGTATCACGATTTACTTTAGCAATGTTAGTTAAAAACAAAACTACTAAAGTTATTAATAAAAATATCATTCATTATTTATCAATTCTTCCTAAAAATATTGTTAAAACTATTACTTTTGATCGTGGTAAAGAATTTGCAAATTGACAACAACTTGAAAAAAAGTTAGATGTGAAAATTTATTTTGCAAATCCATATTCACCTTGACAAAGAGGTACTAATGAAAATACTAATGGTTTAATTAGAGAAAAATTTCCTAAAAAATTTATTTTTTCAAAAACTAATAAAAATGAAGTTCATAAATTTATATTGTCTTTAAACCAAAGACCCAGAAAAATACTAAATTATCTTTCACCAATCGAATATTTGAATAGAAAAATAATTTAGTTGCACTTACCTTTACAATTTTGCAAATAAAGGTAGCAAGTTTTATTAAAGTATATAAATATCTTAGATTAATGTTAACAATCTTGTTTTAAAAAAGTAGTTATAATCTAATATTCAATTTTTATATGAAAATACTATAATATCTTTTTGTTATTTTATAGTAAATGTTTTTTTTAATAAAAAAGGTTACCTTTTTACTAGTAATCTTTAAATTCATATTTTAAATTCAATACTTATTATAGTTTTTATTAATTAATATAATTTTAGTTTATTATTGATATTTTATATAGATTAAGATTTATTTAGAATGTATTTTATTATTGTTTTAAGTATAAAATATTTAGAATTTTGAGAAAAGTGTGAAATTGTAGTAAGAATATTAAATTGGAAAGTGTAGTAATGTACCATTAAAAATGATATTAATTTATTTTACAATATCATTATTATGTGAATAAAACTTTTTAAATTTTAAAGTACTTTTTCTAAATAAATCTTGATTTAATTTTATATTCAAAAGTTTACATATGCAATAAATATTTTTTTAATATAAAAATATTTATTATAATTAAAACCTATATTATATGTATTAAAATTTAATTATCAATTGGAATATAAAAAAGGTTACTTTTACTAGTAATCTTTAAATTTATATTTTAAATTCAATTATTATTTTATTTATACTTTAAGTAATGTTGAATATTATTTTTTGTTAATTTATAATTTATTTTTAAAGTTAAGATTTATTTAGAATGTATTTTATTATTGTTTTAAGTAAAAAATATTTAGAATTTTGAGAAAAGTGTGAAATTGTAGTAAGAATATTAAATTGGAAAGTGTAGTAATGTATCATTAAAAATGATATTAGTTCATTTTACTAATATCATTATTATATGAATAAAACTTTTTAAATTTAAAAGTTACTTTTTCTAAATAAATCTTGATTTAATTTTATAGTTAAAAATTTATATATGCAATAAAAAAATAAAATTAGAAAAATTATTTTAAATAAGCAATTGCTTCAATTTCAATTAATGCATCTTTGGGAATTCTAGCAACTTGAACTGCTGCTCTTGCTGGAGCGTGTGCACCAAATATTTCTCCATAAACTTTATTCATTTCAACAAAGTGATTTAAGTCTTTTAAGAAAATATTAACTTTTACAATATTATTTAAAGTAATATTAGCAGCTTCACAAATTGCTTTAATATTTAATAAACTTTGTTTAGTTTGTGAAGAAATGTCAGTGCCAATAAATTCACCTGTTTTACTATTAATTGGTAATTGCCCAGAAATATATAAAAAGTCACCTGCAATTATTGCTTGACTATATGGCCCAATGGCAGCAGGAGCATTAGGAGTATGAATAATATTTTTCATAGTTTATCACTCTTTCTAAAATTATTATGTTTTGCATCATTGAATATATTAGTAAAATGTAGCGTTATTTTTAAGTTATTTAGGTGATATTAAATAATTAATAGTAATATAAAATTAGCATCATTAATTATTAAAACTTGAACAACTATAAATATATTTTACATGATTTTCTTTTCTTTTTTTTAATTAATTATTTTTCACTTTAATAATTTTTTTCATTTTAATTTTGGCTTTTCTCCCTTTATGTACTATTTTAATTTTATCACATAAATGCTGAGAAAAGCCTATCTACGGACTTCTCCCCACATTTTTAAATCAAACATAGAATTACAGTTTCAAAACTAGGTATCTTGTTGAATTTATATGCAGCTTCTTTAGCATATAAATGAACATGATGTTTTGCAACTTTGATATGTGTTTTAAATGTTCTTCTTATATGTTTTCAAACTGATTCAATTTGGTTGGTATTTACACCAATTTTTGAAACATAGCCATCTTGATGGTTAACTGTTTCATGCTTAGTGAAAACTGATTTAAAATCGCAATATCCTTTTCAAGAATCAGTATATACAAGACATTTTGAAGAAATGTGGTTTTTTGCAAACTGCAAAAGATTTTTACTCTTTGCGTTTTTCAATACTTTCACAATTAAATTATTGGTTGTTTTTTGATAAATGCCAACAATCAAGGTTTTATTCACCAAGGATCTTCCTTGTTTTTTAAAACCCATATGTGAAAGATACATTTCATCAATTTGCACTGTACCTTCAACAATAAATTGAGGTTTTTGTTTTGCAATACGTGTTCTGATTTTATGAGTCATTCTTCAAGCAGTTTTCAAAGTCACTCCCAATTCTTTTGCAATATCTGTTGATGGAATTCCATGTTTGGTGTTTATTCATCTAAAGATAAGATAAAATCAAGATGTTAAAGATGTTTGTGACCTTGAAAATATGGTGCCTGTGAGAATGCTAAATGTTTGATTACATTTTAAACATCTCATTCTTTTTAAATTAGAAGTATTCAAATTAAAATTAAAACACCTAATACATTTGTTTTCTTTCAAATTTGCTATATATGCAAGACATTGCTGTTCAGTTTGAAAAGCATTGTTGAATTCATTCAGTTTCATTATTCCCTCCACAAGTACATGTGGGGAGAAGTCCGTAGATAGGCTTTTCTCCCTTTATGTACTATTTTTAAATCTTATCACATAAATGCTGAGAAAAGCCTATCTACGAACTTCTCCCCACATTTTTAAATAAAACATAGCATTACAGTTTCAAAACTAGGTATGTTATTGAATTTATATGCAGCTTCTTTTGCATATAAATGAATATGATGTTTTGCAACTTTGATATGTGTTTTAAATGTTCTTCGTATATGTTTTCATACTGACTCAATTTGGTTGGTATTTACACCAGTTTTTGAAACATAGCCATCTTGATGGTTAACTGTTTCATGCTTAGTGAAAACCGATTTCAAATCGCGATATCCTTTTCAAAAATCAGTATGTACAACACACTTTGAAGAAATGTGGTTTATTGCAAACTGCAAAAGATTTTTACTGTTTGCGTTTTTCAATACTTTCACAATCAGATTGTTGGTTGTTTTTTCATAAATACCAACAATCAAGGTTTTATTCAACAAGGATCTTCCTTGTTTTTTAAACCCCATATGTGAAAGATACATTTCATCCATTTGCACTATGCCTTCAACAATGAATTGAGGTTTTTGTTTAGCAATGGCACTTCGGATTTTATGACCCATTCTTCAAGCTGTTTTCAAGGTCACTCCCAATTCTTTTGCAACATCAGTTGATGGAATTCCATGTTTGGTGTTTATTCATCTAAAAATGAGATAAAACCAAGATATTAAAGGTGTTTGTGACTTTGAAAATATAGTGCCCGTGAGAATACTGAATGTTTGATGACATTTCAAACATCTCATTCTTCTTAAATTAGAAGTATTCAAATTAAAACTAGAACACCTACTACATTTGATTTGTTTCAAACTTGCTATATATGCAAGACATTGTTTTTCAGTTTGAAAAGTATTATTGAACTCATTCAATTTCATTGTTTCCTCCACAAGTACATGTAGGGAGAAGTTCGTAAAATATTTATTTAATATTTTATTATCAGTATTGAAAATTAAATTTTATTTTTATTTTTTAACCTTTATAAGTGTAAAAAAAATATTATTAAAGTAATTTTATCATTTTTTTAGAAAAAAAATACATTTTATGGTTCACTTTATAAAATGTTACTATATAATTTGATTACAGACCAGTAACATTTTTAAATTGGTTTGAAGATAACGTAGTTATAATAATATCTATAATAGACATTATAATTATA
This sequence comes from Spiroplasma ixodetis, assembly GCF_027923845.1. Classification (GTDB taxonomy): domain Bacteria; phylum Bacillota_I; class Bacilli_A; order Mycoplasmatales; family VBWQ01; genus Spiroplasma_E; species Spiroplasma_E ixodetis_A. Next base: position 761,057 of record NZ_AP026933.1, read on the forward strand.
ATTCTTAAAACATTAGGAGGAAATCTTTTATGGCAAAAAGTAATTCTAAAACAAAGACAGAAATTATTAAGATAGTGGCGCAAAAGTCTGACGTCACAATTGCCTTAGCGACTAATATTATTGATTTATTTTTTGAAGAGATAAAAGTTGAAGTTGCAAATGGTGGTAAAATTAATATACCAAAATTTGGAATATTTGAAACTATTATTCGTGAAGCAAGAACAGGTCGTAATCCCCAAACTGGTGAATCTATTGTAATTAGTGCTTCTAAAGCACCTAAATTTAAAGCTAGTTCTGAATTTAAAAAACATACTAATCAACAAACAGAAACTTTAGTTTCTTAAATTAAAAATTTTAAAAAATCAAGATAAAATGGATATATAATTTCTAATTTATATCCATTTTGTTCTATTTTTTTATATGTCAGTGCTTTTTTTTGAACTTTTAAAAATTTTAATTTTTCTCAAAAAACTAAGAAAAAGGCATTATGTTGTGAAAAATAAATAATAACAAAACTAATAGCATTAAGATAAAAAGCATTTTCTAAGTATTCAAGTTGATATTTTTTAAAATTATTTCATGGTAATGTTAAAGACTTAGTACTTTTTGCTTCAAAACACAAATATTTACCATGATAAACTCCATGATAATCAACATTACTTTTTTCTTTAAAAATTTTATTGTTTTGATATAAACTTGGTGTATTTTGTTTAAAAATTAGTGCTTGTTTTTGATTATTTATAATTTCAATAGTATAATTAATTATAGTTTCAAGAAACATTCCGCGGTTAGCATAAAACATTATTTTAATTCCCCCTTACATATAGAATATTACTAACTTTGGAATAGTTTTCCTTTTAATTAAAGGAGGTATAAATATGAATATTTGTAAAAAGGATATTATAGATAAAGAATTTACTGTTGATTATAAAGGCTATGATTCTAAAGAAGTAGATTTATTTCTTGATTTAGTAGCTACTAATTATGAAATACTAGAAGAATTTGTAAATAAACTAAAAAAGCAAAATGCAATTTTAGAAAATAATAATTACAAGTTACTTAAAGAAATTGATATTTTAAAAACACAAATTTTAGTTTTAAAACAAGAAAAACAAAAATTAGAAGAAAAAGGTGTAGAAAATGTTGATATTATTACGAGATTAAGCAAATTAGAAAGTATTGTACATGAAGAATAAATATGTTATAATTTCCTTCTAAAAGAATAAAAAATGAGCTAATCGCTGCATTAGTATGTAGAGGAAAGTCCACGCTCGCACTTTCTGTGATGAAAGTAATGTTTGTGTTAGAGAAAACGATAACTCTAAGCAGTAATTCTGACGGCTGACAAAAACCTAAGTTTTTTATTAAATAAGGTTCTAGTCTATAAAAGTGTCATAGAGACGAGTTTTAAGGAAACTTAAAAGCTGGAACGAGATAAACCCCACAAGCGAGAAACCCAAATTTAGGTAGGGGCATTGGTTTATTAGAAATGAATAATAAACCGAACTATTGTTTACAATAGTAGATAAATGGTTAGCACTTGCAAGAAGCAAGAACAGAACGTGGCTTATGATTTTTTTATTCTTTTTTTGTATTGTAAATTATTTGATTGAAGGTTTGAAAATGACTGAACTTTTAGTTTTATTAGATAAATTTAATTTTAGAATTAGTTGTTGTGAAAGTATTACTGGTGGACTTTTTGCTCAAGAGATTACTAGTATTGCTGGTGCTTCTAAATATTTTAGTGGTGGTTTTATAACGTATACTAATTAATCAAAAATCAATATTGTTAAAATTAAAAAAACAACCATTGAAAAATATGGTGTAATAAGTAAACAATGTGCTATAGAAATGGCTTTAAATACACAAAAAATTTTAAAAACAAATATTGCTATTAGTTTTACTGGAAATGCAGGACCTAATGCTCTAGAAAATAAACCGGTTGGTTTAGTATATGTAGGTATTGTTATCAATGATAATGTTTGATGTGAAGTGTTAAATATTTCAGGTAATAGAAACGAAATTAGATCAACTATAGTAGCAAAAGCAGTAGTTATTTTAAAAAAACGGACTTCTCCCCACATGTACTTGTGGAGGGAATAATGAAACTGAATGAATTCAACAATGCTTTTCAAACTGAACAGCAATGTCTTGCATATATAGCAAATTTGAAAGAAAACAAATGTATTAGGTGTTTTAATTTTAATTTGAATACTTCTGATTTAAAAAGAATGAGATGTTTAAAATGTAATCAAACATTTAGCATTCTCACAGGCACCATATTTTCAAGGTCACAAACATCTTTAACATCTTGATTTTATCTTATCTTTAGATGAATAAACATCAAACATGGAATTCCATCAACAGATATTGCAAAAGAATTGGGAGTGACTTTGAAAACTGCTTGAAGAATGACTCATAAAATCAGAACACGTATTGCAAAACAAAAACCTCAATTTATTGTTGAAGGTACAGTGCAAATTGATGAAATGTATCTTTCACATATGGGTTTTAAAAAACAAGGAAGATCCTTGGTGAATAAAACCTTGATTGTTGGCATTTATCAAAAAACAACCAATAATTTAATTGTGAAAGTATTGAAAAACGCAAAGAGTAAAAATCTTTTGCAGTTTGCAAAAAACCACATTTCTTCAAAATGTCTTGTATATACTGATTCTTGAAAAGGATATTGCGATTTTAAATCAGTTTTCACTAAGCATGAAACAGTTAACCATCAAGATGGCTATGTTTCAAAAATTGGTGTAAATACCAACCAAATTGAATCAGTTTGAAAACATATAAGAAGAACATTTAAAACACATATCAAAGTTGCAAAACATCATGTTCATTTATATGCTAAAGAAGCTGCATATAAATTCAACAAGATACCTAGTTTTGAAACTGTAATTCTATGTTTGATTTAAAAATGTGGGGAGAAGTCCGATTTATTTTTTATGCTTAATTTATTTTTTCATTATTATTTTAGTGTTAAAATAATATAGTCTTAAAAATAGAGGAGAATATAAATATGAGTTTTGCTGACATTATGTCAAAAAAAGTACAAAAAACATTAGAAAAAAATTTAAGTAAAAAAACTTTAACCATGGAAAATATGGAAGCAACAATTAAAGAATTCAGATTAATTTTGTTAGAGGCTGATGTTAATTTTAGGGTGGTTAAAACTTTAACTAATGAAATTATTAATAAAGCAAAAGGTGAATTTATTAAAGAAGGCTTAGATCAAAAAGAAATGTTAATTAAAATTATTCATGATGAATTAACAAAGATTATGGGTACTAAGAATGTTGAATTAGATTTATCTACTAATCCTACTGTTATTATGATAGTTGGTTTACAAGGTTCTGGTAAAACAACAACAATATCTAAACTAGCAAAGTTGTTAACAGATAAATATCAAAAAAAATGTTTACTAGTTGCAGGAGATATTTATCGTCCAGCTGCTGTTGAACAATTAAAAGTTTTAGGAAAACAATTGAATATTGAAGTTTTTTCCCAAAAAAATGAAACCCCTACTAATATTGTTAAAAATGCTCAAATATATGCTAATAAAAATAAGTTTGATGTAATATTAATTGATACAGCTGGAAGATTACACATTGATGAAAAATTAATGCAAGAACTAGCAGAAATAAGAAAAATTACTTCACCAAAAGAAGTTTTACTTGTTTGTGATGGTATGGCAGGACAAGATATAATTAATGTTGCTATTGAGTTTAATAATACTATTCCTATTACTGGAAGCATAATCACTAAATTAGATGGTACTGCTAAGGGTGGTTCAGCTCTTTCAATTTCTTATTTAACAAAGATTCCTGTTAAGTTCTTAGGAATGGGTGAAAAGGTAACTGATTTAGAGGTTTTTTATCCAGAAAGAATGGCAGAACGTATTTTAGGAATGGGTGATCTTACTACATTAATGGAGAAGTCCGAAAGTATAGTTTCAACTCGTGATGTTGAAGAAACTATGAATAGAATGATGTTAGGTCAATTTGATTTGAATGACCTTGTTAATCAAATGAAGCAAATTCAAAAAATGGGTAAATTGGGATCACTTGTAAAAATGATTCCTGGTATGTCTGCTAAAATTAGTGATGCTAAAATTAGTGATGCTGAAACTGATTTAAAAATAGCAGAATATATTATTGCTTCAACAACTGCTCAAGAACGTGAAAAGCCACAAATTTTACGTTATCCAACTAGAAAAGCAAGAGTATTAAAAGGCTCAGGTCGTTCAGAAAAAGAATTAAATAAAGTTTTAAATCAATTTGAAAAAACTAAAAAAGTTATGGATCAAATTGCTGGTCAGATTAAAAAAGGAGAAATGCCAAATATTCCAGGATTAGATAAGTTAATAAAAAGTTAGAAAAATAAAAAAAATTTGTTATTTTTTGTTAATTTGTTAAAATTTATTTAACTCAAGAAATGTATAAAACTTTGATTTCTTGAGTTTTTATAGATATTATTTTATTAAAATTTTTTTAAATTTTCTTCTTTGTTTTTAAAAATTTAATTTATTTTTTAAAGTAAAACTAGATTTTAAAAAGAAAATAGTGTTTAAATAGTGGGTTATTTTAAATTAAAAATATAACAAAAATTTATTTTTTCTTTTTCAGTTGCTTAATAATATTTAGGGAACAAGATAACTTTGAATTGTGTTTAGTAAACAAATTAAATTCAGTTAGGAGACAATGATTATGAAAGATACGTATACATCTGTTCGATTAGCTCAGAAGCCACAAAATTCTTTTGCTTGCTATCGATGTGGTAGAGTAATTTTGATAGCTGATTACTTAGAAGGAATAAATATTCAAGTTAATTGCAGTCGTTGTGGCTTTAAGAAGCGTGTTAATAGTATAAAGATAGAGAAAATAAACAGTAAACCAAATTCAGCGCTAAATTCTAATGAAATTTCAAAAGAAAAGATAAATGAAATTTTTAATTCCTAAAACTATTAAATTTGTAAAATTACAAATTTGGAGAAGTGTTGGTTTAATTGATTTATTAATTATTTTAATGGTAGTTGGATTTGCTTCAATTATTATTTTATTGTTGCAAATTGATATTATTTTTAAAATATTAGCTGTTATTTTAGTTGGTTGTGCTACTATTCCGCTTACTTTTTATTGACAGCCAAGAAAAAAAGGATGAGAAATTATTTTATTATGATTTAAATTTCATAGTAAAAATCGTTATTATAAATCTCAAAAAAATTCACAAATATTAGTACCATTTAAAAAAATTATTAGTAAGAATGTGATGCAATTAAATGTGAAAAATACAAATTATACTAGAGCTTTATTATTGGAGGGTTTTAATATTACATTATTATCTAATGAAGAAGCCTCAAATAAAATTAAAGATTTAGCTGCAGCTTTTAAAATTATTAATATTTCTATGTCTTTAATAAAGATTGATATGCCTTTAGATATAACTGTACAAACTAATTTTTATAAAGAACAACTCGAAAAAATTGATTTAGAAAATATTAGTGAAAAAGCAAAATTAGCAAGAAAATTTCAAATGATATCAGCAATTAATGCTAATAATGAAATTCAAAATCAAAATGAAATGACGCAACCATTTTTTTACTTATTTTTTTATTCATCAAATCAAGAAAAATTAAAAGAAGAAGTAAATGCTTTTAAAAATTATATCAGTCGTAGTGGTGTTAAAGCTAGTGATATTAATTGTTTTGAAATGATGGTTGTTTATAGTAAATTAATAAATTCTAATGAAAATGCTTCCTTAGAAGAAATGTTTACTACAAAAAAAGAAGAAACTGTTAAAAGTAAAGATTTAACTAATGATTTGGCGATTAAAGAATTATTAGTTCATAAGAATAATTTAGAATTTGCTAATTGTTTTCAAACTGTTTATAACATATATGATTATCCATTTGAAGTTTCAACAGTCTGATTAGCAAATTTAGTAAATATTCCTAATACTAGTTTAATCTTTACTTTTAATAGTATCAGTGAAGAAAGTGCTAAAAAACAATTGAATAAAGCTATGCAAAATTTAGCAACTTTAAATTTTATGACAAAATCATTATCAGAACGAAGAGATTATGATTATCATTATCAATCATTAAATGAATTATTAGATCAAATTGCTGGTGGTGAAAAAATATTTAATACTAATATGTATTTGTTAATTAATGGTGCTGATCGTAAGCAACTTAAACAAAATATTAGTACTGCCGAATACGAAATAAAAAATAATAATATGAAGTTTGATAAATTATATTATCGTCAATTAGAAGCTTTTTTATCAGTAATGCCAGATAGTGCTGATTGATTTAAAGAAACAGGTCACGAAATGCCATGTTTAACAATAGGTGCTAGTTTTCCTTTTTTAAATCAAGAATTAAATGATAAACAAGGATTATTTCTTGGATTTAATGAAAGTGGTAATAAAGTATTTTTTGATCAAAGAACTAAAAGTAGTACTCGTAAAAATCATAATCAACTAATTATTGGTACTAGTGGTTCAGGAAAATCTTATACTTCTAAAAAAGAAGTAAATTATCAAATTATGCTTGGTCATAAAGTAATTGTTATTGATCCTGAACGTGAATATCGCGATTTATGTAATTATCATGATGGAAGTTGAATTGATGTTGGTGATGGTTCTTCTGGCAATATTAATCCATTTCAAATTACATTGGCACTGAGTGATGATAATACTAATGATAATAATACTCGTGATATTTTAGCACCACATATGCAATTCTTAGAACAATTTTTAAACGTTGCTACTGGTGGATTAACGAGAAATGAATCAAGTTTATTAATGATTTATGTAAATTTAATGTATGAAAAATTTGGTATTACTTCTCGAACAAAAATTCATTTATTAAAACCAAATCAATTTCCAATTTTTCAAGATTTATATGATATTATTGAATCTGATATGGTTAAAGAAGAAGAGATTAGAAGTAAAAATGAATTAAAAAATTTACTAATTATATTATCAAGATTTGCAACTGGTGGTACTGATGCTAATTTATGAAATGCTCATACTAATATTAATAGCAGTAGTTTATTACAAGTTTATGATTTATATACTTTAACGCAATCAGGGAATAAACGTTTAGTTAACGCTCAAATGTTTTTAATTTTGAAATATATTGAAAATGAAGTACGAAAGAATAAAAATGATAATGAAATTAATAATAAACAACAATGAATTTCAATTACTATTGATGAAGCCCATTTACTTATTGATAAAGAATTTCCAGCAGCATTATTATTTATGTATCAAATTGTTAAGAGAATTCGTAAGTATACAGGTATGATAAATATTATTACACAAAATATTAACGATTTTCTTGGTTCTGAAGAAATTAAAAAATATACTACTGCTATTATTAACTCAAGTCAATATTTAAAAGTATTAAACTTACAACCTCATGATTTAGCAGCATTAAATGAATTGTATTCTTCATATGGTGGTATTTCTGCTAATGAAACTGATTTTATTGCTCGTGCTAAAGTTGGTGAATGTCTTTTTGCTATTTCTAGTTTATATCGTATGTGTTTAAATATTAATGTTAGTGATGCTGAAAAACAAGCAATTAAAAATATAAAAAATAAAGAAATTGAAAATTAGTATATTTTTTATACATTATCGATTTCATCAATAATTGTTAATTTATTTTTAAATTAAATAAAGATACTTTCATATTAATAAAACTTATAAGTTTTATTAATATGATTTTATTTAAATAATAAATTTTATAAAATAATAAAAAATAAGTTGATAAAATTGAAAATTTTTATTTACTTTATTTTAAAACCAACTATAATTAATGTGTATCAACATTATTTATAACATATGAATTTGACTGTAAGTCCTAATTTATCTCTTTAAGGAGTAAAATAGGGCTTATTATATTATTAGATAAATTCATGCTTTATAAACAATTTTGATTAGTAAATAATTTTATTTTTTTATTATTTAAGGAGAAAAAACTTATGATTTTTAATTATCTATCAGATGGACCTGATATAAATAAAATCATTGATGTAGCAAAACCTTATGTTTCGGCACTTGCAGGATTGCTAATTGCTGCTTTAATTGCATTTAGTGTTTTTAAAATAATTATATTGGCAAAAGATTTAGCGGCTGCTGGTGATGATCCACAACGTAGAAGTGAGATTAAAAAAGCGTTTATGTATACATTAATTGCACCAATTATTGGTATTACTGCATCAGCAATAATAATTGCTCTTGTGCAAGCCTTTGGTGGTAATCCAAATATTCTTCCTACTAACTAAAGAAAGTTATATATTAACTTGATATTAAGTTATGAAGAGAAAAGAGATGAAAATATGGATTGACTAACAGATATTATACTAGGAGCTTTATTATTTATTCCTTGACTTATTTTCATTCAAGGACCATTATATTTAATTGACATTTTATTGAGATCACCTAATCATGGTCATGGCGGCATATTTGATTATTTAACAACTGATGCGATAACTAATTTAGTTTTTGGAGATTTTACTAAAGACCCACTTAATAGTAAAAATTTACCAGTATTTTTTTCAGCATTAGCAATTGTTTCAATTGGCGTAATACTTATTATGTTTATTATGCAATTAATTATTATCCAATTTACTGAAACACATACAATTAGAGAAAAATTAGGTAAGGCTATAAAAAATACATTTTTAGCTTTTTTAGTAATTGTTTTCATTCCATTTTTTATGAGTACTATAAATTATTTAATAACAGGATTATTGGCAGTTTTACAAATTACAGCTTTAGGAAAAAAAGCTAGTTTAGCTGATTTATTATGAGGTATTGGTGCACCCGATGCTAATTCTGCTCAGCATGATCCTGGTGTTTATTCAATGCCATCTATTTCTCAATTAAAACATTGAAACTTTATTCTTGAAATTATTGCGGTGTGATTTACTTTATATGTATTATTTGTTGCATCAATGACATTGGTTGAAAGAATTATTGATTTATTACTTTTATTTTCAATATCACCAATTGTTGCTTCTATGATGCCTGTTGATCAAGGAAAAAGATTGGGTGTTTGAAAAGAAATGGTAATAGGTAAGTTTATTATTGGTCCAGGAACAATGTTACCTATTTATATATTCCTTGAAATATTACCAAAAGCAATAGTAGATATTACTAATAATACTAATTTTAGTTGACTTGAAAAACAAGTTTTATATACATTATTTTGTACAGCCGGTGCTATTAGTTGTTTAAGAACTCAAAAAATTATTAATCACTTAGTAACACAAAACTTAGGTGTACAAAGTGCTATTGATTCTAATGGATCAGCTATTGCTGGAAATATTATGGGTAAAGCTCGGACTTTTGCTAGCCTTGCAGCCGGTGGTGCTGGTGCATTAAAACTTGGAAAACAAATTGCATTTGGTGGTGCTAAAGATGGAAGAAATCCTGATGGTAGCGAAAAGAAAGCAAATGGACTATTAAAAAATGGTATCGCGGGTTATTTAGGTAAAGGTACTAAAGGAGTTGCTAAAGGAATTGGTAAATTTCAAAATTCTAATGATCATGGTACTAAATGACAAGATACAAAAAATAATTTAAAAAGTCCTTTCGTTGGATTAAAAAATATGGCTAATGCTGCTTTTAAGGAACGTGTTGTAAATTTAAATAATATTAGAAAGAATGCAAGAAGAGGAGATTCTGATGAATAAAAAAGTAAAATATTAAAATCTTGGAGAAATAATCATGAAATTTAAAAAAACAAAAAATGAATTTAAAAAGAAAAAAAGTTATCGTTGAAGACGTAATGTAACTATTGGTATTTTATTATTAATAATATCAGGTATTGCTGGTGTTATTTCCCAATATGGGTAAAATATAAATTATTATAAAATATATAAAAAATAAAGGAACATAAAAATGAAATTTATTCGTCAAAAAAAATGAGTACTACCAGCAGTAATTATAATTGTTATACCCTTTTTAGTATTAATAAATACTTTATTAGTTTATGCTTTAGTCTTTGTTCGTAACATGTTTTCTCATAGTGGGGATAATCAACAACCATTTACACTTAAATTTTTAATACAGGATGTTATTAATTATTGATTAATATTTTTAATTCTATTTCTTATTGAATTTTCAGTTTTATTATCTTACTTTATGATTCATAAATATAAAATTTATCGTGAAACTCATAATAAAAGTCGCTTTTTACGTGATTCAAAAAATAAAGTGTATGGATCTGCTGCTTGATTAACACCCACTGAAATTGCTAATACCTTTCCTTTATCAAAAACTGTTGAAAATGATTACGGTATTGTTGTTCAAACAACAAAGACTAAAATTGGTGGTGTCCAATTTAATATTAAGTCTGATGCTCATAATATTGTAATTGGGGGAACAGGAAGTGGTAAAACTCAAAAATTAGTTATTCCAACTATATATTTAAATGCCCAATCAAAAATTAAACCATCAATGGTTATTACTGACCCAAAAGGAGAATTATTTCAAAATCATTCTAAAATATTAAAAGATAATGGTTACGATGTTTATGTTATTAATTTACGTGATACATCAGTATCTAATTCATGAAATCCTTTTGTTAAAGTATATGATTTTTATGTAGAATCAATGCGTTTAAAAAAAGAAAATAATCCTTTAAATGAATCAATTACTTATGAATCAATGGCATTATCATGAATTAATGATATTGTTGAAGCCTTATTTCCTGAATCAGATCCAAAACAAAAATTTTGAAATCAATCAGCGATGCAAGTTGTTAAATCAATTATGTTATTTATGCTAGAACAACTTGAAGATCAACCTGATGTTCCGTTAAAATACTTTAGTATGTCAAATGCTGCTATTGTTGCTACTAATCGTCAACGATATGTTGAAATTCTAAAAAAAATGCCAACTCATAGTTTAGCTCGTCAAATTGGTTTAGGTGCATTAGAAGGTGCTGAAGAAACTGCGGGATCAATTAGTCAAATGGTTGCTAATGGATTACGTTTATTTACTGATCCAGTGACACGAAATATTAGTTGTAGTAATGATATAAATTTAGATGAAATTGTAAAAAAACCAAGTGCTGTTTTCTTAGTTGTACCTGATGAAAGTAATGAACGTAATGCTTTTGTATCAATGTTTATTGCACAGTTATATAAAAATACAATTCGTTATGCAAGTACTTTGCCTGATATTAAATTACCACGTCCTTTATACTTTTTATTTGATGAGTTTGGTAATATACCAACGATTGCTAGTATGGCACAAATGATTACTGTTGCACGAAGTCGTAATATTTTTTTCATGATGATTATGCAAGATTTACAACAATTAACACAAAAATATGGTAAAGAAACAGCAGAAACTATTTTTAATAACTGTATTTTGCATACTTTTTTGCAAACTATGGATTTACAAACTGCTAATAAATATTCAGATATGTTCGGTGAAAAAACAATTATTAATTATAGCCATTCTGGTAATAAAGATAAAAAAGCTGATAATATTAATTCATCATTACAAGGTAAAAAATTAATTACAGGTAGTGAGTTAATGAAATTAGATTTTGATACTGCTGTTATTTTTTTAGCAAAACATAATCCAGCAAAAACACGTTTAATTCCGTTTTATGAATGAGGAAGTAAACCGGCAGGACAAGCAACTGTTACAAATGCTTCACGTTTAATTGATTTTAATAAAGATTATTATTTAAGTTATATTGGCTTATTCTATTATATTGAGAAAAGAAAAAATCCACAAGCTGCTGCCGAAAGAGAAAAATCAGAAAAATAAAAAACAAACAATAGTTAAGAAATTGTATATAAAAGAATATTTATTTTAATATATAAATGTATATTATTGATAGATATAGAAAATAACGATATACTTATTTCATGAATAGATCAAAAATATAAGTTTTACTTTTTATAAATTATGCTAAAAAAGGTAAGTACATAATAATGTTAAATATTATAAATTAACTTAGGCTTTTCTCCCTTTATGTACTATTTTAATTTTATCACATAAATGCTGAGAAAAACCTATCTACGGACTTCTCCCCACATTTTTAAATCAAACATAGCATTACAGTTTCAAAACTAGGTATCTTGTTGAATTTATATGCAGCTTCTTTAGCATATAAATGAACATGATGTTTTGCAACTTTGATATGTGTTTTAAATGTTCTTCTTATATGTTTTCAAACTGATTCAATTTGGTTGGTATTTACACCAATTTTTGAAACATAGCCATCTTGATGGTTAACTGTTTCATGCTTAATGAAAACTGATTTAAAATCGCAATATCCTTTTCAAGAATCAGTATATACAAGACATTTTGAAGAAATGTGGTTTTTTGCAAACTGCAAAAGATTTTTACTCTTTGCGTTTTTCAATACTTTCACAATTAAATTATTGGTTGTTTTTTGATAAATGCCAACAATCAAGGTTTTATTCACCAAGGATCTTCCTTGTTTTTTAAAACCCATATGTGAAAGATACATTTCATCAATTTGCACTGTACCTTCAACAATAAATTGAGGTTTTTGTTTTGCAATACGTGTTCTGATTTTATGAGTCATTCTTCAAGCAGTTTTCAAAGTCACTCCCAATTCTTTTGCAATATCTGTTGATGGAATTGCATGTTTGGTGTTTATTCATCTAAAGATAAGATAAAACCAAGATGTTAAAGATGTTTGTGACCTTGAAAATATGGTGCCTGTGAGAATGCTAAATGTTTGATTACATTTTAAACATCTCATTCTTTTTAAATCAGAAGTATTCAAATTAAAACTAAAACACCTAATACATTTGTTTTCTTTCAAATTTGCTATATATGCAAGACATTGCTGTTCAGTTTGAAAAGCATTGTTGAATTCATTCAGTTTCATTATTCCCTCCACAAGTACATGTGGGGAGAAGTCCGTTAACTTATATGAAAGGATTTTAAATATGAATGTTCCCAATATTATTTCTTTAATAAGATTAATATTAGTTCCAATTATTGTTAGTTTAATGATTATCGGTCCAATAGATAATGATAATTTTTATCATCTTTGAATAACAAGTATTAATATTAATAATTATAGTTTACCAATTAGTTGGTTAATAGCAGCAATTTTATTTATTATTGCTGCCATTAGTGATTTTATTGATGGATGATGAGCAAGAAAATTTAATCAGGTAACAACTTTTGGTAAATTTTTTGATTCAATTGCAGATAAACTTTTAACTAATGGTGTTTTAATTGTAATGGCATGTGGTACTATAATTCCGGTTTGAATGGTAGTTATTTTGGTATTACGTGATTTTATTATTGATGTAGTTCGTCAAATTTTGGCTACTAAAGGCACAGTAATGGCTGCTGATAAATATGGTAGAATAAAGGCAGCAGTACAAATGTTAGGAATTACAATTTTATTTTTTATTAATTGACGATTTTTAAATGGTAGTGTTAATGGTCATAGTAATAATGATCAATATGGTTTAATTAATCAATTAGTAATGATACCAATGTACGTTGCTACAGTATTAAGTATTTTTAGTGCTTATAATTATATTAGTTCAAATAGTAAAAAAATGTTTAATATCTAAAAATAAAAGGAGTATTAATATAAATGATAAATAAAGTAATTGTTTTGAATCAGTGAGCAGTAGTTACAGGAGCGTCTAAAGGATTGGGATATTATTACTGTCAAGCATTATTATCACAAGGTTATCACGTATTAGGGGTATCACGTGATAGTAAAAAAATATTAGAATTAGCAGATAAGTATCCACACTTACAAGTTAAAAATTATGATTTAGATTTATCTGATTTAAAAAATATTTATAAATTATTTGAGTTATCAAAAGAATTAAATGTAACAGTAGTTATTAATAATGCTGGTTATGGTGTTTGAGGAACATTTGCAGATAGCATGTTAGAACAAGAATTAAATATGATTAATTTAAATATTTCTTGTTTACATATTTTAACAAAGTTATTTGTTCAACGTTTTAGTAAAAATAATTATGGTCGTGTTATTAATATTGGAAGTATGGCAGCTTTTAGTCCAGGGCCTGTTTTTGCTAGTTATTATGCTTCTAAATCATATGTTTGAAGTTTAGGTGTTGCAGTTAATTATGAATTAAAAAGAGCAAAAAGTAAAGTAAGAGTAATTACAATTTGTCCAGGTCCATTAAAAACTGAATTTTGAAATCGTAGTAGTAATGGTAAAGGAAATAAAGAACATTATAGTTCATTATTACCAGTTTTAGATACTGAAACTTATGCTAAAAAGTCTTTACAAACAGCCTTAAAAACAAAAAGAAAAAGTTTTATTATTACAGGAATTTCTAATAAAATTACAAGAACTATTATTAGAATATTACCTTTAAAAACAGTACTTAAATTAGTATATAATTATCAAAAAAATCGCTAATAATGAATTTCATTTTTTATTTTAATCGTAAAAATTATTAAAAAACATTTATTATAAATGTTTTTTATTGTTTTTTTAAAAGAAAGGTTTATGATGTATCCAACTTCTTAAGATTTTAAGAAGTTATTAAAAAAGAGGTGTTATTTATGAAAAAATATTTATCAATGTTAACAACAGCAGCATTATCAGCAGCATCAATATTTTCAACTTCTTCGATATTAAATTCATATGTAAAAAATTCCAATTTAATAAATGTTGATAATTTACATGATGTAATATAACAAATTGATATTGTTGAATACCCTATTTTTGCTGATAATTGAGAAACTACAACTAAAACTTTTGAAAAAAATGTTATTGTTCTTTTTAGTGATCCTTCAAAATTAAAATATATAGAATTAACTGATATAAAAAGTCATGTCGATTTTCATATAAATGGAAAAGATTATTTGGAATGGCAACCCTTTTTAGGACTATTTTTTGGTAGACATTTGTTCATGATATTTAACGGGAGTTAGGTAGTTTAGAGTGCTGTGAATTCTTATGTTGTTATATCAATTTATGTAATCAAATAATTCTAATTTTAATTGGATTAATGATGTAAAATTTTTATCATTAATAAACTCTGTTTTGAAAGTTTTAAAAGTTGCTTCAGCAACAGCATTGTCATAAGGACATCCTTTTTTGCTTAAAGAACGGGTAATATTGAATGCTAATAAAAGTTTATCAATAGTTTTATTATTGAATTCATTACCGCGATCGCTATGAAATATTTGAATATCTTTTAAACAGCGATTTGAGTGCATAAATGCTTGATGTACTAATGATGCATCTTTTTTAACTCCAACACTATGTCCAATAATTTCGCGGTTGTACAGGTCTACTAATAGGCAAATATAGTTTCATTTACCATTAACTTGAACATAAGTTAAATCACTGACAATAACTTCATTTTTAATTCTATTATTAAAGTCTCTATTAACAAGATTGGTAATTTGACTATCATTGACTTTATTATGATGATTTTTGAATGATAATTTAGTGTATTTTGATATTAAATTATGCTTATTCATAATTTTTTTAATTTTTCTGCGTGATAAATAAATTTCTTGGTTTGCTAGTATGACTTTTAATCTTCTAGTACCATAAACTTCTTTATTTTCTTTAAAAGTACTAATAACAGCTTCATCATAAATATTATTTTGAATTTTTTCTTTTTCTTTAAATTAAAATAATATGTTGATTTAGAGAGTTTTAAAAAACGACACATTGTGCGAATTTTATATTTAACTTTATTTTTAGTAATAATTTCTATTTTCTGCTTATTATTAGTGCTGCTTGCTTTAAAATATCATTTTCCATTCGTAACTGTTTTAATTCTTTATTTGCTTGAATTAATTGTTTTTCTAAATCTGAAAGATTATTTTTAATTTTAAAACTACCTGAATTAGTAAATTGTTTAATTCATTTATAAGTAGCTGCTCTTGTAACATTATATTCTTTAGCAAGACAAGACACTGACTTACCACTTTGATATAAAGCTACTATTTGCTTTTTAAATTCGTCGGTATATGAGTTAATATTGGTCATAATTATAGTTCCTTTCTTTTAACAAATTTGTTCACTTGTCTACGTAATTAGTGTCCAATAAAGTGTAACCCATCCATTTATTACTAGAAAATACTGAAGATTTAACAACAGTTTTTAAACCTGGCGGTTTATATAAAGAATTAACAAAAAGATTAGTTGAAAAAATGTTGAATTCTGAAATGCAAAATTATTTAGGATATGAAAAAAATCAACATAGTACTACTGAAAATGCTCGTAATGGTACAAGTTCAAAAAAATTAATAACTCAACAAGGTAAAATTGAAATTGATGTACCAAGAGATCACAATAGTAATTTTACTCCTGTAATAGTTCCTAAAAGGCAAAGAAGATTTGATGGTTTTGATCAACAAGTTCTTTCCTTGTATGCAAAAGGAATGACATTATCTGACATTAGAATGCAGTTGCAAGAGTTATATCATGGTGCTGATATTAGTGAAAGTGTTATTAGTCAAATTACTGATGATGTTATTGATGATGTTAAAGCATGACAAAATCGACCATTAGAAAGTATTTATCCTATTGTTTATTTTGATTGTATAGTAGTTAAAGTACGACAAGATAAACGGATTATTAACAAATCAGTTTATATAGCATTAGGAGTTGATTTAGAAGGCAAAAAAGATGTTTTAGGATTATGAATTAGTGAAAATGAAGGTTCTAAGTTTTGATTATCTAATTTCACAGAAATGAAAAATCGTGGCTTAAATGATATTCTTATTGCTTGTAGTGATAATTTAACAGGCATGTCAGAAGCAATACAATCAGTTTATCCTAAAACAGAACATCAATTATGCATTGTTCATCAAATTAGAAATAGTTTAAAATATGTTTCATACAAACATCGAAAAGGTCTAGTTGCAGATTTAAAACCAATTTATAGTGCATGTAGTGAAGAACAAGCAATGCAAGCTTTAGAATCGTTTGAAAGTAAATGAAATAAACAATATCCTCAAATTACTAAATCTTGATATAAAAATTGAGATAATTTAATGGTTTTTATTAGTTATCCAGTAGAAATCAAAAGAGTGATTTATACTACAAATGCTATTGAATCTGTTAATAGTCAATTACGAAAAATCATCAGAAATAAAAAATTTTTTCCTAATGATATGGCAGTTTTCAAAATATTTTACTTGGGAATTGAAAATATAACAAAAAAATGAACATTGCCTATTCAAAATTGAAATACAGCAATTGCTCATTTTATGATAAAATTTGAAGACAGAATTAATCTAAATTAGTAACTTTGTAAAACAAAGATACACAGATTATTAAAAAGCCTCTTGCATGAATTTTAATTTATAGTTTAAAATATTATTTTTTTAACTTAATTAGAGAAATTATATTATAAAAGTAGTACTTAAGTATTACTTTTATTTATTTTTTTGTTTTTTAAAATAAAATAATTATAATAAAATAAATAATATTTATATTATAAAATTAATTAAAGCATTAATAATAATTTATAATAATGATTAATCAAAATATATTATATACAGTATGAGATTCTATTGTAATTTGGTTTAAATTTGTTATTATTATATTTGTCCTAAAACTTTAGGACAAAACATCAGTTTAATTAATTTAAAATTGTAAATTTGGCTTTATGCCCTTATATGAGTAATTTTCATGTAAGGGTTTTGTATTTTAATTTATTGATATGAGTCTTTAATTTAGTTTAAAAACTCAATTTAATATCTATTCCAATTTCATAAATTAATATTCCCACTTACCCTTAAACCAAAATTTATACAGACTAATAATTAAAAACATTTTAAAATTTATATCATTATAATTTAAAAGTATTAAGTTTAAGGTCAAATTTACTCTTTTATGGTAATTAAGTTTGTTTATAGTAAAAGTATTATTAAAACTTTAGAAAATGAGGTTTATTAAATGCATAATATTATAAATTGTGGCATTTATTTTCCCAATGTGCCATTAACAAAAACAACTAACGAAACTAGATGTGAAAATATAAATTGTAATTATCAATATTGAACATCTAGAATAAAGTAGACACAGAATTGTAACCTTTGTGTTAAAAATACTTTAAGGAAGGTGTTCATTTTTTTATGGCTAAATGACTATCAAAAGAAGAAAAGTTAAAAATAATAAAAATAAGTAAAATTAAAACAATTGATAAAACCGCATTAGAGTATGGTATTGGTCGATCATCAATAAAAGAATGAATTAAAGCATATAAATTATTAGGTGAAAAAGGTTTAGAATATGGCAATGGAATTCGTGCTAAAAAAACCAAAAGAACAGGTCGACCCAAATCTTTAAATTTTAATGAAATGACAAAACAAGAATTAATTGAATATATTGAGGCAATGAACGATATAAAAAAGTATTTAGAAAAATCGACAAAAAAGAAGAAATATTTTGTGATTTTCTCATTGAAGAAAAAATATCAGATTAGTTATTTATGTTGATTATTAAATGTTTCAAAATCAGGATATTATAAGTGAATTAAGAATGGAATGAATGAATTTAATAAATGAGATACATTTTTAGCTAATATAATTAAAAATATTTTTATGAATTTCAAGAAATTTATGGTTATAAAATGATAACTTTATGAATTAACAAAATTTATAATTTAAAATTAAAATTTCATATTGTATATAGATATATGAAAAATATGAGTTTAAAAGCTAAGGTTCGCATAAAAAAATTTGATTATAGAACTAAATCAGGAAGTTTAAGATATGATAATTTATTAAAACGTGATTTTTCAACTACTAATTTAAATGAAAAATTAGGTACTGATATAACTTATTTATTAACTAATGGTAAAACATATTATTTATCAATTGTTAAAGATTTTCATAATAATGAAATATTAGATTATAAAATAAGTGCAAGTTTAGACATGACATTTGTTGTCCAAAACATTATCCAAGCTTGAGTTAATGCTCAAAAACCTACTTCATGAATTTTACAATCAGATCAAGGATTTCACTATACAAATCCTTCTTATAAAATTTTATGTGATGAATTAAAAATAAAAATTTCAATGTCTAGAAGAGGTAATTCCTGTGATAATGGTGCTACTGAAAATTTGGAACAATGAAAACAGAATTTCTATATCAAATTCCAAGAAAAAATAGAACTATTGAATGAATACAAGACAACTTACCTAAATATATTTACTTTTATAATAATTATCGACCAACTTACCAAATAAAATTCCTGTGAAATCGGTTATTTTAATAAATAACGGAAATGTTTAGTAATCTGTGTAACTTACAAAAATAACTATGTTTAATTAATTCTAGTAAATATAATTAAATGACTAGAAAGAGTGAGTTACAGATGGCTAAAAAAGATAACTTTAATAATAATGATCCAATATCAAAAGCAGTAGATTTATTACTAGAAAATACTGAAGATTTAACAACAGTTTTTAAACCTGGCGGTTTATATAAAGAATTAACAAAAAGATTAGTTGAAAAAATGTTGAATTCTGAAATGCAAAATTATTTAGGATATGAAAAAAATCAACATAGTACTACTGAAAATGCTCGTAATGGTACAAGTTCAAAAAAATTAATAACTCAACAAGGTAAAATTGAAATTGATGTACCAAGAGATCGCAATAGTAATTTTACTCCTGTAATAGTTCCTAAAAGGCAAAGAAGATTTGATGGTTTTGATCAACAAGTTCTTTCCTTGTATGCAAAAGGAATGACATTATCTGACATTAGAATGCAGTTGCAAGAGTTATATCATGGTGCTGATATTAGTGAAAGTGTTATTAGTCAAATTACTGATGATGTTATTGATGATGTTAAAGCATGACAAAATCGACCATTAGAAAGTATTTATCCTATTGTTTATTTTGATTGTATAGTAGTTAAAGTACGACAAGATAAACGGATTATTAACAAATCAGTTTATATAGCATTAGGAGTTGATTTAGAAGGCAAAAAAGATGTTTTAGGATTATGAATTAGTGAAAATGAAGGTTCTAAGTTTTGATTATCTAATTTCACAGAAATGAAAAATCGTGGCTTAAATGATATTCTTATTGCTTGTAGTGATAATTTAACAGGCATGTCAGAAGCAATACAATCAGTTTATCCTAAAACAGAACATCAATTATGCATTGTTCATCAAATTAGAAATAGTTTAAAATATGTTTCATACAAACATCGAAAAGGTCTAGTTGCAGATTTAAAACCAATTTATAGTGCATGTAGTGAAGAACAAGCAATGCAAGCTTTAGAATCGTTTGAAAGTAAATGAAATAAACAATATCCTCAAATTACTAAATCTTGATATAAAAATTGAGATAATTTAATGGTTTTTATTAGTTATCCAGTAGAAATCAAAAGAGTGATTTATACTACAAATGCTATTGAATCTGTTAATAGTCAATTACGAAAAATCATCAGAAATAAAAAAGTTTTTCCTAATGATATGGCAGTTTTCAAAATATTTTACTTGGCAATTGAAAATATAACAAAAAAATGAACATTGCCTATTCAAAATTGAAATACAGCAATTGCTCATTTTATGATAAAATTTGAAGACAGAATTAATCTAAATTAGTAACTTTGTAAAACAAAGATACACAGATTATTAAAAAGCCTCAAAAGTTTATCAATAGTTTTATTATTGAATTCATTACCGCGATCGTTATGAAATATTTGAATATCTTTTAAACAGCGATTTGAGTGCATAAATGCTTGATGTACTAATGATGCATCTTTTTTAACTCCAACACTATGTCCAATAATTTCGCGGTTGTACAGGTCTACTAATAGGCAAATATAGTTTCATTTACCATTAACTTGAACATAAGTTAAATCACTGACAATAACTTCATTTTTAATTCTATTATTAAAGTCTCTATTAACAAGATTGGTAATTTGACTATCATTGACTTTATTATGATGATTTTTGAATGATAATTTAGTGTATTTTGATATTAAATTATGCTTATTCATAATTTTTTTAATTTTTCTGCGTGATAAATAAATTTCTTGGTTTGCTAGTATGACTTTTAATCTTCTAGTACCATAAACTTCTTTATTTTCTTTAAAAGCACTAATAACAGCTTCATCATAAATATTATTTTGAATTTTTTCTTTTTTCTTTAAATTAAAATAATATGTTGATTTAGAGAGTTTTAAAAAACGACACATTGTGCGAATTTTATATTTAACTTTATTTTTAGTAATAATTTCTATTTTCTGCCTATTATTAGTGCTGCTTGCTTTAAAATATCATTTTCCATTCGTAACTGTTTTAATTCTTTATTTGCTTGAATTAATTGTTTTTCTAAATCTGAAAGATTATTTTTAAGGCTTTTCTCCCTTTATGTACTATTTTTAAATCTTATCACATAAATGCTGAGAAAAGCCTATCTACGAACTTCTCCCCACATTTTTAAATAAAACATAGCATTACAGTTTCAAAACTAGGTATGTTATTGAATTTATATGCAGCTTCTTTTGCATATAAATGAATATGATGTTTTGCAACTTTGATATGTGTTTTAAATGTTCTTCGTATATGTTTTCATACTGACTCAATTTGGTTGGTATTTACACCAGTTTTTGAAACATAGCCATCTTGATGGTTAACTGTTTCATGCTTAGTGAAAACCGATTTCAAATCGCGATATCCTTTTCAAAAATCAGTATGTACAACACACTTTGAAGAAATGTGGTTTATTGCAAACTGCAAAAGATTTTTACTGTTTGCGTTTTTCAATACTTTCACAATCAGATTGTTGGTTGTTTTTTGATAAATGCCAACAATCAAGGTTTTATTCAACAAGGATCTTCCTTGTTTTTTAAACCCCATATGTGAAAGATACATTTCATCCATTTGCACTATGCCTTCAACAATGAATTGAGGTTTTTGTTTAGCAATGGCACTTCGGATTTTATGACCCATTCTTCAAGCTGTTTTCAAGGTCACTCCCAATTCTTTTGCAACATCAGTTGATGGAATTCCATGTTTGGTGTTTATTCATCTAAAAATGAGATAAAACCAAGATATTAAAGGTGTTTGTGACTTTGAAAATATAGTGCCCGTGAGAATACTGAATGTTTGATAACATTTCAAACATCTCATTCTTCTTAAATTAGAAGTATTCAAATTAAAACTAGAACACCTACTACATTTGATTTGTTTCAAACTTGCTATATATGCAAGACATTGTTTTTCAGTTTGAAAAGTATTATTGAACTCATTCAATTTCATTGTTTCCTCCACAAGTACATGTGGGGAGAAGTTCGATTTTTAATTTTAAAACTACCTGAATTAGTAAATTGTTTAATTCATTTATAAGTAGCTGCTCTTGTAACATTATATTCTTTAGCAAGACAAGACACTGACTTACCACTTTGATATAAAGCTACTATTTGCTTTTTAAATTCGTCGGTATATGAGTTAATATTGGTCATAATTATAGTTCCTTTCTTTTAACAAATTTGTTCACTTATCTACGTAATTAGTGTCCAATAAAGTGTAACCCATCCAGTACTATGTTGATTTTTTTCATATCCTAAATAATTTTGCATTTCAGAATTCAACATTTTTTCAACTAATCTTTTTGTTAATTCTTTATATAAACCGCCAGGTTTAAAAACTGTTGTTAAATCTTCAGTATTTTCTAGTAATAAATCTACTGCTTTTGATATTGGATCATTATTATTAAAGTTATCTTTTTTAGCCATCTGTAACTCACTCTTTCTAGTCATTTAATTATATTTACTAGAATTAATTAAACATAGTTATTTTTGTAAGTTACACAGATTACTAAACATTTCCAATAAATTTATTTTTTCTTCTTCAATTTTATCTAATTCTTGATTCCATTTTTTAATTTTTAAAATGTGTGCTTGTATCTTTTTCATATTCAACTCCCCTTATAATCTAAAACCTTTATAAAGTTAATTATGCTGAATTATACTTGTAAGTGCAAGTAAATAAAATTGCAAAAAATTCTCATATAAAAATTTCATAATGCTAAATTTAGTTTAGAAAAAGTAAGGAGTTTTTATATGAGTTATAAACATATTGGGATAGATGAAAGAATTTATATTGAGAATCAATTGAAATTTAAAGTTAAAATTAGTGAAATAGCTAAAAATCTTAATCGAAGTATTAGTACTATTATTCGAGAAGTTAATAGAAATAAAGATAATGATCATTATTTTTCATTAATTGCACAAAATAAAGCTGTAAATAGAAAAAAATCACATATTATTTTTCATAAGTTTAAATATAAAGATTTAGTCAAATATATACAACAAAAACTATTATTGGGCTGATCACCTGAACAAATTTATGGCAGAATTAAAAATTTTCATAAACAATGAGCTATCAGCTTTAAAACAATTTACAATTGAATTTATTCTGGATTATTTGATAAAGTTACTAGTAAAAATTTAAGAAGAAAAGATAAAAAACGAAGATCTCAAGAAAATCGTGGTAAATTTAATGGTAAATCAATTAAAGAACGAGATAATAATATACACAGATTATTAAAAAGCCTCGGCAAAGAAGATTTGATGGTTTTGATCAAAACCATCAAATCTTCTTTGCCTTTTAGGAACTATTACAGGAGTAAAATTACTATTGCGATCTCTTGGTACATCAATTTCAATTTTACCTTGTTGAGTTATTAATTTTTTTGAACTTGTACCATTACGAGCATTTTCAGTAGTACTATGTTGATTTTTTTCATATCCTAAATAATTTTGCATTTCAGAATTCAACATTTTTTCAACTAATCTTTTTGTTAATTCTTTATATAAACCGCCAGGTTTAAAAACTGTTGTTAAATCTTCAGTATTTTCTAGTAATAAATCTACTGCTTTTGATATTGGATCATTATTATTAAAGTTATCTTTTTTAGCCATCTGTAACTCACTCTTTCTAGTCATTTAATTATATTTACTAGAATTAATTAAACATAGTTATTTTTGTAAGTTACACAGATTACTAAACATTTCCATTTGTAAACTAGTATTTAGTTTTCTTTCACAATTTTTTCATAATCTTCTGCATTTTTCTAATCATGCAAAGCTTCGTTCTACAACTCATCTTTTTGGTAGTACTACAAAAGAATGTAATTCATTACGTTTTACAACTTCAACATTTGCATTTATGATTGTTTTGATTGCAGAAGCAAATTTTTCACCAGTATAGCCAGCATCTACTATTATTTTTTGAACTGTAGAAAGATTTTCTTTTTCACTTTTAATCATTATGATAGCACTATTACGATCTGTTTTTTCTGCTGTAGTTATGTAAATTGCATGTGGTAAACCTTGCGTATCAACTGCAATATGACGTTTTATTCCTGAAATCTTTTTACCAGCATCATAACCTTTATTTTCAGTAGTATCTGTATTTTTAACACTTTGCGAATCAATTATACAAAAACTAGTTTTTTCTTTTCGATGATTCTTAATACGAATCTTTTTAACTAATTTTTTTAAAATTAATTGCAATACACTAGGTTCTTTATCATTGTTTTTACTTCAAATTTGGAAATAATAATATACAGTTTGTCATTTTGGAAAATTTTTTGGTAACATTCTTCATTGACAACCACTTTTTAATACATATAAAACTGCACAAAACACTTCATATAAATCTAAATTTCTTGGTTTTGTTTTCTTTTTGCTGTTTTCTAAAGTTGATTTTATGTTCTCAAATTGTTCTTTAGTAACATGACTTGGATAATTTTTATGCATATATACCTCTTATTTTAAAATATATAGTAATTTTACCTTATTTTCTAAAAGATTCTAAACAGGTTCTAAACATTTAATAGTCGTGTTAGTATTATCATTAATATTATTTATTAAGTAGAAAATGGAGAAAAACAATGTACCCAAAGATTAATATTGCAATAGATGGTCCAGCAGCTAGTGGTAAATCAGCGGCAGCATATTTGCTTTCTAAAAAAATTGATTATCAATTTATGGATACAGGAATTATGTATCGTAGTTTTACTAATCATTGTTTAAAAAATAAAATTGCTTTTGAAAGTGAAGATTTAATACTTGCAGCACTAGAACTTTTTGATATAAGATGAGTTAATGGTCATTTTTTATTTAATGATCAACCACCAACAGAAGAAATTTATGATAAAAATGTTACTAGTAAAGTACCAATAATTGCTTCGTTATCTGAAGTTAGAAAAGTTATGGTTGCTAGAATTCAAGAAATGGTTAGAAGTCAAGGCTTTATTGTCGTTGGCAGAGATATTAGTAGTGTTGTTTTACCTGATGCTCAATTAAAGATTTTTTTAACTTCTAGTTTACACGCTCGTAGTGAAAGAAGATATAAACAGTATATTAAAGAGGGTATTAATATTACGCAAGAACAAGTATATAACGATATGGTAATTCGTGATAATGTTGATAAAACTCGTAGCACTGGCCAACTAGTAATTGTTGAAGATGCAGTTATTTTAGATAATAGTGATTATAATTTACAAACGACCGTTGATAAATTAAAAATTTTATATGATAATTACTTTAGTCATAAAAAATAATATTTTAAATATAAGGATTTGAATAAAATGAATAAGTTACCAAAAGTAGTAATTGTAGGACGCCCTAATGTTGGTAAATCTTCAATTTTTAATCGTATATTACAAAAAAAAGTAGCAATAATTGAAGATATGCCTGGAGCAACTAGAGATCGAATTTATGGCATTGGTGAATGATTAACACAAAATTTTGTGATTATTGATACGGGTGGTATTACTAAAACGATTACTAATTTTACTCAACAAATCAATCAACAAGTTAATATTGCTTTAGCTGAGGCTGATATTGTTTTATTTGTTTGTTCTTATCAAGAAGGTCTAACTCACGAAGATGAAGATATTGCCAAATTATTATACAGAACTAAGAAACCGGTTATTATTATTGCAAATAAATATGATAATGTTCAAAAAGATAATGATAAAATTTATGATTATTTAAAAGTTGGCTTTGGCGAACCAATTTTAGTATCTGCTAGTCATGGTGTTGGTTTTGGTGATTTATTAGATATGATAATTACTAAGTTACCAAAAGAGGTTCATACAGAAAAAAAAGAAAATATTAATTTAGCAATTATTGGTCGTCCCAATGTTGGTAAATCAAGTTTAGTTAATACTATTCTTCAAGAGAATAGAGTTATTGTTTCACCAATAGCAGGAACAACAACTGATGCTATTGATAGTAATTTTGTTTATAATAAAAAACAATATTGTGTTATTGATACTGCGGGAATTCGTAGAAAAGGAAAAATTACTGAAGATTTAGAAAAATATAGTTTAATTAGAACTACTAATGCCATTGAACGTAGTGATATTGTTTTGTTTTTATTAGATGGTAGTGTTGAAATTCAAGAACAAGATTTAACAATAGCAGGAATGGCAAAAAATTTAGATAAGCCAGTTATTATTATTGTTAATAAATGAGATTTAGTTAAAAAAAATGAAAAAACAATGCAAGAGTTTACTAAAAAAATTAAAGAAAAATTTAAATATCTTGAGTATTCTTTTGTTGTATATTTATCTGCTTTAGAAAATACTAGAATTCATACTTTATTTGCTACTATTAATGAAGTATTAGTTAATATGAATTTAAGAATTAAAACAAGTATTCTTAATGAAATAATTAATAAAGCTCAATTAATTAATGAGCCGCCTTACTTTAAAGGTGGTAGATTAAAGATATATTACACAACACAGGTTGAAAAAAATCCGCCTACTTTTATTTTAATGGTAAATGATCCACAACGATGTCATTTTTCTTATGAACGTTTTTTAATTAATCAAATTCGTGAACGATTTGGTTTTCAGGGTGTACCAATTAAATTAAGATTTAGAATGCGTAAGTCATTGTATAATAAACAATAAAAAAGTGTAAAATTTTGTGATTATATTTATTTTAAAGAAAATTATTGTATAATAATATTTATTAAGATAAAAAACTAATGATTAGAAAGTGTAAATGATTATGCTAAATTTTTTAACATTAGAATCGCACAATAAAATTTTATCAACATCGGCAATGTGAATAATGTTTATCATTGGTTTGATTTGTGTAGGTATTATTTTTCTTGTGTTTTTTTTTATTTAAAAGAAAATTACGTAAAGAAAGGAGCCTGATTAACAAGCAATTTTTATTTAAACCAAAAAAAGTTACATATCAAGTTTTTCATTTTTGAAATAAAGCTCTTTATATATTTTTAATGTTTTGTGCAACAGTTGGTGCCATTGTGCTATTATCAGTTTCAATAAGTTCAATGTTTTAATTTTGAAAAATTAAGAAAAAGTTTTAGGAAGGGGTTAAAATATGGGTTTAGTTTTCTGAAAAAAACATAAAGAAAAAAATCAAACAAAAAATAGTAATATTGAATTAAAAACCTCAAAAGAAAAAAGTCCTTGAAATAATGTTTTAAAATTTTTACAAGACTTAGGTAAAGCATTACAGTTTCCAATCGCAGTATTACCATTCGCTGCTATTTTAAACAGATTTGGAGCATTAGGACTTACATTTACTACTACAACTGATGCTGGTGTTATGCATGTTACTAATGAAGTGGGTTATTGAATTTCATATATTATTCAACAACCAGGAAAAATAGTATTTGATAATTTACCATTATTATTTGCTTTGGGTTTAGCATTTGGTTTAGCTAAAGATCATCGTGGTGAAGCTGCATTAGTTGGAGCAGTATTTTATTTAGCAATAGCTGCAATGACGTCAATTGAACACTCATTACCAGAAATGTTATATAAAAATGTTTTAACTTTTACATCAAGTAAAGGTGAAAAATTTTCGTCATTATTTTATGTAGAAGAATTTGGAACAGATGGTAAAACTATTATCGGTGGTATTTATGTATTAAACATTGGTGTTTTTGGTGGAATTGTAGCGGGGTGTTTATCTGCAGTTTTATATAATAAATATAAAGAAATCAAACTTCCTCAAGCGTTATCATTCTTTGGTGGTAGAAGATTTGCACCAATGGTGGCTTTAGCAATAACTATTCCCACTGCTTTGGCATTTGCTATTGTTTGACCATGAATTCAATTAGTATTAATGAAATTTGGTCAATTAGTTGCTAATCCAAATAATCCAGCAGTTGCTATTCCAGGAACAGCTGTTTATGGAATATTAAATCGTTTATTATTACCTTTTGGATTACATCAAATCTTAAATACTTTTTTTTGATTTCAATTACCAATTAATGGTCAGATAATATCTCCAATTACAGGTGCTGCATCTGGAACAACAGAATGAGTAAATGGAGACATTAATGCTTTTACTAGAGGTATTGAAGGATCTGGATTTTTTCAATCAGGTTTCTTTCCTATTATGATGGGTGGTATTCCCGCTGCTGCCTTAGCTATGATTATGGCAGCTAAAAAAGAAAATAGAAAAATGGTATCAGGATTTTTAGGAGGAGTTGCTTTAGTTTCTTTTATTAGTGGAATCACTGAACCCATTGAATTTTCATTTGTATTTATTGCCCCATTATTATTGGTAATTCATGCCTTATTAACAGGGATATTTATTGCAATAACGACAGCATTGCATATCCAAGTTGGTTTTGGTTTTAGTGCTGGAATTATTGACTATTGCATTTCTTTTGCTCAATCATGAGGATTTGCTAATCATGTTACTGGTGCTTATCATATTACTTCAAATCCACTATGAGTATTATTATTAATTGTGGCTGCTGGTGGAGTTTATTTTATTGTATTTTATACATTAATTACTAAAATGAATATTGAAACACCAGGAAGAGAAGAAGATTTTGGTGTTGAAGAAAGTAAAGTAACAACAAAATCAGAGTTAAGCAATAAAAATCTTAAAAGTGATAAATATACACTAATGGCAACAAAATTAATTGAAGCAATTGGTGCAGATAATTTTGTTGAAATTGATAATTGTGCTACTAGGTTACGTTTGATTGTTAAAGATACATCACGTGTTAATTTGGCAAAAGTTAAGGCCGCAGGAGCATTTGGTACTAAAATTTTGAGTAAAGAAGCTTTGCAAATTGTTATTGGTACCGATGTTGAACATGTAGCCAATGCAATAAAGGCACAGTTACAAAATTCAGCAACTTTGAATATTAAAGCTAAAGTTAATCTATAATTGAAAGTGATTATTACAATATAATAAGCTACTAGAGCTCATATAGCTATTAAATAGTTATATGAGCTTTTAATTGATTAAAAAAGATAGGAGTAAAAATAATGTCAGTAGGTAAACATTTAATTACTAACATTTTACAAAAAATAAAATCACAAGTACCAACATTAACTAAAGAAGATATTATTACTGCACTTAATATTATTTATATAACTTGTGCAGAATATAATGCTATTGATAGTTCTATTAGTAATATTGCCAAATATTATCAACAGGAAGATGAAAAATTTGATAGTCAATTGTTTAGAAAAAATTTGCATAGTTCTTTGCAATATATTGATCAAGCCAATTTATACAGTTTGAAAAGTTTGATTTCAATTATTTTAATAATTAATGTTTTTAATCATCCTTTATTATTTAGTGATTTTATTAAAAAAGATATTACTAATATTGAATTTATGAAAACGAAAATAGAAATCCTGAAAAATGATAATATTTTTTTTATTAAAAAAATTAGTTCGTGTAAGAACCTGTTTAGAATCTTTTAGAAAATAAGGTAAAATTACTATATATTTTAAAATAAGAGGTATATATGCATAAAAATTATCCAAGTCATGTTACTAAAGAACAATTTGAGAACATAAAATCAACTTTAGAAAACAGCAAAAAGAAAACAAAACCAAGAAATTTAGATTTATATGAAGTGTTTTGTGCAGTTTTATATGTATTAAAAAGTGGTTGTCAATGAAGAATGTTACCAAAAAATTTTCCAAAATGACAAACTGTATATTATTATTTCCAAATTTGAAGTAAAAACAATGATAAAGAACCTAGTGTATTGCAATTAATTTTAAAAAATTAGTTAAAAAGATTCGTATTAAGAATCATCGAAAAGAAAAAACTAGTTTTTGTATAATTGATTCGCAAAGTGTTAAAAATACAGATACTACTGAAAATAAAGGTTATGATGCTGGTAAAAAGATTTCAGGAATAAAACGTCATATTGCAGTTGATACGCAAGGTTTACCACATGCAATTTACATAACTACAGCAGAAAAAACAGATCGTAATAGTGCTATCATAATGATTAAAAGTGAAAAAGAAAATCTTTCTACAGTTCAAAAAATAATAGTAGATGCTGGCTATACTGGTGAAAAATTTGCTTCTGCAATCAAAACAATCATAAATGCAAATGTTGAAGTTGTAAAACGTAATGAATTACATTCTTTTGTAGTACTACCAAAAAGATGAGTTGTAGAACGAAGCTTTGCATGATTAGAAAAATGCAGAAGATTATGAAAAAAATTGTGAAAGAAAACTAATGAACTTGTCAAGAAAAGTGGACAATAAAAGTAACCTTTTATTAAATTTTATAAAATAGCGTTTGTAAGTGTTAAATTTATAGGTATGAAGTAATTATTTGTTGGTTTGGAATGAGCTAATCGATATTCGATTGGACTCATTCCTTTTAATTTTATTTGAGGTCGATAATTATTATAAAAGTAAATATATTTAGGTAAGTTGTCTTGTATTCATTCAATAGTTCTATTTTTTCTTGGAATTTGATATAGAAATTCTGTTTTCATTGTTCCAAATCAAGTTTCAGTAGCACCATTATCACAGGAATTACCTCTTCTAGACATTGAAATTTTTATTTTTAATTCATCACATAAAATTTTATAAGAAGGATTTGTATAGTGAAATCCTTGATCTGATTGTAAAATTCATGAAGTAGGTTTTTGAGCATTAACTCAAGCTTGGATAATGTTTTGGACAACAAATGTCATGTCTAAACTTGCACTTATTTTATAATCTAATATTTCATTATTATGAAAATCTTTAACAATTGATAAATAATATGTTTTACCATTAGTTAATAAATAAGTTATATCAGTACCTAATTTTTCATTTAAATTAGTAGTTGAAAAATCACGTTTTAATAAATTATCATATCTTAAACTTCCTGATTTAGTTCTATAATCAAATTTTTTTATGCGAACCTTAGCTTTTAAACTCATATTTTCATATATCTATATACAATATGAAATTTTAATTTTAAATTATAAATTTTGTTAATTCATAAAGTTATCATTTTATAACCATAAATTTCTTGAAATTCATAAAAAATATTTTTAATTATATTAGCTAAAAATGTATCTCATTTATTAAATTCATTCATTCCATTCTTAATTCACTTATAATATCCTGATTTTGAAACATTTAATAATCAACATAAATAACTAATCTGATATTTTTTCTTCAATGAGAAAATCACAAAATATTTCTTCTTTTTGTCGATTTTTCTAAATACTTTTTATATCGTTCATTGCCTCAATATATTCAATTAATTCTTGTTTTGTCATTTCATTAAAATTTAAAGATTTGGGTCGACCTGTTCTTTTGGTTTTTTTAGCACGAATTCCATTGCCATATTCTAAACCTTTTTCACCTAATAATTTATATGCTTTAATTCATTCTTTTATTGATGATCGACCAATACCATACTCTAATGCGGTTTTATCAATTGTTTTAATTTTACTTATTTTTATTATTTTTAACTTTTCTTCTTTTGATAGTCATTTAGCCATAAAAAAATGAACACCTTCCTTAAAGTATTTTTAACACAAAGGTTACAATTCTGTGTCTACTTTATTCTAGATGTTCAAAACATCGAAAAGGTCTAGTTGCAGATTTAAAACCAATTTATAGTGCATGTAGTGAAGAACAAGCAATGCAAGCTTTAGAATCGTTTGAAAGTAAATGAAATAAACAATATCCTCAAATTACTAAATCTTGATATAAAAATTGAGATAATTTAATGGTTTTTATTAGTTATCCAGTAGAAATCAAAAGAGTGATTTATACTACAAATGCTATTGAATCTGTTAATAGTCAATTACGAAAAATCATCAGAAATAAAAAAGTTTTTCCTAATGATATGGCAGTTTTCAAAATATTTTACTTGGCAATTGAAAATATAACAAAAAAATGAACATTGCCTATTCAAAATTGAAATACAGCAATTGCTCATTTTATGATAAAATTTGAAGACAGAATTAATCTAAATTAGTAACTTTGTAAAACAAAGATACACAGATTATTAAAAAGCCTCTTCTTCTTCAAAAATAGTAATATTATTAATATTAATTTCTTGTATCTTTTTTTTCAATGGTTTTGAAATAATTTTTCTATTTGAAAAAACTGTTGATGTATTTTTAGTTGGTTGTTCAACAATTATTGTTTTAGTAGTAGATGTAGTAGTTTGATAATTAGTAGTGGGGTAGTACATATAGTTTGAATCCATAGGTTGTAAATATTGATATTCATTATCAAAATTATTACTAAAGAATTTAATACAGCAGTTTCATAACATTTTCTTTTTTTCCTTTTTTTTGAATATTTGAACACTATCTAAAACTAAATAATTGCATTATTTAATTTTAATAGTTTATAATTATAATAATAGCAAAGTTTATTTAAAGGTGAATATAATGTTACGTAGTAGTAATATTTTAAAAATTAATAGTATTAATAATTTTGAACAATTATTTATTTTTTTTGGTTTACCAGTTCTTTTTTTACTTTTAATTATGAAATTAACTTTTTTAATTACTATTAATTTTCATAAAAATAGTATTAATAATAAAAAAATATTTAATAAAACAAGAATCATTATTCTTCAATTTAGTTTATGATTTTTAGCACAATTTTGTTTATTTTTATTACCAGTTCAAGAAATGGTAATTAATATTAATTTTTTAGATTTAGAAAGTTTACCAATGCTATCATTGATTTCAATTTTACATTTATTTATTTGTTTTAGTTTTTTAAGCCGTAATAATAATCAGATTATGAAAGTGATGCGTTTTACTATTTTGTCAATTATTATAATTGCCATTATTTTACAATTTAATTTTACTATGATTAAAATATCATTACCATCAATAAATAACTTTGTTTCAATACTAATTTTAGTGTTCTTTTACTATTGATTAGGTTTTTTTTCATGAAAAATGTTTAGTGATAATTTATTTACAATTTTTAATTTAATGAAAAAAACTTGAGTGACATTATTTAGTAATTCTTCATTACCTAATATTATTAATAAACAATTTCCAGTAAAAGCATATACTAAAACTAAAATTATCATTTTAACATGGCAATTTAAAAAACAAATGTTTACTAATTTTGACCACCAAGTTTTTATTACTGATAATAATAAAAAACTTTTAATTGCTATTTTTAAGAAGAATTTAACTTATTTTTTAAGTGCCCAATTAACACTACTTATTACTAAAACTATTCAAGATTTAAAAACTTTAATTAATGGTTGAAAAATGGCTTTAATTCAATAACTTTTTTTGTTTTAAAATTTAAAAGAAAGGAAGAACGAATATGAAAAAACAATCATTTTTGCTTTTTAAAAATGCGTTTAAACAAGCATTTCGTAATAAAATTCAATTAGTTGGTTTAATTGTTTTAGTATTATTATCATCAACTATTTTTTCATTAATGCAAACAAGTTTAGCAAGAATTTCTGATGAATATTCAACATTAGTTGCAAAATCTAATTTACATGATTTTGTTATTGATTTATCTAATACTACTCTAAAAACTGTTTCTAATAAAATCTCAACATCAACAACTGCTGTTGATGAAAAGAATGATTTTGATATTAACAATATTGCAAATGATACTGGTAATGAATTTATATGAGATCGTGTTGAAGGCAGAACTATGCAATTAGATAATAATAGTAATCCTAGAATTTTAAAAATATTAACTTATAATCAAGATGCTCGTATTGATAAATTAATCATTAGTGATGGTTATCAAATAGGAGATAGTAAAAATCCAGATAAAACTCCAAGTTGAAAACAGGTAGTTATTAATAAAGAATTTGCTCAAAAAAATAATTTGCATATTAATGATACAATTCGTGTGCAATCAGATCAATTAGGAAGTAGTTTAAAAGTTTCAGGATATGATTTAAATGATGCTGCTTATAGTAGTTATAATTGATTAAAAATTGTTGGATATGGTGTATCTGCTGATTTCACAACCCCAATTATTGATCAAACTACACCAATTCCAAATAAAACTCGTGAAGGTTTATTATACGTTGATCCAATGCAATTTGGTTTAAGTAAAAGGTTAGAAAAAAATAATTATATTTGATCATATGATAAAGCTAATGAAAAAATCACAATTTCTTCTGATAATGATCGCGAAATTTATTTTGTTGGAAAATCAACAATAGGTAAAATTAATGATATTAAATTAATTTCACAAAGTTTAAGAAGTAAATATATTAATACTATTGATTCTGATGCTGCTTTAGTATATAAGTTAGGAAATAATAAGTATACATTTAATAATCGTACTGCTACTTTGAATGCAACTATTATTGGATTTAAAAGTTTATTAATTGGTTTATTGTTAATTGTTTTAATTATTACAGGAATTACAGTAATATTAATTACTTATAAAAATATTGATAATTCACGAACACAAATTGGAATTTTAAAATCATTAGGTTATAGTAATATTAAAATTTTAATTACATCTTTAGCTTATCCAATGGTAGCAGCACTTATTGGTACTATTTTAGTGTTTTTACCAGCAAGTGGTTTACAAGTAATTATAGTTCAAACATTTGCCAACTATTTTAATCTAGATTTTGGTCGTTTTATTTTTGATGGTTTAGGATTTATATATTGTTTAATTTTAATATTTGGTTTTTTATCAATTATTGCATGAGTTATTAGCGCTTTAACAGTTATTAAAAAACCAATAGATTTAATTAA
Organism: Spiroplasma ixodetis; assembly: GCF_027923845.1. GTDB lineage: Bacteria > Bacillota_I > Bacilli_A > Mycoplasmatales > VBWQ01 > Spiroplasma_E > Spiroplasma_E ixodetis_A. Next base: position 796,048 of record NZ_AP026933.1, read on the forward strand.
AAACGAATCAGCTACTGTTAATTCTCGCTTTAGTCGAATTATTAAAACAAAAAGTATTAATCGTGGATTTTTAACAAGATTCCGTTTATCACTATTTACATCATCAATTGGAAAAATGGCAGCAGCATCATTAACTATGTTTTTAGGAACAACGTTAATGACAACATCTATTATTGGTCCAAAAATTATGGCTGATAATAAATTACTTTCTTTTACTGGTATGAATTATCACTCCTTAGTTGAATATGACATTCCGACTTATAATTCTCCATATAGTTTTTATAAAACTTATAATCCAAATAATAAAGATGATTGAACTTATACTTCTACTGTTGATAGTACTACTGGTGATACATATTGACATCCACCACGTTTTGATAATTCTGGACCATTAAGTGATACTTTTGTTAAAGAATTATTAGAAAATAATATTAATGCTGAAGCATATGCTCCAATGTCAGATGAATCTAATCCCCGTGGTGCTATTAGTGATTTAGGATATACTGGTTTAACGTATTTAAATGGTAAAATGCTTACTAAAAACTTTTTAAATGGATTAGATTCTAGTGATATTAAAGATGCTTCTGTGATTGTTGGAATTATGGTACAAATGGCTTGACCAAATGCATTACCAATGTATGACACAGTTTTAAAAAATACTAATATTAACAGTTTTTATAGTGAGAATACTTATAATATTATTAGAAAATTTTATCAAAACTATCGAACAACAGTGGCAATGAATATTAGTGGTACGATTTCAAAGACTGGTAAGATTAGTACTAATCCTAATGATTTAGATATTACAAAATTCAAAGATTGAGCAAATAGTAATATTCCTGCTTACAAAAATGCCTCAAGTAAGGGTCCTACTTTTATTAATGATATTGATAATTTAAGTTTTGATACTAGCGATAAATTATATCCGTGACATTTAACTAATGAAACACAATTATTGAATAATAATGCATCTGAAATTAGTGACAAAGAGCGTGATAGTTGAATTAATAAAGTTGGAATTTGATTTGGTGCTTTATTTTATAATAGAATGGGACAAACTGTAGTGCAAGGTGCTTATACTAAAAGCCCATATTTTATTCGTCAAAATATTGCCAAAGCTTATAGTGATCCCAATGCTCCTTTTAATGTTGCTTTTAATGTTGTGCCTTTTGATAAAGAAACTGATGAATTAGGAACTTACTTTATTGGTACTCCTGAAAAATTATTTAAACAGAACAAATATTTAATGAAAGTTTATGGTTTACAAAATCAACAACAGTTAGGCAAACCTTCAATGATGCAATTATATGATGCTGGAGGTTCTTCATTAAATCCACTTTTAGAACAAGAAAATAGTGATGATAGTATTAGTCTTGTTATTAATCAAACGATTGCTAAACAATTAAATTTAAAAATAAATGATGAATTTAAAATGAGTAGTAATGGTAATACTATGAAATTTAAAGATAATAATAAATTGAAACCTTTTGATTTGGATAAAATTAATATTGATAACATTGTTGGTGATAGTAAAAATGTTAATAATGTAACATTATTAAGACAACAAACTGGTTATACACAAGTTGATGAGTTAAAGGATGGGGCTTATGATAATATGGGTATTAATGTTACAAATATGTTAAAAGAAGTTACTGCTGGTAAGGTTGTTAATTCTTATAATGATAAGATAAGTTCTAAAACACCAACGTATAAAGTAGTTGGTATATATAATGGTTATGGTCAACCTAATGCTTATATTAGTAAAACTAATGCTGATAAAGTTTTATCATTTAATAAAACAAAAGAATTTTTATTTTTATTATTTAAAAAAGAATGAGAAGACAAAAAAACAACTTGTGATGTTGATTTTGGTAAATTAAAATCATTTAATGAATATCAAAATTTTCTTAATCAATTAAATGATCCCGTTATTTATAAACTTAATCAAATATTTGAAAATGAAAATCCAATTTTTAATTTTAAATTTTCAAATTCGCAATCATTACCAGATATAACTAATTCATTTTCAACTTCGCAAATGTATGGAGATTACAGTGCTTTTGGTTTAAATGGTGGTACTGATGGTTCTGGTACTTATCAAGGTTATGGTGCAGGTAGTGCTGTTAATATTACGCCACAAGATATCCATCATCAGTTGTTAAATCAAATTACTGCTTTAGTTGATACAGTATTGGTTGCATTTATTATCTTTTCATTAATCATTTCGTTCTTTATTATTTTATTAACAAGTAATTTAGTAATTTATGAAAATCGTAAAACAATAGCAACAATGAAAACACTTGGTTATAGTGATGCAAAAATAACTAATATTGTTATTGGTATGTATTTACCAGTGATTGCTGTTATGTTTGTTATTGGTTTTCCCGTAGGATGAATAATTGTTAAGTTTATTCTTAACTATTTAGCTGCTAATACAACATGGGTTTTACCATTATTCTTTGTTTGATGATTACCGCTTGTGGTTGGTTTAATTGTCTTTGGTATTTATGCAACAACCTTTATTATTGATTGATATGCCATGAAGAAGATTAATCCAATTAAAACTTTAAATGAAATTGATTAAAAGCAGAAGGGAATAAAAACATGAAAAATGATAAAAAAAACACTAAAAATTCAAGTGAACAAGTAACTAAAAATAAGTTAGAATCTAGTTTTACAAAGAAGTCAGTATCTAAAAATGAAGGTGCAATACCACCAGTAACCCATAAATCTCATGATAAACCAGAATCAAAGGAAGAAATAGAAGCTAATAAAGCCAAATTGCAAGCTTTTAAAGATAATCAAAAAGCAATTAAAAAATTAACAAAAACTCATTCAAAAGAAATTTTAGCAGGTAAAATTATATCAATGACTAATAATACTCCTGATACTCAAACTAATGTTATTGAATTATTTGATGTTAAAAAATCTTACTTAACTGGAGACTTAGAATATGAAGTATTAAAAGGAGTTAATTTAAAAATTAAATTAGGTGATTTTGTTGTTATCTTAGGACCATCGGGAAGTGGTAAGACAACATTATTAAATATTATTTCGGGATTGGATAAACCTAATACTGGTGATGTTTTTGTGGCGGGATACAATTTATCTTTATTAAAAGATAGTCATTTAACTAAATTTAGACGAGATAATGTTGGTTTTATTTTTCAACAATACAATTTATTAACTAACTTAACTGCTCGTGAAAATGCTGAAGTTGGTGAAAATCTTGCTAAAAATAAAAATATGAGTATTGATGATATTTTTCAAGTTATTGAAATGGATGAACATATGAATAAATTTCCAAGTCAATTATCAGGTGGACAACAACAAAGAGTATCGATTGGTAGAGCACTAGCAAAAAATCCGACAATTTTATTTTGTGATGAGCCAACAGGAGCACTTGATGAGGAAATGGGGCGTAAGGTATTAGAGATTTTATTGGATGTTAATCGAGAATATAAAACATCAATTATTATGGTTACTCATAATCCTAACTTCCAATATGTTGCAAATACTGTTATTAACGTTAAAAATGGTAAAATTATTAGTGTAAAGAATAATGAAAAACCAATGAAACCAAATCAAATAAATTGATCATAAGAAAAGGGTATAGATGGGGGTTGATTTAATAAATATAAGAAAAATGCATATTTTCATGCATTTTTCTTATATTTATATAGAGTAAATACTTGTATAAAGAAAAAAATATTAAATTATAAGAATCTAAGAACCTGTTTAGAATCTTTTAGAAAATAAGGTAAAATTACTATATATTTTAAAATAAGAGGTATATATGCATAAAAATTATCCAAGTCATGTTACTAAAGAACAATTTGAGAACATAAAATCAACTTTAGAAAACAGCAAAAAGAAAACAAAACCAAGAAATTTAGATTTATATGAAGTGTTTTGTGCAGTTTTATATGTATTAAAAAGTGGTTGTCAATGAAGAATGTTACCAAAAAATTTTCCAAAATGACAAACTGTATATTATTATTTCCAAATTTGAAGTAAAAACAATGATAAAGAACCTAGTGTATTGCAATTAATTTTAAAAAAATTAGTTAAAAGATTCGTATTAAGAATCATCGAAAAGAAAAAACTAGTTTTTGTATAATTGATTCGCAAAGTGTTAAAAATACAGATACTACTGAAAATAAAGGTTATGATGCTGGTAAAAAGATTTCAGGAATAAAACGTCATATTGCAGTTGATACGCAAGGTTTACCACATGCAATTTACATAACTACAGCAGAAAAAACAGATCGTAATAGTGCTATCATAATGATTAAAAGTGAAAAAGAAAATCTTTCTACAGTTCAAAAAATAATAGTAGATGCTGGCTATACTGGTGAAAAATTTGCTTCTGCAATCAAAACAATCATAAATGCAAATGTTGAAGTTGTAAAACGTAATGAATTACATTCTTTTGTAGTACTACCAAAAAGATGAGTTGTAGAACGAAGCTTTGCATGATTAGAAAAATGCAGAAGATTATGAAAAAATTGTGAAAGAAAACTAAATACTAGTTTACAAATGGTTGTTCTGTCCTTTATTTCAATTTTATTAAAAAGATTCTAAACAGGTTCTAATAGAAAATACTATATTTTATTTAGTTTAATTATTTTTTAGAAAGAAAAAGGTGCAAGGCAATGAGTATTGGTTTAATTACATTTATTATATGAATATGTTTAGTAATTTGAATAGTATTTTTAATTTGAGGTATAAGTTTATGTAATAGTAATAATGCATTAGGCATCATATTATTATTTTTAACATTAAATTTAATTGGTTTAATAATAGGAATTTCTTTATTATATAATAAAAATAAGCAAAATGTAGATAACAAAAAAAATATTAATAGTAATATTAAAATAGAAGAACTAAGTTAAATATTCCTTTTTAGAAATTTTAATATTAAATTAAAAAATCATACCTTAATTTAATACAATTAAAAATAAAATAAGGCTTTTCTCCCTTTATGTACTATTTTAATTTTATCACATAAATGCTGAGAAAAGCCTATCTACGGACTTCTCCCCACATTTTTAAATCAAACATAGCATTACAGTTTCAAAACTAGGTATCTTGTTGAATTTATATGCAGCTTCTTTAGCATATAAATGAACATGATGTTTTGCAACTTTGATATGTGTTTTAAATGTTCTTCTTATATGTTTTCAAACTGATTCAATTTGGTTGGTATTTACACCAATTTTTGAAACATAGCCATCTTGATGGTTAACTGTTTCATGCTTAGTGAAAACTGATTTAAAATCGCAATATCCTTTTCAAGAATCAGTATATACAAGACATTTTGAAGAAATGTGGTTTTTTGCAAACTGCAAAAGATTTTTACTCTTTGCGTTTTTCAATACTTTCACAATTAAATTATTGGTTGTTTTTTGATAAATGCCAACAATCAAGGTTTTATTCACCAAGGATCTTCCTTGTTTTTAAAACCCATATGTGAAAGATACATTTCATCAATTTGCACTGTACCTTCAACAATAAATTGAGGTTTTTGTTTTGCAATACGTGTTCTGATTTTATGAGTCATTCTTCAAGCAGTTTTCAAAGTCACTCCCAATTCTTTTGCAATATCTGTTGATGGAATTCCATGTTTGGTGTTTATTCATCTAAAGATAAGATAAAACCAAGATGTTAAAGATGTTTGTGACCTTGAAAATATGGTGCCTGTGAGAATGCTAAATGTTTGATTACATTTTAAACATCTCATTCTTTTTAAATCAGAAGTATTCAAATTAAAATTAAAACACCTAATACATTTGTTTTCTTTCAAATTTGCTATATATGCAAGACATTGCTGTTCAGTTTGAAAAGCATTGTTGAATTCATTCAGTTTCATTATTCCCTCCACAAGTACATGTGGGGAGAAGTCCGTAAAATAATAATAAATATTATCATATTAAAGTATGACTTAAAAATATTTAAATGAAACTTGCAAAAAAGTAGAGGCTTTTTAATAATCTGTGTATCTTTGTTTTACAAAGTTACGAGGCTTTTTAATAATCTGTGTATCTTTGTTTTACAAAGTTACTAATTTAGATTAATTCTGTCTTCAAATTTTATCATAAAATGAGCAATTGCTGTATTTCAATTTTGAATAGGCAATGTTCATTTTTTTGTTATATTTTCAATTGCCAAGTAAAATATTTTGAAAACTGCCATATCATTAGGAAAAACTTTTTTATTTCTGATGATTTTTCGTAATTGACTATTAACAGATTCAATAGCATTTGTAGTATAAATCACTCTTTTGATTTCTACTGGATAACTAATAAAAACCATTAAATTATCTCAATTTTTATATCAAGATTTAGTAATTTGAGGATATTGTTTATTTCATTTACTTTCAAACGATTCTAAAGCTTGCATTGCTTGTTCTTCACTACATGCACTATAAATTGGTTTTAAATCTGCAACTAGACCTTTTCGATGTTTGTATGAAACATATTTTAAACTATTTCTAATTTGATGAACAATGCATAATTGATGTTCTGTTTTAGGATAAACTGATTGTATTGCTTCTGACATGCCTGTTAAATTATCACTACAAGCAATAAGAATATCATTTAAGCCACGATTTTTCATTTCTGTGAAATTAGATAATCAAAACTTAGAACCTTCATTTTCACTAATTCATAATCCTAAAACATCTTTTTTGCCTTCTAAATCAACTCCTAATGCTATATAAACTGATTTGTTAATAATCCGTTTATCTTGTCGTACTTTAACTACTATACAATCAAAATAAACAATAGGATAAATACTTTCTAATGGTCGATTTTGTCATGCTTTAACATCATCAATAACATCATCAGTAATTTGACTAATAACACTTTCACTAATATCAGCACCATGATATAACTCTTGCAACTGCATTCTAATGTCAGATAATGTCATTCCTTTTGCATACAAGGAAAGAACTTGTTGATCAAAACCATCAAATCTTCTTTGCCTTTTAGGAACTATTACAGGAGTAAAATTACTATTGCGATCTCTTGGTACATCAATTTCAATTTTACCTTGTTGAGTTATTAATTTTTTTGAACTTGTACCATTACGAGCATTTTCAGTAGTACTATGTTGATTTTTTCATATCCTAAATAATTTTGCATTTCAGAATTCAACATTTTTCAACTAATCTTTTGTTAATTCTTTATATAAACCGCCAGGTTTAAAAACTGTTGTTAAATCTTCAGTATTTTCTAGTAATAAATCTACTGCTTTTGATATTGGATCATTATTATTAAAGTTATCTTTTTTAGCCATCTGTAACTCACTCTTTCTAGTCATTTAATTATATTTACTAGAATTAATTAAACATAGTTATTTTTGTAAGTTACACAGATTACTAAACATTTCCAAAGTTACTAATTTAGATTAATTCTGTCTTCAAATTTTATCATAAAATGAGCAATTGCTGTATTTCAATTTTGAATAGGCAATGTTCATTTTTTTGTTATATTTTCAATTGCCAAGTAAAATATTTTGAAAACTGCCATATCATTAGGAAAAACTTTTTTATTTCTGATGATTTTTCGTAATTGACTATTAACAGATTCAATAGCATTTGTAGTATAAATCACTCTTTTGATTTCTACTGGATAACTAATAAAAAACCATTAAATTATCTCAATTTTTATATCAAGATTTAGTAATTTGAGGATATTGTTTATTTCATTTACTTTCAAACGATTCTAAAGCTTGCATTGCTTGTTCTTCACTACATGCACTATAAATTGGTTTTAAATCTGCAACTAGACCTTTTCGATGTTTGTATGAAACATATTTTAAACTATTTCTAATTTGATGAACAATGCATAATTGATGTTCTGTTTTAGGATAAACTGATTGTATTGCTTCTGACATGCCTGTTAAATTATCACTACAAGCAATAAGAATATCATTTAAGCCACGATTTTTCATTTCTGTGAAATTAGATAATCAAAACTTAGAACCTTCATTTTCACTAATTCATAATCCTAAAACATCTTTTTTGCCTTCTAAATCAACTCTAATGCTATATAAACTGATTTGTTAATAATCCGTTTATCTTGTCGTACTTTAACTACTATACAATCAAAATAAACAATAGGATAAATACTTTCTAATGGTCGATTTTGTCATGCTTTAACATCATCAATAACATCATCAGTAATTTGACTAATAACACTTTCACTAATATCAGCACCATGATATAACTCTTGCAACTGCATTCTAATGTCAGATAATGTCATTCCTTTTGCATACAAGGAAAGAACTTGTTGATCAAAACCATCAAATCTTCTTTGCCTTTTAGGAACTATTACAGGAGTAAAATTACTATTGCGATCTCTTGGTACATCAATTTCAATTTTACCTTGTTGAGTTATTAATTTTTTTGAACTTGTACCATTACGAGCATTTTCAGTAGTAATATGTTGATTTTTTTCATATCCTAAATAATTTTGCATTTCAGAATTCAACATTTTTTCAACTAATCTTTTTGTTAATTCTTTATATAAACCGCCAGGTTTAAAAACTGTTGTTAAATCTTCAGTATTTTCTAGTAATAAATCTACTGCTTTTGATATTGGATCATTATTATTAAAGTTATCTTTTTTAGCCATCTGTAACTCACTCTTTCTAGTCATTTAATTATATTTACTAGAATTAATTAAACATAGTTATTTTTGTAAGTTACACAGATTACTAAACATTTCCAAAAAGTAATTATTTTAACACTGATTGATAAATTATTCAGATATTTTTGTTGAAGATAAATCATAAAATTTACCTTTAATAATATATACTATTGTTTCACAAATGTTAACTAAGTGATCACCTAGTCTTTCAATATATTTCAACTGTTGCATTGTTGATGTATATTGAGAGAGTTGATCATTATTTTTGTTTATTTTTAACATATTGACAATGTTTTTCATTGATTCACGAAAACGATTATCAATATCAATATCATATTCTGCTGCTTGATAAGCTTTATTAATATCATTTTCATTTATAGATTCACCAATTAAATCCATCATTTTAAATACTTTTTTCATTAATCCTGATAATTGAGATGTTAATTTAATTTCTGGTTTATATTTGACATTAAATTTGGATAAATTTTTAGCATAATTTGAAATACGTTCTAAATCACGAATAATATTCATATAGCCAATAATAGTACGTAAGTCAGTAGCAAAAGGATTTTGTTGAGCAATACTTCAAATTGCAGTAATTGTTAAACTTTCAGCGACTGTTCTAATTTCTTTATCGGTTTCAACAATTCTTTTTGACATGTCAAAATCTTGGGTTTCCATTGCTATTAAAGCGTCTTTATGTTCTTTTTTTACTTCTTTTAATAAAGTTAATAAGTTTTGTTTTAAATTTATGATATCTAAATCAAATCTACGGTTAATTATTTTCATTTTTTTCTCCTTTCTCTATAATTAATTAGGCTTTTCTCCCTTTATGTACTATTTTTAAATTTTATCACATAAATGCTGAGAAAAGCCTATCTACGGACTTCTCCCCACATTTTTAAATCAAACATAGAATTACAGTTTCAAAACTAGGTATCTTGTTGAATTTATATGCAGCTTCTTTAGCATATAAATGAACATGATGTTTTGCAACTTTGATATGTGTTTTAAATGTTCTTCTTATATGTTTTCAAACTGATTCAATTTGGTTGGTATTTACACCAATTTTTGAAACATAGCCATCTTGATGGTTAACTGTTTCATGCTTAGTGAAAACTGATTTAAAATCGCAATATCCTTTTCAAGAATCAGTATATACAAGACATTTTGAAGAAATGTGGTTTTTTGCAAACTGCAAAAGATTTTTACTCTTTGCGTTTTTCAATACTTTCACAATTAAATTATTGGTTGTTTTTTGATAAATGCCAACAATCAAGGTTTTATTCACCAAGGATCTTCCTTGTTTTTTAAAACCCATATGTGAAAGACACATTTCATCAATTTGCACTGTACCTTCAACAATAAATTGAGGTTTTTGTTTTGCAATACGTGTTCTGATTTTATGAGTCATTCTTCAAGCAGTTTTCAAAGTCACTCCCAATTCTTTTGCAATATCTGTTGATGGAATTCCATGTTTGGTGTTTATTCATCTAAAGATAAGATAAAACCAAGATGTTAAAGATGTTTGTGACCTTGAAAATATGGTGCCTGTGAGAATGCTAAATGTTTGATTACATTTTAAACATCTCATTCTTTTTAAATCAGAAGTATTCAAATTAAAATTAAAACACCTAATACATTTGTTTTCTTTCAAATTTGCTATATATGCAAGACATTGCTGTTCAGTTTGAAAAGCATTGTTGAATTCATTCAGTTTCATTATTCCCTCCACAAGTACATGTGGGGAGAAGTCCGATTAATTATATATATTTTTAACCAAATCTGCCGGTAATATAATCTTCTGTTCTTTTATCTTTTGGTCGTGAAAATATTTTTTTAGTATTATTATATTCAATGACTTCTCCATTTAAGAAAAAGGCAGTTTTATCAGAAATTCGTGCTGCTTGTTGCATTGAATGTGTAACAACAATAATTGTAAAGTCTGATTTTAAATCATTCATTAAGTCTTCAATTTTAGATGCGGCAATCGGATCTAGAGCTGAAGTTGGTTCATCCATTAATAGTACTTCTGGTTTTAGGGCAATAGCACGAGCAATACATAAACGTTGTTGTTGTCCACCTGATAATGATAATGCTGAATCGAATAAGTGTTGAGCAACTTCATCTCATAAAGCCGCTTTTTTTAAAGCATCTTCGACAATTTGATTTAGAATCTTTTTATTTTTAATGCCTTGATTTTTTGGGCCATATGCCACATTTTCATAAATTGACATTGGAAAGGGATTAGGTTTTTGAAATACCATTCCAACTTTAGTTCGTAATGAAATAATATTTTTTTTATTTTCATAAATATCTTCATTATTAAATAATATTTGTCCATTAATTTTAACACCATCAATTAAATCATTCATTCTATTTAAAGTTCGTAGTAATGTTGATTTGCCACAACCACTTGGTCCAATAAAAGCGGTTACTTGATTACGACTTATTTCTAAATTTATATTAAATAAAGCCTGTTTTTTGCCATGATTATAGAAGAAATTTAAATTTTTAATAGTAAAAACATAATTACTTTTTGGAATATTTTCTATATTTGATAAATTATTTGATTTGTTATTTGGTTTTTTCTTAAATTTATCTTTCACTTTTAAAAAGTAAGGTTTAATTACATTTACTTTTCTTTTTTTATTGCTATTCGTTGATTCTTTATTGCTTTCATTTTTTCTTTTAATAATTCAATTGAGCATTTTGTTTTCACCCCGATTCCTGTTGTTAAACTTTTTTCAAAATGTTTTGCTATAAAGTTTAAAATAAATATTAGTATAACTGTTATTAGTGCTGTTTGGTACATCATTCCTAATTTATTAGGGTCATTTGATTCTTTATTAACTAATAAAATATGGGTTGTTAAAGTTTGTCCTGAACTTAAGAAACCTTTATTGGGAAAAGCAACAGTGCTTCCTAATGTTAGATAAACTGGTGCTGATTCACCAATAATTCTACCCATTGATAAAATCATACTAGTAATAATGCCACCAATGGCAGCTGGAATAACTACTTTTCTTATTGTTTCAAATTTACTAGTACCTAGTGCTAATGATGCTTCGCGATATTCAATAGGTACTGATTTTAATGTATCTTCTACTGCTCTAATAATAAGTGGTAAAATAACAATTGTTAATGTTAAACTAGCAGCAATTGCTGAGAAACTTATTTGTAAGAAAGTAATAAAAAAAGTAAATCCAAACATACCAAAGATAATTGATGGTGTAGAAGCTAAGGTATTTAGCACAAAACGTAATATTGAAGAAAATCAACCATTTTTGGCATATTCGTGAAGATAAATTGCACCAATAATACCTAATGGCATAGCAATAGTAATTGTTGTTAATACCAATAAACATGTCATTGTGATAATTGATAAGTAACCTTCATCACCAGTTGTTGAAATTAAAGTTGCAAAATTAAAATTGAAAATGCTACTACCAGCATTACCACTAATGTTGAAGATACCATTAATAATAATATCACCAATAATTCAAATAATTAATCCCATAGTAATAAAACAAGCTAGCCCCATAAAGAATAATCGAAAATAGTCTTTAAAGTATTTTCAGCCTTGATTTTTAATAGTTTTTTCACTAATAGTTAACATTAGTTGATTATCAGATAGATTTATTTTTTTTAAATTATAATTTCGTGGTTTTTTATGACCTTTTGCTTTTTTATCACTACGTTTATAAATTATTAAAACAATAAAGTTAATTATTGAAACTATAATAAATAAAAATAAACCAATTCCATATAATGCTGATATTTGTTGAGAACTAACTGCTTCTCCAATTTCTAGTCCAATTACTCCCGCTAAAGTAGAAATTGAACTAAATAAAAATGCAAGTGGACCATGTGCAAAATTTGGGGTTAGAGTATTATTACCAGCAATCATAACAACGGCCATTGTTTCACCGATGACTCTTCCAAATCCAAAAATTATTGCACCAATGATTTTGGTTTTTGCTGCTTTAAAAATGACTTTAAAACTAGTGTCAGTCCTGCTAATACCTAGTGCTAATGATGCATATAGATAAGATTTTGGTACTCGAGTAATAGCATTAACAGATAATGAAATAATTGTTGGTAATGCCATCATTGATAAAATAAAACTTGCTGTCATCATATTTTCTTTGGTTGGTGCTCCCATTTTTACAAAAATAGGGCCAATGGTCATTAAACCAAAAGCACCAAAAATAACTGAAGGAATACCAGATAATAATTCTACTAAAGTTAATGTTGTTTTTTTTAATTTTGGTGGTAAAAATTCACATATAAATAATGATGTTAGTAAACTTAAAGGAACAGCAAGTATCATTGAAAATAGTGCAACTCAAAAAGTGGCAACGATAAAGGCAATAATACCAAAACTATTAGCACTAGGTAATCATTTACTATTTCCTAACATTTTAAATCAATTTAGAAAACTCATATTACTAAATGTTTGACCGATAATAAAACCAATTAATAATGAAGCGGCAATTAGTGCTAATGAAGATATAGACAATACACAAATTTTAGCAATCAGATCATAAGTATGTTTTTTTTGTTGACTAATAAAAACATTTTTTGGATCATGATTTTTATTAAAATGATTAAAAGTTATTTTATGTCAAAACTTTTTAAAAGATTTGGATTTCATTTATTAATACTCCTTTATGGAAAATTGTTTAATCACTGATTTAAATCATAATTTAATTTGTCAGTTAATGCTACTGCTGATTGTGCGTACTGAGTTTCTGAAAAAGCAGGAACTACGTATTCGTTATGACCTGGATAGTCAGGAATAAACAAGAATTTTAGAAATTTAACTAAAGTATTAATTTCTTTAAAATTTTTATTTATTAAACCTGTAAATGGTCGTGATAACTGATAAGTACCATTTTTAATGGTGTCTAAACTTGGAGCAATATTTTCTCAATTAGCAATATGAATATTAGTGAATTGTTTATTCGAATCTAATTGTTTTTTATCTGAATATGAACTATAGCCAACACCACCACTAGACATATTAAACATTTGTGTACTTGAATTAACAGTTATTGCTTGTGGATAATATGCTTTTGAATCACCCAGAACTTTTTCATTAAAAACATCTCGTGTTCCTGAACCATTTTCTCTAGTATAAGCTAAAATTTTGAGGTCACAAGTTGGTTTGATTCAACCTTGATTTGGTTCTGAAGTATTTTGTGGAAATAAATCTCTTCAGAAAATAGGTGATTTCGATAAATACATTTTTTTTACTTTATCTTGTGTAAAATTTAGAGGTTTATTATTACCTAAGCAATCTTGTGGCAAATTATAAACTAAAATCATGCCATCTTTTGATAAAACAAAAGAAATTAAATTATTATTAGGAGTTGTATATTCTTTCGAAAGTCAGCCAATACCAAACATATTTTTATTAACTGGAATTACTGCTGCATCTGAACCTAAACTGTTATAAGTAAAGTCTGCTTCTTTATGATTATCGGGATAGTCTTCCATTAATGTATGCATTAAAGGTGCTACTGAAGTTGAACCCCCCATAATAAAATAGGGTTTATGACTAACTAAAGTTAAAATAAAAATACTAATCATTGTGATTAATCAAAATAATGACAAAATTCTTTTTTTTAGCATATAAATCCACCCAACTGAGAGTTTTCTTTATCATACACGTATTATAACAATATAATTGATAAAAACTAGAAAAATTATTTCATTTTTATAAAAAATGTAGGTTCTAGACTATATTATTAATATTTTTAATTTAATATAAAAAATAAAAGAAAAGTATTTCTTTCTTTTATTAGTATTCTTTATTTATATATTTCAAAAGATAAAATAACTTTATTTTTTATTATCTAAAGCATTATTTTTCTTTAAATTTTTTAAAGTACGAGCACTAATCATTAAAGTTTTTCCACCAATTTTTACTGGTTGTAAGTTTGGATTTCATTTTCTTCTAGAAGAGTTCATCGCATGCGAACGGTTGTTACCAGCTAGTGGACCAATACCACTTAAAGCACATTTTCTTGCCATAGTTATTTTCTCCTTATTAATGTTTTAACTAATAAATAATACCATATTTATTTATTTATTTTAAAAAAAATTAAAATTTATTTGCAAAAAATTGAATATTTACTAGGTCATTATTTTAATAAGAAAAATTTAAATTATATATTTTTTTTAAAAAAATAAAAAATATGTTATAAATAAACTATATTACGGACTTCTCCCCACATGTACTTGTGGAGGGAATAATGAAACTGAATGAATTCAACAATGCTTTTCAAACTGAACAGCAATGTCTTGCATATATAGCAAATTTGAAAGAAAACAAATGTATTAGGTGTTTTAGTTTTAATTTGAATACTTCTGATTTAAAAAGAATGAGATGTTTAAAATGTAATCAAAGATTTAGCATTCTCACAGGCACCATATTTTCAAGGTCACAAACATCTTTAACATCTTGGTTTTATCTTATCTTTAGATGAATAAACACCAAACATGGAATTCCATCAACAGATATTGCAAAAGAATTGGGAGTGACTTTGAAAACTGCTTGAAGAATGACTCATAAAATCAGAACACGTATTGCAAAACAAAAACCTCAATTTATTGTTGAAGGTACAGTGCAAATTGATGAAATGTATCTTTCACATATGGGTTTTAAAAAACAAGGAAGATCCTTGTTGAATAAAACCTTGATTGTTGGCATTTATCAAAAAACAACCAACAATCTGATTGTGAAAGTATTGAAAAACGCAAACAGTAAAAATCTTTTGCAGTTTGCAAAAAACCACATTTCTTCAAAATGTCTTGTATATACTGATTCTTGAAAAGGATATTGCGATTTTAAATCAGTTTTCACTAAGCATGAAACAGTTAACCATCAAGATGGCTATGTTTCAAAAATTGGTGTAAATACCAACCAAATTGAATCAGTTTGAAAACATATAAGAAGAACATTTAAAACACATATCAAAGTTGCAAAACATCATGTTCATTTATATGCTAAAGAAGCTGCATATAAATTCAACAAGATACCTAGTTTTGAAACTGTAATGCTATGTTTGATTTAAAAATATGGGGAGAAGTCCGTAGATAGGCTTTTCTCAGCATTTATGTGATAAAATTAAAATAGTACATAAATGCTGAGAAAAGCCCTATATTATACAAATTTTTAAGAAATCTTGGAGGAAAAAAATGAATTGTATTATTTATGCTGTGCAAATTGATGATGAAAAAAAGATTGGTTTACATGCACGACCAATAGCCAAAATTGCAGCTGCTATTAGTAAGTATAAAAATATTGAGGTAGAAGTCATTAAATTACCTGATAATGCAGATATTACGAAGTCAGTAAAACTTACTGGTAATGAAACTAAAGTTAAAGCTAAGTCAGTTCTTAATTTTCTAGGTTTACAAGCAAAAAATTTTAGTAAAATTGCTTTTATTATTACAAAAATGGATGAAAAAGTAGAAGATAAAAAACTTGAAGAAGTTAAATCAGAAATTATTTCTTTATTAAAAGAAGAAAAATTAATAAAGTAAATGGTTTTAAAAAAAGTATTCTTTTGAATACTTTTTTTAAAACCATTTATCCTTATGATATAATTATTTACGTTCTTAAAATATTAAATTATATAAATGGAGGCATTTAATGAGCGAAATTAACAAAAATAAAGAAATAATAATTTCAGAACAAGGTTTAGAAAAGTTAAAAACTGAATTATATAAACGAATTAATGTTGAACGTGAATCAATAAAAGAACGATTAAAAGCAGCTAGGGCTGATGGCGATTTATCAGAAAATGCTGATTATACTAGTGCGCGTGAAGAGCAAGGCAAAAATGAAGCACGCATTCAAGAACTTGAAACGATTATTACTAGTGCTGTTATTCTTGAAGAACAAAAACAACGTAAAAATAGTAATATCAAAGCAGTTCGTGTTGGTAGTTGAGTAACAATTGTAAAAATTAAAGATGGTAAAATTGTTTCTGAATCAGAAGAAAAATTTAAAATTGTTGGAAGTATTGAAAGTAATCCATTTGAAGGATTAATTTCTAATGAGTGCCCATTAGCAGTATCAATTATGAATTGTGTTGTTGGTGATATTGTTGATATTAAAGGTATTAAAGAAACATATAAGGTAAAAATTATAGAAGTAAAAAATCAATTATAAATAATTAAACAGAATGATAATTATAAGTTTTGTTTTCTTTAGTATCTAAATTACTTTGTTGTTTGATTTTTTCAAAATTATTATCTGGGATTTTTAAGCAATTATTTAGTAATTCTTTTATGTTAGAATTTTCAATATTAAAGTTTTCACATATTTCTTTTAAAGAAAGTTTAGTTTCAAAGTATGTTTCATCATTTTTAATAGTTATACCTTCTTTAATAATTTTAGACTTTTCTCCCTTTATGTACTATTTTTAAATCTTATCACATAAATGCTGAGAAAAGCCTATCTACGAACTTCTCCCCACATTTTTAAATAAAACATAGCATTACAGTTTCAAAACTAGGTATGTTATTGAATTTATATGCAGCTTCTTTTGCATATAAATGAATATGATGTTTTGCAAATTTGATATGTGTTTTAAATGTTCTTCGTATATGTTTTCATACTGACTCAATTTGGTTGGTATTTACACCAGTTTTTGAAACATAGCCATCTTGATGGTTAACTGTTTCATGCTTAGTGAAAACCGATTTCAAATCGCGATATCCTTTTCAAAAATCAGTATGTACAACACACTTTGAAGAAATGTGGTTTATTGCAAACTGCAAAAGATTTTTACTGTTTGCGTTTTTCAATACTTTCACAATCAGATTGTTGGTTGTTTTTTGATAAATGCCAACAATCAAGGTTTTATTCAACAAGGATCTTCCTTGTTTTTTAAACCCCATATGTGAAAGATACATTTCATCCATTTGCACTATGCCTTCAACAATGAATTGAGGTTTTTGTTTAGCAATGGCACTTCGGATTTTATGACCCATTCTTCAAGCTGTTTTCAAGGTCACTCCCAATTCTTTTGCAACATCAGTTGATGGAATTCCATGTTTGGTGTTTATTCATCTAAAAATGAGATAAAACCAAGATATTAAAGGTGTTTGTGACTTTGAAAATATAGTGCCCGTGAGAATACTGAATGTTTGATGACATTTCAAACATCTCATTCTTCTTAAATTAGAAGTATTCAAATTAAAACTAGAACACCTACTACATTTGATTTGTTTCAAACTTGCTATATATGCAAGACATTGTTTTTCAGTTTGAAAAGTATTATTGAACTCATTCAATTTCATTGTTTCCTCCACAAGTACATGTGGGGAGAAGTTCGTAATTTTATTTTTAAGTCATTAATTTCAGTTATATATGATGAATTTGGTAATTTTTTTTGATTAATTTCAAATTTTGGTAAATTAAAAGTTGCTGTTATTACTCATGGGATATCTATTTTTTAAATGCAACTGCATTATGGTAAGCATTTTTTAAAAATTCTTGTAATTCTTTAGAAAAAATGGTTGCTTTTGAACTATTGTAAATTGAGTGTTGAACATTAATTAGATCTTTTTGATTATAATCAATCATTATTTCTAAATTTAAACGTTTACTTTTTAATTTAAAAGTATTATTTTTTAATATTGTTTTTATAATTTCATATGATTTTGGCATATAAATATCCTTTCTTTTTTTTAACTTATTAAATAATTATTTAATACTAAATTAATTATATATTATGTTGAATTTTAATGTGGTAATAGGATTTTTAAATAACATTATAAGTTTAATTTAAAAAGATATTATTAAAATATTATTATTTTAGAATAATAAGTTATTTGGTGTACGAGGAAAAGGAATAACATCTCTAATATTATTAATACCAGTAATAAACATTAAAAATCTTTCTAGACCTAAACCAAAACCAGCACTTGGTGCATATCCATATTTTCTTAAATCAAAATATCATTGTAGATCATTACCTTCAATTTTGAATTGAGTTTTATTTTTTAGTAATTGTTCATAATTATCTTCACGAACAGAACCACCAATTAATTCACCAATCCCTGGCACTAATAAATCCATAGCTGCCACTGTTTTTTGTTGTGGATGATTACTATCAATTGGATTAAGTTTCATGTAAAAAGCTTTGATGGTTTGTGGATAGTTAATAACAAAAGTTGGTTGTTTAGTTATTTCTTCACATAAATATCTTTCATGTTCTGATTGTAAATCAATTCCTCATTTAATTTCATTAAATTCAAATTTTTTTCCTTTTTTTTGTGCATTTAAAAGTAATTCAATGACTTTTGTATAAGTAATAACTTTAAAATCAGATTTAAAATTGGCAATTTTTTCTAATTTTTCAATTAGTGATTGTTCATTTTTAGTTTCTTGTTTTTGTTCTAAGAATTTTAATTCAGAATTACAATTATTTAGAACATCTCTAATAACAGTTTTTATTACTTTTTGGGCTAGTATAATATTATCTTGTAGATTACTAAAGGTAAATTCTGGTTCTACCATTCAAAATTCTGCTGCGTGACGTGTAGTATTAGATTTTTCAGCACGAAATGTTGGTCCAAATGTGTAAACTTTTTGTAAAGATTGAGCGTAGGCTTCAGCATTTAACTGACCACTAACAGTTAATGAGGCTTTTTTCCCAAAAAAATCCTTTTCATATTTATCATTAGTTATAGTAGTAACAATAAAATTTTCACCAGCACCTTCAGCATCATTAGCTGTAATAAGAGGACTATGTAGGTAAATAAATTGATTATCATGGAAAAATTTATGAATAGATCATGATACTTGATCACGAATTCTAAATAATGACAAGAAAGTATTAGTACGAACACGTAAGTGTGCGTGTTCACGAAGAAATTCATTTGTATGTTCTTTTTTTTGGATTGGATAATCATTAGCGCATATGTTGTAGACAGTAGCAGTAATTACTTTTAGTTCAAATGGTTGTTTTGCATTTGGTGTTAAAATTAAATTACCAGTAATAGTAACAGCACTACCAGTAGTAACATTAGTTAAATTGTTATTATTTTCTAAATTTGGATCATATACTACTTGTAAGTTATTAATTGAAGAACCATCGTTTAAATCTAAAAACCCAACTTTTTTACTATTTCGATTAGAACGAACCCAACCGTTAACAGTTACTTGTGTTGGTATTTTTTTAGTTTTATCGTTACTATTAATAAATAAATTATTAATTGTGTAAATCATTATTGTTCCTCCTATTTATTTTTATATAATAAATAAATTATATATTAACTATTATCTTAGTAGGGAATTATTTATGATTTTTTTCATTAATATTTGGGATAAATTTTATTTTTAGTTAGTATAAAATTTGAAATTCAATTTTAAGTTAATGTTATAATATTACTTATAGTAAAGGGGGTTTATTATGGGCAAATTTTTAAAGTTAATTACTAATGGCTTTATGATAGGTGTTAGTGAACCATGATGTAATAATGAAGGAGTTGCAGTTTTACCTTTTGTATATAAATATAATCAATATTGATTTTTATTAATGAAAGAGGGAGCGTGTTGAAGATGTCGATAACTAATCATTTTCAAAAATAAAAACTTTCTTTTTTTAGCCTTGAATTAAAAATAAATGACAAAAGACGAGAATAAAATTCTTGTCTTTTTTTGTAATTGTAAAATTTTAAAATTTTTAATAAATCTCTTTAACGCTATTATCAACACGTGTTAGGGAACTAAAAAAGTGAACTACAACACAGTTGTTAAAAATAGTAGCTAGCATGTGGACTTGCATGGATAAATAAAAAGTGGAGTGATACCTAAGAACCTGTTTATAATCTTTTTAATAAAATTGAAATAAAGGACAGAACAACCATTTGTAAACTAGTATTTAGTTTTCTTTCACAATTTTTTCATAATCTTCTGCATTTTTCTAATCATGCAAAGCTTCGTTCTACAACTCATCTTTTTGGTAGTACTACAAAAGAATGTAATTCATTACGTTTTACAACTTCAACATTTGCATTTATGATTGTTTTGATTGCAGAAGCAAATTTTTCACCAGTATAGCCAGCATCTACTATTATTTTTTGAACTGTAGAAAGATTTTCTTTTTCACTTTTAATCATTATGATAGCACTATTACGATCTGTTTTTTCTGCTGTAGTTATGTAAATTGCATGTGGTAAACCTTGCGTATCAACTGCAATATGACGTTTTATTCCTGAAATCTTTTACCAGCATCATAACCTTTATTTTCAGTAGTATCTGTATTTTTAACACTTTGCGAATCAATTATACAAAAACTAGTTTTTTCTTTTCGATGATTCTTAATACGAATCTTTTTAACTAATTTTTTTAAAATTAATTGCAATACACTAGGTTCTTTATCATTGTTTTTACTTCAAATTTGGAAATAATAATATACAGTTTGTCATTTTGGAAAATTTTTTGGTAACATTCTTCATTGACAACCACTTTTTAATACATATAAAACTGCACAAAACACTTCATATAAATCTAAATTTCTTGGTTTTGTTTTCTTTTTGCTGTTTTCTAAAGTTGATTTTATGTTCTCAAATTGTTCTTTAGTAACATGACTTGGATAATTTTTATGCATATATACCTCTTATTTTAAAATATATAGTAATTTTACCTTATTTTCTAAAAGATTCTAAACAGGTTCTTAGAGGTCAATGAAATGGATTAAACTATGTTACTTTAATTTTTAACAACCCAAAATTTTATAGACGCTGTATTTTATTAAACAAAAACGATGAAATTATAGTAACTGGTCAAATTTTTAATACTTTAAATATTCCTAAAAATCGTGCATTTTGTTCAATTAATGTTAAATGATTTAAAAAATGAAAAGAGTAAAAAATGATATTATGAAAAATTTTATTAATAGTACCAATATTAATAACAAGCATAACACTAATAATATTTTTAATATTTATTATTAAAGAATTAAAAAATGAATATAAAGTATTAAAAATATTAAGTGAAATTTCTAATCAAGTTAAAAATAAGGAGAAATAATAATGAATAAAGAAGAGTTAGAACAATGAGTATTTAATGAAATAGGTAAAATTGAAAGTATTAAAGAAGATAAATTATTACATGAAAATTGTATTAATAAAGAAAAAATAGTATCTTTTTTATCTGAATTTTATAATAATTTTAATCAAGTTGAAGACAAATGATTTCAATCAAAAGCAGATACTTATGCAAATATATTAGAATATTTAGAAAGTAATGAATTTTATAATGATAATAAAAATTAAAAAGAATAATAAATGTGGTTATGGTAGAGTTTTTGCTCATAAATGTAATAACTTATGTAAACAAAAACAAAATAAAAGAGTTAGGAAAGAAAGGTTAAATTATGAATAAAGAAAAATTAATTAAATATTTAAAAACTTTATTTATGGAAACTGATAATTGAGAAAAACAAACAATTATTGCAACGAATTTAATAATACGTGAAGAACTGATTAAAAAAATAGAAAATGGAGAATTTGAATAATGATAATATTACCTACTTTGTTTGAAAATAAAGATGAAATTGAAATATTATCACCATTTCCAAAAGCAATTCATACAAGTAATGATATTAGAACAATTATTTTAAGACAATACCCAAATGTTAAATCAAAACACATAATTGTTTCTGACCCAGAAAGTAATGTTGCATTAATAGTTGGTGATAATGATGTTTATCAAGGTTGAATTAAAGTAACAGTTAAAAAATTAGAAATTAAAGGAGAATAAAAATGGAAACAAATAATTATACTTTAACTAAATTAATTAGAACTGGAATAAGTCCAATTTGTGCAATGATTGGTACAAGTGCTTATTATGGTCAAGTAATTGCAAATCCAGTATTAGGTTCAATTAATAGTTTATTATTTGGTAAAAAATTAGGTTTAGATATATGAAAGGCTTTTCTCCCTTTATGTACTATTTTTAAATCTTATCACATAAATGCTGAGAAAAGCCTATCTACGGACTTCTCCCCACATTTTTAAATCAAACATAGCATTACAGTTTCAAAACTAGGTATCTTGTTGAATTTATATGCAGCTTCTTTAGCATATAAATGAACATGATGTTTTGCAACTTTGATATGTGTTTTAAATGTTCTTCTTATATGTTTTCAAACTGATTCAATTTGGTTGGTATTTACACCAATTTTTGAAACATAGCCATCTTGATGGTTAACTGTTTCATGCTTAGTGAAAACTGATTTAAAATCGCAATATCCTTTTCAAGAATCAGTATATACAAGACATTTTGAAGAAATGTGGTTTTTTGCAAACTGCAAAAGATTTTTACTCTTTGCGTTTTTCAATACTTTCACAATTAAATTATTGGTTGTTTTTTGATAAATGCCAACAATCAAGGTTTTATTCACCAAGGATCTTCCTTGTTTTTTAAAACCCATATGTGAAAGATACATTTCATCAATTTGCACTGTACCTTCAACAATAAATTGAGGTTTTTGTTTTGCAATACGTGTTCTGATTTTATGAGTCATTCTTCAAGCAGTTTTCAAAGTCACTCCCAATTCTTTTGCAATATCTGTTGATGGAATTCCATGTTTGGTGTTTATTCATCTAAAGATAAGATAAAACCAAGATGTTAAAGATGTTTGTGACCTTGAAAATATGGTGCCTGTGAGAATGCTAAATGTTTGATTACATTTTAAACATCTCATTCTTTTTAAATCAGAAGTATTCAAATTAAAACTAAAACACCTAATACATTTGTTTTCTTTCAAATTTGCTATATATGCAAGACATTGCTGTTCAGTTTGAAAAGCATTGTTGAATTCATTCAGTTTCATTATTCCCTCCACAAGTACATGTGGGGAGAAGTCCGATATGAAATTTAAATCAAAGACCAAATACTAAAACTAAACTAATTAATAGTAGTAAAAAAATATTACTAGGTTTAGGAACAATTGGATTAGCAAATTATAGTAAATGAACAGAAAATAATATTACTCCAATTATTCCAACAACACCAACTCCAATCACTACTACAACAGAAGGTCCACCATGATTACTATTAAATAAACAAGAACATCAGTCATTAATGGATTGAGATACATATATTAGTTTAAATGCTTATGGTATTTCAAATCTTATTAGTGGATTAACTGAGTTAATACCTAATAAATTTGAAGCAATAAGAAAGATTTGTAATATGGCTACTGGTGGATGTTTAATATCAAGTGGTGTAGCAATGGGTATAAATAATGATTTTAATAATGCTTATGCAATTCCTACTATTGTTGCTGGTGGAAGTGAAATAATCCATAATTTACTACCTATGGAAACTACACATCATAATGAAGAAATGCAAGAAACATCATTTAATGATGAAACTGCAAGATTAGTAAATGATAATAGATTCACAATTAATAGTGAAACAACTAGTCAATACGGTAGTGATAATATGAGCGAAGTAGTATTAAATCACGATAATGCTTCATTAAATTGAGATTATAATCACATGAGTTTATAAAGGAGGTGAATAATTTATGAATAAAGAAAAAATAATTGAATATTATAATCAGGAAATAAAAACATATAAAGAAAGAATAGAAGAATTCAATAAAGAAATATCTGTATTAGTAGAAATTATAAGTAATTCACAATCAATGATTGAAAGAATTAATGGTGGTCAATTTGATGAATAATTAAAAATAAACAATTGAAAGGAAAATATTCAGATGAAAGAATTTTTACATGAATTAATAATTATTGGAACAAGTGTTGGAACATTAATTTGCAGAGAAATTATTGTTTTATGCAAAATTGTAAAGGTAAGTGCAACTAAATTATTTTTCTATTCAAATATTCGATTGGTGAAAGATAATTTAGTATTTTTCTGGGTCTTTGGTTTAAAGACAATATAAATTTATGAACTTCATTTTTATTAGTTTTTGAAAAAATAAATTTTTTAGGAAATTTTTCTCTAATTAAACCATTAGTATTTTCATTAGTACCTCTTTGTCAAGGTGAATATGGATTTGCAAAATAAATTTTCACATCTAACTTTTTTTCAAGTTGTTGTCAATTTGCAAATTCTTTACCACGATCAAAAGTAATAGTTTTAACAATATTTTTAGGAAGAATTGATAAATAATGAATGATATTTTTATTAATAACTTTAGTAGTTTTGTTTTTAACTAACATTGCTAAAGTAAATCGTGATACTCTTTCAACTAAAGTTATTAAACATGATTTACTTTTACCTCTTGATGATACTATAGTATCTCCTTCTCAATGACCAAGAGTTATGCGATCATTAACATTATTATCTCGTTCTTTAATTGATTTACCATTAAATTTACCACGATTTTCTTGAGATCTTCGTTTTTTACCTTTTCTTCTTAAATTTTTACTAGTAACTTTATCAAATAATCCAGAATAAATTCAATTGTAAATTGTTTTAAAGCTGATAGCTCATTGTTTATGAAAATTTTTAATTCTGCCATAAATTTGTTCAGGTGATCAGCCCAATAATAGTTTTTGTTGTATATATTTGACTAAATCTTTATATTTAAACTTATGAAAAATAATATGTGATTTTTTTCTATTTACAGCTTTATTTTGTGCAATTAATGAAAAATAATGATCATTATCTTTATTTCTATTAACTTCTCGAATAATAGTACTAATACTTCGATTAAGATTTTTAGCTATTTCACTAATTTTAACTTTAAATTTCAATTGATTCTCAATATAAATTCTTTCATCTATCCCAATATGTTTATAACTCATATAAAAACTCCTTACTTTTTCTAAACTAAATTTAGCATTATGAAATTTTTATATGAGAATTTTTTGCAATTTTATTTACTTGAACTTACAAGTATAATTCAGCAATTTAAAGAAAAAAGAAAAAATTCAAAATAATATTTATGATGAAGCTGTTATTAGTGCTTTTAAAGAAAATAAAGAAGTTTATGGTACTAGAAGATTAAAAGTCATACTAGCAAACCAAGAAATTTATTTATCACGCAGAAAAATTAAAAAAATTATGAATAAGCATAATTTAATATCAAAATACACTAAATTATCATTCAAAAATCATCATAATAAAGTCAATGATAGTCAAATTACCAATCTTGTTAATAGAGACTTTAATAATAGAATTAAAAATGAAGTTATTGTCAGTGATTTAACTTATGTTCAAGTTAATGGTAAATGAAATTATATTTGCCTATTAGTAGACCTGTACAACCGCGAAATTATTGGACATAGTGTTGGAGTTAAAAAAGATGCATCATTAGTACATCAAGCATTTATGCACTCAAATCGCTGTTTAAAAGATATTCAAATATTTCATAGCGATCGCGGTAATGAATTCAATAATAAAACTATTGATAAACTTTTATTAGCATTCAATATTACCCGTTCTTTAAGCAAAAAAGGATGTCCTTATGACAATGCTGTTGCTGAAGCAACTTTTAAAACTTTCAAAACAGAGTTTATTAATGATAAAAATTTTACATCATTAATCCAATTAAAATTAGAATTATTTGATTACATAAATTGATATAACAACATAAGAATTCACAGCACTCTAAACTACCTAACTCCCGTTAAATATCATGAACAAATGTCTACCAAAAAATAGTCCTAAAAAGGGTTGCCATTCCAAATCAAATAAAAAAATATTGGTTTAGAAATTGATAAAAATAATAAAGTTGTTTTGAAAAAAACTAGTTATGAAATATTTAATATTAAGGATGAAGAAACATATATTATTTTAAAATTTAATAAATACATTCCCAATTTTTGAGGAAATAGTAATGCTATTAAAAGTTATTCTATTAAAGATGATGGGACTATTGTAATTAATCTAAAATAGTAATTTTGTAAAACAAAGATACACAGATTTCTAAAAAGCCTCGATAATCTGAATAATTTTCAGGTTTTAAAAAATGTAAAGGACTATCAAAATAAACACTATTTATTGAAATAGTTTCTTTTAAAAACTTAAATTTTAATAATTCTAAATTATTTTTTTCAATATTATTTAATCTTTTTTTAATCCAATTTTTCTTTAACATTTAATTTTCCAATTTAATTATATTTATTATTTAATTGATAGCAAATCATTAAATTTTCTAATAACATGGCAATAGTCATTGGTCCAACACCACCAGGCACAGGAGTAATTGCTGAAGCGGTATTTTTCATTATTTCAAAATTAATATCACCAACAACTTTTTTTTCTTTACCTTGATAATTAATTGCTACATCAATAATAACAACATCACGTTTAACTTGACTACTATTAATAATATTATAGACACCAGTAGCACTACAAATGATATCAGCTTCTTTAGTATAAATAGTTAAGTCTTTGGTTAATTTATGAACAATGCTAACAGTTGCTCCCATATTAGTTAATGATAAAGCCAATGGTTTACCAACAATATTACTATCGTTAATGATAGTAATATTTTGTTTAGAAATGGGAATTTGATAGTGATTTAGTAATTTTAAAATACCTTTTACTGTACAAGGCAACATTGCTTTTTTATCACCTTGTAATAATTTTCCGGCATTAATATTTGTTAAACCATCAACATCTTTATTAATAGTAATGCTATTAATAATTGCTAATGTATCTAAATGTTTTGGTAGTGGTAATTGTACTAAAATTCCATCAATATTATTGTCACTATTTAATTGTTCAATTTTATTAATTATTTCTTTTTGTGTTACTGTTGTTGTTAGTGAAAATACTTGTCCATCAATACCACATTCTTGACATGCTTTAATTTTAGTTCGTACGTACATTTGTGATGCTAAATCTTCACCAATAATTATTACTGCTAGTTTAGGTTTGCGATTAGTAATAGTTATTACTTGTGATTTAATTTTTGCTTTAATTTGCTGGGCAATTATTTTACCATCTAAAATTTTTATCATATGTGTTCACCGTTTCTTAATTTATCCAATTAATACGTTTTCTTCAACTCTACTTATCGTTGGTTTTGATTTACGATCACTTCAAGCAAGAACAGTAGTTGATACTCCTAATTGTCCCACAAACATGACAAAAATTAAACTAAGTTGACTAAAAATACCTAATTTGGAATTATCAAATAATGAAAGTCCTGTTGTTACAAAAGCACTTGAAACATCAAAAATTACTTGTGCAAAGGTCATATCAGAATTATCTGTTAAAAAACATTTTCAATTGTGATAATCATTACTGATACAAAAACTAAAATAAAACCAAGTGTACCGACTATAAATGACATACGAACAGTTTGATTAGGAATTTTACGCTTGAATACAAAAACATCATTACGGCCACGTGCAATATTAAAAATTGTTAAAAGAATAATTGCTAAAGTTGTCGTTCTAATTCCTCCGGCAGTACTTGCTGGTGAAGAACCAATTCACATCATTAATGATTGGATCATTTGTGAGGCAAGGTGAAATTTATTTAAGTCAACTGTATAGTATCCAGCATTTCTTGTTGACATTGTATTAAAAAAAACAGCCATAATTGCATCAGATGTCGATAAATTTTTAAAAATGGGCTCTTGCCTTGACGGAGTTATGACATTACGTGAAAAAATATTCAATAAACATAACACTACTAACACCCAATATCGCAACTAAAAAATATGTTATTAATGTTAGTTTAGTGAATAAACTAAATCTAAATTTTTACCATGAGTTTTACTTTTAATTCAATGATATAAATCATAATAAACAGGAAAACCAATACCACCAATTACAAATTCAATAATAAAAATTCACTGCACAAAATAATCACTCTGAAAAGGTTCTAATGAAGTTATACCAACTATATCAAATCCAGCATTATTAACAGCAGAAATTGAGTGGAAAATTCCCGATCATAATGCTAATAGTATGTGATTATAGTAACCTGTATTATTGTTTAGACCATATTCTATTCCTGAGATAGGCACAAAATAAAAATATAAACGGACTTCTCCCCACATGTACTTGTGGAGGGAATAATGAAACTGAATGAATTCAACAATGCTTTTCAAACTGAACAGCAATGTCTTGCATATATAGCAAATTTGAAAGAAAACAAATGTATTAGGTGTTTTAGTTTTAATTTGAATACTTCTGATTTAAAAAGAATGAGATGTTTAAAATGTAATCAAACATTTAGCATTCTCACAGGCACCATATTTTCAAGGTCACAAACATCTTTAACATCTTGGTTTTATCTTATCTTTAGATGAATAAACACCAAACATGGAATTCCATCAACAGATATTGCAAAAGAATTGGGAGTGACTTTGAAAACTGCTTGAAGAATGACTCATAAAATCAGAACACGTATTGCAAAACAAAACCTCAATTTATTGTTGAAGGTACAGTGCAAATTGATGAAATGTATCTTTCACATATGGGTTTTAAAAAACAAGGAAGATCCTTGGTGAATAAAACCTTGATTGTTGGCATTTATCAAAAAACAACCAATAATTTAATTGTGAAAGTATTGAAAAACGCAAAGAGTAAAAATCTTTTGCAGTTTGCAAAAAACCACATTTCTTCAAAATGTCTTGTATATACTGATTCTTGAAAAGGATATTGCGATTTTAAATCAGTTTTCACTAAGCATGAAACAGTTAACCATCAAGATGGCTATGTTTCAAAAACTGGTGTAAATACCAACCAAATTGAGTCAGTATGAAAACATATACGAAGAACATTTAAAACACATATCAAAGTTGCAAAACATCATATTCATTTATATGCAAAAGAAGCTGCATATAAATTCAATAACATACCTAGTTTTGAAACTGTAATTCTATGTTTGATTTAAAAATATGGGGAGAAGTCCGTAGATAGGCTTTTCTCAGCATTTATGTGATAAAATTAAAATAGTACATAAAGGGAGAAAAGCCAATATAAAAATAAAACAATTGCTCCTAAAAATTCAGTAATTGTCATAACAATAATACCAATTTTTAATACATCAATAGTCGTTCCTAATTTATTAGAACCACGTTCACCTTGCATTAGTAATCTTTCTCTTAAACTGGTATGTCGATTAAATACAAATAAGGATAATATTGCTAGTTTAACTGTAATTAAACCAATACCACCAAATTTAATTAAAATTAAAATAATAAATTGACCAAAGAAAGTAAAATCATTAGCAGTACTTTTTACTGTTAAACCAGTGTCAGAAAACGCACTACTAGCAGTAAAAAGGGCAGGCAAAAAGTTTCATTGTCCTTTGTTGTGGCAATTGGTGTCATTAAAAGTATTGTTCCAACTAATAAAGTGAAAAATATAAATTAAACATTTGTCGGGGACGGGTTTTACCAACAAAAATAATTTTAAAAATATTTTTTACACTACGATAATTAACCTTAGATAGCATCAAAAAACTCCTAAAATAACATTTTCTTTTATTATTATACTATACTATAGTCATTTCTATTAAATATTAGTTTTAAATGTAAAATACCAATATTTTAAGAATTAGTTTATAATTTAGTATAATATAACATATTTAAGTAAATATTATTTAAGGAAGAAGGATATAGATGTCTTCATCAGAAAATGATTTTTGTGTCATTGGTTTAGGTAAATTCGGAATTTCAGTTGTTAAAACTTTAGAAGAATTAGGTAAAGTTACATTAGCTATTGATAAAAGAGAAGACCGTTGTCAATTAGTTTCATCAATAGCTTCTGAAACTTTAATTTTAGATTCGACTAATCGTGATGCATTAAATGATGCTGGAATTCATAAAGTGCAAAATATTATTATTGCTATTGGTTCTGATTTAGCAGCTTCAATTGTTACTGCTGTTCATGTTTTAGCAATTCATCGTGAACACAATACATTATCATCACTTAATCTTATTGCTAAAGCTGTTGATAGTACTCACCAACTAATTTTAGAAGCAATTGGTATTACTAATATTATTTTATCTGAAACAGAAGCCGGTAAGAAAGCTGCATATCGTGCTATTTGAAAATTAGGAATAGATTTAACTACAGTTGATGAAAAGTACTTAATAGCTAATGTAATTGTTAAAAATACTAAGTTTACAAATAAAAACTAGAAACTTTAAAAAATTCCTAGCAATTATAAAATTAACTTAGTTGCAATTAAACGTCACGGTAAAGTTATTATTCCTAGTAGAAATGAAATATTAATGTTAAATGATGAACTATTATTTATTAGTTCTAATGAAAATATTAATTCTGTTTGTAATGATTTTTTCAATTGGTGATACTAATAAAATATTTGAGCCTACTATTATTAAAACGGTAAAGAAAAAGCGTTCATTTTGAAATTGATTCAGAAGAAATAAGAAAAAAAAAACATAAAAAATTAAAGAAAAAGGAAGTTAAGAAAGAAAAAAACACTACTAAAAAACAAAATTAATTATAAGAAAATTGTTTTTTATTTTTAGAAATATTAATGTATTATCATTGTAATAAAAATTATATGTTTTAATCTAAATATAAGTTTTTAACCGATTGCTTTATTTTTTGCAAAATTGTTCTTTAGTAACATGACTTGGATAATTTTTATGCATATATACCTCTTATTTTAAAATATATAGTAATTTTACCTTATTTTCTAAAAGATTCTAAACAGGTTCTTAGAATGTTTATTTTTATAATAACAAGCACGACATAGAGTATTTTCAGTTTCTTTCTTTTCAGTTTGTAATATATTATCCAACTTATCTAATCCTACTGCTCTAATATCATCAACAGTAAAATCTAATGCTTGTGATTGTTGATAGTATTTAAGAACCTGTTTAGAATCTTTTAGAAAATAAGGTAAAATTACTATATATTTTAAAATAAGAGGTATATATGCATAAAAATTATCCAAGTCATGTTACTAAAGAACAATTTGAGAACATAAAATCAACTTTAGAAAACAGCAAAAAGAAAACAAAACCAAGAAATTTAGATTTATATGAAGTGTTTTGTGCAGTTTTATATGTATTAAAAAGTGGTTGTCAATGAAGAATGTTACCAAAAAATTTTCCAAAATGACAAACTGTATATTATTATTTCCAAATTTGAAGTAAAAACAATGATAAAGAACCTAGTGTATTGCAATTAATTTTAAAAAAATTAGTTAAAAAGATTCGTATTAAGAATCATCGAAAAGAAAAAACTAGTTTTTGTATAATTGATTCGCAAAGTGTTAAAAATACAGATACTACTGAAAATAAAGGTTATGATGCTGGTAAAAAGATTTCAGGAATAAAACGTCATATTGCAGTTGATACGCAAGGTTTACCACATGCAATTTACATAACTACAGCAGAAAAAACAGATCGTAATAGTGCTATCATAATGATTAAAAGTGAAAAAGAAAATCTTTCTACAGTTCAAAAAATAATAGTAGATGCTGGCTATACTGGTGAAAAATTTGCTTCTGCAATCAAAACAATCATAAATGCAAATGTTGAAGTTGTAAAACGTAATGAATTACATTCTTTTGTAGTACTACCAAAAAGATGAGTTGTAGAACGAAGCTTTGCATGATTAGAAAAATGCAGAAGATTATGAAAAAATTGTGAAAGAAAACTAAATACTAGTTTACAAATGGTTGTTCTGTCCTTTATTTCAATTTTATTAAAAAGATTCTAAACAGGTTCTAACAGTACTTAATTCACTCTTTAAAGAATGAATATAATTTAAAGCACAACTATTATATCTTTGTAAATAAGACCTAGGAAATCATAAACTAAAAGTCATAGTTTCACCACTATAACTAGGTGGTAATCCACCACGTTTAATTATTTTCTTAGTTTGTCTTTTAGATAAAACAACTTTATTATAATCATCAACATTAGTATAAATATTCAATTTAAATTTAACTAAAAATAATAAAATACGCATTCTTTTAACTTGAACAATATATTCTACTTTTTCACGTGCTTGTTTTGGTATTCTATCGGGGTGTTGTTCAATCATATACATAATTCCATTAAAATTATGGCCTATTAATGAACATCTAGAATAAAGTAGACACAGAATTGTAACCTTTGTGTTAAAAATACTTTAAGGAAGGTGTTCATTTTTTTATGGCTAAATGACTATCAAAAGAAGAAAAGTTAAAAATAATAAAAATAAGTAAAATTAAAACAATTGATAAAACCGCATTAGAGTATGGTATTGGTCGATCATCAATAAAAGAATGAATTAAAGCATATAAATTATTAGGTGAAAAAGGTTTAGAATATGGCAATGGAATTCGTGCTAAAAAACCAAAAGAACAGGTCGACCCAAATCTTTAAATTTTAATGAAATGACAAAACAAGAATTAATTGAATATATTGAGGCAATGAACGATATAAAAAGTATTTAGAAAAATCGACAAAAAGAAGAAATATTTTGTGATTTTCTCATTGAAGAAAAAATATCAGATTAGTTATTTATGTTGATTATTAAATGTTTCAAAATCAGGATATTATAAGTGAATTAAGAATGGAATGAATGAATTTAATAAATGAGATACATTTTTAGCTAATATAATTAAAAATATTTTTTATGAATTTCAAGAAATTTATGGTTATAAAATGATAACTTTATGAATTAACAAAATTTATAATTTAAAATTAAAATTTCATATTGTATATAGATATATGAAAAATATGAGTTTAAAAGCTAAGGTTCGCATAAAAAAATTTGATTATAGAACTAAATCAGGAAGTTTAAGATATGATAATTTATTAAAACGTGATTTTTCAACTACTAATTTAAATGAAAAATTAGGTACTGATATAACTTATTTATTAACTAATGGTAAAACATATTATTTATCAATTGTTAAAGATTTTCATAATAATGAAATATTAGATTATAAAATAAGTGCAAGTTTAGACATGACATTTGTTGTCCAAAACATTATCCAAGCTTGAGTTAATGCTCAAAAACCTACTTCATGAATTTTACAATCAGATCAAGGATTTCACTATACAAATCCTTCTTATAAAATTTTATGTGATGAATTAAAAATAAAAATTTCAATGTCTAGAAGAGGTAATTCCTGTGATAATGGTGCTACTGAAACTTGATTTGGAACAATGAAAACAGAATTTCTATATCAAATTCCAAGAAAAAATAGAACTATTGAATGAATACAAGACAACTTACCTAAATATATTTACTTTTATAATAATTATCGACCTCAAATAAAATTAAAAGGAATGAGTCCAATCGAATATCGATTAGCTCATTCCAAACCAACAAATAATTACTTCATACCTATAAATTTAACACTTACAAACGCTATTTTATAAAATTTAATAAAAGGTTACTTTTATTGTCCACTTTTCTTGACAAGTTCATAATTTACAAAACATTCCTAAACTTTCTTGTGTTTCTTTAAATTCAGATGACAAATCATTACTATTAATTTTTAAACCTAACTCATCAAAAACAAGCATATCATTCTCTTTAAAAGCATAATTACTATTTAATTGATTAAATTTAAAAAAATCAACATAGTACTACTGAAAATGCTCGTAATGGTACAAGTTCAAAAAAATTAATAACTCAACAAGGTAAAATTGAAATTGATGTACCAAGAGATCGCAATAGTAATTTTACTCCTGTAATAGTTCCTAAAAGGCAAAGAAGATTTGATGGTTTTGATCAACAAGTTCTTTCCTTGTATGCAAAAGGAATGACATTATGAACTTGTCAAGAAAAGTGGACAATAAAAGTAACCTTTTATTAAATTTTATAAAATAGCGTTTGTAAGTGTTAAATTTATAGGTATGAAGTAATTATTTGTTGGTTTGGAATGAGCTAATCGATATTCGATTGGACTCATTCCTTTTAATTTTATTTGAGGTCGATAATTATTATAAAAGTAAATATATTTAGGTAAGTTGTCTTGTATTCATTCAATAGTTCTATTTTTTCTTGGAATTTGATATAGAAATTCTGTTTTCATTGTTCCAAATCAAGTTTCAGTAGCACCATTATCACAGGAATTACCTCTTCTAGACATTGAAATTTTTATTTTTAATTCATCACATAAAATTTTATAAGAAGGATTTGTATAGTGAAATCCTTGATCTGATTGTAAAATTCATGAAGTAGGTTTTTGAGCATTAACTCAAGCTTGGATAATGTTTTGGACAACAAATGTCATGTCTAAACTTGCACTTATTTTATAATCTAATATTTCATTATTATGAAAATCTTTAACAATTGATAAATAATATGTTTTACCATTAGTTAATAAATAAGTTATATCAGTACCTAATTTTTCATTTAAATTAGTAGTTGAAAAATCACGTTTTAATAAATTATCATATCTTAAACTTCCTGATTTAGTTCTATAATCAAATTTTTTATGCGAACCTTAGCTTTTAAACTCATATTTTTCATATATCTATATACAATATGAAATTTTAATTTTAAATTATAAATTTTGTTAATTCATAAAGTTATCATTTTATAACCATAAATTTCTTGAAATTCATAAAAAATATTTTTAATTATATTAGCTAAAAATGTATCTCATTTATTAAATTCATTCATTCCATTCTTAATTCACTTATAATATCCTGATTTTGAAACATTTAATAATCAACATAAATAACTAATCTGATATTTTTTCTTCAATGAGAAAATCACAAAATATTTCTTCTTTTTTGTCGATTTTTCTAAATACTTTTTATATCGTTCATTGCCTCAATATATTCAATTAATTCTTGTTTTGTCATTTCATTAAAATTTAAAGATTTGGGTCGACCTGTTCTTTTGGTTTTTTTAGCACGAATTCCATTGCCATATTCTAAACCTTTTTCACCTAATAATTTATATGCTTTAATTCATTCTTTTATTGATGATCGACCAATACCATACTCTAATGCGGTTTTATCAATTGTTTTAATTTTACTTATTTTTATTATTTTTAACTTTTCTTCTTTTGATAGTCATTTAGCCATAAAAAAATGAACACCTTCCTTAAAGTATTTTTAACACAAAGGTTACAATTCTGTGTCTACTTTATTCTAGATGTTCATTATCTGACATTAGAATGCAGTTGCAAGAGTTATATCATGGTGCTGATATTAGTGAAAGTGTTATTAGTCAAATTACTGATGATGTTATTGATGATGTTAAAGAATGACAAAATCGACCATTAGAAAGTATTTATCCTATTGTTTATTTTGATTGTATAGTAGTTAAAGTACGACAAGATAAACGGATTATTAACAAATCAGTTTATATAGCATTAGGAGTTGATTTAGAAGGCAAAAAGATGTTTTAGAATTATGAATTAGTGAAAATGAAGGTTCTAAGTTTTGATTATCTAATTTCATAGAAATGAAAAATCGTGGCTTAAATGATATTCTTATTGCTTGTAGTGATAATTTAACAGGCATGTCAGAAGCAATACAATCAGTTTATCCTAAAACAGAACATCAATTATGCATTGTTCATCAAATTAGAAATAGTTTAAAATATGTTTCATACAAACATCGAAAAGGTCTAGTTGCAGATTTAAAACCAATTTATAGTGCATGTAGTGAAGAACAAGCAATGCAAGCTTTAGAATCGTTTGAAAGTAAATGAAATAAACAATATCCTCAAATTACTAAATCTTGATATAAAAATTGAGATAATTTAATGGTTTTTATTAGTTATCCAGTAGAAATCAAAAGAGTGATTTCTACTACAAATGCTATTGAATCTGTTAATAGTCAATTACGAAAAATCATCAGAAATAAAAAAGTTTTTTTTCTAATGATATGGCAGTTTTCAAAATATTTTACTTGGCAATTGAAAATATAACAAAAAAATGAACATTGCCTATTCAAAATTGAAATACAGCAATTGCTCATTTTATGATAAAATTTGAAGACAGAATTAATCTAAATTAGTAACTTTGTAAAACAAAGATACAGAGATTATTAAAATCCTTATTTTTGATTTTCAGTTTCATATATTTTTTTTATTTTCTGCTGCTATTTTTACATATTTATCTTTTTCTTCATTTGACATTTCTTTTCAATGATTACCAATAAGTTTGGCAACTTCTGCAACTTTTGATTTAAGTTCAGGTTTTTGTTGAATAATTTCTCCTCTTTTTTCTTTACTAAAAAGCATATAAGCATTCATTGGTCTTTTAACTTTATTTGACATATTTTTACCCCCTAAATTTTCTTACTATAATTTTACATGATTTAAAAATTAATTTTTCACATATTGGTTTTTAGTAAAGAAATTTATCCATGATTACGATTTTTCAGTTTTAAAGTCTGTACACAAATTTGCTTTTTAAGTTGCTGATTTTCTTTATCTTTTTTTGAAGTTTTAATTCCAATTCTTTTAGTTTTACATATGGATCTTGTTCTAATGTAAAACTAACAAATTTAGAAATTAATTTCTGTTGTTCATTGGTAGTTAAAAAATAACTATCATTAGTTTCAAAATTAATTCATCTTCCAACTAAATCTTTACTTCTAACTCTTTCAATGCCACTGGAATAATAATAACCTTTTATTTTATTAATACGGACTTCTCCCCACATGTACTTGTGGAGGGAATAATGAAACTGAATGAATTCAACAATGCTTTTCAAACTGAACAGCAATGTCTTGCATATATAGCAAATTTGAAAGAAAACAAATGTATTAGGTGTTTTAATTTTAATTTGAATACTTCTGATTTAAAAAGAATGAGATGTTTAAAATGTAATCAAACATTTAGCATTCTCACAGGCACCATATTTTCAAGGTCACAAACATCTTTAACATCTTGGTTTTATCTTATCTTTAGATGAATAAACACCAAACATGGAATTCCATCAACAGATATTGCAAAAGAATTGGGAGTGACTTTGAAAACTGCTTGAAGAATGACTCATAAAATCAGAACACGTATTGCAAAACAAAAACCTCAATTTATTGTTGAAGGTACAGTGCAAATTGATGAAATGTATCTTTCACATATGGGTTTTAAAAAACAAGGAAGATCCTTGGTGAATAAAACCTTGATTGTTGGCATTTATCAAAAAACAACCAATAATTTAATTGTGAAAGTATTGAAAAACGCAAAGAGTAAAAATCTTTTGCAGTTTGCAAAAAACCACATTTCTTCAAAATGTCTTGTATATACTGATTCTTGAAAAGGATATTGCGATTTTAAATCAGTTTTCACTAAGCATGAAACAATTAACCATCAAGATGGCTATGTTTCAAAAATTGGTGTAAATACCAACCAAATTGAATCAGTTTGAAAACATATAAGAAGAACATTTAAAACACATATCAAAGTTGCAAAACATCATGTTCATTTATATGCTAAAGAAGCTGCATATAAATTCAACAAGATACCTAGTTTTGAAACTGTAATGCTATGTTTGATTTAAAAATGTGGGGAGAAGTCCGTAGATAGGCTTTTCTCAGCATTTATGTGATAAAATTAAAATAGTACATAAAGGGAGAAAAGCCTATTAATAATTATTACAAGTGGTTTTTCTTTTGTTTTTTTATCTATTTTATGTGTTCCAATTCATACTAGAGACACTTTAGTCCGATATTTTAATAAAATAGCAGGTCTACCTTTTTCATGGTCTAATTCATTAGAACGATGTAAAATATAAATATTCATATTTTTATAAAATAAATCAATTGATTTATTTATATTTTCATTTGACACTATAATTTTCCTTTCAAATTTGACAAATGTTTATATTAATGATATTATAATATTGCTTGAGGGGTAGAAATATCCTGCTGGGTAACCAAACCTAGTGCAAATTTAGAACCATTAGGTTCTTTTTTATTAACTAATTTTGCTATATAATTTCTGCAATTAGTTCTTCATATGCTTGTTTTTGTCTTCAATAATAAGGATTTTCTCAAATTGAACATAATTTATTTTCTACCGCTTTAAAAATTTCTGATTTTTTAAGTTTTGTGTTTAACATTTTAGTTTCTAATTTAAAATCAAAAATTAATTTTTTAATTTCTTCTAAATAAAAATTTTCTCTTACATTATTAGCTGAATTATACTTGTAAGTGCAAGTAAATAAAATTGCAAAAAATTCTCATATAAAAATTTCATAATGCTAAATTTAGTTTAGAAAAAGTAAGGAGTTTTTATATGAGTTATAAACATATTGGGATAGATGAAAGAATTTATATTGAGAATCAATTGAAATTTAAAGTTAAAATTAGTGAAATAGCTAAAAATCTTAATCGAAGTATTAGTACTATTATTCGAGAAGTTAATAGAAATAAAGATAATGATCATTATTTTTCATTAATTGCACAAAATAAAGCTGTAAATAGAAAAAAAACACATATTATTTTTCATAAGTTTAAATATAAAGATTTAGTCAAATATATACAACAAAAACTATTATTGGGCTGATCACCTGAACAAATTTATGGCAGAATTAAAAATTTTCATAAACAATGAGCTATCAGCTTTAAAACAATTTACAATTGAATTTATTCTGGATTATTTGATAAAGTTACTAGTAAAAATTTAAGAAGAAAAGGTAAAAAACGAAGATCTCAAGAAAATCGTGGTAAATTTAATGGTAAATCAATTAAAGAACGAGATAATAATGTTAATGATCGCATAACTCTTGGTCATTGAGAAGGAGATACTATAGTATCATCAAGAGGTAAAAGTAAATCATGTTTAATAACTTTAGTTGAAAGAGTATCACGATTTACTTTAGCAATGTTAGTTAAAAACAAAACTACTAAAGTTATTTAATAAAAATATATTCTATTATTTATCAATTATTCAACTTAAAAATATTGTTAAAACTATTACTTTTGATGAGAACTGAATGAATTCAACAATGCTTTTCAAACTGAACAGCAATGTCTTGCATATATAGCAAATTTGAAAGAAAACAAATGTATTAGGTGTTTTAATTTTAATTTGAATACTTCTGATTTAAAAAGAATGAGATGTTTAAAATGTAATCAAACATTTAGCATTCTCACAGGCACCATATTTTCAAGGTCACAAACATCTTTAACATCTTGGTTTTATCTTATCTTTAGATGAATAAACATCAAACATGGAATTCCATCAACAGATATTGCAAAAGAATTGGGAGTGACTTTGAAAACTGCTTGAAGAATGACTCATAAAATCAGAACACGTATTGCAAAACAAAAACCTCAATTTATTGTTGAAGGTACAGTGCAAATTGATGAAATGTATCTTTCACATATGGGTTTTAAAAAACAAGGAAGATCCTTGGTGAATAAAACCTTGATTGTTGGCATTTATCAAAAAACAACCAATAATTTAATTGTGAAAGTATTGAAAAACGCAAAGAGTAAAAATCTTTTGCAGTTTGCAAAAAACCACATTTCTTCAAAATGTCTTGTATATACTGATTCTTGAAAAGGATATTGCGATTTTAAATCAGTTTTCACTAAGCATGAAACAGTTAACCATCAAGATGGCTATGTTTCAAAAATTGGTGTAAATACCAACCAAATTGAATCAGTTTGAAAACATATAAGAAGAACATTTAAAACACATATCAAAGTTGCAAAACATCATGTTCATTTATATGCTAAAGAAGCTGCATATAAATTCAACAAGATACCTAGTTTTGAAGTAGATAGGCTTTTCTCAGCATTTATGTGATAAAATTAAAATAGTACATAAAGGGAGAAAAGCCTAAAATTAATAAAAAAATATCTAAAATTATGTATTTATTTTAACATTTTTTTAATTTTGTAGAAAAATAGTGATATTGATAAAATTTAATTTTGATTAATATTTTTGGGGAAATTTTCATTCAATATTGACAGTATGCTTTTAAATGCAAAATAACGCCTAAATTAAAGGCTTTTATTTTGTAAGACCTATACTATTAATTGTATTACACTTGTTTATTATATTTTAAATATGAAAGTAGTTTTTTTAAATATTTTTAATTTTATTTAAAATTACACTTATATGTTTATATAATAATTAAGTAAATTAATTTTTTAAATATATTTACAATAAATTTAGATTTTTTTAAAATAGTTAGGAGAAGTAAATTTGAATTTTAATTATAAATGAAATTTTAGAGAACAAAGTGCAAAAATTGATAAATTAGTTTTAGAACATATAACAAAAAAATGAGAAAAATGAGATTGAAGAATAAAAAATACAAGAGATAAAAAGAAATATAAAATTGTTGATTATCAATATCGAACAAGAAAAATAATGTATGGATTAGTAACTTATAAAAGAAGAATTTATGAATATTTTGATGAAAAATTACAAAAATGAGTTCGTGTTTGTTTAGTTGATGAATGACTAGAATTACCTAAATATAAAAGAATTGGTGAAGATGTTGAACAAACTATTATTGAATATTTTGCTGATGGAAAAAGATATCATGATATTTGTGCTATTTGTAAAAAAGCAGGTATTAGTGTTAGTACTGTTCATAGAGTTTTTAAAAATTTAAGAAGTAATTGAAGCAAATCTAGTAAAAGTAAAATTAGAAAAAAATCAACCTATTTTTGTAGCAATTGATGATGGTCATCGAAAATTTTGAAATTTTAAACGTAAGGGTATAAAACATTCTATGCGATTAATAGTAACATATACAGATAACATTAATCACAAAGTACAAAATAAAAGAGTAAAAGCAATTATTAGACCAACAAAAACAGCAATTGGAGTTAAAAAGACTGCTGAATTTATTAAAGAGCATTGTCAAAAATTTTATGAAAATATTGAGCAAGCCAAAATTATTATTTGTGGTGATAGTGCAGGATGAATTAAAGATGTAGCAGATTATTTAGATGCACAGTTTGTTTTAGATAAATTCCATTTAATTAGAACATTATATCTTGGTATAATGGCTGGAAATAAAGGAAAATATTTAAAAGAATATAATCACTGTAAAAATTTAATTAATAATGGTCAATATGAAAAATTAATTGAATTTTTATATAAAGAATTAGATAATCATAAAAAATTAAAGAAAAAATATTTTAAAAATAATAAACAAGGTATTGAAAATCAAAGTGCAAAATGAAATATTGGTTGTTATACTGAAACAAATATTTGACATGTTTTAAAAGAAATGCTTGGTAATAGAACATATAATATTTTAATTTATATTAAAATGGTTATTTTTAAATGTAATAAGATAAATAAGAATTATGAATATAATACAGAAATACATTATATTCATATATTAAAGTATTTTTAAAAATGATTACTTTTAATAGTTACTACTTCTTTTCCATGAAATAAACCTAATAATAAAATCAAAATAAAATAAAATATTAAAATGTAAATTTAATAAGTTAATAACTGTTTTTTTGTGTTTTAATTTTCATTTTTAAATCCTCTTAAGTTTTTTAATAAGTTTAGCATTTAATAAAAAATATAAGTATTTTAGTTGAAATATCTTTTAAAAAATATAAGATGAATGTACAATTTCATAAAAATCCAAATTATTTCTTGTCTAAAATATAATAAGACTATATAAGATTTAAATTCCGGATTTTTGACAATCTCCCAAGCTAATTTTATCTAACTTTGATAATTTTTTTCAAATTTTTTGCATAAATTTTCCCTTTCTTTTAATATAAATATGGCTCAAAAAAATTGTAGCAAACTCTAAAAAAATATTATATTTAAAATATATAAAAACTGAAAATAGGTATAAAATAGTAATATTTAACATAAAATTACTTTTTTTGGTTTTTTCTCTTAAGTTTTCTTTTAAAAAATAATTAAAAATAAAATAATTTTACATTATCTTTAAAAAATAATTGTAAATGTGAAAAATATCTATTAT
Source organism: Spiroplasma ixodetis (assembly GCF_027923845.1). Lineage (GTDB taxonomy): Bacteria > Bacillota_I > Bacilli_A > Mycoplasmatales > VBWQ01 > Spiroplasma_E > Spiroplasma_E ixodetis_A. Next base: position 838,534 of record NZ_AP026933.1, read on the forward strand.
AATGATTAAGGTTTTTTAAGAATAAATAATTCTAATAAAACAAAAAATAAGGAGTATTAGCTCAGCTGGGAGAGCAATTGCCTTACAAGCAATAGGTCGGCGGTTCAAGTCCGTCATACTCCACCATTTACCTGCTGATGTGGCTCAATCCGGCAGAGCAACGGTTTTGTAAACCGTAGGTTGCAGGTTCGATTCCTGTCATCAGCACCATTATTATTTATGGAGGGGTAGCAAAGTGGCCAACTGCACCTGGCTGTAAACCAGATCTCTTCGAGTTCGGGGGTTCGAATCCCTCCCCCTCCACCATATTACTTATTGAGGTGTAGCCAAGCGGTAAGGCAACGGCCTTTGACGCCGTCATGCGTTGGTTCAAATCCAACCACCTCAGCCATATATTTTATTAATTTGTCCTCGTAGCTCAGCGGCAGAGCACTCGGCTTTTAACCGAGGTGTCGCAAGTTCGATCCTTGCCGGGGACACCATTTGATGCCCAGGTGGTGAAATGGCAGACACGTCGGGCTTAAGATCCGATGACTTTTACAAGTTGTGCGAGTTCGAGTCTCGCTCTGGGCACCATTTTATATATTTATTAATGACGAGGAAGTATTCCTCATTTTTTATAAATAAGTAAACTATATTTTGCCCAGATGGCGAAATGGCAGACGCAGTAGACTCAAAATCTACCGAGAAATCATGCGGGTTCGAGTCCCGCTCTGGGCACCACTAATATTAAATTATTAGTATAAAAAGGTATTCTTTTAAGAATACCTTTTTATTTTTATAACATTAAATATTATTAAACTGATAATCGACGTTCTGAAGATCGTTGTTTAATAGGCAAATGTTCTTCAGAATTTAATGTTGCTATATTAAGTGGTTTAGGATCAGGTATTTCAACAACATGAGAAGTTGACATGACTGATTGTGTTTCCTCTCCATTATTAATTTTTTCTGGATTAAAAGATTTATTTAATAATGAAGTATTATCATCACTATCTTCAGAACTTGATGATGATGGCGAAGATGTACTGCTAGAAACATTTTCATAAGTATCTTCTTCATCAAAATTATTAACATCCGCACATCAATTTTCATATAATTCCATTCCAGTATTTATTAATAAACCAGTACCAACTGTTGCAAGACCAGCTATTGTTTCTCAAAAAGCAATTGATCTTTTTTTATAAAATGGTTGATCATCATCATTATTATTTGGATTACTTAATTCATGATATGCAAAAAGACTAACACCAGTAATTGCACTAGCAATAGTTATTGGTGCTAATAAACTTGCTGCTGTATTACCTATTTTTTGTCATATATTACGTTGTTGATTTATTACATTTTCTTCATTATTAGGTACACAACATTCTGATATTTTTTTACTGATTGTCACTATGTGATTTAAACTTGAAGCTGCTGCTGCTGTAATAAAAGCATATGTAACAGGTAATGTATCTGGATTGGGTGTTGGTCAGTTAAGTCAAGCTACTGCTAGTGGTAATAATGGTGCTGTTGCAAAACTTACTCCTGTTAATAAATTATTAATCCTTACATTATTAATATTTCGATATCTTAATATTAAATTAGTTAACGAAATTTTTGAATTAACTGCGCCTTCCACCATAAAACATAATGCTGGTACTAGTGATAATACTCCATCTTGATATAATAAATAGTTACCCCCAGTTACCATTGAATTACCAATAGTAAGTAATACATCTCTTATAGTAGGTGCTACCCTATTTCTATTATTAGTTGATATTAAATCATTTGGTAATAATTGTTCTGTAGAAGAATAACCTCTTGCTGGTGATGAATCCATATTTTTCATCCTTTCTAAAAAATAATTTAAAGTAATAAAATTAATATAAAAAAACCCATATTAAGAATTACAATCCTTAAATATGAGCTAAACTCTAGTCTTTATTTATTACTTCTTGTATTATAACCCTATATTAAATAAATGAAAGTAATATAATCATTAATATTAAAATTATGAAAAATAATTTTAAAAACTTAAATAATTAAATTAATAACACTAAAAAATAAATTTTTATTATTTCCTTATATAAGGAAAAGTTTTATTTTTTATTAATATTTTTTAAAATTTACTCAAAACCCTTGTTTTTTTCTTATTATTTATTTTTAATAATATCATTTTATTTAATAAAATAAAATTTTGATTTTCTATATATTTTTCAATACACATTATTAATAAATAACATCGCAAAATTTTATTTACTGAAATTGGTTTTAATAAAATATTTTTCGGACTTCTCCCCACATGTACTTGTGGAGGGAATAATGAAACTGAATGAATTCAACAATGCTTTTCAAACTGAACAGCAATGTCTTGCATATATAGCAAATTTGAAAGAAAACAAATGTATTAGGTGTTTTAATTTTAATTTGAATACTTCTGATTTAAAAAGAATGAGATGTTTAAAATGTAATCAAACATTTAGCATTCTCACAGGCACCATATTTTTAAGGTCACAAACATCTTTAACATCTTGGTTTTATCTTATCTTTAGATGAATAAACACCAAACATGGAATTCCATCAACAGATATTGCAAAAGAATTGGGAGTGACTTTGAAAACTGCTTGAAGAATGACTCATAAAATCAGAACACGTATTGCAAAACAAAAACCTCAATTTATTGTTGAAGGTACAGTGCAAATTGATGAAATGTATCTTTCACATATGGGTTTTAAAAAACAAGGAAGATCCTTGGTGAATAAAACCTTGATTGTTGGCATTTATCAAAAAACAACCAATAATTTAATTGTGAAAGTATTGAAAAACGCAAAGAGTAAAAATCTTTTGCAGTTTGCAAAAAACCACATTTCTTCAAAATGTCTTGTATATACTGATTCTTGAAAAGGATATTGCGATTTTAAATCAGTTTTCACTAAGCATGAAACAGTTAACCATCAAGATGGCTATGTTTCAAAATTGGTGTAAATACCAACCAAATTGAATCAGTTTGAAAACATATAAGAAGAACATTTAAAACACATATCAAAGTTGCAAAACATCATGTTCATTTATATGCTAAAGAAGCTGCATATAAATTCAACAAGATACCTAGTTTTGAAACTGTAATTCTATGTTTGATTTAAAAATGTGGGGAGAAGTCCGTAGATAGGCTTTTCTCAGCATTTATGTGATAAAATTAAAATAGTACATAAAGGGAGAAAAGCCATATTTTTTATTGTATAATTAACTGTTATAAAGGAGGTCATTTATTAATATGAAAAAAAAACGCTTAAATATCTCAAAATTAGGATTCTTACTTTCAGTAATGGGTTCGGCAGTAGGATTAGGTGGTATTTGAGGATTTCCAACTCAAATGTATAACCATCATGGTGCTTTTCTAATCCCTTTTTTAATATGTATGGTAATTTGTGCAATACCAGTTTTATTTATTGAAATGACAATTGGTAATAAATATCGGAAAAATCATATTGAATTTTTTAGTGAGGTTGGAGGTAAAAAAGGTGCTTTTTTCTCTTGATTGCATTCAACAACCGTTATTTTACTAAGTACTTATTATAGTGTTTTAGTAGGATGAACTTTAATTAATATTATTATTAGTTTTACTTCTAATTTAAATAAAGGTTCTTATTTTTATCATAATATTTTACAACAAACAAATGATCAAGATATTAGCAATTTAAATAGCCTAGGTAACTTAAATTGAATGATTTTACTTGCAACAATTGGTGTATGAATTATTTTGGGTATCATTCTATTAGGTGGTGTTGAAAAAGGAATTGAAAAAGCCAATAAAATTATGATTCCATTTTTATTTTTAATGATTATTATTTTAGCAATTTATACTAGTACATTATCGGGTGCTAAACTTGGATTAAATGTAATGTTTGATTTAGATGCTAAAGAATTATTAAATCCTGGATTATGAAAAGATGCTTTTGGTCAATCATTCTTTATGTTATCAACATGTACAGGAACCATTTATATTTATGCAGCTCATGCTCCCGAAAAACAAGATAGTACTAATCAAGCTTTTGTAGTAGCCTTTGGTACTAGCGTTATTGGTATATTATCAACAATTATTGTTTTTAATTCAATAGGTGCAATTGCTCAAAATCAAGGTAAAACTGATATTAAAGATGTATTTCAAGCAGGTCCTGCTTTGATTTTCCAAGTAATACCAAAATTATTTGCTATTATTAATAATCAAGTTCCTATTTTAGGAAATATTTTAGCAATATTATTTTTTGTTACACTTTTCTTTGCGGGTATGTCCTCACTAATTGGTCAAGTTGAATCAATGGTAAATGGTCTAGAATATGAAATTCATTTAAAGCGCAAACAAGCATTAGCAATATCATTATTAGGAGCAATGGCAGTATCAGTATTATTTACCTTTAGTAATTCACCAGCGCTGTTTAATGGGCTAGCAATCTGAGTAGCACAAATTTGATTACTAATAATTGGGTTTATTTTATTAATTGGTATTAGTCCATATGGCTGAAAATTATATGATACATTAAAATTATATAATAATGAAAATTCATGAATGAAATGAACAAAAGGATATAAAATAGTAATTTTAATTATCGCACCAATTTTAATTTTAATTAATATTGCTACTGGTATCTATGATTTTATTATTAATATTATCAATGCTAATTTTGTCTATGGTACAGTTGGTCTAACACTTGGTGTTGGATTAGTTTTACTTTTAACTTTTATCTTAACTTATCATAAAAATATTCATAATGGTTTTAATAAATTATTTAAAATAAAAACAAAAACTGAAAGAGGTTAAAAAACATGGATGTTGGAGCAATTATTTTAATGGTAATTTCTTTAGTAAGTATTATTGGTCTTTTTATTTTCTTTGTCATAATGGATTTTAAAAGTCATAAAAAACAAAAAAGAAAAGAAAATAACAAAGAATAATATTTTTTAAAATATTTTAGTATACTTATGATAAAGTATTATAATTAGGTTTTTTTGTAATCTGGCATTTTGATGCCAGATTACAAAACTTATTATTAAATGGTGAGTGAAATGGAAAAAAATAAATTAAAACAAATTTTATTAATTAGCAAAATAACTTTAACAATTGCTTCTTTATTTTTATTTTTAGTTTGACTAATGTTTATGACTAATAATTTTTTTCCTAAATCTCAAAACTCATTTGTTGCCAAAATTATGAATACTTCAATTCAAATTATGATTTGACCAATTACTAGTATAATTCTATTTATTTTTATTATGCCAATATGAGTTACTAATAAAAAAGAAATTTTATTAGTATTTTTAACATTGTCACTAATTATCACAATATTGTGTTCAACTTTTCTTTTCAGTTTAAATATTAATAAATTCTGAATTATATGATTAATTGCTCATTTTTTTGCTATAGCTTCAATTATTTTTGTATTTTTTTCTTTTTTCTTTAAAGAAAAACTTCTTTTATTTAAAAAGGAAAAAAATAAACATATTGAAAAAAAAGGGAGCGTACCGAAGATGTCGATAACAACTCATTTCCCTTAAATAGCTCCTTTCTTTTTTAAACCCTTGAATTAAAAATAAATGACAAAAGACGAGAATAAAATTCTTGTCTTTTTTTGTAATTGTAAAATTTTAAAATTTTTAATAACCCTCTTTAATACTATTATCAACACGTGTTAAGGAACTAAAAAAGTGAACTACAACACAGTTGTTAAAAATAGTAGCTAGAACATGTGGACTTGCATGGATAAATAAAAAGTGGATGATGCCTAATAAAATATACTAACCATTTAATGGTAATTCTTGGGGTGGGAGCGAATTGGAAACTAGTATATATAGACCTGTTGTAGGGACCTATTGTATTAATTCTATTCTTTATTTAACCAACCTTGCCACTCACCAGTGAGCAAGTGTTGGTTTTATTTTTTATTTTTTTTGAAAAATTTTTGGGCGAGAAAATAAATTTCAAACTTGTAAAAAAAATTGAGCGGTGCCAGTTCAATTAGAATATTAATTTGTTTAACACAAATTAAATAAATATTGAATCGAATGCCTCAATGTTTTTTAAAATTTCACAATTTATTTTTGAGCCCAGAATTTCTGGAATGAATAAAACTAATAATAGTATTATTAATAATTTAAAAATCAAAATATATGTCCTTTATGCTAGAAGCAACAGGACATATTAGGAAAGGATTATTATGCAAATAGAATTTAAAAAAGAACAAATTGTTAAAGATAAACCACAATCTATTCTTATTGATTATGTTGAATATAAATTATCGCTTCCAAAATGAATGATTAAAAATAATTCTTTTATTGTTGATAATAATTACACATATTGGGTTTTTAATTCTGAAAATATTAAAAGAGAATTAAATGGTGATGAATTAACAAAATTATTAGAACCATATATTTCTGAACAGAAAATAACTGTTAATAAACTAGAAACACCCAAAGAATATTATCTTAATGATATAAAACTTGAACCATTAACATTTTATGAACAGCATAATAGTTGATTTATTGGTGAAATAACTGATAGTAAAACAAAGATTACTAATCCTTGTTTTAAATATAATGTTACATGAGAAGAAAACAGAAAAGGTTTTAAACTAAATAATCCATATAACCATAATGATTTGTCAATTAATTATATAGTCACTTCTTATAAACATATTTCAACTCATAATGAAAAGATATTTTATTTATAAAGAAAAAAAAACTATGAATAATAAAAATAAAAAATGTGAATTAAGAGTTTGTATGGATAAAGTTTGAAAAGAATGTATTAATAATTCTACTAAAACTATTAAATATAAAAATTGACCAATACCTTATTTAATATGTGACAGTTGTTATAACAAAATACCTAAATACCTTAAACAAACAGCAAAAATAATTGAAAAGGGATGATTTACATAATGGAAAAAAAAGATTATTGAATATAAAGTAGGATTAATCAAACAAATTGATAGTTTACAAAAAAATAATTTAGTTTGTGGACATAAAGAGTTTATCGAAGAATGTAAATATTGCTGAAGTAATTGTGATTTAGAAATTATTAAAACAATTGTTAGAGGTTAATTTGATTAATGCAATATGACTTAATTATTGGAATTGACCCTGCTGGTATTGGTAGTAATGGAATTATTATATACTCAAATAAAACTAATAATATTGTTTTTAATGAAACATTTAAAACTAAAACAGTTTTAAAAAGCAAAAATCTATTTAAAGAATACTTTTTATTAATTAAAAAACATTTTGATAATAAAAAAATATTAGTTATTGTAGAAAATTTCTTTTTAAATTCAAAACAATTATTAACAAATCCATTAGCAACTCCTAAAATTATTGGTGCTTTAATAGTATTAGCAGAAGATGTTATGAATTGAGATTATTTAGAAAGTGAACCAAAAAATAAAAACAAAATAGAAAATTATAAAGGAAATATAAAATTAACAAAACATGAACAAGATGCATATAAGCATATTAAATATTATTTAAGGAATTATAAAAATGAAAGATAAAGCCAATTATGTCAAATTAATAGTAAAACTGAGTAACACTATTGAAGCAAAATATTACGAAAAAGGTAATAAAGGATTATATTATAGTGTTCGTGGACAATGAAATGGATTAAACTATGTTACTTTAATTTTTAACAATCCAAAGCTTTATAACCGATGTATTTTATTAAACAAAAACGATGAAATTATAGTAACTGGTCAAATCTTTAATACTTTAAATATTCCTAAAAATCGTGCATTTTGTTCAATAAATGTTAAATGATTTAAAAAATGAAAAGAGTAAAAAATGATATTATGAAAAATTTTATTAATAGTACCAATATTAATAACAAGTATAACACTAATAATATTTTTAATATTTATTATTAAAGAACGAACTTCTCCCCACATGTACTTGTGGAGGAAACAATGAAATTGAATGAGTTCAATAATACTTTTCAAACTGAAAAACAATGTCTTGCATATATAGCAAGTTTGAAACAAATCAAATGTAGTAGGTGTTCTAGTTTTAATTTGAATACTTCTAATTTAAGAAGAATGAGATGTTTGAAATGTCATCAAACATTCAGTATTCTCACGGGCACTATATTTTCAAAGTCACAAACACCTTTAATATCTTGGTTTTATCTCATTTTTAGATGAATAAATACCAAACATGGAATTCCATCAACTGATGTTGCAAAAGAATTGGGAGTGACCTTGAAAACAGCTTGAAGAATGGGTCATAAAATCCGAAGTGCCATTGCTAAACAAAAACCTCAATTCATTGTTGAAGGCATAGTGCAAATGGATGAAATGTATCTTTCACATATGGGGTTTAAAAAACAAGGAAGATCCTTGTTGAATAAAACCTTGATTGTTGGTATTTATGAAAAAACAACCAACAATCTGATTGTGAAAGTATTGAAAAACGCAAACAGTAAAAATCTTTTGCAGTTTGCAATAAACCACATTTCTTCAAAGTGTGTTGTACATACTGATTTTTGAAAAGGATATCGCGATTTGAAATCGGTTTTCACTAAGCATGAAACAGTTAACCATCAAGATGGCTATGTTTCAAAAACTGGTGTAAATACCAACCAAATTGAGTCAGTATGAAAACATATACGAAGAACATTTAAAACACATATCAAAGTTGCAAAACATCATATTCATTTATATGCAAAAGAAGCTGCATATAAATTCAATAACATACCTAGTTTTGAAACTGTAATGCTATGTTTTATTTAAAAATGTGGGGAGAAGTTCGTAGATAGGCTTTTCTCAGCATTTATGTGATAAGATTTAAAAATAGTACATAAAGGGAGAAAAGCCTTAAAGAATTAAAAAATGAATATAAAGTATTAAAAATATTAAGTGAAATTGCTAATCAAATTAAAAATAAGGAGAATAATTAATGATTATATTACCTACTTTGTTTGAAAATAAAGATGAAATTGAAATATTATCACCATTTCCAAAAGCAATTCATACAAGTAATGATATTAGAACAATTATTTTAAGACAATACCCAAATGTTAAATCCAAACACATAATTGTTTCTGATCCCGAAAGTAATGTTGCATTAATAGTTGGTGATAATGATGTATATCAAGGTTGAATTAAAGTAGCAGTTAAAAAATTAGAAATTAAAGGAGAATAAAAATGGAAACAAATAATTATACTTTAACTAAATTAATTAGAACTGGAATAAGTCCAATTTGTGCAATGATTGGTACAACTGCTTATTATGGTCAAGTAATTGCAAATCCAGTATTAGGTTCAATTAATAGTTTATTATTTGGTAAAAAATTAGGTTTAGATATATGAAATTTAAATCAAAGACCAAATACTAAAACTAAACTAATTAATAGTAGTAAAAAAATATTACTAGGTTTAGGAACAATTGGTTTAGCAAATTATAGTAAATGAACAGAAAATAATATTAATCCTATTATTCCAACAACACCAACTCCAATAACTACTACAACTACAACAGAAGGTCCTCCATGATTACTATTAAATAAACAAGAAAATCAGTCATTAATGGATTGAGATACATATATTAGTTTAAATGTTTATGGTATTTCAAATCTTATTAGTGGATTAACTGAGCTAATACCTAATAAATTTGAAACAATAAGAAAAATTTGTAATATGGCTACTGGTGGATGTTTAATATCAAGTGGTGTTACTATGGGTATTAATAATGATTTTAATAATGCTTATGCAGTACCTACCATAATTGCTGGTGCAAGTGAAATAATCCATAATTTATTACCAATGAAAACAACTAATCATATTGAAGAAATGCAAGAAACATCATTTAATAATGAAACTTCAAGATTAATTAATGATACTAGATTTGCCATTAATAGTGAAACAACTAGTCAATATGGTAGTGATAATATGAGCGAAGTACCATTAAACCACGATAATACTTCATTAAATTGAGATTATAATCACATGAGTTTATAAAGGAGGTGAATAATTTATGAATAAAGAAAAAATACTTGAATATTATAATAATGAAATTCAGACATATAAAGAGAGAATGGAACAATTAAATAAAGAAATTGCCTTATTAGTAAGCATTATAAGTAATTCAAAATCGATGATTGAAAGAATTAATGGTGGTCAATTTGATGAATAATTAAAAAATAAATAATTGAAAGGAAAATATTGATATGAAAGAATTTTTAAATGAATTAATAATTATTGGAACAAGTGTTGGAACATTAATTTGCAGAGAAATTATTGTTTTGTTAAAAAGATTTATCACAACTCCAAAACATGTTAGAGCAAATAACAAAATTATAAAACATCAAAAAAAATTATCAAAATTAAATGAAAAGATTAATAAAGAAAATAAATAATAAAGTGGTGATGTAAATGTTAGAAAATGAAAATAATGTTCAACAAACAACTGAACCTTTAAATGAAAATAATGCTCAACAAGAAATAGAAAATAAAGTTAATGAAGCAGAAAATAAATTAAATAAACTTAATCAAGAAATTAAAGAAAAAGAAATAATTAATATATTTAAAAAATATCAAGTTAAAACTGAATTTTATGATTTTTTAAAATTTAAAACTAATAATTTAGAAAATTCAAAAATTGAAGAAACTATTAAAAAAATGATTAAAGAGCAACCAGTATTTAAACAAACAATTAATACAGGTGGTAAACCACAAACAATAATAACAAATCAACCAAATTCAATAAAAAATTCTTTATTGGATTATAAAAATAAAAATAAATTATAAGGAAGGAAAATAAAAAATGGCAGTACCATTCAAACAAAATTTAGATAATAGGAAATGTTTAGTAATCTGTGTAACTTACAAAAATAACTATGTTTAATTAATTCTAGTAAATATAATTAAATGACTAGAAAGAGTGAGTTACAGATGGCTAAAAAAGATAACTTTAATAATAATGATCCAATATCAAAAGCAGTAGATTTATTACTAGAAAATACTGAAGATTTAACAACAGTTTTTAAACCTGGCGGTTTATATAAAGAATTAACAAAAAGATTAGTTGAAAAAATGTTGAATTCTGAAATGCAAAATTATTTAGGATATGAAAAAAATCAACATAGTACTACTGAAAATGCTCGTAATGGTACAAGTTCAAAAAAATTAATAACTCAACAAGGTAAAATTGAAATTGATGTACCAAGAGATCGCAATAGTAATTTTACTCCTGTAATAGTTCCTAAAAGGCAAAGAAGATTTGATGGTTTTGATCAACAAGTTCTTTCCTTGTATGCAAAAGGAATGACATTATCTGACATTAGAATGCAGTTGCAAGAGTTATATCATGGTGCTGATATTAGTGAAAGTGTTATTAGTCAAATTACTGATGATGTTATTGATGATGTTAAAGCATGACAAAATCGACCATTAGAAAGTATTTATCCTATTGTTTATTTTGATTGTATAGTAGTTAAAGTACGACAAGATAAACGGATTATTAACAAATCAGTTTATATAGCATTAGGAGTTGATTTAGAAGGCAAAAAAGATGTTTTAGGATTATGAATTAGTGAAAATGAAGGTTCTAAGTTTTGATTATCTAATTTCACAGAAATGAAAAATCGTGGCTTAAATGATATTCTTATTGCTTGTAGTGATAATTTAACAGGCATGTCAGAAGCAATACAATCAGTTTATCCTAAAACAGAACATCAATTATGCATTGTTCATCAAATTAGAAATAGTTTAAAATATGTTTCATACAAACATCGAAAAGGTCTAGTTGCAGATTTAAAACCAATTTATAGTGCATGTAGTGAAGAACAAGCAATGCAAGCTTTAGAATCGTTTGAAAGTAAATGAAATAAACAATATCCTCAAATTACTAAATCTTGATATAAAAATTGAGATAATTTAATGGTTTTTATTAGTTATCCAGTAGAAATCAAAAGAGTGATTTATACTACAAATGCTATTGAATCTGTTAATAGTCAATTACGAAAAATCATCAGAAATAAAAAAGTTTTTCCTAATGATATGGCAGTTTTCAAAATATTTTACTTGGCAATTGAAAATATAACAAAAAAATGAACATTGCCTATTCAAAATTGAAATACAGCAATTGCTCATTTTATGATAAAATTTGAAGACAGAATTAATCTAAATTAGTAACTTTGTAAAACAAAGATACACAGATTATTAAAAAGCCTCTAAATAATCTAAATTTCTAAATTTATATAAGAAATATTTTCGTTATACTTATCAAATAAACTAATATTAGTTAAATTTATTTCTTGTTTATTAGTTATTAAAATTAAATCATAATTTCCAGAACCAAATATCCCACTAATTTCAATTCGATTTAAATTATTAATCGGATTTTCAATTTGTAATTCAAATTCAGTATTATTATCAATTTGTAATATTTCTTGGCTTTTCTCCCTTTATGTACTATTTTTAAATCTTATCACATAAATGCTGAGAAAAGCCTATCTACGAACTTCTCCCAACATTTTTAAATAAAACATAGCATTACAGTTTCAAAACTAGGTATCTTGTTGAATTTATATGCAGCTTCTTTAGCATATAAATGAACATGATGTTTTGCAACTTTGATATGTGTTTTAAATGTTCTTCTTATATGTTTTCAAACTGATTCAATTTGGTTGGTATTTACACCAATTTTTGAAACATAGCCATCTTGATGGTTAACTGTTTCATGCTTAGTGAAAACTGATTTAAAATCGCAATATCCTTTTCAAGAATCAGTATATACAAGACATTTTGAAGAAATGTGGTTTTTTGCAAACTGCAAAAGATTTTTACTCTTTGCGTTTTTCAATACTTTCACAATTAAATTATTGGTTGTTTTTTGATAAATGCCAACAATCAAGGTTTTATTCACCAAGGATCTTCCTTGTTTTTTAAAACCCATATGTGAAAGATACATTTCATCAATTTGCACTGTACCTTCAACAATAAATTGAGGTTTTTGTTTTGCAATACGTGTTCTGATTTTATGAGTCATTCTTCAAGCAGTTTTCAAAGTCACTCCCAATTCTTTTGCAATATCTGTTGATGGAATTCCATGTTTGGTGTTTATTCATCTAAAAATGAGATAAAACCAAGATATTAAAGGTGTTTGTGACTTTGAAAATATAGTGCCCGTGAGAATACTGAATGTTTGATGACATTTCAAACATCTCATTCTTCTTAAATTAGAAGTATTCAAATTAAAACTAGAACACCTACTACATTTGATTTGTTTCAAACTTGCTATATATGCAAGACATTGTTTTTCAGTTTGAAAAGTATTATTGAACTCATTCAATTTCATTGTTTCCTCCACAAGTACATGTGGGGAGAAGTCCGTATTTCTTTATAAAATTCCAATTTAGAAAATAATTGTGATTTATTTGAACCATATAAATTTAAAGCATTTTCAATTTTATTTTTTTCGATAATTGTTCTTGTAAAATACTTACCATATTCGCCATTACCAAGTGTTCAATCTGCAGGAATTAATGAAGGAATATTATTACTTTCTAATTCATTAGTTATGGATAGTCAGTTAAATTGATTATCATCTAGTTTAAATAATTGATTTTGACTAATATCATTATTTTTTAGTTTAATATTATTCATATCTATAAAATCAAAATAATCAGATTTTAATATTACTTTTACATCTTTAAATTCTCAAATATCATCATTATTTGTATGAATGGGATTTGATTTTAATTCAAAGTAATAAGGTAATAAAATCTTATTATCATCATTTAAACCTTTATTAATGGACATACTAGAATAAATATTGTTAGATAACATAATAACTAATTTTTTAAGTATTTGTACTTTTGGTAAATTAACATAATTTGGATAATCTAATTTTCACTGTTTAAATAAATTAGTAACAACTTCTTCCGGTTTTTGTCCCTCAAATTTTTGCCTTAATTCTCCAATTGGTTGTAATTTATCACTTTTTGGATTAAATCCGTCAAAATTCCTATTATAATTATATGTATAAGTTAACATATCTAATAATACTTTTTGTAAACTATCAATTGGTGGTTTATCATTTACTTCAATTTCAATTGAATTAAAGTTCTGTGATAACTCAATAGCAATATATTTACTAGGATATGGTGGGGTTGGTTCTCTATGACTATATAATATATATTGTTCATTCTTTTTCATTTCAAAATCATCTAATTTTTTAGGTACTGGTGCTGGTCCATCATATTTACCAATTTTTGCATATGTTATTTTTGCATTATTAATAATTTCTTTTCTTGTTTCAGTTCCTCCACCAATAGCAATTAAATCTAAAACTGATTTTTCTTGTCCTATGAATTGTTTTGCTAAATTTCAAGGTAATATTTGCTCACTAAATCATTGTTGTAAAATTCTAACTTTTGGTTGAGTTTCAATAGGCATTGATAACAGCGGAAATGCTATCTTATTTTTAACAAATAACTTTGGGTATACTTCCATATTGTCAACTTCACCAAGTACCTTTATATTGCCAAAAATCATGCTTCTAGGGGCTTTAATTTTTAAACCAGTAACTTTTGTATCTTTATCTAATGGTTTTTGTAATTTAATAATGATTGGATAACCATCTCTTGTTTTAAAATCTTTAATTTTAATAATAGTTATACTTTTAGTACTTCTTGTTTTTGGATTTTGATAAGGTTGTGAATAATTATTAATTATATATAAATTATCAATATTATTTTCAGTTAAAGGTTCATTTATACTAACTGCATATAACTTAAATTGATTTAATAAATTTATTTCTTGAAATATTAAATTTTTAATATCAGTCATACTATATTCAATAGTATTATCATTAATATTAGTACTTGCTCTTTGATTTAATTGCATAGTAAAGTCTGATGTTTCAACAGCAGTAGTTTTTAATACTTTATCAATATCAATAAAACCTATTTTAATAGTATTTGCTGAAAATCTTAAACTATTATTTTCATTATTTTTAACGGACTTCTCCCCACATGTACTTGTGGAGGGAATAATGAAACTGAATGAATTCAACAATGCTTTTCAAACTGAACAGCAATGTCTTGCATATATAGCAAATTTGAAAGAAAACAAATGTATTAGGTGTTTTAGTTTTAATTTGAATACTTCTGATTTAAAAAGAATGAGATGTTTAAAATGTAATCAAACATTTAGCATTCTCACAGGCACCATATTTTCAAGGTCACAAACATCTTTAACATCTTGGTTTTATCTTATCTTTAGATGAATAAACACCAAACATGGAATTCCATCAACAGATATTGCAAAAGAATTGGGAGTGACTTTGAAAACTGCTTGAAGAATGACTCATAAAATCAGAACACGTATTGCAAAACAAAAACCTCAATTTATTGTTGAAGGTACAGTGCAAATTGATGAAATGTATCTTTCACATATGGGTTTTAAAAAACAAGGAAGATCCTTGGTGAATAAAACCTTGATTGTTGGCATTTATCAAAAAACAACCAATAATTTAATTGTGAAAGTATTGAAAAACGCAAAGAGTAAAAATCTTTTGCAGTTTGCAAAAAACCACATTTCTTCAAAATGTCTTGTATATACTGATTCTTGAAAAGGATATTGCGATTTTAAATCAGTTTTCACTAAGCATGAAACAGTTAACCATCAAGATCGCTATGTTTCAAAAATTGGTGTAAATACCAACCAAATTGAATCAGTTTGAAAACATATAAGAAGAACATTTAAAACACATATCAAAGTTGCAAAACATCATGTTCATTTATATGCTAAAGAAGCTGCATATAAATTCAACAAGATACCTAGTTTTGAAACTGTAATGCTATGTTTGATTTAAAAATGTGGGGAGAAGTCCGTAGATAGGCTTTTCTCAGCATTTATGTGATAAAATTAAAATAGTACATAAAGGGAGAAAAGCCATTTTTAAATAAACGTTCAATTTCATAAATATAAATTGTTCTTTTTTTAAATTCATCGTATGCTCTATTAATATCTGGGTCACTAGTAGCACGCATCATATTAGTAAAGTCATAAGGAATATTATCAATTAAATAATCATTTTCTAATTCTGCTTGATTAAGTTTAGTTTGTTTCTGTTTCTGTGGAAACTTCGTTTGTGGTTTGTTGTTGTTTTCCATTGTTTTCTCCTATTAATTGGTTATTTTTGGGATTAAATAATTTTAATTTAACAGTTAAATTATTAATTTCTTGTTCATCATTAATATTAAATGTTTTACTAGTTAATAAATCTTTATCAATACGTACTAATATTTGAATAAATTTAAGAATATCAATATTAAATTGTCATAATTTTTGTTCAATATAATTAATAGTTGAAATATTTACTGCTGTACTTTCGGGAACTGATTGTTGTGCAGATTTCTTTTGACTTGGTATATGAATACCACAACGTTTAAATATTTCATTAACATTTCAATCGTATATATCAGTTAAATTTTTACCTTTAAAATTGCTATTTGTCATATTGATATTTTCATTTTGTTCATTATTATCTCCGCCACTTTTAAATATGTAGTTTTTAGTAACCAAAGTTCTTACTGCTTCTTCTAATGCTGATTGAACATTACCATAAGTTTGACTAAATATAAATTTAGGTGAATTTAAAATGGTATCTAAAACAATTTGTTCATAAATAACATCTAATGCTTTAATTTTATCCATTACTTTATCACAATCTGCTAATTCATTTGCTTTATTTCGCATAATTGCTATTGGTATATAGTTAATATTTAGTATTTGTTCTTGTGCTAAATTAGGATTATTAATGTATGATTTAAAATCTAATGGAAATTGTTTTTTATTATCACTAATACTATAAATTGCACGGTTAATTGTTACTTGTTCATTATTTAGTGTATAAACTTCAAATAATCTTACAGTTTGTGCATTTTGTTGATAACTATCATAAAAAATAGTACATTGAATTAATTTACCAGTAATGTCATAAACTCTTTGTTGTATATCTACTACTTGAAAATATAAGTCATCATTAGCAATATAAATTAAATAAGCACTAATTCCTAATTTACTTAATTTAAAAATTGAATTTCAATTTTTTCTGTAAAATTCTTGTTGAATTAAATATTGTTTAATAGTTTCATTATTAATATCTAATGGAGCATTATATAAATTAGCATTATTTTCTGCTACAAAATCAGTAAAATAAGTTTCATGGTTAAAATCATTAAAACCAAAATAATTTAAAATTGAAGCATGAGTACTTTTATTTTTATTAGTTAAAAATTTTACTTTTTCATTTTGATTATCACTAATATTACTTTTTTCTTTTCTTTTAAATAGACTTAACATAATATTCACCACCTTTTTTTAAAATATTTGATTAATTTTTAATATGATTTTTACAATAATAAATATAATTAAACCCGCTGTTGCTGATGATAGAATTACTCCAATTAAACCTAAAATAATTTTTATAATTTTAAAAAACATAATATTATTCCTGTAATTCTTCTAATTTTCATGTATTTCCTTTATCATTACCTTTTAAAGAATAAATAGTAATAAATTTTGCATGATTAACTGATAAAACTAATACATTACTATTATTGTTAAAGACTTCTATTTCTACACCTGCTATTTTATTATCAGTTATAATAAATTCTTGAATTGCAAAAACTGGATTATATATATTTCAAGAATAATAAACTCTGTATCGTTTATTAACTATAAAATTATAAGTAATTTGTCAATTATCTCATTGATTTTTTTCTTTTGTTCCTACTTCTTTTCAATTATCTTTACTTGGACTTGGTGTTGGATTATTTTTTAATTCAATATCTCAAATATTTTCTTCTATTTCATTAGTTTCTAAACTTCTTGAATTAATTTTTAATTTTGGTGTAATATCTACTTTAATAGTATTTTGTAATTCTTCTAATGAAAATATATTTCCATATTCTTTATTTCCACCATTTATAATTAACTTTCAATTATTACCTTTTACTACAATTAAATATAAATTTGCTTCAACTCCTTCAATTTCACCTTTTGTAAGAAAAATTTTATCACCAGAATTACCACCTAAATAATTACCAGTTTTAAATTCTACTTTTATTTTTGTATTTACTTGATTAAATGGTGGTTTTTCTCATGTTATAAATACTCTATAATATTTATTAAAACTAAGAGCAAAATCTTCTCATGTACGATTATCAAGACTTTTACCTATTATTTTTCAATTTTCTTTATCTTGTTTTTTATTAATATTTGATTTATTTTCATTAATAGCACCAGCAATAGTTTTATTAGTAGTTTCTAAATTAGGAATTTCTTGACCAATAGCATTCATAGAAAAAGCAATTCGAAATAATGCTTTTGTATCTTCTAATTTTTTATTTACTTCTTCTTTTTTATAATAATTATCTAAATTAGGTATTTTATCATCAACATATTTTTATTTGGTATTTTATTATCATTATTCATATTTGGTTCTTGTGCATAAATTAATCCATTAACACTTACTTCACTTAAAACATTATTAATTAAATAAGTACTTTTATCTTTATCTTCCTTATTATTAAATATTCTATTTTCATCAACTGAACCACCACCACTTGCACTAATTTTATTATTTTCATCAATAGTTATATTAGTACCAGCAATTAATTTATTTTGTTTTTTATCTAATAAATTATTAGTTTCTATTTTTGTATAATAATCACGTTCAATACTATCTTCTGCTATAAATTCAGTTGGTTTTCCCTTTCCTATATATTGATATAATTTAACAGAACTCGCTTGGTAATTAATATCATTGGAAACCACAGTAATATCATTTCCATTTTTAGTGAATAATAATTGTACTTTAACATTATCTTTTATAATTAACTCATCTAACTTAATACTGGTTTGTGTTGTTCTATTAATATCACCACCTAAATTAAATATAGTTTTTTTATCACTATATATATAATTATCAGTAGGAGTACTAGGGGGTTGGTAAATATAACCTCATATTGCTAAATACGTTTTACCAAATTCACTACTAGGAATAAAAGAAGACATTTTTTTTCATAATGGACTAGTTTCAATATTAAATCAGTTATTTTTAACATCATTAATATTTTCGTTTGCTTTAATTAATTCACTATTTAATTTGGTAATTTCATTTTCATTAGCAGTAATTCTTTTTTGTTGTTTAGCAGAAAAATCACAAGTTGGTGCATGAGTAAAATCACCAATTTGTGGATTATTTTGTAATGCTTCGGGTGGTAATGTACCAATTTCATCAGGTCAATCTAAAATCATTGTTTCAGTTTCTTTATCATAATCAGTTGCAACATAACCTTTATTAATAAATTTACTAACAGGACCTCTATATATTTCATTTTCATTATCATCAACTAAATCATCATATAATTTAATTTGTTTTGATAATGTAAATTCTTTTTGTTCTTTAATTAATTCATCAACTTGATTTCTAGTATAAAATGCTTGTAAGTCAATTTTTTCAATATCTATTTCATCTTGATTATAACTTAAAAATAATTGTTTTAATTCTGTTAATCTTGCTCATATTTTCATTCTAGTTGGTGCTAAATCTCAAACATTAATTGTTGGAATACTATTTGCACTAAATTGACTACCATTATTAAATTGAATAGTAGCATCAACATTAAATTCAATTGGTGTACGATTAAATACTCAATGTTCAACCATAACATAAACCATATCTCTTAATGTTTCTTTAATTAATTCATCTTTAAAACTATCAAAAGGAAATTTAGATAAAATAAAATCAAGATAGGCATTAATATCATTTTGAGCGCGAATAGCAAAAGTTATAAATCAATCATTAACATTAGGTCATGTCTGTATATATTGCTGTGGCGTTTCTGTAATTTTTCCAGTTAATGGATATCAGTTATTATAATTTTCAAGACTGACATCAGTTCAAAGTTTATTAATCATATTTTATCATTCCTTAAAAATGCTTTTTATAATGTTTAGTTTTTGTTTTAGTTTTTCTATGTGATATATGAATAATTTCTTTTTGTAATTTTTTCTTACCTTTTTCTGCAACTTGACTATATGCAAATTTTTCTAAATGATGTAATAATCCAGTACCAAATAAAGTATTAACACTAAATTTTAAACCAACATTTTTAAATGATTTGTTAATATTTTCAATAGGATTATTAATAACATTTACTACTTTATGATAAGTTCTAATAGTTCTAAATATTTCTCTATATACTTTAAAACTATCTCTAATTACTTGTTGCACCACTGGTGGAGCAAATGCTATTGCTTTTAATCATTTATTTTGATTAACTCCATAACCAATGTATCAACCACTATATCAACGATATCAATGGAATGGATGTATTTGAGTAACAAAAGTTTTTGCTTTAAGAATACTATCAACAACTGTAATTGGTTTATATTTAGGATTGCGATGATAAATAGTAATTGCACATTTATCTAATGACAAAGGTTGAATTTTACAACCCATAAATACTGGTGAATTTAATGGAATTAATTGTGCGTGTTTAATTGCTCTTTTTTCTGCACTAGTAAATAAATCAGTTGCTTTTTCTTTTAATTTCTGAATTTTTTCAAATACTTGTTTTTCTAACTTTTCAAATTTTTCTTGTAATTTATATATACTTTCTCGTATTTTTTCAAAATATGGTGTATCTTTTCAAAATTTATTTAAACCTTTTTTTAAATAAAATCTAATATCAAAATATTTAAAAGTTTGATTTGCTTTTAAAACAAGTTGATGAATAACATTATTTTTAAAATTAAATTTAATAGCATTAGCACGAATTTTTTGTAAATCTAAAATTAAAGTTTTTCCATATCTATTTTCTGTATGTATTGTATGAACTAAATTTAATCAATCATGTTGATTCATTTTTAATACTTCTTTTAAATCAGTATTAATTTTTTTTAAAAAGTTATTTGCTTTTTCAATATCTTTAATTTTAAATTTAGGAGTTAATTGTGGACTTAATTTTATTAATGTATTTTGTAATAATAAGTGTTCCATTAATTTTTCTGTTTCTAGTTTTTGAAAATTATTCTTATATTGTCTTTCAGCAACATATCCTAAATCTCGTAATACTGTTTCACGATTAGGAGTAAAACTATACTTCATTAAATAACGTTTATTACCAATAATTTTATCTGTTAAAATTTCTTTTCCACTTACTTGCCTTATAATTTCTTGTAAGTTTTTTGCTTCTTTAATTCCAACTTGTTCTAATGTTTTAGTTTTTTGTGCTAACTTAATAAATTTAGTTGTACGATAACCACGACTAATTTTATTAAGTCCAGCAAATGCTGGTAATATATTAAAAAAAGTATTTAATGGTGTTACATTTCCTTTTAAATAATCATAAACTTGATTAATAGTAAAATCAGTTAAAAATTCTACACCAACAGCACTAATACTAGCAATTAAATCACTTGCACCTAATCCAAGGGCTACACTTTCACTTAATCCACCAGTAAAAGGAGCAAGTGCTACTGCTATAACTTGTACACCAATCATTTCTAAAATTTCTCATCAAAAACTTTTATTTTCTTGTTGTTTACTTATTCTAGTATGTTTTGGTTTATTTATGTTTAAAAGTATTGCTGTACTAGTTGTACCAATTGGCATGGCATTTAATTTCCTTTATTTAAGAGTTATTTTAATCAGATTTGTTGTTCCTTTATAATTTAAGTCATTAACATTAGCAGTAATAGTTATGTATAAGTCACCTGCTTTTTGTTTTTGATTACTTACATTAGTTTTTCCTTGTGCATCACTAAAATATTTAATAGTTGGATTTGTTAAATTTGGATTTAATGATTTAAGTTCATTAGTACTTTTTATTTCTGTATTTAATTCATTGTTATTGTTATTAACATTTGCAGTAATATTTGTTGTTAAAACTGTAATTTTAGTTTTTAAATCAGTTTTTTCTGTTTTAATAACTCCACATAACATTCATCTTGATGTTGTTTCATTATTAGAAATATATGGAATTGCTTCTCCAACAACTTCACCAGCAACTTTATATGCTCTTCCTGCTTTATCATCTTTAATAAAATCTACATAAATAACTCTATTTTCTATCATATATCTTTTCATCGCTCTTGGTGTTGCTAAAATAAAGGTCATTAATTGTTGTTCATTTTTATCATTAGTAAAAATCATATAATCATCAAGAACGATTTCACATAATACACCTTTTACATATAAATTATTTCCATTTAAACGTAATTGTTGTGCTAACTGATTATCGGTAATTAAACCTTTATTATCTGCTAAATAAACTAAACTATCATAAAGACCATTAGTAATAAAAAATTTACTATTTGCAATGTTTCTAAATTGAAACAAAGTATTTCAAGCAGATAACATTGATTTTAAATAGCCTACTGGTGTTGTATCTTCAATATCGATTTTAGTAGCAAATTTTGCAATTGCTTGTGTATCATCAATTGCCAATTTATCTGCTAAATCATTTGCAACTTCATATTGCATACTATCTAATAAATTTTGTCCATTATTTGCTTTTAAATCTACATCTGCAATAATTTCTCCTGCAAGATATTTTTTAGTTATTTTTTTACTAATTTTATCTGTATCAACATATGGTAATTCATATCTTTTACTTTTATCATCCCAAGCAATAATTTTTACTTCCGGTTTTTTTGGTTTTTTAACAATAAACTCAATATTTACTGAGTCAACAATTTCAGTAGGAAAAAAGTTTGCCCATGGACTATTTGAAATTTTAAAAAACTCTATAAATTCGGGTGCTTCTACTAATCTCTCTGTATTGTCTAAATTTTGATTAAATGGTACTGACATTTTATTTCTTCCTTTCGTTTATAAATAATTTTTCTTTTTATAATTAATTAAAAAATTTTCTTTATCATTTGTTTTATTATTAATAATTATTTGTTTATTGCCACCTGTATTAATTACTTCTTTAAATACTGGTTGTTCTTTAATCATTTTTTTAATAGTTTCTTCAATTTTTGAATTTTCTATATTACTTGTTTTAAATTTTAAATAATCATAAAATTCAGTTTTAACTTGATATTTTTTAAATATATTAATCATTTCTTTTTCTTTAATTTCTTGATTAAGTTTATTTAACTTATTTTCTGCTTCATTAACTTTATTTTCTATTTCTTGTTGAGCATTATTTTCAGTTAAAGGTTCAGTTGTTTGTTGAACATTATCTTCATTTTCTAACATTTAACATTCTCCTAATCTTATCCCAATAATCAATCTTTAACTAATTGTGGCATTTCACTTATTAGTTTTTTATAATCATTAACAGCATTTTCTAATGTATTGATATCAGAAAATTTAAAACAATTATCAATATGTAAATCAAAATCTCTATCAATACTGATATCTTGTTTTCTATATTTTTCATTAAATTCAATTTTTGTCATATTATTTTTCTCCTTTATTAATTTTTTCGTTTAATTTTGCTAATTTTTTTTGATGTTTTATAATTTTGTTATTTGCTCTAACATGTTTTGGAGTTGTGATAAATCTTTTTAATAAAACAATAATTTCTCTGCAAATTAATGTTCCAACACTTGTTCCAATAATTATTAATTCATGTAAAAATTCTTTCATCTCAATATTTTCCTTTCAACTATTTATTTTTTAATTTTTGATTATTCATCAAATTCACCTTTAATAATTCTTTCAATCATACATTTTGCATCCATTAAAAGATTTGCAATTAAACGTTCATTCAGTCGTATGTCTTCTAAATCTTTTTCATGTTGTTTTAATTTATCATCATAATATTGAATTAATTTTTCTTTATTCATACTTTTCACCTCCTTTATAAACTCATGTGATTGTAATCTCAATTTAATGAAGCATTATCAGTATTTAATGGTACTTCGCTCATATTATCACTACCATATTGACTGGTTGTTTCACTATTAATTGTAAATCTATTATCATTTATTAATCTTGAAACTTCATTTGTAAATGTTGTTTCTTGCATTTCTCTACTATGATTTGTCTCTATTGGTAATAAATTATGGATTATTTCACTTGCACCAGCAATTATGGTAGGTACTGCATAAGCATTATTAAAATCATTATTTATACCCATTGCTACACCACTTGATATTAAACATCCACCAGTAGCCATATTATAAATCTTTCTTATTGTTTCAAATCTATTAGGAATTAATTCAGTTAATCCACTGATAAGATTTGATATACCATAAGCATTTAAACTAATATAAGTATCTCAATCCATTAATGACTGATTTTCTTGTTTGTTTAATAGTAATCATGGAGGACCTTCTGTTGTAGTTGTAGTAGTTATTGGAGTTGGTGTTGTTGGAATAATAGGAGTAATATTATTTTCTGTTCATTTACTATAATTTGCTAATCCAATTGTTCCTAAACCTAATAATATTTTTTTAGAACTATTAATTAATTTAGTTTTAGTATTTGGTCTTTGATTTAAATTTCAAATATCTAAACCTAATTTTTACCAAATAATAAACTATTAATTGAACCTAATACTGGATTTACAATTACTTGACCATAATAAGCACTTGTACCAATCATTGCACAAATTGGACTTATTCCAGTTCTAATTAATTTAATTAAAGTATAATTTGATTGATTTTCTATATTTGGCATTTTATTCTCCTTTAATTTTCTAATTTTTTAATTGTTACTTTAATTCAACCTTGATAAACATCATTATCACCAACTATTAATGCAACATTACTTTCTGGGTCCGAAACAATTATGTGTTTTGATTTAACATTTGGATATTGTCTTAAAATAATTGCTCTAATATCATTATTTGTATGAATTTCTTTTGGAAATGGTGATAATATTTCAATTTCATCTTTATTTTCAAACAAAGTAGGTAATATTATCATTAATTATTCTCCTTATTTTTAATTTGATTAGCAATTTCACTTAATATTTTCAATACTTTATATTCATTTTTTAATTCTTTACTAATAAATATTAAAAATATTATTAGTGTTATGCTTGTTATTAATATTGGTACTATTAATAAAATTTTTCATAATATCATTTTTTACTCTTTTCATTTTTTAAATCATTTAACATTTATTGAACAAAATGCACGATTTTTAGGAATATTTAAAGTGTTAAAAATTTGACCAGTTACAATAATTTCATCATTTTTGTTTAATAAAATACAGCGTCTATAAAATTTTGGGTTGTTAAAAATTAAAGTAACATAGTTTAATCCATTTCATTGACCTCTAAGAACCTGTTTAGAATCTTTTTAATAAAATTGAAATAAAGGACAGAACAACCATTTGTAAACTAGTATTTAGTTTTCTTTCACAATTTTTTCATAATCTTCTGCATTTTTCTAATCATGCAAAGCTTCGTTCTACAACTCATCTTTTTGGTAGTACTACAAAAGAATGTAATTCATTACGTTTTACAACTTCAACATTTGCATTTATGATTGTTTTGATTGCAGAAGCAAATTTTTCACCAGTATAGCCAGCATCTACTATTATTTTTTGAACTGTAGAAATATTTTCTTTTTCACTTTTAATCATTATGATAGCACTATTACGATCTGTTTTTTTCTGCTGTAGTTATGTAAATTGCATGTGGTAAACCTTGCGTATCAACTGCAATATGACGTTTTATTCCTGAAATCTTTTTACCAGCATCATAACCTTTATTTTCAGTAGTATCTGTATTTTTAACACTTTGCGAATCAATTATACAAAAACTAGTTTTTTCTTTTCGATGATTCTTAATACGAATCTTTTTAACTAATTTTTTTAAAATTAATTGCAATACACTAGGTTCTTTATCATTGTTTTTACTTCAAATTTGGAAATAATAATATACAGTTTGTCATTTTGGAAAATTTTTTGGTAACATTCTTCATTGACAACCACTTTTTAATACATATAAAACTGCACAAAACACTTCATATAAATCTAAATTTCTTGGTTTTGTTTTCTTTTTGCTGTTTTCTAAAGTTGATTTTATGTTCTCAAATTGTTCTTTAGTAACATGACTTGGATAATTTTTATGCATATATACCTCTTATTTTAAAATATATAGTAATTTTAACTTATTTTCTAAAAGATTCTAAACAGGTTCTAACACTATAATATAATTCTTTATTACCTTTTTCGTAATATTTTGCTTCAATAGTATTACTTAGTTTTACTGTTAATTTGACATAATTTGCTTTATCTTTCATGTTTATAATTTCCTTAAATAATTATCAAAAATTAATATTTTTTTATGATTTTTTAAATAATATTGAATATGCTTATAAGCATCTTGTTCATGTTTTGTTAATTTTATATTTCCTTTATAATTTGTTATTTTATTTTTATTTTTTGGTTGGTTTTCTAGATAATCTCAGTTGAAAACATCTTGAACTAATACCATTAATGCACCAATGATTTTGGGCGTTGATAATGGATTAGTTAGTAATTGTTTTGAATTTAAAAAGAAATTTTCTACAATAACTAATATTTTTTTATCAATAAATTTTTCTTTAATTAATTGAAATTTTTCTTTATACATATTTTTAGTTCATAAAACAGTTAATGTATTGAATGTTTCATTAAAAACAATATTATTACTTTCATGTGAATATATAACAATTCCATTATTACCAATTCCAGCGGGGTCAATTCCAATAATTAAGTCATATTGCATTAATTAAGTTAACCTCTAATAACTGTTTTAATAATTTCTAAATCACAATTACATCAACAATATTTACATTCTTCAATAAATTCTTTATGACCACAAACTAAATTATCTTTTTTTAAATCATCAATCAGTTTAATTAGTACTATTTTAAATTCAATATCATCACTGTCTGGTATGCAAATCGTTCCTCTTTTAGTTAAATATTCTTTATCCATATTTATACCTCCTACTTAACCTAATATTTAAAATACAGTCATAACAAATCGCTTTACTATTTTTATCTCTTAAAAAATATTTTCTTGTTTTTATATCATTAGTATTAAAGAATAAATAATCTAATTTATTTTGTTTACATGTTCAACAAAAATACTTTTTCATTATGAATTGAAATTTCCTTATAAGAAGTAACTATATAATTAATTGGTAAATCATCGTGTTTATATGGATTATTTATTTTAAAGCCTTTTCTATTTTCTTCTCACGTAATGTTATATTTAAAACAAGGATTAGTAATGTTTGTTTTGTTATCTGTTATTTCACCCATAAATCAACTATTATGCTGTTCATAAAATGTTAATGGTTCAAGTTTTATATCATTAAGATAATATTCTTTTGGAGCAGTTGGTTTATTAACAGTTATTTTTTGGTCTTTAATATATGGTTCTAATAATTTTATTAATTCATTACCACTTAATTCTCTTTTAATATTTTCTAAATTAAAAACTCAATATGTATATTTATCATCAGCAATAAAACTATTATTTTTAACCATTCATTTTGGACATTGTAATTTATATTCACCATAATCAATAAGAATAGATTGTGGTTTATCTTTAACAATTTGTTCTTTTTTAAATTCTATTTGCATAATAATCCTTTCCTAATATGTTCTGTTGCTTCTAGCATAAAGAACATATATTTTGATTTTTTAGATTATTAATACTACTATTATTAGTTTTATTCATTCCAGAAATTCTGGGCTCAAAAATAAATTGTGAAATTTTAAAAAACATTAAGGCATTCGATTCAATATTTATTTAATTTATGTTTAATAAATTAATATTTTAATTGAACCGGCACCGCTTAATTTTTTTTACAAGTTTGAAATTTATTTTCTCGCCCAAAAATTTTTTCAAAAAAAATAAAAAATAAAACCAACCTTGTCACTCTCCAGTGAGCAAGTGTTGGTTAAATAAAGAATAGAATTAATACAATAGGTCCCTACAATAGGTCTATATATACTAGTTTCCAATCCGCTCCCACCCCAAGGATTACCATTAAATGGTTAGTATATTTTATTAGGTATCACTCCACTTTTTATTTATCCATGCAAGTCCACATGCTAGCTACTATTTTTAACAACTGTGTTGTAGTTCACTTTTTTAGTTCCCTAAGAACCTGTTTAGAATCTTTTTAATAAAATTGAAATAAAGGACAGAACAACCATTTGTAAACTAGTATTTAGTTTTCTTTCACAATTTTTTCATAATCTTCTGCATTTTTCTAATCATGCAAAGCTTCGTTCTACAACTCATCTTTTTGGTAGTACTACAAAAGAATGTAATTCATTACGTTTTACAACTTCAACATTTGCATTTATGATTGTTTTGATTGCAGAAGCAAATTTTTCACCAGTATAGCCAGCATCTACTATTATTTTTTGAACTGTAGAAAGATTTTCTTTTTCACTTTTAATCATTATGATAGCACTATTACGATCTGTTTTTTCTGCTGTAGTTATGTAAATTGCATGTGGTAAACCTTGCGTATCAACTGCAATATGACGTTTTATTCCTGAAATCTTTTTACCAGCATCATAACCTTTATTTTCAGTAGTATCTGTATTTTTAACACTTTGCGAATCAATTATACAAAAACTAGTTTTTTCTTTTCGATGATTCTTAATACGAATCTTTTTAACTAATTTTTTTAAAATTAATTGCAATACACTAGGTTCTTTATCATTGTTTTTACTTCAAATTTGGAAATAATAATATACAGTTTGTCATTTTGGAAAATTTTTTGGTAACATTCTTCATTGACAACCACTTTTTAATACATATAAAACTGCACAAAACACTTCATATAAATCTAAATTTCTTGGTTTTGTTTTCTTTTTGCTGTTTTCTAAAGTTGATTTTATGTTCTCAAATTGTTCTTTAGTAACATGACTTGGATAATTTTTATGCATATATACCTCTTATTTTAAAATATATAGTAATTTTACCTTATTTTCTAAAAGATTCTAAACAGGTTCTAACACGTGTTGATAATAGCGTTAAAGAAGTTTATTCAAAATTTTAAAATTTTACAATTACAAAAAAAGACAAGATTATTTCTTGTCTTTTTCCTTGTTAATAATTTTAATTTAACTTACAAAATGTATCTTTTATTTTTTTAAAATACGTCGAATATTAAATTTAAGGGTTAAAGAGAGTAATTTTGTCTAATTTTAATGATTTTTAAAATAATTCATTTGGAAATAAGTTACTAATATAGTAATTAATTATTTCGTAACTTTGACAACCGCCCAAAAATTTTATTCATAATTTTACCTCTTTTTATAAAACTATATAAATTTTATAACATTTTAAATGAATTTATCAAATACTTAATTTCTTCATCAATTAAAAATTTATTTTTTAGACATATTGTTAGGAAAAATTTTTATTTTTGATGGTAATGTTTATTTTGGTTTTTTCATTTTTTGATTGTCAAAAAATGATTTAAGTTTTTTATTATTTTTAATTTTTGATTTATTTTTTTGATAATTAAAAGCAAATTTTACTTGTTCTTTATAATTATCAATTGGTTTAAATTTTGGAATAAAATGCTCAGGATTTTCAAAAACTTCACCAGTTTTAGGATTTCTAACAGTTCGCTCATTTATTTTCATAACTATAAATTTACCAAAATTTATTATATTTACATTTTCACCTTTAACATTAGTTTCGATGATAATTTTAAATAATTCATTAACACACTTTTGAAAATCAGTTTTATCAACTCATGTTCTCTTCTGAATTTCTTTGATTAAATCATTTTTAGTCACAAATTCACTTCCTTACTTTACTTTATATTTATCCATGATTACGATTTTTTCTTTTAGAGTTTTTCAATAACTCAATCTCATTTTTAAGTTGTTGAATTTCTTGTTGTAAATTTTGATTTCAAATAATTAAGTTGTCAATATTTTGTTTAAATTTTTTATTTTGCAAATATGGATCATCCTCAAATGTAAAACTAGCAAATTTAGAAATTAATTTTTGTTGTTCTAAATTAGTTAATTCATATTCTTTAGATTCATTAGTTTTATTTTTATGTGAAAAATCAACTCATGGCTCTTTTAAACTATATGAAGCTACTTTTTCAATTCCTTTAGCATAAAAATAAGTTTTAACATTATTAACAATTATTACTAAAGGTTTTTCTTTGGTTTTTTTATCTATTTTATGGGTACCTCATCAAATTAAAGAAGTTTTTGTTCTATATTTTAACAAAATTGCAGGACGTCCTTTTTCGTGATCTAATTCATTTGAACGATGTAAAAGATAAATTCCCATATTCTTGTAAAATATTTTTTCTTTGAACTCTGATTGTTTTTTATTATAAGTCATTTTTTTCCTTCCATCTTCAAATAAATTTGACACACTTGTGTATACTTGACATAATATGTTACATGTGATATTATTTAACTGTACTTGAGGGGCAGTTATGTCCTGCTGGGTAACCAAACCTGGCGTATTAGAACCTATTAGGTTCTTTTTTTATCTATAATTGTTCTAGTAACTCGGAAACAAAAAGATTTCTTTCTTTAGCATATACTTTTATCTTATTTATTAAATCAACTCTAAATGTAAGATTAATATGTTTTTATATATATTTACTACTAAAGACATATTTACAATTTAATTATATAATTAAATTGTTAGTACAGGTAATACTGTGCAAGGAGGAGGAATCCTCCCAACTCTCCTAGTTAGAAATAGCTAGGTGTTTTTTATTTTGTAATCCACACTTTAATAAACTTAATCATAATTATAATTGGTCAATAATTTGTTCTAATAAAGCAGAAACTGAAAGATTATTTTGCTTAGCAATATTTTTTAATTTATTAATTTTATTTGGCAATATAGTTAAATTTAATGGTATTCTACGAATACTTTTATTTTTGGGAACAATGTTTATTTTGTTATAACCATTTTCTTGTTTGATATGTTCGTTATTTCCAATTAAATTATTTGTTAAATTATCAATATCTTTTAATTTTGAATCTTTAAAAAGATTAACTTTTTTTTCCATACTACAAAACTCCTTTTTGTTCTAGTTCGTTTACAATATTAAAAGGCTTTTCTCCCTTTATGTACTATTTTAATTTTATCACATAAATGCTGAGAAAAGCCTATCTACGGACTTCTCCCCACATTTTTAAATCAAACATAGCATTACAGTTTCAAAACTAGGTATCTTGTTGAATTTATATGCAGCTTCTTTAGCATATAAATGAACATGATGTTTTGCAACTTTGATATGTGTTTTAAATGTTCTTCTTATATGTTTTCAAACTGATTCAATTTGGTTGATATTTACACCAATTTTTGAAACATAGCCATCTTGATGGTTAACTGTTTCATGCTTAGTGAAAACTGATTTAAAATCGCAATATCCTTTTCAAGAATCAGTATATACAAGACATTTTGAAGAAATGTGGTTTTTTGCAAACTGCAAAAGATTTTTACTCTTTGCGTTTTTCAATACTTTCACAATTAAATTATTGGTTGTTTTTTGATAAATGCCAACAATCAAGGTTTTATTCACCAAGGATCTTCCTTGTTTTTTAAAACCCATATGTGAAAGATACATTTCATCAATTTGCACTGTACCTTCAACAATAAATTGAGGTTTTTGTTTTGCAATACGTGTTCTGATTTTATGAGTCATTCTTCAAGCAGTTTTCAAAGTCACTCCCAATTCTTTTGCAATATCTGTTGATGGAATTGCATGTTTGGTGTTTATTCATCTAAAGATAAGATAAAACCAAGATGTTAAAGATGTTTGTGACCTTGAAAATATGGTGCCTGTGAGAATGCTAAATGTTTGATTACATTTTAAACATCTCATTCTTTTTAAATCAGAAGTATTCAAATTAAAACTAAAACACCTAATACATTTGTTTTCTTTCAAATTTGCTATATATGCAAGACATTGCTGTTCAGTTTGAAAAGCATTGTTGAATTCATTCAGTTTCATTATTCCCTCCACAAGTACATGTGGGGAGAAGTCCGTATTAAAATATGGATTTTCTATTGGTTTTAATGTTTTAATAACTGGTACACCCGTTATTTCACTTAGTTTATATTTTTGTTTTTTGCGAATTTCTTGTTTTATTAAAAATTTATTTAAATTACTATCATTTAAATTATTTGTAAAATCTTTTGATATTGTATAATGATCAAAATTAGATAAAACAATAGCATTAATATTATTTTTTATGGCTTTTCTCCCTTTATGTACTATTTTTAAATCTTATCACATAAATGCTGAGAAAAGCCTATCTACGAACTTCTCCCCACATTTTTAAATAAAACATAGCATTACAGTTTCAAAACTAGGTATCTTGTTGAATTTATATGCAGCTTCTTTAGCATATAAATGAACATGATGTTTTGCAACTTTGATATGTGTTTTAAATGTTCTTCTTATATGTTTTCAAACTGATTCAATTTGGTTGGTATTTACACCAATTTTTGAAACATAGCCATCTTGATGGTTAACTGTTTCATGCTTAGTGAAAACTGATTTAAAATCGCAATATCCTTTTCAAGAATCAGTATATACAAGACATTTTGAAGAAATGTGGTTTTTTGCAAACTGCAAAAGATTTTTACTCTTTGCGTTTTTCAATACTTTCACAATTAAATTATTGGTTGTTTTTTGATAAATGCCAACAATCAAGGTTTTATTCACCAAGGATCTTCCTTGTTTTTTAAAACCCATATGTGAAAGATACATTTCATCAATTTGCACTGTACCTTCAACAATAAATTGAGGTTTTTGTTTTGCAATACGTGTTCTGATTTTATGAGTCATTCTTCAAGCAGTTTTCAAAGTCACTCCCAATTCTTTTGCAATATCTGTTGATGGAATTCCATGTTTGGTGTTTATTCATCTAAAAATGAGATAAAACCAAGATATTAAAGGTGTTTGTGACTTTGAAAATATAGTGCCCGTGAGAATACTGAATGTTTGATGACATTTCAAACATCTCATTCTTCTTAAATTAGAAGTATTCAAATTAAAACTAGAACACCTACTACATTTGATTTGTTTCAAACTTGCTATATATGCAAGACATTGTTTTTCAGTTTGAAAAGTATTATTGAACTCATTCAATTTCATTGTTTCCTCCACAAGTACATGTGGGGAGAAGTTCGTTTTTTATTTTAATAGATTTTGTTATTGCTTCTCACATTTTAAATATTGTTTCAACTGCTCTTCAAGAATGTATTGGATGGGTTACACTTTATTGGACACTAATTACGTAGACAAGTGAACAAATTTGTTAAAAGAAAGGAACTATAATTATGACCAATATTAACTCATATACCGACGAATTTAAAAAGCAAATAGTAGCTTTATATCAAAGTGGTAAGTCAGTGTCTTGTCTTGCTAAAGAATATAATGTTACAAGAGCAGCTACTTATAAATGAATTAAACAATTTACTAATTCAGGTAGTTTTAAAATTAAAAATTGGATGGGTTACACTTTATTGGACACTAATTACGTAGACAAGTGAACAAATTTGTTAAAAGAAAGGAACTATAATTATGATCAATATTAACTCATATACCGACGAATTTAAAAAGCAAATAGTAGCTTTATATCAAAGTGGTAAGTCAGTGTCTTGTCTTGCTAAAGAATATAATGTTACAAGAGCAACTACTTATAAATGAATTAAACAATTTACTAATTCAGGTAGTTTTAAAATTAAAAATAATCTTTCAGATTTAGAAAAACAATTAATTCAAGCAAATAAAGAATTAAAACAGTTACGAATGGAAAATGATATTTTAAAGCAAGCAGCACTAATAATAGGCAGAAAATAGAAATTATTACTAAAAATAAAGTTAAATATAAAATTCGCACAATGTGTCGTTTTTTAAAACTCTCTAAATCAACATATTATTTTAATTTAAAGAAAAAGAAAAATTCAAAATAATATTTATGATGAAGCTGTTATTAGTGCTTTTAAAGAAAATAAAGAAGTTTATGGTACTAGAAGATTAAAAGTCATACTAGCAAACCAAGAAATTTATTTATCACGCAGAAAAATTAAAAAAATTATGAATAAGCATAATTTAATATCAAAATACACTAAATTATCATTCAAAAATCATCATAATAAAGTCAATGATAGTCAAATTACCAATCTTGTTAATAGAGACTTTAATAATAGAATTAAAAATGAAGTTATTGTCAGTGATTTAACTTATGTTCAAGTTAATGGTAAATGAAACTATATTTGCCTATTAGTAGACCTGTACAACCGCGAAATTATTGGACATAGTGTTGGAGTTAAAAAAGATGCATCATTAGTACATCAAGCATTTATGCACTCAAATCGCTGTTTAAAAGATATTCAAATATTTCATAGCGATCGCGGTAATGAATTCAATAATAAAACTATTGATAAACTTTTATTAGCATTCAATATTACCCGTTCTTTAAGCAAAAAAGGATGTCCTTATGACAATGCTGTTGCTGAAGCAACTTTTAAAACTTTCAAAACAGAGTTTATTAATGATAAAAATTTTACATCATTAATCCAATTAAAATTAGAATTATTTGATTACATAAATTGATATAACAACATAAGAATTCACAGCACTCTAAACTACCTAACTCCCGTTAAATATCATGAACAAATGTCTACCAAAAAATAGTCCTAAAAAGGGTTGCCATTCCATTTGTCATTTTGGAAAATTTTTTGGTAACATTCTTCATTGACAACCACTTTTTAATACATATAAAACTGCACAAAACACTTCATATAAATCTAAATTTCTTGGTTTTGTTTTCTTTTTGCTGTTTTCTAAAGTTGATTTTATGTTCTCAAATTGTTCTTTAGTAACATGACTTGGATAATTTTTATGCATATATACCTCTTATTTTAAAATAGGCTTTTCTCAGCATTTATGTGATAAAATTAAAATAGTACATAAAGGGAGAAAAGCCAAAATATATTCTGATTTTGCTTTTAATAAAAAACAATAATTATTTTCACCTAATAAAATTGGGTTAAAACATTCATATTTTTTTATTATATTAATACTAGCAAGTAACATATCCCAACGTATTCCATCACTTACTATCACTATTTGTTGAAAATTAATTTTTTTGGAAATTGCAGTAACTATCGCAAGTTCACTATCAATAAAATCTTTTTCTTTATTAAAAGTAATAATTTCAAAATTATGTATTTTACTTTGATCATTTAAAATCTTTAACTGTTGTTTATTAATGGTATCATTATCACCACAAATAAACTTAATTGGTTTTTTATATTTTAATAATGATAAAACACCAGTTTCAACACCAATAAAAATTGGATTAATAAATTGTTCTCAATTTAAATTATAATCACGACAAACAATTACTAATTGTTTAATATCACTATTTTTCATAATTTGTTAACATCGCAACTTGTTTTTTTACTGAATTATCACTATTTAATAAATAACTACCCGCTACTAGGTAATTAGCACCAGCAGTAATACAATCATTTGCTGTTAAATTATTAATGCCGCCATCAACAGCAATTGTAATATTTGGAAAATTATTATCGATATGTTTTACTAACATTTTAATTTTATTAATAGTTAAATCTAAAAAACGTTGTCCACCCGCACCTGGTTGCACACTCATAATTAAAATTGTATCAAGATCTTTCAAATAATCATAAATTTTTGAAATTGGTGTATCAGGATTAATGGCAATTCCTTTTTTAAAACCAGGGTTTTTTCACTGCAGAAATTCTTTTAATTGTTCTTCTGTTAATGCTTCATAATGCAAAGTAATATTTTTAACTTGCGGTAAAATTATAAATGGTTTTAAATAATCACATACTTTTAATGTTGTTATCTTTACCATCATATGACAATCAATATTGATATTAGAACTAAATTTACATACATCACTTAATATTTTTGCACCAAAACTTAAATTTTCAACAAAATGATGATCCATAACATCAAAATGAATTCAATTAATTCCTGCATTTTGTAAATTTAATAAATCATCTTTTAAAGATAGAAAGTTAGCAGTTAAAATGCTAGCGGCAATTGTTACTTCTTTTTTCATATATTACCATCCTTTATTTTAAATTATTAATTTTATTGAATTCTATTAAAATTTTACAATAATCTTCATAAAAAAAACCAGAAATTATTTTATTTGCAACTGCTTTTTTAATTGCACATTCTGGTTCTTGCTGATGTAAGCAAGTACGAAACTTACAATTTTGTCAAATATTAGTAAAACTAGGAAAATTAGTAGCAATATCAATACTACTTAAACCTTGCAATTGAAAGACCGAAAAACCAGGTGTATCTGCAATAATACCATCATGTAAAAAATAAAGGCGAGTTTTAGTTGTGGTATGTTTACCACGATTTAAACTTGTAGAAATATCCTGTGTTCATAGTTTTAAATTATTATCCAAACTATTTAAAGTTGAACTCTTTCCCACTCCTGAAGTACCTGTTAATATTGATAACTTGTTTGTAAAAACTTTTTTTAAATCTTCAATACCATTTTTTTTAACATTTGAAATAAAAATTACTGGTAAATTTAAATTCTGATATGCTTTAACTTTTGTTCAAACTTCATTATCTTTAGTTACCAAATCAATTTTTGTAAATATTAAAATTATTTTTAAATGATAATAATTAAAAATAGTTAATAATTTATTTAATAGAAAACTACTAAGAAAAGGATTAACAAGAGAACTAACAATTAATACTTGATCAACATTAGCAATGCTTGGTCGATATAGTTCATTAAATCGAGGTAAAATTGATTCAACCAAAGGATTTTTATCATCTTTAAAATTAACTTTAACATAATCACCAACTAAAATTTTTGCTGTTTGAAATTTTAAATTTCCTTTGATTAAACAAGAATAAATTTGATTTTCAATTCTTACTTCAACAAAGTTATTTGCAACTCCAATAACTATTCCTTGTTTAAAGTTCATAGTGTCCTCCAATTAATATAAAATTAATATGCTTATAATAACACCAATAAGTAATAATATAATTAAAATTAAAGATGATAAAAATTCTTTTTTTAAATAAAATGGTTTTTTTAATTTTTGTGAATTTAAGTAATTTTTCTTAAATAACATATTATTTTTATTTTCCATTTTTAAACAACAATATAAATCATTACTCAATTCACTAATTGTCCGATAGCGATCATTAATATCCTTAGCAGTTGCCTTCAAAATAATATTTTCTAAACTTTGTGGAATATTTTTATTAATTTCATGAATTAATGGCATTGGTTCTTTAATATGTTTGGCCGCTAATATTTGTGGATTTTTATGAAAAAAAGGTGGTTTACCAACTAATAATTCATATAATATAATACCTAAAGCATAAATATCACTTTGAATTGTTGGTTTTTGAAATTTTACTACTTCTGGAGCAATATATTTCATTGTTCCTACAACTTGATTAGCGTGTTTTTTAACTTCATAATCATCAATAACAGCAATACCAAAGTCTAAAACTTTAATTGCTCCATTACTAGTTAAAATAATATTTTCGGGTTTTAAATCACGATGAATAATATTGACTGCATGACACGCATTAACCCCTTTTAAAATTTCTTTCATAATAACTATAACTTCATTAACTGATAAAACTGAATAATTACTTAAATATTCTTTTAATGTTTTACCTTCTAATAATTCAAAAACTAAGCATCAATCTTTCTTATCAATAAAAACATCATATACCAAAATAACATTGGGATGTCTAACTCTAGATACTGCTCTAATTTCTTGCAAAAATCGTTCTTTTATTAAGTCATCTAGTGGTGAAATTGGATTAATTACTTTTAAAGCAACTTGCCGATTTAAATATTTATCTTGTGCTTCATAAACTTTAGCCATACCACCCGAACCAATAATTTTTAAAATATGATAACGATTATTCAATAATTTATTTATTTCCATTAGTTTCACCATTACTTTTAAATTTATTTTTTAAAAATTACTAACTTATTTATAATTTATATTTTACACAAAAATGTCAAAAGACTAAAATTTTATTTCCATTAATAATGCAGTAACATTATCAGTTGAAACATTAAGTAATGCTTGCTTAATTAATAACTTAATTTTGTTATTAATATTTCCATTTTTTTCTAAAATATTAACTATTTCATATTCTTCTAAAAAATCATGAACACCATCACTAGTTAAAAGAAAATATGATGGAATTATTAAGGGTAAATGAAAAATATCGGTTTTTAATGGCTTACGTGGACCAAGAGCACTAGTTAATGCCTTTCAATAAGTGTGATTTAAATCAACACTTGATTCTTTAGTTGTGTTTTTTTGTAAATATAGATTTAAAATATTATGATCAACTGTTAACTGTTTTAATCCTTGTTCACTATATTGATAAATACGTGAATCACCAATATTTACTAAATAAGCTTTGTTATTAGTAATTAAAATTATTACCATAGTTGTTCCCATATCAAGCGCTTGTTCATTACTTAAACTAAAATTATTCATTTCAATTTGAATAATATCTATCTTTTCTTGTAATCATGCATGAATTTGTTTATCATGTTTTAATTTAGTAAAATCTGTTGTTTCAAAAAATTTTTTTAACATACTAACAGCCATATTACTGGCCACTTCACCACATTTATGACCACCCAAACCATCACAAACAACACCAATAACTTGTCCCGTATTATTTGTTAAATATAAAACGGCATCTTGATTATTTGTACGATAATTACCAACATCTGTTTTATAACTAGCATTTATTTTCATAAACTGACCCCCTATATTCCTTTTTTTAATTTACAAATATAAAATCCATCAGTATTGTTATTAAAACCAAAAAATTGTTTTTCTGCAATGATTGTCATATCTGCGTGATTTTTAACAAACTTCTCAATTTGATTTTGATTTTCTTTAATATTGAAAGTACAAGTAACATACACAATTATCGCTTCGGGTTTTAAAAGTTGATAAGCTTATTTAATAATTTTGCTTGAACAGTAATTAAGTGATTAATTTCTTCTTTACTTCAATTGATAAGTTTAACTTCTGGTTTTCTTTTAATTAAACCTC
Organism: Spiroplasma ixodetis; assembly: GCF_027923845.1. Classification (GTDB taxonomy): domain Bacteria; phylum Bacillota_I; class Bacilli_A; order Mycoplasmatales; family VBWQ01; genus Spiroplasma_E; species Spiroplasma_E ixodetis_A. The sequence continues at coordinate 877,629 of NZ_AP026933.1, forward strand.
AAGCAGTACTAGGAGCATCAATTAAAATTTTGTCAAACTTATTATTAAAATCCAATATTGTAGAATCACCATATTTAAGTTCAGTATTTGTTACGCCTAATTTTTTTAGGCTTTTCTCCCTTTATGTACTATTTTTAAATCTTATCACATAAATGCTGAGAAAAGCCTATCTACGAACTTCTCCCCACATTTTTAAATAAAACATAGCATTACAGTTTCAAAACTAGGTATGTTATTGAATTTATATGCAGCTTCTTTTGCATATAAATGAATATGATGTTTTGCAACTTTGATATGTGTTTTAAATGTTCTTCGTATATGTTTTCATACTGACTCAATTTGGTTGGTATTTACACCAGTTTTTGAAACATAGCCATCTTGATGGTTAACTGTTTCATGCTTAGTGAAAACCGATTTCAAATCGCGATATCCTTTTCAAAAATCAGTATGTACAACACACTTTGAAGAAATGTGGTTTATTGCAAACTGCAAAAGATTTTTACTGTTTGCGTTTTTCAATACTTTCACAATCAGATTGTTGGTTGTTTTTTCATAAATACCAACAATCAAGGTTTTATTCAACAAGGATCTTCCTTGTTTTTTAAACCCCATATGTGAAAGATACATTTCATCCATTTGCACTATGCCTTCAACAATGAATTGAGGTTTTTGTTTAGCAATGGCACTTCGGATTTTATGACCCATTCTTCAAGCTGTTTTCAAGGTCACTCCCAATTCTTTTGCAACATCAGTTGATGGAATTCCATGTTTGGTGTTTATTCATCTAAAAATGAGATAAAACCAAGATATTAAAGGTGTTTGTGACTTTGAAAATATAGTGCCCGTGAGAATACTGAATGTTTGATGACATTTCAAACATCTCATTCTTCTTAAATTAGAAGTATTCAAATTAAAACTAGAACACCTACTACATTTGATTTGTTTCAAACTTGCTATATATGCAAGACATTGTTTTTCAGTTTGAAAAGTATTATTGAACTCATTCAATTTCATTGTTTCCTCCACAAGTACATGTGGGGAGAAGTTCGTTTTTTTAAATAAGTAGCACCAATTTTTAATCGTTCTTCATTGATATCACAAGCAACTATCTTACCGTGATTAGACATTAAAGCTGCCATATGAGCTGTTTTACTAGCAATTCCTGCACACATATCTAATACTTCATCATATGGTTGTGGATCTAAAAAATGACTAACTAACATACTTGCTTGGTCTTGTTTAATAATTTCACCATTTTCATATAATTTTGTGTTAAAAATTGACTTTGAACTAATAATACCATCAGATACTATCTCGCTTAAACAAAAGTTAAAAGATTTATAATTTTCATTGTTTAACACTTTATTAACAGTAGTTTTTAATGTATTAACTCTAAAACTAATTAATGGCATTCTTAAGTTATCTTTTATCAATTGATTTGCAATATTAATACTAAATTGTGATTTTATTAAAGAATATAATCAACTAGGATAACTATATTTAATTATTTTAATATTTTGTTTACTTTCTTTTTGTAAGTTAAATTCTGATCTAAATTCAGTAAAACATAAATCTAATACTTTAGAAATAATAAATGTTAGTTTATTATCAATGGTGCTTACCTTTTTTAAAGTATTTTCAATGAAAATGTCTTTATTAGTAATTTCTAAAAAATAGATTTCATATAAAACTATTCATAATAAAATAGGGCTTTTCTCCCTTTATGTACTATTTTAATTTTATCACATAAATGCTGAGAAAAGCCTATCTACGGACTTCTCCCCACATTTTTAAATCAAACATAGCATTACAGTTTCAAAACTAGGTATCTTGTTGAATTTATATGCAGCTTCTTTAGCATATAAATGAACATGATGTTTTGCAACTTTGATATGTGTTTTAAATGTTCTTCTTATATGTTTTCAAACTGATTCAATTTGGTTGGTATTTACACCAATTTTTGAAACATAGCCATCTTGATGGTTAACTGTTTCATGCTTAGTGAAAACTGATTTAAAATCGCAATATCCTTTTCAAGAATCAGTATATACAAGACATTTTGAAGAAATGTGGTTTTTTGCAAACTGCAAAAGATTTTTACTCTTTGCGTTTTTCAATACTTTCACAATTAAATTATTGGTTGTTTTTTGATAAATGCCAACAATCAAGGTTTTATTCACCAAGGATCTTCCTTGTTTTTTAAAACGCATATGTGAAAGATACATTTCATCAATTTGCACTGTACCTTCAACAATAAATTGAGGTTTTTGTTTTGCAATACGTGTTCTGATTTTATGAGTCATTCTTCAAGCAGTTTTCAAAGTCACTCCCAATTCTTTTACAATATCTGTTGATGGAATTCCATGTTTGGTGTTTATTCATCTAAAGATAAGATAAAACCAAGATGTTAAAGATGTTTGTGACCTTGAAAATATGGTGCCTGTGAGAATGCTAAATGTTTGATTACATTTTAAACATCTCATTCTTTTTAAATCAGAAGTATTCAAATTAAAACTAAAACACCTAATACATTTGTTTTCTTTCAAATTTGCTATATATGCAAGACATTGCTGTTCAGTTTGAAAAGCATTGTTGAATTCATTCAGTTTCATTATTCCCTCCACAAGTACATGTGGGGAGAAGTCCGTAAAATAGTTATGTGAAAAGGAATAGTAATTACTGATTTCAAAACATTTCATATTTGATTTAATATATAATCTAAATAAATTTGATTTTTTAAAGTTCCTAGTACTATCTTTTCAATTGCTTCTTTTTCTGATAATGTTAGATTTTTATCTCGCATCATTTGTGCTAATAAAACATTACAATGACCTTTTTCTAGGATTACTTGTACTAGAATTTTATAAACATCATTTTGAATTATCATTATTTAACCCCACAAAATTTTTAATTATACATATATTATAACTTAAATTATTATTTTTAATAAAAAATAAACTATTAAAAGTTGCTCTTTATATTTACTTTACCTTTTCATTTTTTACAAACTTCACAATATTTATACATATTATTAATTTTAATACCAAGAATAATTCCTGATCATATTGCACAAGGTGTATTAGCACAAATTATAACTAAATCTTTCATTAAAATTGTTGATTCAGATCCGCCATGATATGATAAATGAATAATGCCCCATAATACTCATAAACTGTTAGCTGTTGTATAAAGAATAAATGTAAGTAAGAACCTGTTTAGAATCTTTTAGAAAATAAGGTAAAATTACTATATATTTTAAAATAAGAGGTATATATGCATAAAAATTATCCAAGTCATGTTACTAAAGAACAATTTGAGAACATAAAATCAACTTTAGAAAACAGCAAAAAGAAAACAAAACCAAGAAATTTAGATTTATATGAAGTGTTTTGTGCAGTTTTATATGTATTAAAAAGTGGTTGTCAATGAAGAATGTTACCAAAAAATTTTCCAAAATGACAAACTGTATATTATTATTTCCAAATTTGAAGTAAAAACAATGATAAAGAACCTAGTGTATTGCAATTAATTTTAAAAAAATTAGTTAAAAAGATTCGTATTAAGAATCATCGAAAAGAAAAAACTAGTTTTTGTATAATTGATTCGCAAAGTGTTAAAAATACAGATACTACTGAAAATAAAGGTTATGATGCTGGTAAAAAGATTTCAGGAATAAAACGTCATATTGCAGTTGATACGCAAGGTTTACCACATGCAATTTACATAACTACAGCAGAAAAAACAGATCGTAATAGTGCTATCATAATGATTAAAAGTGAAAAAGAAAATCTTTCTACAGTTCAAAAAATAATAGTAGATGCTGGCTATACTGGTGAAAAATTTGCTTCTGCAATCAAAACAATCATAAATGCAAATGTTGAAGTTGTAAAACGTAATGAATTACATTCTTTTGTAGTACTACCAAAAAGATGAGTTGTAGAACGAAGCTTTGCATGATTAGAAAAATGCAGAAGATTATGAAAAAATTGTGAAAGAAAACTAAATACTAGTTTACAAATGGTTGTTCTGTCCTTTATTTCAATTTTATTAAAAAGATTCTAAACAGGTTCTAAAGAAATACCATCTGTTTTTTTAGTTTTTATTGTTTTTATTGCTTGTGGACAAAATGCTATAACAGCAATAAGTGCTCCAATAATCCCTATTATAGTAATAATTCATCATTCAGTATTTGCCATTATTTTTATTCCTCCAAAGTTCTAGCATTTTCGCCCAACGTTTTCATATTTTTTACTTTAACATAAATAATACAATTAGTTGCAGTCATTGTTACTGTATACGGTATTATTAAGGTAGAACCTCAAATTGCAATTTCAAGAGTATCAGCACCTTCTGGTCACATTACTGGTAATGTTACTGAAAGTATTCCAAATATCAAGAAAAAAAAGATTAGCAATATTATAAATTATATAAGTTGATAAGATTATATGTTTAGTTTCCTTAGTTTTTATTGTTTTTATTGCTTGTGGAATAAATGTTATAATAGATAATATTCCGGTTAAATAACCTATAATTCCAATAAAAGTTTGCATTTTCATCCTCCATTAAATTTTAAAAATATTTTAGTAGTTTTTTTAAAACGGGCGAATTGCAAACTTGGATACGATTTAATAAAAATATAATGAGAGATAATTCTCTCATTTTTAATTGTTGAACAATTATAATTAATTATTTTATTAAACCAGCACTTTATTAAAGTAATTAATTATTCCATAACTAAATAAAAAATTATTTAGGCTATTGTGCTGGAATATTCCAATAGTAATTTTTGTCATGCTCTTTGAAAATTTCAGAAATTTTGGTTCCCTCCCCCCTAGAACCCCTACCCTCCAAGGCTTTGCTACTTACAGTAGCATAAGCCTTACGTAGAGTAGTAGAAGTATTTAGTTAGTAGTATATAAGCCTTTTATCACTGTAGGTGATAAGGCTTATACGTAGAAAGGATTCGTAATGATTAATGTTAATTTAGATATTAAGCTGAATTATACTTGTAAGTGCAAGTAAATAAAATTGCAAAAAATTCTCATATAAAAATTTCATAATGCTAAATTTAGTTTAGAAAAAGTAAGGAGTTTTTATATGAGTTATAAACATATTGGGATAGATGAAAGAATTTATATTGAGAATCAATTGAAATTTAAAGTTAAAATTAATGAAATAGCTAAAAATCTTAATCGAAGTATTAGTACTATTATTCGAGAAGTTAATAGAAATAAAGATAATGATCATTATTTTTCATTAATTGCACAAAATAAAGCTGTAAATAGAAAAAAATCACATATTATTTTTCATAAGTTTAAATATAAAGATTTAGTCAAATATATACAACAAAAACTATTATTGGGCTGATCACCTGAACAAATTTATGGCAGAATTAAAAATTTTCATAAACAATGAGCTATCAGCTTTAAAACAATTTACAATTGAATTTATTCTGGATTATTTGATAAAGTTACTAGTAAAAATTTAAGAAGAAAAGGTAAAAAACGAAGATCTCAAGAAAATCGTGGTAAATTTAATGGTAAATCAATTAAAGAACGAGATAATAATGTTAATGATCGCATAACTCTTGGTCATTGAGAAGGAGATACTATAGTATCATCAAGAGGTAAAAGTAAATCATGTTTAATAACTTTAGTTGAAAGAGTATCACGATTTACTTTAGCAATGTTAGTTAAAAACAAAACTACTAAAGTTATTAATAAAAATATCATTCATTATTTATCAATTCTTCCTAAAAATATTGTTAAAACTATTACTTTTGATCGTGGTAAAGAATTTGCAAATTGACAACAACTTGAAAAAAAGTTAGATGTGAAAATTTATTTTGCAAATCCATATTCACCTTGACAAAGAGGTACTAATGAAAATACTAATGGTTTAATTAGAGAAAAATTTCCTAAAAAATTTACGGACTTCTCCCCACATGTACTTGTGGAGGGAATAATGAAACTGAATGAATTCAACAATGCTTTTCAAACTGAACAGCAATGTCTTGCATATATAGCAAATTTGAAAGAAAACAAATGTATTAGGTGTTTTAATTTTAATTTGAATACTTCTGATTTAAAAAGAATGAGATGTTTAAAATGTAATCAAACATTTAGCATTCTCACAGGCACCATATTTTTAAGGTCACAAACATCTTTAACATCTTGGTTTTATCTTATCTTTAGATGAATAAACACCAAACATGGAATTCCATCAACAGATATTGCAAAAGAATTGGGAGTGACTTTGAAAACTGCTTGAAGAATGACTCATAAAATCAGAACACGTATTGCAAAAACAAAAACCTCAATTTATTGTTGAAGGTACAGTGCAAATTGATGAAATGTATCTTTCACATATGGGTTTTAAAAAACAAGGAAGATCCTTGGTGAATAAAACCTTGATTGTTGGCATTTATCAAAAAACAACCAATAATTTAATTGTGAAAGTATTGAAAAACGCAAAGAGTAAAAATCTTTTGCAGTTTGCAAAAAACCACATTTCTTCAAAATGTCTTGTATATACTGATTCTTGAAAAGGATATTGCGATTTTAAATCAGTTTTCACTAAGCATGAAACAGTTAACCATCAAGATGGCTATGTTTCAAAAATTGGTGTAAATACCAACCAAATTGAATCAGTTTGAAAACATATAAGAAGAACATTTAAAACACATATCAAAGTTGCAAAACATCATGTTCATTTATATGCTAAAGAAGCTGCATATAAATTCAACAAGATACCTAGTTTTGAAACTGTAATTCTATGTTTGATTTAAAAATGTGGGGAGAAGTCCGTAGATAGGCTTTTCTCAGCATTTATGTGATAAAATTAAAATAGTACATAAAGGGAGAAAAGCCAAAATTTATTTTTTCAAAAACTAATAAAAATGAAGTTCATAAATTTATATTGTCTTTAAACCAAAGACCCAGAAAAATACTAAATTATCTTTCACCAATCGAATATTTGAATAGAAAAATAATTTAGTTGCACTTACCTTTACAATTTTGCTAATAAAAAAAACTCATTTATTTTAAGATAAAATAATGAGTTAAAAACTTATATAATTTTTTGTATAAATTAATTATACAAAAAATTTTAAAAAATTAAAAAACTTTATTTCTATTTTTATCTAGAAAAGAATTTATTTGGAATTTATGTTTATTTAACAGTATAACTTTTCAAAATAATTTATTTTTTAAAAAATATTTTTGGGAAATTTTCACTCGATATTGACAATATAAAACAAAAACGTTACTTAACTAACTTAACTTAACTAACCTAGTAAATAATACATTAAAATTAGTTTTTTATTTTACTAAAGTAATACTTTTAAATTTAAAAGTACGTATACCTTGAAAATCAATTAAATTTTCAATATCAATAGCAGTGATAATAAAATGATATGTAGTGTTTTTAATTTTATATGTAAAATCATATTTTAAATTAATTGTTTCGATATTATTGATGGTAGTTTTAGTCATAGTAATATCAAAAGTATTACCTATTTTTTTTATTAATGCCGGTTGTGTTATCAGCATCAAAATAAACTTCATAGTTATCTTTAATTCATTGATTATTATTAGCAGTAATAATATTTTTAATTCCTAATTTATGACTTTCATAAGTAGTACCAAGTAATAAATTTAAGATATTATTTAGTTGACTGTTTGGTTCAAGCATAGTTTTTTGTAAAATATCAAGTATTGAACCTTGAGTAAAAGTTGGATATTCTGGATCATCTTTATTAATGTGTCCACCTAATGATTTATATAATTCTTCGACATCGGTTGCTGTTACATCACTTTTATTAATTATGTTTTTTAGAGTAACAATAGTATCATTTTTAAGAATTATTAAGAGACCAGTAATATTATTAAATAAAAAATTCTCTAAATCTTGTAGATCAATATTAATACTTTCATTACCTGGGTATTGTTCTGAAATTTTGGTAATTAGATCAGTAATACTAGTAATAATGTTTTTAACACTATCTGTATTAATTGCTTTGATAATGGTATCAATTAATGGACTAGGATCATATGCACTATCACCAATAAGCCCGCCTAAGGTTAAATTTGCTGATATAGGTAAAGGACCAATTTTAACTTTTAAATTAAGTTTAACATCATAAAGAAATGTATCGAAACCACGAGTTTCTTCTGTAGTTTTACCAAATACGGTTAGAAGTATTTGTTTTAATTTTTCTGGTTGGCTAATTAAAGATTTTATAGTATTGATAATATCAAGTAAATTATAGCTACCAGCACTTGGCTTTGATGGATAACCATTACCAATTGTTAAATTTTTAACACTTTCAGTAATATCGGGCATATCTAATATTCATTTTTTAATAACCGGAATAATTGCTTCAATAATTGTTAAGATATAAAGTGGGTTAGTTAAAAGATAGGGAAAGTATTTTTCAATATCAGCAAAAAATCCTTTATCATCAAATTGAACATCCGGTGGATTTATACCATTAACAGTTATATATTCTGAAAGAATATTACCTAAATACCTTGGAGTTTTACCATCTTTACCAAAAATTTTATTGTCTTCACTCATTTTTCAAAACAAGTAATTAATTAAAGTTCCACCATGATATAAATCATAATCTTGTTTTGATTTTCAATTTTCAACTTTATGACCAGGAAATTGACCAAAACTTGGACTTATTTTTCATTTTCCATCATCATTTCAAGCGCTATAAGGTTGACCACTATCATCTTTTCAATTATTCATAAACTTAGTTAATGTTTCTTCATCAGTGGGTGTAGAAGTTTGTTGATCAGATCAACTGCCATTGACTAAATTACCAAATATTCTAGTTAGCGGATTTAAAAAATTAGGACCATAGTTATTAATTAAATTAGCAACTAATTGTAATCCAGCTGGTAAACTGCTTAAGTCACCTTGTAATGATTTTAAAAAACTAGAAATGGGGTCCATACCAGCACCTACAACTATATTTTCTAATTGTGGGTTAGCCATAATTGATATAGTTCTAATATAATCAAGTGATGAAAAAACATCATTAACTTGCTTTTTACTATTGATGGTTTTAGTTAATTCACCTGTTCCAGAAGCTTTAAAAAAATTATCAGGATCAAAGTTATTTACATCAATTTTTCCATTTTCCCCTCAACGTGTTTGTAAATCACCTCAATTATTTAAACTAGTATTTTTAGTTAAATTATTAATACTATTATTTTTAATTTTTCCCATAATATCATCATTAGTACTACTAGTATCAGCACCTAACTCTTTTGACATAACCATACTTTTAATTAAAGCAGAAGTTTGGTCAGCAAAACTTTTAGCGATACTATTAGTTACACGGTTAACATAAAAATTAAAGGTACAAGCCGATAGAGGTAAAATAGTGGCACTTGCTATTAAGATAATTCCTAACTTGGTAAATACTTTTTTCATAGCAGTTCTCCTTAAATAAAGTGTTATTTTTGTCAATTTTATTTTACTAAAATTTAATATATTTAACTCTGAAAATAATTAAATTCATTTCTTACAAATTGTATCATTAGTTATTTTAATTTTAAAATTTATTTAAATAAACAATTTAAATATGGTAATATATCAAACAGAGAAAAATTAAACATTATAAAAACTATCTATTATTTATTTTAAAATTATCCTATATATTAATTTTGTATAAGTGTGATATTATTAATCCATATGTGAACTTAATAATTAAAATTAAATGCAAAATTTTAATTTCAGGAATTAGGGAGAACTGTAATGGCAAGGTTAAATAAACGCGAAAAAGCGAATAATAAAAAAATGGTATCTACTAATAAGAAATCAAAAAAAAGTTTATTTAAGAATGCGTTACTATTAAAGCAGACTTTAGTTGCTACATGAAAAAGTAAATTACAATTAGTTATTTTACTATTACTTACTGCTTTTGCAACTTCGTTGGTTACTGGAAGTTGAATATCATACGTTAGAATGATTGAAGGAAGTAATCAATTAGGATTAAATGATCTTAAGTTTGATGCTGTTTTACCTTATTCACCAGTGTCGCAAGGTATTAAACAAATTGCTAATCAAGCTTTTAGTTTAAAGTTAGGTCGATTTTATGTTCAAGATGGAACTAATAGTAAAAGTACTAAAGCGCTTTATTTTGATGATACAAAAATAGGTACAGATCAAGAAATACTACCAATCACTAAAGATAACTTAACTATTGATTATACTCGTGATAATACAGGCAATATTACTGGGTTTAATGATATAAGATGAACAAATCCGGATAATCCTTTAGTTTTTAATTTGAATAATAATAATGTTAAAGCAAGCATCTATGGTCAATTATTATTAAAATCAAAAAATGCTGCTAATGAAAATTTAAAAAACCATTTTAAAACAGCAGCAGATGATTTATATCGCGATGTTTTCTTAAAAAAAACAACACCCAATATTCTTCAATCTATTAATACTTTTATTAAGGAATGGATTACAAAACATTCAACAGATCCGATATTAAAGGAAACTGATAATGATAAAGTTACCACTTGAATTTTAGAAAATAAAATAAATTTTAGATCTTCTTCTAATGATGCTACTATTCCTGATAGTGTTAATTTGCAAGATCCAACAGAAAGAAATGAACTTTTTATTAAAGTAGTTAAGGAAACTGAAACTGATCCAAAATTAGATAATGAGTATGGTATGAATGGTCAATGAATGAGAATTTATCGTAATTTTTCTGCAACAGAATCAGATAGTAAGATTTATACTAATTTTACTAATACTTCTATTGGTTATCATTCAGCTTTTAACTATAATGTGATTAGTGATGGCACTGAAAGAGATGCATTTTCTACATATTTAATTCGTGCGGTTGCAGCATTACAAATGCGTGATTTATATGTTCGTAATCAATTTACTGCCAGTGCTGGAGTAATTAATAATACTCAAATTAATACTAAAATTATTGATATTGGTTTACCTAATGCTTTAAATCATACTAATCTAAAAGTATTTGAAGGTGTTGCACCAACAAGTAAAAATGAAATAGTTATTACGCCACAATATGCAAGAAAAAATAAAAGTAATAAAGCGTATAAACCAGGCGATCATATTAATATTAATGGTACTGACTTTATTGTTAGTGGTATTGGTGGTGATGCTTATGATATTTATCCAACGATTAGTGACTTAGACCCAATTCCTAATACAAGAACTGAATTTATTGCTTATGTTACACCTTCAGCATGAAATGATGGAAATTGATATAAGACAGCATATAAAACCGATAATACTTTAATGTATTTTACAAAATGAAATAATATTCCTAAAAATAGTATTCATGAATTTGATGTTGATTTATTTAATGATTTTTTTCAAAAAACAATATTTAGTGATAATGGTGTTAGTGATTTAAATCAATATGATTATAATAAGTATTTAGTTGAGAAATATGGTAATACTAACCCAACACTACAATCATCTTCTACATATCTTATTAATCCAAATCCTGTAGTTACAAGTAGCAATAGTCAGTTTTCGCTTTATAATAGTAAAGAAAAGATATTTAATTCAGCAATAATTGGGTTTTTATTTGCAGCAATAGCAGGCGTATTATTTTTACTAGCGGTTGTTATTTTTATCACCACTTTAATTGTTAAAAAGGCAATCCAACATGGACAAGTTTCAATGGGTATTTTAAAATCAATAGGTTATAAAACATGACAAATTACGATTTCTTATTTGGCATATCCATTATTAACGCTATTAATTGCAATTCCAATTGGCTGAATTGTTGGTCTTGTAATTCAGGTATATTTAACTGAGATTTTTAATACTTTATTTGTTTTACCATATAATGTTTTTAACTTTGATGTTGTTCCATTATTTATTTCAATTGTTTTAATTATTGGTTTTATTACAGTTGTTACTTTATTAACTGCCTTTCGTCTTTTAAAACGTGATCCTTTATTTTTAATTAAAAAAGATAGTGATTTAGCTTTAGGTGTTCCTAAAAGTAGAGCTAGCAAGTTTTTACAAAATAATTTTCGTCTTCGTTTTTTATTATCATTATCAAAAACTAGTTGAAAAAAAATTTTAGTTACTTCGGGAGTTATTACTTTAGCTTCACTTTCAATTGTAGCAACAACACTAGTTCCTGCCACTATTAATAGTTTAAAAGTCAATTATTTCAAAACTCAAAAATATAAAAATTATTATGAGTATCAAACACCAATGCCGAATATGCCGATGAGTAAATATGGATTATATTCATGAGATTTTTTTAATCGACCAAGTGGTGAGAAATATTATCCAACTTATGGTGCTATGCCTTGACCTGAAGATAAAATTGTTTATGATGAGAAAAAGGCACGTGTTGGATGATATAATCCATTATTGTTTAAAAAAGAAAAATTAATTAATAATTTTGCTGATATTTTTACTTTCGATTCATCTTTTCCTGAATCTGAAAGAGCAGAGTTTATAAAAAAAATGTCCTCTTATTATCAAGAACAATCAACAGGGACATTAGGTCTTAATGATTTAGTTTGATCATATAGTTGATTAGGTGGCAAAGCTTTTAGTAATCAGTTAATAACTGATTTAAGTAAAGAAGATAATACACCATCAAAAATATTTTCATATAATATTGTTAATTTTGCAAGTGGCCAATTACCTAATATTTTGCAGGTTCCCAATCCTGGAGTGCCCTCTGGTCCAGAGGCAATTAAAGAAATTTTAAATCAAGTATTACCGGGCTTTGTTCGTCAGAGTATTGATAGTTTGCCAAGACCTAATATTAAAGAAGATCCTTATGATTATTTTAGTATTGGTCATAATACTATTGCTTTTAATCCAAAAACTACTAATAATGGTGATATTAATGGACCAGATGAAGAATTAGTAACACAGTTTAAAGTTGGTGTTGATGAAAGTACAAAAATTGCTAAAAAAGAACTAATGGATGTTATTGGGATTAATTCCAATACTGCAATGTTAGTATTAAAAAATGATGAAGTTAAAGCTTTAAAATATAATGCTAATGCTAATGCTATTCCAATGGTTATCAATCGTGCTTTTCAATCTAAATTTGGATTAGATGTTGGTTCACAATTTAGTGGTGTACCACAAGTTAATACTTTATGTTATAAAAATATTGATGGTAAAAGTATTCCTTTACCAAAAGAAAATTGATATTACGGTGAAACACCACCAACAGATTCTTATACTACAAATGGTGGCATCTGATCAAAAAGTGGAACAAAATGAAATTATCGTGGTGATCAAAAAATAAAATTATCTGATAATAGTAAAGAATATAGTGATATCCATGGTACTAGGTATAATGGTATGTATGATGAAAAAGGACAACCAATTATAAATAATGAACCTAGTACTTGAAATAATGTTAATGATATTTGATTAAAATTGCCTTCTGATATTGATCATCATGCTATAGAGGGTACAATTCCAACAGCTGATGGGACTAAAATTATTGAATTTAATTTAGAAAATATTTCCGATTTAACAGGTAAATGAATTAGACCTTTTTCATATGATTTGGTAAAGTCATATAATGGATTTGATCCTAAAGATCCATTAAGTATTTTATTAAACCGCCCAGCAGAATGATTTATGGGAATGGTTAATAATAATATTTTAACTAAAGAAAATAATATTAATGCTGATAGTTTACAAGCAGATATTAAAAATAACATGCCAATATGATGAAAAAATATTACGGGTAATGATAATCCACTTCATACATATCAAGTTGTGGGAATTCAAGATTCTTATGATACTCCTAAAGCCTATGTTGATCAAAAATGAGCTAATGAAATTATGGGTTATAGTTATATTGATGATAATCCTTATTATTCAGGAACGGATGTATTTCAATGATTTAATGGTAAGTTAAGTGCTAATGCTAATGTTTTTGATTTAATTGGAAGAATGAGTTTTAAATCAAATTTAGATGATTATACTATTTATGCAACCACTAGTTTAAGTGGTAATCAAAATATACCAATGGTCAAAAAAAATTATTTATTATCAAGACAACAAGCAATGCTTACTAAAATGTCAGATATTGCTTTCAGTGCTAGTGCTTTATTTATTGTGACAACGATTATTTGTTCAATATTAATTGTTATTATGATTACTGATTTATTTACCGATCAATTTCGTCGTTTTATGGCTCATATGAAAGCAGAAGGATATACTAATTGAGAAATTAATTCTTTTACTTTAGGTATTTTTACACCTTGAGCATTACTTGGTTATATTGTAGGGTTTGCCCTAGGTTACCTTGCTATTTATGGTTTAATTAATATTCTTATTAGTTTTGTTGGTGTGGCTTTACCATTTACAATAACATGATGAATATTACCAGTAAGTTTTATCATAATTGGTGGTATATATATTTCAACATTGATTATTAATAATCATGAATTAAATAAAATGAATTTAATTGAATTATTAAAATCTGATGAATAAAATAAAGTTCACTAAAGAATGTTTGGTAAATTTAAATATTTAAATTTACCAAATTAATAGTCAAATATGTATACTTTATTTGAAAACTAAATATTGTTTTTAACTCATTACTTTATTTTAAAGTAAATGGGTTTTTTATTTTGAAAGGAGAAAAAAAGAATTTTGAAAGATAAATCATTAATTTCTAATTATTATGATATATTAAATGTATTACCAACAGCATCAGTAGCAGAAATTAAAAAAAAATTCAAACAGACTGCTCTAAAAACTCACCCAGATAAAAATAATAATCCTCAATCAAAACTTAAAATGCAAGAATTGAATGAAGCAAAAAGAATATTAACAGATGAAAACTTAAGAAAAGTTTTTGATCAAAAACTTTTTATTTACTTTTTACAAAATGGTAATAATAAGGAAGTTATTTATTTTCTTACTAATAAAATAAATAATTTAAATATAAATGAAAAAGATAATTCTGGTAATACTCCTTTACATTATGCATGTTTTCATAATTTTTTAGAAACTGCAGATCTATTAATTAAATATGGCGCTAATATAAATGTCAAAAATAATAGAGATAATACTCCTTTACATTATGCTATAATGGGTAATGCTGATTTAAAATTTATTAATTTATTAATTGATAAGGGTGCTAATTTTATTGAAAAAGATAAAATGGGTAATGATAGTTTATCTTTTGCCAAAGATTTTTCAAAAGATAAGAAAATTTCTGAATTTTTTTTAAAAAAAATGAAAAAATTAAAAATAAAACAAAATCAAAAAAATTTATTAAATATAACTAAAAAAATTACCAATATTGAAAGAGAAATTACCAATATTGAAAGAGATATTGCACATTTTGAACAGAAAAAAATAAATTCAGTATTAAATTATATTATTATTATTTTTACTTTTGGTTGTGTTAATAAGAACAAAGATATAAATAAGGATATTTTAATTAAAACTGATCAACTTAAAAATTTATTATTAGAAAAAGAAATTGCTAATAATGAGAAACATGTATTTGAAGAAAAAATCAACCGATTAAGTTTTAATAAAACTAAAAAAATAAATGCAATGGATTTACAAAATCAACCTTCAACAAGTGGATATAAACCATCAAATTCATCATGTATTTAATAAAACAAGTTAAAAAGATTGCAAAAGCAATCTTTTATTTTTAGTTAAAATCAAGAAAAATTGATTGATATTTTTTGGATTTATTATTAAATTAAAATATAATAAATTACTTATTAAATAAAACTTTTAAATCGTACTATTAATATTTTAATAAAATTAAAGTATTAATGTCATAAATAACTAGTTATTTATTGGTATAATAAACAATGTAGGTGAAAATATGGCATTTTTTAAAAATTTAAAGACAAAATTATTTGGTCAAAAGACAACTAAATATGATCAGGGCCTTAAAAAGTCAAGAACATTATTTGCATCTAAAATTAAAGCATTAGCAGCGCGTTATCATCAACTTGATGAACAATATTTTGAAGAATTAACTGAAGTATTAATTTTAGCAGATGTTGGATACAAAATGGCAGAAACTATTACTGATGAAATTCGTCATGAAGCCAAAATCCAAAAATTAACAAAACCAAAAGATATTAATGATATTATTATTGATAAAATGTTTGTTATTTATACTGATGGTCAGTTGGTTTCTACAAGATTAAATTTTAGTAGTAATAATATTTCGTTATTTTTAGTTGTTGGTGTTAATGGTAATGGTAAGACAACATCAGCAGCTAAATTAGCAGCTAAATTAAAGACACAAGGTAAAAAACCAATTCTAGTTGCTGCTGATACTTTTCGTGCTGGTGCAGTTGAACAATTACAAATTTGAGCAGAAAGAATTGGCATTCCTTGTTATTTAGGAACACCAAAGCAAGATCCAGCTAGTGTTGTTTATGCTGGAGTTGAAGCAGCTAAATCTGAAGGTTGTGATGTTATTATTGTTGATACGGCAGGAAGATTAGAAAATAAAGTTAATTTGATGCAGGAGTTAAAAAAGATTAATAAAATTATTACTCAGAAATTAGGACATGAAGCTAATGAAACATTGTTAGTAATTGATGGTACAACTGGACAAAACGGTATTAATCAAGCGCAAGAATTTATGAAAATTGTTTCTTTGACTGGCATTATTTTAACAAAAATGGATGGCACTGCTAAAGGTGGTATTATTCTTGCTATTAAGGAAGAATTAGATATTCCTGTTAAATTAATGGGTTTTGGTGAAGGTATTAATGACTTGGAAGAGTTTGATTTAGATAAGTATATTTTTAGTTTAACAAGTGATTTGTTTGTGGAGTATGAAAATGAATAGTTTAGAAAAACAAGTTTTATATTATAGTTTATTTGCTTTTTATAATACATTATTAACAGCAAAACAAAAACAATATTTTACAAATTACTTTATTGAGAATTTATCTTTACAAGAAATTGCTGATTTACAAAAAGTATCACGAACGGCTGTTCATGATAGTCTACAAAAAGTTATTATTTTATTAAATAAATATGAAAGTAAGTTGCATCTTTATGAAAAATATAAACAACGACAAGTAATATATGAAAAATATACGGAAAAGTATAATTTTATTAAAGTTTTACAAGAAATTGATAAAATAGAATAAAGCAGGTGGAAATTAATGAAAATTTTAATAATTGGTGATATTTATAGTATTGTTGGTAGACAAATGGTTAAATATTGAATTCCTAAAATAAAAAAGGAATATGAAAATCAATTTAAGATTGATTTAGTAGTTGCGAATGGTGAAAATACTACGCATGGTAAATCATTATGTAAAAAACACTATGATGAATTAAAAAATGCTGGTATTGATATTATTACTACCGGTAATCATATTTTTGGTCATCCTGATGTTGCTAAGTATATTAATACAACTCCCGATTTATTGCGTCCTTTAAATTATAATCCTTATCATCCAGGTAATGGTACAATTTTAGTTAAAGTTGGTAATAAAAAAGTGCGTGTAACAAACTTAATTGGTCGTACTTTCATGGATAAATCTGATAATCCTTATTTTGCTCTTGAACAACTTATTACGATTGATAAACAAAATAGTGAAGAAAAAAGTGACATTCATATTATTGATTTTCATGCTGAAGCAACAGCGGAAAAGTTATCTTTTGCTTGAAATTTTGATGGTCAAGTTACTTGTGTGGTAGGAACTCATACTCATGTTCAAACAGCAGATAATCGTTTATTACCAAAAGGTACCGCTTTTATTAGTGATGTTGGAATGACAGGTCCGTTTTATTCTATTATTGGTGCTAAAGCTGAAGAAGTTATTATTCGTGATAAAAAAAGTATGCCAGCAAAATTTAGTCCAGCAGATGGTGAAGGTCAATTTTCAGCTGTTTTATTAACTATTAATGATGAAACAAATAAAGCACAAAAAATTGAACGTATTTTTATTCATCCACAAGCACCTAATTTTAAAATTTACGAATAATTACAAATATAGGAAGGGACTAACTTTAACATGATATGAAACAATGCTAATTTTTTTACTGAGCAAAATGGTTTATATTCGATTTTAATTGGGATTAGTATATTAGTAATTTTAAGAATTTTATTAATTGCAAAAATTAAAGACAATGTTCATGTACAACAAGCTGCTGAAATACGAGAAAAGGTAATTATTTTACGTGATGGTTATGAAGTAAAATTATTTAAGCAAATGGTTGATAAAAATACAGTCATTATTATTGGTGCTCATGGCTTGCAAGGTCAAAAAGATGATTTTAAATTACTAAGTTCTTTTTGTAAAAAATCACAACTATCTTTGATTACTTATGATCGAAGAGGTAATGGTAAAAATGGACAAGATTGAAAATTTAAATCATTAGGTACTGATATTAATGATTTAAAAGATATAATAAGTGCAGTAAAATCTAAATATCCCAATCAAAAAATTATTGTTTTTGGTGAATCATTAGGCGCAGCTATTGCTAGTCATGCTGTTAAAAATAATTCACAAGTATCAGCATTAATTACTAGTAATTTAGTAACTAAAAAAAATCTTTATCAATTTTCATTAAGTTTTATTATTTGTTTTTGTTTTGCTTTTATTTTTAATTCTAATATTCAAATGCCAATCTATGTTGAAAATCAAGATATTTCTAGTAATAATGCTCATATTACTAATATAAATCAAAGATATAGTAATCGTCAAAATTGATCGTTACGTTTTTTACTACAATTTAAAAAAATTAATAAAAAAAGTATAATGGAAATTAGTAATTCAAAACTTCCAACGTTAATCTTGCAAAGCGCTGATGATGTATTTAGTGATTTTCATCAACTTAAAATTAATAAAAAATATTGGAAGAAACATCATAGTTATGTTTTTATTTTTGATGGTAAACATGCTTTAATTAATGAACCTAATATTAAAGATATATTTGATAATGAAATTATGCCATGAATTACAAAAAATATTTTACTTGAGAAAGGTTAAAAAATATGAAATTAATACCTAATATTACCCATCCTCTTTTTACTAGTGAGTCTGTTGCTCCTGGTCATCCTGATAAGATTTGCGATCAAATTGCTGATGCAATTTTGGATGCTTTTTTAAAACAAGATCCACATGCCAAAGTAGCATGTGAGGTTTTTATTACTACAAATTTTGTTTTAATTGGTGGTGAAGTTCATAGTCACGCTCAAGTTGATTATCAAGTAATTGCGCGAAAAGTTATTACTGAAATTGGTTATATAAATGATGAAATTGGATTCAATGGCTTTACTTGTGAAATTAAAGTGTTAATTCATGAACAATCACCTGATATTTTACAAGGTGTTGAATTAAAAAATCATCAAATTGGTGCTGGTGATCAAGGAATAATGTTTGGTTATGCATGTCAGCAAACATCAGAATATATGCCATTAGCAATTGTTTTAGCACATGAATTAATTAAACGAGCTACAAAATTACGAAAGGAAAAAAAATTTAAGTATGCACTTCTTGATATGAAAGCGCAAGTTACTATTGATCAAGAAGACCCTAAAAATTTAAAAATACATACTATTTTAATGAGCATTCAACATCAAGCAAATTATGATGAAAAACAATTTAAAACATTTATTCATACAGAAATTATGCAATATATTGCTAATAAATATCATTTAAATCTTGATTTTAAATATTTAATTAATCCAACCCGTAAAT
Source organism: Spiroplasma ixodetis (assembly GCF_027923845.1). Classification (GTDB taxonomy): domain Bacteria; phylum Bacillota_I; class Bacilli_A; order Mycoplasmatales; family VBWQ01; genus Spiroplasma_E; species Spiroplasma_E ixodetis_A. The sequence goes on from NZ_AP026933.1 coordinate 897,338, forward strand.
TTGTAATTGGTGGACCTGCTGGTGATACTGGTTTAACAGGAAGAAAATTAATGGTTGATACTTATGGTGGAGCTGCTTGTCATGGTGGGGGAGCTTTTTCAGGAAAAGATCCCACTAAAGTTGATAGAACGGGTGCTTATTATGCTAGGTATATTGCTAAAAATATTGTTGCTGCTAACTTAGCAAAGATTTGTGAAGTACAATTAGCTTATGCAATTGGAACTCCTGAACCAATTGCAATATTTGTTAATACTCATCAAACTATTATTTCCGGTTTAACAGAGGCAAAATTAACAGAAATAATTTATCAAGTCTTTGATTGTTCTGCTAGTGCTATGATTGATAAATTAGAGTTATTGAAACAAAATTATCAACAATTATCAACTTATGGTCATTTTGGTAGAAATGATTTACAATTACCTTGAGAGAAATTAGATAAAGTTAGTTTATTGAAAACTTATTTACCAAAAAAATAAGATGGGGAGAAATATTTTATGTTTTTAGAAGTAATAGCTACATCTTTAAAAGATATAGAAAAAATTAATAATTCTTTAGCTGATCAAGTTGAATTTTGTACTGCTATGGAATTTGGTGGTTATACTCCAAGTTATGAATTGATTGCTGAAGCATGTAAAATTTCATTGAAACCAGTAATGGTTATGGTTAGAAATAATAATAATAATGGTTTTAATGTTACTGATAATGATTTTAAAATCTTTAAAAGAGATATTGAATTTATTAAAACAACTCATGCATTAGGTATTGTTTGTGGTATTTTAACTAAAGATAATAATATTGATGTTGAAAGAATGAGTGAAATTATTAAATTAGCAAAGCCTTTAAAAATAACTTTTCATCGTGCTTTTGATGAAATTTTTAATAAAAAACAAGCTTTAGAACAATTAGTAAAATTAGGTGTTACTACAGTTTTAACTTCTGGTGGTCAAGATAATATTGTGAATAATATTAATAAATTTAAAGAATTAAAGAAATTAAATTTACCAATAAAAATTTTTGCTGGTGGTGGAGTTAATTTAGAAAATGTTAATGTTTTATTAAAAAACGGTATTAATGATATTCATGTTGGAAAATGTGTGCACGAAGATAATAATTTTAATAATCCTATTAATTATAAATTAATTAATAATATTAAAAATATTGCATAAATAATAAAAAGTTTTATAATAGATAAGTTTAAACATTTAATAAAGGTTACTGTTCTTTTAGTACAAAAAATGGAATGGCAACCCTTTTTAGGACTATTTTTTGGTAGACATTTGTTCATGATATTTAACGGGAGTTAGGTAGTTTAGAGTGCTGTGAATTCTTATGTTGTTATATCAATTTATGTAATCAAATAATTCTAATTTTAATTGGATTAATGATGTAAAATTTTTATCATTAATAAACTCTGTTTTGAAAGTTTTAAAAGTTGCTTCAGCAACAGCATTGTCATAAGGACATCCTTTTTTGCTTAAAGAACGGGTAATATTGAATGCTAATAAAAGTTTATCAATAGTTTTATTATTGAATTCATTACCGCGATCGCTATGAAATATTTGAATATCTTTTAAACAGCGATTTGAGTGCATAAATGCTTGATGTACTAATGATGCATCTTTTTAACTCCAACACTATGTCCAATAATTTCGCGGTTGTACAGGTCTACTAATAGGCAAATATAGTTTCATTTACCATTAACTTGAACATAAGTTAAATCACTGACAATAACTTCATTTTTAATTCTATTATTAAAGTCTCTATTAACAAGATTGGTAATTTGACTATCATTGACTTTATTATGATGATTTTTGAATGATAATTTAGTGTATTTTGATATTAAATTATGCTTATTCATAATTTTTTTAATTTTTCTGCGTGATAAATAAATTTCTTGGTTTGCTAGTATGACTTTTAATCTTCTAGTACCATAAACTTTTTTATTTTCTTTAAAAGCACTAATAACAGCTTCATCATAAATATTATTTTGAATTTTTTCTTTTTCTTTAAATTAAAATAATATGTTGATTTAGAGAGTTTTAAAAAACGACACATTGTGCGAATTTTATATTTAACTTTATTTTTAGTAATAATTTCTATTTTCTGCCTATTATTAGTGCTGCTTGCTTTAAAATATCATTTTCCATTCGTAACTGTTTTAATTCTTTATTTGCTTGAATTAATTGTTTTTCTAAATCTGAAAGATTATTTTTAATTTTAAAACTACCTGAATTAGTAAATTGTTTAATTCATTTATAAGTAGCTGCTCTTGTAACATTATATTCTTTAGCAAGACAAGACACTGACTTACCACTTTGATATAAAGCTACTATTTGCTTTTTAAATTCGTCGGTATATGAGTTAATATTGGTCATAATTATAGTTCCTTTCTTTTAACAAATTTGTTCACTTGTCTACGTAATTAGTGTCCAATAAAGTGTAACCCATCCAAAAACAGTAACCTTTATTGATGGTTTATTATTATAATTAGTTGCATTGATGGAAATGTTTAGTAATCTGTGTAACTTACAAAAATAACTATGTTTAATTAATTCTAGTAAATATAATTAAATGACTAGAAAGAGTGAGTTACAGATGGCTAAAAAAGATAACTTTAATAATAATGATCCAATATCAAAAGCAGTAGATTTATTACTAGAAAATACTGAAGATTTAACAACAGTTTTTAAACCTGGCGGTTTATATAAAGAATTAACAAAAAGATTAGTTGAAAAAATGTTGAATTCTGAAATGCAAAATTATTTAGGATATGAAAAAAATCAACATAGTACTACTGAAAATGCTCGTAATGGTACAAGTTCAAAAAAATTAATAACTCAACAAGGTAAAATTGAAATTGATGTACCAAGAGATCGCAATAGTAATTTTACTCCTGTAATAGTTCCTAAAAAGGCAAAGAAGATTTGATGGTTTTGATCAACAAGTTCTTTCCTTGTATGCAAAAGGAATGACATTATCTGACATTAGAATGCAGTTGCAAGAGTTATATCATGGTGCTGATATTAGTGAAAGTGTTATTAGTCAAATTACTGATGATGTTATTGATGATGTTAAAGCATGACAAAATCGACCATTAGAAAGTATTTATCCTATTGTTTATTTTGATTGTATAGTAGTTAAAGTACGACAAGATAAACGGATTATTAACAAATCAGTTTATATAGCATTAGGAGTTGATTTAGAAGGCAAAAAAGATGTTTTAGGATTATGAATTAGTGAAAATGAAGGTTCTAAGTTTTGATTATCTAATTTCACAGAAATGAAAAATCGTGGCTTAAATGATATTCTTATTGCTTGTAGTGATAATTTAACAGGCATGTCAGAAGCAATACAATCAGTTTATCCTAAAACAGAACATCAATTATGCATTGTTCATCAAATTAGAAATAGTTTAAAATATGTTTCATACAAACATCGAAAAGGTCTAGTTGCAGATTTAAAACCAATTTGGATGGGTTACACTTTATTGGACACTAATTACGTAGACAAGTGAACAAATTTGTTAAAAGAAAGGAACTATAATTATGACCAATATTAACTCATATACCGACGAATTTAAAAAGCAAATAGTAGCTTTATATCAAAGTGGTAAGTCAGTGTCTTGTCTTGCTAAAGAATATAATGTTACAAGAGCAGCTACTTATAAATGAATTAAACAATTTACTAATTCAGGTAGTTTTAAAATTAAAAATAATCTTTCAGATTTAGAAAAACAATTAATTCAAGCAAATAAAGAATTAAAACAGTTACGAATGGAAAATGATATTTTAAAGCAAGCAGCACTAATAATAGGCAGAAAATAGAAATTATTACTAAAAATAAAGTTAAATATAAAATTCGCACAATGTGTCGTTTTTTAAAACTCTCTAAATCAACATATTATTTTAATTTAAAGAAAAAGAAAAAATTCAAAATAATATTTATGATGAAGCTGTTATTAGTGCTTTTAAAGAAAATAAAGAAGTTTATGGTACTAGAAGATTAAAAGTCATACTAGCAAACCAAGAAATTTATTTATCACGCAGAAAAATTAAAAAAATTATGAATAAGCATAATTTAATATCAAAATACACTAAATTATCATTCAAAAATCATCATAATAAAGTCAATGATAGTCAAATTACCAATCTTGTTAATAGAGACTTTAATAATAGAATTAAAAATGAAGTTATTGTCAGTGATTTAACTTATGTTCAAGTTAATGGTAAATGAAACTATATTTGCCTATTAGTAGACCTGTACAACCGCGAAATTATTGGACATAGTGTTGGAGTTAAAAAAGATGCATCATTAGTACATCAAGCATTTATGCACTCAAATCGCTGTTTAAAAGATATTCAAATATTTCATAGCGATCGCGGTAATGAATTCAATAATAAAACTATTGATAAACTTTTATTAGCATTCAATATTACCCGTTCTTTAAGCAAAAAAGGATGTCCTTATGACAATGCTGTTGCTGAAGCAACTTTTAAAACTTTCAAAACAGAGTTTATTAATGATAAAAATTTTACATCATTAATCCAATTAAAATTAGAATTATTTGATTACATAAATTGATATAACAACATAAGAATTCACAGCACTCTAAACTACCTAACTCCCGTTAAATATCATGAACAAATGTCTACCAAAAAATAGTCCTAAGAACCTGTTTAGAATCTTTTTAATAAAATTGAAATAAAGGACAGAACAACCATTTGTAAACTAGTATTTAGTTTTCTTTCACAATTTTTTCATAATCTTCTGCATTTTTCTAATCATGCAAAGCTTCGTTCTACAACTCATCTTTTTGGTAGTACTACAAAAGAATGTAATTCATTACGTTTTACAACTTCAACATTTGCATTTATGATTGTTTTGATTGCAGAAGCAAATTTTTCACCAGTATAGCCAGCATCTACTATTATTTTTTGAACTGTAGAAAGATTTTCTTTTTCACTTTTAATCATTATGATAGCACTATTACGATCTGTTTTTTCTGCTGTAGTTATGTAAATTGCATGTGGTAAACCTTGCGTATCAACTGCAATATGACGTTTTATTCCTGAAATCTTTTTACCAGCATCATAACCTTTATTTTCAGTAGTATCTGTATTTTTAACACTTTGCGAATCAATTATACAAAAACTAGTTTTTTCTTTTCGATGATTCTTAATACGAATCTTTTTAACTAATTTTTTTAAAATTAATTGCAATACACTAGGTTCTTTATCATTGTTTTTACTTCAAATTTGGAAATAATAATATACAGTTTGTCATTTTGGAAAATTTTTGGTAACATTCTTCATTGACAACCACTTTTTAATACATATAAAACTGCACAAAACACTTCATATAAATCTAAATTTCTTGGTTTTGTTTTCTTTTTGCTGTTTTCTAAAGTTGATTTTATGTTCTCAAATTGTTCTTTAGTAACATGACTTGGATAATTTTTATGCATATATACCTCTTATTTTAAAATATATAGTAATTTTACCTTATTTTCTAAAAGATTCTAAACAGGTTCTAAAAAGGGTTGCCATTCCAGTTTTTGTTTTTGTGCTCTTATTAAAGCAGTTTCACCACGTAAATTTATTTGATTAATGTCAGCATCATTGGCTATTAATAAATCAACTACATTTAAATGGCCATTTTTGGCGGCCTTTGTTAAAGCAGTATTGCCAAATTTTGTTTTATGATTAACGTTAGCGCCGTTTGTTATTAAAAGATTAACTATTTCTGTGTGACCTTGTTCAGCAGCTAGTGTTAAAGCAGTATCTTTTGTACTATTTATATGATTGATATCAGTATTATTTTGGATTAAAAATCGAACTATTTCAATGTGACCATAATCAGCAGCAGTTATTAAGGCACCCTCCATATCGAACTTATTGTTATCAGAATCAAATAGTAAAGTTTTAACTGTTTGTAAGTCACCTTCTTCAATAGCTGTTAAAAATTTATTTTTAGGCATTTCTTTATCTTCCTTTTCTAAATTAAAACAAAAAAACCTATTTATTTTGAAATAAAGTAAATAGGTTAAAAACTTATATTAAATTTTAATAATATAATATCATATTTTCTTTACTAGTAATAGAAAATTATCATTTTTAATTAAAAAATAATTTTAAAATATATAAAAAAGAAAAGAAATTTTTTAAAAAATTTCTTAATTTACAAGTATTTTTGCATATTAAAGTTAGGCTTTTCTCCCTTTATGTACTATTTTAATTTTATCACATAAATGCTGAGAAAAGCCTATCTACGGACTTCTCCCCACATTTTTAAATCAAACATAGAATTACAGTTTCAAAACTAGGTATCTTGTTGAATTTATATGCAGCTTCTTTAGCATATAAATGAACATGATGTTTTGCAACTTTGATATGTGTTTTAAATGTTCTTCTTATATGTTTTCAAACTGATTCAATTTGGTTGGTATTTACACCAATTTTTGAAACATAGCCATCTTGATGGTTAACTGTTTCATGCTTAGTGAAAACTGATTTAAAATCGCAATATCCTTTTCAAGAATCAGTATATACAAGACATTTTGAAGAAATGTGGTTTTTTGCAAACTGCAAAAGATTTTTACTCTTTGCGTTTTTCAATACTTTCACAATTAAATTATTGGTTGTTTTTTGATAAATGCCAACAATCAAGGTTTTATTCACCAAGGATCTTCCTTGTTTTTTAAAACCCATATGTGAAAGATACATTTCATCAATTTGCACTGTATCTTCAACAATAAATTGAGGTTTTTGTTTTGCAATACGTGTTCTGATTTTATGAGTCATTCTTCAAGCAGTTTTCAAAGTCACTCCCAATTCTTTTGCAATATCTGTTGATGGAATTCCATGTTTGGTGTTTATTCATCTAAAGATAAGATAAAACCAAGATGTTAAAGATGTTTGTGACCTTGAAAATATGGTGCCTGTGAGAATGCTAAATGTTTGATTACATTTTAAACATCTCATTCTTTTTAAATCAGAAGTATTCAAATTAAAATTAAAACACCTAATACATTTGTTTTCTTTCAAATTTGCTATATATGCAAGACATTGCTGTTCAGTTTGAAAAGCATTGTTGAATTCATTCAGTTTCATTATTCCCTCCACAAGTACATGTGGGGAGAAGTCCGTAAAGTTATATTGTAAAATATTTGGTTTTCATATATTATTAATTCAAAATCTTTATTGGTTTTTAAATTAACTTATTATTTTTAAGCGAGGTAAAAAATGAAAAACTTAGTAAAATTATTATCGATCTTAACAATGTCAACACCAATATCATTATCAGTTGTTGCTTGTAATAATAACACAACACAAAAAACAGAATTAAAAGATAAAATTACTAAATTAACAACAAATATTACTATAGATGTTAATAAAAGTAATAAAAAATTAGATACATTAATAAATAATACAACAGAAGTTAAAAACTTAAATCCAAAGTTAGTTAACCCTGTAATTAAATATTTTAGTGATAAAGAAGCTAAAAATGATATAACTACTAAATTAGAAAAAGTTGGTGATTTATATATAGTTATTACTAGCAATAGTAATGATTTGAATTATCAAGGTTCAACAGCACCAATTAAAATAAATATAAAAGAACAATCTGATAAAACTGATTTAAGTACTATTACTCAATTAACTGGTTTAGACATTATTGCTAATCCAAGTAAAAGTTATAAAGAATTAATTAGTAATATAAATAGTTTTGATGAATTTAAGTCAACACCATTAGCTGCTGGTTATCAACTTCAATTTTATAACGAAAATAATCAAGAAATAACAAACAATAAACAAGAACTTGAAAAAGTATCTAAAATAGTTGTCAAAATAAGTAGTAATTCAAATGATCCGAATTATCAAGGTTCAACAATGATTGATATAACTAAGCAAACAATTATTTCAGATAGTGATATGCAAAATTATTTTTCAAAGACAACTTTGCCATTCGCTTCATTAGCACCATCAAGTTCAACTAAAGCAACCATAAATAAACAAGAAGCCGTAACAGATGTTATAAATAAATTAAAAAAATTACAAAAAGATTCAGAATTAGTTATTAAATTATTATTAAAAGGTATTTATAAAGAAAAAATTGATTTTAATAAGGTTAGAAATGAAAATGAAATTTATGATAAAAATAAAGAGCCAGTACCTAATGATTGATTTAAAGATAAAGAAACAGATAAAGAAGCAAATGTATTGATTTTTTATGGTAATACAGAAACTGGTTATTTTTACCCTATAAAAATAAATATAAATTAATTAATTTATTAAAATTTATGATAAATAATAAAAACTCTCTTTTAATTAAAAGAGAGTTTTTATTATTTAAACTTTTTTATTATTTTCCTTTAAATTTTGATGTTTATAAAACATTCTATTTTCAATACTTGCAATACGAGCAGTTGATTCACCAACATTAATATTAACCAACGCTTCATCAATTGCATAGATTTTTGCATCTAAGTTATCTAAATGATGTAAAATTTCAGCTTCTATTGTTTTTGGTAAGACAGGTGAGCCATATTCATATTTACCATGACTAGCTAATATTAGATGCTGTAATAAAACTACGATTTCTTCCTCTAAGTTAATATTTAATTCCTTACAAGCAAGTGTAACTTGCATTGCACCTAATGAAATATGACCAATCATTTTACCTGATAGTGTATATGAACTAATAGGATTATTATTTAATTCAACCATTTTTCCATAATCATGCATAATGATTCCTGCATATAATAGTTCACTATTAATATTACGATCATTATAAAGTGCTAATACTTGTTTTGCCATTCTTAGCATTGTTACTGAGTGTCATAATAAACCGCTTTGAACAGCATGATGCATTTTAACTGCTGCTGGTCATTTTTTATAATCATCAATATTTTTTTTATTAAAACATTGGATTAATACTTTTTTTAAAATTGGATTTTTAAATTCCTTTATTGTTTGACTAATTTCAGTTCATGCTTCAATAATATTAATTGGTGCTTGTGTAAGTAATAAATCATAATATTCACTAGGATTAGTAATAATAGTTCAATTATTAATTTTTAGTTGTATTTCATTATTATAATTAATGCTATTTGCTTCAATTTTAATTACTTGTCCTATTGTTAATTGTTCAATAGTTTCTTTGCTTACGTCTCAAATTCTTGCTGAAATTGTCCCAGTTTTATCTTGTAATTGTAAGTTTAAATAATTAGTATTGTTAGAAGCAACACCTTGAATTACTCGATTAATAATTACTACTAAACTTAAAACATTATTAGGTTTAATATCTTTAATTACAGTCATTTTTTAGTTCCTTTCTATCATTTTATATCTTTGATATTTAGATGTTTGATAGCTAATTCTTCATACATTTTTCTCATTTTTAATTGTGCATCATTAATGGTTTTATCAACACAAACAAAATAGAATTTAATTTTTGGCTCAGTTCCACTAGGTCTAACAGCAAATCATGAACCATCACTGAAGTAAAATTTTAGTAAATTTTGCGATGGCATTCCATGTAAACCAGTTTGATAATCTTCAACTTTAATTGTTTTAATATTATTAAGCGTTGGTATTTTACTAGTTCTTAATGTTTCTAACATATTATTAATAGTATTTTGTCCTGTTTTTCCTTTTAAAATAAGATTAACAGTATAACAGTAATAATATCCAAATTTTTGATAAATATTTTCTAAAACATCAACTAATGTTTTTTGTGAATTTTGATAATATCAAGCCGCTTCTGCTGCTACTATTGCTGATTGAATACCATCTTTGTCACGAGTAATATCTTTAATAACATAACCATATGCTTCTTCAAAACCAAAAACAAAGTTAATGTTACGTGCTTTTTCTTTTAGCATTTCTGCACCAATTCATTTAAAGCCAGTTAACGTTTTAATGACTTGACATCCGTATGATTTAGCAATCATATCAGATAAATTGGAAGTAACAAATGTATTGTACATAACGGGATTTTTTGGCATTGTTTTATTAAGTTGATAATGGCTTAATAAATATTCTAATAAAATTGGTGCTGTTTCATTACCTGTTAATAATACATAATCATTATTATGTTTTACAGCAATACCAATGCGATCAGCATCAGGATCATTTAAAATAATTAATGGTGCATCATGTTTTTTAGCGTGTTTAATTGCTAAATCAAATGTTGGTTTTACTTCGGGATTGGGCGACACCACACCTTTAAAATCAGGATCATAGTTAGCTTGCTCTGTTACTAAAATAATTTCATAACCGCATTGTTCTAAAATTGGTTTAACTCATTCACGACTAGTACCGTGTAGATTAGAAAATACAATTTTAAAGTTACGATTTTTAACTTGTGGATAAAACTGTAAATTTTTAATATCATCACGATAATTATCTTCTACTGTTGAAGGCACTTCTTTAATTAGGTTAGTATCATAATCGAATGTTAATTGAAAATCAACAGGCAATTGTTCCATTTTATTGCTAATTATATTGGTAACATTAGGAAGAAATTGACAGCCATATTGATCATAAATTTTATAACCATTATATTCAGGAGGATTATGACTGGCCGTAATAACAATTCCAGCAAGAGCATTAACTTTTCTAATACTATATGAAAGTACTGGTGTTGGTCTTAAATCATTATTTTTAAATAAAAAAATAGGAATTTTATGTTTGGCTAAAGTTTTTGCTGTTAACATTGTAAATTCTGCTGAAAAGTGACGATTATCATGAGCAATAATAACACCACGAAGTAAGTCTTTTTCAGAAAAAACAGATTTTAAATATTGAATAAATGCGACAGTTGCTTTCATAATAATAATTTCATTAATTCTGCCGGTACCAACTCCAGTAATACCACGCATGCCAGCTGTACCAAATTCTAAAGTTGTAGTAAAAGCATCTTCAATTTCACTTTTAGACATTGTAGTTAATTGTTTTTTTAAGTGTTGTGGTAAGTTTTGCTTTTTTCAAATCTCATATGTTTTTAGTACATTCATTATTATTTCTCCTTTATAATAAAAAATTAAGTTTATAGGTAAATCATACTATAAAATAAGAAGAAAATAAATTTTAGTAGTTAATCTAAACATAAACTTTTAATGCTGAATTATACTTGTAAGTGCAAGTAAATAAAATTGCAAAAAATTCTCATATAAAAATTTCATAATGCTAAATTTAGTTTAGAAAAAGTAAGGAGTTTTTATATGAGTTATAAACATATTGGGATAGATGAAAGAATTTATATTGAGAATCAATTGAAATTTAAAGTTAAAATTAGTGAAATAGCTAAAAATCTTAATCGAAGTATTAGTACTATTATTCGAGAAGTTAATAGAAATAAAGATAATGATCATTATTTTTCATTAATTGCACAAAATAAAGCTGTAAATAGAAAAAAATCACATATTATTTTTCATAAGTTTAAATATAAAGATTTAGTCAAATATATACAACAAAAACTATTATTGGGCTGATCACCTGAACAAATTTATGGCAGAATTAAAAATTTTCATAAACAATGAGCTATCAGCTTTAAAACAATTTACAATTGAATTTATTCTGGATTATTTGATAAAGTTACTAGTAAAAATTTAAGAAGAAAAGGTAAAAAACGAAGATCTCAAGAAAATCGTGGTAAATTTAATGGTAAATCAATTAAAGAACGAGATAATAATGTTAATGATCGCATAACTCTTGGTCATTGAGAAGGAGATACTATAGTATCATCAAGAGGTAAAAGTAAATCATGTTTAATAACTTTAGTTGAAAGAGTATCACGATTTACTTTAGCAATGTTAGTTAAAAACAAAACTACTAAAGTTATTAATAAAAATATCATTCATTATTTATCAATTCTTCCTAAAAATATTGTTAAAACTATTACTTTTGATCGTGGTAAAGAATTTGCAAATTGACAACAACTTGAAAAAAGTTAGATGTGAAAATTTATTTTGCAAATCCATATTCACCTTGACAAAGAGGTACTAATGAAAATACTAATGGTTTAATTAGAGAAAAATTTCCTAAAAAATTTATTTTTTCAAAAACTAATAAAAATGAAGTTCATAAATTTATATTGTCTTTAAACCAAAGACCCAGAAAAATACTAAATTATCTTTCACCAATCGAATATTTGAATAGAAAAATAATTTAGTTGCACTTACCTTTACAATTTTGCGTTTATTTTTTCATTGGTTCTGAAGTTTTAATTACTTTATATAATGGTACTTGTTTGTTATCTTTATTAAGATACTGATCACTAGTAATAGTACCAACAAGCTTTTCATTATTATTTAGTAATATTTCAGCAAGAGATGTTGTTATTGGTAATTGTGGTTTAATTTTTCTTGAATTTGTTGTTGTTTTTTCTTTAAAAACTTGTTTTTCTTTTTCTGTTATAAGATTTTCTGTTTTTTTACTATATAGCACTTCTAAATATCTCCTTTTTTAAATTAAAAACCTATTTACTTTAAAATAAAAGTAAATAGGTAAAAACTTATATTAATTTTAGAAAAATTATATCATAGTATCTATATTAAATATAGATATTTTTCATTTATTCTTGTATTAGATAACTATTGTTTAATTAGAAATAGTTATTTCCTTAGAAGTTTTATAATTTAATTATTTATAAAAAATACATGTATAGGAAATTAAATATTAATACTTATATAAGTGTTAATTATAATTTTAATCAAAAGTATTATTTTTTATGTTATTATATATTCATAATTTAATAACTGTTCATAACTGTTCAGTCCTAATATAGATATATTTCTATGTTAGGATTTTTATTAAATTAAAGTTTTAAAGAAAAGGAAAAAAAAGATTAAAAGAAATTCCTAAAGATAAAACTAAAACAAATTAATTAAAGTAGCAGTAAGCAATAGAACAGTTCTTGCTTATGCTTGAGACGCCAGATTAGTCAATAAGAAACATTGTGAGGTTGAGTTACAAATTATGAAACAAATGATTATTTTTGTTTCTATTGTTACACCTGACTATGTAGAGATGAAAAACTTAGTTAAAAAATGACAAAAACAAGTGAGTGATTTAATAAATAAAACTGAAGTTCCAATCAGTGAATATAAAAAATTTTGTTTTAAAAACAATTTCAGGACAATTATAAATAAAGATTGCAAATGCAATCTTTATTTATCTCTTTATATTAATTTTAAGTTATTAATTTTTTTTATTGATTTTACTGTCAATATCGAGTGAAAATTTCCCAAAAATATTTTTAAAAAATAAATTATTTTGAAAAGTTATACTGTTAAATAAACATAAATTGCAAATAAATTCTTTTCTAGATAAAAATAGAAATAAAGTTTTTTAATTTTTTAAAATTTTTTGTATAATTAATTTATACAAAAAATTATATAAGTTTTTAACTCATTATTTTATCTTAAAATAAATGAGTTTTTTTATTATTTATTCAAAGGAGAAAAGAAAAAATGTTTAAAGTTAAACCTAATTCACCAGTTTATGAATTTTATTACGGACTTCTCCCCACATGTACTTGTGGAGGGAATAATGAAACTGAATGAATTCAACAATGCTTTTCAAACTGAACAGCAATGTCTTGCATATATAGCAAATTTGAAAGAAAACAAATGTATTAGGTGTTTTAATTTTAATTTGAATACTTCTGATTTAAAAAGAATGAGATGTTTAAAATGTAATCAAACATTTAGCATTCTCACAGGCACCATATTTTCAAGGTCACAAACATCTTTAACATCTTGGTTTTATCTTATCTTTAGATGAATAAACACCAAACATGGAATTCCATCAACAGATATTGCAAAAGAATTGGGAGTGACTTTGAAAACTGCTTGAAGAATGACTCATAAAATCAGAACACGTATTGCAAAACAAAAACCTCAATTTATTGTTGAAGGTACAGTGCAAATTGATGAAATGTATCTTTCACATATGGGTTTTAAAAAACAAGGAAGATCCTTGGTGAATAAAACCTTGATTGTTGGCATTTATCAAAAAACAACCAATAATTTAATTGTGAAAGTATTGAAAAACGCAAAGAGTAAAAATCTTTTGCAGTTTGCAAAAAACCACATTTCTTCAAAATGTCTTGTATATACTGATTCTTGAAAAGGATATTGCGATTTTAAATCAGTTTTCACTAAGCATGAAACAGTTAACCATCAAGATGGCTATGTTTCAAAAATTGGTGTAAATACCAACCAAATTGAATCAGTTTGAAAACATATAAGAAGAACATTTAAAACACATATCAAAGTTGCAAAACATCATGTTCATTTATATGCTAAAGAAGCTGCATATAAATTCAATAAGATACCTAGTTTTGAAACTGTAATTCTATGTTTGATTTAAAAATGTGGGGAGAAGTCCGTAGATAGGCTTTTCTCAGCATTTATGTGATAAAATTAAAATAGTACATAAAGGGAGAAAAGCCTTTTATTATTCTGAAATAAAAAAATTAGAGGGTAAAATTAAAGATAATAAAGAATTAGATAATATAATAAATACTGAAAAAAATCTTAAAGAAGAAATAGAAAAACTAGAAATATATCTAAAAACATTAAATGAAAATTTAAAAAAGAAATATAAAATAATTTCATATATTGAAAAATTAAATATATATGATTTAGAAGATAAAATCGAATCAAAAGGACAAAAAAGGGTTGATAATGTAGGAAAATATTTAACGAACTTCTCCCCACATGTACTTGTGGAGGAAACAATGAAATTGAATGAGTTCAATAATACTTTTCAAACTGAAAAACAATGTCTTGCATATATAGCAAGTTTGAAACAAATCAAATGTAGTAGGTGTTCTAGTTTTAATTTGAATACTTCTAATTTAAGAAGAATGAGATGTTTGAAATGTCATCAAACATTCAGTATTCTCACGGGCACTATATTTTCAAAGTCACAAACACCTTTAATATCTTGGTTTTATCTCATTTTTAGATGAATAAACACCAAACATGGAATTCCATCAACTGATGTTGCAAAAGAATTGGGAGTGACCTTGAAAACAGCTTGAAGAATGGGTCATAAAATCCGAAGTGCCATTGCTAAACAAAAACCTCAATTCATTGTTGAAGGCATAGTGCAAATGGATGAAATGTATCTTTCACATATGGGGTTTAAAAAACAAGGAAGATCCTTGTTGAATAAAACCTTGATTGTTGGTATTTATGAAAAAACAACCAACAATCTGATTGTGAAAGTATTGAAAAACGCAAACAGTAAAAATCTTTTGCAGTTTGCAATAAACCACATTTCTTCAAAGTGTGTTGTACATACTGATTTTTGAAAAGGATATTGCGATTTTAAATCAGTTTTCACTAAGCATGAAACAGTTAACCATCAAGATGGCTATGTTTCAAAAACTGGTGTAAATACCAACCAAATTGAGTCAGTATGAAAACATATACGAAGAACATTTAAAACACATATCAAAGTTGCAAAACATCATATTCATTTATATGCAAAAGAAGCTGCATATAAATTCAATAACATACCTAGTTTTGAAACTGTAATGCTATGTTTTATTTAAAAATGTGGGGAGAAGTTCGTAGATAGGCTTTTCTCAGCATTTATGTGATAAGATTTAAAAATAGTACATAAAGGGAGAAAAGCCATATTTAAAATTAAAATCAAGTTTAGATTATGATTTTGATTCAATTTTTGAACAATGAAAACGCAGTGCAAACAGTGAAAATCAACCTTTAACAAGTGGATATAAACCAAGCTCACCACAGATGTAAAAGGGGAAGATATTGCAAATGCAATATCTTTATATCTTTAAAATTGATTTTAAGACACCAAATTTGCTCATATACAAATGTTTTAAAATTTTATATGGTTTAGTATGGAAATGTTTAGTAATCTGCGTAACTTACAAAAATAACTATGTTTAATTAATTCTAGTAAATATAATTAAATGACTAGAAAGAGTGAGTTACAGATGGCTAAAAAAGATAACTTTAATAATAATGATCCAATATCAAAAGCAGTAGATTTATTACTAGAAAATACTGAAGATTTAACAACAGTTTTTAAACCTGGCGGTTTATATAAAGAATTAACAAAAAGATTAGTTGAAAAAATGTTGAATTCTGAAATGCAAAATTATTTAGGATATGAAAAAAATCAACATAGTACTACTGAAAATGCTCGTAATGGTACAAGTTCAAAAAAATTAATAACTCAACAAGGTAAAATTGAAATTGATGTACCAAGAGATCGCAATAGTAATTTTACTCCTGTAATAGTTCCTAAAAGGCAAAGAAGATTTGATGGTTTTGATCAACAAGTTCTTTCCTTGTATGCAAAAGGAATGACATTATCTGACATTAGAATGCAGTTACAAGAGTTATATCATGGTGCTGATATTAGTGAAAGTGTTATTAGTCAAATTACTGATGATGTTATTGATGATGTTAAAGCATGACAAAATCGACCATTTGGATGGGTTACACTTTATTGGACACTAATTACGTAGACAAGTGAACAAATTTGTTAAAAGAAAGGAACTATAATTATGACCAATATTAACTCATATACCGACGAATTTAAAAAGCAAATAGTAGCTTTATATCAAAGTGGTAAGTCAGTGTCTTGTCTTGCTAAAGAATATAATGTTACAAGAGCAACTACTTATAAATGAATTAAACAATTTACTAATTCAGGTAGTTTTAAAATTAAAAATAATCTTTCAGATTTAGAAAAATAATTAATTCAAGCAAATAAAGAATTAAAACAGTTACGAATGGAAAATGATATTTTAAAGCAAGCAGCACTAATAATAGGCAGAAAATAGAAATTATTACTAAAAATAAAGTTAAATATAAAATTCGCACAATGTGTCGTTTTTTAAAACTCTCTAAATCAACATATTATTTTAATTTAAAGAAAAAGAAAAAATTCAAAATAATATTTATGATGAAGCTGTTATTAGTGCTTTTAAAGAAAATAAAGAAGTTTATGGTACTAGAAGATTAAAAGTCATACTAGCAAACCAAGAAATTTATTTATCACGCAGAAAAATTAAAAAATTATGAATAAGCATAATTTAATATCAAAATACACTAAATTATCATTCAAAAATCATCATAATAAAGTCAATGATAGTCAAATTACCAATCTTGTTAATAGAGACTTTAATAATAGAATTAAAAATGAAGTTATTGTCAGTGATTTAACTTATGTTCAAGTTAATGGTAAATGAAACTATATTTGCCTATTAGTAGACCTGTACAACCGCGAAATTATTGGACATAGTGTTGGAGTTAAAAAAATGCATCATTAGTACATCAAGCATTTATGCACTCAAATCGCTGTTTAAAAGATATTCAAATATTTCATAGCGATCGCGGTAATGAATTCAATAATAAAACTATTGATAAACTTTTATTAGCATTCAATATTACCCGTTCTTTAAGCAAAAAAGGATGTCCTTATGACAATGCTGTTGCTGAAGCAACTTTTAAAACTTTCAAAACAGAGTTTATTAATGATAAAAATTTTACATCATTAATCCAATTAAAATTAGAATTATTTGATTACATAAATTGATATAACAACATAAGAATTCACAGCACTCTAAACTACCTAACTCCCGTTAAATATCATGAACAAATGTCTACCAAAAAATAGTCCTAAAAAGGGTTACCATTCCAATTAGAAAGTATTTATCCTATTGTTTATTTTGATTGTATAGTAGTTAAAGTACGACAAGATAAACGGATTATTAACAAATCAGTTTATATAGCATTAGGAGTTGATTTAGAAGGCAAAAAAGATGTTTTAGGATTATGAATTAGTGAAAATGAAGGTTCTAAGTTTTGATTATCTAATTTCACAGAAATGAAAAATCGTGGCTTAAATGATATTCTTATTGCTTGTAGTGATAATTTAACAGGCATGTCAGAAGCAATACAATCAGTTTATCCTAAAACAGAACATCAATTATGCATTGTTCATCAAATTAGAAATAGTTTAAAATATGTTTCATACAAACATCGAAAAGGTCTAGTTGCAGATTTAAAACCAATTTATAGTGCATGCAGTGAAGAACAAGCAATGCAAGCTTTAGAATCGTTTGAAAGTAAATGAAATAAACAATATCCTCAAATTACTAAATCTTGATATAAAAATTGAGATAATTTAATGGTTTTTATTAGTTATCCAGTAGAAATCAAAAGAGTGATTTATACTACAAATGCTATTGAATCTGTTAATAGTCAATTACGAAAAATCATCAGAAATAAAAAAGTTTTTCCTAATGATATGGCAGTTTTCAAAATATTTTACTTGGCAATTGAAAATATAACAAAAAAATGAACATTGCCTATTCAAAATTGAAATACAGCAATTGCTCATTTTATGATAAAATTTGAAGACAGAATTAATCTAAATTAGTAACTTTGTAAAACAAAGATACACAGATTATTAAAAAACCTCTTTATATTTTTCTTTCATAGTCATGCTTCTTTCCATTTTTATCACCAAGTATATTTAACTTCACTTTTTGAGAAATTTTCACTCGATAACTAATAGGAAATTATCACTAAATAATGACATTTTTATTGATTTTACTTGGAATTTCTTGTAAATGAGTTATAATTGTATTAAAGTTTTAAAGGAACTTTGGAACAAAATATTTTGGTTTTTTTATAGACCTCGTTTAAATTTTTGTATTTAAATTAGGTTTTTTGTTTTATTATATCGTTTAAAGGAGTGAGAAATATGAAATCACAATTTTATAGAGATGGAATAATTTATTATGCAATGAATTTAGAAAAGTGAGCAAATGTTGAAAATAAAACTTATTTTATAAAATATCATGATGTGATTTTAAAATTAACTGATATCATTAATTGTTATGATTTAAAAAATATTTCTGAAGTAAAAGTTTATAAGTTCTTAGCAGATGCTTTTAATAGTCGAATTTTAAAAGAAGTAGGGGATAACTAATGAAAATTAATTTAGAAGAATGCACAAATAATAAAATAAAATATTTAGAATCATTACCAGAAAGAACTAATGGAATGTCTTTAGTTATGTATCCAGTAAATTCATGAGCAGAAATAGTTAATAAATGTGCTTGCAGTAATTCTAGTGATGAAGAAACAGCAGTAGTACTACAAACTAAAAAAGGTCCTAAAATATAAACCATTATAAAATAAAAAAAGGCGTATTAATTACGGCTTTTATTATTTTATAATGGAGCGGGTGATGGGAATCGAACCCACGTCTTCAGCTTGGAAGGCTGTAATAATACCATTATACGACACCCGCAGTTATGTTAACCACCATGTATTTATATCATATTACTAAAATTAAAGTCAACTACTTTTGATAAACAAGTTAAAAAAAATTATTTTTTAATCTTTTTTTTGGAGCATACCGATGTTGTCAATAATATTCAAATTTTTCTTAAAATTATAAAGTTAGACGAGAATAATTTTGACTTCAATATGCAATTGTATGTTAATCTTAACACTTGAAAAATATTAGTCAACAATAATACTTACTTTTATAACTCAAAAATTCTTATTAAAGCATCTTTAATAAGTTTTATTTTATTTTTAGTTTTTTTAAAAATTTTAATTTTAATTTATAATAACTGGATGGCAGTATTAATTTGGTAGCATTTAAAATTAACCATTTTTGTATACATATCAATGTTATAAGTTCTATCACCAATCATATGCTTTAAAATTTGTTTAATATTCGTTTCAGTAAAACAACCAATATTTTCAACTAATGCTTGGTTTAATACACCATCTTTGCATTAATAAAATAACCAACTTTTAATTTTTTATATTGTAAAGTTAATGATTCTAAAAAATCAATTAATTCATAATATTGACCTTTGGAAAATAAATTTATTGGATTTTGATAGTGTAATTTAGCAATTTTATTTTTTCTTCTTCCTGCCATGATACCAAGAAATAAAACATGAAAAGCATGAAATTTATCTAAAATAAATTTAGCATTTAAAATTGTAGCAGTTTTTCTAATTCATTTTGCACTATCTCCACAAACTATTAAATTTGCTTGGTCAAAGTTTTCAAAATATAAATTACCATATGTTTGAATTAATTTTGCTGTTTTTTCAGCACCAATTTCTGTTTTTGATACTCTTATTTTACACGCTGCTCTTTTATTAATTAATTTTCCATTTTTCTTTTTACCAGTACAAAATACTAATAATCTCATCGAACATTTTTTACAATTTTTAGTATTGTGTTTTTCATTAAACTTAAATTTTCGATGTCCATCATCAATATTTATATATAATGTTTGATTTGGTTGTAATACAATTTTAGGAATATTAGCTGGAATGGCAACCCTTTTTAGGACTATTTTTTGGTAGACATTTGTTCATGATATTTAACGGGAGTTAGGTAGTTTAGAGTGCTGTGAATTCTTATGTTGTTATATCAATTTATGTAATCAAATAATTCTAATTTTAATTGGATTAATGATGTAAAATTTTTATCATTAATAAACTCTGTTTTGAAAGTTTTAAAAGTTGCTTCAGCAACAGCATTGTCATAAGGACATCCTTTTTTGCTTAAAGAACGGGTAATATTGAATGCTAATAAAAGTTTATCAATAGTTTTATTATTGAATTCATTACCGCGATCGCTATGAAATATTTGAATATCTTTTAAACAGCGATTTGAGTGCATAAATGCTTGATGTACTAATGATGCATCTTTTTTAACTCCAACACACTATGTCCAATAATTTCGCGGTTGTACAGGTCTACTAATAGGCAAATATAGTTTCATTTACCATTAACTTGAACATAAGTTAAATCACTGACAATAACTTCATTTTTAATTCTATTATTAAAGTCTCTATTAACAAGATTGGTAATTTGACTATCATTGACTTTATTATGATGATTTTTGAATGATAATTTAGTGTATTTTGATATTAAATTATGCTTATTCATAATTTTTTTAATTTTTCTGCGTGATAAATAAATTTCTTGGTTTGCTAGTATGACTTTTAATCTTCTAGTACCATAAACTTCTTTATTTTCTTTAAAAGCACTAATAACAGCTTCATCATAAATATTATTTTGAATTTTTTCTTTTTTCTTTAAATTAAAATAATATGTTGATTTAGAGAGTTTTAAAAAACGACACATTGTGCGAATTTTATATTTAACTTTATTTTTAGTAATAATTTCTATTTTCTGCCTATTATTAGTGCTGCTTGCTTTAAAATATCATTTTCCATTCGTAACTGTTTTAATTCTTTATTTGCTTGAATTAATTGTTTTTCTAAATCTGAAAGATTATTTTTAATTTTAAAACTACCTGAATTAGTAAATTGTTTAATTCATTTATAAGTAGCTGCTCTTGTAACATTATATTCTTTAGCAAGACAAGACACTGACTTACCACTTTGATATAAAGCTACTATTTGCTTTTTAAATTCGTCGGTATATGAGTTAATATTGGTCATAATTATAGTTCCTTTCTTTTAACAAATTTGTTCACTTGTCTACGTAATTAGTGTCCAATAAAGTGTAACCCATCCAGGTGTATATGATGAATTATTAGGTGAATGTGAAATAACCATATCAGTTTCAATGATTTTTTTACAATGACAACATTTCATATTTATTTTCCTTTCATTAATTAAGTTTTTTATTTATCATGTCTGATTCTTCTTTTGAAATATAAACTTCCAATACTAATATTTCATAATGTGTAATAAAAGCATTTTCTAATAAATGATGTTTATAATTTCTATGAAAATTATTAGCATCTATAAAAGTACAAAAAACTTTATATTTTGTTTCATCTGTATAATTAATTTGATATTTTACTAAATAAATGTATGACATATTTATTTTTCTCCTTTATTTTATTTATTGTGTTATGATATTGTTATTGAGGTATGTATTTATATATAAAACCCCTATTTTCTTAGAACCTGTTTAGAATCTTTTAGAAAATAAGGTAAAATTACTATATATTTTAAAATAAGAGGTATATATGCATAAAAATTATCCAAGTCATGTTACTAAAGAACAATTTGAGAACATAAAATCAACTTTAGAAAACAGCAAAAAGAAAACAAAACCAAGAAATTTAGATTTATATGAAGTGTTTTGTGCAGTTTTATATGTATTAAAAAGTGGTTGTCAATGAAGAATGTTACCAAAAAATTTTCGAAAATGACAAACTGTATATTATTATTTCCAAATTTGAAGTAAAAACAATGATAAAGAACCTAGTGTATTGCAATTAATTTTAAAAAAAATTAGTTAAAAAGATTCGTATTAAGAATCATCGAAAAGAAAAAACTAGTTTTTGTATAATTGATTCGCAAAGTGTTAAAAATACAGATACTACTGAAAATAAAGGTTATGATGCTGGTAAAAAGATTTCAGGAATAAAACGTCATATTGCAGTTGATACGCAAGGTTTACCACATGCAATTTACATAACTACAGCAGAAAAAACAGATCGTAATAGTGCTATCATAATGATTAAAAGTGAAAAAGAAAATCTTTCTACAGTTCAAAAAATAATAGTAGATGCTGGCTATACTGGTGAAAAATTTGCTTCTGCAATCAAAACAATCATAAATGCAAATGTTGAAGTTGTAAAACGTAATGAATTACATTCTTTTGTAGTACTACCAAAAAGATGAGTTGTAGAACGAAGCTTTGCATGATTAGAAAAATGCAGAAGATTATAAAAAAATTGTGAAAGAAAACTAAATACTAGTTTACAAATGGTTGTTCTGTCCTTTATTTCAATTTTATTAAAAAGATTCTAAACAGGTTCTTAAACTATTATTTTCATTATTTTTAAATAAACGTTCAATTTCATAAATATAAATTGTTCTTTTTTTAAATTCATCGTATGCTCTATTAATATCTGGGTCACTAGTAGCACGCATCATATTAGTAAAGTCATAAGGAATATTATCAATTAAATAATCATTTTCTAATTCTGCTTGATTAAGTTTAGTTTGTTTCTGTTTCTGTGGAAACTTCGTTTGTGGTTTGTTGTTGTTTTCCATTGTTTTCTCCTATTAATTGGTTATTTTCGGGATTAAATAATTTTAATTTAACAGTTAAATTATTAATTTCTTGTTCATCATTAATATTAAATGTTTTACTATTTAATAAATCTTTATCAATTCTCACTAATATTTGAATAAATTTAAGAATATCAATATTAAATTGTCATAATTTTTGTTCAATATAATTAATAGTTGAAATATTTACTGCTGTACTTTCGGGAACTGATTGTTGTGCTGATTTCTTTTGACTTGGTATATGAATACCACAACGTTTAAATATTTGGGAGCGTACCGATGTTGTCAATAATATTCAAATTTGTCTTAAAATTATAAAGTTAGACGAGAATAATTTTGACTTCAATATGCAATTGTATGTTAATCTTAACACTTGTAAAATATTAGTCAACAATAATACTTACTTTTATAACACAAAAATTCTTATTAAAGTAAACTTTAATAAGTTTTATTTTATTTTTGGTTTTTTAAAATCTTTAATTTTAATTTATAATAATTGAATGGCAGTATTTATTTGATAGCATTTAAAATTAACCATTTTTGTATACATATCAATATTATAAGTTCTATCACCAATCATATGCTTTAAAATTTGTTTAATATTAGTTTCAGTAAAGCAACCAATATTTTCAACTAGTGCTTGGTTTAATACACCATCTTTTGCATTAATAAAATAACCAACTTTTAATTTTTTATATTGCAAAGTTAATGATTGTAAAAAATCAATTAATTCATAATATTGACCTTTTTCAAATAAAGTTATTGCATTTTGATAGTGTAATTTAGCGATTTTATTTTTTCTTCTTCCAGCCATTATTCCAAGAAATAAAACATGAAAAGCATGAAATTTATCTAAAATAAATTTAGCATTTAAAATTGTAGCAGTTTTTCTAATTCATTTTGCACTATCACCACAAACTATTAAATTTGCTTGGTCAAAATTTTCAAAAAATAAATTACCATATTTTTCAATTAATTTTGCAGTTTTTTCAGCACCAATTTCTGTTTTTGATACTCTTATTTGACATGCTGCTCTTTTATTAATTAATTTTCCATTTTTCTTTTTACCAGTACAAAATACTATTAATCTCATAGAACATTTTTTACAATTTTTAGTATTGTGTTTTTCATTAAACTTAAATTTTCTATGCCCATCATCAATATTTATATATAAAGTTTGATTTGGTTGCAATAGTATTTTAGGGATATTTGCTTTTGGTAATTCAAATTTTTGATATGTTCTACAAACTGTACTATTACTTATTAAATCTTCAATAAAAGTATCACAAACATCACGATATTTTTTATCATCAGCAAAATATTTCAAAATTTGTTTAATAACATTAGGTGCAAGTTTACTATATTTTTTCACACCAAGATAATTATCTAATAAAGATACGTATTCAATTTTTTGTGTTTTTTTTGTTATAATGTGTACAAATACGTCGTTTATATGTTAATAAACCTTTTTTTGCTTTTAATTTTCTTTTTCTAAATCTATATGATTTATATTCAGATTTATCACATGTACTTCATAAATAATCATCTATTTCTTTAAATAATTCTTCTGTTTGTTGTAAATTTAATTCATCTTGATTAAAATAGTGTTTGTCTCAATCAAAATGATTTACGAATGGTAATTTTAACATTTTTAATGTTCCTTTCAAAATTTTATTTGTTAATAATTTAATTGTATTGTTTATAAAAATTAGGGAGTAAAATATGGCTTTTATTAGTAGTTATGCACAACTGAATAAAAAATATAATCTTAATTTTAGTGATAATAATTATGGTTTTAGTTGAGATATTTTTAAAGCATTTGTTGGTGATGAATGAGCAGAATATTTTACTACTAATTGTTTTTATCGTTTTATACCAACAGCACGTGGAACAAGAAAAACTTGAAACTGTTTAGCATTTGATTTATTTATATGTTGTAATTTTAGTGATAGTAGTGTTCAAGAAGTAAGACGCTATGAAAATACTCATAGTGAAACTACAATTGGCGCTTTAATGAATGTTTGTCAAGTTTTATTAGATACATATAATATTAATTTACTACCTAATAATCCACATGGAATTAAATGAAAAATTACTAAGGATGGTGGTTGTATTATTTTTCCTAATAATCAACAAATTGACTTTATTGGTTATGCTAATGGTAATAAAATTTTTGGAAAAGAAGCGGGTGGGTCAAGTTTTTTAGGTTCAAGAACAGATGAAATTATTATGGCAGAAGAAAAAGAAACACTAACAGAAAAGCAATTAACATATCGATATGAACGTTTACAAAACTCTATGTTTAGAAGTAATCGTATTAAAGTATCAAAAGAACCTATTAAAGAATGAAGTTGAACGTTTATTGATAAAAATATATATAGTCCTAATTTTGGAAAAAAAATTACTCGCTATTTTTATAAAAGTTTCTTTATTACTTTTACATGTAATCCTTATGATAAATATCATCCATTTTATTTAAAATACTGTACGCCATTTTTACCATTAAATGATAAAGTGATGGAAAATCTTAAAAAAAATGGCAAAATTTATTATGAAAATCAAGATATGTTTAGTGGTTTAGGTTTATTTGTTTTAAGATTTACTATTCAACCATTTTGAAATAAATTACCAGATATTCAAAAAAGAACATTATTAGAAATGAAAAAAAGTAATCCTGATGAATTTAATACTGTTTTTTATGGTTTTGAATTTTTAGATAGTGATGCAACAATTTTCCCATTTCAAAAAACTGTAAAGTGCTGACAACCATATGATTTAAAAGAATTTTATAATTCAAAAAAAGATATGTATAAATTTGATTTTTATTCAGTTGGTGTGGATTGAGCAACTGGTCATAAAGACCATACTGTATTTATAGTAGTGGGTTTTAAAGAATATAATAATACTGGTTATTATGATGCTTATATTATTTGTGAATTAGTAGTTACTCCAAATGATTTTATAAATGAAAATGAAAAAATTAATGCTTATGTTAATGAAATTTTAGGAGGCTTTTCTCCCTTTATGTACTATTTTTAAATTTTATCACATAAATGCTGAGAAAAGCCTATCTACGGACTTCTCCCCACATTTTTAAATCAAACATAGCATTACAGTTTCAAAACTAGGTATCTTGTTGAATTTATATGCAGCTTCTTTAGCATATAAATGAACATGATGTTTTGCAACTTTGATATGTGTTTTAAATGTTCTTCTTATATGTTTTCAAACTGATTCAATTTGGTTGGTATTTACACCAATTTTTGAAACATAGCCATCTTGATGGTTAACTGTTTCATGCTTAGTGAAAACTGATTTAAAATCGCAATATCCTTTTCAAGAATCAGTATATACAAGACATTTTGAAGAAATGTGGTTTTTTGCAAACTGCAAAAGATTTTTACTCTTTGCGTTTTTCAATACTTTCACAATTAAATTATTGGTTGTTTTTTGATAAATGCCAACAATCAAGGTTTTATTCACCAAGGATCTTCCTTGTTTTTTAAAACCCATATGTGAAAGATACATTTCATCAATTTGCACTGTACCTTCAACAATAAATTGAGGTTTTTGTTTTGCAATACGTGTTCTGATTTTATGAGTCATTCTTCAAGCAGTTTTCAAAGTCACTCCCAATTCTTTTGCAATATCTGTTGATGGAATTCCATGTTTGGTGTTTATTCATCTAAAGATAAGATAAAATCAAGATGTTAAAGATGTTTGTGACCTTGAAAATATGGTGCCTGTGAGAATGCTAAATGTTTGATTACATTTTAAACATCTCATTCTTTTTAAATCAGAAGTATTCAAATTAAAACTAAAACACCTAATACATTTGTTTTCTTTTAAATTTGCTATATATGCAAGACATTGCTGTTCAGTTTGAAAAGCATTGTTGAATTCATTCAGTTTCATTATTCCCTCCACAAGTACATGTGGGGAGAAGTCCGTTTTAGGATTAATTGATAATTTTGAAAATTTTGAACAAGCAATTTATTTTTATGATGATAAAGCACGAACTGCCATTGATTGATTAAATCAAAAATTAATAGATGAACATAATACTATTTTAATCACACAAACTGCTATTAAACATGCTTCAAATTTAAATCAAGAAGCAGGATTAACTAATAGAGTAGTTTGAATGAGAAACATTATGAGTTATGGAAACTTTTATGCAAATAAAGATGATTTACCAAAGACTACTCAATGTTTAGAAGAATTACGTTATGACCAAACCAAAACTAACATTCCTGATAAAAATATGTATCAAGACCCGTATGATGGATTATTTTATGCATTGTATCCATATAAAAATGTAATTAGGGGTAAAAATAATGCTACTGTGAAAAAAAAGCATCTTCACATTTGCCATATAATAAACAACTACAATATCATTAATAGTATAGGTATCACAAAATAAACGCCTTTAATTTAGGTGTTATTTTGCATTTAAAAGCATACTTGTAAAAATAATCAAAAATGGTACAATTTAGAAGTAAAATTAAGAAAAAAAAGGAGTAATTTAATGAATCCAGAATTTTTAAAATTAATTAAAAAAGACTTTATGTATGGTGTTGAAGAACCTTGATGTAATAACCAAGGAGTGGCAATATTACCCTATGTTTTAAAAGACAATCAATATTATTTTTTATTATTAACTAATGAAAATAATCCATTATTTAAAGATAAAAAAATAAGTAAATATAGTACTATCACTGGTGGACTTGAAAATTTAGATCCTTATCAAACTGTAATTAATGAGATGCTTGAGGAAACTGGAATTAATGTTAAAAATGATAAATCAAAAATTTATTATTTAGGTAAACATTATGCAAATAAGTCAAGTACAAAATTATGATATTTTTTTGCTATAAATTTAACAAATCTAAATTTAGATTTGAATGCAATTTACAAAGGTAAAGGTGATGGAACAAAAGCAGAAGAAGTAATCAGTGCAGAATTTGTAAATTATAAAGATTTAAACAAATCAAATGATGCTTTATGCTTAGTTAACAAAGAAAAATTTTTTTTCATTTCAAAAGAAAAGGAAGATTTAAAAGAAAAAATTGAAAATGAAGAAAAAGAACTATTTGCTTATAATATATTTGAATTTATATTTAATGATTTTAATGATAAAAATCCTTTAAAATCATATGAATCATTTAATGCTATGACTAAAAATTGAAATAATCATGTTGATAAAAGACTTAGTTCAATTGATAAATCATGAATGATTTTTGATTCATCATCTGAAAAAGCTCAAAATTTTAAAAGAAAAGCTGAAAAAAATATAATTGAAGAAGCAATTATGAAATGAGTTGAAGAACATGATGATGAAAAATATTCCCTTGAAGAAATACAAAATGGAAAATGATGAAATGAAGTAAGCAATGAACAATGAAATGATTGAAATGATAAACTAAATAATAAAATTAAAAAAAATAGATAATTCAATATCACCATTAGTCGATAAATTAAAAAAAGAAGCTGAAAATTTTGAAAATTCATTGTTTAAATATGCCATTAATAAATTAGCAGATAATTATCCTACGATTGAAAATAATTCAAATTCAAATAAAAGAATTTGAAGACCATTTTAATTATAAAAATAAAGAATAAGTTATCAAAAATTAAGAAAAAATAACAAATTAAAAAAGGAGTAATTTAATATGAAAACATGAATAAAAATAAATTTAAGTAACATAACATTAGCATTAGCACTAACTGGCGCTGTAAGTGGAGTAACTGGTTTAATAATTGGTTCACTAGCACATAATCAAACTAATGGTTATAAATCATATTTAGGACATGACTATATAGTCTACTGGGGGGGCTGGAACAACAATATGAGAAAGAAAAACTAATGATAAACACATAATAGATTTGTATTTTGATAAAGATAAACATATTAATACAGATTTAAAAATGAGATGGTCAATATCCAAAAGGATATTTTAATTGATAATTAAATTTCCAAATTAATGTATGAAATATTATCGTTATATTTATCAAATAAATTAATATTAGTTAAACTTATTTCTTGTTTATCGGTTATTAAAATTAAATCATAATTTCCGGCACCAAATATACCACTAATTTCAATCCGATTTAAGTTATTAATTGGATTTTCAATTTGTAATTCAAATTCATTATTATTATCAATTTGTAAAATTTCTTTATAAAATTCTAATTTAGAAAATAATTGAGATTTATTTGAACCATATAAGTTTAAAGCATTTTCAATTTTATTCTTATTAATAATTGTTCTTGTAAAATATTTACCATATTCTCCATTACCTAATGTTCAATCAGCAGGAATTAATGATGGAATATTATTACTTTCAATTTCATTGTTTCCTCCACAAGTACATGTGGGGAGAAGTTCGTAAATATATTTAGATAACATAATTACTATTTTTTTAAATATCTTAACTTGTGGCAAACTTATATAATTTGGATAATCTAATTCTCATTGTTTAAATAAATTAGTAATAATATCATCGGGCTTTTGATTTTCAAATTTAGCACGAATTTTTGTAATATCAAAATTTTCATCACCTTGTTTAAAAGATATTCCATCAAAATTACGATTATAGGTATATGTATAAGTTAACATATCTAATAATACTTTTTGTAAACTATCAACTGTTGGTGCATCTTGTATTTCAACTTCAATATCATCAAATTTATTATTAGTTGCAACATATTGATAAAATTGACTTTCACCCACAAAATATCAAACTTCTTTATCTTTTAATTCTTTTTGACTTTTTAATGGTCATTTACCACCTAAAACATTACTAAATTCATATCCTAATCAAGCATGTGTAACTCTTGCGTTTTTAATAACTTCTCTTCTTGTTACAGAACCACTACTAATTTTAATTAAATCTAAAACTGATTTTTCTTGTCCAATAAATTGTTTTGCTAAATTTCAAGGTAATATTTGTTCACTAAATCATTGTTGTAATATTCTAACTTTTGGTTGAGTTTCAATAGGCATTGATAACAGCGGAAATGCTATCTTATCTTTAACAAATAACTTTGGGTATACTTCCATATTGTCAACTTCACCAAGTACCTTTATATTTCCAAAAATCATGCTTCTAGGGGCTTTAATTTTTAAACCAATTACTTTTGTATCTTTGTTCAATGGTTTTTGTAATTTAATAATGATTGGATAACCATCTCTTGTTTTAAAATCATTAATTTTAATAATAGTTATACTTTTAGTACTTCTTGTTTTTGGATTTTGATAAGGTTGTGAATAATTATTAATGATATATAAATTATCAATATTATTTTCAGTTAATGGTTCATTAATTGATACAGCATATAACTTAAATTGATTTAATAAATTTATTTCTTGAAATATTAAGTTTTTAATATCAGTCATACTATATTCAATTGTATTATCATTAATATTAGTACTTGCTCTTTGATTTAATTGCATAGTAAAATCAGATGTTTCAACAGCAGTAGTTTTTAATACTTTTTCAATATCAATAAAACCAATTTTAATAGTATTTGCTGAAAATTTTAAACTATTATTTTCATTATTTTTAAATAAACGTTCAATTTCATAAATATATAAAGTTCTTTTTTTAAATTCATCGTATGCTCTATTAATATCTGGGTCACTAGTAGCTCTCATCATATTAGTAAAGTCATAAGGAATATTATCAATTAAGTAATCATTTTCTACTTCTGCTTGATTAAGTTTAGTTTGTTTCTGTGGAAACTTCGTTTGTGGTTTGTTGTTGTTTTCCATTGTTCTCTCCTATTAATTGGTTATTTTCGGGATTAAATAATTTTAATTTAACTGTTAAATTATTAATTTCTTGTTCATCATTAATATTAAATGTTTTACTAGTTAATAAATCTTTATCAATACGTACTAATATTTGAATAAATTTAAGAATATCAATATTAAATTGTCATAATTTTTGTTCAATATAATTAATAGTTGAAATATTTACTGCTGTATTTTCGGGAACTGATTGTTGTGCAGATTTCTTTTGACTTGGTATATGAATACCACAACGTTTAAATATTTCATTAACATTTCAATCGTATATATCAGTTAAATTTTTACCTTTAAAATTGCTATTTGTCATATTGATATTTTCATTTTGTTCATTATTATCTCCGCCACTTTTAAATATGTAGTTTTTAGTAACCAAAGTTCTTACTGCTTCTTCTAATGCTGATTGAACATTACCATAAGTTTGACTAAATATAAATTTAGGTGAATTTAAAATGGTATCTAAAACAATTTGTTCATAAATAACATCTAATGCTTTAATTTTATCCATTACTTTATCACAATCTGCTAATTCATTTGCTTTATTTCTCATAATTGCTATTGGTATATAGTTAATATTTAGTGTTTGTTCTTGTGCTAAATTAGGGTTATTAATGAATGATTTAAAATCTAATGGAAATTGTTTTTTATTATCACTAATACTATAAATTGCACGATTAATAGTTATTTGTTCATTATTTAATGTATAAATTTCAAATAATCTTACCATTTGTGCATTTTGTTCATAACTATCATAAAAATAGTGCATTGAATTAATTTACCAGTAATATCATAAACTCTTTGTTGTATATCTACTACTTGAAAATATAAGTCATCATTAGCAATATAAATTAAATAACCACTAATTCCTAATTTGCTTAATTTAAAAATAGAGTTTCAATTTTTTCTATAAAATTCTTGTTTAATTAAATATTGTTTAATAGTTTTATTATTAATATCTAATGGAGCATTATATAAATTAGCATTATTTTCTGCTACAAAATCAGTAAAATAAGTTTCATGATTAAAATCATTAAAACCAAAATAATTTAAAATTGAAGCATGTGTACTTTTATTTTTATTAGTTAAAAATTTTACTTTTTCATTTTGATTATCACTAATATTACTTTTTTCTTTTCTTTTAAATAGACTTAACATAATATTCACCACCTTTTTTTAAAATATTTGATTAATTTTTAATACAATTTTTACAATAATAAATATTATTAAGCCAGCAACAGCTGAAGATAATAAAACTCCAATTAAACCTAAAATAATTTTTATAATTTTAAAAAACATAATCTTATTCCTGTAATTCTTCTAATTTTCATGTATTTCCTTTATCATTACCTTTTAAAGAATAAATAGTAATAAATTTTGCATGATTAACTGATAAAACTAATACATTACTATTATTGTTAAAGACTTCTATTTCTACACCTGCTATTTTATTATCAGTTATAATAAATTCTTGAATTGCAAAAACTGGATTATATATATTTCAAGAATAATAAACTCTGTATCGTTTATTAACTATAAAATTATAAGTAATTTGTCAATTATCTCATTGATTTTTTTCTCTTGTTCCTACTTTTTTTCAATTTGAACCACTTGGACTTGGTGATGGATTATTTTTTAATTCAATATCTCAAATATTTTCTTCTATTTCATTTGTAGTTAAACTACCAGACCTTATTTGTACTTTTGATTGAATATCTACTTTAATAGTATCTTGTAACGGACTTCTCCCCACATGTACTTGTGGAGGGAATAATGAAACTGAATGAATTCAACAATGCTTTTCAAACTGAACAGCAATGTCTTGCATATATAGCAAATTTAAAAGAAAACAAATGTATTAGGTGTTTTAGTTTTAATTTGAATACTTCTGATTTAAAAAGAATGAGATGTTTAAAATGTAATCAAACATTTAGCATTCTCACAGGCACCATATTTTCAAGGTCACAAACATCTTTAACATCTTGATTTTATCTTATCTTTAGATGAATAAACACCAAACATGGAATTCCATCAACAGATATTGCAAAAGAATTGGGAGTGACTTTGAAAACTGCTTGAAGAATGACTCATAAAATCAGAACACGTATTGCAAAACAAAAACCTCAATTTATTGTTGAAGGTACAGTGCAAATTGATGAAATGTATCTTTCACATATGGGTTTTAAAAAACAAGGAAGATCCTTGGTGAATAAAACCTTGATTGTTGGCATTTATCAAAAAACAACCAATAATTTAATTGTGAAAGTATTGAAAAACGCAAACAGTAAAAATCTTTTGCAGTTTGCAAAAAACCACATTTCTTCAAAATGTCTTGTATATACTGATTCTTGAAAAGGATATTGCGATTTTAAATCAGTTTTCACTAAGCATGAAACAGTTAACCATCAAGATGGCTATGTTTCAAAAATTGGTGTAAATACCAACCAAATTGAATCAGTTTGAAAACATATAAGAAGAACATTTAAAACACATATCAAAGTTGCAAAACATCATGTTCATTTATATGCTAAAGAAGCTGCATATAAATTCAACAAGATACCTAGTTTTGAAACTGTAATGCTATGTTTGATTTAAAAATGTGGGGAGAAGTCCGTAGATAGGCTTTTCTCAGCATTTATGTGATAAAATTTAAAAATAGTACATAAAGGGAGAAAAGCCTCTTGTAATTCTTCTAATGAAAATATATTTCCATATTGTTTATTTCCACCCTCTATAATTAAATCTCATTTTTGATTACCTAAAAATTGTAGATATAAAATAGATTCTTCTCCATTAATTAAACCTTTTGTAAGAAAAAATTTATCATTAATATTACCACCTATATAGTTACTAGTTTTAAATTATACTTTAATTCTTATATTTACTTGTTCAAATGGTGGTTTTTCTCATGTGATAATTATTCTATAAAGTTTATTAAAATTAATTCCAAAGTCACCATATTTACGATTATTTATACTTTTACCTATTATTTTTCAATTTTCTTTATCTTGTTTTTTATCAATATTAGTTTTATTTTCTTTAAAAGCACCAGCAACTGTTTTATTAGTAGTTTCTAAATTAGGAATTTCTTGACTTATAGCATTTATTTGAAATGCAATAGGAAATTGTGATTTTGTATCTTCTAATTTTTTATCTACTTCTTCTTTTTTATAATAATCAGTTAAATCAGTAGAACCACCAATAGCACTAATTTTATTATTTTCATCAATAGTTATATTAGTACCAGCAATTAATTTATTTTGTTTTTTATCTAATAAATTATTAGTTTCTAGTTTTGTATAATAATCACGTTCAGTACCTTCTTCCGATATAAATTCAGTTGGTGTTCCAGTTCCTTGATATTGATATATTTTAGAAATAAATGCTGAATAATATGTTCCGGGTGTAGCACTAGCGCGAATTTTATAATTACTGCAAGTTAAATATAATCTAATATTATTAGTTTTATCTGAATAAAAAGTATCTAATAGAGTATATGATTTTATTGCATATTCTTCATTTAATTTAAATATAGATTTTCTAATATATTTATATTTATAAATATCACTCTCATAAATATAACCTCATATTACTAATATTTCTTTATTTAAATTATCAGTTGAAAGTTCATTAGATATCTCTTTTCATAATGGACTAGTTTCAATATTAAATCAGTTATTTTTAATATCATCAATATTTTGTTTATTAATCTCAATTTTATTTTCTATTGATTTGATATTATTATCAACTTTAGTTTCTAATAACGAACTTCTCCCCACATGTACTTGTGGAGGAAACAATGAAATTGAATGAGTTCAATAATACTTTTCAAACTGAAAAACAATGTCTTGCATATATAGCAAGTTTGAAACAAATCAAATGTAGTAGGTGTTCTAGTTTTAATTTGAATACTTCTAATTTAAGAAGAATGAGATGTTTGAAATGTCATCAAACATTCAGTATTCTCACGGGCACTATATTTTCAAAGTCACAAACACCTTTAATATCTTGGTTTTATCTCATTTTTAGATGAATAAACACCAAACATGGAATTCCATCAACTGATGTTGCAAAAGAATTGGGAGTGACCTTGAAAACAGCTTGAAGAATGGGTCATAAAATCCGAAGTGCCATTGCTAAACAAAAACCTCAATTCATTGTTGAAGGCATAGTGCAAATGGATGAAATGTATCTTTCACATATGGGGTTTAAAAAACAAGGAAGATCCTTGTTGAATAAAACCTTGATTGTTGGTATTTATGAAAAACAACCAACAATCTGATTGTGAAAGTATTGAAAAACGCAAACAGTAAAAATCTTTTGCAGTTTGCAATAAACCACATTTCTTCAAAGTGTGTTGTACATACTGATTTTTGAAAAGGATATCGCGATTTGAAATCGGTTTTCACTAAGCATGAAACAGTTAACCATCAAGATGGCTATGTTTCAAAAACTGGTGTAAATACCAACCAAATTGAGTCAGTATGAAAACATATACGAAGAACATTTAAAACACATATCAAAGTTGCAAAACATCATATTCATTTATATGCAAAAGAAGCTGCATATAAATTCAATAACATACCTAGTTTTGAAACTGTAATGCTATGTTTTATTTAAAAATGTGGGGAGAAGTTCGTAGATAGGCTTTTCTCAGCATTTATGTGATAAGATTTAAAAATAGTACATAAAGGGAGAAAAGCCTCTAATAATTTAATATTATTTTCATTTGTAGTAATTCGTTTTTGTTGTTTAGCAGAAAAATCACAAGTTGGTGCATGTGTATAATCACCAATTTGAGGATTATTTTGTAATGCTTCGGGTGGTAATGTACCAATTTCATCAGGTCAATCTAAAATCATTGTTTCAGTTTCTTTATCATAATCAGTTGCAACATATCCTTTATTAATAAATTTACTAACAGGACCTCTATATATTTCATTTTCATTATCATCAACTAAATCATCATATAATTTAACGAACTTCTCCCCACATGTACTTGTGGAGGAAACAATGAAATTGAATGAGTTCAATAATACTTTTCAAACTGAAAAACAATGTCTTGCATATATAGCAAGTTTGAAACAAATCAAATGTAGTAGGTGTTCTAGTTTTAATTTGAATACTTCTAATTTAAGAAGAATGAGATGTTTGAAATGTCATCAAACATTCAGTATTCTCACGGGCACTATATTTTCAAAGTCACAAACACCTTTAATATCTTGGTTTTATCTCATTTTTAGATGAATAAACACCAAACATGGAATTCCATCAACTGATGTTGCAAAAGAATTGGGAGTGACCTTGAAAACAGCTTGAAGAATGGGTCATAAAATCCGAAGTGCCATTGCTAAACAAAAACCTCAATTCATTGTTGAAGGCATAGTGCAAATGGATGAAATGTATCTTTCACATATGGGGTTTAAAAAACAAGGAAGATCCTTGTTGAATAAAACCTTGATTGTTGGCATTTATCAAAAAACAACCAACAATCTGATTGTGAAAGTATTGAAAAACGCAAACAGTAAAAATCTTTTGCAGTTTGCAATAAACCACATTTCTTCAAAGTGTGTTGTACATACTGATTTTTGAAAAGGATATCGCGATTTGAAATCGGTTTTCACTAAGCATGAAACAGTTAACCATCAAGATGGCTATGTTTCAAAAACTGGTGTAAATACCAACCAAATTGAGTCAGTATGAAAACATATACGAAGAACATTTAAAACACATATCAAAGTTGCAAAACATCATATTCATTTATATGCAAAAGAAGCTGCATATAAATTCAATAACATACCTAGTTTTGAAACTGTAATGCTATGTTTTATTTAAAAATGTGGGGAGAAGTTCGTAGATAGGCTTTTCTCAGCATTTATGTTATAAGATTTAAAAATAGTACATAAAGGGAGAAAAGCCTAATTTAATTTGTTTTAATAATGTAAATTCTTTTTGTTCTTTAATTAATTCATCAACTTGATTTCTAGTATAAAATGCTTTTAAATCAATTTTTTCAACATCTATTTTATCATCATTATAACTTGAAAATATTTGTTTTAATTCTGTTAATCTTGCTCATATTTTCATTCTACTTGGTGCTAAATCTCAAACATTAATTGTAGGAGTACTATTTGCAGTAAATTGAGTACCATTATTAAATTGAATAGTAGCATCAACATTAAATTCAATTGGTGTACGATTAAATACTCAATGTTCAACCATAACATAAACCATATCTCTTAATGTTTCTTTAATTAATTCATCTTTAAAACTATCAAAAGGAAATTTAGATAAAATAAAATCAAGATAAGCATTAATATCATTTTGAGCACGAATAGCAAAAGTTTTAAATCAATCATTAACATTAGGTCATGTTTGTATGTATTGCTGTGGTGTTTCTGTAATTTTTCCAGTTAATGGATATCAGTTATTATAATTTTCAAGACTGACATCAGTTCAAAGTTTATTAATCATAATTTATCATTCCTTAAAAAATGCTTGTTTATAATGATGATTATGTTTTTTTGTTTTTTTTATGTGTTATATGTTCAATTTCTTTTTGTATTTTATTTTTACCTTTTTTTATTTTTTTCTTACTTTTTGTTACAACTTGACTATATGCAAACTTTTCTAAATGATGTAATAATCCAGTACCAAATAAAGTATTAACACTAAATTTTAAACCAACATTTTTAAATGATTTGTTAATATTTTCAATAGGATTATTAATAACATTTACTACTTTATGATAAGTTCTAATAGTTCTAAATATTTCTCTATATACTTTAAAACTATCTCTAATTACTTGTTGCACCACTGGTGGAGCAAATGCTATTGCTTTTAATCATTTATTTTGAT
Organism: Spiroplasma ixodetis; assembly: GCF_027923845.1. Classification (GTDB taxonomy): domain Bacteria; phylum Bacillota_I; class Bacilli_A; order Mycoplasmatales; family VBWQ01; genus Spiroplasma_E; species Spiroplasma_E ixodetis_A. The sequence continues at coordinate 935,093 of NZ_AP026933.1, forward strand.
TAACTCCATAACCAATGTATCAACCACTATATCAACGATATCAATGGAATGGATGTATTTGAGTAACAAAAGTTTTTGCTTTAAGAATACTATCAACAACTGTAATTGGTTTATATTTAGGATTGCGATGATAAATAGTAATTGCACATTTATCTAATGACAAAGGTTGAATTTTACAACCCATAAATACTGGTGAATTTAATGGAATTAATTGTGCGTGTTTAATTGCTCTTTTTCTGCACTAGTAAATAAATCAGTTGCTTTTTCTTTTAATTTCTGAATTTTTTCAAATACTTGTTTTTCTAACTTTTCAAATTTTTCTTGTAATTTATATATACTTTCTCGTATTTTTCAAAATATGGTGTATCTTTTCAAAATTTATTTAAACCTTTTTTTAAATAAAATCTAATATCAAAATATTTAAAAGTTTGATTTGCTTTTAAAACAAGTTGATGAATAACATTATTTTTAAAATTAAATTTAATAGCATTAGCACGAATTTTTTGTAAATCTAAAATTAAAGTTTTTCCATATCTATTTTCTGTATGTATTGTATGAACTAAATTTAATCAATCATGTTGATTCATTTTTAATACTTCTTTTAAATCAGTATTAAATTTTTTTAAAAAGTTATTTGCTTTTTCAATATCTTTAATTTTAAACGAACTTCTCCCCACATGTACTTGTGGAGGAAACAATGAAATTGAATGAGTTCAATAATACTTTTCAAACTGAAAAACAATGTCTTGCATATATAGCAAGTTTGAAACAAATCAAATGTAGTAGGTGTTCTAGTTTTAATTTGAATACTTCTAATTTAAGAAGAATGAGATGTTTGAAATGTCATCAAACATTCAGTATTCTCACGGGCACTATATTTTCAAAGTCACAAACACCTTTAATATCTTGGTTTTATCTCATTTTTAGATGAATAAACACCAAACATGGAATTCCATCAACTGATGTTGCAAAAGAATTGGGAGTGACCTTGAAAACAGCTTGAAGAATGGGTCATAAAATCCGAAGTGCCATTGCTAAACAAAAACCTCAATTCATTGTTGAAGGCATAGTGCAAATGGATGAAATGTATCTTTCACATATGGGGTTTAAAAAACAAGGAAGATCCTTGTTGAATAAAACCTTGATTGTTGGTATTTATGAAAAAACAACCAACAATCTGATTGTGAAAGTATTGAAAAACGCAAACAGTAAAAATCTTTTGCAGTTTGCAATAAACCACATTTCTTCAAAGTGTGTTGTACATACTGATTTTTGAAAAGGATATCGCGATTTGAAATCGGTTTTCACTAAGCATGAAACAGTTAACCATCAAGATGGCTATGTTTCAAAAACTGGTGTAAATACCAACCAAATTGAGTCAGTATGAAAACATATACGAAGAACATTTAAAACACATATCAAAGTTGCAAAACATCATATTCATTTATATGCAAAAGAAGCTGCATATAAATTCAATAACATACCTAGTTTTGAAACTGTAAGAGGCTTTTTAATAATCTGTGTATCTTTGTTTTACAAAGTTACTAATTTAGATTAATTCTGTCTTCAAATTTTATCATAAAATGAGCAATTGCTGTATTTCAATTTTGAATAGGCAATGTTCATTTTTTTGTTATATTTTCAATTGCCAAGTAAAATATTTTGAAAACTGCCATATCATTAGGAAAAACTTTTTTATTTCTGATGATTTTTCGTAATTGACTATTAACAGATTCAATAGCATTTTTAGTATAAATCACTCTTTTGATTTCTACTGGATAACTAATAAAAACCATTAAATTATCTCAATTTTTATATCAAGATTTAGTAATTTGAGGATATTGTTTATTTCATTTACTTTCAAACGATTCTAAAGCTTGCATTGCTTGTTCTTCACTACATGCACTATAAATTGGTTTTAAATCTGCAACTAGACCTTTTCGATGTTTGTATGAAACATATTTTAAACTATTTCTAATTTGATGAACAATGCATAATTGATGTTCTGTTTTAGGATAAATTGATTGTATTGCTTCTGACATGCCTGTTAAATTATCACTACAAGCAATAAGAATATCATTTAAGCCACGATTTTTCATTTCTGTGAAATTAGATAATCAAAACTTAGAACCTTCATTTTCACTAATTCATAATCCTAAAACATCTTTTTTGCCTTCTAAATCAACTCCTAATGCTATATAAACTGATTTGTTAATAATCCGTTTATCTTGTCGTACTTTAACTACTATACAATCAAAATAAACAATAGGATAAATACTTTCTAATGGTCGATTTTGTCATGCTTTAACATCATCAATAACATCATCAGTAATTTGACTAATAACACTTTCACTAATATCAGCACCATGATATAACTCTTGCAACTGCATTCTAATGTCAGATAATGTCATTCCTTTTGCATACAAGGAAAGAACTTGTTGATCAAAACCATCAAATCTTCTTTGCCTTTTAGGAACTATTACAGGAGTAAAATTACTATTGCGATCTCTTGGTACATCAATTTCAATTTTACCTTGTTGAGTTATTAATTTTTTTGAACTTGTACCATTACGAGCATTTTCAGTAGTACTATGTTGATTTTTTTCATATCCTAAATAATTTTGCATCGGACTTCTCCCCACATGTACTTGTGGAGGGAATAATGAAACTGAATGAATTCAACAATGCTTTTCAAACTGAACAGCAATGTCTTGCATATATAGCAAATTTGAAAGAAAACAAATGTATTAGGTGTTTTAATTTTAATTTGAATACTTCTGATTTAAAAAGAATGAGATGTTTAAAATGTAATCAAACATTTAGCATTCTCACAGGCACCATATTTTCAAGGTCACAAACATCTTTAACATCTTGGTTTTATCTTATCTTTAGATGAATAAACACCAAACATGGAATTCCATCAACAGATATTGCAAAAGAATTGGGAGTGACTTTGAAAACTGCTTGAAGAATGACTCATAAAATCAGAACACGTATTGCAAAACAAAAACCTCAATTTATTGTTGAAGGTACAGTGCAAATTGATGAAATGTATCTTTCACATATGGGTTTTAAAAAACAAGGAAGATCCTTGGTGAATAAAACCTTGATTGTTGGCATTTATCAAAAAACAACCAATAATTTAATTGTGAAAGTATTGAAAAACGCAAAGAGTAAAAATCTTTTGCAGTTTGCAAAAAACCAAATTTCTTCAAAATGTCTTGTATATACTGATTCTTGAAAAGGATATTGCGATTTTAAATCAGTTTTCACTAAGCATGAAACAGTTAACCATCAAGATGGCTATGTTTCAAAAATTGGTGTAAATACCAACCAAATTGAATCAGTTTGAAAACATATAAGAAGAACATTTAAAACACATATCAAAGTTGCAAAACATCATGTTCATTTATATGCTAAAGAAGCTGCATATAAATTCAACAAGATACCTAGTTTTGAAACTGTAATTCTATGTTTGATTTAAAAATGTGGGGAGAAGTCCGTAGATAGGCTTTTCTCAGCATTTATGTGATAAAATTAAAATAGATAGGAATATAATTAATATTAATATATTAATATTTCAGAACTGTTTCTATTTAAAAATTTTTAAAAGCGTACAAAGGCTTTTCTCAGCATTTATGTGATAAAATTAAAATAGTACATAAAGGGAGAAAAGCCTTTTGCATTTCAGAATTCAACATTTTTTCAACTAATCTTTTTGTTAATTCTTTATATAAACCGCCAGGTTTAAAAACTGTTGTTAAATCTTCAGTATTTTCTAGTAATAAATCTACTGCTTTTGATATTGGATCATTATTATTAAAGTTATCTTTTTTAGCCATCTGTAACTCACTCTTTCTAGTCATTTAATTATATTTACTAGAATTAATTAAACATAGTTATTTTTGTAAGTTACACAGATTACTAAACATTTCCATTATTTATTAAAATAACCTTCAGGGTAAATTCTTTTTTAAATCAAAATTCATTTTAAAGAAAATAAAAATTATCATTATTTTCAAAATTATCTATTTTATATCATTTTTTCTCTTGAATTAGATGTTTTAGAATTAATTTTGATAGTTATTTCTGTAAATTTGCAAATTAGAAAATTTAGATATTTGTAATGCAAACATTTAGCAGTCTCACAACATATTTTATAGGTCAAAATTCATCTTTGAATAGAAAAGTATTTGTAGTCTTTGGTTGAAAGACAATATAAATTATGAATTTCATTTTTATTAGTTTTTGAAAAAATAAATTTTTTTTTCAATTAAAATTGTGTAGTACCTCTTTGTCAAGGTGAATATGGATTTGCAAAATAAATTTTCACATCTAACTTTTTTCAAGTATGTCAATTTGCAATGTTCTTTTGATCAAAAGTATAATATTTTTTTCAATATTTTTAGGAAGAATTGATAAATAATGAATGATATTTTTATTAATAACTTTAGTAGTTTTTAGTTTTGCATAAAACCTTTTACTAGTAATTTACTTTTCTCAACTAAAGTTATTATATACCTTTTTAACCAAGGTTTACAAAATAAATTACATATAATTACTATATATTTTAAGCAATGGTATATATGTTAAAATGTTCACAAGTTGTTGCTAAAGAACAATTTGAGAACATAAATTCAACTTTAAAAAAAAAGAAAACAAATTTCTTTTCAAAATTGTTGTTATTTTTTTTGAAGTTTTTGTATAGTTTTATATTATGGTAATAACTTCATGTTGTAAATTAATTGCATGATTTTTACAAAGCTTTTTTGCAAAATGAAACGTTGTATGCTAATTATTATTTTACTTAAAATTCCAATAATACAATATTACTAGTCATTTGTTAACTTTTACAATTTTTACTTTGACAAATAATTCATTAAGAATATTGAAAAGAAAAATTTTGATAATTTTGTTCATTTGAATCCTAAAAACAATAAATATCCAAATTTTAATAAATATGATTTAAATTCTTTTTCAATAATCAAAAATCAATTTAAAGAAAATAAAAAATATATCATAACTTCAAATTATGATGATATTTTTTATAGTAAAAATGAATTTTTAAATGGTAAAAAATGAATAGAGATTATTTTATTAAGTAAAGATGTTTTTGAATATCATAAAAAAATTAGAGATGATTTTCCCTATTGTAAACAAAAAAAGTTGAATAAAACATTATTAGATGACTTATTCTTTTTCAATAATCAAAAATCAATTTAAAGAAAATAAAAAATATATCATAACTTCAAATTATGATGATATTTTTTATAGTAAAAATGAATTTTTAAATGGTAAAAAATGAATAGAGATTATTTTATTAAGTAAAGATGTTTTTGAATATCATAAAAAATTAGACATTCTTCATTGACAACCTATTTTAATACATATAAAACTGCACAAAACACTTCATATAAATCTAAATTTCTTGGTTTTGTTTTTTTTTTTGCTGTTTTCTAAAGTTGATTTTATGTTCTCAAATTGTTCTTTAGTAACATGACTTGGATAATTTTTATGCATATATACCTCTTATTTTAAAATATATTTTACCTTATTTTCTAAAAGATTCTAAACAGGTTCTTAGATAATCACTACTTTTTTAGTATTATCTTCAAATTTTTCTTTTTTGTATTAATAATTCTATTTTTAATTTGTGAAATTTCAGCGTGATCTGTTATTTCATAAAATAAATGATAATAAATATATTTCAACTCACTAACTTTAATATTTTGTTTTTCAACAAATATTAGAAATTGATAAATTTCATGTAAAAGTTCAAATATTTTATTTTTTTCTTCATTAGTTAATACTTTTTGTTTTAATTCATTTCGAATAATTATTGGTGCTTCTTTAACAAATAGAAAATCATTAATGATATTTTTATAATCTCAATTATAAAATATTTTAAAATCATCAACTTTGGTTTTAACATCTTTAATATTTTTTAAAATAGTTTTAACATCGTTTTTAACTAAACTTTGAATAAAGACTGCTAATATTAATGCTAAAGAACTAGCGGGAATAAAGTACTTTAAAACTTGATCAATGTTAATAGCACCCTTAGTAAAATTCAAAATTGAATTTTTTACAATTAAATATAAAACTTCAAAACCTAAAATAATAAATAATGATCGTTTTTCTATATCTTTTCATCAAGGATTACCAAGAATCTGATTTTTTTCTTCTAATATTTTTTCTAAAATAATATAAATAATAAAATAACAAAATCAATAAGTTAAAAGAAATAATGTGGTAAAAACATTAGTAAAACAAAAAATATAAGTAATGTTTCTAGCAACATTTAATACTAATAGAGCTTTAAAAATAAAGAAATTATTTTCAAAATTTGAAATTACCTTATATTTATTTTCAATATATTTTTTCATTCAACATCTGATTTGAATAAATATTAAAGTATTACTTGCAATACAACTACTAAAAATAGCAATATATAAATAAGTTTTTAAAGTAATAATAGTTTCATCAGTAATACTAGCATTATTAAAAAAATCAAATGTTAAAATTTTATTAAAAATACTAATTTTAACTTCTCATAAAATTGCACAAATAATCAAACAAATTGTTAACAATATTCATAAGATCGTCTGCATCAAATATTTATTGTTAAATCATTTTCAACTTGATTTTAATAATTGATAGTTATTCATAATTTTATCTACCTTATTTTTAAATTATTGTAAAGTAATTTATATAAATTATTATTATAATTGTAAGCTATTAACTCACATTTGTGCTTGCGTTAAATTTAAAATATCTTTACTAATCATTGCTAATAATTTATTAATAAACTTTTCAAGATTAGTAGTAGTGGGTAAAACCATCAATTTTACTTTTCCATCATTATATGGATTTTTTCCTAATTCATATTTTCAACTTAATGTTAATTGTTCATTTTCTATGTGAATAACTGGTAAATCCTTATTTCCTAAACTATAAGCAAATTCATTAAGTAAATTCATTACTTTTGGTTCTAAAATTAATCTTAATTTAATTTGATTATCACATTTTACTTCAAATAAATCTTCAAATAAATGTGATTCTAATTGAACTTTCTTTTTACTACGAAATTTTTTTGAAAATATATTACGTGGTGTTAATGTCATTGTAAAATTATTATTCCTAATAATAGTTGTGTAATAAACAAAACGTGTATAATAACAAGTAATTTTTTCTGTTTCAATAACTTGAGCAGCACTATTATATCCAGAACTTGTTTCATACATAACTTTTTGGTTAATGATACTTCCATAGTTAAAATTTTGACCATTAATACTTCCTATCATTACTTGTTCGCAATAATTATAATAATATTTAGGTTGTTCATCTAAAGGTAAATTACCTTGTGGTTCAATTGTTCAATAATCACTAATAGTTGTTAAATTCATTTGTGAATTATTATCTTTAATAACTCATTGATAATAGTTAATAATTGGTAATTCTTCTATTAATTTTTCATGAATTTTAGTTTTTAATACAAAACTCTGTACTAATAAAAAACATCCAACAATAAATCCAATAATACTAATAATGGTAAATGGTTTTTTAATAAATGATGATTTGTTAATACCAATACTAGCACCAATAGCAATTAGAGCAATAATGGTAGTAATAATTCATAAACTAATTCATAAACGATTATTTATTAATTTAATTCATCAATGATTACTACTATTATTATAGTCAGTATGAATATTATTAACAATCTCATTTACAACCTTTGTCGATAAATTATGTTTCATAATTATTCCATTCTTTTTTAATTCTTAATATAGTTTATAACTAATTTTGTTTTATAAAAAATAGAAAAAGACTAACTATAGATGTAATAATCTATTTAGAAGTCTAAAAACCTATTATTATAAAACTAATTACATTATAACATATATATTATTAGTTTTTTTCTAAAAAATCATTAATTTCAGTAATATTAACAGGTGCATTTTGTGGAGGTTTACCTGCATTACCACCATGCATATATTTTGCAAGAACTGCTACCATAAAAACTTTAGGATCGATTCGAACTATTTTTGTTTTAAAAAAATTATATTCTAATAATGACATTGTTGTCATCATCATTTTATATTCATTACCTGAATACAAACCTTTCACATTTCAAACATTACCACCACGTAAATAATTATTTCGATAAATATCATTACGGATTTGCTCTAATTCATTAGAAATAATAAAGACACTCATCAACATATATTTTGGATAAACTCTATTCATAACAAAAGCTGCTACATAAATATAAACAAGCGTTGACATAAAATAAGGTCTAACTAAAAAATTATCAACAAGACTAGTTTTCTGTAAAAAAGTTCCATCAAGAATTAAAACAATAACAACAATAATAATATTAGTATTTCTAATAATAGTAGCAATTGAATATTTACGTTTCATAGAAATATAAGTACTAATAAAATCCATACCACCACTAGATCCACCAGTTTTAAATAAAATACCAATACCAGCACCATAAATTAATCCACCTAAAGCAGCAAAAATAAAAGTACGTGGTAAAACTAAGTGCCAATAATCTGTAGTACCTTTTAATGGCTCATTACCTAAAACTTGAAAATTTTTAAGAACATCAATTGATGTTAACAAAAAGTTAATTCCGTTTTGAAATAACAAATAAATAATAGTATAAAGAGTAAAACGAAATCCAACCTTGAATAATCCTCAAATAATGATAGGACCATTAATAAGAAAATATACTGGATAAAATCAAAATGCTTGGGTTGTTTCTTGTTCAGTAATACTGCCATTATAAGATAAGGCAATAAATTTAGCTATTAATTGTGCAAAAGCTGATAAACCATTAGTATATAAACCAGCACGATTAATAAAATAAAAAAAGGAAACAGTTGTTAAAAAAGCACCAATAAAAATTAATAATAAATTTTTGGAAGTTATTTTTCAATTAAAGTTTTTTCATGAAGAATGGATCTCTTGCTTAACACCAATATTTTTAAAAGTAAAGGCATCAACAATTAACGGTGGCTCTTTATCTTTATTTTTTGCTTCTGAATTATTGGACATATTAAACTCCTTTTTAACTATTAAATTGAAGTATTGTTGGAACATAATTACTATCATCATAAGGCGAAGGTAAAGACATGTCAATTAATGAATCTTGAAAACTAATCACAAAATTAACTTTAAGTTCTAATTTATTAGGACCAGAACTTGTAACTTTTTGACCATCAATTCCTTTGATATTAATATTAACAGAATTAACATGAGGATTATTATTTAATGCTAAACTTATTCCTTCTTGAACTAAAGTTTTAGTTTTTTGAGAAAAATCAGCATATGTTTTATCAATATCAGGTTTAGTTTTTTCATCAACACTAATTGGTACTATTTGTTCTGATAATTTAGTAACATCACTAACACAACTATAAACTATGTAATCGCTTTGTGTATAAGAACATTTTATATTAAAAGTTTTTTTTATGTATTGTTCAACTTTAAAACTTTTATCATTATTTACTACTCCAACTTGATAAGTAATATTAATACTAATTCTACCAGTTGAAGCATCAACATCTCAAGTTCTTGATTTTGTTAATTCATCTATTTTACCATTATCAATCGTAAAATAATAACATTTAGTACCCACTTCTAATTGACTATCAAATCAAGTTGGTTCTTTAATATTTGCTTTATCTAAAATTAATTTGGCAAATGATTGTGCAAGACTGTTTTCTAATGCTTCATTTTTAATAACTTGTTCTTTTTCAGGTCTTTGACCATCAATAGGAACATCGACTGGTTTTTTAATACCAACTTTTGACAAAGTTGCTTCTCAACCATTATAATTACCATTAGTAATTGCTTTTAAAATACTATCTTGTTGTTGATCAGAACAAGCTAAAACTGGCGTTACTATTCCACTACCAAAAGCAATAGTACCCATTAATGTTAAAATTTTTTTCATAATTATAATCATTCCTTAATTTATAAAATATCATATATAAATTGTAACTTATTTTTATTATTTTGCTATACACTATCTTCAAAATCTTTATAACTAATATTAGTTTATATTAAAGGAATTGATAATATGTTTAAAATTTTATATACACTAGTTACTATTTCACTAGTGACTTTTACTAATTTAAGCCAAGTGAAAATAAATAATTATCATCATAAAGAAATAAAATCAGAAAATACTATCCTAAACGAACAAAGTTTAACCTTAGCTTTTGAAAGTGGAAATTTTTATAATTGAAATGAAAATGATTCAACTAATTCTATTGCTGGTATTTTTACAAATTCACAAGCACAATCTTATTTATTAAATAAGGATGGCACATATAATAATTTAGACTTACAAATTAGTAATTTTATTAGATTTGATGATAACTTAGGAATTGCTACTTTAAATAATTTTCATAAAAGTGATGATAGTAATTTTATTAATAATTCATTTTTAATGACTAAAAATGGTATTAGTGATGATGCTACTGCCATTGAAACTCCAAATCATACTTTTACTAACTTTGGTAATAATATCGTTAGTACCGATATTGGTGCTGACTTAATTAATACAGACGGAAAAGTAACTAACTTAGTTACTCCCTATCATTATGGAAAAGGTAAAACTAGTTTTACTACTATAAATGCTACTTTTGGCGTTTTTGTTGGTGGTGATCAAAATTCTTATATTCTAAGAACCTGTTTAGAATCTTTTAGAAAATAAGGTAAAATTACTATATATTTTAAAATAAGAGGTATATATGCATAAAAATTATCCAAGTCATGTTACTAAAGAACAATTTGAGAACATAAAATCAACTTTAGAAAACAGCAAAAAGAAAACAAAACCAAGAAATTTAGATTTATATGAAGTGTTTTGTGCAGTTTTATATGTATTAAAAAGTGGTTGTCAATGAAGAATGTTACCAAAAAATTTTCCAAAATGACAAACTGTATATTATTATTTCCAAATTTGAAGTAAAAACAATGATAAAGAACCTAGTGTATTGCAATTAATTTTAAAAAAAATAGTTAAAAAGATTCGTATTAAGAATCATCGAAAAGAAAAAACTAGTTTTTGTATAATTGATTCGCAAAGTGTTAAAAATACAGATACTACTGAAAATAAAGGTTATGATGCTGGTAAAAAGATTTCAGGAATAAAACGTCATATTGCAGTTGATACGCAAGGTTTACCACATGCAATTTACATAACTACAGCAGAAAAAACAGATCGTAATAGTGCTATCATAATGATTAAAAGTGAAAAAGAAAATCTTTCTACAGTTCAAAAAATAATAGTAGATGCTGGCTATACTGGTGAAAAATTTGCTTCTGCAATCAAAACAATCATAAATGCAAATGTTGAAGTTGTAAAACGTAATGAATTACATTCTTTTGTAGTACTACCAAAAAGATGAGTTGTAGAACGAAGCTTTGCATGATTAGAAAAATGCAGAAGATTATGAAAAAATTGTGAAAGAAAACTAAATACTAGTTTACAAATGGTTGTTCTGTCCTTTATTTCAATTTTATTAAAAAGATTCTAAACAGGTTCTAATAAAAACCATTAAATTATCTCAATTTTTATATCAAGATTTAGTAATTTGAGGATATTGTTTATTTCATTTACTTTCAAACGATTCTAAAGCTTGCATTGCTTGTTCTTCACTACATGCACTATAAATTGGTTTTAAATCTGCAACTAGACCTTTTCGATGTTTGTATGAAACATATTTTAAACTATTTCTAATTTGATGAACAATGCATAATTGATGTTCTGTTTTAGGATAAACTGATTGTATTGCTTCTGACATGCCTGTTAAATTATCACTACAAGCAATAAGAATATCATTTAAGCCACGATTTTTCATTTCTGTGAAATTAGATAATCAAAACTTAGAACCTTCATTTTCACTAATTCATAATCCTAAAACATCTTTTTTGCCTTCTAAATCAACTCCTAATGCTATATAAACTGATTTGTTAATAATCCGTTTATCTTGTCGTACTTTAACTACTATACAATCAAAATAAACAATAGGATAAATACTTTCTAATGGTCGATTTTGTCATGCTTTAACATCATCAATAACATCATCAGTAATTTGACTAATAACACTTTCACTAATATCAGCACCATGATATAACTCTTGCAACTGCATTCTAATGTCAGATAATGTCATTCCTTTTGCATACAAGGAAAGAACTTGTTGATCAAAACCATCAAATCTTCTTTGCCTTTTAGGAACTATTACAGGAGTAAAATTACTATTGCGATCTCTTGGTACATCAATTTCAATTTTACCTTGTTGAGTTATTAATTTTTTTGAACTTGTACCATTACGAGCATTTTCAGTAGTACTATGTTGATTTTTTCATATCCTAAATAATTTTGCATTTCAGAATTCAACATTTTTTCAACTAATCTTTTTGTTAATTCTTTATATAAACCGCCAGGTTTAAAAACTGTTGTTAAATCTTCAGTATTTTCTAGTAATAAATCTACTGCTTTTGATATTGGATCATTATTATTAAAGTTATCTTTTTTAGCCATCTGTAACTCACTCTTTCTAGTCATTTAATTATATTTACTAGAATTAATTAAACATAGTTATTTTTGTAAGTTACACAGATTACTAAACATTTCCGCAATTTTTTATTAGTATTAAAAATGTTGCTATTACTATATTTGATATGCGTATTAAGCCAATTATAAATAATACTATTGATAGTAATAGTAGTAATAATGGTATTAGTAATACTTTTCAATCTAAACCACGAATTTTAAATTAATATTTTTTTACAATTTAATTTGGCTTTTCTCCCTTTATGTACTATTTTAATTTTATCACATAAATGCTGAGAAAAGCCTATCTACAGACTTCTCCCCACATTTTTAAATCAAACATAGAATTACAGTTTCAAAACTAGGTATCTTGTTGAATTTATATGCAGCTTCTTTAGCATATAAATGAACATGATGTTTTGCAACTTTGATATGTGTTTTAAATGTTCTTCTTATATGTTTTCAAACTGATTCAATTTGGTTGGTATTTACACCAATTTTTGAAACATAGCCATCTTGATGGTTAACTGTTTCATGCTTAGTGAAAACTGATTTAAAATCGCAATATCCTTTTCAAGAATCAGTATATACAAGACATTTTGAAGAAATGTGGTTTTTTGCAAACTGCAAAAGATTTTTACTCTTTGCGTTTTTCAATACTTTCACAATTAAATTATTGGTTGTTTTTTGATAAATGCCAACAATCAAGGTTTTATTCACCAAGGATCTTCCTTGTTTTTTAAAACCCATATGTGAAAGATACATTTCATCAATTTGCACTGTACCTTCAACAATAAATTGAGGTTTTTGTTTTGCAATACGTGTTCTGATTTTATGAGTCATTCTTCAAGCAGTTTTCAAAGTCACTCCCAATTCTTTTGCAATATCTGTTGATGGAATTCCATGTTTGGTGTTTATTCATCTAAAGATAAGATAAAACCAAGATGTTAAAGATGTTTGTGACCTTGAAAATATGGTGCCTGTGAGAATGCTAAATGTTTGATTACATTTTAAACATCTCATTCTTTTTAAATCAGAAGTATTCAAATTAAAATTAAAACACCTAATACATTTGTTTTCTTTCAAATTTGCTATATATGCAAGACATTGCTGTTCAGTTTGAAAAGCATTGTTGAATTCATTCAGTTTCATTATTCCCTCCACAAGTACATGTGGGGAGAAGTCCGTTTAATTTTAGAAAAAAATATCAAAATAAAAACTAAATATTACTTAATTATAATTAGGTTTTACTGATTAAATATTCCCATATTATCATTTTTATCTCATGATCCAATTCTATTTGTAATAATTTTTATACCTTGACCTTGTGATAAAATTTTAAAAAATTGATTAATTTCTTCAAAATGTTCAATTATTATTGAAATTGCTGTAGCATAATCTGATTCTAAAATACCACCAGCAAACCCAGTCTCATCTTTTTTAGTAAAATCAATAATAATGTTATAAAATAATTTTTGAAAATTACTTTGATTTTCATCATTATATATTTGTTCCATATTCAAAAAAATATCATAACTAATTTTTATAATTATTCAATCGTGAGCAGCAAAACGATACGTTACTTGAAATTGATTTTCATCATTGAATGTTTGTTTATTACAAATTTCTTTAAAATTCATTTCATTAGCTAAGCATTTATAAGGATAATTTTTTTAGCTAATACATAAATATTATCTTTATCATCAAATTTTACATTTGTAATAGATCTTGCTAATCCTGTCATTTGTTTAAATTCCATTTCATTAGTTAAACACTTATAAATTCCGTTTTTAAATCAAGCATAAGTATTATTATTTTTATCAAATAATAAAGTACATGGCATGCCTGGTCATCCTAATATACGTTTAAATTCCATTTCATTAGCTAAGCATTTATAAATATGACCATCAGTATCTATTAGATAAATATTATTATTTTTATCAATTGATATGCTTCTTGGTGTGTAATTATCTTCTATTGTCATTTTTTTTAATTTCATTTTGTTAGATAGACATTTATAAACACCATAAGTTTGTGCAACATAAATATTGTTTTCACTATCAAATACTATAGTAATTATCTGAATGTTATTATTATTATTATTATTATTTATTAATAAAATTTCTTTAAATCGAGTTTCATTAGCTAAGCATTTATAAAATTTATTATGTAAGTTTAATATATAAATATTATTTGGCTTTTCTACCTTTATGTACTATTTTTAAATCTTATCACATAAATGCTGAGAAAAGCCTATCTACGAACTTCTCCCCACATTTTTAAATAAAACATAGCATTACAGTTTCAAAACTAGGTATGTTATTGAATTTATATGCAGCTTCTTTTGCATATAAATGAATATGATGTTTTGCAACTTTGATATGTGTTTTAAATGTTCTTCGTATATGTTTTCATACTGACTCAATTTGGTTGGTATTTACACCAGTTTTTGAAACATAGCCATCTTGATGGTTAACTGTTTCATGCTTAGTGAAAACCGATTTCAAATCGCGATATCCTTTTCAAAAATCAGTATGTACAACACACTTTGAAGAAATGTGGTTTATTGCAAACTGCAAAAGATTTTTACTGTTTGCGTTTTTCAATACTTTCACAATCAGATTGTTGGTTGTTTTTTCATAAATACCAACAATCAAGGTTTTATTCAACAAGGATCTTCCTTGTTTTTTAAACCCCATATGTGAAAGATACATTTCATCCATTTGCACTATGCCTTCAACAATGAATTGAGGTTTTTGTTTAGCAATGGCACTTCGGATTTTATGACCCATTCTTCAAGCTGTTTTCAAGGTCACTCCCAATTCTTTTGCAACATCAGTTGATGGAATTCCATGTTTGGTGTTTATTCATCTAAAAATGAGATAAAACCAAGATATTAAAGGTGTTTGTGACTTTGAAAATATAGTGCCCGTGAGAATACTGAATGTTTGATGACATTTCAAACATCTCATTCTTCTTAAATTAGAAGTATTCAAATTAAAACTAGAACACCTACTACATTTGATTTGTTTCAAACTTGCTATATATGCAAGATATTGTTTTTCAGTTTGAAAAGTATTATTGAACTCATTCAATTTCATTGTTTCCTCCACAAGTACATGTGGGGAGAAGTTCGTATTATTTTTACTATCAACTCTTAGATCAACGCTACTGTTTATAATATTTTTTGTTGGTAAACCATTTAATTCTATAAAACTGTTTTTTCAAATAAATATTTATAAACAATTGTTGTGTTATTATTTCAGTTTTTACTTAATATATAAATATTTCCAATATTATCAACAGCAAAACGGTATGATTCAATATTATAGTTATTATTTATTTCTGTTTTATAGTCAATTAAAGTAAATTCATTTTCATTAGCTAAAAGTTTATAAATTATTTTAGGCTTTTCTCCCTTTATGTACTATTTTAATTTTATCACATAAATGCTGAGAAAAGCCTATCTACGGACTTCTCCCCACATTTTTAAATCAAACATAGCATTACAGTTTCAAAACTAGGTATCTTGTTGAATTTATATGCAGCTTCTTTAGCATATAAATGAACATGATGTTTTGCAACTTTGATATGTGTTTTAAATGTTCTTCTTATATGTTTTCAAACTGATTCAATTTGGTTGGTATTTACACCAATTTTTGAAACATAGCCATCTTGATGGTTAACTGTTTCATGCTTAGTGAAAACTGATTTAAAATCGCAATATCCTTTTCAAGAATCAGTATATACAAGACATTTTGAAGAAATGTGGTTTTTTGCAAACTGCAAAAGATTTTTACTCTTTGCGTTTTTCAATACTTTCACAATTAAATTATTGGTTGTTTTTTGATAAATGCCAACAATCAAGGTTTTATTCACCAAGGATCTTCCTTGTTTTTTAAAACGCATATGTGAAAGATACATTTCATCAATTTGCACTGTACCTTCAACAATAAATTGAGGTTTTTGTTTTGCAATACGTGTTCTGATTTTATGAGTCATTCTTCAAGCAGTTTTCAAAGTCACTCCCAATTCTTTTACAATATCTGTTGATGGAATTCCATGTTTGGTGTTTATTCATCTAAAGATAAGATAAAACCAAGATGTTAAAGATGTTTGTGACCTTGAAAATATGGTGCCTGTGAGAATGCTAAATGTTTGATTACATTTTAAACATCTCATTCTTTTTAAATCAGAAGTATTCAAATTAAAACTAAAACACCTAATACATTTGTTTTCTTTCAAATTTGCTATATATGCAAGACATTGCTGTTCAGTTTGAAAAGCATTGTTGAATTCATTCAGTTTCATTATTCCCTCCACAAGTACATGTGGGGAGAAGTCCGTTATTTTATTATGATAATCATTATATTGAGTTGTTAGAACCTGTTTAGAATCTTTTTAATAAAATTGAAATAAAGGACAGAACAACCATTTGTAAACTAGTATTTAGTTTTCTTTCACAATTTTTTCATAATCTTCTGCATTTTTCTAATCATGCAAAGCTTCGTTCTACAACTCATCTTTTTGGTAGTACTACAAAAGAATGTAATTCATTACGTTTTACAACTTCAACATTTGCATTTATGATTGTTTTGATTGCAGAAGCAAATTTTTCACCAGTATAGCCAGCATCTACTATTATTTTTTGAACTGTAGAAAGATTTTCTTTTTCATTTTTAATCATTATGATAGCACTATTACGATCTGTTTTTTCTGCTGTAGTTATGTAAATTGCATGTGGTAAACCTTGCGTATCAACTGCAATATGACGTTTTATTCCTGAAATCTTTTTACCAGCATCATAACCTTTATTTTCAGTAGTATCTGTATTTTTAACACTTTGCGAATCAATTATACAAAAACTAGTTTTTTCTTTTCGATGATTCTTAATACGAATCTTTTTAACTAATTTTTTTAAAATTAATTGCAATACACTAGGTTCTTTATCATTGTTTTTACTTCAAATTTGGAAATAATAATATACAGTTTGTCATTTTGGAAAATTTTTTGGTAACATTCTTCATTGACAACCACTTTTTAATACATATAAAACTGCACAAAACACTTCATATAAATCTAAATTTCTTGGTTTTGTTTTCTTTTTGCTGTTTTCTAAAGTTGATTTTATGTTCTCAAATTGTTCTTTAGTAACATGACTTGGATAATTTTTATGCATATATACCTCTTATTTTAAAATATATAGTAATTTTACCTTATTTTCTAAAAGATTCTAAACAGGTTCTTAAAGCATAAACATTATTTTTTGAAAAAAGTAAATATATTCTAAAATTATCTGTTTGACTTAAATAGATACCTCCTATTTTTTTAAATTCATTTTTATTGACTAGACATTTATAAACACCATCTTTCTTTGATCATACATATACATTGTTTGATGAATCTATTTTAATATTTGTAAAAGAATAATTATTAGTATTAGTTGTTACTTTCATTTTTTTAAATTCATTTTTATTGACTAGACATTTATAAATGCCATTAGTTTTTAAAGCATAAATATTATCTTTTGCGTCAAATTTTAAACTTATTATTAATCCATTTATGCCTTTTATTTTTATGAATGTATTTTTATCATTAGTATATTTATAAATACCATCATTAGTTATTGAATATATTTCGCCTTTATTATTTTTATATAAATCAGAAAAAATAAAATCATTATTGCTTTGATGAACATTTTTTTAAAACAATCATTTTGTAATGTGATTGTCCTTAAGTTAAAATTACTAATACAATTTTCAATAGTTATTGTAGATGCTAAGGTAGTTAATATTGTTAATATTTTTTTCATTAAAACTCTCCTTTTTGTTTTTTTCTATAACTTTTATAATAATAGGTTATTTTATATTTTAAGAACGTAAAAAAGAAAATGCAATAAAAGTATCTAAAAACTAAAAAAATAGTTTAATAGTAATTTTTGAATCTTGAAAATTATAAAAAAATATGTAATTAAAATTTTATTATTTATATTAGTTTTTTAATAATTGATTAGCGAAATATTTGGTCAATAACTCCACCACCAAGACAAATATCACCATCATAAAAAACAGCGGTTTGACCAGGCGTAATAGCGCGTATCTTTTCTGAAAATTCAACCTTAATTTCATCATTATTAATAAAATTAATAATAACAGCAACATCAGATTGACGATAGCGAAATTTTGCATTACATTTTAAAAAGTTTTTTAATGTACTATTATTAATTCAATTCAATGATTTAACAGTACAACCGCTATTCATTAGTCACTTATTTTCATTATCATTAGCAACATAAAGGATATTATTAGTAACATCTTTTTCAACAACAAAATACGGAACTTTCATTCCTGAAAGATTAATACCTTTTCTTTGGCCAAGTGTATAGTAGTAAACACCATTGTGATTACCAATAGTAGTTTTGGTATTAATATCAACAATTTTGCCCGGATTAGCTGGTAAATAATTTGTTAAAAATGTTTGAAAATTACGATTACCAATAAAACATATGCCAGTAGAATCTTTTTTTGTTGCTGTTGGTAAATTATATATTTTTGCTAATTCCCTAACTTCAGTTTTAGTTTTATTACCTAAAGGAAATAAACTATATTTTAATTGTTTTTGTGTCAATTGACATAAAAAATAACTTTGATCCTTATTATCATCAATTCCTTTTAATAACTGATATTGTTTAGTAATTGGGTTGTAGTTAATTCGTGCATAGTGCCCCATTATAATATAATCTGCTTGTAAATTTTTTTGTGCATATTTTAAAAAAGCATCGAATTTAATATATTTGTTACATAAAATATCGGGATTGGGAGTACGGCTTTTTTTAAATTCTTCAAGAAAATAAGTAAAAACATTATCTCAATATTCCTTAACAAAATCAATTCTTTCTAATTTAATATTTAATTTTTGGCAAACAGCTAAAGCATCAAGATAATCTTGTTCTTGTGGACAAATATCTTGATTATTGTTACCTTGTAAATCATTATTTAAAAGTGAATCTCAATTACGCATAAAAAGACCAATAACTTCATGGCCTTCTGCTTGTAAAAGTGCTGCTGTTACTGATGAATCAACTCCACCACTCATACCAACAACAATGCGTTTTTTTTCTGTCATTTTATTACTCCTTAGTACTTTTCATAAATGCTTAATAATTGTAACAAATATATAATAAATACCCAAATAAATATTTTTAAATTATTGAATTTACATATTGATTATTAAGTGATAATCCTTTATAATAATGTTAAAACACATAAAAGCAATTTAACAAAATATGGTTTATAACCACTTTTGTAAAGTTTGTTACTAATGTGTTTTTTATGTTTTAATAAAGAAATAGAGAGAAGAGAAAAAATGCCACAAGAAGAAGAGTTATTAATAAATAATGATATAGATAGTAATATAGAAGCAAATACTATTAATAATAGTTGAAGTAGTTTAATATGATCAGATACTAAAAAAATAATTGGAACAGCTGGTTTATTAACAGCAGCAGTTGGTTTGAAAACTGTACAACGAGTATTTCAGGTAGCAGTTACTAGTATTGGATCATTTGATTGAAATAAAGTAAATCCTTTAAATAATTTAGTTGATTTTGGAGTAACTCCAGTACAATTGGTAATTAGTACACAAGCAATGAATTTATGAAAATGGGGAGCAGAAAAAATTTGACAAGAAGGAAGAACAGTATTTAATAGAACTGCTGATCAAGAAATGAGTCCACTTTTATCTTTATATTCCGAAATTGGTGTTGAAGAAGGTTATTCATGTCTTTCAAAAACATCTATTTTTGGAAAAATGCTAATAGCAAAAGTTGGATATTGAATTTCGAATCATTTTATGATTACTGCTTCTAGTATGTATTCAGTTGGTTCTTTAACTAGTTTAGCTGAATATTGAAGTAAAATTATTTATGGACCAAATATTTTATCAACAATTATACGAGCAGAAGTTTTATGTTATACTTCTATCTTAATAGATAAGGGTATAGAATATTTAACAAAAACACATATGTGGTTTGCTTTCAAAAGATATTTTAATTGTTTAAATAATAATATTAATGAAAATGATGAGTTAGAATCATTATTTTCTCAACAATCAAAATGTATGAGTCTTTTAAAAAGTAGTGGTTATTTAACAGCAATGGTAATAGCAACTATAATAGATAATGCAATTAAAACTGCAGCTGTTATGTATACTGCTGATAGATTACCAGAATTTGAATCTACATTTTTTCAAGTTCCAATGTTTGCTATTATGTTTGGTTTAATTATCAATGATACTATTGGTAATAAAGTATTAAATAAATATGCTAAAAAACAATGACAGAAATTTTTTAAGTCTACTCCAAATAATGAATTAGAGGAAATAGTAACTAATAGTAATTATATGAGTATTAATAGTAGTGATGAACGACAATTAACTAATAACTTTAATGATGAATTGGTGAGTGTTATTAATAGTATTAATGGTCCTGCATTTGGTGGTTGTCCTAGAAATCCTTCAATTGCATAAAATTTATTTGAATGAAAATAAAAAAAGTTGAGGCTTTTTAATAATCTGTGTATCTTTGTTTTACAAAGTTACTAATTTAGATTAATTCTGTCTTCAAATTTTATCATAAAATGAGCAATTGCTGTATTTCAATTTTGAATAGGCAATGTTCATTTTTTTGTTATATTTTCAATTGCCAAGTAAAATATTTTGAAAACTGCCATATCATTAGGAAAAACTTTTTTATTTCTGATGATTTTTCGTAATTGACTATTAACAGATTCAATAGCATTTGTAGTATAAATCACTCTTTTGATTTCTACTGGATAACTAATAAAAACCATTAAATTATCTCAATTTTTATATCAAGATTTAGTAATTTGAGGATATTGTTTATTTCATTTACTTTCAAACGATTCTAAAGCTTGCATTGCTTGTTCTTCACTACATGCACTATAAATTGGTTTTAAATCTGCAACTAGACCTTTTCGATGTTTGTATGAAACATATTTTAAACTATTTCTAATTTGATGAACAATGCATAATTGATGTTCTGTTTTAGGATAAACTGATTGTATTGCTTCTGACATGCCTGTTAAATTATCACTACAAGCAATAAGAATATCATTTAAGCCACGATTTTTCATTTCTGTGAAATTAGATAATCAAAACTTAGAACCTTCATTTTCACTAATTCATAATCCTAAAACATGGATGGGTTACACTTTATTGGACACTAATTACGTAGACAAGTGAACAAATTTGTTAAAAGAAAGGAACTATAATTATGACCAATATTAACTCATATACCGACGAATTTAAAAAGCAAATAGTAGCTTTATATCAAAGTGGTAAGTCAGTGTCTTGTCTTGCTAAAGAATATAATGTTACAAGAGCAACTACTTATAAATGAATTAAACAATTTACTAATTCAGGTAGTTTTAAAATTAAAAATAATCTTTCAGATTTAGAAAAACAATTAATTCAAGCAAATAAAGAATTAAAACAGTTACGAATGGAAAATGATATTTTAAAGCAAGCAGCACTAATAATAGGCAGAAAATAGAAATTATTACTAAAAATAAAGTTAAATATAAAATTCGCACAATGTGTCGTTTTTTAAAACTCTCTAAATCAACATATTATTTTAATTTAAAGAAAAAAGAAAAATTCAAAATAATATTTATGATGAAGCTGTTATTAGTGCTTTTAAAGAAAATAAAGAAGTTTATGGTACTAGAAGATTAAAAGTCATACTAGCAAACCAAGAAATTTATTTATCACGCAGAAAAATTAAAAAATTATGAATAAGCATAATTTAATATCAAAATACACTAAATTATCATTCAAAAATCATCATAATAAAGTCAATGATAGTCAAATTACCAATCTTGTTAATAGAGACTTTAATAATAGAATTAAAAATGAAGTTATTGTCAGTGATTTAACTTATGTTCAAGTTAATGGTAAATGAAACTATATTTGCCTATTAGTAGACCTGTACAACCGCGAAATTATTGGACATAGTGTTGGAGTTAAAAAGATGCATCATTAGTACATCAAGCATTTATGCACTCAAATCGCTGTTTAAAAGATATTCAAATATTTCATAGCGATCGCGGTAATGAATTCAATAATAAAACTATTGATAAACTTTTATTAGCATTCAATATTACCCGTTCTTTAAGCAAAAAAGGATGTCCTTATGACAATGCTGTTGCTGAAGCAACTTTTAAAACTTTCAAAACAGAGTTTATTAATGATAAAAATTTTACATCATTAATCCAATTAAAATTAGAATTATTTGATTACATAAATTGATATAACAACATAAGAATTCACAGCACTCTAAACTACCTAACTCCCGTTAAATATCATGAACAAATGTCTACCAAAAAATAGTCCTAAAAAGGGTTGCCATTCCACTCATTGTTTATGAAAATTTTTAATTCTGCCATAAATTTGTTCAGGTGATCAGCCCAATAATAGTTTTTGTTGTATATATTTGACTAAATCTTTATATTTAAACTTATGAAAAATAATATGTGATTTTTTTCTATTTACAGCTTTATTTTGTGCAATTAATGAAAAATAATGATCATTATCTTTATTTCTATTAACTTCTCGAATAATAGTACTAATACTTCGATTAAGATTTTTAGCTATTTCACTAATTTTAACTTTAAATTTCAATTGATTCTCAATATAAATTCTTTCATCTATCCCAATATGTTTATAACTCATATAAAAACTCCTTACTTTTTCTAAACTAAATTTAGCATTATGAAATTTTTATATGAGAATTTTTTGCAATTTTATTTACTTGCACTTACAAGTATAATTCAGCTTATTGCTTGTAGTGATAATTTAACAGGCATGTCAGAAGCAATACAATCAGTTTATCCTAAAACAGAACATCAATTATGCATTGTTCATCAAATTAGAAATAGTTTAAAATATGTTTCATACAAACATCGAAAAGGTCTAGTTGCAGATTTAAAACCAATTTATAGTGCATGTAGTGAAGAACAAGCAATGCAAGCTTTAGAATCGTTTGAAAGTAAATGAAATAAACAATATCCTCAAATTACTAAATCTTGATATAAAAATTGAGATAATTTAATGGTTTTTATTAGTTATCCAGTAGAAATCAAAAGAGTGATTTATACTACAAATGCTATTGAATCTGTTAATAGTCAATTACGAAAAATCATCAGAAATAAAAAAGTTTTTCCTAATGATATGGCAGTTTTCAAAATATTTTACTTGGCAATTGAAAATATAACAAAAAAATGAACATTGCCTATTCAAAATTGAAATACAGCAATTGCTCATTTTATGATAAAATTTGAAGACAGAATTAATCTAAATTAGTAACTTTGTAAAACAAAGATACACAGATTATTAAAAAGCCTCAATTCGCACAATGTGTCGTTTTTTAAAACTCTCTAAATCAACATATTATTTTAATTTAAAGAAAAAAGAAAAAATTCAAAATAATATTTATGATGAAGCTGTTATTAGTGCTTTTAAAGAAAATAAAGAAGTTTATGGTACTAGAAGATTAAAAGTCATACTAGCAAACCAAGAAATTTATTTATCACGCAGAAAAATTAAAAAAATTATGAATAAGCATAATTTAATATCAAAATACACTAAATTATCATTCAAAAATCATCATAATAAAGTCAATGATAGTCAAATTACCAATCTTGTTAATAGAGACTTTAATAATAGAATTAAAAATGAAGTTATTGTCAGTGATTTAACTTATGTTCAAGTTAATGGTAAATGAAACTATATTTGCCTATTAGTAGACCTGTACAACCGCGAAATTATTGGACATAGTGTTGGAGTTAAAAAAGATGCATCATTAGTACATCAAGCATTTATGCACTCAAATCGCTGTTTAAAAGATATTCAAATATTTCATAGCGATCGCGGTAATGAATTCAATAATAAAACTATTGATAAACTTTTATTAGCATTCAATATTACCCGTTCTTTAAGCAAAAAAGGATGTCCTTATGACAATGCTGTTGCTGAAGCAACTTTTAAAACTTTCAAAACAGAGTTTATTAATGATAAAAATTTTACATCATTAATCCAATTAAAATTAGAATTATTTGATTACATAAATTGATATAACAACATAAGAATTCACAGCACTCTAAACTACCTAACTCCCGTTAAATATCATGAACAAATGTCTACCAAAAAATAGTCCTAAAAAGGGTTGCCATTCCAAGATTTACTTTATTTCTAAATAATTTAGTTGTAAAATTAAATAAGAACTAATACTTGATTTCTTAAATCTCTTTTCATTTATTTAAATTGAAAAAGGATTTATTTTATTTAAAGGTGGTAATCAAATGGTAAACAAATCATATTATGTTAATGATAACAATCAATTAAAAAAATATAAATTAGAAAAATATAAAATTGATAATGATTTAAAAATTTTATATAAAGTAACAACAACTTATAATGATACTGAACCTAAAATTTTAAAAGCATTACCAATTGAAGAGTTGGATAATAATACTATTGATTCTTTTTTTATGTTGATCAAACAAAATCAATGTGATAATTTTGCTGTGTATTATGAAAATAATTATGATATTAAAAAAATTAATGATTTGATTAGTAATCAAGAACTAAATTTTACATTTGAACAATTAGATTTTTTAAAGCAATTTTTTATTAGTATTAAAAATGTTGCTATTACTATATTTGATATGCGTATTAAGCCAATTATAAATAATACTATTGATAGTAATAGTAGTAATAATGGTATTAGTAATACTTTTCAATCTAAACCACGAATTTTAAATTAATATTTTTTTACAATTTAATTTGGCTTTTCTCCCTTTATGTACTATTTTAATTTTATCACATAAATGCTGAGAAAAGCCTATCTACGGACTTCTCCCCACATTTTTAAATCAAACATAGAATTACAGTTTCAAAACTAGGTATCTTGTTGAATTTATATGCAGCTTCTTTAGCATATAAATGAACATGATGTTTTGCAACTTTGATATGTGTTTTAAATGTTCTTCTTATATGTTTTCAAACTGATTCAATTTGGTTGGTATTTACACCAATTTTTGAAACATAGCCATCTTGATGGTTAACTGTTTCATGCTTAGTGAAAACTGATTTAAAATCGCAATATCCTTTTCAAGAATCAGTATATACAAGACATTTTGAAGAAATGTGGTTTTTTGCAAACTGCAAAAGATTTTTACTCTTTGCGTTTTTCAATACTTTCACAATTAAATTATTGGTTGTTTTTTGATAAATGCCAACAATCAAGGTTTTATTCACCAAGGATCTTCCTTGTTTTTTAAAACCCATATGTGAAAGATACATTTCATCAATTTGCACTGTACCTTCAACAATAAATTGAGGTTTTTGTTTTGCAATACGTGTTCTGATTTTATGAGTCATTCTTCAAGCAGTTTTCAAAGTCACTCCCAATTCTTTTGCAATATCTGTTGATGGAATTCCATGTTTGGTGTTTATTCATCTAAAGATAAGATAAAACCAAGATGTTAAAGATGTTTGTGACCTTGAAAATATGGTGCCTGTGAGAATGCTAAATGTTTGATTACATTTTAAACATCTCATTCTTTTTAAATCAGAAGTATTCAAATTAAAATTAAAACACCTAATACATTTGTTGGGCGTATTTCAATTCTAGTTATAATTTAATTTTCTTTAAATAAAAGACAAAATAAATTATTAATTGTTGGTATTATTATACCATAGTATTTATAAAAAATAAAGTATTTTAGTTTTTTATTTTTATTAAAATAATTTAAAAATTCCTAACTACTTAGGTTTAGATTTATTAAATTTTATAAATTTAAACAAATATTTTTAATTTATTAATTCTTGCTTGTTTTAATTTTAATAAATTAAAAAATGCTTCTTTTGAATAAATTTTTTCATTATTATTAGATATTGATTTTATTAAATGATAAACATCACTTTCAGCACTACAACCAATATTTCAAATAGCATTTTGATTTTCAATACCTTTTTTATTATTTTTAAAATATTCATATATTTTTTCATCAGCATTATTTTCTTTTAAATAATCTAATAATTTATAATAATTACCATTTAAAAATAATTTATAATAAGCATAATTTAATTTTTTATTATTTTCTTTTGTTCTTTTACCTTTTCCTACAATAAATAATTGTTTTAATTTTTGTAATGGATGTCATTTATCTACAGCATAATCAATTTTTAAATAATTAGCAGTAGATTTAAGATAAGTTGCACCATCACCAGTTAATTTTAAATTTTCATTAGTATAACCAATAAAAATATTATCTAAATTAGTTATTATAGATTTACCAAATTCTTTTTTAGTAATTCTTTGACCTTTTCTAGTTGATAAAACAAAAATATATTTATTTTCTAAAACATGTCTATTATCATTAGATTTATTTAAATCATAACCTGTACTTATACTTACTGTTCTATGTCTAAATTTTCTTTTCTTTTTATTATCAATTAAATTATTATATGATTCATCTGATTGAATATAAATATAATCAGTTGGTAATATTTTTATTTTTTCTTGTGGTAATTCTTGAACAAATATATTAGTTTTTTTTACTCTTCTACAAATAGTTGATAAAGATATATTTATTTTTAAATTATGTTTAATTATAGGATATGTAATATTATTAAAATCAGCTTCATAAATTATTGATTTTGTTACTTGATTAGTAAATTTTTTATTTTTATCAATATTAATATATGTATCTAATGGATATAAATATTCACCAGTAATTTTATGTTGATATACTTTTCTATAAAAATCTTTTACTATTCCATACATAGAAGTAAATGTTCTTTTAGCAGTTTTAACATATTTATATTTATTTTTATCATATTTATTTTGATGTCAATATTTATCATAATTAATTAAATCATTTTTATAATCTAATAACATTTGTTTTTCATGACTAATTTTAAACTGATTATGGGGAAATTGTTCAGGAAGTAAAATCATAAAAATATATCCTTTTTTTGATTATTATTATATTTATGGCTTTTCTCCCTTTATGTACTATTTTTAAATCTTATCACATAAATGCTGAGAAAAGCCTATCTACGAACTTCTCCCCACATTTTTAAATAAAACATAGCATTACAGTTTCAAAACTAGGTATGTTATTGAATTTATATGCAGCTTCTTTTGCATATAAATGAATATGATGTTTTGCAACTTTGATATGTGTTTTAAATGTTCTTCGTATATGTTTTCATACTGACTCAATTTGGTTGGTATTTACACCAGTTTTTGAAACATAGCCATCTTGATGGTTAACTGTTTCATGCTTAGTGAAAACCGATTTCAAATCGCGATATCCTTTTCAAAAATCAGTATGTACAACACACTTTGAAGAAATGTGGTTTATTGCAAACTGCAAAAGATTTTTACTGTTTGCGTTTTTCAATACTTTCACAATCAGATTGTTGGTTGTTTTTTCATAAATACCAACAATCAAGGTTTTATTCAACAAGGATCTTCCTTGTTTTTTAAACCCCATATGTGAAAGATACATTTCATCCATTTGCACTATGCCTTCAACAATGAATTGAGGTTTTTGTTTAGCAATGGCACTTCGGATTTTATGACCCATTCTTCAAGCTGTTTTCAAGGTCACTCCCAATTCTTTTGCAACATCAGTTGATGGAATTCCATGTTTGGTGTTTATTCATCTAAAAATGAGATAAAACCAAGATATTAAAGGTGTTTGTGACTTTGAAAATATAGTGCCCGTGAGAATACTGAATGTTTGATGACATTTCAAACATCTCATTCTTCTTAAATTAGAAGTATTCAAATTAAAACTAGAACACCTACTACATTTGATTTGTTTCAAACTTGCTATATATGCAAGACATTGTTTTTCAGTTTGAAAAGTATTATTGAACTCATTCAATTTCATTGTTTCCTCCACAAGTACATGTGGGGAGAAGTTCGATATTTATTTTAAAAATAAAATGTTGTAAAAATATTATTTACACTAATGATATAATTAATATATAAGTTTTAAATAAGGTGATAATATGCCAGCAAAAAGAAAAGAATTAGGAAATTATAAAGAAAAAATACAAGAATATTTAAGAGAAAATAAAGATAATTTAAAAAAATGTACTAAACAAGAATTAAATTAGGCTTTTCTCCCTTTATGTACTATTTTAATTTTATCACATAAATGCTGAGAAAAGCCTATCTACGGACTTCTCCCCACATTTTTAAATCAAACATAGAATTACAGTTTCAAAACTAGGTATCTTGTTGAATTTATATGCAGCTTCTTTAGCATATAAATGAACATGATGTTTTGCAACTTTGATATGTGTTTTAAATGTTCTTCTTATATGTTTTCAAACTGATTCAATTTGGTTGGTATTTACACCAATTTTTGAAACATAGCCATCTTGATGGTTAACTGTTTCATGCTTAGTGAAAACTGATTTAAAATCGCAATATCCTTTTCAAGAATCAGTATATACAAGACATTTTGAAGAAATGTGGTTTTTTGCAAACTGCAAAAGATTTTTACTCTTTGCGTTTTTCAATACTTTCACAATTAAATTATTGGTTGTTTTTTGATAAATGCCAACAATCAAGGTTTTATTCACCAAGGATCTTCCTTGTTTTTTAAAACCCATATGTGAAAGATACATTTCATCAATTTGCACTGTACCTTCAACAATAAATTGAGGTTTTTGTTTTGCAATACGTGTTCTGATTTTATGAGTCATTCTTCAAGCAGTTTTCAAAGTCACTCCCAATTCTTTTGCAATATCTGTTGATGGAATTCCATGTTTGGTGTTTATTCATCTAAAGATAAGATAAAACCAAGATGTTAAAGATGTTTGTGACCTTGAAAATATGGTGCCTGTGAGAATGCTAAATGTTTGATTACATTTTAAACATCTCATTCTTTTTAAATCAGAAGTATTCAAATTAAAACTAAAACACCTAATACATTTGTTTTCTTTCAAATTTGCTATATATGCAAGACATTGCTGTTCAGTTTGAAAAGCATTGTTGAATTCATTCAGTTTCATTATTCCCTCCACAAGTACATGTGGGGAGAAGTCCGTTAAATTATATTTTAAATGTGGATAATAAATATATATTTGATTGCCGAAGAAGGTCGACAAAATGACAAAAAGATTTTATTAAAGAATATGATAAAGCATGTCTTAGAACCTGTTTAGAATCTTTTAGAAAATAAGGTAAAATTACTATATATTTTAAAATAAGAGGTATATATGCATAAAAATTATCCAAGTCATGTTACTAAAGAACAATTTGAGAACATAAAATCAACTTTAGAAAACAGCAAAAAGAAAACAAAACCAAGAAATTTAGATTTATATGAAATGTTTTGTGCAGTTTTATATGTATTAAAAAGTGGTTGTCAATGAAGAATGTTACCAAAAAATTTTCCAAAATGACAAACTGTATATTATTATTTCCAAATTTGAAGTAAAAACAATGATAAAGAACCTAGTGTATTGCAATTAATTTTAAAAAAATTAGTTAAAAAGATTCGTATTAAGAATCATCGAAAAGAAAAAACTAGTTTTTGTATAATTGATTCGCAAAGTGTTAAAAATACAGATACTACTGAAAATAAAGGTTATGATGCTGGTAAAAAGATTTCAGGAATAAAACGTCATATTGCAGTTGATACGCAAGGTTTACCACATGCAATTTACATAACTACAGCAGAAAAAACAGATCGTAATAGTGCTATCATAATGATTAAAAGTGAAAAAGAAAATCTTTCTACAGTTCAAAAAATAATAGTAGATGCTGGCTATACTGGTGAAAAATTTGCTTCTGCAATCAAAACAATCATAAATGCAAATGTTGAAGTTGTAAAACGTAATGAATTACATTCTTTTGTAGTACTACCAAAAAGATGAGTTGTAGAACGAAGCTTTGCATGATTAGAAAAATGCAGAAGATTATGAAAAAATTGTGAAAGAAAACTAAATACTAGTTTACAAATGGTTGGAGGCTTTTTAATAATCTGTGTATCTTTGTTTTACAAAGTTACTAATTTAGATTAATTCTGTCTTCAAATTTTATCATAAAATGAGCAATTGCTGTATTTCAATTTTGAATAGGCAATGTTCATTTTTTTGTTATATTTTCAATTGCCAAGTAAAATATTTTGAAAACTGCCATATCATTAGGAAAAACTTTTTTATTTCTGATGATTTTTCGTAATTGACTATTAACAGATTCAATAGCATTTGTAGTATAAATCACTCTTTTGATTTCTACTGGATAACTAATAAAAACCATTAAATTATCTCAATTTTTATATCAAG
Organism: Spiroplasma ixodetis; assembly: GCF_027923845.1. Taxonomy (GTDB): domain Bacteria; phylum Bacillota_I; class Bacilli_A; order Mycoplasmatales; family VBWQ01; genus Spiroplasma_E; species Spiroplasma_E ixodetis_A. The sequence continues at coordinate 966,063 of NZ_AP026933.1, forward strand.
ATTTAGTAATTTGAGGATATTGTTTATTTCATTTACTTTCAAACGATTCTAAAGCTTGCATTGCTTGTTCTTCACTACATGCACTATAAATTGGTTTTAAATCTGCAACTAGACCTTTTCGATGTTTGTATGAAACATATTTTAAACTATTTCTAATTTGATGAACAATGCATAATTGATGTTCTGTTTTAGGATAAACTGATTGTATTGCTTCTGACATGCCTGTTAAATTATCACTACAAGCAATAAGAATATCATTTAAGCCACGATTTTTCATTTCTGTGAAATTAGATAATCAAAACTTAGAACCTTCATTTTCACTAATTCATAATCCTAAAACATCTTTTTTGCCTTCTAAATCAACTCCTAATGCTATATAAACTGATTTGTTAATAATCCGTTTATCTTGTCGTACTTTAACTACTATACAATCAAAATAAACAATAGGATAAATACTTTCTAATGGTCGATTTTGTCATGCTTTAACATCATCAATAACATCATCAGTAATTTGACTAATAACACTTTCACTAATATCAGCACCATGATATAACTCTTGCAACTGCATTCTAATGTCAGATAATGTCATTCCTTTTGCATACAAGGAAAGAACTTGTTGATCAAAACCATCAAATCTTCTTTGCCTTTTAGGAACTATTACAGGAGTAAAATTACTATTGCGATCTCTTGGTACATCAATTTCAATTTTACCTTGTTGAGTTATTAATTTTTTTGAACTTGTACCATTACGAGCATTTTCAGTAGTACTATGTTGATTTTTTTCATATCCTAAATAATTTTGCATTTCAGAATTCAACATTTTTTCAACTAATCTTTTTGTTAATTCTTTATATAAACCGCCAGGTTTAAAAACTGTTGTTAAATCTTCAGTATTTTCTAGTAATAAATCTACTGCTTTTGATATTGGATCATTATTATTAAAGTTATCTTTTTTAGCCATCTGTAACTCACTCTTTCTAGTCATTTAATTATATTTACTAGAATTAATTAAACATAGTTATTTTTGTAAGTTACACAGATTACTAAACATTTCCAAAGAAAACTAAATACTAGTTTACAAATGGTTGTTCTGTCCTTTATTTCAATTTTATTAAAAAGATTCTAAACAGGTTCTTAGAAAAGTTGAATAATAATTTTATGCTAATCATATCATTATTATTTTACTATTAATTGTTTATTCTTATTATTATTGTTGACTTTAAAGAAATAGTTTCTTGGTTTTTTACTAAAGCAATAGAAAGTGTTAGTTCATCTCCGTCTGTTAAATTATTTGGACGAGGTATTCCTGTTCTTTCAAAATTTATAACATTAAATTTTGCTTTTCAACCAATCAATTGTTCAAAGTTATTAAATTTAATAGCTTTTTCAGTTCTGCTTTTGCTTATTAATGGTACTTCTGTTTTATCTTTTAATCATTTATTAACAGTTGTTTCTTCTAATTTATAACCCGCTTGGAAATACTCAATAGAACTTCCTTCATAAACAAATTCATTATAACTTAACTTAGCAGGACTATCACTTGCAAAAATATTAAATAAAGCATCAGTTCCAGTCATTACTTTTACTGTATATTTATCCCCTAAATTTGTTTTAGCATCTTCTTTAAAGAATTGTAAATTATATGTCCCATCACCAACTACAAGTTTTTCATCATCATTTGGTTCTACAAATTTACTAGTAGAAACTTTTATATTAGATATTTTATTTTTAATTTTAGCAACTTCCGCTGCATCAAAAGTACCATCTTCAGGTGTTGTCCCTGATGTTAATTTCTGTTGTAAAACAGATTTTGCTGAATTATACTTGTAAGTGCAAGTAAATAAAATTGCAAAAAATTCTCATATAAAAATTTCATAATGCTAAATTTAGTTTAGAAAAAGTAAGGAGTTTTTATATGAGTTATAAACATATTGGGATAGATGAAAGAATTTATATTGAGAATCAATTGAAATTTAAAGTTAAAATTAATGAAATAGCTAAAAATCTTAATCGAAGTATTAGTACTATTATTCGAGAAGTTAATAGAAATAAAGATAATGATCATTATTTTTCATTAATTGCACAAAATAAAGCTGTAAATAGAAAAAAATCACATATTATTTTTCATAAGTTTAAATATAAAGATTTAGTCAAATATATACAACAAAAACTATTATTGGGCTGATCACCTGAACAAATTTATGGCAGAATTAAAAATTTTCATAAACAATGAGCTATCAGCTTTAAAACATTTTACAATTGAATTTATTCTGGATTATTTGATAAAGTTACTAGTAAAAATTTAAGAAGAAAAGGTAAAAAACGAAGATCTCAAGAAAATTGTGGTAAATTTAATGGTAAATCAATTAAAGAACGAGATAATAATGTTAATGATCGCATAACTCTTGGTCATTGAGAAGGAGATACTATAGTATCATCAAGAGGTAAAAGTAAATCATGTTTAATAACTTTAGTTGAAAGAGTATCACGATTTACTTTAGCAATGTTAGTTAAAAACAAAACTACTAAAGTTATTAATAAAAATATCATTCATTATTTATCAATTCTTCCTAAAAATATTGTTAAAACTATTACTTTTGATCGTGGTAAAGAATTTGCAAATTGACAACAACTTGAAAAAAAGTTAGATGTGAAAATTTATTTTGCAAATCCATATTCACCTTGACAAAGAGGTACTAATGAAAATACTAATGGTTTAATTAGAGAAAAATTTCCTAAAAAATTTATTTTTTCAAAAACTAATAAAAATGAAGTTCATAAATTTATATTGTCTTTAAACCAAAGACCCAGAAAAATACTAAATTATCTTTCACCAATCGAATATTTGAATAGAAAAATAATTTAGTTGCACTTACCTTTACAATTTTGCATAATTTCAATATCATTAATAGTATAGGTATCACAAAATAAACGTCTTTAATTTAGGCATTATTTTGCATTTAAAAGCATACTTGTAAAAATAATAAAAAATAGTACAATTTATAAGTAAAATCAAAGAAAAAGGAGAAAAAAATGAAAACATTAGAATTGGAATATAATTGAGTTTTTAATTTTTTAAAATCTGCACAAATTAATAATGGTAATGAAGAAGTAATTAAAAATAAAGTTGAACTAGCAAAAACTACAATTAATGATATGAATAATGAAATAACAAAAATTAAAAAACAACCAAAAGTTAAAAATTTTTTTATTACACTTTTTAGTTTTGGGATTATTAACAAAAACAAAGAAAATAAAAATAAAATTTTTGAAATTAATGAAAAAATAAAAAGATTAAATAAAGAAATTAACATATGAAATTTAATTTTTAAAAAAAGACAAAAAAATACTAATATTCAAAATCTAGTAAATCATATAAATAAAACTCCAAATAATGAACAAAATCATTATTATTCAAATAATCGTACAGTTTTATAAAATTTAAAAAAGGAGTAATTAAATATGAAAGCATGAATAAAAACAAATTTAAGTAAAATAACATTAGCATTAGCACTAACTGGTGCAACAACTGGAACAATAGGATTAATCATGGGGGGATGCTTACCCATAATATGGAAAATTTTTATTTAAAACCAAATGGTGAAAAAGTATATGGAACAACAACTATTTGATGAAATAAATTTTTGAGCCCAAACAAAACTTCTTTATACTTCAATAGTGTAAAAGAACATAATGAAGATATAAAATGAGATGGTAAATATACATCAAATTATTTTAATTAAATTTCTAAGTTAATATAAGAACCTGTTTAGAATCTTTTAGAAAATAAGGTAAAATTACTATATATTTTAAAATAAGAGGTATATATGCATAAAAATTATCCAAGTCATGTTACTAAAGAACAATTTGAGAACATAAAATCAACTTTAGAAAACAGCAAAAAGAAAACAAAACCAAGAAATTTAGATTTATATGAAGTGTTTTGTGCAGTTTTATATGTATTAAAAAGTGGTTGTCAATGAAGAATGTTACCAAAAAATTTTCCAAAATGACAAACTGTATATTATTATTTCCAAATTTGAAGTAAAAACAATGATAAAGAACCTAGTGTATTGCAATTAATTTTAAAAAAATTAGTTAAAAAGATTCGTATTAAGAATCATCGAAAAGAAAAAACTAGTTTTTGTATAATTGATTCGCAAAGTGTTAAAAATACAGATACTACTGAAAATAAAGGTTATGATGCTGGTAAAAAGATTTCAGGAATAAAACGTCATATTGCAGTTGATACGCAAGGTTTACCACATGCAATTTACATAACTACAGCAGAAAAAACAGATCGTAATAGTGCTATCATAATGATTAAAAGTGAAAAAGAAAATCTTTCTACAGTTCAAAAAATAATAGTAGATGCTGGCTATACTGGTGAAAAATTTGCTTCTGCAATCAAAACAATCATAAATGCAAATGTTGAAGTTGTAAAACGTAATGAATTACATTCTTTTGTAGTACTACCAAAAAGATGAGTTGTAGAACGAAGCTTTGCATGATTAGAAAAATGCAGAAGATTATGAAAAAATTGTGAAAGAAAACTAAATACTAGTTTACAAATGGTTGTTCTGTCCTTTATTTCAATTTTATTAAAAAGATTCTAAACAGGTTCTTAAAATCGCAATAGCAAGATTAAAAAATGTTACACAAGTAGCACAATATGAATGAGCTTATTTAAGAACAAATCATAAAGATATGTTTGATGATTTAATAGAAAATCAAGATGTAGAAACAAATAATAGTAATATAATTATTAATATTTCTGAACCTAGAAAAATAGAAAATGATGATTAGAAACCTATAGTAAATATAGGTTTTTTTCTTTATTTTAAAGGCTAAAAATGATATAATTAAATAAAGTGAATATATTAAATAACATATATAAAAGTGACCTATTAACCAAGTGAATTATTAAAATTTAATAAAGGGAGATTAAAAGTATGAGTGATTTTACTTTTGATGAAAAAGAGAATTATAGTTTAGATGATGTTAAAAGTTTACTTCAACAACATAGAAATGTAGTATATGCTGAAAGTAAAAAAAATATTGAACCTAAATTAAGTGAATATGAAACAAAAATAAAAGAATATGAAAATAAAATTAATAGTTTTGAAGAGCAACAATTATTTTCTAATATTAAAGATACTAAAAAAGTTAATTTAATTAAAAATTTAATGAGTACTGATAATTATAAAACTTTATCTAAACAAGAAGCATTTAATAAAATAAATGAAGATTATAAAGAATTTCTTATTGATAAAATATCAGAACCTATTAAACAAGAGAATAAACCTAATTCAAATGATTTTAATCCTAAAACTCTTTTAGATTTACATACAAATAGTATTAATCCAAAAGAATTAGAAAGAAAATTAAATGAAAAAGCAAAAACTACAGGTATTACTGACCCAAAAGAATTAGAAAAACTTGTAAATTTAGCAAGAGGAACTGCACTTCAATCTATTAAATAGAAAGAGGATAAAATGGCAATTCCACAAATACCTAAAGCATTTATTATTGGTGGTAATACACCTACTGAAAATGCTGTTTTAAGTGTACTTGAAGCACAAGTTCGTGGTGAATTAACTGCTGAAATAAGTACTTTATTTATGAGAAATACTGTTACTGCTGACCAAATAGCAAATATTAGTGGTGTAGCAATGGCAATATATAGAGCAACTGTTCGTGTATTATGAGGTTCAACATGAGATGAATTTACTGGTACTAAAAGACAAAAAGGAAAAGTTAAAACAACAACATTAATTATTGATAAAGAATTAACAATTGATTTTAATATTCCAGAATTTGATATTGAAAGATTTATGACTTCACCAGCAAATGTAGCAACACAAATTGTTTCAAATTGAACAAGTTCATTTATGAGAAATTTAAGAGAAAATTTTGAATTAATATTTTTACAAGGTACAAAAGATTATGCAATTGCTAAATCATTAATATTACCTTTAAATTTAAATAATATGACTAAAGAACAAGCATTAAATGCTTATTATACAATTGGAGAAAGAAATAATAAATTAACGGACTTCTCCCCACATGTACTTGTGGAGGGAATAATGAAACTGAATGAATTCAATAATGCTTTTCAAACTGAACAGCAATGTCTTGCATATATAGCAAATTTGAAAGAAAACAAATGTATTAGGTGTTCTAGTTTTAATTTGAATACTTCTAATTTAAGAAGAATGAGATGTTTGAAATGTCATCAAACATTCAGTATTCTCACGGGCACTATATTTTCAAAGTCACAAACACCTTTAATATCTTGGTTTTATCTCATTTTTAGATGAATAAACACCAAACATGGAATTCCATCAACTGATGTTGCAAAAGAATTGGGAGTGACCTTGAAAACAGCTGAGGCTTTTTAATAATCTGTGTATCTTTGTTTTACAAAGTTACTAATTTAGATTAATTCTGTCTTCAAATTTTATCATAAAATGAGCAATTGCTGTATTTCAATTTTGAATAGGCAATGTTCATTTTTTTGTTATATTTTCAATTGCCAAGTAAAATATTTTGAAAACTGCCATATCATTAGGAAAAACTTTTTTATTTCTGATGATTTTTCGTAATTGACTATTAACAGATTCAATAGCATTTGTAGTATAAATCACTCTTTTGATTTCTACTGGATAACTAATAAAAAACCATTAAATTATCTCAATTTTTATATCAAGATTTAGTAATTTGAGGATATTGTTTATTTCATTTACTTTCAAACGATTCTAAAGCTTGCATTGCTTGTTCTTCACTACATGCACTATAAATTGGTTTTAAATCTGCAACTAGACCTTTTCGATGTTTGTATGAAACATATTTTAAACTATTTCTAATTTGATGAACAATGCATAATTGATGTTCTGTTTTAGGATAAACTGATTGTATTGCTTCTGACATGCCTGTTAAATTATCACTACAAGCAATAAGAATATCATTTAAGCCACGATTTTTCATTTCTGTGAAATTAGATAATCAAAACTTAGAACCTTCATTTTCACTAATTCATAATCCTAAAACATCTTTTTTGCCTTCTAAATCAACTCCTAATGCTATATAAACTGATTTGTTAATAATCCGTTTATCTTGTCGTACTTTAACTACTATACAATCAAAATAAACAATAGGATAAATACTTTCTAATGGTCGATTTTGTCATGCTTTAACATCATCAATAACATCATCAGTAATTTGACTAATAACACTTTCACTAATATCAGCACCATGATATAACTCTTGCAACTGCATTCTAATGTCAGATAATGTCATTCCTTTTGCATACAAGGAAAGAACTTGTTGATCAAAACCATCAAATCTTCTTTGCCTTTTAGGAACTATTACAGGAGTAAAATTACTATTGCGATCTCTTGGTACATCAATTTCAATTTTACCTTGTTGAGTTATTAATTTTTTTGAACTTGTACCATTACGAGCATTTTCAGTAGTAATATGTTGATTTTTTCATATCCTAAATAATTTTGCATTTCAGAATTCAACATTTTTTCAACTAATCTTTTGTTAATTCTTTATATAAACCGCCAGGTTTAAAAACTGTTGTTAAATCTTCAGTATTTTCTAGTAATAAATCTACTGCTTTTGATATTGGATCATTATTATTAAAGTTATCTTTTTTAGCCATCTGTAACTCACTCTTTCTAGTCATTTAATTATATTTACTAGAATTAATTAAACATAGTTATTTTTGTAAGTTACACAGATTACTAAACATTTCCAAACAGCTTGAAGAATGGGTCATAAAATCCGAAGTGCCATTGCTAAACAAAAACCTCAATTCATTGTTGAAGGCATAGTGCAAATGGATGAAATGTATCTTTCACATATGGGGTTTAAAAAACAAGGAAGATCCTTGTTGAATAAAACCTTGATTGTTGGTATTTATGAAAAAACAACCAACAATCTGATTGTGAAAGTATTGAAAAACGCAAACAGTAAAAATCTTTTGCAGTTTGCAATAAACCACATTTCTTCAAAGTGTGTTGTACATACTGATTTTTGAAAAGGATATCGCGATTTGAAATCGGTTTTCACTAAGCATGAAACAGTTAACCATCAAGATGGCTATGTTTCAAAAACTGGTGTAAATACCAACCAAATTGAATCAGTATGAAAACATATACGAAGAACATTTAAAACACATATCAAAGTTGCAAAACATCATATTCATTTATATGCAAAAGAAGCTGCATATAAATTCAATAACATACCTAGTTTTGAAACTGTAATGCTATGTTTTATTTAAAAATGTGGGGAGAAGTTCGTAGATAGGCTTTTCTCAGCATTTATGTGATAAGATTTAAAAATAGTACATAAAGGGAGAAAAGCCTAAATTAATTAAAAAAGTAGATGATATTACAGTTGGTATTAATAAAGCAGATTTAACTGGTGCTTGTGGTATTGATAGTAGTTTTAATTTAGCAAAAGCATTTACATTATTAAATTATGGACAAATTGCGGCAAATACTTTAGCAACTGGTAAAAGATATACAAATCAAATTATGGGAATGGAATTTTATGAAAGTTTTTATTTAGAACAAGATTTTATACATGATACTGTTTCTGGCATGCATTTAGAAAAAGATTATAAATTATTAGATTTATTTGGAGTAGTTTATAACAGATATATGTGAGGTATGCCTATTTCATTTACAAAAGTAAGAAATAAATTAGATAATGCTACTGATAATATTCGTATTATTGGTAAAGCATTATATTCATTACCAAGTGCTATTAGACCGAATTTAATGTATATTATTCAAGAAAAAATGCCAACAGTAGATGAAATTAAAGTAGCAAGAGCAAAAAATTATAAAGTTGATGCAACTAATATTAATGCAACTTATCAAAGTACTGATTATGATAATATGAATATTTTAGATTTACAAGATGTAATTTATTATAAAAATTTAGGAAAAATTACTATGGCTGGTGATAAACCTACTAATGCTGAATTAGATACTGCAATAGTTAAAGTTGGTAATAATGGATTTGAAGCAACTAAAGCAGTATATAGTAATATAACTGATACAAGTGCTACTATGACTGGTAATAAAACTGATTATTATGGAACAGTAAAATTAAGTTTTACAAAGGCATAATATTATGACTTATATTTATGATGTTTTTAATAGTAAATCACATATTATTATAAATTCACCAAAACCAGAAGATTTAAATAGTTCAAAAGATATATTAGCAATATTACTTTATGAATATCCTAATTTAAATCCAAATTATGTTATTGTATCAAATCCACATGAAAGTTTTGCTGTTTGTGTTGGTGATAATGTTAATTATCAAGGTAAAGTATTAATTCAAATTAAAAAAATTACTAAATTATTAAAAGGAGAAAATAAATATGCCACAACAATATGCTGAGACTACACAATTGAGTAATTATACTTTAATTAAATTAATAAGAACTGGAATTAGTCCTATTTCAGCAATGATTGGAATAAGTGCTTATTATGGTCAACTGATTGGTAATCCAGTATTAGGTTCTATAAATGCTTTATTATTTAGTAAAAAATTAGGAATTGATATATGAAATTTAAATCAAAGACCAAATACTAAAACAAAATTAATTAATAGTAGTAAAAAAATATTACTAGGATTAAGAACAATTAGTTTAGTTAATTATGCAAAATTTACTAATAATGATATTAATCCTAATCCAACAGAAAATCCAATAACTACTACAACACCAATTAATCCCAAATAGATTTGAAACTATACGTAAAATAGCAAATATGGCTACTGGTGGTTGTTTAATTACTAGCGGTGTTGCTATGGGTATTAATAATGATTTTAATAATGCTTATGCAGTACCTACTATAGTTGCTGGTGCATCCGAAATTATTCATAATTTATTACCTATGGAAACTACAAATCATGTTGAAGAAATGCAAGAAACACCATTTAATAATGAAACTACAAGATTAATTAATGATAATAGATTTACTATTAATAGTGAAACTGCAAGTCAATATTATGGTAGTGATAATATGAGCGAGGTACCATTAAATCATGATAATGCTTCATTAAATTGAGATTATAATCACATGAGTTTATAATGAATCATTTAATTATTAGACTTATATACTCAGCATTAGCAAGTGATGATATTCGTGTATTAATTGTTAGTTTATTAAAAAATCATAGTAAAGATACAGGATTAAAAGCATTTTTAGATAGTGAAAATGTTAGTGAAGAAGAACTTGACCAACCATATTCAACTTTTAATCCAAATATTGCTAAAAAATTATGGCTTTTCTCCCTTTATGTACTATTTTTAAATCTTATCACATAAATGCTGAGAAAAGCCTATCTACGAACTTCTCCCCACATTTTTAAATAAAACATAGCATTACAGTTTCAAAACTAGGTATGTTATTGAATTTATATGCAGCTTCTTTTGCATATAAATGAATATGATGTTTTGCAACTTTGATATGTGTTTTAAATGTTCTTCGTATATGTTTTCATACTGACTCAATTTGGTTGGTATTTACACCAGTTTTTGAAACATAGCCATCTTGATGGTTAACTGTTTCATGCTTAGTGAAAACCGATTTCAAATCGCGATATCCTTTTCAAAAATCAGTATGTACAACACACTTTGAAGAAATGTGGTTTATTGCAAACTGCAAAAGATTTTTACTGTTTGCGTTTTTCAATACTTTCACAATCAGATTGTTGGTTGTTTTTTCATAAATACCAACAATCAAGGTTTTATTCAACAAGGATCTTCCTTGTTTTTTAAACCCCATATGTGAAAGATACATTTCATCCATTTGCACTATGCCTTCAACAATGAATTGAGGTTTTTGTTTAGCAATGGCACTTCGGATTTTATGACCCATTCTTCAAGCTGTTTTCAAGGTCACTCCCAATTCTTTTGCAACATCAGTTGATGGAATTCCATGTTTGGTGTTTATTCATCTAAAAATGAGATAAAACCAAGATATTAAAGGTGTTTGTGACTTTGAAAATATAGTGCCCGTGAGAATACTGAATGTTTGATGACATTTCAAACATCTCATTCTTCTTAAATTAGAAGTATTCAAATTAAAACTAGAACACCTACTACATTTGATTTGTTTCAAACTTGCTATATATGCAAGACATTGTTTTTCAGTTTGAAAAGTATTATTGAACTCATTCAATTTCATTGTTTCCTCCACAAGTACATGTGGGGAGAAGTTCGAAAATTATTATCTATTTTAAAACCTAATGAATTAACTACTTTAAAAACTGAATTAAATAAATTATTTATTAAACCAGTTAAAAAAATTAATAATTTATTAAAAGATAATACTAAAGATTTAAATGATAAAGATATAGAAGAAACTGATAATAAAGATGAAAAAGGTTGAGTAGTATTATCTAGTTCATGATTAAAAAAAGGTAATTTTTATAAATCTAATAAATCATTAAAATTAGGTTTATTACAAGTATTAATACAAAGTGATACAAGTAAAAATAAACGTTGATATGGACCATATACTTATCCAAATGTACCAGAAGAAACTTGAAATTTAATGAAAGCAGCAAAAGGTAAAAATGGTAATGGTGCTGGAACAATATTTTGAAGATATTTTTTAAGAGGATTTTTACCAAGTCAAATCCGTTCATATGTAAAGAAACAACTTAAAGAACAGAAAGGTATTAGTAAAGGTAAACAACGCTATAACATTATTAAATCAACTAATATTAATGTTTTAAAAACAACTGCATTTATTAATAGATTAGAACGTGGATTTTTTAAACTTAAAGAATTTAAAAGTTTACCAAAAACTGAAGGCTTTTCTCCCTTTATGTACTATTTTAATTTTATCACATAAATGCTGAGAAAAGCCTATCTACGGACTTCTCCCCATATTTTTAAATCAAACATAGAATTACAGTTTCAAAACTAGGTATGTTATTGAATTTATATGCAGCTTCTTTTGCATATAAATGAATATGATGTTTTGCAACTTTGATATGTGTTTTAAATGTTCTTCGTATATGTTTTCATACTGACTCAATTTGGTTGGTATTTACACCAGTTTTTGAAACATAGCCATCTTGATGGTTAACTGTTTCATGCTTAGTGAAAACTGATTTAAAATCGCAATATCCTTTTCAAGAATCAGTATATACAAGACATTTTGAAGAAATGTGGTTTTTTGCAAACTGCAAAAGATTTTTACTCTTTGCGTTTTTCAATACTTTCACAATTAAATTATTGGTTGTTTTTTGATAAATGCCAACAATCAAGGTTTTATTCACCAAGGATCTTCCTTGTTTTTTAAAACCCATATGTGAAAGATACATTTCATCAATTTGCACTGTACCTTCAACAATAAATTGAGGTTTTTGTTTTGCAATACGTGTTCTGATTTTATGAGTCATTCTTCAAGCAGTTTTCAAAGTCACTCCCAATTCTTTTGCAATATCTGTTGATGGAATTCCATGTTTGGTGTTTATTCATCTAAAGATAAGATAAAACCAAGATGTTAAAGATGTTTGTGACCTTGAAAATATGGTGGCTGTGAGAATGCTAAATGTTTGATTACATTTTAAACATCTCATTCTTTTTAAATCAGAAGTATTCAAATTAAAATTAAAACACCTAATACATTTGTTTTCTTTCAAATTTGCTATATATGCAAGACATTGCTGTTCAGTTTGAAAAGCATTGTTGAATTCATTCAGTTTCATTATTCCCTCCACAAGTACATGTGGGGAGAAGTCCGAAACTGAATTAGGTAGTAGAGCATGAAGAGTAGAAAGAAAAGAATATTTAACTTTTCATAAAACTAATAATTTAAATAAAAATATTGGAATTTCAATTTATAAAAATAAAAGTAAATGCTGAATTATACTTGTAAGTGCAAGTAAATAAAATTGCAAAAAATTCTCATATAAAAATTTCATAATGCTAAATTTAGTTTAGAAAAAGTAAGGAGTTTTTATATGAGTTATAAACATATTGGGATAGATGAAAGAATTTATATTGAGAATCAATTGAAATTTAAAGTTAAAATTAGTGAAATAGCTAAAAATCTTAATCGAAGTATTAGTACTATTATTCGAGAAGTTAATAGAAATAAAGATAATGATCATTATTTTTCATTAATTGCACAAAATAAAGCTGTAAATAGAAAAAAATCACATATTATTTTTCATAAGTTTAAATATAAAGATTTAGTCAAATATATACAACAAAAACTATTATTGGGCTGATCACCTGAACAAATTTATGGCAGAATTAAAAATTTTCATAAACAATGAGCTATCAGCTTTAAAACAATTTACAATTGAATTTATTCTGGATTATTTGATAAAGTTACTAGTAAAAATTTAAGAAGAAAAGGTAAAAAACGAAGATCTCAAGAAAATCGTGGTAAATTTAATGGTAAATCAATTAAAGAACGAGATAATAATGTTAATGATCGCATAACTCTTGGTCATTGAGAAGGAGATACTATAGTATCATCAAGAGGTAAAAGTAAATCATGTTTAATAACTTTAGTTGAAAGAGTATCACGATTTACTTTAGCAATGTTAGTTAAAAACAAAACTACTAAAGTTATTAATAAAAATATCATTCATTATTTATCAATTCTTCCTAAAAATATTGTTAAAACTATTACTTTTGATCGTGGTAAAGAATTTGCAAATTGACAACAACTTGAAAAAAGTTAGATGTGAAAATTTATTTTGCAAATCCATATTCACCTTGACAAAGAGGTACTAATGAAAATACTAATGGTTTAATTAGAGAAAAATTTCCTAAAAAATTTATTTTTTCAAAAACTAATAAAAATGAAGTTCATAAATTTATATTGTCTTTAAACCAAAGACCCAGAAAAATACTAAATTATCTTTCACCAATCGAATATTTGAATAGAAAAATAATTTAGTTGCACTTACCTTTACAATTTTGCAAATATAAAACATGAAAGTAGGTGGTAATTATTATTGAATTAGATAAACCAATTAAACCAATTGGTATATGAAATACTATTAATCCAATATCAAAAGATAATAAAGAATATAAAAAATTAAATAAGATTTGATTTAATAAAATAGTACTCATATAGATAAAATAAAAATTTTAATATCAAATATTTTAAAAATAACTAGTCATAGTCTTGGTATGTTTATAACATTATTTTTTACAATAACACCTTGATTAATACCTAAAATACCAATATCAATGGGAATAGGTAATTATACTCATCCAATCACTAATTTAATTATTGATAATCAAACTAATCAATATAATTTTACTTGACCAGACCATTTAATATTAACTTTATTTCCTATGTTTGGTCATATTGGATTAAATATTATTACTAAATTAGGTAATTATGGAAAATTAATTAAGGCTTTTCTCCCTTTATGTACTATTTTTAAATTTTATCACATAAATGCTGAGAAAAGCCTATCTACGGACTTCTCCCCACATTTTTAAATCAAACATAGCATTACAGTTTCAAAACTAGGTATCTTGTTGAATTTATATGCAGCTTCTTTAGCATATAAATGAACATGATGTTTTGCAACTTTGATATGTGTTTTAAATGTTCTTCTTATATGTTTTCAAACTGATTCAATTTGGTTGGTATTTACACCAATTTTTGAAACATAGCCATCTTGATGGTTAACTGTTTCATGCTTAGTGAAAACTGATTTAAAATCGCAATATCCTTTTCAAGAATCAGTATATACAAGACATTTTGAAGAAATGTGGTTTTTTGCAAACTGCAAAAGATTTTTACTCTTTGCGTTTTTCAATACTTTCACAATTAAATTATTGGTTGTTTTTTGATAAATGCCAACAATCAAGGTTTTATTCACCAAGGATCTTCCTTGTTTTTTAAAACCCATATGTGAAAGATACATTTCATCAATTTGCACTGTACCTTCAACAATAAATTGAGGTTTTTGTTTTGCAATACGTGTTCTGATTTTATGAGTCATTCTTCAAGCAGTTTTCAAAGTCACTCCCAATTCTTTTGCAATATCTGTTGATGGAATTCCATGTTTGGTGTTTATTCATCTAAAGATAAGATAAAATCAAGATGTTAAAGATGTTTGTGACCTTGAAAATATGGTGCCTGTGAGAATGCTAAATGTTTGATTACATTTTAAACATCTCATTCTTTTTAAATCAGAAGTATTCAAATTAAAACTAAAACACCTAATACATTTGTTTTCTTTTAAATTTGCTATATATGCAAGACATTGCTGTTCAGTTTGAAAAGCATTGTTGAATTCATTCAGTTTCATTATTCCCTCCACAAGTACATGTGGGGAGAAGTCCGTTAATTAAATATGCATTAATAACAATACCAATTATTATTAGCAAAATTGTAAAGGTAAGTGCAACTAAATTATTTTTCTATTCAAATATTCGATTGGTGAAAGATAATTTATTATTTTTCTGGGTCTTTGGTTTAAAGACAATATAAATTTATGAACTTCATTTTTATTAGTTTTTGAAAAATAAATTTTTTAGGAAATTTTTCTCTAATTAAACCATTAGTATTTTCATTAGTACCTCTTTGTCAAGGTGAATATGGATTTGCAAAATAAATTTTCACATCTAACTTTTTTCAAGTTGTTGTCAATTTGCAAATTCTTTACCACGATCAAAAGTAATAGTTTTAACAATATTTTTAGGAAGAATTGATAAATAATGAATGATATTTTTATTAATAACTTTAGTAGTTTTGTTTTTAACTAACATTGCTAAAGTAAATCGTGATACTCTTTCAACTAAAGTTATTAAACATGATTTACTTTTACCTCTTGATGATACTATAGTATCTCCTTCTCAATGACCAAGAGTTATGCGATCATTAACATTATTATCTCGTTCTTTAATTGATTTACCATTAAATTTACCACGATTTTCTTGAGATCTTCGTTTTTTACCTTTTCTTCTTAAATTTTTACTAGTAACTTTATCAAATAATCCAGAATAAATTCAATTGTAAATTGTTTTAAAGCTGATAGCTCATTGTTTATGAAAATTTTTAATTCTGCCATAAATTTGTTCAGGTGATCAGCCCAATAATAGTTTTTGTTGTATATATTTGACTAAATCTTTATATTTAAACTTATGAAAAATAATATGTGATTTTTTTTCTATTTACAGCTTTATTTTGTGCAATTAATGAAAAATAATGATCATTATCTTTATTTCTATTAACTTCTCGAATAATAGTACTAATACTTCGATTAAGATTTTTAGCTATTTCACTAATTTTAACTTTAAATTTCAATTGATTCTCAATATAAATTCTTTCATCTATCCCAATATGTTTATAACTCATATAAAAACTCCTTACTTTTTCTAAACTAAATTTAGCATTATGAAATTTTTATATGAGAATTTTTTGCAATTTTATTTACTTGCACTTACAAGTATAATTCAGCATTACCAGTCCTTATTTAATATATCAATATAAAGAAATTAAAAAACATAAAAAAGAATGTCATTTATGTAAACAACATTCAAATAAAATACAATTGGAGGAATAAAAATGAATTTTTCAATAGAATTAATATCAGCAGTAATAGGAGGAGCAGTAGCTAGTGGTATATGTATCACATTAGCATTTCTATTATTTGGTAAATCAATTAAAAAATCAAAACAAAACAAAATATCAAAAGAATTAAAAAGAGATAAAGAAATTCAATTTATTATTGAAAATATTAAGCAATTAAATAATCATTTACAATTAGAAACTACATCAGTTGCAAAATTACTTGATAGTTTTAATAATGATAATGAAAAAGATGAAGTATTTAAAAATACTATTATTAGTCAAAGAGCATCTAGAAAAGAATTATCAGAAAAAGATAAGAAAAAAGCAACTAAAGTTGGAATTTAAAGGGTTTAAATACCCTTTATTTTACATTAAGGAGTAAATTATTATGGCTATTAAAGACCCATTAATGTTTATAACATAAAAAACAGAATATATTAAATGTGGTTGAAGAAACTGCAAATGTTTTACAATATAAAACTTTAGGTGTAGTTGAATTTTCAAAAGATAATGAAATTCCACCAGTTAAATTTGTTAAAAAATGAATTGATGATAAAGTAAATAATAAACAAGATAAAATTGATGATTTAGAAAATAAAATATTTAAAGATAAAGCACAAAAAGAAAATATTATTGATTTACTTACTAATGCTTTTTATCTTACAAATACTCTTTTTGATGAAAATGAATTTTATGGAACAAATACAAAAAATACAAAAGAATTAGGTAATAAAATTCATTTAAAAGCAGATGGTATTGTAAGAATTTTAGAAAATAAAAATATACCACAATTAGAAACTTTTTATAAAACTATTATAGATGCTATTAATGAATTAAATAAAAAATTTAAATCTTTTAAAATTAATTCAAAAGGAAATGTTTAGTAATCTGTGTAACTTACAAAAATAACTATGTTTAATTAATTCTAGTAAATATAATTAAATGACTAGAAAGAGTGAGTTACAGATGGCTAAAAAAGATAACTTTAATAATAATGATCCAATATCAAAAGCAGTAGATTTATTACTAGAAAATACTGAAGATTTAACAACAGTTTTTAAACCTGGCGGTTTATATAAAGAATTAACAAAAAGATTAGTTGAAAAAATGTTGAATTCTGAAATGCAAAATTATTTAGGATATGAAAAAAATCAACATAGTACTACTGAAAATGCTCGTAATGGTACAAGTTCAAAAAAATTAATAACTCAACAAGGTAAAATTGAAATTGATGTACCAAGAGATCGCAATAGTAATTTTACTCCTGTAATAGTTCCTAAAAGGCAAAGAAGATTTGATGGTTTTGATCAACAAGTTCTTTCCTTGTATGCAAAAGGAATGACATTATCTGACATTAGAATGCAGTTGCAAGAGTTATATCATGGTGCTGATATTAGTGAAAGTGTTATTAGTCAAATTACTGATGATGTTATTGATGATGTTAAAGCATGACAAAATCGACCATTAGAAAGTATTTATCCTATTGTTTATTTTGATTGTATAGTAGTTAAAGTACGACAAGATAAACGGATTATTAACAAATCAGTTTATATAGCATTAGGAGTTGATTTAGAAGGCAAAAAAGATGTTTTAGGATTATGAATTAGTGAAAATGAAGGTTCTAAGTTTTGATTATCTAATTTCACAGAAATGAAAAATCGTGGCTTAAATGATATTCTTATTGCTTGTAGTGATAATTTAACAGGCATGTCAGAAGCAATACAATCAGTTTATCCTAAAACAGAACATCAATTATGCATTGTTCATCAAATTAGAAATAGTTTAAAATATGTTTCATACAAACATCGAAAAGGTCTAGTTGCAGATTTAAAACCAATTTATAGTGCATGTAGTGAAGAACAAGCAATGCAAGCTTTAGAATCGTTTGAAAGTAAATGAAATAAACAATATCCTCAAATTACTAAATCTTGATATAAAAATTGAGATAATTTAATGGTTTTTATTAGTTATCCAGTAGAAATCAAAAGAGTGATTTATACTACAAATGCTATTGAATCTGTTAATAGTCAATTACGAAAAATCATCAGAAATAAAAAAGTTTTTCCTAATGATATGGCAGTTTTCAAAATATTTTACTTGGCAATTGAAAATATAACAAAAAAATGAACATTGCCTATTCAAAATTGAAATACAGCAATTGCTCATTTTATGATAAAATTTGAAGACAGAATTAATCTAAATTAGTAACTTTGTAAAACAAAGATACACAGATTATTAAAAAGCCTCATTCAAAAAGTTTAGAAACTAATGAAATAGAAGAAAATATTTGAGATATTGAATTAAAAGATATTCCTCCAACACCAAGTCCAAGTAAAGATAATTGAAAAGAAGTTGGAACTATTGCTCCAAATTATTCTACAGTTAATTATAATTTTAAAGTTAATAAACTTTATAGACTTTCATTTACTTGACAAGCAATTAATATTAAAAAAACTGTAATTTAATACCTTAATTTTTATGTAGAAACAGAAAATGTTGAATTTACTATCTTAGAACCTGTTTAGAATCTTTTTAATAAAATTGAAATAAAGGACAGAACAACCATTTGTAAACTAGTATTTAGTTTTCTTTCACAATTTTTTCATAATCTTCTGCATTTTTCTAATCATGCAAAGCTTCGTTCTACAACTCATCTTTTTGGTAGTACTACAAAAGAATGTAATTCATTACGTTTTACAACTTCAACATTTGCATTTATGATTGTTTTGATTGCAGAAGCAAATTTTTCACCAGTATAGCCAGCATCTACTATTATTTTTTGAACTGTAGAAAGATTTTCTTTTTCACTTTTAATCATTATGATAGCACTATTACGATCTGTTTTTTCTGCTGTAGTTATGTAAATTGCATGTGGTAAACCTTGCGTATCAACTGCAATATGACGTTTTATTCCTGAAATCTTTTTACCAGCATCATAACCTTTATTTTCAGTAGTATCTGTATTTTTAACACTTTGCGAATCAATTATACAAAAACTAGTTTTTTCTTTTCGATGATTCTTAATACGAATCTTTTTAACTAATTTTTTTAAAATTAATTGCAATACACTAGGTTCTTTATCATTGTTTTTACTTCAAATTTGGAAATAATAATATACAGTTTGTCATTTTGGAAAATTTTTTGGTAACATTCTTCATTGACAACCACTTTTTAATACATATAAAACTGCACAAAACACTTCATATAAATCTAAATTTCTTGGTTTTGTTTTCTTTTTGCTGTTTTCTAAAGTTGATTTTATGTTCTCAAATTGTTCTTTAGTAACATGACTTGGATAATTTTTATGCATATATACCTCTTATTTTAAAATATATAGTAATTTTACCTTATTTTCTAAAAGATTCTAAACAGGTTCTTAGCAACAATGTATCAACCAAATAATCAAGATTGAAGATTATGTATGAGTAAAGATTTAATTGCTGTTATTAATAGAAATAGTGAAAGACTTGAAAATTGTATATTTAAATTAGAAGAATTACAGGAATAATATTATGAATAAAGAATTTACTTATTTACATGAAATTAGTTATTGATTATTAAATAAAATTGATTTTACTCATAGTGAATATAATTTAAGTGGTAGTAGATATTCAAGTAAAACATATAGTATTGCAGAAGAATTAGCAATATTAATTGCTATTTCAATTAAAGTTAATAAATCAATTGCTATTTATTGTTTTAGAAAATTAAATAAAGATATTAATGATTTAGTTAAAGAAATATATAATGCGTTAATAACAATTGGATTTAATGATTATAAAGATTTTACTTTAAAGTATCCTAATAAACAAGCAGATTTTCGTTTTAAAGGTAGTAAATCATTTATTAGAGTTATGGGTGTATATAGTAATAGTAATGATAGAATTCCTTTAAAAGGGCTTTCTCGTAGTGAAATAAAAGGTTTTGATTTAGCAATTGAATGATGTGAAGAAGCAAATGAATTTAGTCAACAAGAATTTCAAGCAATTACATTTGCATTAGGTAATGCTAAAAAAAGAATAAAAATAAAAAGTTGTAATCCAGATAATATTTATCAATATTTTATTGAATATATGAATAAAATAGTACCTTTTAATTTAGAAATTATGAAAGAAAATAATGAACAAATTAAATCAATATTTGATAATAATATTTGGCTTTTCTCCCTTTATGTACTATTTTTAAATCTTATCACATAAATGCTGAGAAAAGCCTATCTACGAACTTCTCCCACATTTTTAAATAAAACATAGCATTACAGTTTCAAAACTAGGTATGTTATTGAATTTATATGCAGCTTCTTTTGCATATAAATGAATATGATGTTTTGCAACTTTGATATGTGTTTTAAATGTTCTTCGTATATGTTTTCATACTGACTCAATTTGGTTGGTATTTACACCAGTTTTTGAAACATAGCCATCTTGATGGTTAACTGTTTCATGCTTAGTGAAAACCGATTTCAAATCGCGATATCCTTTTCAAAAATCAGTATGTACAACACACTTTGAAGAAATGTGGTTTATTGCAAACTGCAAAAGATTTTTACTGTTTGCGTTTTTCAATACTTTCACAATCAGATTGTTGGTTGTTTTTTGATAAATGCCAACAATCAAGGTTTTATTCAACAAGGATCTTCCTTGTTTTTTAAACCCCATATGTGAAAGATACATTTCATCCATTTGCACTATGCCTTCAACAATGAATTGAGGTTTTTGTTTAGCAATGGCACTTCGGATTTTATGACCCATTCTTCAAGCTGTTTTCAAGGTCACTCCCAATTCTTTTGCAACATCAGTTGATGGAATTCCATGTTTGGTGTTTATTCATCTAAAAATGAGATAAAACCAAGATATTAAAGGTGTTTGTGACTTTGAAAATATAGTGCCCGTGAGAATACTGAATGTTTGATGACATTTCAAACATCTCATTCTTCTTAAATTAGAAGTATTCAAATTAAAACTAGAACATCTACTACATTTGATTTGTTTCAAACTTGCTATATATGCAAGACATTGTTTTTCAGTTTGAAAAGTATTATTGAACTCATTCAATTTCATTGTTTCCTCCACAAGTACATGTGGGGAGAAGTTCGTAATATTTTTAAATTATTTCATTATAGTAATTGAAAAGTAAATTCTCATAATTTGACATTAGATATGATTAATGATTTAGAAGAATTAAAAGTATTAGATCCGATAAAAGCACAATCTTGATATTATGGTGTACCAAGTGTTTTACAAGGTGCTATATTTGCAAGATATCTTGATAAAGTAGGAACTAAATTAGATTTTCAAGTACAAAGATTAACTGGTGGATTAGATATAGGTATGGCAACAAGTCCAAGTGGTCATCCTACTGCTGCTTCATTATGATTTATTGGTGAAAATGATAATGGAAGAAGAGCACATAAAGAAAGTGAATTTTATCATAGTAATGTAACTATGCAATATAAAGATACTGATACTTTAGCAAATGATATTATTAATTATTACTTAAATGAAAGTAAACGTTATATAGCAATGTTATTTGGTTTTACTTGTTATGTTGATTATGGTAATGGTGGATTAGTATTTATTGATGTTTTAAAAAGTTGAGTTAAAAAACGTAATATAACATGATTAAAATTTATACCAGTAGATAAATCAACTTTATATTTAAATGATAGAATTGATTTTACAACAATTTGTATGCTTAAAAATATTATTAGTTTTAATTGAGAAAGATGTCCAGAAACTAAAAGACAATATAATTTAATGCAATGATTATCTAAAGTAAAAATAGATACTAATAATAATCAATCAAAAATGTTAGATTTACATGATGATACTTGAGATAGTGATATGTATGCTTTAATGCATGAAATGAAATGATTAATTAATGGTATTAATAATAAATTATTAATTAATAAAAATAAATTTAATGGTGATGAATTATGATAAATACAATGGAATATTTAAGTTGTGATAAAAGAAATTGATATATTGATATACCTATGATTATTGCTCAAAAATCAACTAAATTATGATTAGGTAAAGGTTTTTTATTTAATTCAAGTAAAAAAGAAATATTAGATTATTTAAATGAAATGAATTTAAAAGATAAATGATTAAAAAAATTTTATAAATTTGGTTTACAAAATAGTTTAATGGGTAAAGTATTTATTATGATTATCATTAATGAAGATAATAGTAAATCACTTAAAATATTACCTAATAGTTTTTGTGGTAGAGTTGCTAAGTATAATGAACAAGAACAATCAGCAGAATTTTATTTTATTAATGAACAAGCAGATAGTGCAACTTTAACATGAGTAACAATACAAAATGGAAAAGTAAAATATGAAACATATAAAGATAATAATAAAGATATTATTTTAGGTTCTACAAGAACTAAATTAAAACCAAATATTACTCCTTTAAAAACTTATGAAATTAAAAATCCATTTAATTATATACCTATTTTTGAAATAACTAATTTACCAATTATTAATTTATATGGTAATACTACAACTTTAAATGCTTATCCAGATTGTACACCAGTATGAGATTTAATATGAGATTTAAATCGTGTAATTAGACAAAAAAGATTAGAACGTGAATTAAATGTTACTACTTTATTTGCTGCATTAGATAATGAAACAGTTAAAGAAATGCAAGAAAATGGTAATATTGCAGAAAATCCTAAAAAAGATATGTTTGTTAATGTTGGTAGTGCTGGTTATGATAAAAATGGTAATGGTGGTATGCAAATTATTCAAGGTGACCCAAAATTTAGTGAATATTGATTAGATTATAATGGTACTGCTAAAGCAATATTTAATGGTGCTGGTTATGATTATGATGAACATGGTAATGATGTTTATACGAATAAAACACAATCAATGTTTAATAATAAATTTGATATGGAAACAACAGAAATAAAAATAGCATTTTATAGTGCTTATTTTTATCGTATATTTGATTTATTACTGATTAGTGAAAATTTATGAAATGGTATTGGTGAAAAACCTTATTCATTTAAATTTATACCTATTGCTATGACTGACCAAATAGTACAAGACCAAATTATTAATTCAAGATTAAATAATGGCACAATGACAGTAACAGAAGCAATTGGTGAATATGATAATATAGACCAACTTATGGCAGAAAATAAATTAGAAAATATTATTAATGAAAATCAAAAATTAAATAAAGATTTAGGAGGTAATGATAATGAGCAGACATCAACAAATTCAATTAATGAAACACGCTCACATGAGATTAAAAATGCAACAAATAATGATTAAAAGACAATCACATTGAAAAATATTTCCATTTATTATTAATAATGGTGCTATACCTTTAACTGAAACTGGTTATAAACCAATTAATAGTAAAATTAGTGATTTTGGACAATATGAATTAATATTAACTGGTAATAATCCAGTTGTATGTATTTGAAAAAATAGTACAAAAATATATCAAAAAAATAAAGGTAAAATTAATGAAGAAACACATAAAGTTAATGGTCAAGATGAATTTTATACAAAACAATATAAAATTGATGATTATTGAAATGCTTATTTAATTGATGATACAAGTGGTGTTGATTTTAGTAATTTACCAAATAATCAAACGAACTTCTCCCCACATGTACTTGTGGAGGAAACAATGAAATTGAATGAGTTCAATAATACTTTTCAAACTGAAAAACAATGTCTTGCATATATAGCAAGTTTGAAACAAATCAAATGTAGTAGGTGTTCTAGTTTTAATTTGAATACTTCTAATTTAAGAAGAATGAGATGTTTGAAATGTCATCAAACATTCAGTATTCTCACGGGCACTATATTTTCAAAGTCACAAACACCTTTAATATCTTGGTTTTATCTCATTTTTAGATGAATAAACACCAAACATGGAATTCCATCAACTGATGTTGCAAAAGAATTGGGAGTGACCTTGAAAACAGCTTGAAGAATGGGTCATAAAATCCGAAGTGCCATTGCTAAACAAAAACCTCAATTCATTGTTGAAGGCATAGTGCAAATGGATGAAATGTATCTTTCACATATGGGGTTTAAAAAACAAGGAAGATCCTTGTTGAATAAAACCTTGATTGTTGGTATTTATGAAAAAACAACCAACAATCTGATTGTGAAAGTATTGAAAAACGCAAACAGTAAAAATCTTTTGCAGTTTGCAATAAACCACATTTCTTCAAAGTGTGTTGTACATACTGATTTTTGAAAAGGATATCGCGATTTGAAATCGGTTTTCACTAAGCATGAAACAGTTAACCATCAAGATGGCTATGTTTCAAAAACTGGTGTAAATACCAACCAAATTGAGTCAGTATGAAAACATATACGAAGAACATTTAAAACACATATCAAAGTTGCAAAACATCATATTCATTTATATGCAAAAGAAGCTGCATATAAATTCAATAACATACCTAGTTTTGAAACTGTAATGCTATGTTTTATTTAACGGACTTCTCCCCACATGTACTTGTGGAGGGAATAATGAAACTGAATGAATTCAACAATGCTTTTCAAACTGAACAGCAATGTCTTGCATATATAGCAAATTTGAAAGAAAACAAATGTATTAGGTGTTTTAGTTTTAATTTGAATACTTCTGATTTAAAAAGAATGAGATGTTTAAAATGTAATCAAACATTTAGCATTCTCACAGGCACCATATTTTCAAGGTCACAAACATCTTTAACATCTTGGTTTTATCTTATCTTTAGATGAATAAACACCAAACATGGAATTCCATCAACAGATATTGCAAAAGAATTGGGAGTGACTTTGAAAACTGCTTGAAGAATGACTCATAAAATCAGAACACGTATTGCAAAACAAAAACCTCAATTTATTGTTGAAGGTACAGTGCAAATTGATGAAATGTATCTTTCACATATGGGTTTTAAAAAACAAGGAAGATCCTTGGTGAATAAAACCTTGATTGTTGGCATTTATCAAAAAACAACCAATAATTTAATTGTGAAAGTATTGAAAAACGCAAAGATTAAAAATCTTTTGCAGTTTGCAAAAAACCACATTTCTTCAAAATGTCTTGTATATACTGATTCTTGAAAAGGATATTGCGATTTTAAATCAGTTTTCACTAAGCATGAAACAGTTAACCATCAAGATGGCTATGTTTCAAAAATTGGTGTAAATACCAACCAAATTGAATCAGTTTGAAAACATATAAGAAGAACATTTAAAACACATATCAAAGTTGCAAAACATCATGTTCATTTATATGCTAAAGAAGCTGCATATAAATTCAACAAGATACCTAGTTTTGAAACTGTAATTCTATGTTTGATTTAAAAATGTGGGGAGAAGTCCGTAGATAGGCTTTTCTCAACATTTATGTGATAAAATTAAAATAGTACATAAAGGGAGAAAAGCCTAATCAAATATTTAAAACAGTACAAACAAAAAGACAATATACTTTAGTAATGTTTGAAGAACATATTACAATTGATGATTATTTACAATTTTTTGTAGTATTTAATGATGAAAATGAAAATATTGGTGGTAATAGTGGTAAAAATCAAGATAGACAATTATTATATATTTCAAATGTAACAAATTATTATAGTCCTTATAATGGTGCATTTAGTATGCAAGTTTTAACTTTTAGCAGTTTAAATGATAGAGTAGTAAGTTCTGGTCAAAATACACTTGATTTTGTACAATATGCTTCACCTGGTAGTGGTTATGCTTTTCCTACTATTCAACAAGGAAAAGTAACGTTAAATCGTACTTTAATGCGTGATATAGGAGTAAGATATTCTCATAGACAAAGTTATGGATTAGAATTATTGAACTTGTCAAGAAAAGTGGACAATAAAAGTAACCTTTTATTAAATTTTATAAAATAGCGTTTGTAAGTGTTAAATTTATAGGTATGAAGTAATTATTTGTTGGTTTGGAATGAGCTAATCGATATTCGATTGGACTCATTCCTTTTAATTTTATTTGAGGTCGATAATTATTATAAAAGTAAATATATTTAGGTAAGTTGTCTTGTATTCATTCAATAGTTCTATTTTTTCTTGGAATTTGATATAGAAATTCTGTTTTCATTGTTCCAAATCAAGTTTCAGTAGCACCATTATCACAGGAATTACCTCTTCTAGACATTGAAATTTTTATTTTTAATTCATCACATAAAATTTTATAAGAAGGATTTGTATAGTGAAATCCTTGATCTGATTGTAAAATTCATGAAGTAGGTTTTTGAGCATTAACTCAAGCTTGGATAATGTTTTGGACAACAAATGTCATGTCTAAACTTGCACTTATTTTATAATCTAATATTTCATTATTATGAAAATCTTTAACAATTGATAAATAATATGTTTTACCATTAGTTAATAAATAAGTTATATCAGTACCTAATTTTTCATTTAAATTAGTAGTTGAAAAATCACGTTTTAATAAATTATCATATCTTAAACTTCCTGATTTAGTTCTATAATCAAATTTTTTTATGCGAACCTTAGCTTTTAAACTCATATTTTTCATATATCTATATACAATATGAAATTTTAATTTTAAATTATAAATTTTGTTAATTCATAAAGTTATCATTTTATAACCATAAATTTCTTGAAATTCATAAAAAATATTTTTAATTATATTAGCTAAAAATGTATCTCATTTATTAAATTCATTCATTCCATTCTTAATTCACTTATAATATCCTGATTTTGAAACATTTAATAATCAACATAAATAACTAATCTGATATTTTTTCTTCAATGAGAAAATCACAAAATATTTCTTCTTTTTTGTCGATTTTTCTAAATACTTTTTATATCGTTCATTGCCTCAATATATTCAATTAATTCTTGTTTTGTCATTTCATTAAAATTTAAAGATTTGGGTCGACCTGTTCTTTTGATTTTTTTAGCACGAATTCCATTGCCATATTCTAAACCTTTTTCACCTAATAATTTATATGCTTTAATTCATTCTTTTATTGATGATCGACCAATACCATACTCTAATGCGGTTTTATCAATTGTTTTAATTTTACTTATTTTTATTATTTTTAACTTTTCTTCTTTTGATAGTCATTTAGCCATAAAAAAATGAACACCTTCCTTAAAGTATTTTTAACACAAAGGTTACAATTCTGTGTCTACTTTATTCTAGATGTTCATTATTATCAAGTTGTTATTATTATGGAAGACCAATAATTCAAGGTCAAGAACCAATACAACAAAATAATGAAGAAATATTTGAAAGTAAAGTATTTGCTTCAAGAAGATTATTTATTGCTGGTAATAATGAAAAATCTACAACTAATATTAAAAATAATGGTGGTTTACTTGCTGGTATAAATGATAAAATAACAACAAGTAGTCATCCAGAAACTACATTTTATAATATTATGGACGCAAAACCAACTGGATTTACTCATTATGATACATGACAAAAATTTTTAGAAGCAAGAAGATTTGATATGTTAGCTCAAAAAGATTTTCAAGGTATATTAACATGTAATAAAGAATTAGCAATTAAAAGTAATGGTGACGCTATTGGTAAAGCAAAATTCTTTTGAGATAGTGAATGAAATATAAATAATTTACAAGGTGAATATAATGTTGATATGAGTAGTAATTTTAAATTTAAAGGGAAATGTTTAGTAATCTGTGTAACTTACAAAAATAACTATGTTTAATTAATTCTAGTAAATATAATTAAATGACTAGAAAGAGTGAGTTACAGATGGCTAAAAAAGATAACTTTAATAATAATGATCCAATATCAAAAGCAGTAGATTTATTACTAGAAAATACTGAAGATTTAACAACAGTTTTTAAACCTGGCGGTTTATATAAAGAATTAACAAAAAGATTAGTTGAAAAAATGTTGAATTCTGAAATGCAAAATTATTTAGGATATGAAAAAAATCAACATAGTACTACTGAAAATGCTCGTAATGGTACAAGTTCAAAAAAATTAATAACTCAACAAGGTAAAATTGAAATTGATGTACCAAGAGATCGCAATAGTAATTTTACTCCTGTAATAGTTCCTAAAAGGCAAAGAAGATTTGATGGTTTTGATCAACAAGTTCTTTCCTTGTATGCAAAAGGAATGACATTATCTGACATTAGAATGCAGTTGCAAGAGTTATATCATGGTGCTGATATTAGTGAAAGTGTTATTAGTCAAATTACTGATGATGTTATTGATGATGTTAAAGCATGACAAAATCGACCATTAGAAAGTATTTATCCTATTGTTTATTTTGAT
Organism: Spiroplasma ixodetis; assembly: GCF_027923845.1. GTDB lineage: Bacteria > Bacillota_I > Bacilli_A > Mycoplasmatales > VBWQ01 > Spiroplasma_E > Spiroplasma_E ixodetis_A. The sequence goes on from NZ_AP026933.1 coordinate 994,935, forward strand.
TGTATAGTAGTTAAAGTACGACAAGATAAACGGATTATTAACAAATCAGTTTATATAGCATTAGGAGTTGATTTAGAAGGCAAAAAAGATGTTTTAGGATTATGAATTAGTGAAAATGAAGGTTCTAAGTTTTGATTATCTAATTTCACAGAAATGAAAAATCGTGGCTTAAATGATATTCTTATTGCTTGTAGTGATAATTTAACAGGCATGTCAGAAGCAATACAATCAGTTTATCCTAAAACAGAACATCAATTATGCATTGTTCATCAAATTAGAAATAGTTTAAAATATGTTTCATACAAACATCGAAAAGGTCTAGTTGCAGATTTAAAACCAATTTATAGTGCATGTAGTGAAGAACAAGCAATGCAAGCTTTAGAATCGTTTGAAAGTAAATGAAATAAACAATATCCTCAAATTACTAAATCTTGATATAAAAATTGAGATAATTTAATGGTTTTTATTAGTTATCCAGTAGAAATCAAAAGAGTGATTTATACTACAAATGCTATTGAATCTGTTAATAGTCAATTACGAAAAATCATCAGAAATAAAAAAGTTTTTCCTAATGATATGGCAGTTTTCAAAATATTTTACTTGGCAATTGAAAATATAACAAAAAAATGAACATTGCCTATTCAAAATTGAAATACAGCAATTGCTCATTTTATGATAAAATTTGAAGACAGAATTAATCTAAATTAGTAACTTTGTAAAACAAAGATACACAGATTATTAAAAAGCCTCATTTAAAGATGTAGATACTGGTTTAGTTATAGGAAGTCCAACTGTTGATTATAAAAAAATATCACAAAAATATATGTCTGCTATATTAAATTTTAATAGTGTAGTATTTAGTTCATTAATTCAAATGCCTTATGATAGTGTACAATGATTACCATTTGCTTTAAGTTCAATACCATTAGTAGGTAAATTATTAAATGCTTTAACATTAGGTATTCCAGTAGGATTTATTATTACTCAAAATTCTCAACAATATAAAAATATGCCATTTTTTAATGGTTTTATGTCAGCATTTTTTGCTTCAAATTTATCAAGTATTATTGGTAATAATGATACAAATTGATTTATACCATTAAATATATTTAGTAATTCAAGTGAGTTTGCATTAGGTAAAATGTTAGGTTCACATGTTAGTACAACTGCTATGACAATGAAATTAAGTGATAGAGTTAGTGTTTATCCATGAGACCCTACTACTGGTAAGAAATTAGAAACTAAAGAACAAATATCAACAGTTGATTTATCACAAAAGAAAAATAATAAAGTTTATATTTTAGCAGAAGATACAGAGTTTTTAGATATAGCAAGTCCTTTTACAAATGAAGATAAAGATTGTGAATGAAATCCTACAAGTAATGGAGTTATTGATGGTTCAAATTATGCTTATATTATTGATACAATTGTAACTCAATCATTACATCAAGGAGAAGAAAGACATACATTTTATAGTGATAATCCTTTTACTTATCAAGGTGATTATAATGAAATATCAGTTGCTCAATTTCGTTATAATAATATGGGTTATTTAACTGGTAATGCTTTTAATTGAACGACTTTGTATAAATTAAATCATGATGAATATGAAGAAAGTGAAGAAACTACATTTAGTTATCCAGCAAAAATATTACCACCAAGTCCTCAAAATATTGCAAAACAAATTGTAATAATTCCAAAAAATCCAAGTTTAGAAGTTTCATTAAATCATTATGATACTCTACATAGAAGTGGAAATGTAGAATTAAATTATTCAAATACAGATTGAATGAAAAATAATTTTTCATTAATTAAACCTTTAAATATAGATATTAATTTTAAAGATTACTTAGACCCAACTTTATTAATTAATACTTTTAATGATTTAAAAAGATATTATAAAAGTATAGATGTATATTTACATTATGAATATAAAACAGAAGAATGAAGTTCAACTTCAACAAAACCATTTAAAAACTTTAACACTAATGAAAATTTTAATCCTAGTAAAAATCAAACATTATTTAAATCATATAATTTAAGTGAATTATTTTACTACACTAAAGAAAATAAAATGAAAATATTTGAAGAATATGAAATTAAACAAGATTATGATAATATTCAACAATATAATTCATATAAAGGTAAATCTGTTATCTCTTCTGTTCCAGAAAATATAAATAATTTATATCAAATTTCTAATGATGAATTATCTGGTTATATGAAAGGTTATAATTTCGATACAAATGTTAATGATATAAAATATACTTTTTTAGGATTCTATAATAATTCAGACACTAATTTTAAGTTTAAAATACAAATGTTCCCGATAACAAATCAAATTCAAATTGCTAAACATGATAAACCTTATTTACATGATGATTGATTTAATAGTTTATCAAGAAGTATTATAAAATATAAGTTAGCTATTTCAAAAATAGTATTAAATCAAAGATAATTTGATATAATGAAATTGATTTAAAAAAGGAGCAATAATATAATGAAACTAAATTGATTAAATAAAAAAAATAGTAAAATATTTTCGATATCTTGTTTTTTTTTGGCAATTGGATTTATAATAATGGCTTTTGCATGAAAATATGCATCCTATGGTGTAAATGAAAATCCAAATTTTAACAATAATATTGGTTTTATAGTACAATTTTATATTTCAATTTCGTTAATAATATTCAGTTTATTTTTTGCATTAATATGATTAATTATTTATATTAAAGAAAAAGTAAAACCTAATCAAAATAATATTTCCCCACAATCTTAAAAATTAATGTATAATTTACTGTAATACTTATCAAGGGTTATAGAGAAAGATAATTATATAATTTCACTGTTATATTATTAGGTTGGCACCTAATTAAAAAGTTACCAATTAAGGTAACTTTTATTTTTTGAAGAGGCTTTTTAATAATCTGTGTATCTTTGTTTTACAAAGTTACTAATTTAGATTAATTCTGTCTTCAAATTTTATCATAAAATGAGCAATTGCTGTATTTCAATTTTGAATAGGCAATGTTCATTTTTTTGTTATATTTTCAATTGCCAAGTAAAATATTTTGAAAACTGCCATATCATTAGGAAAAACTTTTTTATTTCTGATGATTTTTCGTAATTGACTATTAACAGATTCAATAGCATTTGTAGTATAAATCACTCTTTTGATTTCTACTGGATAACTAATAAAAACCATTAAATTATCTCAATTTTTATATCAAGATTTAGTAATTTGAGGATATTGTTTATTTCATTTACTTTCAAACGATTCTAAAGCTTGCATTGCTTGTTCTTCACTACATGCACTATAAATTGGTTTTAAATCTGCAACTAGACCTTTTCGATGTTTGTATGAAACATATTTTAAACTATTTCTAATTTGATGAACAATGCATAATTGATGTTCTGTTTTAGGATAAACTGATTGTATTGCTTCTGACATGCCTGTTAAATTATCACTACAAGCAATAAGAATATCATTTAAGCCACGATTTTTCATTTCTGTGAAATTAGATAATCAAAACTTAGAACCTTCATTTTCACTAATTCATAATCCTAAAACATCTTTTTTGCCTTCTAAATCAACTCCTAATGCTATATAAACTGATTTATTAATAATCCGTTTATCTTGTCGTACTTTAACTACTATACAATCAAAATAAACAATAGGATAAATACTTTCTAATGGTCGATTTTGTCATGCTTTAACATCATCAATAACATCATCAGTAATTTGACTAATAACACTTTCACTAATATCAGCACCATGATATAACTCTTGCAACTGCATTCTAATGTCAGATAATGTCATTCCTTTTGCATACAAGGAAAGAACTTGTTGATCAAAACCATCAAATCTTCTTTGCCTTTTAGGAACTATTACAGGAGTAAAATTACTATTGCGATCTCTTGGTACATCAATTTCAATTTTACCTTGTTGAGTTATTAATTTTTTTGAACTTGTACCATTACGAGCATTTTCAGTAGTACTATGTTGATTTTTTTCATATCCTAAATAATTTTGCATTTCAGAATTCAACATTTTTTCAACTAATCTTTTTGTTAATTCTTTATATAAACCGCCAGGTTTAAAAACTGTTGTTAAATCTTCAGTATTTTCTAGTAATAAATCTACTGCTTTTGATATTGGATCATTATTATTAAAGTTATCTTTTTTAGCCATCTGTAACTCACTCTTTCTAGTCATTTAATTATATTTACTAGAATTAATTAAACATAGTTATTTTTGTAAGTTACACAGATTACTAAACATTTCCTTCACTCTTTTTGTTATTTTTTAATAGTAAACTATAAAATATTACAATAAGTATTTTGATTACTTGTTGAAGCTTGATTTTGTAAATTGATTGCATTTATTTCATTTACTAATAATTTTGTTTTTTCAATTCTTTTATTGATTTCATTTATTTTTTTCTTATCAATTTCTAATTGAGCAAGTTTTAAATTTATTTGTAATTTTTGATATGGATTTGGTTCTCTAAAATCAATATTGGTTGTTATTTTTTGTACTTCATTTGCTAATTCTTGAAGAGATTTAACTTCAAAATTATTTTTATTGGTTGTAACATTAAGAATAGTAGGTAATCCAAATTTATATCGTTGCTTTATTTCTTGTTCATAAATTTCATAGGCTAATCTTTCAACTATTTTTGGGTGTTTGTTTTTAGCAGCTATTGTTAAAGCTGTATCACCATTTTCAATAGTATCTAGTAGTTATAATAACCATTTGTTTTTAAATATTTGGCTATAATTATTTGTCCATTAATATTATTTAATATTCGCTGAATTATACTTGTAAGTGCAAGTAAATAAAATTGCAAAAAATTCTCATATAAAAATTTCATAATGCTAAATTTAGTTTAGAAAAAGTAAGGAGTTTTTATATGAGTTATAAACATATTGGGATAGATGAAAGAATTTATATTGAGAATCAATTGAAATTTAAAGTTAAAATTAATGAAATAGCTAAAAATCTTAATCGAAGTATTAGTACTATTATTCGAGAAGTTAATAGAAATAAAGATAATGATCATTATTTTTCATTAATTGCACAAAATAAAGCTGTAAATAGAAAAAAATCACATATTATTTTTCATAAGTTTAAATATAAAGATTTAGTCAAATATATACAACAAAAACTATTATTGGGCTGATCACCTGAACAAATTTATGGCAGAATTAAAAATTTTCATAAACAATGAGCTATCAGCTTTAAAACAATTTACAATTGAATTTATTCTGGATTATTTGATAAAGTTACTAGTAAAAATTTAAGAAGAAAAGGTAAAAAACGAAGATCTCAAGAAAATCGTGGTAAATTTAATGGTAAATCAATTAAAGAACGAGATAATAATGTTAATGATCGCATAACTCTTGGTCATTGAGAAGGAGATACTATAGTATCATCAAGAGGTAAAAGTAAATCATGTTTAATAACTTTAGTTGAAAGAGTATCACGATTTACTTTAGCAATGTTAGTTAAAAACAAAACTACTAAAGTTATTAATAAAAATATCATTCATTATTTATCAATTCTTCCTAAAAATATTGTTAAAACTATTACTTTTGATCGTGGTAAAGAATTTGCAAATTGACAACAACTTGAAAAAAGTTAGATGTGAAAATTTATTTTGCAAATCCATATTCACCTTGACAAAGAGGTACTAATGAAAATACTAATGGTTTAATTAGAGAAAAATTTCCTAAAAAATTTATTTTTTCAAAAACTAATAAAAATGAAGTTCATAAATTTATATTGTCTTTAAACCAAAGACCCAGAAAAATACTAAATTATCTTTCACCAATCGAATATTTGAATAGAAAAATAATTTAGTTGCACTTACCTTTACAATTTTGCATTTATTATCCACATTTAAAATATAATTTAATTCTTGTTTAGTACATTTTTTTAAATTATCTTTATTTTCTCTTAAATATTCTTGTATCTTTTCTTTATAATTACCTAATTCTTTTCTTTGTTTTGGCATATTATATCACCTATATTCAATAATTTATATATTAATTATAACATTTTAAGCAAATTATTTTCCAACACTCACTAGTTAATTATTGTTATACTCAAAGTCATGTATTTAGAAAGGAAAAAGCATTATGATTTTACTATCTGAAAAACTTGACAACTATCAACATAAAATTAATCATGAAAAACAAATGTTATTAGATTATGATAATAAAATATTAAAATATGATAATAATTGATTTTTAAATGAATATGATAGAAATAAATATAAATTAATAAAACGTAGAAAACATTTAATAAAAAGTGAATTTGGAATATCTTATTTACCATTAAGAACATATAAAAATAAATTAACAAATGAAATTATAACTCCAACAAGAACATATATTGATATTGATAAATATAAAAACGGACTTCTCCCCACATGTACTTGTGGAGGCAATAATGAAACTGAATGAATTCAACAATGCTTTTCAAACTGAACAGCAATGTCTTGCATATATAGCAAATTTGAAAGAAAACAAATGTATTAGGTGTTTTAATTTTAATTTGAATACTTCTGATTTAAAAAGAATGAGATGTTTAAAATGTAATCAAACATTTAGCATTCTCACAGGCACCATATTTTCAAGGTCACAAACATCTTTAACATCTTGGTTTTATCTTATCTTTAGATGAATAAACACCAAACATGGAATTCCATCAACAGATATTGCAAAAGAATTGGGAGTGACTTTGAAAACTGCTTGAAGAATGACTCATAAAATCAGAACACGTATTGCAAAACAAAAACCTCAATTTATTGTTGAAGGTACAGTGCAAATTGATGAAATGTATCTTTCACATATGGGTTTTAAAAAACAAGGAAGATCCTTGGTGAATAAAACCTTGATTGTTGGCATTTATCAAAAAACAACCAATAATTTAATTGTGAAAGTATTGAAAAACGCAAAGAGTAAAAATCTTTTGCAGTTTGCAAAAAACACATTTCTTCAAAATGTCTTGTATATACTGATTCTTGAAAAGGATATTGCGATTTTAAATCAGTTTTCACTAAGCATGAAACAGTTAACCATCAAGATGGCTATGTTTCAAAAATTGGTGTAAATACCAACCAAATTGAATCAGTTTGAAAACATATAAGAAGAACATTTAAAACACATATCAAAGTTGCAAAACATCATGTTCATTTATATGCTAAAGAAGCTGCATATAAATTCAACAAGATACCTAGTTTTGAAACTGTAATTCTATGTTTGATTTAAAAATGTGGGGAGAAGTCCGTAGATAGGCTTTTCTCAGCATTTATGTGATAAAATTAAAATAGTACATAAAGGGAGAAAAGCCTATAAAAATTATACAAATTGAGTTAATAAATTAATAATAATTAATGCAGATTTAAATAATATTACATATCCTATAATTAAACATAATTTAAAAATAAATATATCTTTATCAACTATTTGTAGAAGATTAAAAGAAACTATTATATTTGTTCAAGAATTACCAAAAGAAAAAAGACAAATATTACCAACTGATTATATTTATATACAATCAGATGAATCATATAATAATTTAATTGATAATAAGCAAAAAAGAAAATTTAGACACAGAACGGTAAGTATTAGTTTAGGTTTTGATTTAGAAAAATCTACTGATAATAGACATGTTTTAGAAAATAAATATATTTTTGTTATTTCAACTAGAAAAGGTCAAAGAATTACTAAAAAAGAATTTGGTAAATCAATAATAACTAATTTAGATAATATTTTTATTGGTTATACTAATGAAAATTTAAAATTAACTGGTGATGGTGCAACTTATCTTAAATCTACTGCTAATTATTTAAAAATTGATTATGCTGTAGATAAATGACATCCATTACAAAAATTAAAACAAGTATTTATTGTAGGAAAAGGTAAAAGAACAAAAGAAAATAATAAAAAATTAAATTATGCTTATTATAAATTATTTTTAAATGGTAATTATTATAAATTATTAGATTATTTAAAAGAAAATAATGCTGATGAAAAAATATATGAATATTTTAAAAATAATAAAAAAGGTATTGAAAATCAAAATGCTATTTGAAATATTGGTTGTAGTGCTGAAAGTGATGTTTATCATTTAATAAAATCAATATCTAATAATAATGCAAAAATTTATTCAAAAGAAGCATTTTTTAATTTATTAAAATTAAAACAAGCAAGAATAAATAAATTAAAAGTGTTTTTTTAAATTTATAAAATTTAATAAATCTAAACCTAAATAGTTAGGAATTTTTGTTGTAAAATAGTAAAAATAAAAAATATATTTTGTTGAAAAAAATATAAAAATGGTATATAATTATACCAATAATTAATAATTTATTTTATCTTTTATTTAAAGAAAATTAAATTATATCCACATTTGAAATACGTCCCACAAACATCTTTAACATCTTGGTTTTATCTTATCTTTAGATGAATAAACACCAAACATGGAATTCCATCAACAGATATTGCAAAAGAATTGGGAGTGACTTTGAAAACTGCTTGAAGAATGACTCATAAAATCAGAACACGTATTGCAAAACAAAAACCTCAATTTATTGTTGAAGGTACAGTGCAAATTGATGAAATGTATCTTTCACATATGGGTTTTAAAAAACAAGGAAGATCCTTGGTGAATAAAACCTTGATTGTTGGCATTTATCAAAAAACAACCAATAATTTAATTGTGAAAGTATTGAAAAACGCAAAGAGTAAAAATCTTTTGCAGTTTGCAAAAAACCACATTTCTTCAAAATGTCTTGTATATACTGATTCTTGAAAAGGATATTGCGATTTTAAATCAGTTTTCACTAAGCATGAAACAGTTAACCATCAAGATGGCTATGTTTCAAAAATTGGTGTAAATACCAACCAAATTGAATCAGTTTGAAAACATATAAGAAGAACATTTAAAACACATATCAAAGTTGCAAAACATCATGTTCATTTATATGCTAAAGAAGCTGCATATAAATTCAACAAGATACCTAGTTTTGAAACTGTAATGCTATGTTTGATTTAAAAATGTGGGGAGAAGTCCGTAGATAGGCTTTTCTCAGCATTAGTGATAAAATTAAAATAGTACATAAAGGGAGAAAAGCCTAAATTATTTTACATTAAAAATTTGTATCTCTTAAAGCTGCTATTGGTTTATTATTTTTCTTATAAAGAATATTATTATAAAGAGTAAAAAATAACATCAAAATTATGTATAAGATTAAAATTGCAAAGATATAAATAAAGAAAGTAGTTAAACTTTTATGAAAATCTAAAAATGGATATGGAAATGAATAATCAATTTCTGTCGTTCCTTTTCTTAAAAAACCAACAAAATTTCCTTTAGCAAGTGCATAACCTAAATATGCAAACATGTAAATAGAAATAATTGGTATTCAAAGATATGTTTGTTTTCCGAGTTTTCAGTAGTATTTACCAGCAGAAAACATAAAATATAAAATCACTATCACTGGTACTATTAAATGTAATAAAAATGTATTTATAAAATTTAATATGCTAATACTATTACTACTATCTAAATTATTTATCATTGGTTTAAATAATACAGCAAAAAATACGATAAGAGTTACGGTAATATAAACAGTAATTGCTAATGAAAATCGCCCAAAAACAAATTGTGCGCGATTGTCATGAAAACGATTTGTTAATACAAAACAAAAGAAAAGAAAAACTAAAAAATTTGATTGAATAGTAAAGGTAGAAATCATTGTTCAAATACCAACTCATGGGCCATCTGGAGTTCATAAATTATGAGGATTAGGTGTTCCAACTGTTATTGGTTTATACTCAATTAAAACTATTGCAAATTGCATTATTAGACCTATAACAGCAATAATTAGCCCAGATCAAAGTAAAAAATCAGAAAATTTACTTTTAAATCCTATATTTTTTCTTATTCCCATATGGATCAACTCACAATTCTATATTTTTTCTATTTTAATTACATTATACATGATATTATAATAAGTATGTAAGATATTAGAAAATTATTAATAGCAACTAAATGAAATAATAAGGTGATGTTATGTATCAATTATATTTAGATACAACAAATAACAAATTAACAGTGGTGATTTTGCAAGGTAATAAAATTTTAGCAAGTTCATCATTTATTGCTTGACAAAAACAAACAGAATTGGCAATTCCAACTATTACTAATTTACTTGTAAAATGTAAAATAAAATTAAAAGATATTTCAAAAGTAGTTATTGCAAATGGTCCTGGCAGTTATACTGGAATTAGAGTAGCAATTACTTTTGTCAAAACACTTAAAGTTTTGAATAGTTTTTTAACGGTTTTTTTTTTTTTTTTTTTTTTTTTTTTTTTTTTTTTTTTTTTTTGATAAAAATATTATTTATCACAATGTTAAAAATGTTATTGTAAAAAGAAATTGCTAAAATATTGTTTCAAGATAAAACTGAATGATAAATGCTTGATGTACTGTGAGAATGCTAACAATTTGTTTGATTTAATTTTTAACAACATCTCATTCTTTTAAATCAAATTGTAAAGTATTCAAATTAAATTAAATACACCTAATAATTTGTATTTTCTTTTCTTTTTTAAATTTGCTATATATGCAATTTACATTGCTGTTCAGTTTGAAAAATTGTTGAATTCATTCATTTTCATTATTCCCTCCAAAGTACATGTGGGGAGAACGTTTTTTTATGTTTCTCAAATAAATAAATTTCTTGGTATTTTTTAATGACTTTTAATCTTCTATACCATAAACTTCTTTATTTTCTTTAAAAGCACTAATAACAGCTTCATCATAAATATTATTTGGAAATGTTTAGTAATCTGTGTAACTTACAAAAATAACTATGTTTAATTAATTCTAGTAAATATAATTAAATGACTAGAAAGAGTGAGTTACAGATGGCTAAAAAAGATAACTTTAATAATAATGATCCAATATCAAAAGCAGTAGATTTATTACTAGAAAATACTGAAGATTTAACAACAGTTTTTAAACCTGGCGGTTTATATAAAGAATTAACAAAAAGATTAGTTGAAAAAATGTTGAATTCTGAAATGCAAAATTATTTAGGATATGAAAAAATCAACATAGTACTACTGAAAATGCTCGTAATGGTACAAGTTCAAAAAAATTAATAACTCAACAAGGTAAAATTGAAATTGATGTACCAAGAGATCGCAATAGTAATTTTACTCCTGTAATAGTTCCTAAAAGGCAAAGAAGATTTGATGGTTTTGATCAACAAGTTCTTTCCTTGTATGCAAAAGGAATGACATTATCTGACATTAGAATGCAGTTGCAAGAGTTATATCATGGTGCTGATATTAGTGAAAGTGTTATTAGTCAAATTACTGATGATGTTATTGATGATGTTAAAGCATGACAAAATCGACCATTAGAAAGTATTTATCCTATTGTTTATTTTGATTGTATAGTAGTTAAAGTACGACAAGATAAACGGATTATTAACAAATCAGTTTATATAGCATTAGGAGTTGATTTAGAAGGCAAAAAAGATGTTTTAGGATTATGAATTAGTGAAAATGAAGGTTCTAAGTTTTGATTATCTAATTTCACAGAAATGAAAAATCGTGGCTTAAATGATATTCTTATTGCTTGTAGTGATAATTTAACAGGCATGTCAGAAGCAATACAATCAGTTTATCCTAAAACAGAACATCAATTATGCATTGTTCATCAAATTAGAAATAGTTTAAAATATGTTTCATACAAACATCGAAAAGGTCTAGTTGCAGATTTAAAACCAATTTATAGTGCATGTAGTGAAGAACAAGCAATGCAAGCTTTAGAATCGTTTGAAAGTAAATGAAATAAACAATATCCTCAAATTACTAAATCTTGATATAAAAATTGAGATAATTTAATGGTTTTTATTAGTTATCCAGTAGAAATCAAAAGAGTGATTTATACTACAAATGCTATTGAATCTGTTAATAGTCAATTACGAAAAATCATCAGAAATAAAAAGTTTTTCCTAATGATATGGCAGTTTTCAAAATATTTTACTTGGCAATTGAAAATATAACAAAAAAATGAACATTGCCTATTCAAAATTGAAATACAGCAATTGCTCATTTTATGATAAAATTTGAAGACAGAATTAATCTAAATTAGTAACTTTGTAAAACAAAGATACACAGATTATTAAAAAGCCTCAAGAAAAAATTCAAAATAATATTTATGATGAAGCTGTTATTAGTGCTTTTAAAGAAAATAAAGAAGTTTATGGTACTAGAAGATTAAAAGTCATACTAGCAAACCAAGAAATTTATTTATCACGCAGAAAAATTAAAAAAATTATGAATAAGCATAATTTAATATCAAAATACACTAAATTATCATTCAAAAATCATCATAATAAAGTCAATGATAGTCAAATTACCAATCTTGTTAATAGAGACTTTAATAATAGAATTAAAAATGAAGTTATTGTCAGTGATTTAACTTATGTTCAAGTTAATGGTAAATGAAACTATATTTGCCTATTAGTAGACCTGTACAACCGCGAAATTATTGGACATAGTGTTGGAGTTAAAAAAGATGCATCATTAGTACATCAAGCATTTATGCACTCAAATCGCTGTTTAAAAGATATTCAAATATTTCATAGCGATCGCGGTAATGAATTCAAAAATAAAACTATTGATAAACTTTTATTAGCATTCAATATTACCCGTTCTTTAAGCAAAAAAGGATGTCCTTATGACAATGCTGTTGCTGAAGCAACTTTTAAAACTTTCAAAACAGAGTTTATTAATGATAAAAATTTTACATCATTAATCCAATTAAAATTAGAATTATTTGATTACATAAATTGATATAACAACATAAGAATTCACAGCACTCTAAACTACCTAACTCCCGTTAAATATCATGAACAAATGTCTACCAAAAAATAGTCCTAAAAAGGGTTGCCATTCCAATCAAGATTTATCATCTTGAGATACTTCAAATGTTACGAATATGAATTGAATGTTTCATGGTGCTATATCTTTTAATCAAAATATATCAAATTGAGATGTATCTAATGTTATGAAATACGAATCTTTTTCTTTTGAATCAGGAATTGATAACTCAAAAAAATTACCAAAGTTTAAAAAATTTTTAATAATTTAAAATACTAGTTAGTTTAAAAATAGTGCTAATTAGCACTATTTTTAAATTGATTTAAGATTTTTATAGTTTTTTATCCTAAATCTTCGTCCTTTATTAGAATTTCACGACTAGGATTTTGTTCAATTATTAATTGTTTGTAAATTGTATCACAATATTTTACACAACCATCAATAACATTATCTAAAGGATTTGGAGCAGTCCGCACTTCAAAAAGATCTCCTTCATATTTTTGGCGCATTGGTTTTGTAACTTTTTCAGTTTTAACTTCAATATAATATTCTTTAGCTAATTCTTCTTCAATAAATTTATCAACTTTTTTAATATAAGCTCCACCACCACAAATTGTGATTCCCTTACCTTTTTTCTTTAAATCACTAATACTTCCAGCAGCCTTGTCACCAGCAGTTCTTAGTACTCTACGAATGGCTGGAATAATATGTTCTTTGAATTGAACTTGCATAACATTTGCACGAATTTCTTCTGGTGTAATTTCAATAGTTTTAGAAATTGACATTGTTTCTCCTGGCTGAGAATTTAATCTAGGTAATGAAAAACCCGAAATTGTGTATGGTTTTTCATCTTGATATTTCATAAGTGAACCAATATTTTAATAACATCTTCAGCTTCTTTTATTCCAACTTTTAAGGCATGTTTTTTTATAATATATTCTTGAACTTTTTGTATTAAATAGTCACCAGCACAATGTGTTGTATATGAATATAATATTGAATTATTACTAATAATAGCAACATCAGTACTGCCACCACCAATATCAATGCACATAATTGCACTTCCAAAAATATCTTGCCCTGAACCTAAGGCTGCCATTTTAACTTCTTCTTGTACAAATCCACGGAGTGCTCCTAAACGATATACAATATTTTCTAAGAACCTGTTTAGAATCTTTTTAATAAAATTGAAATAAAGGACAGAACAACCATTTGTAAACTAGTATTTAGTTTTCTTTCACAATTTTTTCATAATCTTCTGCATTTTTCTAATCATGCAAAGCTTCGTTCTACAACTCATCTTTTTGGTAGTACTACAAAAGAATGTAATTCATTACGTTTTACAACTTCAACATTTGCATTTATGATTGTTTTGATTGCAGAAGCAAATTTTTCACCAGTATAGCCAGCATCTACTATTATTTTTTGAACTGTAGAAAGATTTTCTTTTTCACTTTTAATCATTATGATAGCACTATTACGATCTGTTTTTTCTGCTGTAGTTATGTAAATTGCATGTGGTAAACCTTGCGTATCAACTGCAATATGACGTTTTATTCCTGAAATCTTTTTACCAGCATCATAACCTTTATTTTCAGTAGTATCTGTATTTTTAACACTTTGCGAATCAATTATACAAAAACTAGTTTTTTCTTTTCGATGATTCTTAATACGAATCTTTTTAACTAATTTTTTTAAAATTAATTGCAATACACTAGGTTCTTTATCATTGTTTTTACTTCAAATTTGGAAATAATAATATACAGTTTGTCATTTTGGAAAATTTTTTGGTAACATTCTTCATTGACAACCACTTTTTAATACATATAAAACTGCACAAAACACTTCATATAAATCTAAATTTCTTGGTTTTGTTTTCTTTTTTGCTGTTTTCTAAAGTTGATTTTATGTTCTCAAATTGTTCTTTAGTAACATGACTTGGATAATTTTTATGCATATATACCTCTTATTTTAAAATATATAGTAATTTTACCTTATTTTCTAAAAGATTCTAAACAGGTTCTAAAGCTTCTTTTTGTACTGAATTAATTTCACTTGGTGTTGCCATCAACACAATCAAGTTACGATTTTTATCACTTTGTTTTAAATCTTTAATTTCAAGTCTAAAATCTTGAAAAATTTTAGTAAGAATACGTTGTAAAGCATCTGGATCAGCAATATTACCATCACGAACTGGACGTTTAATAATAACATTTTCATTTGTTTTGTCAGTTAAAGCCTTAGCCTCTTCACCGTAAAGAATTCTATTTTTTTCATAGTCTTCAGCTAAATAGGTTGGAGCATCATATCTAAGACCTATATTAATATGTCTAGCTTTAAAGTTTTCTGTTCCGATATCTAAAGCTAATCATTGATAATCAGTTATTGATTTAAGTTTGTTATTTTTCTGATTTAAATTTTCTTTTCTTGTTTTAAACATTTCTCTAATTTTCCTTTCTTTAAATACTTAAATTTTATCTAAATTAATTTTACATGATTTTATAAATAAGTTATTTATATTAATTTATAAGGAAATATGGGATTAATGTTGATAATTTTTATTTATTATATTTTGTTTAAAAAACAGCAAAAACTTTGAAGTATTTAATATATCTAATTTTATAAGCAAAATTGTAAAGGTAAGTGCAACTAAATTATTTTTCTATTCAAATATTCGATTGGTGAAAGAAAATTTAGTATTTTTCTGGGTCTTTGGTTTAAAGACAATATAAATTTATGAACTTCATTTTTATTAGTTTTTGAAAAAATAAATTTTTTAGGAAATTTTTCTCTAATTAAACCATTAGTATTTTCATTAGTACCTCTTTGTCAAGGTGAATATGGATTTGCAAAATAAATTTTCACATCTAACTTTTTTCAAGTTGTTGTCAATTTGCAAATTCTTTACCACGATCAAAAGTAATAGTTTTAACAATATTTTTAGGAAGAATTGATAAATAATGAATGATATTTTTTTAATAACTTTAGTAGTTTTGTTTTTAACTAACATTGCTAAAGTAAATCGTGATACTCTTTCAACTAAAGTTATTAAACATGATTTACTTTTACCTCTTGATGATACTATAGTATCTCCTTCTCAATGACCAAGAGTTATGCGATCATTAACATTATTATCTCGTTCTTTAATTGATTTACCATTAAATTTACCACGATTTTCTTGAGATCTTCGTTTTTTACCTTTTCTTCTTAAATTTTTACTAGTAACTTTATCAAATAATCCAGAATAAATTCAATTGTAAATTGTTTTAAAGCTGATAGCTCATTGTTTATGAAAATTTTTAATTCTGCCATAAATTTGTTCAGGTGATCAGCCCAATAATAGTTTTTGTTGTATATATTTGACTAAATCTTTATATTTAAACTTATGAAAAATAATATGTGATTTTTTTCTATTTACAGCTTTATTTTGTGCAATTAATGAAAAATAATGATCATTATCTTTATTTCTATTAACTTCTCGAATAATAGTACTAATACTTCGATTAAGATTTTTAGCTATTTCACTAATTTTAACTTTAAATTTCAATTGATTCTCAATATAAATTCTTTCATCTATCCCAATATGTTTATAACTCATATAAAAACTCCTTACTTTTTCTAAACTAAATTTAGCATTATGAAATTTTTATATGAGAATTTTTTGCAATTTTATTTACTTGCACTTACAAGTATAATTCAGCAAATTAATATATTATTAAAATTAAAAAAAATATTAAGTATAATAAATTTATGAAATATTTAGGCATTGATTTAGGTAGTAAAACATTAGGACTTGCTCGTGGTGAAGGAAAAATTGCTTTTTCTTGAAAAACTATTCGTTTCCCAGAGCATGATTTTAATAATGCTATTATCCAACTCCAAAATGTTATTAAAGAATATGATGCTGATATTCTTGTTTTTGGTTACCCTTTAAACATGGATAGCACAGTCGGCCCCAGCGCAAAAATTGTTTTAAATTTTATTGATAAATTTAAATTAACACAAAATAATGATAAACTAAATATTGTTTTACAAGATGAAAGAAGAACTACCTATTCTTCGCAGCAAATATTAATTAAATCTAATGTTTCTTCAAATAAAAGAAAACAAGTTAAAGATCAATTGGCTGCTGCTATTATTTTACAATCATACTTTGATAAAATAACTCAATCTTAAATTTTAGGAGATAAATGTGAAATATAAAAAAATTAAGGCTTTTCTCCCTTTATGTACTATTTTAATTTTATCACATAAATGCTGAGAAAAGCCTATCTACGAACTTCTCCCCACATTTTTAAATCAAACATAGAATTACAGTTTCAAAACTAGGTATCTTGTTGAATTTATATGCAGCTTCTTTAGCATATAAATGAACATGATGTTTTGCAACTTTGATATGTGTTTTAAATGTTCTTCTTATATGTTTTCAAACTGATTCAATTTGGTTGGTATTTACACCAATTTTTGAAACATAGCCATCTTGATGGTTAACTGTTTCATGCTTAGTGAAAACTGATTTAAAATCGCAATATCCTTTTCAAGAATCAGTATATACAAGACATTTTGAAGAAATGTGGTTTTTTGCAAACTGCAAAAGATTTTTACTCTTTGCGTTTTTCAATACTTTCACAATTAAATTATTGGTTGTTTTTTGATAAATGCCAACAATCAAGGTTTTATTCACCAAGGATCTTCCTTGTTTTTTAAAACCCATATGTGAAAGATACATTTCATCAATTTGCACTGTACCTTCAACAATAAATTGAGGTTTTTGTTTTGCAATACGTGTTCTGATTTT
This sequence comes from Spiroplasma ixodetis, assembly GCF_027923845.1. Lineage (GTDB taxonomy): Bacteria > Bacillota_I > Bacilli_A > Mycoplasmatales > VBWQ01 > Spiroplasma_E > Spiroplasma_E ixodetis_A. The sequence goes on from NZ_AP026933.1 coordinate 1,012,642, forward strand.
ATGAGTCATTCTTCAAGCAGTTTTCAAAGTCACTCCCAATTCTTTTGCAATATCTGTTGATGGAATTCCATGTTTGGTGTTTATTCATCTAAAGATAAGATAAAACCAAGATGTTAAAGATGTTTGTGACCTTGAAAATATGGTGGCTGTGAGAATGCTAAATGTTTGATTACATTTTAAACATCTCATTCTTTTTAAATCAGAAGTATTCAAATTAAAATTAAAACACCTAATACATTTGTTTTCTTTCAAATTTGCTATATATGCAAGACATTGCTGTTCAGTTTGAAAAGCATTGTTGAATTCATTCAGTTTCATTATTCCCTCCACAAGTACATGTGGGGAGAAGTCCGAAAATTAATTTAATCGCTATCGCTGGCGGCAGTGCTTCAGGAAAAACAACAGTAGCAGAAAAAATTGGTGAAGCTTGTAATAAAAAAATGTCATTTTTGTACAAATGGATAATTATTATCATGACCTTAGTAATTTAAAAGTTGAAGAAAGAAAAAACTAATTTTGATCACCCTAATGCTATTGATATGAAATTATTAATTTATGATTTAGAACAATTATTACTCGGCAATGCTATTGAAGAGCCTATTTATGATTTTAAAATCAATAGTCGCAGTAAAAACACTGAGATTATTGGTCCGGGTGACGTTATCATTCTGGATGGTATTTTTGCTTTAGAAAATCCTATTATTCGTGAATTATCTACTATCAAAATTTTTGTTGATACTGATAGTGATACTAGACTACTAAGAAGAATTAAACGAGATGTTAGTTTTAGAAATCGTACTCTTGACAGTGTTTTACAACAATATGCATTAACTGTTAAACCTATGCATGATGCTTTTGTTGAGCCAACTAAACGTTATGCTGATATTATTATTCCTTTTGATTTTCATAATACTGTAGCTATTGATATTATTGCTACTAAAATTAAAGCAATTATTAAATAATTGCTTTAAGCTTTAATTTTTAAAATAACAATAAAATGCATCTTTAAGATGCATTTTTAAATTGTTTTTTATTGTTTTTAAGTTAACAAGAAGATTATCAACTTAAATAATCAATTTTGTCTTCATTTAGAAGAGATAAAATATTAAATTTTTGTATTTGCATTACTTGCTCATAAACACTATTTAGAAATGTTTAGTAATCTGTGTAACTTATAAAAATAACTATGTTTAATTAATTCTAGTAAATATAATTAAATGACTAGAAAGAGTGAGTTACAGATGGCTAAAAAGATAACTTTAATAATAATGATCCAATATCAAAAGCAGTAGATTTATTACTAGAAAATACTGAAGATTTAACAACAGTTTTTAAACCTGGCGGTTTATATAAAGAATTAACAAAAAGATTAGTTGAAAAAATGTTGAATTCTGAAATGCAAAATTATTTAGGATATGAAAAAAATCAACATAGTACTACTGAAAATGCTCGTAATGGTACAAGTTCAAAAAAACTAATAACTCAACAAGGTAAAATTGAAATTGATGTACCAAGAGATCGCAATAGTAATTTTACTCCTGTAATAGTTCCTAAAAGGCAAAGAAGATTTGATGGTTTTGATCAACAAGTTCTTTCCTTGTATGCAAAAGGAATGACATTATCTGACATTAGAATGCAGTTGCAAGAGTTATATCATGGTGCTGATATTAGTGAAAGTGTTATTAGTCAAATTACTGATGATGTTATTGATGATGTTAAAGCATGAAAAAATCGACCATTAGAAAGTATTTATCCTATTGTTTATTTTGATTGTATAGTAGTTAAAGTACGACAAGATAAACGGATTATTAACAAATCAGTTTATATAGCATTAGGAGTTGATTTAGAAGGCAAAAAAGATGTTTTAGGATTATGAATTAGTGAAAATGAAGGTTCTAAGTTTTGATTATCTAATTTCACAGAAATGAAAAATCGTGGCTTAAATGATATTCTTATTGCTTGTAGTGATAATTTAACAGGCATGTCAGAAGCAATACAATCAGTTTATCCTAAAACAGAACATCAATTATGCATTGTTCATCAAATTAGAAATAGTTTAAAATATGTTTCATACAAACATCGAAAAGGTCTAGTTGCAGATTTAAAACCAATTTATAGTGCATGTAGTGAAGAACAAGCAATGCAAGCTTTAGAATCGTTTGAAAGTAAATGAAATAAACAATATCCTCAAATTACTAAATCTTGATATAAAAATTGAGATAATTTAATGGTTTTTATTAGTTATCCAGTAGAAATCAAAAGAGTGATTTATACTACAAATGCTATTGAATCTGTTAATAGTCAATTACGAAAAATCATCAGAAATAAAAAAGTTTTTCCTAATGATATGGCAGTTTTCAAAATATTTTACTTGGCAATTGAAAATATAACAAAAAAATGAACATTGCCTATTCAAAATTGAAATACAGCAATTGCTCATTTTATGATAAAATTTGAAGACAGAATTAATCTAAATTAGTAACTTTGTAAAACAAAGATACACAGATTATTAAAAAGCCTCCACTATTTTTTATTTCATATTTTTTTTCTATACTATCAATATTTAAAACTTCAATTACTGTATTTCCATTTTCATGTGTTACTAAACCAAGTTCATTATTTAAATTAAATAATGTTTGAACATTAATTGATAAATCTAATACATAATTTACTTTATTACTATCTAAATCACTATAATATAATTTTGCTTTTGGAATGGCAACCCTTTTTAGGACTATTTTTTGGTAGACATTTGTTCATGATATTTAACGGGAGTTAGGTAGTTTAGAGTGCTGTGAATTCTTATGTTGTTATATCAATTTATGTAATCAAATAATTCTAATTTTAATTGGATTAATGATGTAAAATTTTTATCATTAATAAACTCTGTTTTGAAAGTTTTAAAAGTTGCTTCAGCAACAGCATTGTCATAAGGACATCCTTTTTTGCTTAAAGAACGGGTAATATTGAATGCTAATAAAAGTTTATCAATAGTTTTATTATTGAATTCATTACCGCGATCGCTATGAAATATTTGAATATCTTTTAAACAGCGATTTGAGTGCATAAATGCTTGATGTACTAATGATGCATCTTTTTTAACTCCAACACTATGTCCAATAATTTCGCGGTTGTACAGGTCTACTAATAGGCAAATATAGTTTCATTTACCATTAACTTGAACATAAGTTAAATCACTGACAATAACTTCATTTTTAATTCTATTATTAAAGTCTCTATTAACAAGATTGGTAATTTGACTATCATTGACTTTATTATGATGATTTTTGAATGATAATTTAGTGTATTTTGATATTAAATTATGCTTATTCATAATTTTTTAATTTTTCTGCGTGATAAATAAATTTCTTGGTTTGCTAGTATGACTTTTAATCTTCTAGTACCATAAACTTCTTTATTTTCTTTAAAAGCACTAATAACAGCTTCATCATAAATATTATTTTGAATTTTTTCTTTTTTCTTTAAATTAAAATAATATGTTGATTTAGAGAGTTTTAAAAAACGACACATTGTGCGAATTTTATATTTAACTTTATTTTTAGTAATAATTTCTATTTTCTGCCTATTTGGATGGGTTACACTTTATTGGACACTAATTACGTAGACAAGTGAACAAATTTGTTAAAAGAAAGGAACTATAATTATGACCAATATTAACTCATATACCGACGAATTTAAAAAGCAAATAGTAGCTTTATATCAAAGTGGTAAGTCAGTGTCTTGTCTTGCTAAAGAATATAATGTTAGAACCTGTTTAGAATCTTTTAGAAAATAAGGTAAAATTACTATATATTTTAAAATAAGAGGTATATATGCATAAAAATTATCCAAGTCATGTTACTAAAGAACAATTTGAGAACATAAAATCAACTTTAGAAAACAGCAAAAAGAAAACAAAACCAAGAAATTTAGATTTATATGAAGTGTTTTGTGCAGTTTTATATGTATTAAAAAGTGGTTGTCAATGAAGAATGTTACCAAAAAATTTTCCAAAATGACAAACTGTATATTATTATTTCCAAATTTGAAGTAAAAACAATGATAAAGAACCTAGTGTATTGCAATTAATTTTAAAAAAATTAGTTAAAAGATTCGTATTAAGAATCATCGAAAAGAAAAAACTAGTTTTTGTATAATTGATTCGCAAAGTGTTAAAAATACAGATACTACTGAAAATGAGGCTTTTTAATAATCTGTGTATCTTTGTTTTACAAAGTTACTAATTTAGATTAATTCTGTCTTCAAATTTTATCATAAAATGAGCAATTGCTGTATTTCAATTTTGAATAGGCAATGTTCATTTTTTTGTTATATTTTCAATTGCCAAGTAAAATATTTTGAAAACTGCCATATCATTAGGAAAAACTTTTTTATTTCTGATGATTTTTCGTAATTGACTATTAACAGATTCAATAGCATTTGTAGTATAAATCACTCTTTTGATTTCTACTGGATAACTAATAAAAACCATTAAATTATCTCAATTTTTATATCAAGATTTAGTAATTTGAGGATATTGTTTATTTCATTTACTTTCAAACGATTCTAAAGCTTGCATTGCTTGTTCTTCACTACATGCACTATAAATTGGTTTTAAATCTGCAACTAGACCTTTTCGATGTTTGTATGAAACATATTTTAAACTATTTCTAATTTGATGAACAATGCATAATTGATGTTCTGTTTTAGGATAAACTGATTGTATTGCTTCTGACATGCCTGTTAAATTATCACTACAAGCAATAAGAATATCATTTAAGCCACGATTTTTCATTTCTGTGAAATTAGATAATCAAAACTTAGAACCTTCATTTTCACTAATTCATAATCCTAAAACATCTTTTTTGCCTTCTAAATCAACTCCTAATGCTATATAAACTGATTTGTTAATAATCCGTTTATCTTGTCGTACTTTAACTACTATACAATCAAAATAAACAATAGGATAAATACTTTCTAATGGTCGATTTTGTCATGCTTTAACATCATCAATAACATCATCAGTAATTTGACTAATAACACTTTCACTAATATCAGCACCATGATATAACTCTTGCAACTGCATTCTAATGTCAGATAATGTCATTCCTTTTGCATACAAGGAAAGAACTTGTTGATCAAAACCATCAAATCTTCTTTGCCTTTTAGGAACTATTACAGGAGTAAAATTACTATTGCGATCTCTTGGTACATCAATTTCAATTTTACCTTGTTGAGTTATTAATTTTTTTGAACTTGTACCATTACGAGCATTTTCAGTAGTACTATGTTGATTTTTTTCATATCCTAAATAATTTTGCATTTCAGAATTCAACATTTTTTCAACTAATCTTTTTGTTAATTCTTTATATAAACCGCCAGGTTTAAAAACTGTTGTTAAATCTTCAGTATTTTCTAGTAATAAATCTACTGCTTTTGATATTGGATCATTATTATTAAAGTTATCTTTTTTAGCCATCTGTAACTCACTCTTTCTAGTCATTTAATTATATTTACTAGAATTAATTAAACATAGTTATTTTTGTAAGTTACACAGATTACTAAACATTTCCCTGAAAATAAAGGTTATGATGCTGGTAAAAAGATTTCAGGAATAAAACGTCATATTGCAGTTGATACGCAAGGTTTACCACATGCAATTTACATAACTACAGCAGAAAAAACAGATCGTAATAGTGCTATCATAATGATTAAAAGTGAAAAAGAAAATCTTTCTACAGTTCAAAAAATAATAGTAGATGCTGGCTATACTGGTGAAAAATTTGCTTCTGCAATCAAAACAATCATAAATGCAAATGTTGAAGTTGTAAAACGTAATGAATTACATTCTTTTGTAGTACTACCAAAAAGATGAGTTGTAGAACGAAGCTTTGCATGATTAGAAAAATGCAGAAGATTATGAAAAAATTGTGAAAGAAAACTAAATACTAGTTTACAAATGGTTGTTCTGTCCTTTATTTCAATTTTATTAAAAAGATTCTAAACAGGTTCTTACAAGAGCAGCTACTTATAAATGAATTAAACAATTTACTAATTCAGGTAGTTTTAAAATTAAAAATAATCTTTCAGATTTAGAAAAACAATTAATTCAAGCAAATAAAGAATTAAAACAGTTACGAATGGAAAATGATATTTTAAAGCAAGCAGCACTAATAATAGGCAGAAAATAGAAATTATTACTAAAAATAAAGTTAAATATAAAACGGACTTCTCCCCACATGTACTTGTGGAGGGAATAATGAAACTGAATGAATTCAACAATGCTTTTCAAACTGAACAGCAATGTCTTGCATATATAGCAAATTTAAAAGAAAACAAATGTATTAGGTGTTTTAGTTTTAATTTGAATACTTCTGATTTAAAAAGAATGAGATGTTTAAAATGTAATCAAACATTTAGCATTCTCACAGGCACCATATTTTCAAGGTCACAAACATCTTTAACATCTTGATTTTATCTTATCTTTAGATGAATAAACACCAAACATGGAATTCCATCAACAGATATTGCAAAAGAATTGGGAGTGACTTTGAAAACTGCTTGAAGAATGACTCATAAAATCAGAACACGTATTGCAAAACAAAAACCTCAATTTATTGTTGAAGGTACAGTGCAAATTGATGAAATGTATCTTTCACATATGGGTTTTAAAAAACAAGGAAGATCCTTGGTGAATAAAACCTTGATTGTTGGCATTTATCAAAAAACAACCAATAATTTAATTGTGAAAGTATTGAAAAACGCAAAGAGTAAAAATCTTTTGCAGTTTGCAAAAAACCACATTTCTTCAAAATGTCTTGTATATACTGATTCTTGAAAAGGATATTGCGATTTTAAATCAGTTTTCACTAAGCATGAAACAGTTAACCATCAAGATGGCTATGTTTCAAAAATTGGTGTAAATACCAACCAAATTGAATCAGTTTGAAAACATATAAGAAGAACATTTAAAACACATATCAAAGTTGCAAAACATCATGTTCATTTATATGCTAAAGAAGCTGCATATAAATTCAACAAGATACCTAGTTTTGAAACTGTAATGCTATGTTTGATTTAAAAATGTGGGGAGAAGTCCGTAGATAGGCTTTTCTCAGCATTTATGTGATAAAATTTAAAAATAGTACATAAAGGGAGAAAAGCCATATAAAATTCGCACAATGTGTCGTTTTTTAAAACTCTCTAAATCAACATATTATTTTAATTTAAAGAAAAAAGAAAAAATTCAAAATAATATTTATGATGAAGCTGTTATTAGTGCTTTTAAAGAAAATAAAGAAGTTTATGGTACTAGAAGATTAAAAGTCATACTAGCAAACCAAGAAATTTATTTATCACGCAGAAAAATTAAAAAAGAGGCTTTTTAATAATCTGTGTATCTTTGTTTTACAAAGTTACTAATTTAGATTAATTCTGTCTTCAAATTTTATCATAAAATGAGCAATTGCTGTATTTCAATTTTGAATAGGCAATGTTCATTTTTTTGTTATATTTTCAATTGCCAAGTAAAATATTTTGAAAACTGCCATATCATTAGGAAAAATTTTTTTATTTCTGATGATTTTTCGTAATTGACTATTAACAGATTCAATAGCATTTGTAGTATAAATCACTCTTTTGATTTCTACTGGATAACTAATAAAAACCATTAAATTATCTCAATTTTTATATCAAGATTTAGTAATTTGAGGATATTGTTTATTTCATTTACTTTCAAACGATTCTAAAGCTTGCATTGCTTGTTCTTCACTACATGCACTATAAATTGGTTTTAAATCTGCAACTAGACCTTTTCGATGTTTGTATGAAACATATTTTAAACTATTTCTAATTTGATGAACAATGCATAATTGATGTTCTGTTTTAGGATAAACTGATTGTATTGCTTCTGACATGCCTGTTAAATTATCACTACAAGCAATAAGAATATCATTTAAGCCACGATTTTTCATTTCTGTGAAATTAGATAATCAAAACTTAGAACCTTCATTTTCACTAATTCATAATCCTAAAACATCTTTTTGCCTTCTAAATCAACTCCTAATGCTATATAAACTGATTTGTTAATAATCCGTTTATCTTGTCGTACTTTAACTATTATACAATCAAAATAAACAATAGGATAAATACTTTCTAATGGTCGATTTTGTCATGCTTTAACATCATCAATAACATCATCAGTAATTTGACTAATAACACTTTCACTAATATCAGCACCATGATATAACTCTTGCAACTGCATTCTAATGTCAGATAATGTCATTCCTTTTGCATATAAAGAAAGAACTTGTTGATCAAAACCATCAAATCTTCTTTGCCTTTTAGGAACTATTACAGGAGTAAAATTACTATTGCGATCTCTTGGTACATCAATTTCAATTTTACCTTGTTGAGTTATTAATTTTTTTGAACTTGTACCATTACGAGCATTTTCAGTAGTACTATGTTGATTTTTTTCATATCCTAAATAATTTTGCATTTCAGAATTCAACATTTTTTCAACTAATCTTTTTGTTAATTCTTTATATAAACCGCCAGGTTTAAAAACTGTTGTTAAATCTTCAGTATTTTCTAGTAATAAATCTACTGCTTTTGATATTGGATCATTATTATTAAAGTTATCTTTTTTAGCCATCTGTAACTCACTCTTTCTAGTCATTTAATTATATTTACTAGAATTAATTAAACATAGTTATTTTTGTAAGTTACACAGATTACTAAACATTTCCTTAAAAAATTATGAATAAGCATAATTTAATATCAAAATACACTAAATTATCATTCAAAAATCATCATAATAAAGTCAATGATAGTCAAATTACCAATCTTGTTAATAGAGACTTTAATAATAGAATTAAAAATGAAGTTATTGTCAGTGATTTAACTTATGTTCAAGTTAATGGTAAATGAAACTATATTTGCCTATTAGTAGACCTGTACAACCGCGAAATTATTGGACATAGTGTTGGAGTTAAAAAAGATGCATCATTAGTACATCAAGCATTTATGCACTCAAATCGCTGTTTAAAAGATATTCAAATATTTCATAGCGATCGCGGTAATGAATTCAATAATAAAACTATTGATAAACTTTTATTAGCATTCAATATTACCCGTTCTTTAAGCAAAAAAGGATGTCCTTATGACAATGCTGTTGCTGAAGCAACTTTTAAAACTTTCAAAACAGAGTTTATTAATGATAAAAATTTTACATCATTAATCCAATTAAAATTAGAATTATTTGATTACATAAATTGATATAACAACATAAGAATTCACAGCACTCTAAACTACCTAACTCCCGTTAAATATCATGAACAAATGTCTACCAAAAAATAGTCCTAAAAAGGGTTGCCATTCCAATTATTAGTGCTGCTTGCTTTAAAATATCATTTTCCATTCGTAACTGTTTTAATTCTTTATTTGCTTGAATTAATTGTTTTTCTAAATCTGAAAGATTATTTTTAATTTTAAAACTACCTGAATTAGTAAATTGTTTAATTCATTTATAAGTAGTTGCTCTTGTAACATTATATTCTTTAGCAAGACAAGACACTGACTTACCACTTTGATATAAAGCTACTATTTGCTTTTTAAATTCGTCGGTATATGAGTTAATATTGGTCATAATTATAGTTCCTTTCTTTTAACAAATTTGTTCACTTGTCTACGTAATTAGTGTCCAATAAAGTGTAACCCATCCATTTTTTAGTTGCTAAATTTAAACTATAAAAATATATTTTACTATTTATTTCTGTTATTCACATTGTATCGTTAATGTTAAAAAAATCATCTCCAATTATTGGTTTGGCTTCAGATTGACCTTTTTTTATAATTAACACACTATAACTTATAGGTTTATTTATAGATCTATAAATAACAAGATAAATATTTTCATTTTTATCAATAAATATAGAATTAACTATTAGATTGTTTGGTAAATTTATTTTTTCAGTAATTTCAGTATTAATATTATATTTATAAAAGCCATCAAAAGTTGATACATAAATATTATTTTTCAAATAAATAATATCAGTTACCATACCTGAAACTAATGGCATAGTTTTAGATTGATTTTTATTATTAAGAATTAGTACTCCACCAGCAGAAGTTAAATAAATATTACCTTTAATATCAATTATCATGTGAAAAGAACCTACTTTGAATTCTTTATTTTCTCAATAAATTTCATTATCTCTGGTACTGATATTATATTTTCAAATTTTTTGTCCAGGTGTATGAAGATCAGAACTATCAAAAGTTGTATAATACAAATTACCATTGTCATCCTGTGTTTGTTTTACATTTTTTGTTGATATTATATTTTTATAATTAAAGTTAGTATCTTGATAATTATCATATATTTTTTTCATTATATTATCCCCTTCATTCTTTTTTTAAAATAGTTATTTTTATTATTTCTTCTTTTAAGTACATATCAATAATTCTAGTAACTAAAATGAACAAACAATATCATATGCTTACTAGAACTTAATATAAAAGAAAAATAATTAGTAGTATTTTTATTATCCATTATATTTTTATATTTCACATTATCTAGGTTAAACATTGTTTACTTTAAAAATTAAAGTATCGGTCAAAAAATTCTATAAATTCTATAAATTTTATAAAAATAATTATATTTATTTATTTTCTATAAGTCAAATTTTAATAAAAATACAAATATAAATAATCAATAATAGTCATCAATATTTCTTCAATCAATTGTTGCAATTTGACATTAATGTAGCAAAAATGATAAAATAACACGTTAGAGTAGTTAAATATGAAAAGAAAACTAAATTATAAAAAATATTAATTGCAACTGGTGTATTAGCTGTCGTTGCTACAAAAGCACAAAATCAGAACCAAAAAAAGAATTAAGTTCTATCATTACTAAGTTAGAAGTTGACGGTAACAAATTTAATACCGAAAAAACAGTTCTTGATGAAATCATTAAACAAAACAAAGATGTAACTGCTAATGATGTTGAAATTAAAAACTTCAAAGCAGCATCAGAAGGAACTGCTGGTTCAGCAGAACTACATGCTAAAGCCGACAGTAAATATACAGGAAAAGTTAACATTACAATTACAAAAATTGATACTGAAGAAGAAAAATTAGAAAAAATTATTAAAAAAATAAAAACAGCCGCTGATAAAGAAAGATATGGCAAGGAATATGTTGAGGCATATAAGGAATATTTTGCAATTTTATTTACTTGCACTTACAAGTATAATTCAGCTTATTTAATAAAAAATCGGACTTCTCCCCACATGTACTTGTGGAGGGAATAATGAAACTGAATGAATTCAACAATGCTTTTCAAACTGAACAGCAATGTCTTGCATATATAGCAAATTTGAAAGAAAACAAATGTATTAGGTGTTTTAATTTTAATTTGAATACTTCTGATTTAAAAAGAATGAGATGTTTAAAATGTAATCAAACATTTAGCATTCTCACAGGCACCATATTTTCAAGGTCACAAACATCTTTAACATCTTGGTTTTATCTTATCTTTAGATGAATAAACACCAAACATGGAATTCCATCAACAGATATTGCAAAAGAATTGGGAGTGACTTTGAAAACTGCTTGAAGAATGACTCATAAAATCAGAACACGTATTGCAAAACAAAAACCTCAATTTATTGTTGAAGGTACAGTGCAAATTGATGAAATGTATCTTTCACATATGGGTTTTAAAAAACAAGGAAGATCCTTGGTGAATAAAACCTTGATTGTTGGCATTTATCAAAAAACAACCAATAATTTAATTGTGAAAGTATTGAAAAACGCAAAGAGTAAAAATCTTTTGCAGTTTGCAAAAAACCATATTTCTTCAAAATGTCTTGTATATACTGATTCTTGAAAAGGATATTGCGATTTTAAATCAGTTTTCACTAAGCATGAAACAGTTAACCATCAAGATGGCTATGTTTCAAAAATTGGTGTAAATACCAACCAAATTGAATCAGTTTGAAAACATATAAGAAGAACATTTAAAACACATATCAAAGTTGCAAAACATCATGTTCATTTATATGCTAAAGAAGCTGCATATAAATTCAACAAGATACCTAGTTTTGAAACTGTAATGCTATGTTTGATTTAAAAATGTGGGAGAAGTCCGTAGATAGGCTTTTCTCAGCATTTATGTGATAAAATTAAAATAGTACATAAAGGGAGAAAAGCCTAAAAAATATATTATAATACTTTCCTAACAAATAAAATTAACCTATAAATAAAATATAAGGAGATTTTTAAAAATGAAAATTCAGAAACTTAAAAAAATAAATTTAATAACACTATCACTATTGATTTTAACTATTTTGGTTATATTTACATCTTTAACCCTAATAGATTTTTTTAACATAAAAAATGATATAAAATATATTCCTTCTTTCTATAATTATTATCGAAAACAAGAAATAATAACAAAAGAAAATGGTTTTAATTTAATAAAAGAACGTGGTTTAATTTATATGTTAACTAATAATAAATCGGACTTCTCCCCACATGTACTTGTGGAGGAAACAATGAAATTGAATGAGTTCAATAATACTTTTCAAACTGAAAAACAATGTCTTGCATATATAGCAAGTTTGAAACAAATCAAATGTAGTAGGTGTTCTAGTTTTAATTTGAATACTTCTAATTTAAGAAGAATGAGATGTTTGAAATGTCATCAAACATTCAGTATTCTCACGGGCACTATATTTTCAAAGTCACAAACACCTTTAATATCTTGGTTTTATCTCATTTTTAGATGAATAAACACCAAACATGGAATTCCATCAACTGATGTTGCAAAAGAATTGGGAGTGACCTTGAAAACAGCTTGAAGAATGGGTCATAAAATCCGAAGTGCCATTGCTAAACAAAAACCTCAATTCATTGTTGAAGGCATAGTGCAAATTGATGAAATGTATCTTTCACATATGGGTTTTAAAAAACAAGGAAGATCCTTGGTGAATAAAACCTTGATTGTTGGCATTTATCAAAAAACAACCAATAATTTAATTGTGAAAGTATTGAAAAACGCAAAGAGTAAAAATCTTTTGCAGTTTGCAAAAAACCATATTTCTTCAAAGTGTGTTGTACATACTGATTTTTGAAAAGGATATCGCGATTTGAAATCGGTTTTCACTAAGCATGAAACAGTTAACCATCAAGATGGCTATGTTTCAAAAACTGGTGTAAATACCAACCAAATTGAGTCAGTATGAAAACATATACGAAGAACATTTAAAACACATATCAAAGTTGCAAAACATCATATTCATTTATATGCAAAAGAAGCTGCATATAAATTCAATAACATACCTAGTTTTGAAACTGTAATGCTATGTTTTATTTAAAAATGTGGGGAGAAGTTCGTAGATAGGCTTTTCTCAGCATTTATGTGATAAGATTTAAAAATAGTACATAAAGGGAGAAAAGCCTAATAAATTATATTTTTGTAAACATTACCTCTTCCAAAATATTGTTGAAAACTATAATCTTAAATCATTAGTACAACTAAAAATTGGAATTATTTTTGCTATAATTTTAAGTCCAATTTTATTATTTATAACTATATTACTAATTTTTTTAAATATTTATTTAAAAATAAAAAAAGTAGATAATAACTTTTGAGATGCTATTGAAAATTGTGAAATTATTAATAATTATTATGTTCATTAATTTTTTATTTATTATTAGAAATTAAAGTAAGAAATTTAAAAACTATTGATTATATTTATTATTTAATATAGTAAGCATAGATAAAATTATATGCTTACTATAAATTTTTAATTACTCTTGATAAAATTAACTGAATATTATCATTATAAATTTCTACCTTTCCTTCCATTAAAATTACTTTATTAACTTGTAAATATTCTTCATATATTTGATATAACTTTTCAAAAACCGTTACTTCAATAACATTACTATCATTTTGCATTTCAAAGAAAGCCATTAATTTTTTAGTTTTAGTTTTAATTACTCTAATATTATTGATAACTCCATATACTCTAACATGTTGATCAACATAATTATTAATATATGCTAAATCAATAGTTTTATTATGAGGATCTAATTGTTCTTTTCATAGTAATTTAGGATTATATTTTAAATAAAGTCCTAATGCACGATGTTCATTAATACTATTATTATTTCAATCATCTTCTCTTTGTAACATAATTGGTTTAGCAATTAAATTAAAATTTAATGATAATTCGCCACTAGTTTCATCTTTTACCTGCACCATATTGGCATATTCTAATGCAGCATCCAAGTTTAATAATAACATTGTTCGATTTGATTGAATATCATCTAAAGCACCAGCGGCAATTAAATGTTCAATGTTTTTACGATTCAAACCAATAAATATTGCTCGAGCACAAAAATTAAAAAAATCTTGAAAAAATCCATTACTAGTACGTTCTTTAATAAGATTACTACAACTACCTTGACTCATTTGCTTAATTGCTTGTAAACTATAACGAATAGCTTTTTTAGCATCATCAATTAAAAAATCAATGCCAGAAAATTGAATTGATGGTGGTAAAACTTTAATTTGATATTTTTGACATTCATTCAAATATTGTAACATTTTTTGATCATTACCAATAACACTACTTAATAACGATACCATAAATGCCAATGGATAATTTGCTTTTAAATAAACTAAATAATAACTAATTAATGAATAAGCAACAGCATGAGATCGATTAAATCCATAACTAGCAAATTTTTCAATATCTTCTCATATTTTCTTAACAACTCTTGATGAATAACCTCTATTAACAGCACTTTTAATAAATGAGTTTGCTTGTTCTTTCATAACTGTAGTATCTTTTTACTAATTGCACGACGAATTAAATCAGCTTTTCCTAATGAATAACCAGCAACTTTCTGTAAAATTAATAATATTTGTTCTTGATAAATAATAATGCCATAAGTTGATGCTAAATAAGGTTTTAAATCTTCATGAATATACGTAACTTTTTGTTTTCCTAATTTACGATTAATATAATCTTGAATGTACTCTTGTGGTCCAGGACGAAATAAAGAAGAACTAGCAATAATATCTTCTAAGCTATCAACTTTCATTTTAATTAAAATTTGACGCATTCCTGAAGATTCCAATTGAAAAATACCGGTTGTATCACCATTTTTAATAATGCTAAAACTTTTTTCATCATTTAAAGGAATTTGAGATAATTTTAAATTTAAAAAATAATGTTTACTTACTTGTTGTAAAATATTTTGCAAAATAGTTAAATTACGTAATCCTAAAATATCCATTTTTATTAAACCAAGAGCTTCTAGGGTTTGCATTGGAAATTGCGTTTGATAAATACCTTGAAATCCTAATTGTAATGGAATAGCAGTAACTAATGGTGCACTTGTAATAACGATTCCTGCTGCATGAGTACTAGTTTGTCGTGGAAAACCAAGAATTTCTTTGGTTAAAGTAAACAATAAAGGATACTTATTTGCATATCATGCTAATTTTGGTGATTGTTTAATAGCCATATCTATTTCAAAATTATATTGAATTGGTATTAATTTTGTCATTTCATTAATATCTTCAATATTAACTTGAAAAACTCTTCCCAAATCACGAATTGCCATTTTACTAGCAATTGTTTGAAAAGTAACAATATATGCAACATGTTCTTTGCCATATTTTTGATGAATATATTTAATAACTTCATCTCTTCTTGTATCTTCAAAATCGATATCAATGTCTGGTAATGATATTCGTTCTGGATTTAAAAATCTTTCAAAAATTAAATTATAAGCAATAGGATCAACACCAGTAATTCCTAAAACATATGCCACTAAACTACCAGCAACACTTCCTCTACCTGGTCCAACCATTATATTCTTGATTTTTGCAAATTTAACATAATCATTAACAATTAAAAAATAATCAGCAAAACCCATTTCATTAATTACTTGTAATTCATATAAAACTCTTTTAACGTATGTTTCAGGAATTTCACGACTTTGAAAATGCGCTTCTAATCCCTGCTTACATAATTCTTGCAAATATAAATTACTAGTAAGATTATTAGGGCAAGTAAATTTTGGTAAACTTAATTCTGCACTATTTGGCTTATTTTTAGGAAATTTTAAATTACATAATCAAATAACCTTTTCAATGTTTTCAATAATTTCATTTGGATAATGTTGCATTAAATCTTGTTTAGTTTTATATAAAAACTCATTACTTTTTGATAAATCTTCTGATTTTAATGTTTTTTGTTCTTTAATAGCTTGTAAAATTTGATAAATACGATGTTGTTTTTCATCTAAATATAAAACCAAATCAATTGGAATAATATTAGATGTAATCGATTTTAATAAAGTAATATTATCCATATCACTAGGTACTAAACCAAAATAAACTAGTTCATGACCTGTTGAATTTAAAATATCATAATTATTTTTAATATATCTAATATTTTTGTTATTAGCATGAATAATAACTAAAACTTCACGTGTTTGATTAAGATATTTTTTTACATCATTAGTAGTAACAATATTATTATTAGTACTAATAATAGTAGAAAGTTCTATTAATCTTTGATAACCAGCATATGAAGTTGCCATAATAGTTAATTCAACTTTATCACTAGCACTTTCTCAAACGCAATTTAAACCAATTAATGGTTTAATTTCATTCTCTATACATAAATTACAAAATTCATAAGCACCATACATTATATTTTTATCTACTAAAGATAGAACTTTTAAATTATTTTTTTAGCAAATTCAATATAATCACTTATTTTAATAGTTGATGAAAGAAATGAATAATTAGAACGAACATTTAAATTAACTATATATTTCATACTATCCCCTACAATTCTTGAATGACTTATATTACAAGTTAATTTTAACATCATTTTATCTTGCTAGGTTATTCTTAAGTTATTGTTTTCAATACAAAACTATTTAAAACACTTAAAATAAACATTATTTTTTTCAATAATTAATAATAAATAACTTGGAAAAATTATAATATATTTTTTGCATATTAAAACCAATAATATGATAAAATCTGCATAAACTTAATATAATTTTTCAACTTATTACTTCATTTTAAAGTAAGTGAGTTTGTTATTTTTAATCAAATAAGGAGAAAAAAATGGACATTCAAAATATTAATTTAATAAAAGCTGCTAAAAGTGGTGATCTACAAGTAATTAAAAAAATAATTAAAAATGGTGGCAATGTTAATTATATATGCGATGATATAACCGCTTTAATATGAGCAGCGCAAAATGGTCATTTAGATGTAGTTAATATCTTAATAGATAATGATGTTAATATTTATCATGTAGTTAAAAATAGACCTGATCCTTGAATGCAAAATTGTAAAGGTAAGTGCAACTAAATTATTTTTCTATTCAAATATTCGATTGGTGAAAGATAATTTAGTATTTTTCTGGGTCTTTGGTTTAAAGACAATATAAATTTATGAACTTCATTTTTATTAGTTTTTGAAAAAATAAATTTTTTAGGAAATTTTTCTCTAATTAAACCATTAGTATTTTCATTAGTACCTCTTTGTCAAGGTGAATATGGATTTGCAAAATAAATTTTCACATCTAACTTTTTTCAAGTTGTTGTCAATTTGCAAATTCTTTACCACGATCAAAAGTAATAGTTTTAACAATATTTTTAGGAAGAATTGATAAATAATGAATGATATTTTTATTAATAACTTTAGTAGTTTTGTTTTTAACTAACATTGCTAAAGTAAATCGTGATACTCTTTCAACTAAAGTTATTAAACATGATTTACTTTTACCTCTTGATGATACTATAGTATCTCCTTCTCAATGACCAAGAGTTATGCGATCATTAACATTATTATCTCGTTCTTTAATTGATTTACCATTAAATTTACCACAATTTTCTTGAGATCTTCGTTTTTTACCTTTTCTTCTTAAATTTTTACTAGTAACTTTATCAAATAATCCAGAATAAATTCAATTGTAAAATGTTTTAAAGCTGATAGCTCATTGTTTATGAAAATTTTTAATTCTGCCATAAATTTGTTCAGGTGATCAGCCCAATAATAGTTTTTGTTGTATATATTTGACTAAATCTTTATATTTAAACTTATGAAAAATAATATGTGATTTTTTTCTATTTACAGCTTTATTTTGTGCAATTAATGAAAAATAATGATCATTATCTTTATTTCTATTAACTTCTCGAATAATAGTACTAATACTTCGATTAAGATTTTTAGCTATTTCATTAATTTTAACTTTAAATTTCAATTGATTCTCAATATAAATTCTTTCATCTATCCCAATATGTTTATAACTCATATAAAAACTCCTTACTTTTTCTAAACTAAATTTAGCATTATGAAATTTTTATATGAGAATTTTTTGCAATTTTATTTACTTGCACTTACAAGTATAATTCAGCAAATAGTTAGGAGAAAAAAATGAGTTTTAATTATTTATGAACTTTAAAAGAAGCAACAAAAAAATGTATCAATCATTTAGAACCTGTTTAGAATCTTTTAGAAAATAAGGTAAAATTACTATATATTTTAAAATAAGAGGTATATATGCATAAAAATTATCCAAGTCATGTTACTAAAGAACAATTTGAGAACATAAAATCAACTTTAGAAAACAGCAAAAAGAAAACAAAACCAAGAAATTTAGATTTATATGAAGTGTTTTGTGCAGTTTTATATGTATTAAAAAGTGGTTGTCAATGAAGAATGTTACCAAAAAAATTTTCCAAAATGACAAACTGTATATTATTATTTCCAAATTTGAAGTAAAAACAATGATAAAGAACCTAGTGTATTGCAATTAATTTTAAAAAAATTAGTTAAAAAGATTCGTATTAAGAATCATCGAAAAGAAAAAACTAGTTTTTGTATAATTGATTCGCAAAGTGTTAAAAATACAGATACTACTGAAAATAAAGGTTATGATGCTGGTAAAAAGATTTCAGGAATAAAACGTCATATTGCAGTTGATACGCAAGGTTTACCACATGCAATTTACATAACTACAGCAGAAAAAACAGATCGTAATAGTGCTATCATAATGATTAAAAGTGAAAAAGAAAATCTTTCTACAGTTCAAAAAATAATAGTAGATGCTGGCTATACTGGTGAAAAATTTGCTTCTGCAATCAAAACAATCATAAATGCAAATGTTGAAGTTGTAAAACGTAATGAATTACATTCTTTTGTAGTACTACCAAAAAGATGAGTTGTAGAACGAAGCTTTGCATGATTAGAAAAATGCAGAAGATTATGAAAAAATTGTGAAAGAAAACTAAATACTAGTTTACAAATGGTTGTTCTGTCCTTTATTTCAATTTTATTAAAAAGATTCTAAACAGGTTCTTAGAGATGATATAAAAAATCAATGAGAAAAAACAGATTGAAGAATATTAAAAGAAAGAGATAGAAAATATATTCCAGTTAAAATTAAAGAAAGAACTAGAAATACTATCAATGGTCTTGTTACTTATAAATGTCGTGATTATAAATATTATGATGAACAATTAAAAAAATGAGTAAGAGTTTGTTTATTAGATGAAGAATTAGAATTACCTAAATATAAAAGAACTTGTCATGATATCAAAAATAATGTTATTGAACATTTTGCTGACGGAAAAAGATATGTTGATATTTTACATACTATGAAGCAAACAAAATTTAGTACAACAAGTATTAGTAGATTATTTCAAGAATATCAAGTTAATAAATTAGATGTTCCTAAAATAAAATTAGAACCAAATCAATTTATTTATATTAGTATTGATGATGGACATCGAAAATTTTGAAAATTTAAACGCAATTCTGGTAAATATTCAATGCCTTTAGTATTATTTTGTACAGATAATGTTAATCATAAATTAGTTAATAAAAGAGCAGATGTAATAATAAGACCAACAAAAACAGCAATTGGTGTTAAAAAAACTGCTGAATTTATCAAAGAACAAGGAAATAGATTTTTTGAAAATTTTGACCAAGCAAAAATTATTATTTGTGGAGATAGTGCAGGATGAATTAAAGAAGTTGCTGATTATTTAGGTGCAAGTTTTGTTTTAGATAAATTCCATTTAGTTAAAAAACTATATGTTGGAATAATCGCTGGAAATAAAGGAAAATATTGAAACGAATATAAGATTTGTAGAAATTTTATTGAAAATGGTCAATATGATGAGTTAATAAAATATATGAATGAAATATTAAAAACCATAAAAAATTAAAAAAACAATATTTTAAAAATAATAAACAAGGTATTGAAAATCAAGGTGCAAAGTGAAATATAGGTTGTTTTACAGAAGGTAATATATGACATATTTTAAAAGAAATGCTTGGTAATAGAACTTATAACATAAATATTTATATTAAGATGGTTATTTTTAAATGCAATCAAATAAATTTAAAAACATAACTTAATTAATTTTTTTATTAAAATTTTAAAAACTTATTAAATTAAAAGTTAATAAGAATTTTTGTTGTGTATAAATATTAATTTTATTATTGATTTTTTCAATATTTGTATTTTAATTGAAATTAATTTAATTTAGTAGTAAGATGTATTTACAATTGCATATAATTACAGTTATTTCTTGTCTAAAATTTTAAAGAAATGTTTAAAAAGTAATTATATCCTCCGTTTTTGTTACCGTCCCATTATTTTTTAATATTTTTAAAAAAATAATAAATAAAAACTGATAAAATCAAATTACAAAGTTATTTTAGATATTTCGGAGGCAAAAATAATGGCAAATAAAGTATTAGTAATTCGTTCTTCTATGATTAAAAAAGAACTATCTTATTCTGAAAGTTTAGTATCTCGTTTTGTTAAATATTATCGTGAATTTCATCCAGAAGATTCAATAATTGAATTAGATTTAAATCAAATACCAATGGCAAGTATTACTATTACGCAAAAAAACTTTACTTCATATTTTAATGAAAAAGATTCTGATTATTATATTAATCAACTAAAAAATGTTAATAAAGTTATATATACAACACCAATGACAAATTTTAATGTTACTAGCATGACAAAAAATTATTTAGATCACATCTTAGTTGCTGGTAAAACTTTTGATTATAAATATACCAAACAAGGTGAAGCTAGAGGATTATTACCACATTTAAAAGTTCAAATTTTGGCGACACAAGGAGCACCATATGGCTGATATTTATGAGGTAATCATGCAACTTATTTAAAAGGAACATGAGAATTTGTAGGTGCTAAAGTAGTAGAACCAATTCTTATTTGTGGTACTAAGGTTCAAGAACTTCATCAAAATGACGCTAATTTACTTATTGGTTCTAAAATATTAGCAAAAGGTGGAGGTTTACCAGCATTAGGACCAGAAAAAACGATCGATAAATTTGAACAGTATATTAAAGAAGCAGCAAAAAAGTTTTAACTTTAAAAAATAAAAATTTTTAGTCAAAAAATATAATTTTTGTGAATTTACCTTCAAAAAGTAGTAAAGTAAAATTAACTTCATAGAAGGATGAAAAAATGAAAAAAATATGGCTTTTCTCCCTTTATGTACTATTTTTAAATCTTATCACATAAATGCTGAGAAAAGCCTATCTACGAACTTCTCCCCACATTTTTAAATAAAACATAGCATTACAGTTTCAAAACTAGGTATGTTATTGAATTTATATGCAGCTTCTTTTGCATATAAATGAATATGATGTTTTGCAACTTTGATATGTGTTTTAAATGTTCTTCGTATATGTTTTCATACTGACTCAATTTGGTTGGTATTTACACCAGTTTTTGAAACATAGCCATCTTGATGGTTAACTGTTTCATGCTTAGTGAAAACCGATTTCAAATCGCGATATCCTTTTCAAAATTCAGTATGTACAACACACTTTGAAGAAATGTGGTTTATTGCAAACTGCAAAAGATTTTTACTGTTTGCGTTTTTCAATACTTTCACAATCAGATTGTTGGTTGTTTTTTCATAAATACCAACAATCAAGGTTTTATTCAACAAGGATCTTCCTTGTTTTTTAAACCCCATATGTGAAAGATACATTTCATCCATTTGCACTATGCCTTCAACAATGAATTGAGGTTTTTGTTTAGCAATGGCACTTCGGATTTTATGACCCATTCTTCAAGCTGTTTTCAAGGTCACTCCCAATTCTTTTGCAACATCAGTTGATGGAATTCCATGTTTGGTGTTTATTCATCTAAAAATGAGATAAAACCAAGATATTAAAGGTGTTTGTGACTTTGAAAATATAGTGCCCGTGAGAATACTGAATGTTTGATGACATTTCAAACATCTCATTCTTCTTAAATTAGAAGTATTCAAATTAAAACTAGAACACCTACTACATTTGATTTGTTTCAAACTTGCTATATATGCAAGACATTGTTTTTCAGTTTGAAAAGTATTATTGAACTCATTCAATTTCATTGTTTCCTCCACAAGTACATGTGGGGAGAAGTTCGAAAAATATTAACAGCATTAAGTGTTTTAAAACTTGCATCAGTTGCAGGAAATTTAACTGTAACTGTTTTAAACACAAATTAACAAAAAAATGATGTTTTAAATAATAAAACTCAACAAGATACAATTTACATTGATAAAAATGGCAAACAAATAACAACTAATGAAAGAGATTTATCAAATATAAATAGTAAAGAAATTGTTCAAATTGGTTTTTATAAAAATGATCAGGGAGAAATTCAAGTTGTTAATATGCCAAGAACAATTGAAAAAGTACCTAATCAATTACCATCAGAAATTACATCTTTACAATTTATGTTTATATTTTGTGAAACATTTAATCTGGATGGGTTACACTTTATTGGACACTAATTACGTAGACAAGTGAACAAATTTGTTAAAAGAAAGGAACTATAATTATGACCAATATTAACTCATATACCGACGAATTTAAAAAGCAAATAGTAGCTTTATATCAAAGTGGTAAGTCAGTGTCTTGTCTTGCTAAAGAATATAATGTTACAAGAGCAGCTACTTATAAATGAATTAAACAATTTACTAATTCAGGTAGTTTTAAAATTAAAAATAATCTTTCAGATTTAGAAAAACAATTAATTCAAGCAAATAAAGAATTAAAACAGTTACGAATGGAAAATGATATTTTAAAGCAAGCAGCACTAATAATAGGCAGAAAATAGAAATTATTACTAAAAATAAAGTTAAATATAAAACGGACTTCTCCCCACATGTACTTGTGGAGGGAATAATGAAACTGAATGAATTCAACAATGCTTTTCAAACTGAAAAACAATGTCTTGCATATATAGCAAATTTGAAAGAAAACAAATGTATTAGGTGTTTTAGTTTTAATTTGAATACTTCTGATTTAAAAAGAATGAGATGTTTAAAATGTAATCAAACATTTAGCATTCTCACAGGCACCATATTTTCAAGGTCACAAACATCTTTAACATCTTGGTTTTATCTTATCTTTAGATGAATAAACACCAAACATGGAATTCCATCAACAGATATTGCAAAAGAATTGGGAGTGACTTTGAAAACTGCTTGAAGAATGACTCATAAAATCAGAACACGTATTGCAAAACAAAAACCTCAATTTATTGTTGAAGGTACAGTGCAAATTGATGAAATGTATCTTTCACATATGGGTTTTAAAAAACAAGGAAGATCCTTGGTGAATAAAACCTTGATTGTTGGCATTTATCAAAAAACAACCAATAATTTAATTGTGAAAGTATTGAAAAACGCAAAGAGTAAAAATCTTTTGCAGTTTGCAAAAAACCACATTTCTTCAAAATGTCTTGTATATACTGATTCTTGAAAAGGATATTGCGATTTTAAATCAGTTTTCACTAAGCATGAAACAGTTAACCATCAAGATCGCTATGTTTCAAAAATTGGTGTAAATACCAACCAAATTGAATCAGTTTGAAAACATATAAGAAGAACATTTAAAACACATATCAAAGTTGCAAAACATCATGTTCATTTATATGCTAAAGAAGCTGCATATAAATTCAACAAGATACCTAGTTTTGAAACTGTAATGCTATGTTTGATTTAAAAATGTGGGAGAAGTCCGTAGATAGGCTTTTCTCAGCATTTATGTGATAAAATTAAAATAGTACATAAAGGGAGAAAAGCCATATAAAATTCGCACAATGTGTCGTTTTTTAAAACTCTCTAAATCAACATATTATTTTAATTTAAAGAAAAAAGAAAAAGGAAATGTTTAGTAATCTGTGTAACTTACAAAAATAACTATGTTTAATTAATTCTAGTAAATATAATTAAATGACTAGAAAGAGTGAGTTACAGATGGCTAAAAAAGATAACTTTAATAATAATGATCCAATATCAAAAGCAGTAGATTTATTACTAGAAAATACTGAAGATTTAACAACAGTTTTTAAACCTGGCGGTTTATATAAAGAATTAACAAAAAGATTAGTTGAAAAAATGTTGAATTCTGAAATGCAAAATGAGGCTTTTTAATAATCTGTGTATCTTTGTTTTACAAAGTTACTAATTTAGATTAATTCTGTCTTCAAATTTTATCATAAAATGAGCAATTGCTGTATTTCAATTTTGAATAGGCAATGTTCATTTTTTTGTTATATTTTCAATTACCAAGTAAAATATTTTGAAAACTGCCATATCATTAGGAAAAACTTTTTTATTTCTGATGATTTTTCGTAATTGACTATTAACAGATTCAATAGCATTTGTAGTATAAATCACTCTTTTGATTTCTACTGGATAACTAATAAAAACCATTAAATTATCTCAATTTTTATATCAAGATTTAGTAATTTGAGGATATTGTTTATTTCATTTACTTTCAAACGATTCTAAAGCTTGCATTGCTTGTTCTTCACTACATGCACTATAAATTGGTTTTAAATCTGCAACTAGACCTTTTCGATGTTTGTATGAAACATATTTTAAACTATTTCTAATTTGATGAACAATGCATAATTGATGTTCTGTTTTAGGATAAACTGATTGTATTGCTTCTGACATGCCTGTTAAATTATCACTACAAGCAATAAGAATATCATTTAAGCCACGATTTTTCATTTCTGTGAAATTAGATAATCAAAACTTAGAACCTTCATTTTCACTAATTCATAATCCTAAAACATCTTTTTTGCCTTCTAAATCAACTCCTAATGCTATATAAACTGATTTGTTAATAATCCGTTTATCTTGTCGTACTTTAACTACTATACAATCAAAATAAACAATAGGATAAATACTTTCTAATGGTCGATTTTGTCATGCTTTAACATCATCAATAACATCATCAGTAATTTGACTAATAACACTTTCACTAATATCAGCACCATGATATAACTCTTGCAACTGCATTCTAATGTCAGATAATGTCATTCCTTTTGCATACAAGGAAAGAACTTGTTGATCAAAACCATCAAATCTTCTTTGCCTTTTAGGAACTATTACAGGAGTAAAATTACTATTGCGATCTCTTGGTACATCAATTTCAATTTTACCTTGTTGAGTTATTAATTTTTTTGAACTTGTACCATTACGAGCATTTTCAGTAGTACTATGTTGATTTTTTTCATATCCTAAATAATTTTGCATTTCAGAATTCAACATTTTTTCAACTAATCTTTTTGTTAATTCTTTATATAAACCGCCAGGTTTAAAAACTGTTGTTAAATCTTCAGTATTTTCTAGTAATAAATCTACTGCTTTTGATATTGGATCATTATTATTAAAGTTATCTTTTTTAGCCATCTGTAACTCACTCTTTCTAGTCATTTAATTATATTTACTAGAATTAATTAAACATAGTTATTTTTGTAAGTTACACAGATTACTAAACATTTCCTGCAAAATTATTTAGGATATGAAAAAATCAACATAGTACTACTGAAAATGCTCGTAATGGTACAAGTTCAAAAAAATTAATAACTCAACAAGGTAAAATTGAAATTGATGTACCAAGAGATCGCAATAGTAATTTTACTCCTGTAATAGTTCCTAAAAGGCAAAGAAGATTTGATGGTTTTGATCAACAAGTTCTTTCCTTGTATGCAAAAGGAATGACATTATCTGACATTAGAATGCAGTTGCAAGAGTTATATCATGGTGCTGATATTAGTGAAAGTGTTATTAGTCAAATTACTGATGATGTTATTGATGATGTTAAAGCATGACAAAATCGACCATTAGAAAGTATTTATCCTATTGTTTATTTTGATTGTATAGTAGTTAAAGTACGACAAGATAAACGGATTATTAACAAATCAGTTTATATAGCATTAGGAGTTGATTTAGAAGGCAAAAAAGATGTTTTAGGATTATGAATTAGTGAAAATGAAGGTTCTAAGTTTTGATTATCTAATTTCACAGAAATGAAAAATCGTGGCTTAAATGATATTCTTATTGCTTGTAGTGATAATTTAACAGGCATGTCAGAAGCAATACAATCAGTTTATCCTAAAACAGAACATCAATTATGCATTGTTCATCAAATTAGAAATAGTTTAAAATATGTTTCATACAAACATCGAAAAGGTCTAGTTGCAGATTTAAAACCAATTTATAGTGCATGTAGTGAAGAACAAGCAATGCAAGCTTTAGAATCGTTTGAAAGTAAATGAAATAAACAATATCCTCAAATTACTAAATCTTGATATAAAAATTGAGATAATTTAATGGTTTTTATTAGTTATCCAGTAGAAATCAAAAGAGTGATTTATACTACAAATGCTATTGAATCTGTTAATAGTCAATTACGAAAAATCATCAGAAATAAAAAAAGTTTTTCCTAATGATATGGCAGTTTTCAAAATATTTTACTTGGCAATTGAAAATATAACAAAAAAATGAACATTGCCTATTCAAAATTGAAATACAGCAATTGCTCATTTTATGATAAAATTTGAAGACAGAATTAATCTAAATTAGTAACTTTGTAAAACAAAGATACACAGATTATTAAAAAGCCTCGTAATAATTTCTATTTTCTGCCTATTATTAGTGCTGCTTGCTTTAAAATATCATTTTCCATTCGTAACTGTTTTAATTCTTTATTTGCTTGAATTAATTGTTTTTCTAAATCTGAAAGATTATTTTTAATTTTAAAACTACCTGAATTAGTAAATTGTTTAAGGCTTTTCTCCCTTTATGTACTATTTTTAAATCTTATCACATAAATGCTGAGAAAAGCCTATCTACGAACTTCTCCCCACATTTTTAAATAAAACATAGCATTACAGTTTCAAAACTAGGTATGTTATTGAATTTATATGCAGCTTCTTTTGCATATAAATGAATATGATGTTTTGCAACTTTGATATGTGTTTTAAATGTTCTTCGTATATGTTTTCATACTGACTCAATTTGGTTGGTATTTACACCAGTTTTTGAAACATAGCCATCTTGATGGTTAACTGTTTCATGCTTAGTGAAAACCGATTTCAAATCGCGATATCCTTTTCAAAAATCAGTATGTACAACACACTTTGAAGAAATGTGGTTTATTGCAAACTGCAAAAGATTTTTACTGTTTGCGTTTTTCAATACTTTCACAATCAGATTGTTGGTTGTTTTTTCATAAATACCAACAATCAAGGTTTTATTCAACAAGGATCTTCCTTGTTTTTTAAACCCCATATGTGAAAGATACATTTCATCCATTTGCACTATGCCTTCAACAATGAATTGAGGTTTTTGTTTAGCAATGGCACTTCGGATTTTATGACCCATTCTTCAAGCTGTTTTCAAGGTCACTCCCAATTCTTTTGCAACATCAGTTGATGGAATTCCATGTTTGGTGTTTATTCATCTAAAAATGAGATAAAACCAAGATATTAAAGGTGTTTGTGACTTTGAAAATATAGTGCCCGTGAGAATACTGAATGTTTGATGACATTTCAAACATCTCATTCTTCTTAAATTAGAAGTATTCAAATTAAAACTAGAACACCTACTACATTTGATTTGTTTCAAACTTGCTATATATGCAAGACATTGTTTTTCAGTTTGAAAAGTATTATTGAACTCATTCAATTTCATTGTTTCCTCCACAAGTACATGTGGGGAGAAGTTCGTTGTTTAATTCATTTATAAGTAGCTGCTCTTGTAACATTATATTCTTTAGCAAGACAAGACACTGACTTACCACTTTGATATAAAGCTACTATTTGCTTTTTAAATTCGTCGGTATATGAGTTAATATTGGTCATAATTATAGTTCCTTTCTTTTAACAAATTTGTTCACTTGTCTAGGTAATTAGTGTCCAATAAAGTGTAACCCATCCAGTTTTGTTTTTAACTAACATTGCTAAAGTAAATCGTGATACTCTTTCAACTAAAGTTATTAAACATGATTTACTTTTACCTCTTGATGATACTATAGTATCTCCTTCTCAATGACCAAGAGTTATGCGATCATTAACATTATTATCTCGTTCTTTAATTGATTTACCATTAAATTTACCACGATTTTCTTGAGATCTTCGTTTTTTACCTTTTCTTCTTAAATTTTTACTAGTAACTTTATCAAATAATCCAGAATAAATTCAATTGTAAATTGTTTTAAAGCTGATAGCTCATTGTTTATGAAAATTTTTAATTCTGCCATAAATTTGTTCAGGTGATCAGCCCAATAATAGTTTTTGTTGTATATATTTGACTAAATCTTTATATTTAAACTTATGAAAAATAATATGTGATTTTTTTCTATTTACAGCTTTATTTTGTGCAATTAATGAAAAATAATGATCATTATCTTTATTTCTATTAACTTCTCGAATAATAGTACTAATACTTCGATTAAGATTTTTAGCTATTTCACTAATTTTAACTTTAAATTTCAATTGATTCTCAATATAAATTCTTTCATCTATCCCAATATGTTTATAACTCATATAAAAATCCTTACTTTTTCTAAACTAAATTTAGCATTATGAAATTTTTATATGAGAATTTTTTGCAATTTTATTTACTTGCACTTACAAGTATAATTCAGCAAGTAATTAAAAAATTTAATTAATTTTTTAAGGCTTTTCTCCCTTTATGTACTATTTTAATTTTATCACATAAATGCTGAGAAAAGCCTATCTACGGACTTCTCCCCATATTTTTAAATCAAACATAGCATTACAGTTTCAAAACTAGGTATCTTGTTGAATTTATATGCAGCTTCTTTAGCATATAAATGAACATGATGTTTTGCAACTTTGATATGTGTTTTAAATGTTCTTCTTATATGTTTTCAAACTGATTCAATTTGGTTGGTATTTACACCAATTTTTGAAACATAGCCATCTTGATGGTTAACTGTTTCATGCTTAGTGAAAACTGATTTAAAATCGCAATATCCTTTTCAAGAATCAGTATATACAAGACATTTTGAAGAAATGTGGTTTTTTGCAAACTGCAAAAGATTTTTACTCTTTGCGTTTTTCAATACTTTCACAATTAAATTATTGGTTGTTTTTTGATAAATGCCAACAATCAAGGTTTTATTCACCAAGGATCTTCCTTGTTTTTTAAAACCCATATGTGAAAGATACATTTCATCAATTTGCACTGTACCTTCAACAATAAATTGAGGTTTTTGTTTTGCAATACGTGTTCTGATTTTATGAGTCATTCTTCAAGCAGTTTTCAAAGTCACTCCCAATTCTTTTGCAATATCTGTTGATGGAATTCCATGTTTGGTGTTTATTCATCTAAAGATAAGATAAAACCAAGATGTTAAAGATGTTTGTGACCTTGAAAATATGGTGCCTGTGAGAATGCTAAATGTTTGATTACATTTTAAACATCTCATTCTTTTTAAATCAGAAGTATTCAAATTAAAACTAAAACACCTAATACATTTGTTTTCTTTCAAATTTGCTATATATGCAAGACATTGCTGTTCAGTTTGAAAAGCATTGTTGAATTCATTCAGTTTCATTATTCCCTCCACAAGTACATGTGGGGAGAAGTCCGTTTTTTAAATAAAAAAACTGTTTTTTTAAAAATAATAATTTAATATTATGTCATGAATATTTATTAAGTAAGGAGATGAAGTATGGTGTCTAAACAAGATGATATTTTGACAGTAGAACATGTTTTTCTTGAATCTGATTGTAAAACACAAGCAGAAGCTTTTCAAGAAATAGCAACTTCTGCTAAAAAATTAGGTTTTTTGAAAAAAATATTAGTGAAAAATCACTAGTTAATAGTTTTCTACAAAGAGAAGGAGAAGGAACTACTGGTTTTGGTGATGGTGTTGCTGTGCCGCATGCCCGTAATGAAGATATTGTTAAATCAGGAATTTTTATTATGCGTTTTAAACAGCCAATTCGTTGGAAAGCACTAGATGAACAACCCGTTAAAGCAATAATTGCTTTAATTGTGCCACTAAAAAGTGCTGGTAATGAACACTTGGAAATTTTATCAAAAGTGGCACAAAGATTAACAAAACCGGAATTTCAATCAATATTATTTAATTCAAAAGATAAAAAAGCAATTATTCAATCACTAAATATTAATAATAAACCTAATGTTGAAACTAGTAGTAAAACTATTAGTGAAGATATGAAAGGTTCTTCAAAAAAAACTAAAAATATTATAGCAATTACTGCTTGTCCAGTTGGGGTAGCACATACTTATATTGCACAAGATAAATTAGAAATTGCTGCAAAAAATTTAGGCTATAATATTAAAGTTGAAACTCATGGTAGTATTGGTATTAAAGGTGCTTTTACAGCAACTGATATTGCCAATGCTGATTTAGTTATTATTGCAGTATCAGCCGGTGTTGCAGATTTAAAATTAGAACGTTTTAATAATAAACTATTATATAAAGTAGAAATTAGCAAAGTTATTAAAAATCCTGAAAGTATTGTTAATGATGCTTTTGCTAACGCAAAACCTTATGAAATAAACAAGTCAGAATTGGGACAAAAAGCGGAAAAAGAAAATAAATCAAATGATTTATTTACTACTGATAAACAAGGAATTATGAAACATATTATGGCTGGTGTTGGCTATATGGTTCCATTTGTTGTTTTTGGTGGAATTATGTTAGCATTATCAATTGGTATTGCTAAAGCAGTTTATGGTGCTGACTTTGATATTTTCAAGTTACCACACAATCATTTTCTTTATTTTATGAATCAAGCCGGAAGTATTGCTTTTAGATTAATGATTCCAATTTTAGCTGGTTTTATCGCTAATTCAATTGCAGGACGTGCTGCCTTGGTTCCGGCAATGGTAAGTGCATATGTTGCTAATACAGCAGGATTAGTTTATCCAATTGCTGGTTTAGAGCCAAAGGTTTCTGCTGGATTTTTAGGAGCATTATTAATTGGTCCAAGTGTTGGATATTTAGTAAGATGAATTATTACTTGAAAAGTACCAAAGACTATTGCTCCAATTATGCCAATTTTCTTTATTCCTATTGTAGTAACATTTTTAATTAGTTTCACTTTTATTTATGCAATTGGAGCTCCAATTGGTTGAATAATGGAACAATTTCAAAATGGGTTAACCCACATGCCACGTGAAGCAATGGCAGCAATTGGAATGTTGCTAGAGCAATGGTTGGATTTGATATGGGTGGTCCAATTAACAAAGTTGCTTTTTTAGCAGCTTCAACAACGATAACTGCTGATCCTAGTTCACAATTATTTATGGGAGCAGTAGCTGCAGCTATTCCTGTTGCACCACTTGGAATGGGTTTAACAACTTTGATTTTTCGTAAATTCTTTAATGAAAGTGAACGTACATTAGGTTTAACAGCTATGTTAATGGGGTGTATTGGTATTTCTGAAGGTGCGATTCCTTTTGCAGTAAGAGATCCAAAACGTGCTATTATTAGTAATATTATTGGTAGTGCTGTTGCTGGTAGTATTGCTGGTACTTTCTTATTAACTGATGCTGCGGGTCATGGTGGTCCTATTGTTGCTATCTTAGGTGCAGTTAGTTCAGTTAATTATGTGCTTTGGGTAAGTATTCTTTTATTCTTTTTAGCCATTATTGTTGGAAGTATTGTTACTTGTTTAGTATATGGTGGATTATTAATTATTCAATCACGTAATATTAAGGTTTTTAAATTAATGAATGAAAGAATTATGAAAATATTTAATAGTAAAAAATCTAAATCTAAAAATAGTAAAAATAAAGTTTAATTGAACAAATAATCAAAGTTTAGGAGAATGAATATGAATAATAGCACATCACAAATAATTTTTTTAAAACCTGCTTTTATTCGAAAATTATGAGGTAGTCAAAAATTAGCACACAAATTTAATTTTGATTTACCTAAAAATACACCAATTGGTGAAGCATGATTAGTTAGTGCTCATCCCAACGGAATGAGTTATGTTTTAAATGGCGAGTATAAGGGATTAAGTTTAGCAGAATTGTTTAAACAGCAACCCAGTTTATTTGCTAATCTTGATAGTTCAGGTAATGTGATTAATAAAGAATATCCGTTGTTAACAAAAATTTTAGACGCAAATGATAGTTTAAGCGTTCAAATTCACCCTGATGATAAATTCGCAGAAAAAAATCATCAATGTTTAGGAAAAACTGAATGTTGGTATATATTAGAATGTTTACCCAAAGGTAAAGTTATCTTGGGTCATAATGCTAAAACCAAAGATCAGTTTAATCAATGATTGGTAAAAGAACAATGACATAAACTATTAAAATATATTCCAATTAAAAAAGATCAATTTATTTATGTTCCTTCTCTAAAAATTCATGGCTTATTGGCACATACTATGGTTTTTGAACTACAACAATCATCAGATATTACATATCGTTTATATGATTATGGTCGTAAAGATGAACTTGGTAATTTACGAAATTTGCATTTGAAAGAAGCATCAACTATTGTTTTAGCTCCTGATTTAAATAGTAGTGAAGCTAATGGTCATGATAATTATTTAGTTGATAATAAGTTTTTTAAGTTAATTAAATTAATTAATGAGGGAATTAAGCATTATAGTTATCGTAATACTAGATGATTGCAAATCTCAGTATTGGATGGTAATGGTATAATTGATGATACTAGTATTAAAAAAGGTGACTCATTTATTTTACCAAATGGTTATACTGATTTTTGTTTAAGTGGAAACATGTTATTGATGGTTGCATATTGCTAATAAATAATTATTATAGTTTTTTTAATGCTTGTTCCAAATCATTTCATAAATCTTCAACATATTCAATACCAATTGAAAGAAGAACAAGACCTTCTGAAATATTTGCATCTGCTAATTCTTGTGCATTATAAGTAGAATGTGTCATTGAAGCTGGATGTTCAATCAATGACTCAACTCCACCTAAAGAAACTGCCAAAATTATTAATTTTAAATTATTTAATAGTTTGATTCCTCCATCATATCCACATTTTAATTCGAAACTAATCATTGCTCCCGGTAATTTCATTTGTTGTTCATAAAGTACTTGTTCTGTTGCTGAATTAGTTAGTCCAGGATAAAATACTTTTTTAATCTTAGAACCTGTTTAGAATCTTTTAGAAAATAAGGTAAAATTACTATATATTTTAAAATAAGAGGTATATATGCATAAAAATTATCCAAGTCATGTTACTAAAGAACAATTTGAGAACATAAAATCAACTTTAGAAAACAGCAAAAAGAAAACAAAACCAAGAAATTTAGATTTATATGAAGTGTTTTGTGCAGTTTTATATGTATTAAAAAGTGGTTGTCAATGAAGAATGTTACCAAAAAATTTTCCAAAATGACAAACTGTATATTATTATTTCCAAATTTGAAGTAAAAACAATGATAAAGAACCTAGTGTATTGCAATTAATTTTCGGACTTCTCCCCACATGTACTTGTGGAGGGAATAATGAAACTGAATGAATTCAACAATGCTTTTCAAACTGAACAGCAATGTCTTGCATATATAGCAAATTTGAAAGAAAACAAATGTATTAGGTGTTTTAATTTTAATTTGAATACTTCTGATTTAAAAAGAATGAGATGTTTAAAATGTAATCAAACATTTAGCATTCTCACAGGCACCATATTTTCAAGGTCACAAACATCTTTAACATCTTGGTTTTATCTTATCTTTAGATGAATAAACACCAAACATGGAATTCCATCAACAGATATTGCAAAAGAATTGGGAGTGACTTTGAAAACTGCTTGAAGAATGACTCATAAAATCAGAACACGTATTGCAAAACAAAAACCTCAATTTATTGTTGAAGGTACAGTGCAAATTGATGAAATGTATCTTTCACATATGGGTTTTAAAAAACAAGGAAGATCCTTGGTGAATAAAACCTTGATTGTTGGCATTTATCAAAAAACAACCAATAATTTAATTGTGAAAGTATTGAAAAACGCAAAGAGTAAAAATCTTTTGCAGTTTGCAAAAAACCACATTTCTTCAAAATGTCTTGTATATACTGATTCTTGAAAAGGATATTGCGATTTTAAATCAGTTTTCACTAAGCATGAAACAGTTAACCATCAAGATGGCTATGTTTCAAAAATTGGTGTAAATACCAACCAAATTGAATCAGTTTGAAAACATATAAGAAGAACATTTAAAACACATATCAAAGTTGCAAAACATCATGTTCATTTATATGCTAAAGAAGCTGCATATAAATTCAACAAGATACCTAGTTTTGAAACTGTAATTCTATGTTTGATTTAAAAATGTGGGGAGAAGTCCGTAGATAGGCTTTTCTCAGCATTTATGTGATAAAATTAAAATAGTACATAAAGGGAGAAAAGCCTTAATTTTAAAAAAATTAGTTAAAAAGATTCGTATTAAGAATCATCGAAAAGAAAAAACTAGTTTTTGTATAATTGATTCGCAAAGTGTTAAAAATACAGATACTACTGAAAATAAAGGTTATGATGCTGGTAAAAAGATTTCAGGAATAAAACGTCATATTGCAGTTGATACGCAAGGTTTACCACATGCAATTTACATAACTACAGCAGAAAAAACAGATCATAATAGTGCTATCATAATGATTAAAAGTGAAAAAGAAAATCTTTCTACAGTTCAAAAAATAATAGTAGATGCTGGCTATACTGGTGAAAAATTTGCTTCTGCAATCAAAACAATCATAAATGCAAATGTTGAAGTTGTAAAACGTAATGAATTACATTCTTTTGTAGTACTACCAAAAAGATGAGTTGTAGAACGAAGCTTTGCATGATTAGAAAAATGCAGAAGATTATGAAAAAAATTGTGAAAGAAAACTAAATACTAGTTTACAAATGGTTGTTCTGTCCTTTATTTCAATTTTATTAAAAGATTCTAAACAGGTTCTTATATGTTTTTAAACTGATTCAATTTGGTTGGTATTTACACCAATTTTTGAAACATAGCCATCTTGATGGTTAACTGTTTCATGCTTAGTGAAAACTGATTTAAAATCGCAATATCCTTTTCAAGAATCAGTATATACAAGACATTTTGAAGAAATGTGGTTTTTTGCAAACTGCAAAAGATTTTTACTCTTTGCGTTTTTCAATACTTTCACAATTAAATTATTGGTTGTTTTTTGATAAATGCCAACAATCAAGGTTTTATTCACCAAGGATCTTCCTTGTTTTTTAAAACCCATATGTGAAAGATACATTTCATCAATTTGCACTGTACCTTCAACAATAAATTGAGGTTTTTGTTTTGCAATACGTGTTCTGATTTTATGAGTCATTCTTCAAGCAGTTTTCAAAGTCACTCCCAATTCTTTTGCAATATCTGTTGATGGAATTCCATGTTTGGTGTTTATTCATCTAAAGATAAGATAAAATCAAGATGTTAAAGATGTTTGTGACCTTGAAAATATGGTGCCTGTGAGAATGCTAAATGTTTGATTACATTTTAAACATCTCATTCTTTTTAAATCAGAAGTATTCAAATTAAAATTAAAACACCTAATACATTTGTTTTCTTTCAAATTTGCTATATATGCAAGACATTGCTGTTCAGTTTGAAAAGCATTGTTGAATTCATTCAGTTTCATTATTCCCTCCACAAGTACATGTGGGGAGAAGTCCGTATTGGGATTATATAATTAAAGAAAAAAAAATTAGTTCTAAAATGCTGAATGCTGAATTATACTTGTAAGTGCAAGTAAATAAAATTGCAAAAAATTCTCATATAAAAATTTCATAATGCTAAATTTAGTTTAGAAAAAGTAAGGAGTTTTTATATGAGTTATAAACATATTGGGATAGATGAAAGAATTTATATTGAGAATCAATTGAAATTTAAAGTTAAAATTAATGAAATAGCTAAAAATCTTAATCGAAGTATTAGTACTATTATTCGAGAAGTTAATAGAAATAAAGATAATGATCATTATTTTTCATTAATTGCACAAAATAAAGCTGTAAATAGAAAAAAATCACATATTATTTTTCATAAGTTTAAATATAAAGATTTAGTCAAATATATACAACAAAAACTATTATTGGGCTGATCACCTGAACAAATTTATGGCAGAATTAAAAATTTTCATAAACAATGAGCTATCAGCTTTAAAACAATTTACAATTGAATTTATTCTGGATTATTTGATAAAGTTACTAGTAAAAATTTAAGAAGAAAAGGTAAAAAACGAAGATCTCAAGAAAATCGTGGTAAATTTAATGGTAAATCAATTAAAGAACGAGATAATAATGTTAATGATCGCATAACTCTTGGTCATTGAGAAGGAGATACTATAGTATCATCAAGAGGTAAAAGTAAATCATGTTTAATAACTTTAGTTAAAAGAGTATCACGATTTACTTTAGCAATGTTAGTTAAAAACAAAACTACTAAAGTTATTAATAAAAATATCATTCATTATTTATCAATTCTTCCTAAAAATATTGTTAAAACTATTACTTTTGATCGTGGTAAAGAATTTGCAAATTGACAACAACTTGAAAAAAGGAAATGTTTAGTAATCTGTGTAACTTACAAAAATAACTATGTTTAATTAATTCTAGTAAATATAATTAAATGACTAGAAAGAGTGAGTTACAGATGGCTAAAAAAGATAACTTTAATAATAATGATCCAATATCAAAAGCAGTAGATTTATTACTAGAAAATACTGAAGATTTAACAACAGTTTTTAAACCTGGCGGTTTATATAAAGAATTAACAAAAAGATTAGTTGAAAAAATGTTGAATTCTGAAATGCAAAATTATTTAGGATATGAAAAAAATCAACATAGTACTACTGAAAATGCTCGTAATGGTACAAGTTCAAAAAAATTAATAACTCAACAAGGTAAAATTGAAATTGATGTACCAAGAGATCGCAATAGTAATTTTACTCCTGTAATAGTTCCTAAAAGGCAAAGAAGATTTGATGGTTTTGATCAACAAGTTCTTTCCTTGTATGCAAAAGGAATGACATTATCTGACATTAGAATGCAGTTGCAAGAGTTATATCATGGTGCTGATATTAGTGAAAGTGTTATTAGTCAAATTACTGATGATGTTATTGATGATGTTAAAGCATGACAAAATCGACCATTAGAAAGTATTTATCCTATTGTTTATTTTGATTGTATAGTAGTTAAAGTACGACAAGATAAACGGATTATTAACAAATCAGTTTATATAGCATTAGGAGTTGATTTAGAAGGCAAAAAAGATGTTTTAGGATTATGAATTAGTGAAAATGAAGGTTCTAAGTTTTGATTATCTAATTTCACAGAAATGAAAAATCGTGGCTTAAATGATATTCTTATTGCTTGTAGTGATAATTTAACAGGCATGTCAGAAGCAATACAATCAGTTTATCCTAAAACAGAACATCAATTATGCATTGTTCATCAAATTAGAAATAGTTTAAAATATGTTTCATACAAACATCGAAAAGGTCTAGTTGCAGATTTAAAACCAATTTATAGTGCATGTAGTGAAGAACAAGCAATGCAAGCTTTAGAATCGTTTGAAAGTAAATGAAATAAACAATATCCTCAAATTACTAAATCTTGATATAAAAATTGAGATAATTTAATGGTTTTTATTAGTTATCCAGTAGAAATCAAAAGAGTGATTTATACTACAAATGCTATTGAATCTGTTAATAGTCAATTACGAAAAATCATCAGAAATAAAAAAAGTTTTTCCTAATGATATGGCAGTTTTCAAAATATTTTACTTGGCAATTGAAAATATAACAAAAAAATGAACATTGCCTATTCAAAATTGAAATACAGCAATTGCTCATTTTATGATAAAATTTGAAGACAGAATTAATCTAAATTAGTAACTTTGTAAAACAAAGATACACAGATTATTAAAAAGCCTCATACCTACTGAAAAATCAATAAATTATTTACCATTTCAATGCTCAATGTATCAAAATTTTTTATCTTCTTGAGTACCTTTTTTACCTTTTACAGCAACCAAAAATCTTCCCAATTGACTTTTTTCAACAGTAAAATCATTAGAACAAGCACTTAATAAATTACCAAGTGTATTAAAAGTAGTAATATAATTAGTTTTTTCAAGGATAGTTTCCTTGCCGTTGATAGCTGTAATTTCAATATTAGTAGTAATGCTATTTTGATTAGTAGTACCATTTAAGAATTTTGGGATATAAATAATATTTAGTATTAATGAAGTTCCTAATATTAATATAATAGAATTATATTTGCATCATTTAATAAATGTTTTATTTTTAATTATGGCTTTTCTCCCTTTATGTACTATTTTAATTTTATCACATAAATGCTGAGAAAAGCCTATCTACGGACTTCTCCCCACATTTTTAAATCAAACATAGAATTACAGTTTCAAAACTAGGTATCTTGTTGAATTTATATGCAGCTTCTTTAGCATATAAATGAACATGATGTTTTGCAACTTTGATATGTGTTTTAAATGTTCTTCTTAGAACCTGTTTAGAATCTTTTAGAAAATAAGGTAAAATTACTATATATTTTAAAATAAGAGGTATATATGCATAAAAATTATCCAAGTCATGTTACTAAAGAACAATTTGAGAACATAAAATCAACTTTAGAAAACAGCAAAAAGAAAACAAAACCAAGAAATTTAGATTTATATGAAGTGTTTTGTGCAGTTTTATATGTATTAAAAAGTGGTTGTCAATGAAGAATGTTACCAAAAAATTTTCCAAAATGACAAACTGTATATTATTACGAACTTCTCCCCACATGTACTTGTGGAGGAAACAATGAAATTGAATGAGTTCAATAATACTTTTCAAACTGAAAAACAATGTCTTGCATATATAGCAAGTTTGAAACAAATCAAATGTAGTAGGTGTTCTAGTTTTAATTTGAATACTTCTAATTTAAGAAGAATGAGATGTTTGAAATGTCATCAAACATTCAGTATTCTCACGGGCACTATATTTTCAAAGTCACAAACACCTTTAATATCTTGGTTTTATCTCATTTTTAGATGAATAAACACCAAACATGGAATTCCATCAACTGATGTTGCAAAAGAATTGGGAGTGACCTTGAAAACAGCTTGAAGAATGGGTCATAAAATCCGAAGTGCCATTGCTAAACAAAAACCTCAATTCATTGTTGAAGGCATAGTGCAAATGGATGAAATGTATCTTTCACATATGGGGTTTAAAAAACAAGGAAGATCCTTGTTGAATAAAACCTTGATTGTTGGTATTTATGAAAAAACAACCAACAATCTGATTGTGAAAGTATTGAAAAACGCAAACAGTAAAAATCTTTTGCAGTTTGCAATAAACCACATTTCTTCAAAGTGTGTTGTACATACTGATTTTTGAAAAGGATATCGCGATTTGAAATCGGTTTTCACTAAGCATGAAACAGTTAACCATCAAGATGGCTATGTTTCAAAAACTGGTGTAAATACCAACCAAATTGAGTCAGTATGAAAACATATACGAAGAACATTTAAAACACATATCAAAGTTGCAAAACATCATATTCATTTATATGCAAAAGAAGCTGCATATAAATTCAATAACATACCTAGTTTTGAAACTGTAATGCTATGTTTTATTTAAAAATGTGGGGAGAAGTTCGTAGATAGGCTTTTCTCAGCATTTATGTGATAAGATTTAAAAATAGTACATAAAGGGAGAAAAGCCTATTATTATTTCCAAATTTGAAGTAAAAACAATGATAAAGAACCTAGTGTATTGCAATTAATTTTAAAAAAATTAGTTAAAAAGATTCGTATTAAGAATCATCGAAAAGAAAAAACTAGTTTTTGTATAATTGATTCGCAAAGTGTTAAAAATACAGATACTACTGAAAATAAAGGTTATGATGCTGGTAAAAAGATTTCAGGAATAAAACGTCATATTGCAGTTGATACGCAAGGTTTACCACATGCAATTTACATAACTACAGCAGAAAAAACAGATCGTAATAGTGCTATCATAATGATTAAAAGTGAAAAAGAAAATCTTTCTACAGTTCAAAAAATAATAGTAGATGCTGGCTATACTGGTGAAAAATTTGCTTCTGCAATCAAAACAATCATAAATGCAAATGTTGAAGTTGTAAAACGTAATGAATTACATTCTTTTGTAGTACTACCAAAAAGATGAGTTGTAGAACGAAGCTTTGCATGATTAGAAAAATGCAGAAGATTATGAAAAAATTGTGAAAGAAAACTAAATACTAGTTTACAAATGGTTGTTCTGTC
Source organism: Spiroplasma ixodetis (assembly GCF_027923845.1). GTDB lineage: Bacteria > Bacillota_I > Bacilli_A > Mycoplasmatales > VBWQ01 > Spiroplasma_E > Spiroplasma_E ixodetis_A. Next base: position 1,053,342 of record NZ_AP026933.1, read on the forward strand.
CTTTATTTCAATTTTATTAAAAAGATTCTAAACAGGTTCTTAGAACCTGTTTAGAATCTTTTAGAAAATAAGGTAAAATTACTATATATTTTAAAATAAGAGGTATATATGCATAAAAATTATCCAAGTCATGTTACTAAAGAACAATTTGAGAACATAAAATCAACTTTAGAAAACAGCAAAAAGAAAACAAAACCAAGAAATTTAGATTTATATGAAGTGTTTTGTGCAGTTTTATATGTATTAAAAAGTGGTTGTCAATGAAGAATGTTACCAAAAAATTTTCCAAAATGACAAACTGTATATTATTATTTCCAAATTTGAAGTAAAAACAATGATAAAGAACCTAGTGTATTGCAATTAATTTTAAAAAAATTAGTTAAAAGATTCGTATTAAGAATCATCGAAAAGAAAAAACTAGTTTTTGTATAATTGATTCGCAAAGTGTTAAAAATACAGATACTACTGAAAATAAAGGTTATGATGCTGGTAAAAAGATTTCAGGAATAAAACGTCATATTGCAGTTGATACGCAAGGTTTACCACATGCAATTTACATAACTACAGCAGAAAAAACAGATCGTAATAGTGCTATCATAATGATTAAAAGTGAAAAAGAAAATCTTTCTACAGTTCAAAAAATAATAGTAGATGCTGGCTATACTGGTGAAAAATTTGCTTCTGCAATCAAAACAATCATAAATGCAAATGTTGAAGTTGTAAAACGTAATGAATTACATTCTTTTGTAGTACTACCAAAAAGATGAGTTGTAGAACGAAGCTTTGCATGATTAGAAAAATGCAGAAGATTATGAAAAAATTGTGAAAGAAAACTAAATACTAGTTTACAAATGGTTGTTCTGTCCTTTATTTCAATTTTATTAAAAAGATTCTAAACAGGTTCTTAGAGCCTTTAATTAATTTAGGTTTAAATAGTCAAGATGCCAAAAAAGTATTATTATTATTTAATAAAAAAAATGGCTTTTCTCCCTTTATGTACTATTTTTAAATCTTATCACATAAATGCTGAGAAAAGCCTATCTACGAACTTCTCCCCACATTTTTAAATAAAACATAGCATTACAGTTTCAAAACTAGGTATGTTATTGAATTTATATGCAGCTTCTTTTGCATATAAATGAATATGATGTTTTGCAACTTTGATATGTGTTTTAAATGTTCTTCGTATATGTTTTCATACTGACTCAATTTGGTTGGTATTTACACCAGTTTTTGAAACATAGTCATCTTGATGGTTAACTGTTTCATGCTTAGTGAAAACCGATTTCAAATCGCGATATCCTTTTCAAAAATCAGTATGTACAACACACTTTGAAGAAATGTGGTTTATTGCAAACTGCAAAAGATTTTTACTGTTTGCGTTTTTCAATACTTTCACAATCAGATTGTTGGTTGTTTTTTCATAAATACCAACAATCAAGGTTTTATTCAACAAGGATCTTCCTTGTTTTTTAAACCCCATATGTGAAAGATACATTTCATCCATTTGCACTATGCCTTCAACAATGAATTGAGGTTTTTGTTTAGCAATGGCACTTCGGATTTTATGACCCATTCTTCAAGCTGTTTTCAAGGTCACTCCCAATTCTTTTGCAACATCAGTTGATGGAATTCCATGTTTGGTGTTTATTCATCTAAAAATGAGATAAAACCGAGGCTTTTGAGGCTTTTTAATAATCTGTGTATCTTTGTTTTACAAAGTTACTAATTTAGATTAATTCTGTCTTCAAATTTTATCATAAAATGAGCAATTGCTGTATTTCAATTTTGAATAGGCAATGTTCATTTTTTTGTTATATTTTCAATTGCCAAGTAAAATATTTTGAAAACTGCCATATCATTAGGAAAAACTTTTTTATTTCTGATGATTTTTCGTAATTGACTATTAACAGATTCAATAGCATTTGTAGTATAAATCACTCTTTTGATTTCTACTGGATAACTAATAAAAACCATTAAATTATCTCAATTTTTATATCAAGATTTAGTAATTTGAGGATATTGTTTATTTCATTTACTTTCAAACGATTCTAAAGCTTGCATTGCTTGTTCTTCACTACATGCACTATAAATTGGTTTTAAATCTGCAACTAGACCTTTTCGATGTTTGTATGAAACATATTTTAAACTATTTCTAATTTGATGAACAATGCATAATTGATGTTCTGTTTTAGGATAAACTGATTGTATTGCTTCTGACATGCCTGTTAAATTATCACTACAAGCAATAAGAATATCATTTAAGCCACGATTTTTCATTTCTGTGAAATTAGATAATCAAAACTTAGAACCTTCATTTTCACTAATTCATAATCCTAAAACATCTTTTTGCCTTCTAAATCAACTCCTAATGCTATATAAACTGATTTGTTAATAATCCGTTTATCTTGTCGTACTTTAACTACTATACAATCAAAATAAACAATAGGATAAATACTTTCTAATGGTCGATTTTGTCATGCTTTAACATCATCAATAACATCATCAGTAATTTGACTAATAACACTTTCACTAATATCAGCACCATGATATAACTCTTGCAACTGCATTCTAATGTCAGATAATGTCATTCCTTTTGCATACAAGGAAAGAACTTGTTGATCAAAACCATCAAATCTTCTTTGCCTTTTAGGAACTATTACAGGAGTAAAATTACTATTGCGATCTCTTGGTACATCAATTTCAATTTTACCTTGTTGAGTTATTAATTTTTTTGAACTTGTACCATTACGAGCATTTTCAGTAGTACTATGTTGATTTTTTCATATCCTAAATAATTTTGCATTTCAGAATTCAACATTTTTTCAACTAATCTTTTTGTTAATTCTTTATATAAACCGCCAGGTTTAAAAACTGTTGTTAAATCTTCAGTATTTTGTAGTAATAAATCTACTGCTTTTGATATTGGATCATTATTATTAAAGTTATCTTTTTTAGCCATCTGTAACTCACTCTTTCTAGTCATTTAATTATATTTACTAGAATTAATTAAACATAGTTATTTTTGTAAGTTACACAGATTACTAAACATTTCCATAAAACCAAGATATTAAAGGTGTTTGTGACTTTGAAAATATAGTGCCCGTGAGAATACTGAATGTTTGATGACATTTCAAACATCTCATTCTTCTTAAATTAGAAGTATTCAAATTAAAACTAGAACACCTACTACATTTGATTTGTTTCAAACTTGCTATATATGCAAGACATTGTTTTTCAGTTTGAAAAGTATTATTGAACTCATTCAATTTCATTGTTTCCTCCACAAGTACATGTGGGGAGAAGTTCGAAAAAAATTTAAATGCAAAACAATTGTTAGAGAATTTAGAAAAATTATTAATAACCACAAAAGAAAATATATACAATTGATGCATAAATTGGAATGGCAACCCTTTTTAGGACTATTTTTTGGTAGACATTTGTTCATGATATTTAACGGGAGTTAGGTAGTTTAGAGTGCTGTGAATTCTTATGTTGTTATATCAATTTATGTAATCAAATAATTCTAATTTTAATTGGATTAATGATGTAAAATTTTTATCATTAATAAACTCTGTTTTGAAAGTTTTAAAAGTTGCTTCAGCAACAGCATTGTCATAAGGACATCCTTTTTTGCTTAAAGAACGGGTAATATTGAATGCTAATAAAAGTTTATCAATAGTTTTATTATTGAATTCATTACCGCGATCGCTATGAAATATTTGAATATCTTTTAAACAGCGATTTGAGTGCATAAATGCTTGATGTACTAATGATGCATCTTTTTTAACTCCAACACTATGTCCAATAATTTCGCGGTTGTACAGGTCTACTAATAGGCAAATATAGTTTCATTTACCATTAACTTGAACATAAGTTAAATCACTGACAATAACTTCATTTTTAATTCTATTATTAAAGTCTCTATTAACAAGATTGGTAATTTGACTATCATTGACTTTATTATGATGATTTTTGAATGATAATTTAGTGTATTTTGATATTAAATTATGCTTATTCATAATTTTTTTAATTTTTCTGCGTGATAAATAAATTTCTTGGTTTGCTAGTATGACTTTTAATCTTCTAGTACCATAAACTTCTTTATTTTCTTTAAAAGCACTAATAACAGCTTCATCATAAATATTATTTTGAATTTTTTCTTTTTCTTTAAATTAAAATAATATGTTGATTTAGAGAGTTTTAAAAAACAACACATTGTGCGAATTTTATATTTAACTTTATTTTTAGTAATAATTTCTATTTTCTGCCTATTATTAGTGCTGCTTGCTTTAAAATATCATTTTCCATTCGTAACTGTTTTAATTCTTTATTTGCTTGAATTAATTGTTTTTCTAAATCTGAAAGATTATTTTTAATTTTAAAACTACCTGAATTAGTAAATTGTTTAATTCATTTATAAGTAGCTGCTCTTGTAACATTATATTCTTTAGCAAGACAAGACACTGACTTACCACTTTGATATAAAGCTACTATTTGCTTTTTAAATTCGTCGGTATATGAGTTAATATTGGTCATAATTATAGTTCCTTTCTTTTAACAAATTTGTTCACTTGTCTACGTAATTAGTGTCCAATAAAGTGTAACCCATCCACTTTCAGATTTAGAAAAACAATTAATTCAAGCAAATAAAGAATTAAAACAGTTACGAATGGAAAATGATATTTTAAAGCAAGCAGCACTAATAATAGGCAGAAAATAGAAATTATTACTAAAAATAAAGTTAAATATAAAATTCGCACAATGTGTTGTTTTTTAAAACTCTCTAAATCAACATATTATTTTAATTTAAAGAAAAAAGAAAAAATTCAAAATAATATTTATGATGAAGCTGTTATTAGTGCTTTTAAAGAAAATAAAGAAGTTTATGGTACTAGAAGATTAAAAGTCATACTAGCAAACCAAGAAATTTATTTATCACGCAGAAAAATTAAAAAAATTATGAATAAGCATAATTTAATATCAAAATACACTAAATTATCATTCAAAAATCATCATAATAAAGTCAATGATAGTCAAATTACCAATCTTGTTAATAGAGACTTTAATAATAGAATTAAAAATGAAGTTATTGTCAGTGATTTAACTTATGTTCAAGTTAATGGTAAATGAAACTATATTTGCCTATTAGTAGACCTGTACAACCGCGAAATTATTGGACATAGTGTTGGAGTTAAAAAGATGCATCATTAGTACATCAAGCATTTATGCACTCAAATCGCTGTTTAAAAGATATTCAAATATTTCATAGCGATCGCGGTAATGAATTCAATAATAAAACTATTGATAAACTTTTATTAGCATTCAATATTACCCGTTCTTTAAGCAAAAAAGGATGTCCTTATGACAATGCTGTTGCTGAAGCAACTTTAAAACTTTCAAAACAGAGTTTATTAATGATAAAAATTTTACATCATTAATCCAATTAAAATTAGAATTATTTGATTACATAAATTGATATAACAACATAAGAATTCACAGCACTCTAAACTACCTAACTCCCGTTAAATATCATGAACAAATGTCTACCAAAAAATAGTCCTAAAAAGGGTTGCCATTCCACTTTTTATTATTAGTATTTACTTTTACTTCCTTAGTTAATATTAACTTTAAAAAAGATGAACATATAAATATTGAAAATGTTAATTTGAAAGTAGTAGAAACCCATCCAAATTATTTGATAGTACAAGAAGGATGAGAAAAATATTATTTATTATCACATTATTATATTAATAATATGCAGTATACTATTAATGCCCAATTAGATGATACACTTATTTTTAAAGGTCAAACTAAAGATTTAAAAACTATTAATAATTTTTATGAGTTTGATTTTAAATTATTTTTAAATGCTAATAATGTTAATAAACAAATAGTAGTTAATGGAAATAAAGTAAAAGTTGTTTTTGGAAAAACTCTTAGAACCTGTTTAGAATCTTTTAGAAAATAAGGTAAAATTACTATATATTTTAAAATAAGAGGTATATATGCATAAAAATTATCCAAGTCATGTTACTAAAGAACAATTTGAGAACATAAAATCAACTTTAGAAAACAGCAAAAAGAAAACAAAACCAAGAAATTTAGATTTATATGAAGTGTTTTGTGCAGTTTTATATGTATTAAAAAGTGGTTGTCAATGAAGAATGTTACCAAAAAATTTTCCAAAATGACAAACTGTATATTATTATTTCCAAATTTGAAGTAAAAACAATGATAAAGAACCTAGTGTATTGCAATTAATTTTAAAAAAATTAGTTAAAAAGATTCGTATTAAGAATCATCGAAAAGAAAAAACTAGTTTTTGTATAATTGATTCGCAAAGTGTTAAAAATACAGATACTACTGAAAATAAAGGTTATGATGCTGGTAAAAAGATTTCAGGAATAAAACGTCATATTGCAGTTGATACGCAAGGTTTACCACATGCAATTTACATAACTACAGCAGAAAAAACAGATCGTAATAGTGCTATCATAATGATTAAAAGTGAAAAAGAAAATCTTTCTACAGTTCAAAAAATAATAGTAGATGCTGGCTATACTGGTGAAAAATTTGCTTCTGCAATCAAAACAATCATAAATGCAAATGTTGAAGTTGTAAAACGTAATGAATTACATTCTTTTGTAGTACTACCAAAAAGATGAGTTGTAGAACGAAGCTTTGCATGATTAGAAAAATGCAGAAGATTATGAAAAATTGTGAAAGAAAACTAAATACTAGTTTACAAATGGTTGTTCTGTCCTTTATTTCAATTTTATTAAAAAGATTCTAAACAGGTTCTTAGAACTATTTTTTTTAATTATATAAATACTTTTCCAAAGGAAATTGAGGCTTTTTAATAATCTGTGTATCTTTGTTTTACAAAGTTACTAATTTAGATTAATTCTGTCTTCAAATTTTATCATAAAATGAGCAATTGCTGTATTTCAATTTTGAATAGGCAATGTTCATTTTTTTGTTATATTTTCAATTGCCAAGTAAAATATTTTGAAAACTGCCATATCATTAGGAAAAACTTTTTTATTTCTGATGATTTTTCGTAATTGACTATTAACAGATTCAATAGCATTTGTAGTATAAATCACTCTTTTGATTTCTACTGGATAACTAATAAAAACCATTAAATTATCTCAATTTTTATATCAAGATTTAGTAATTTGAGGATATTGTTTATTTCATTTACTTTCAAACGATTCTAAAGCTTGCATTGCTTGTTCTTCACTACATGCACTATAAATTGGTTTTAAATCTGCAACTAGACCTTTTCGATGTTTGTATGAAACATATTTTAAACTATTTCTAATTTGATGAACAATGCATAATTGATGTTCTGTTTTAGGATAAACTGATTGTATTGCTTCTGACATGCCTGTTAAATTATCACTACAAGCAATAAGAATATCATTTAAGCCACGATTTTTCATTTCTGTGAAATTAGATAATCAAAACTTAGAACCTTCATTTTCACTAATTCATAATCCTAAAACATCTTTTTTGCCTTCTAAATCAACTCCTAATGCTATATAAACTGATTTGTTAATAATCCGTTTATCTTGTCGTACTTTAACTACTATACAATCAAAATAAACAATAGGATAAATACTTTCTAATGGTCGATTTTGTCATGCTTTAACATCATCAATAACATCATCAGTAATTTGACTAATAACACTTTCACTAATATCAGCACCATGATATAACTCTTGCAACTGCATTCTAATGTCAGATAATGTCATTCCTTTTGCATACAAGGAAAGAACTTGTTGATCAAAACCATCAAATCTTCTTTGCCTTTTAGGAACTATTACAGGAGTAAAATTACTATTGCGATCTCTTGGTACATCAATTTCAATTTTACCTTGTTGAGTTATTAATTTTTTGAACTTGTACCATTACGAGCATTTTCAGTAGTACTATGTTGATTTTTTTCATATCCTAAATAATTTTGCATTTCAGAATTCAACATTTTTTCAACTAATCTTTTTGTTAATTCTTTATATAAACCGCCAGGTTTAAAAACTGTTGTTAAATCTTCAGTATTTTCTAGTAATAAATCTACTGCTTTTGATATTGGATCATTATTATTAAAGTTATCTTTTTTAGCCATCTGTAACTCACTCTTTCTAGTCATTTAATTATATTTACTAGAATTAATTAAACATAGTTATTTTTGTAAGTTACACAGATTACTAAACATTTCCAACAAAACTACTAAAGTTATTAATAAAAATATCATTCATTATTTATCAATTCTTCCTAAAAATATTGTTAAAACTATTACTTTTGATCGTGGTAAAGAATTTGCAAATTGACAACAACTTGAAAAAAGTTAGATGTGAAAATTTATTTTGCAAATCCATATTCACCTTGACAAAGAGGTACTAATGAAAATACTAATGGTTTAATTAGAGAAAAATTTCCTAAAAAATTTATTTTTTCAAAAACTAATAAAAATGAAGTTCATAAATTTATATTGTCTTTAAACCAAAGACCCAGAAAAATACTAAATTATCTTTCACCAATCGAATATTTGAATAGAAAAATAATTTAGTTGCACTTACCTTTACAATTTTGCCTATTTAAAGATAAAACCAATTGCAATTGGATTAATTTTAGAACCATAGTAACAAGCTGCTATAATTTCTTTTTTACCTGCTGGTTGAATAACCTTAATTACTATGTTATTAGTTTTAGTGGCAACAATAATACCTAATTTATTTATTGCAACAATTGTTCCTGGCAGAGCATTTGATAATTCATTAGTTACTGTTACTTGATGAATTTTGTATATATTATCATTCAATGTAGTATAAGCGATTGGTGTATTATACAATCCACGAACATGACATGAAATTAATTGTGCTGAAAGATTTCAATTAATTTTTTCATCACTTCTTTTAATATTTAAACCAAAAGTTACTTTATTTTCATCTTGTTCTTGCTCTTGTATTTCATTATTAATGATTTTTAATAAATATTTTATTAACATATTTTCTGCTAAAGTTATCAACTTATTAACTAAAGAAGTATATGTATCCTCAATACCAATTGAAACTTGTTCTTGAACATAAATTGCTCCTGCATCCATTTTACTTACCATTTTCATTAATGTAATACCAGTAGTTTGTAATCCATTAATAATTGCTCATTGAATAGGGGCACCACCACGCAATGATGGTAATAATGAAGCATGAATATTTAAACATTTATATTTTGGTAAATTTAAAATTGCTTTTGGTAAAAATTGACCATAAGCACAAGTAAGAATAACATCAATATTTAATAATTGTAAACTTTTTAAACTTTCAATAATATTTTCTGGTTGGAAAACAGGGATTTGATATTCTTCTGCCAATTGTTTAATTGCTAAAGGAACAACTTCTTGTTTACGACCAATTTTACGATCTGGCTGACAAACAACACCAACTATTTCAACTTCATTTTTCATTGTTATTAACAATGTTTTTAAAATATTTTCAGAAAAAAAAGAAGAACCCATAAATAAAATTTTAAATTTTTTCATAATTTTCGCCCTCAATTTTTGCTTTGTACATTTCAATAATATTTTTTACATGTCAGAATAATACTACCATACCTAAAGTATCTTGAGCACAATATTTTAACATATTTTCACGAAAATTATGAATTCAATTAGTTAAACTAATGTTATTTTCAACTCTTCTACGAAAAACTTCTGATGCCATATCTCCTTTTTTAATAACTAATCCTTCATAAGAAAAGGAAGGTTCAAATGCTGGTAAAGTTTTTTTAATTGAAAGAGAACCATAAAACTGTTCTTTATAAATTTTAAATTCTTTAAAAAAATCTTGTAAATCAATAGTACCATCATGGATTAATGATAATTTATTTTTATATTGAGGATAATAATAAGCTAATTTTTTAAGAACAGATTTCTCAAATGATTGATTATAAGCAACATACGTACCCTTACCATGAATATTAATTAAATCATGACATAATTTTTTTGTTAAAATTTCTCTTGGATCATCATTTCCATCTGCTAAAAATTCATAATGTTTAATTGATTTATAAGTTTTAAAATCAAAATCTGGTGCCAATAATACATGGACAGAATATTGAAAAGGAATTTGTTGATATGGTTTACTATTTTTAAACTTAGGTATTGCAGATTTCATAGTCTCAAAATCATACATATAAATTGGATATTGGTACTTTTTGTATTCAATTTTTAAATCAACAAATTTATTGCCATCAATTAATTTTTCACCATTTTTAATTACATCATATTGTCTTAAATGTAAATTAGACTTTGTTAAAAATGGTAATAATCTTTCATCATTAATTTCTAACAAATCTTCTTCATAATATCACAATGCTTTCTTAGTTTTTCTTAAACGATATAATTCAAAAATAGTATTATGAATAGAAAAATATTTAAAAATATGAGGACAAAATTGATTACTATTTTCATGACAATAAGGTAAAGTTAATAATTTAACTATTTCATCAATATCACTAATTTTAATAATATTCTTAATATTTTCATATTGTAATTTCAAATTATTATTTAAAATTTCATCTTGAATTGATTCAAAAAGACTAAAACTTTTTTTAGTATTATGACTTTTTTGCCAAGTTGATCCATTAACAATAAATAATTCATTTAAATCTATTTTTTCTTTCTTAACATAATTATTATTTAAATACATAATATAAGTATTAACTAGTTTAATTCCACATTTGGTTAAAATATCATACTGATAAAGTAAATCTCACATATGTTCTTCTTTAACTCAAGTTACTGCTTTTACTTCAATTAAATCCCAACCATCATTATTTCGTTTTAAAATATCACACTTAGTAACACAGCCCTGATATTCAAATCTTGGTTCAAATAAAACATCATACTCTTTATTATTAATAATTTCTATGACATTATTACCCGGTTCAGACTCAAAATTAAAATAAGAATATTTTACTTTAAAATATTCTTGAGCATAGTGCCCAGTTTCAATACCATCTGCAATTGTTTCACCAAGATAAAATTCAGAATCATCTTCTTCATTATAATTATTTTCAAATGTATCATCATCTAAATCAGAAATAGTAATTAAATTAGATTTAAATTTACTACTTGTTTTAGTATGCGTTAGTTCAACAAAATTTATTATCTTTTTCTCTTCAATTAAATGCTTAGCTAAAGCATAATTTTTTGCATTTAAAAATCATGAAAGTTTTCGACAAATACGGAAATGCTTATAATCATCTTTATAAATTTTCATTACATATCACCCAATTGCCTACTTAAAAATAAAGATTTATTTATCTTTTCATCCAGAAAATTTATCATGAATTGCAATTTTAGGTTTTTCTAAATTTTTAGCACGTTTTTTATTTTCTTTATTTTGTAAACGTTCTTCTTCAATTGCAAGTTTAACGGCTTCATTTTCTTTTTTAATTGCTGTTTTTTCTTCTGCTGTCTTTCTTTTTATTTTAATTTTACCACTACGTTTTTTTGACATTTCAATTTTCTTAAGTGTTTCTTCTAAATCCAATTCACAATTTACTTTTCAAATTGTTTCAAATTCTTTCTTTGATAATTGCTTAGTAAATCCTTCTACCTCAAATGCTTTAGTTGCAAATAAATCATTTTTCTTAGAATCATATAATTTTACAATTACATCAAAAACATCACGATAGCGATATTCTTTACTACTACGTGAAACTACTTGTTCAAATTCTACTGTTTTATGTTGCAATTTTAATTCATCACGCATAAAGGATTTAATAATATTTTTTACTTCTTTTTGACGTTGTTTTTTCTCTTCTTTTTTCTTCTTTTTTGCTGAAATGGTTGTAAAAATAAAAATTATTAAAACTACTCCTATAAGCGCTAACATTCATCATTGACTAGATAAATTTCCCATTTTTTATTCCTCTTTTTTTGATTTATAAATTTTCCTCGATTACTGCTAATAGTTTAGTTGGACTCATCGGTGAAATTGTTAAAATTAAATTAACATCTTTTTTAATTACAAAATAAAGATGTGTTTTATTTACTCTAATATATTTAAAACTTTTTGTCTCTTCAATATCATAAGACTCATTAATCAATTTTAAACAATATTCACGTAATTGGATATCATTTAAGTCTTGCAATTTTAATCTTGTTCTAATCCTACCAATACTATGGTAAGAAAATTGATAAGGGTTACGAAAATAGTAACTCATTTATTTACCACACCTACATTTATCATTAAAGTTTTTAAACAAATAATTTACATTAAAAGTGTAAAAAAATTAAAATATACTATTAACAAAAAGCTAACACATTAATTATACTGAAAAAATAAAAAATATTATACAACATTTATGATTTTTGTTATAATTATTTTTGTTGTAATTAATCTATAAAACATGTTCAAAACAAAAAAGGAGAAAAAATGGCTAACATTGCATCACAAATTAAAAGAATTAAAACAAACCAAAAAAGAAATGAAATTAATAAAAGTTATAAATCTAAAGTTAAAACTGCTTTAAAAAAAGCTGAAATATCAATAAAAAACAAAGCAGAAAATGCTACAGTACTTGTTAATGAAGTATGTAGTTTAATTGATAAAGCTGTTGTTAAAGGCATTTATCACATTAATAAAGCTGCTCGTCAAAAATCTAAAATTATGACTAAATTGCAAAAGCAAAATAACTATAATTTATTTTAAAAAGAGACACTATTAATAGTGTCTCTTTTTAAAATATAATTGATATTTTTAAACTAAATTTTTGTTTTAATAAAATACCAAATACAAAAATTATTTAGCTAATAATGTAAAGTTAGAACTTGATGCTCTAATCTCAGCAAAAATTTTATTTTTTTGAAATTCATCTGATGTATCCATAACTATAAAAATACTAAAATTACTAATATCTAATTTATTACGATCAAATGTACTGTGAATTTTATAAATAGAAGCACCATTTTTAGTAATAATATTAATAATTTCGGTAATAGTACTATTATTAATTTTACCGTTAACTGAAAAAGGAACTCGTCGATGTGAACTAATTAAGGCACTATTAATAATTGTTCCTAATGTAGTAATATCAACATTGCCACCACTAATTACACAAATAACATTTTTATCTTTACCAATGATTTTATCTAATTTACCAGAAAGAATAGCAGCAACACTAACAGCACCACTACCTTCAGTTACAATTTTACATTTTTCTAATAAAAATAACATTGCTTGTGCAATTTCTTCTTCGCTAACAGTAATAACTTTATCAACATTTTTCTTTAAAATATTAAATGTTAATTCCCCTGTTTGTTTAACAGCAATTCCATCAGCAATTGAACTTTTACCTTGAATTTTAAATGGTTTTCCTTGTTTTAAAGCTTGATTATAAGAATCAACATTTTGTGCTTCAATACCAATAAATTTAATATTTGGATTTTTAATTTTTAAATAAATTGAAATACCACTTAAAAGTCCTCCTCCACCAATTGGAACTAAACAATAATCAATTTCTTTACCCATTGCATTCATTTGTTCATATATTTCCAAACCAATTGTACCTTGACCAGCAATAACAAAATTATCATCATATGGATGAACTAACGTTAACCCTTCTTCTTTTTCAAGTCTTAATGCTTCAGACATTGCATCATCAAACATATTACCACAAAGTTTAACAGTACATTTAGCACCACCAAATTCTTTAGTAGCAGCAATTTTGGCTAGTGGTGCTGTTACAGGCATAACTATCTTTGATACTAAATTTAAACTTGAAGCTGCTAAAGCGACTCCTTGTGCATGATTACCAGCACTAGCAGCAATTAAACCCTTTGCTTGCTGTTCCTTTGATAAATTAAGAATTTTATTTAAAGCGCCTCTAATTTTAAAACTACCTGTTTTTTGTAAATTTTCTAACTTTAAAAATATATTATTACCAGAAAATGAAGAAAGTTTATCTGCTTTTATCAAACTTGTCTTACTAATTTTATCTTTAATTTTTGAATACGTTTCTTCAATTATTTCTTCACTTACTAAATTTTCCACAATGGTTCCTCCTGAGTTTCTATCTAATTTCTCAAATATAATTAACGGACTTCTCCCCACATGTACTTGTGGAGGGAATAATGAAACTGAATGAATTCAACAATGCTTTTCAAACTGAACAGCAATGTCTTGCATATATAGCAAATTTAAAAGAAAACAAATGTATTAGGTGTTTTAGTTTTAATTTGAATACTTCTGATTTAAAAAGAATGAGATGTTTAAAATGTAATCAAACATTTAGCATTCTCACAGGCACCATATTTTCAAGGTCACAAACATCTTTAACATCTTGATTTTATCTTATCTTTAGATGAATAAACACCAAACATGGAATTCCATCAACAGATATTGCAAAAGAATTGGGAGTGACTTTGAAAACTGCTTGAAGAATGACTCATAAAATCAGAACACGTATTGCAAAACAAAAACCTCAATTTATTGTTGAAGGTACAGTGCAAATTGATGAAATGTATCTTTCACATATGGGTTTTAAAAAACAAGGAAGATCCTTGGTGAATAAAACCTTGATTGTTGGCATTTATCAAAAAACAACCAATAATTTAATTGTGAAAGTATTGAAAAACGCAAAGAGTAAAAATCTTTTGCAGTTTGCAAAAAACCACATTTCTTCAAAATGTCTTGTATATACTGATTCTTGAAAAGGATATTGCGATTTTAAATCAGTTTTCACTAAGCATGAAAGAGTTAACCATCAAGATGGCTATGTTTCAAAAATTGGTGTAAATACCAACCAAATTGAATCAGTTTGAAAACATATAAGAAGAACATTTAAAACACATATCAAAGTTGCAAAACATCATGTTCATTTATATGCTAAAGAAGCTGCATATAAATTCAACAAGATACCTAGTTTTGAAACTGTAATGCTATGTTTGATTTAAAAATGTGGGGAGAAGTCCGTAGATAGGCTTTTCTCAGCATTTATGTGATAAAATTTAAAAATAGTACATAAAGGGAGAAAAGCCATAATTAATTATACAATATAATAACTTTTATTTATAAAACAACAAAAGTAATCATTAATAGTGAAAGGGTCACCCCTAAGTTGCAATAATTATACTCTAGTGAAAAAGTAATTGAAATACTCTTTCTGGAGTATTTTTAATTATTGTATGAAATCTTGTATTATTGTATTTTCAAATAGCATGATTCATATGTAATAAAAAGGTATTTTTATTTTTGAATTTTTGTCTTTTAAAATAAACAACTTTTAAAGTTTTAAATACAGTTTCAACAATTGCATTTTGATATGAAGCATAGCCATCTGTCATGCTTAATTGAATATTATTTTTTTTAGCATAATTTCAATAATCATGAGTTCGAAACTGTACTCCGCGATCAGTATGAATAATCGTATTATGGAAATTATATTTAAAAGACATGTCTTTTAAAGATTTTATAAGATGTGATTTTTCTTGATTTTTAGATCAGTGGTGATGTAATATTTTTCGTGAATAAAAATCAACAAATGCTCACAAGTATAGTTTTTGATTATTAATTTTAAATTCACTAATGTTTAAAGCAATTTTTTCTAAGAACCTGTTTAGAATCTTTTTAATAAAATTGAAATAAAGGACAGAACAACCATTTGTAAACTAGTATTTAGTTTTCTTTCACAATTTTTTCATAATCTTCTGCATTTTTCTAATCATGCAAAGCTTCGTTCTACAACTCATCTTTTTGGTAGTACTACAAAAGAATGTAATTCATTACGTTTTACAACTTCAACATTTGCATTTATGATTGTTTTGATTGCAGAAGCAAATTTTTCACCAGTATAGCCAGCATCTACTATTATTTTTTGAACTGTAGAAAGATTTTCTTTTTCACTTTTAATCATTATGATAGCACTATTACGATCTGTTTTTTCTGCTGTAGTTATATAAATTGCATGTGGTAAACCTTGCGTATCAACTGCAATATGACGTTTTATTCCTGAAATCTTTTTACCAGCATCATAACCTTTATTTTCAGTAGTATCTGTATTTTTAACACTTTGCGAATCAATTATACAAAAACTAGTTTTTTCTTTTCGATGATTCTTAATACGAATCTTTTTAACTAATTTTTTTAAAATTAATTGCAATACACTAGGTTCTTTATCATTGTTTTTACTTCAAATTTGGAAATAATAATATACAGTTTGTCATTTTGGAAAATTTTTTGGTAACATTCTTCATTGACAACCACTTTTTAATACATATAAAACTGCACAAAACACTTCATATAAATCTAAATTTCTTGGTTTTGTTTTCTTTTTGCTGTTTTCTAAAGTTGATTTTATGTTCTCAAATTGTTCTTTAGTAACATGACTTGGATAATTTTTATGCATATATACCTCTTATTTTAAAATATATAGTAATTTTACCTTATTTTCTAAAAGATTCTAAACAGGTTCTAATGGTTTATTAACGTTAAAACTAATGGTATTATTAGCTTGTTTTAATAAATTAGGTGCTATAAATTTATGTTCGGCTTTTAATTTTGATTTTTTGCCATAAGTTCCTTGTTTATGAATTGTTTTTAAACCTAACCTTTTCATTGCTGAAAGTGCTTTTTTTCTACCAATTTTTAAAATGGCAGCCATTCGTTTATGACCATATTCTTGTTGACAACCATAATCTTTATCATCATCATAAAAGATTAAATTTATTGCTTGGTCGTAACTATCATCAAACTTTGGTTTTCATTCTGGACATCCACGGATCTTTCACTTGCGATATCCTTCATTAGAAATTTGTAATAAATTTAATAGAAAATATTTTTTAAGTCCTTTTTCAGAATAAATTTTAACAATTTTATAACATTCATAAAGATAAGGTTTAAAATGAAATGGTTTATTTTTTAGGTTGTTTTGGTTTTGCTTGTGGTTTTTTCAATTTTGACTGCGGTAGAGATAAGACTTTTCCAATATTTCAATTTTAGTTTGTAGTAATAATAATTCTTTTTCAACACGTTTTTCATATTTTTTTAATGATTCCTTTGGTCTTTTCTTAAAATCTCTACTCACAGCATTTACCTCTTGTTTTTTAATTTTACTTCTTATCGAAACTAAACCTTTTTCACCTTGTAAGTATCATTTTTGTATTCAAATATAAATTATTTTTCTGCTAATTTTATTTTCTTTACTTAATGTTGTAGCAGATTTACCAGCAAAATATTGTTCTATGATTTTTAATTTTAATTCCTTATTATATCTTGTCATAAAAAAGGTCTCCTTACTAAGTTAAAACATTGTTTTTTGCAACTTAGGGGTGACCCTTTCTTGAAGAATTTTGTGAAAAGTATATCGGACTTCTCCCCACATGTACTTGTGGAGGGAATAATGAAACTGAATGAATTCAACAATGCTTTTCAAACTGAACAGCAATGTCTGAACTTGTCAAGAAAAGTGGACAATAAAAGTAACCTTTTATTAAATTTTATAAAATAGCGTTTGTAAGTGTTAAATTTATAGGTATGAAGTAATTATTTGTTGGTTTGGAATGAGCTAATCGATATTCGATTGGACTCATTCCTTTTAATTTTATTTGAGGTCGATAATTATTATAAAAGTAAATATATTTAGGTAAGTTGTCTTGTATTCATTCAATAGTTCTATTTTTTCTTGGAATTTGATATAGAAATTCTGTTTTCATTGTTCCAAATCAAGTTTCAGTAGCACCATTATCACAGGAATTACCTCTTCTAGACATTGAAATTTTTATTTTTAATTCATCACATAAAATTTTATAAGAAGGATTTGTATAGTGAAATCCTTGATCTGATTGTAAAATTCATGAAGTAGGTTTTTGAGCATTAACTCAAGCTTGGATAATGTTTTGGACAACAAATGTCATGTCTAAACTTGCACTTATTTTATAATCTAATATTTCATTATTATGAAAATCTTTAACAATTGATAAATAATATGTTTTACCATTAGTTAATAAATAAGTTATATCAGTACCTAATTTTTCATTTAAATTAGTAGTTGAAAAATCACGTTTTAATAAATTATCATATCTTAAACTTCCTGATTTAGTTCTATAATCAAATTTTTTATGCGAACCTTAGCTTTTAAACTCATATTTTTCATATATCTATATACAATATGAAATTTTAATTTTAAATTATAAATTTTGTTAATTCATAAAGTTATCATTTTATAACCATAAATTTCTTGAAATTCATAAAAAATATTTTTAATTATATTAGCTAAAAATGTATCTCATTTATTAAATTCATTCATTCCATTCTTAATTCACTTATAATATCCTGATTTTGAAACATTTAATAATCAACATAAATAACTAATCTGATATTTTTTCTTCAATGAGAAAATCACAAAATATTTCTTCTTTTTTGTCGATTTTTCTAAATACTTTTTATATCGTTCATTGCCTCAATATATTCAATTAATTCTTGTTTTGTCATTTCATTAAAATTTAAAGATTTGGGTCGACCTGTTCTTTTGGTTTTTTTAGCACGAATTCCATTGCCATATTCTAAACCTTTTTCACCTAATAATTTATATGCTTTAATTCATTCTTTTATTGATGATCGACCAATACCATACTCTAATGCGGTTTTATCAATTGTTTTAATTTTACTTATTTTTATTATTTTTAACTTTTCTTCTTTTGATAGTCATTTAGCCATAAAAAAATGAACACCTTCCTTAAAGTATTTTTAACACAAAGGTTACAATTCTGTGTCTACTTTATTCTAGATGTTCAACACAATAGTTGCAAGTTCAAAATTACGTTGACAAGCATAATAAAACTAATAATTAAAAATAATAAAATTAAAAAGGACTAAAAGTCCTTTTTAATTTTATTATTTAAATAAATCACTATTACGTCAAAATTTATGATCTTTTGTATCTTTTTTATTATCATTATCTAAACTATCATCAAAAAGTGATGGATCGATTTCATAGGGTTTACCACTTAAAGCATTATTAATAACATTTTGATATTCCGAATTGGCTCTCATAATTTTATTACGATCAATTTTTGGATTAAGAATAGCAATAACTAGTATAATAGCAATTGGTAAAATTGCTGATGCTGCTGTAATATATGTTAATATTTGAAAAGCTTTAAAAGTTGCTAATCCTTTTAATCAGGGTAAAGCATTAGGATTAATTTTGTAACCTTTATCTAAAAAAGAAGTAAATGTTCTTAATAATGAATCATCTGTTGTCATATAAAATAAATTTGAAATTGTATAAATTATTCAAAAAATTAAAATAACTATTAAAAAATATGATGTTCGATATAAATCACGACCTAATTTTGGTGGTTTTAAAATTGAATATAAAAAGCCTCCATTTAAAACTATTGTTGTAACAATAGTGAAAACTATAGTTTTTGATTGTTGTGCAAAATTATAATAAACGGGTGATGTACTATTATCTTTAATTTGAAAAGTACCTGTTATAAAATAAGTTAGTATATAAGTAGCTATTGCTAGCACTGTTGTTAATAAGAAAAAAGCTGATAATATTTTCTTTAAAAGTGGAATATATTTTGGTTTATTCATATAAGGGTAAAATTTAGGATTTGTGGCGGGATGTTGCGGTAATACACCTAACTTCGCTAAATTTGCTAAACTATTATTATCAAGATTATTAATATTTAAATTATTACCTAGATTCCCAATGCCACCAATATTAGGATTTGTATCAACATTATTATCAACATTCTGATTATTTGGAGTAACACTTGGCTTAACCTCAGTAGCATCATCACTAAAATTATTTAATGCAGTAATTTGATCATTTAATTCATTAAAAGTATTATTATCAAACTGTCTTATTCGTTCAAGACTTTCTTTTTCCACAGTCTTACAAATATTAGTAATTGTAACTATTAATAAGTTACGCTCTTCAAGAATTTCAATACGATTTTTAGGAGAACTTTTAGTAATACTCAAACTACGATTTACCAAATTAGAAATTAACTGCAAAAATTCTATTGCATACTTTTTATCTTTTAATTCTTTTAGTTCTTTTTCAAGAAAAAATAAATTAGAAATTTGTAATTCTAAAATTTTTAAAAGTTCTTCATTAGCAAAAATAGATTTTCTAACAATTAAATTATTTAAACTGTTATATATAGTACTTGATATTTCATAGTATAATGCAACATTTAAATCTTCTTCTGAGTACACTTTTTCGGTTTTTTTCTTTGTAACTCTTTTTACTTTTGGTTTAACCAATGTAATGTCACTATTTTCTTCTACTAACTTTTTTTCTGTAACATCAGTATTTTTATTACTTTTCATTATATGTATCACCTCTTGAGTTTAAAACATCTATAATTATATACTAAATATTCAAAAAAAATAAATCAATTGCAATATTTTTATTAAACTTTCCTTTTTTGATATTGTAATCTAATTCATATAATTTTAACAAAATATTATTAATATTTAAATTAATATTTAAATATTGTTCTAATATTTTTACTTGAAACTTGGAAATATTTAATATATTGGAAATATCTTCATTACTTTTTTTTTGTTTAACTAAAATTTTGATATCTCTAATTAATTCTAATTGATATACAAGAATATTAATCAATTTAATTTTATCATAATTAATAACATTATAATAGTTATATTGTGTTCAAAAATTGTTATAATCTTTTTTTAATATATATTCAACAGTTTTAAAAATATTTGTTTCAAAATATTTAGGAACCACCTCAATAATAATATCTGAAGTTATTTTTTTTCCAATTAACCTTAATTTTGATAACTCATTTAAAATAATACTGACATCATTTGGCAAGTATTCTAAAAGAAAATTAGTTACTTCTTGAGTAATGTTAACTTTAAAACTATTGCAAACTTTATTAATTAATAATAATAATTGTGATTTTGTATAATTTTTAATTTTGATAATATTAAATTGTTGAAATTCTCTACTAATTTTAAAATCAACATTTAAACTTTTAATAATTATCATTGTTTTTTGATTATGATTAAGCAAAGCATTAACAAATTTTTTTTCTTTAATATATTTTTGCCATAAATTACTGCTATCATTAATTACGATTACTTTATTTTCTTCAAATATACTCATAATTTGAATTTCATTAATAATATTAACAATTGTATCCTCTTGTAATTCATATAGATTATAATCATAATTTTCTTTTTTATGATTTTTTTTAATTAATTGTTCAATATTTTTTCTTACTAAATACTCATCTTGACCATGAACAATATAAACCATGTTTCCAACCTCACAAAATTATTAATATATTTTATGTTAATGTTATAATATCATAATGTTTCATATATAATCACACTTTTATTTTTTCCTCAATAATAAACTTTTTTAAGATTATTCAGTGTTTCAATATTTGGAAAACACTTTCGTTTTTGATAATATTCCAAATTTGAACTTTTATCTTATATACTAATTGTTATATCTAATGTTTTAAAACATTATCACTTTTCAATTAAATTATAAAGATCTTCAGCAACTGCTTGATGCACTAATCTTGTTGGATGAACTTCATCAAAGAAGAAATAATTATTTAATGTTTCTTTTGTTGAACCATTAACATATGTTGCTGTAACAGCACCATCTAATGCCATATGAGCATAATCAGATTCAATTGCATTTTGAGTAATATTTTTTCCTTCTTGTTGAAATATCAACGCATATTTACTTAATTCTTCTCTTAAACTAAATCTTCTAATAAAATTAGGATAATTAGTTGTATATAAAGATATCTCATGATTTCAAAGTGTTTTATAAGCATCAGATAATTGTTTTGCTAAAACTTCGATTTAGTTTCATAATATTTTGGGACAAGACTAAAATCTGGAACATCAGTAGCAACAATATGTTGAATGCCTTTATTAATTAATTCTTGAATTATATCTCCTTCTTTTATAATTGCATTATAAATAATATCAAGTCCTTTATAATAGTTACCACTATCAATAGCAGCCAACATATCATTATTTCTTGATTCAAGAAAGACTAAATCATCACTTTGTAAATTTTGATGTTGAGATAATAAAGCAGCCATTTGATGTTGAAGGCTAAAACGATTTGAATAAAATTCTCCTGTTCATGAATCATTTTCAGCTGCAACAGCGCCTCCAACCGCATAGTTATTACCAAATTGTTCATAAGTTGCTGCATCATTTAAAATCGTATATTTTCATCCTGCTTGTAAGTTTAAATGTAATTTATTAGCTAAAATTTCAGCTGCAACCTTACCATTGCTGAAAGAGCGATTTAAATAATATGGATCTCCTAATTCTACTTGAGCGACTCATAAAGGTGCTAATGGTGATTTTTGGACAAAGTCACTCCCAGCTCCAACAAAACTACCAGTATCAGAAAGACTATCACCAAGAACGTATAATTGATGATAATCAGTAACTGTTTTTTCTGCCTTGCTATTGGATGTAATAGTAGTTATTAACATTGAAGGTAACAACAAAATTTTTAATAAATGATTTATTTTTCGAACTTCTCCCCACATGTACTTGTGGAGGAAACAATGAAATTGAATGAGTTCAATAATACTTTTCAAACTGAAAAACAATGTCTTGCATATATAGCAAGTTTGAAACAAATCAAATGTAGTAGGTGTTCTAGTTTTAATTTGAATACTTCTAATTTAAGAAGAATGAGATGTTTGAAATGTCATCAAACATTCAGTATTCTCACGGGCACTATATTTTCAAAGTCACAAACACCTTTAATATCTTGGTTTTATCTCATTTTTAGATGAATAAACACCAAACATGGAATTCCATCAACTGATGTTGCAAAAGAATTGGGAGTGACCTTGAAAACAGCTTGAAGAATGGGTCATAAAATCCGAAGTGCCATTGCTAAACAAAAACCTCAATTCATTGTTGAAGGCATAGTGCAAATGGATGAAATGTATCTTTCACATATGGGGTTTAAAAAACAAGGAAGATCCTTGTTGAATAAAACCTTGATTGTTGGTATTTATGAAAAAACAACCAACAATCTGATTGTGAAAGTATTGAAAAACGCAAACAGTAAAAATCTTTTGCAGTTTGCAATAAACCACATTTCTTCAAAGTGTGTTGTACATACTGATTTTTGAAAAGGATATCGCGATTTGAAATCGGTTTTCACTAAGCATGAAACAGTTAACCATCAAGATGGCTATGTTTCAAAAACTGGTGTAAATACCAACCAAATTGAGTCAGTATGAAAACATATACGAAGAACATTTAAAACACATATCAAAGTTGCAAAACATCATATTCATTTATATGCAAAAGAAGCTGCATATAAATTCAATAACATACCTAGTTTTGAAACTGTAATGCTATGTTTTATTTAAAAATGTGGGGAGAAGTTCGTAGATAGGCTTTTCTCAGCATTTATGTGATAAGATTTAAAAATAGTACATAAAGGGAGAAAAGCCTTATTTTTTTCATATTTTTTCCCCTTTTGTTTTAATTATATATTTTTTAGCTTTCTTTTCTAAAAAGTAATTTTCTTTTAATTATTCAATAATTTTACTAAATAATCATATTGAACATGAATAATATAAATACTATTTCTAATCTCACAATATTATTATATGCAAAATTGTAAAGGTAAGTGCAACTAAATTATTTTTCTATTCAAATATTCGATTGGTGAAAGATAATTTAGTATTTTTCTGGGTCTTTGGTTTAAAGACAATATAAATTTATGAACTTCATTTTTATTAGTTTTTGAAAAAATAAATTTTTTAGGAAATTTTTCTCTAATTAAACCATTAGTATTTTCATTAGTACCTCTTTGTCAAGGTGAATATGGATTTGCAAAATAAATTTTCACATCTAACTTTTTTCAAGTTGTTGTCAATTTGCAAATTCTTTACCACGATCAAAAGTAATAGTTTTAACAATATTTTTAGGAAGAATTGATAAATAATGAATGATATTTTTATTAATAACTTTAGTAGTTTTGTTTTTAACTAACATTGCTAAAGTAAATCGTGATACTCTTTCAACTAAAGTTATTAAACATGATTTACTTTTACCTCTTGATGATACTATAGTATCTCCTTCTCAATGACCAAGAGTTATGCGATCATTAACATTATTATCTCGTTCTTTAATTGATTTACCATTAAATTTACCAGGATTTTCTTGAGATCTTCGTTTTTTACCTTTTCTTCTTAAATTTTTACTAGTAACTTTATCAAATAATCCAGAATAAATTCAATTGTAAATTGTTTTAAAGCTGATAGCTCATTGTTTATGAAAATTTTTAATTCTGCCATAAATTTGTTCAGGTGATCAGCCCAATAATAGTTTTTGTTGTATATATTTGACTAAATCTTTATATTTAAACTTATGAAAAATAATATGTGATTTTTTTCTATTTACAGCTTTATTTTGTGCAATTAATGAAAAATAATGATCATTATCTTTATTTCTATTAACTTCTCGAATAATAGTACTAATACTTCGATTAAGATTTTTAGCTATTTCACTAATTTTAACTTTAAATTTCAATTGATTCTCAATATAAATTCTTTCATCTATCCCAATATGTTTATAACTCATATAAAAACTCCTTACTTTTTCTAAACTAAATTTAGCATTATGAAATTTTTATATGAGAATTTTTTGCAATTTTATTTACTTGCACTTACAAGTATAATTCAGCTAATAAAAGTTACCTAATGGTAACTTTTATTATAATATGTCAATCTATAATCATTAATTTCATCTACTAATAATTGTTTTCTAAAATTCTTTTATTGCTTTCATAAAAAATAAATTTACTAAAATAATCATTTTAAAATAAAAAAAATAACGGACTTCTCCCCACATGTACTTGTGGAGGGAATAATGAAACTGAATGAATTCAACAATGCTTTTCAAACTGAACAGCAATGTCTTGCATATATAGCAAATTTGAAAGAAAACAAATGTATTAGGTGTTTTAATTTTAATTTGAATACTTCTGATTTAAAAAGAATGAGATGTTTAAAATGTAATCAAACATTTAGCATTCTCACAGGCACCATATTTTCAAGGTCACAAACATCTTTAACATCTTGGTTTTATCTTATCTTTAGATGAATAAACACCAAACATGGAATTCCATCAACAGATATTGCAAAAGAATTGGGAGTGACTTTGAAAACTGCTTGAAGAATGACTCATAAAATCAGAACACGTATTGCAAAACAAAAACCTCAATTTATTGTTGAAGGTACAGTGCAAATTGATGAAATGTATCTTTCACATATGGGTTTTAAAAAACAAGGAAGATCCTTGGTGAATAAAACCTTGATTGTTGGCATTTATCAAAAAACAACCAATAATTTAATTGTGAAAGTATTGAAAAACGCAAAGAGTAAAAATCTTTTGCAGTTTGCAAAAAACCACATTTCTTCAAAATGTCTTGTATATACTGATTCTTGAAAAGGATATTGCGATTTTAAATCAGTTTTCACTAAGCATGAAACAGTTAACCATCAAGATGGCTATGTTTCAAAAATTGGTGTAAATACCAACCAAATTGAATCAGTTTGAAAACATATAAGAAGAACATTTAAAACACATATCAAAGTTGCAAAACATCATGTTCATTTATATGCTAAAGAAGCTGCATATAAATTCAACAAGATACCTAGTTTTGAAACTGTAATTCTATGTTTGATTTAAAAATGTGGGGAGAAGTCCGTAGATAGGCTTTTCTCAGCATTTATGTGATAAAATTAAAATAGTACATAAAGGGAGAAAAGCCAAAAATAATTTTGTTTTAAAGAATAAAAAAATAATCAATTTCATTATTAAATTTGGAAAATTTTAAAGATATTTCAAAAATATAAATATCGGGAACTGAATTATTTAATATTATTCCAATTGCCTTTTCATCAGTTTTTTGAAATTTTTTTCACTTATTAATTTTATCTTCAACTATTTTAATTAAATTAACGAACTTCTCCCCACATGTACTTGTGGAGGAAACAATGAAATTGAATGAGTTCAATAATACTTTTCAAACTGAAAAACAATGTCTTGCATATATAGCAAGTTTGAAACAAATCAAATGTAGTAGGTGTTCTAGTTTTAATTTGAATACTTCTAATTTAAGAAGAATGAGATGTTTGAAATGTCATCAAACATTCAGTATTCTCACGGGCACTATATTTTCAAAGTCACAAACACCTTTAATATCTTGGTTTTATCTCATTTTTAGATGAATAAACACCAAACATGGAATTCCATCAACTGATGTTGCAAAAGAATTGGGAGTGACCTTGAAAACAGCTTGAAGAATGGGTCATAAAATCCGAAGTGCCATTGCTAAACAAAAACCTCAATTCATTGTTGAAGGCATAGTGCAAATGGATGAAATGTATCTTTCACATATGGGTTTAAAAAACAAGGAAGATCCTTGTTGAATAAAACCTTGATTGTTGGTATTTATGAAAAAACAACCAACAATCTGATTGTGAAAGTATTGAAAAACGCAAACAGTAAAAATCTTTTGCAGTTTGCAATAAACCACATTTCTTCAAAGTGTGTTGTACATACTGATTTTTGAAAAGGATATCGCGATTTGAAATCGGTTTTCACTAAGCATGAAACAGTTAACCATCAAGATGGCTATGTTTCAAAAACTGGTGTAAATACCAACCAAATTGAGTCAGTATGAAAACATATACGAAGAACATTTAAAACACATATCAAAGTTGCAAAACATCATATTCATTTATATGCAAAAGAAGCTGCATATAAATTCAATAACATACCTAGTTTTGAAACTGTAATGCTATGTTTTATTTAAAAATGTGGGGAGAAGTTCGTAGATAGGCTTTTCTCAGCATTTATGTGATAAGATTTAAAAATAGTACATAAAGGGAGAAAAGCCTAAATTAATTCAATTTCTATAAAAATTTCCACCTTTTTGTTCATTAATTTGTTTATCTAACTTTTTACCAACTTTTTCAAAATCTCTTACTCCATTAGGAAAAACAAACAACACAGGATTTAATTCAACAATTTCAAGTCCTAATGTTTTTTTATTATTTATATTTTCTAAAATAAAATCTGGGCCATTTAATCTACCTTGTTCTTTTGTAGTACCTATATATTCTTTTAAAATATAATTCTTTCTTATAATTATAGGAATAGATAAATAATGTGTAGATTCATTAAATCATCTAATTTCACTATCAATATTATGCACTTTTGAAAATTTTTCGGTAATTGGTTGTTTCAAAAATAAATGTATTAGGAATTATTTTTGGCTTTTCTCCCTTTATGTACTATTTTTAAATCTTATCACATAAATGCTGAGAAAAGCCTATCTACGAACTTCTCCCCACATTTTTAAATAAAACATAGCATTACAGTTTCAAAACTAGGTATGTTATTGAATTTATATGCAGCTTCTTTTGCATATAAATGAATATGATGTTTTGCAACTTTGATATGTGTTTTAAATGTTCTTCGTATATGTTTTCATACTGACTCAATTTGGTTGGTATTTACACCAGTTTTTGAAACATAGCCATCTTGATGGTTAACTGTTTCATGCTTAGTGAAAACCGATTTCAAATCGCGATATCCTTTTCAAAAATCAGTATGTACAACACACTTTGAAGAAATGTGGTTTATTGCAAACTGCAAAAGATTTTTACTGTTTGCGTTTTTCAATACTTTCACAATCAGATTGTTGGTTGTTTTTTCATAAATACCAACAATCAAGGTTTTATTCAACAAGGATCTTCCTTGTTTTTTAAACCCCATATGTGAAAGATACATTTCATCCATTTGCACTATGCCTTCAACAATGAATTGAGGTTTTTGTTTAGCAATGGCACTTCGGATTTTATGACCCATTCTTCAAGCTGTTTTCAAGGTCACTCCCAATTCTTTTGCAACATCAGTTGATGGAATTCCATGTTTGGTGTTTATTCATCTAAAAATGAGATAAAACCAAGATATTAAAGGTGTTTGTGACTTTGAAAATATAGTGCCCGTGAGAATACTGAATGTTTGATGACATTTCAAACATCTCATTCTTCTTAAATTAGAAGTATTCAAATTAAAACTAGAACACCTACTACATTTGATTTGTTTCAAACTTGCTATATATGCAAGACATTGTTTTTCAGTTTGAAAAGTATTATTGAACTCATTCAATTTCATTGTTTCCTCCACAAGTACATGTGGGGAGAAGTTCGTTATTTTTTTTAAACTAGGTCTTAAAATATCGGGTTCTTTATTATCATGATAGTATCTTAATCATTCATCATTAGTTTTATTATGTATTAAAAAATTGAAAAATCATGATTCTATTGTTTCATTAGAATGGGGAACTAAAAAATTAATAAAATCAATTTCTTTTAGATAAGATAAGTATATCTTAATTAAATGATTTTTACAAAAATCATCTGCATATATAGAGTTACTAAATTTAAATAACTCTTGTTCTTGTTCTAATTTATTTAACGGACTTCTCCCCACATGTACTTGTGGAGGGAATAATGAAACTGAATGAATTCAACAATGCTTTTCAAACTGAACAGCAATGTCTTGCATATATAGCAAATTTGAAAGAAAACAAATGTATTAGGTGTTTTAGTTTTAATTTGAATACTTCTGATTTAAAAAGAATGAGATGTTTAAAATGTAATCAAACATTTAGCATTCTCACAGGCACCATATTTTCAAGGTCACAAACATCTTTAACATCTTGGTTTTATCTTATCTTTAGATGAATAAACACCAAACATGGAATTCCATCAACAGATATTGCAAAAGAATTGGGAGTGACTTTGAAAACTGCTTGAAGAATGACTCATAAAATCAGAACACGTATTGCAAAACAAAAACCTCAATTTATTGTTGAAGGTACAGTGCAAATTGATGAAATGTATCTTTCACATATGGGTTTTAAAAAACAAGGAAGATCCTTGGTGAATAAAACCTTGATTGTTGGCATTTATCAAAAAACAACCAATAATTTAATTGTGAAAGTATTGAAAAACGCAAAGAGTAAAAATCTTTTGCAGTTTGCAAAAAACCACATTTCTTCAAAATGTCTTGTATATACTGATTCTTGAAAAGGATATTGCGATTTTAAATCAGTTTTCACTAAGCATGAAACAGTTAACCATCAAGATGGCTATGTTTCAAAAATTGGTGTAAATACCAACCAAATTGAATCAGTTTGAAAACATATAAGAAGAACATTTAAAACACATATCAAAGTTGCAAAACATCATGTTCATTTATATGCTAAAGAAGCTGCATATAAATTCAACAAGATACCTAGTTTTGAAACTGTAATGCTATGTTTGATTTAAAAATGTGGGGAGAAGTCCGTAGATAGGCTTTTCTCAGCATTTATGTGATAAGATTTAAAAATAGTACATAAAGGGAGAAAAGCCTTATTTAAATTTGTTAAATGTTCAGAAATCATTTTTTTAAAATAATTTAAATCTAAACTATGACTAAAAATATTTTCTTCACAACTTTTAAATTGACATTTTTTATTTTGGAATTCATTGAAAGTAATTGTTTTTCTTCCTCATTTATTTAAATTTTTTGACATAATTAACACCTTATAAAAATGATTATTACTATATATATATTATAAATAATAACTACTTTTTCTTTCTTCTTTTTAATACAAATATTGGAATAACAATTGCAAAAAATATTAAAGCAGTAAAACCAATAGTAATAATCATACATATTCTATTTATCTTTTTTTTGTACTGATTTAACTCTTGTGGATTAATAATTTCATAGCCATAATAACTTATAATATTACGTTTACGAAATTTAAAAATAACAATATTAATCATATGAATAAAGAAAATAACACCTAAAATAATTGTTAATGTTATTGCATCTTTAATAATATCAGGAACATTAACTGTTCATTTTTGAATAATAAAAGTTAATTTCTGACCACTAATCAAAAACATAATGCCAATAATAATACCAAGAACAATATAACTACTAATACTTATTCAATTAATAATTATCAAGTTAGCATGAATTTTACGATAATTTCTAATTATAAAATTAGGAGGTAATAGCGATCCTTTTAGTGTTCTTTCAATATATAAATCCACTTCTCTTCTTAATGTCACAAATTCAATAATATTAATCAAAATAATAGTAAGAGCAATAATTGCTAATGGAATAGTAATTACAGGATGAGGAATAATTTTTATGTTAATCATACCAAAATATAAACTAGTAAAAGTTGAAGCAATAATTAATGTCATAACACCAATAAATAATAAAATCAATTGTTTTAGCTTCTCTGATTTAATTTCTCTGCTAATTGGTTTTGGAATTTTAAAACTATTTTTATAACTAACTATTTCCATAGTATTAAATGTTTGTGGTTGATCATAATACATATCTTTTTCTTTAGTAAAGTTTTCATTGATCGGCACTGTCTTTTTTTCTTGTAAAGGTATTATATAAGAACTAGTAACTTGTATATTTTTACCATCATATTTTTTTTCATTATAATCGTTTTCATTAAAATCAGAATTATGAATATTTTCTTTATTTTTATTAATTGGTGGTACAACATTGCTAAAATAAGTGTTATTATTAGTTGATTTTTGATAATCTTCTTTATCTGATAACCTATTTTTTTGTGAAAAAAATTTATCAAATAATTTAAATTTTATTTTAGACATATACATCACCTACATTTAATTAGTTAAAATATTTTTTTGTCTTTTTAGAAATATGTTTACTTGAATAAAATTTTCTTTGTAATTTGGCAATTTCATGTTCAATTTCCAAAATTTTATCTTCAAATTGATAATCTTTTTCTTCTAAACTTAAGTATCCTTTAATAGAAATCCTTTTGCGTAAATACATTATTAATAAAATTGATAATAATAACAGAAAAATCAAAAGTGCTAACCCACCCATTGAATATAAAAAAGTAGTAATTGGAATCTCAAAACCTAAAAACTTAATGGTATTAGTACTACTATCATCACTTACTACTGCTAACACTAATTTCACCTCATACATTAGTATATAAATATTATAACAAAAACACCAAATCTAATTAATATTATCTATTTAATAGCTTATTTTCTGTTATAATAATTATTTTAATAATAAAAAAGAATATTATTAATATTCTTTTTCATATGTTCATCCTTCGCTACGTAAATATTTTGCTTCAACAAATTGTGCAAATATTGCTAGAAACAGACCAAAGAAAGTAATCAATAATAAAATTGTATAATCAAGGATTGGACGATTAATTAAAAATAAATCTTCTGGTGGGCGCTGTAACTCTAAAATAAATCTAATTAAATTTCATCCAAAAAAGTAAAGTCCCATTTGAACACCTGCATGCATCATTCGATAATGATGTGGATTATTTATTTCATAAAGTTTTTTGCTTTTATTTATATAATCATTAATTTTCTTACCAGAAAGTTTGACTTCTGCTAATGCTTTATTTACTACATTTTTTGGTACTTGATTATAATAGTAAACTTCATTTCACATTTTAGTTCAAGTCAAATGCTTTGGGTCACGATTTACTTTATTTCAATATTTTGGATTAAAAGTTATTTTTCCTCAGTATTTAAAATTATCTTTAAAATCAAATTGAAACTTATCTGGTTCCACTTTTGATGGCTTTTTACCAAATCATTTACCAAGATTTGGAACAATAAATGTAATCGCTAATCATAAACCTAAATTAGCAATTGATTCATAAAGAAATATTGGTGCACGATAAACAATTTCACCATTAATCGTTTCGGGATTACCACTTGGTCCACCAATTAATTTAAAACAATTATCACGAATAAAAGCAGGTAATCATGATAATGAATCATAACTTACAACGTTACCAAGTAATTCATGATTAAAGAAATTACCTCAACGTCCTAATATCTGCCCTAATAAAATATTAGGAATAATTAAATCGCCATATATTCATAATGATATTTTATACTTACGACCAACAAAGTAAAAAATAATTGCACCAGCAATAATGCCAAATAAAACACCACCATGAATAGACATCCCTGGTTTTCAAAATGCAAATTTTTCAAAAAAACTAATTGACTTATCAGGATCATCCTTACCAAGAAAACTAGCACCAAATAATGAAGCAGGAATAATAAATATTATTGATCATGCTAAAGAATCAGTAGGAACACGATAACGTTTAAATTTTACTCAAGAAGCAATAATTGAAGCAAAAATACCTGACATAATAGCAAATGCATAAACATGAAATCATCCACCATAAGTATCAGTAATGACGTGAGGTCCAACAAAATCTAAATTTAACATAACAAACACCTCACTTACAAGACCATCTTTTAATATAGAATACCATAATAGAATACCATAACTAACTAAGAATCACAATATAAATAAAGACAAACAATACATATTGCATATATAATTTTGATAAAGTGTAATTGTAATTCACATTTTTTTAGATTTTTTATTGTATATTATTTTTTGCAAATATAAACTTAAATTAAGATTTACCAAAAAACAAATACAAAAAATAATGTATTTTTGATAAATCTTAATTTATTTTTTAAAAAAAGGGGGAATGAAAATGAAATTTAAACAATTGTTATTATTAATTACCAGTGTTACAAGTTTAGGGATGATATTATCAAATAATAAAATAATTAATAGCAATCAAAATACTACTTTTTTAAATAAAAACAATGTTTCTAAAATTAGTTTTAACAAAATGACAGGCACTACTGGTGAAATTAATAGT
Source organism: Spiroplasma ixodetis (assembly GCF_027923845.1). Classification (GTDB taxonomy): domain Bacteria; phylum Bacillota_I; class Bacilli_A; order Mycoplasmatales; family VBWQ01; genus Spiroplasma_E; species Spiroplasma_E ixodetis_A. The sequence goes on from NZ_AP026933.1 coordinate 1,086,189, forward strand.
TTAACTTTTAAGAACCTGTTTAGAATCTTTTTAATAAAATTGAAATAAAGGACAGAACAACCATTTGTAAACTAGTATTTAGTTTGAACTTGTCAAGAAAAGTGGACAATAAAAGTAACCTTTTATTAAATTTTATAAAATAGCGTTTGTAAGTGTTAAATTTATAGGTATGAAGTAATTATTTGTTGGTTTGGAATGAGCTAATCGATATTCGATTGGACTCATTCCTTTTAATTTTATTTGAGGTCGATAATTATTATAAAAGTAAATATATTTAGGTAAGTTGTCTTGTATTCATTCAATAGTTCTATTTTTTCTTGGAATTTGATATAGAAATTCTGTTTTCATTGTTCCAAATCAAGTTTCAGTAGCACCATTATCACAGGAATTACCTCTTCTAGACATTGAAATTTTTATTTTTAATTCATCACATAAAATTTTATAAGAAGGATTTGTATAGTGAAATCCTTGATCTGATTGTAAAATTCATGAAGTAGGTTTTTGAGCATTAACTCAAGCTTGGATAATGTTTTGGACAACAAATGTCATGTCTAAACTTGCACTTATTTTATAATCTAATATTTCATTATTATGAAAATCTTTAACAATTGATAAATAATATGTTTTACCATTAGTTAATAAATAAGTTATATCAGTACCTAATTTTTCATTTAAATTAGTAGTTGAAAAATCACGTTTTAATAAATTATCATATCTTAAACTTCCTGATTTAGTTCTATAATCAAATTTTTTTATGCGAACCTTAGCTTTTAAACTCATATTTTTCATATATCTATATACAATATGAAATTTTAATTTTAAATTATAAATTTTGTTAATTCATAAAGTTATCATTTTATAACCATAAATTTCTTGAAATTCATAAAAAATATTTTTAATTATATTAGCTAAAAATGTATCTCATTTATTAAATTCATTCATTCCATTCTTAATTCACTTATAATATCCTGATTTTGAAACATTTAATAATCAACATAAATAACTAATCTGATATTTTTTCTTCAATGAGAAAATCACAAAATATTTCTTCTTTTTTGTCGATTTTTCTAAATACTTTTTATATCGTTCATTGCCTCAATATATTCAATTAATTCTTGTTTTGTCATTTCATTAAAATTTAAAGATTTGGGTCGACCTGTTCTTTTGGTTTTTTTAGCACGAATTCCATTGCCATATTCTAAACCTTTTTCACCTAATAATTTATATGCTTTAATTCATTCTTTTATTGATGATCGACCAATACCATACTCTAATGCGGTTTTATCAATTGTTTTAATTTTACTTATTTTTATTATTTTTAACTTTTCTTCTTTTGATAGTCATTTAGCCATAAAAAAATGAACACCTTCCTTAAAGTATTTTTAACACAAAGGTTACAATTCTGTGTCTACTTTATTCTAGATGTTCAGTTTTCTTTCACAATTTTTTCATAATCTTCTGCATTTTTCTAATCATGCAAAGCTTCGTTCTACAACTCATCTTTTTGGTAGTACTACAAAAGAATGTAATTCATTACGTTTTACAACTTCAACATTTGCATTTATGATTGTTTTGATTGCAGAAGCAAATTTTTCACCAGTATAGCCAGCATCTACTATTATTTTTTGAACTGTAGAAAGATTTTCTTTTTCATTTTTAATCATTATGATAGCACTATTACGATCTGTTTTTTCTGCTGTAGTTATGTAAATTGCATGTGGTAAACCTTGCGTATCAACTGCAATATGACGTTTTATTCCTGAAATCTTTTTACCAGCATCATAACCTTTATTTTCAGTAGTATCTGTATTTTTAACACTTTGCGAATCAATTATACAAAAACTAGTTTTTTCTTTTCGATGATTCTTAATACGAATCTTTTTAACTAATTTTTTTAAAATTAATTGCAATACACTAGGTTCTTTATCATTGTTTTTACTTCAAATTTGGAAATAATAATATACAGTTTGTCATTTTGGAAAATTTTTTGGTAACATTCTTCATTGACAACCACTTTTTAATACATATAAAACTGCACAAAACACTTCATATAAATCTAAATTTCTTGGTTTTGTTTTCTTTTTGCTGTTTTCTAAAGTTGATTTTATGTTCTCAAATTGTTCTTTAGTAACATGACTTGGATAATTTTTATGCATATATACCTCTTATTTTAAAATATATAGTAATTTTACCTTATTTTCTAAAAGATTCTAAACAGGTTCTAAGAGGCTTTTTAATAATCTGTATATCTTTGTTTTACAAAGTTACTAATTTAGATTAATTCTGTCTTCAAATTTTATCATAAAATGAGCAATTGCTGTATTTCAATTTTGAATAGGCAATGTTCATTTTTTTGTTATATTTTCAATTGCCAAGTAAAATATTTTGAAAACTGCCATATCATTAGGAAAAACTTTTTTATTTCTGATGATTTTTCGTAATTGACTATTAACAGATTCAATAGCATTTGTAGTATAAATCACTCTTTTGATTTCTACTGGATAACTAATAAAAACCATTAAATTATCTCAATTTTTATATCAAGATTTAGTAATTTGAGGATATTGTTTATTTCATTTACTTTCAAACGATTCTAAAGCTTGCATTGCTTGTTCTTCACTACATGCACTATAAATTGGTTTTAAATCTGCAACTAGACCTTTTCGATGTTTGTATGAAACATATTTTAAACTATTTCTAATTTGATGAACAATGCATAATTGATGTTCTGTTTTAGGATAAACTGATTGTATTGCTTCTGACATGCCTGTTAAATTATCACTACAAGCAATAAGAATATCATTTAAGCCACGATTTTTCATTTCTGTGAAATTAGATAATCAAAACTTAGAACCTTCATTTTCACTAATTCATAATCCTAAAACATCTTTTTTGCCTTCTAAATCAACTCCTAATGCTATATAAACTGATTTGTTAATAATCCGTTTATCTTGTCGTACTTTAACTACTATACAATCAAAATAAACAATAGGATAAATACTTTCTAATGGTCGATTTTGTCATGCTTTAACATCATCAATAACATCATCAGTAATTTGACTAATAACACTTTCACTAATATCAGCACCATGATATAACTCTTGCAACTGCATTCTAATGTCAGATAATGTCATTCCTTTTGCATACAAGGAAAGAACTTGTTGATCAAAACCATCAAATCTTCTTTGCCTTTTAGGAACTATTACAGGAGTAAAATTACTATTGCGATCTCTTGGTACATCAATTTCAATTTTACCTTGTTGAGTTATTAATTTTTTTGAACTTGTACCATTACGAGCATTTTCAGTAGTACTATGTTGATTTTTTCATATCCTAAATAATTTTGCATTTCAGAATTCAACATTTTTTCAACTAATCTTTTTGTTAATTCTTTATATAAACCGCCAGGTTTAAAAACTGTTGTTAAATCTTCAGTATTTTCTAGTAATAAATCTACTGCTTTTGATATTGGATCATTATTATTAAAGTTATCTTTTTTAGCCATCTGTAACTCACTCTTTCTAGTCATTTAATTATATTTACTAGAATTAATTAAACATAGTTATTTTTGTAAGTTACACAGATTACTAAACATTTCCACTTTTAACGGTGAGCAAACTTATGCTGTTAATAATAAAGGTATTGTTTATAAAAGTGACAATGGTCAATCTTTTGAAGAAATAAATTTACTTAATTATGATTATAAAATAAAATCACTAATTACAACACCTAATGGAACAATTTACGTTGGAACTTATAATGAAAAAAATAATGAATTAAAAGTTTATATTCTTAAAAATGATCAACTTGCTGAAAAATATACTTTAAGTTCACACCAATTATTAGCAATGACTTTTGACAAAGAAAATAATATTTATATAGGAACAAATGAAGGGGTATATACTAATTCAAGTCCAACAACTGAATTAGAAAAAATAGATGGGGCAACAGGTAACATTACAGTTTTAAAAACAACTAAAAATGGCTTAATTTATGCCGGTAATACAGAAGGAATGATTTTTAAAAGTATTGGGGGTAATCCTTTTAATTTAGTTGAGCAACTAGAAGATGGTGGTATTACAAGCATTGCTGTTGATAATAAAGAAACAGTCTTTGTTACTAACAACAGTAAAAAAGTTTATTATAAACGTGTTACTATTGCTAATTTTTTACCATATAAGCAAACTTTAGAAACAATAAATACAACAGTAATAACTTTTGGAACAGGAGTTTTAGTTGGTGATAAAGATGGTAATATATGAAAAAGTTATAAAGAAAACAACTTTAATTTAATGAATGAAAATAAACTAAATTCAATTAACGAATTGATTTATAATTCTAATAATTTTACTATTTATGCAACAACTACTGATGGAATATATAAAAATAAATAATCTAATTTAAAATAACTAATTTTAAGTTAGTTCTTTTTTAAAAATACTTTAATTTATTATATTTTTACATATATTAAAACTTATATATTTGCTTGTAAATTTGATTTATATAAAAAACTATTACTATTTTTTAACTTTAATTTTATTTCATTAAAAAAATCAAATTTTTCTTTTTCTTTATAATCATTAGAAAATATTTCTAAAGTTTCAGCATCAGATTTTTCATAAAAATGATATATATTATTGAATACTTGCTCTTGTGTTTCTTCTTCTTTTATTACTCGATATATAAAATTAAGAACTGAACACATTTTTCGATATTTATTATCTTTTCTTAAAGCATTATTAAATTTTTCTTTTTGTTTAGTATTCATTTTGGATATTTTAGAACTATTTTTAACGTTTGTTATATCAATTTCTTCATCCACTAAATAAACTACTTGATCTAAAAAATTTAATACTAATTCATCTACATCTTTTGATTTATATTTTTTTAAGGTTTCTAAATAAGTATCTGCTAAATTAATTGCTAATAAATTTAAAAAATTATTTAAAACTTTTGTTTTTAAATTTTTATTGATATTTAAATCCATTATCAAAACTCCTTAAAATCACCTTCAATAGAGTGATTATATCAATTTTAACCTCATATTTTTGTAAATACAATATTACTTTATTTTTTTACCTTTAATTCGTTTTCTTTTAAGTTCTAATTCTAATTTAGGATTATTATCATGTTTTAAATAATAATTTTGTCTATTTATAATTAATTTACGAACTTCTCCCCACATGTACTTGTGGAGGAAACAATGAAATTGAATGAGTTCAATAATACTTTTCAAACTGAAAAACAATGTCTTGCATATATAGCAAGTTTGAAACAAATCAAATGTAGTAGGTGTTCTAGTTTTAATTTGAATACTTCTAATTTAAGAAGAATGAGATGTTTGAAATGTCATCAAACATTCAGTATTCTCACGGGCACTATATTTTCAAAGTCACAAACACCTTTAATATCTTGGTTTTATCTCATTTTTAGATGAATAAACACCAAACATGGAATTCCATCAACTGATGTTGCAAAAGAATTGGGAGTGACCTTGAAAACAGCTTGAAGAATGGGTCATAAAATCCGAAGTGCCATTGCTAAACAAAAACCTCAATTCATTGTTGAAGGCATAGTGCAAATGGATGAAATGTATCTTTCACATATGGGGTTTAAAAAACAAGGAAGATCCTTGTTGAATAAAACCTTGATTGTTGGTATTTATGAAAAAACAACCAACAATCTGATTGTGAAAGTATTGAAAAACGCAAACAGTAAAAATCTTTTGCAGTTTGCAATAAACCACATTTCTTCAAAGTGTGTTGTACATACTGATTTTTGAAAAGGATATCGCGATTTGAAATCGGTTTTCACTAAGCATGAAACAGTTAACCATCAAGATGGCTATGTTTCAAAAACTGGTGTAAATACCAACCAAATTGAGTCAGTATGAAAACATATACGAAGAACATTTAAAACACATATCAAAGTTGCAAAACATCATATTCATTTATATGCAAAAGAAGCTGCATATAAATTCAATAACATACCTAGTTTTGAAACTGTAATGCTATGTTTTATTTAAAAATGTGGGGAGAAGTTCGTAGATAGGCTTTTCTCAGCATTTATGTGATAAGATTTAAAAATAGTACATAAAGGGAGAAAAGCCTTAATTTATTTTTTAATATTAACCCTAATCTTTTAGTTTTTTCTTCAGCTAATTCTTTTTGTAATTTTCTGTCTTTTTCATTTTCAAGTGATTCATGTTTAAATCTAGAATCTTGTAAATCTTTTTCATGTTGTCTTTGCTTTTCTTTATCAATTAATTTTGCTTCAATCTTAGCTCTATTTTCTATATACTTTTTAATACTTTTAAAAATAGAAATTGGGTTCAAACAATCAATTATTTTTAATAAAATTTTCACATAACCCCCTACTCCCCATTTAAGTAATTATTATTAATATACTTATTATAAATTAAAATTTTATCAATTTCTTAGAACCTGTTTAGAATCTTTTTAATAAAATTGAAATAAAGGACAGAACAACCATTTGTAAACTAGTATTTAGTTTTCTTTCACAATTTTTTCATAATCTTCTGCATTTTTCTAATCATGCAAAGCTTCGTTCTACAACTCATCTTTTTGGTAGTACTACAAAAGAATGTAATTCATTACGTTTTACAACTTCAACATTTGCATTTATGATTGTTTTGATTGCAGAAGCAAATTTTTCACCAGTATAGCCAGCATCTACTATTATTTTTTGAACTGTAGAAAGATTTTCTTTTTCACTTTTAATCATTATGATAGCACTATTACGATCTTTTTTTCTGCTGTAGTTATGTAAATTGCATGTGGTAAACCTTGCGTATCAACTGCAATATGACGTTTTATTCCTGAAATCTTTTGGAATGGCAACCCTTTTTAGGACTATTTTTTGGTAGACATTTGTTCATGATATTTAACGGGAGTTAGGTAGTTTAGAGTGCTGTGAATTCTTATGTTGTTATATCAATTTATGTAATCAAATAATTCTAATTTTAATTGGATTAATGATGTAAAATTTTTATCATTAATAAACTCTGTTTTGAAAGTTTTAAAAGTTGCTTCAGCAACAGCATTGTCATAAGGACATCCTTTTTTGCTTAAAGAACGGGTAATATTGAATGCTAATAAAAGTTTATCAATAGTTTTATTATTGAATTCATTACCGCGATCGCTATGAAATATTTGAATATCTTTTAAACAGCGATTTGAGTGCATAAATGCTTGATGTACTAATGATGCATCTTTTTAACTCCAACACTATGTCCAATAATTTCGCGGTTGTACAGGTCTACTAATAGGCAAATATAGTTTCATTTACCATTAACTTGAACATAAGTTAAATCACTGACAATAACTTCATTTTTAATTCTATTATTAAAGTCTCTATTAACAAGATTGGTAATTTGACTATCATTGACTTTATTATGATGATTTTTGAATGATAATTTAGTGTATTTTGATATTAAATTATGCTTATTCATAATTTTTTTAATTTTTCTGCGTGATAAATAAATTTCTTGGTTTGCTAGTATGACTTTTAATCTTCTAGTACCATAAACTTCTTTATTTTCTTTAAAAGCACTAATAACAGCTTCATCATAAATATTATTTTGAATTTTTTCTTTTTTCTTTAAATTAAAATAATATGTTGATTTAGAGAGTTTTAAAAAACGACACATTGTGCGAATTTTATATTTAACTTTATTTTTAGTAATAATTTCTATTTTCTGCCTATTATTAGTGCTGCTTGCTTTAAGAACCTGTTTAGAATCTTTTTAATAAAATTGAAATAAAGGACAGAACAACCATTTGTAAACTAGTATTTAGTTTTCTTTCACAATTTTTTCATAATCTTCTGCATTTTTCTAATCATGCAAAGCTTCGTTCTACAACTCATCTTTTTGGTAGTACTACAAAAGAATGTAATTCATTACGTTTTACAACTTCAACATTTGCATTTATGATTGTTTTGATTGCAGAAGCAAATTTTTCACCAGTATAGCCAGCATCTACTATTATTTTTTGAACTGTAGAAAGATTTTCTTTTTCACTTTTAATCATTATGATAGCACTATTACGATCTGTTTTTTCTGCTGTAGTTATGTAAATTGCATGTGGTAAACCTTGCGTATCAACTGCAATATGACGTTTTATTCCTGAAATCTTTTTACCAGCATCATAACCTTTATTTTCAGTAGTATCTGTATTTTTAACACTTTGCGAATCAATTATACAAAAACTAGTTTTTTCTTTTCGATGATTCTTAATACGAATCTTTTTAACTAATTTTTTTAAAATTAATTGCAATACACTAGGTTCTTTATCATTGTTTTTACTTCAAATTTGGAAATAATAATATACAGTTTGTCATTTTGGAAAATTTTTTGGTAACATTCTTCATTGACAACCACTTTTTAATACATATAAAACTGCACAAAACACTTCATATAAATCTAAATTTCTTGGTTTTGTTTTCTTTTTGCTGTTTTCTAAAGTTGATTTTATGTTCTCAAATTGTTCTTTAGTAACATGACTTGGATAATTTTTATGCATATATACCTCTTATTTTAAAATATATAGTAATTTTACCTTATTTTCTAAAAGATTCTAAACAGGTTCTTAGGGAATTGTTTTTTTATTATATCATTTTATTTAAACTTGCTTTTAATTTATTTTTCTATGAATACTAGATTTATTATAGAAAATTATATCATTTTATTTATAATTTTTATAAATAAAATGATATAATCAAAAATATAAATAAATTATTTATAAAACTTTGAAATGGGGAATATAAAATGATTAATAACATAAAAAATATGATTAAAAATTACTCTAGAGAAATTGAGTGTCACGCAATAATTAAAAATAATTTAGAAAATAATCAGTTAAAAACTCAAGAAAATTTAATTAATATTGAAATGCAAAAAAATTACATCAAAATTAAAATGGAAATAATTGCAGAATTAAAAAAAATACTATATATTTAACATAAAATTGTGAGAAATCTGATTTTAATCTAAAAATATGATTTATAAAAATAAAAAAATAATTGTTCTATTTAAGTCAATTATTTTTTTATTTTCAAATAATTCAATTTAGAAAAATACAAATCAAATATATATATATATATATACATTTTTTTTAATTTTCTTCATCTATTTTTAAAACAGCACGAAATGTTTCTGGTGGTAATTCAACATTACCAATCGATTTCATTTTTTTCTTTCCTTCTTTTTGTTTTTCTAAAAGTTTTCTTTTTCTTGTAATATCACCACCATAACATTTAGCAATAACATCTTTTCTAACTGCTTGGACAGTTTGACGAGCAATAATTTTATTATTAATAGCAGCCTGAATAGCAACTTCAAAATTTTGTTTCGGAATTAATTTTTTTAATTTTTCACATAAAACACGCCCACGATCATAAGCAAAATCCTTATGAACAATAACAGATAATGCATCAACAATATTACCTGCTAATAAAATATCCATTTTCACTAATTTACTTTCCTGATAACCAATTAACTCATAATCTAATGAAGCATAACCTTTTGATAATGATTTTAATTTATCAAAAAAATCAATGACAATTTCATTCAGTGGCATATTATAAATAAGAGTTCTTCGTAAATTATCAGCATATTTTAGATCTAAATAAGTTCCGCGTTTATCCTGACATAATTGCATCAATGCACCAACATATTGTTCTGGTGTCATTATTGTTACTTGTACAAATGGTTCTTCTACACTTTTAATTGTTTGCAAAGTTGGTCATTTTGCTGGATTATCAATTATTAACTTTTCACCATTAGTTAAATTTACTTCATAAATTACAGAAGGAGCTGTTGAAATTAAAACTAAATTATATTCACGCTCTAAACGCTCTTGAATAACATCCATATGTAATAACCCTAAAAAACCACAACGAAAACCAAAACCTAATGCTTGTGATGTTTCAGCAGTAAAAATTAATGAGGCATCCGATAATTGAATTTTATATAATGCATCCTTTAATTCTTGATATTTATTAGTATCAATTGGATATAAACCACAATAAACCATTGGTTTTAAAGTTTTATAACCTGGTAATGGTGCATCAGCAGGATTAATAACACTAGTAATCGTATCACCAACATGAATATCACTAATTATTTTAATTGCACCACTAATTCAACCAACTTCACCAGCTGTTAACATTTCTCTCTTTTCTTCTTTTGGTGTGCGTACTCCTAATTCAGTAATTTCATATTCAGCACCAGTTGACATCATTCTTACTTTATCACCAACTTTAATTACACCAGTTTTGATTCTAATAAATGCCATCACTCCACGATATTTATCATATAATGAATCAAAAATTAAAGCACGTAATGGTTCATTATCGTCAGCATCAATTGGATAAGGAATATATTTAATAACTGCTTCTAAAACATCGCGAATATTAATACCTGTTTTTGCAGAAATTAAAGGCGCATAATCAGCAGGTAAACCCAATACTTTTTCAATTTCTTCTTTAACTTTTTCTGGTTCAGCACTTGGTAAATCTATTTTATTAATAACAGGAATAATTTCTAAGTCATTATCTAATGCTAAATATACATTTGCTAAAGTTTGTGCTTCAATACCCTGAGCAGCATCAACTACTAAAATGGCACCCTCACATGCTGCTAAACTACGCGATACTTCATAAGTAAAGTCAACATGACCTGGAGTATCAATTAAGTGAAGCAAATAAGTATGACCATCTAATGATTGATATTTAAGCTGTACACTATTTAGTTTAATTGTAATGCCACGTTCACGTTCTAAATCCAGTGAATCTAACAATTGATTTTTCATTTCCCTTTTTGAAATGGCATTAGTTAATTCTAAAATACGATCAGCCAAAGTTGATTTACCATGATCAATATGGGCAATAATTGAAAAATTTCTAATGTATTTTTTATCGATACTCATAATATTATTTATTCACCTATCTTTTGCTTATAAACTATTTACTATGTTTTAGTATATCAAAGTTTAAATAAAATTAAATCGAAAGTTGCAGATAATCTTAGAACCTGTTTAGAATCTTTTTAATAAAATTGAAATAAAGGACAGAACAACCATTTGTAAACTAGTATTTAGTTTTCTTTCACAATTTTTTCATAATCTTCTGCATTTTTCTAATCATGCAAAGCTTCGTTCTACAACTCATCTTTTTGGTAGTACTACAAAAGAATGTAATTCATTACGTTTTACAACTTCAACATTTGCATTTATGATTGTTTTGATTGCAGAAGCAAATTTTTCACCAGTATAGCCAGCATCTACTATTATTTTTTGAACTGTAGAAAGATTTTCTTTTTCACTTTTAATCATTATGATAGCACTATTACGATCTGTTTTTTCTGCTGTAGTTATGTAAATTGCATGTGGTAAACCTTGCGTATCAACTGCAATATGACGTTTTATTCCTGAAATCTTTTTACCAGTATCATAACCTTTATTTTCAGTAGTATCTGTATTTTTAACACTTTGCGAATCAATTATACAAAAACTAGTTTTTTCTTTTCGATGATTCTTAATACGAATCTTTTTAACTAATTTTTTTAAAATTAATTGCAATACACTAGGTTCTTTATCATTGTTTTTACTTCAAATTTGGAAATAATAATATACAGTTTGTCATTTTGGAAAATTTTTTGGTAACATTCTTCATTGACAACCACTTTTTAATACATATAAAACTGCACAAAACACTTCATATAAATCTAAATTTCTTGGTTTTGTTTTCTTTTTGCTGTTTTCTAAAGTTGATTTTATGTTCTCAAATTGTTCTTTAGTAACATGACTTGGATAATTTTTATGCATATATACCTCTTATTTTAAAATATATAGTAATTTTACCTTATTTTCTAAAAGATTCTAAACAGGTTCTGAGATTTACTACCTTCAATAACACTATTATTTTCTGATTCATTTATTTTTTCTACTATATATGTCATAGCAGAAACCGTTCCCACCGCAATAATACTACCAGCAAGAACAGGAGCAATAACGGGTGTACCACCAGCTCCAATTATAATACCACTAATAGCAGCAGAAAGAATAGTAGTTGCAATAACTGTTTCAGATGGTGTTGGATCGATTATATGATTTTTAATTACTTTTTTTAACTTAGATATTTTTTTAAAACTTTTTTTAATTTTTTTATTCATAAAACCTTTTTCTCCTTATTTTAATTAAAAACCCTTTACCTTAAAACTTAAGTAAATGGGTATAAACTTATATTAAGTTTATAAAATTATACCATATTGTCTATATTAGATATCAATAATTGATAATAAGTAAACTATTCTAAAACAGTTATTTTTTTATTTTTTAAATAATCAAATTCTTGATCATTTCAAAAACTATAATTTGATCTAATCTTATTTTTACTAAGAGCATAATAAAGTGGAATAGCAACAAAATAAGCAAAGATAGCTTGAATACTATCAGTAATTAATTCATTAACTGTAATAGCATAATCTTGATAAATTACTAAATAAGACAATGGGTAAATAAGTAATAAAATACCAGCAAAAAAGAAAGTATAAATAGTACTTCATCAAGATTTATTAACGGACTTCTCCCCACATGTACTTGTGGAGGGAATAATGAAACTGAATGAATTCAACAATGCTTTTCAAACTGAACAGCAATGTCTTGCATATATAGCAAATTTAAAAGAAAACAAATGTATTAGGTGTTTTAGTTTTAATTTGAATACTTCTGATTTAAAAAGAATGAGATGTTTAAAATGTAATCAAACATTTAGCATTCTCACAGGCACCATATTTTCAAGGTCACAAACATCTTTAACATCTTGGTTTTATCTTATCTTTAGATGAATAAACACCAAACATGGAATTCCATCAACAGATATTGCAAAAGAATTGGGAGTGACTTTGAAAACTGCTTGAAGAATGACTCATAAAATCAGAACACGTATTGCAAAACAAAAACCTCAATTTATTGTTGAAGGTACAGTGCAAATTGATGAAATGTATCTTTCACATATGGGTTTTAAAAAACAAGGAAGATCCTTGGTGAATAAAACCTTGATTGTTGGCATTTATCAAAAAACAACCAATAATTTAATTGTGAAAGTATTGAAAAACGCAAAGAGTAAAAATCTTTTGCAGTTTGCAAAAAACCACATTTCTTCAAAATGTCTTGTATATACTGATTCTTGAAAAGGATATTGCGATTTTAAATCAGTTTTCACTAAGCATGAAACAGTTAACCATCAAGATGGCTATGTTTCAAAAATTGGTGTAAATACCAACCAAATTGAATCAGTTTGAAAACATATAAGAAGAACATTTAAAACACATATCAAAGTTGCAAAACATCATGTTCATTTATATGCTAAAGAAGCTGCATATAAATTCAACAAGATACCTAGTTTTGAAACTGTAATGCTATGTTTGATTTAAAAATGTGGGGAGAAGTCCGTAGATAGGCTTTTCTCAGCATTTATGTGATAAAATTTAAAAATAGTACATAAAGGGAGAAAAGCCTTTATTAATTAATAACTTAATAACAAAAAACATTAAAATTCTAATAAAAATTGTAATAGGAATTGAACTTGTCAAGAAAAGTGGACAATAAAAGTAACCTTTTATTAAATTTTATAAAATAGCGTTTGTAAGTGTTAAATTTATAGGTATGAAGTAATTATTTGTTGGTTTGGAATGAGCTAATCGATATTCGATTGGACTCATTCCTTTTAATTTTATTTGAGGTCGATAATTATTATAAAAGTAAATATATTTAGGTAAGTTGTCTTGTATTCATTCAATAGTTCTATTTTTTCTTGGAATTTGATATAGAAATTCTGTTTTCATTGTTCCAAATCAAGTTTCAGTAGCACCATTATCACAGGAATTACCTCTTCTAGACATTGAAATTTTTATTTTTAATTCATCACATAAAATTTTATAAGAAGGATTTGTATAGTGAAATCCTTGATCTGATTGTAAAATTCATGAAGTAGGTTTTTGAGCATTAACTCAAGCTTGGATAATGTTTTGGACAACAAATGTCATGTCTAAACTTGCACTTATTTTATAATCTAATATTTCATTATTATGAAAATCTTTAACAATTGATAAATAATATGTTTTACCATTAGTTAATAAATAAGTTATATCAGTACCTAATTTTTCATTTAAATTAGTAGTTGAAAAATCACGTTTTAATAAATTATCATATCTTAAACTTCCTGATTTAGTTCTATAATCAAATTTTTTTATGCGAACCTTAGCTTTTAAACTCATATTTTTCATATATCTATATACAATATGAAATTTTAATTTTAAATTATAAATTTTGTTAATTCATAAAGTTATCATTTTATAACCATAAATTTCTTGAAATTCATAAAAAATATTTTTAATTATATTAGCTAAAAATGTATCTCATTTATTAAATTCATTCATTCCATTCTTAATTCACTTATAATATCCTGATTTTGAAACATTTAATAATCAACATAAATAACTAATCTGATATTTTTTCTTCAATGAGAAAATCACAAAATATTTCTTCTTTTTTGTCGATTTTTCTAAATACTTTTTATATCGTTCATTGCCTCAATATATTCAATTAATTCTTGTTTTGTCATTTCATTAAAATTTAAAGATTTGGGTCGACCTGTTCTTTTGGTTTTTTTAGCACGAATTCCATTGCCATATTCTAAACCTTTTTCACCTAATAATTTATATGCTTTAATTCATTCTTTTATTGATGATCGACCAATACCATACTCTAATGCGGTTTTATCAATTGTTTTAATTTTACTTATTTTTATTATTTTTAACTTTTCTTCTTTTGATAGTCATTTAGCCATAAAAAAATGAACACCTTCCTTAAAGTATTTTTAACACAAAGGTTACAATTCTGTGTCTACTTTATTCTAGATGTTCAAATAACCACAATTTTAAAACCACTAATTAAATCAAAAATGCCACCCGCAATTGGTCCTGCAAATAACAGCATTGGCCCTTCAAAAAAAGCACAAAACGGAATAAAAACAGCATCAAATAATTGCAAAGTAGAATTTCCACCGGAAATGTTTAGTAATCTGTGTAACTTACAAAAATAACTATGTTTAATTAATTCTAGTAAATATAATTAAATGACTAGAAAGAGTGAGTTACAGATGGCTAAAAAAGATAACTTTAATAATAATGATCCAATATCAAAAGCAGTAGATTTATTACTAGAAAATACTGAAGATTTAACAACAGTTTTTAAACCTGGCGGTTTATATAAAGAATTAACAAAAAGATTAGTTGAAAAAATGTTGAATTCTGAAATGCAAAATTATTTAGGATATGAAAAAAATCAACATAGTACTACTGAAAATGCTCGTAATGGTACAAGTTCAAAAAAATTAAGGCTTTTCTCCCTTTATGTACTATTTTTAAATCTTATCACATAAATGCTGAGAAAAGCCTATCTACGAACTTCTCCCCACATTTTTAAATAAAACATAGCATTACAGTTTCAAAACTAGGTATGTTATTGAATTTATATGCAGCTTCTTTTGCATATAAATGAATATGATGTTTTGCAACTTTGATATGTGTTTTAAATGTTCTTCGTATATGTTTTCATACTGACTCAATTTGGTTGGTATTTACACCAGTTTTTGAAACATAGCCATCTTGATGGTTAACTGTTTCATGCTTAGTGAAAACCGATTTCAAATCGCGATATCCTTTTCAAAAATCAGTATGTACAACACACTTTGAAGAAATGTGGTTTATTGCAAACTGCAAAAGATTTTTACTGTTTGCGTTTTTCAATACTTTCACAATCAGATTGTTGGTTGTTTTTTCATAAATACCAACAATCAAGGTTTTATTCAACAAGGATCTTCCTTGTTTTTAAACCCCATATGTGAAAGATACATTTCATCCATTTGCACTATGCCTTCAACAATGAATTGAGGTTTTTGTTTAGCAATGGCACTTCGGATTTTATGACCCATTCTTCAAGCTGTTTTCAAGGTCACTCCCAATTCTTTTGCAACATCAGTTGATGGAATTCCATGTTTGGTGTTTATTCATCTAAAAATGAGATAAAACCAAGATATTAAAGGTGTTTGTGACTTTGAAAATATAGTGCCCGTGAGAATACTGAATGTTTGATGACATTTCAAACATCTCATTCTTCTTAAATTAGAAGTATTCAAATTAAAACTAGAACACCTACTACATTTGATTTGTTTCAAACTTGCTATATATGCAAGACATTGTTTTTCAGTTTGAAAAGTATTATTGAACTCATTCAATTTCATTGTTTCCTCCACAAGTACATGTGGGGAGAAGTTCGAAAATTAATAACTCAACAAGGTAAAATTGAAATTGATGTACCAAGAGATCGCAATAGTAATTTTACTCCTGTAATAGTTCCTAAAAGGCAAAGAAGATTTGATGGTTTTGATCAACAAGTTCTTTCTTTATATGCAAAAGGAATGACATTATCTGACATTAGAATGCAGTTGCAAGAGTTATATCATGGTGCTGATATTAGTGAAAGTGTTATTAGTCAAATTACTGATGATGTTATTGATGATGTTAAAGCATGACAAAATCGACCATTAGAAAGTATTTATCCTATTGTTTATTTTGATTGTATAGTAGTTAAAGTACGACAAGATAAACGGATTATTAACAAATCAGTTTATATAGCATTAGGAGTTGATTTAGAAGGCAAAAAGATGTTTTAGGATTATGAATTAGTGAAAATGAAGGTTCTAAGTTTTGATTATCTAATTTCACAGAAATGAAAAATCGTGGCTTAAATGATATTCTTATTGCTTGTAGTGATAATTTAACAGGCATGTCAGAAGCAATACAATCAGTTTATCCTAAAACAGAACATCAATTATGCATTGTTCATCAAATTAGAAATAGTTTAAAATATGTTTCATACAAACATCGAAAAGGTCTAGTTGCAGATTTAAAACCAATTTATAGTGCATGTAGTGAAGAACAAGCAATGCAAGCTTTAGAATCGTTTGAAAGTAAATGAAATAAACAATATCCTCAAATTACTAAATCTTGATATAAAAATTGAGATAATTTAATGGTTTTTATTAGTTATCCAGTAGAAATCAAAAGAGTGATTTATACTACAAATGCTATTGAATCTGTTAATAGTCAATTACGAAAAATCATCAGAAATAAAAAAATTTTTCCTAATGATATGGCAGTTTTCAAAATATTTTACTTGGCAATTGAAAATATAACAAAAAAATGAACATTGCCTATTCAAAATTGAAATACAGCAATTGCTCATTTTATGATAAAATTTGAAGACAGAATTAATCTAAATTAGTAACTTTGTAAAACAAAGATACACAGATTATTAAAAAGCCTCTGAAAATACGGTACCTGTGAGAATGCTAAATGTTTGATTACATTTTAAACATCTCATTCTTTTTAAATCAGAAGTATTCAAATTAAAACTAAAACACCTAATACATTTGTTTTCTTTCAAATTTGCTATATATACAAGACATTGCTGTTCAGTTTGAAAAGCATTGTTGAATTCATTCAGTTTCATTATTCCCTCCACAAGTACATGTGGGGAGAAGTCCGATAATTTATAAATAAAGTGTACTAGTTTATAAACTAGTACACTTTATTACTATTATTTATTATTTAAAAATATTGAAAAATAATTGTAGGGAGGAATATATATTTGTGAAAAGTAAAATTTGAAATTGTATTATTTTTTTAAATATTATTTTGTTATTTTTTCCCTCCTTTTTCTTAATATATTTTATTTTAAAATTATATAAAAACTCCTTGTATAGCATATATAGAATACAAGGACTTAAAGTCAAATATAAAATTAAAACCGGCATTACTTAAATATTTTCTAAACATTTATAACTGCCATTTTTATTGTAACTCACTAAAAAGAAAAAACAAGTAATAATATTTTTTACACTTATCATTTTATATTTTTATAGGCTTTTCTCCGGAAATGTTTAGTAATCTGTGTAACTTACAAAAATAACTATGTTTAATTAATTCTAGTAAATATAATTAAATGACTAGAAAGAGTGAGTTACAGATGGCTAAAAAAGATAACTTTAATAATAATGATCCAATATCAAAAGCAGTAGATTTATTACTAGAAAATACTGAAGATTTAACAACAGTTTTTAAACCTGGCGGTTTATATAAAGAATTAACAAAAAGATTAGTTGAAAAAATGTTGAATTCTGAAATGCAAAATTATTTAGGATATGAAAAAAATCAACATAGTACTACTGAAAATGCTCGTAATGGTACAAGTTCAAAAAAATTAATAACTCAACAAGGTAAAATTGAAATTGATGTACCAAGAGATCGCAATAGTAATTTTACTCCTGTAATAGTTCCTAAAAGGCAAAGAAGATTTGATGGTTTTGATCAACAAGTTCTTTCCTTGTATGCAAAAGGAATGACATTATCTGAGAACCTGTTTAGAATCTTTTTAATAAAATTGAAATAAAGGACAGAACAACCATTTGTAAACTAGTATTTAGTTTTCTTTCACAATTTTTTCATAATCTTCTGCATTTTTCTAATCATGCAAAGCTTCGTTCTACAACTCATCTTTTTGGTAGTACTACAAAAGAATGTAATTCATTACGTTTTACAACTTCAACATTTGCATTTATGATTGTTTTGATTGCAGAAGCAAATTTTTCACCAGTATAGCCAGCATCTACTATTATTTTTTGAACTGTAGAAAGATTTTCTTTTTCACTTTTAATCATTATGATAGCACTATTACGATCTGTTTTTTCTGCTGTAGTTATGTAAATTGCATGTGGTAAACCTTGCGTATCAACTGCAATATGACGTTTTATTCCTGAAATCTTTTTACCAGCATCATAACCTTTATTTTCAGTAGTATCTGTATTTTTAACACTTTGCGAATCAATTATACAAAAACTAGTTTTTTCTTTTCGATGATTCTTAATACGAATCTTTTTAACTAATTTTTTTAAAATTAATTGCAATACACTAGGTTCTTTATCATTGTTTTTACTTCAAATTTGGAAATAATAATATACAGTTTGTCATTTTGGAAAATTTTTTGGTAACATTCTTCATTGACAACCACTTTTTAATACATATAAAACTGCACAAAACACTTCATATAAATCTAAATTTCTTGGTTTTGTTTTCTTTTTGCTGTTTTCTAAAGTTGATTTTATGTTCTCAAATTGTTCTTTAGTAACATGACTTGGATAATTTTTATGCATATATACCTCTTATTTTAAAATATATAGTAATTTTACCTTATTTTCTAAAAGATTCTAAACAGGTTCTGACATTAGAATGCAGTTGCAAGAGTTATATCATGGTGCTGATATTAGTGAAAGTGTTATTAGTCAAATTACTGATGATGTTATTGATGATGTTAAAGCATGACAAAATCGACCATTAGAAAGTATTTATCCTATTGTTTATTTTGATTGTATAGTAGTTAAAGTACGACAAGATAAACGGATTATTAACAAATCAGTTTATATAGCATTAGGAGTTGATTTAGAAGGCAAAAAAGATGTTTTAGGATTATGAATTAGTGAAAATGAAGGTTCTAAGTTTTGATTATCTAATTTCACAGAAATGAAAAATCGTGGCTTAAATGATATTTTTATTGCTTGTAGTGATAATTTAACAGGCATGTCAGAAGCAATACAATCAGTTTATCCTAAAACAGAACATCAATTATGCATTGTTCATCAAATTAGAAATAGTTTAAAATATGTTTCATACAAACATCGAAAAGGTCTAGTTGCAGATTTAAAACCAATTTATAGTGCATGTAGTGAAGAACAAGCAATGCAAGCTTTAGAATCGTTTGAAAGTAAATGAAATAAACAATATCCTCAAATTACTAAATCTTGATATAAAAATTGAGATAATTTAATGGTTTTTATTAGTTATCCAGTAGAAATCAAAAGAGTGATTTATACTACAAATGCTATTGAATCTGTTAATAGTCAATTACGAAAAATCATCAGAAATAAAAAAGTTTTTCCTAATGATATGGCAGTTTTCAAAATATTTTACTTGGCAATTGAAAATATAACAAAAAAATGAACATTGCCTATTCAAAATTGAAATACAGCAATTGCTCATTTTATGATAAAATTTGAAGACAGAATTAATCTAAATTAGTAACTTTGTAAAACAAAGATACACAGATTATTAAAAAGCCTCGTTTGTGACCTTGAAAATATGGTGCCTGTGAGAATGCTAAATGTTTGATTACATTTTAAACATCTCATTCTTTTTAAATCAGAAGTATTCAAATTAAAACTAAAACACCTAATACATTTGTTTTCTTTTAAATTTGCTATATATGCAAGACATTGCTGTTCAGTTTGAAAAGCATTGTTGAATTCATTCAGTTTCATTATTCCCTCCACAAGTACATGTGGGGAGAAGTCCGTTTTTATATAATATATTGCATTTTAACAAGTACTACTTAAAAATAATAAACTTTATTTTAAATATTTCTTTTTACGAATAATAACAACAACTATTGGAATTATAGTTAAAAAACTAATAATGAAGGCACAAATGATAATAATATTTCAATTATTAACTAACATTTTAGTTGTTAATGGTATATTAACATCTCAGGGACGATCTGAATTATTACTTTGTAAATAATTAACATAATTTTGTTTAGTAATATCACCTTGATATTGAATAAATCATGATAAAAACTCACCAGCAGCATTATTTTTTAAATCTTCAATTTTAATACTATTATTAGTAGTACTATTTAAATATTGTTGAAAACCTGCTAATAAATTATTAGTTTTTTCAAAAAAATCAGTACAATTTGGAAAATTAGGTATTTTTGTATTGCTTCTATAAACAGTAATATATTGTTCAGAAGCAGCTTGACGTTGTAAGTCAGATGTATCTAAACCTATACAATAAACTTGAAAATTACTTCCTTGATTAAGAGTTAAATTATCACCATCTTTAATAGGTGTTCCTGAATCATTTTTTGCTTTTTGTAAAGTTTGTGAATCAACTTTTCATTTTAGTCAATGTTGTTGTGAATCACTAATATTTACTTTAGCTTTCTCAATAGCTTTATTCATAACTATTAATGTATTTTTATTATCTTGTGAATTATTTTGAACTAAATATTGAGGTGTAATTACAGGATTTTCTTTAACTTTTTCATCACTAATAGTACTAAATTGAATATTTGAACTATTATTTGTTAACTTAATAGTTTTACTATAGCCACTATCTTTAACACTAACATTAAAACTAGTTGATTTTAAATGATCGTCTGGTTTATGATTTAATATTGCATAACTAATTGAACCATTATCAAAAACTTCATCATTTTTATCATTTATTAATAATTGTTCATTCTTATCATTTTTATTTTTTGCTAAAATAGCTAACATTGGTTGATTAGTATCATTGGGATTACCATTATTAAGTGGTAAAATTGCTAACCGATCTTGAACGATTTTATGACTATTTAAAAAATCATCGCTTGGTTTAATCATATAAGGAATACTAAAATAATTATTAAAATCTGCCCTAGGATTTACCGTTGCAAAAATACCATTGTTAATCTGTGCTGGTAAACTATTATCATGGTAACCAACATAAACATAACCAAAACTAGCAATATCATTAAAACTTTGTTTAGCAACACTACGACCAATAACTTTATCACTAAAATATTTAATACCATTATCTGGTAAGATATTATTAGCTTTGTTTTCGATTTGTTCCTTAAATTTCTTATTAACTTCTTTACTAATATCATCATTTGAATTATTATTAACCTTATTAATAAGGTCTGATCAATCATTAAATTGTTCTGTTATTACTTCTTTATGCAATCTAATAAAATCTTCATACTTATTATTAATTGAATTTCAAGTATTGGCTTCACTAATTAAATTTTTATTATTTTCCTTAACAGTAATATGAAACCCAGAAAGTTTGTTACTGTCATTAACAGTACTAATATTAGATTGATGATTAGTAACTATCATTAAACTACTAGTAAGAGATAATGCCAAAGCCAAACTTATTGTTTTAAAACTTTTAGTTTTAAAAAAACTAAAAGATAAGAAATTTGTCATTATGATTACTCCTTTTTTACCTATTATTTGTGTTTATAATTATAATATTAAATTAAGTATATTTAATTAAATACTTAAAATCTTAGTTTTAATAAAATAAAACTAAGGATATATAATCAATTATTAAACTTTTTGTTAAATCAACATATATAATTTTAATACTTATATAATTACTTATATATTCATTAAAATTATAAGGATAAAATTATATCCTTAACATTAATAATAAACTTTATTACCAAAAAATCAAGATTAAATAATTAATAAGTTAATTTTTTTAACTTATTAAGTGTTTTAAATAATCAGTTAGTAAATATTAATAGTGATAAGAAAAAACTTGATATACTAAATAAGTAGCATATTCAATCATAATAAAAAATTAAATTTCCTATCAAAAATTTAATTAAATTTAATTCTAATATAAATAGGAGAAAAAATATGAATTGAAAAAATAGTAGTGAATACCGATTAAAAAAAAGAAATCTTATTAAATTTATTTGACGTTTATTTGGTGAGACTTTTTAATAATCTGTGTATCTTTGTTTTACAAAGTTACTAATTTAGATTAATTCTGTCTTCAAATTTTATCATAAAATGAGCAATTGCTGTATTTCAATTTTGAATAGGCAATGTTCATTTTTTTGTTATATTTTCAATTGCCAAGTAAAATATTTTGAAAACTGCCATATCATTAGGAAAAACTTTTTTATTTCTGATGATTTTTCGTAATTGACTATTAACAGATTCAATAGCATTTGTAGTATAAATCACTCTTTTGATTTCTACTGGATAACTAATAAAAACCATTAAATTATCTCAATTTTTATATCAAGATTTAGTAATTTGAGGATATTGTTTATTTCATTTACTTTCAAACGATTCTAAAGCTTGCATTGCTTGTTCTTCACTACATGCACTATAAATTGGTTTTAAATCTGCAACTAGACCTTTTCGATGTTTGTATGAAACATATTTTAAACTATTTCTAATTTGATGAACAATGCATAATTGATGTTCTGTTTTAGGATAAACTGATTGTATTGCTTCTGACATGCCTGTTAAATTATCACTACAAGCAATAAGAATATCATTTAAGCCACGATTTTTCATTTCTGTGAAATTAGATAATCAAAACTTAGAACCTTCATTTTCACTAATTCATAATCCTAAAACATCTTTTTTGCCTTCTAAATCAACTCCTAATGCTATATAAACTGATTTGTTAATAATCCGTTTATCTTGTCGTACTTTAACTACTATACAATCAAAATAAACAATAGGATAAATACTTTCTAATGGTCGATTTTGTCATGCTTTAACATCATCAATAACATCATCAGTAATTTGACTAATAACACTTTCACTAATATCAGCACCATGATATAACTCTTGCAACTGCATTCTAATGTCAGATAATGTCATTCCTTTTGCATACAAGGAAAGAACTTGTTGATCAAAACCATCAAATCTTCTTTGCCTTTTAGGAACTATTACAGGAGTAAAATTACTATTGCGATCTCTTGGTACATCAATTTCAATTTTACCTTGTTGAGTTATTAATTTTTTTGAACTTGTACCATTACGAGCATTTTCAGTAGTACTATGTTGATTTTTTCATATCCTAAATAATTTTGCATTTCAGAATTCAACATTTTTTCAACTAATCTTTTTGTTAATTCTTTATATAAACCGCCAGGTTTAAAAACTGTTGTTAAATCTTCAGTATTTTCTAGTAATAAATCTACTGCTTTTGATATTGGATCATTATTATTAAAGTTATCTTTTTTAGCCATCTGTAACTCACTCTTTCTAGTCATTTAATTATATTTACTAGAATTAATTAAACATAGTTATTTTTGTAAGTTACACAGATTACTAAACATTTCCTATTTGGTCTACTTATTATTTCTTTATTATTAATTTTTGATTTAATAATTACTATTAATTATCCCAATGCTTTCATTGTTCCTAATGTTGATAAACCAACTGAAAGATTGGTAATTTATTATTTTTATTTTACAACTCAAACTAATTATTTAGTACTCATTTATTTATTTGCTTTTTTATTTGAAAGTAAATTTAAAGAAAATTCAAAACCAAGTTTTTATATTTTATTAAGCATTACTATTTATATTACAATTACAATGTTAGTATTTTGAATAGGTATCATTAGTAATAGCCAAGAAAGAAGTAAATATGGAACTGATATTTATTTATGATTTAAAACAATAATTCTAAATCTAATTATGCCAATTGTTATGATTTTAAATTTTGCTTTATCATGTGGACGTGATTTTTATTCACTAAAAAATCATCATAAACTTTATATGTGATTTATTTTATTTTATCCTTGTTTTTATGTAGTAATGGTAATGGTTCGTGGTGTACTACGTGTTAAACAAGGAGAAAATATTAATACTTGTTATCCTTACTTTTTTTTCAACTACCAAAAATATGGTGTAGGAGTATTAGTTACTGCTATTATTTTTCTGTTAATTATTAGTATTGGTTTACAATACCTTTATTTATGAATTAATAACATACAATATAAAAAAAAGCATGATGATGATAAACCAAATTTTCCAATCATTACTTATCCTTATGGTTTTAAATTATAAAAAATAAAATAAGGCTTTTAATTTCTAAAGCCTTATTTATACAATTTATTAAATATTTTTAATTATTCATTTACCATAGAAACTACTTCTTCTGGTTTATTAGTAACTGGAAGATATTTACCAATAATTAATAATACACCTGAAGCAATATTAACTCCTAAAAAAATAAGGCTTTTCTCCCTTTATGTACTATTTTAATTTTATCACATAAATGCTGAGAAAAGCCTATCTACGGACTTCTCCCCACATTTTTAAATCAAACATAGAATTACAGTTTCAAAACTAGGTATCTTGTTGAATTTATATGCAGCTTCTTTAGCATATAAATGAACATGATGTTTTGCAACTTTGATATGTGTTTTAAATGTTCTTCTTATATATTTTCAAACTGATTCAATTTGGTTGGTATTTACACCAATTTTTGAAACATAGCCATCTTGATGGTTAACTGTTTCATGCTTAGTGAAAACTGATTTAAAATCGCAATATCCTTTTCAAGAATCAGTATATACAAGACATTTTGAAGAAATGTGGTTTTTTGCAAACTGCAAAAGATTTTTACTCTTTGCGTTTTTCAATACTTTCACAATTAAATTATTGGTTGTTTTTTGATAAATGCCAACAATCAAGGTTTTATTCACCAAGGATCTTCCTTGTTTTTTAAAACCCATATGTGAAAGATACATTTCATCAATTTGCACTGTACCTTCAACAATAAATTGAGGTTTTTGTTTTGCAATACGTGTTCTGATTTTATGAGTCATTCTTCAAGCAGTTTTCAAAGTCACTCCCAATTCTTTTGCAATATCTGTTGATGGAATTCCATGTTTGGTGTTTATTCATCTAAAGATAAGATAAAACCAAGATGTTAAAGATGTTTGTGACCTTGAAAATATGGTGCCTGTGAGAATGCTAAATGTTTGATTACATTTTAAACATCTCATTCTTTTTAAATCAGAAGTATTCAAATTAAAATTAAAACACCTAATTCATTTGTTTTCTTTCAAATTTGCTATATATGCAAGACATTGCTGTTCAGTTTGAAAAGCATTGTTGAATTCATTCAGTTTCATTATTCCCTCCACAAGTACATGTGGGGAGAAGTCCGAAAAATAATATTAATACCACTAATAAAATTAAAATTTAATGAAAACATAACTATTAAAGAAAAACCTGCTAAAACCAAAGTTACAATTCCAACAGCTAAACCACTATTAGCATTTCCTTTTAAAATATTATTTCACATAATAATTATTGCAATTGAAAATCCAATAGTAATTAAAAGTCCAAAAATCAATCCAACAATAAATATTGTACTAACTCCTGATGTTAATGAAGTGTGATCATATTTTGTAAAACTTTTAAAAATGACACTACTTGCTGTTGCTAAAATAATTGCAAAATTGTAAAGGTAAGTGCAACTAAATTATTTTTCTATTCAAATATTCGATTGGTGAAAGATAATTTAGTATTTTTCTGGGTCTTTGGTTTAAAGACAATATAAATTTATGAACTTCATTTTTATTAGTTTTTGAAAAAATAAATTTTTTAGGAAATTTTTCTCTAATTAAACCATTAGTATTTTCATTAGTACCTCTTTGTCAAGGTGAATATGGATTTGCAAAATAAATTTTCACATCTAACTTTTTTCAAGTTGTTGTCAATTTGCAAATTCTTTACCACGATCAAAAGTAATAGTTTTAACAATATTTTTAGGAAGAATTGATAAATAATGAATGATATTTTTATTAATAACTTTAGTAGTTTTGTTTTTAACTAACATTGCTAAAGTAAATCGTGATACTCTTTCAACTAAAGTTATTAAACATGATTTACTTTTACCTCTTGATGATACTATAGTATCTCCTTCTCAATGACCAAGAGTTATGCGATCATTAACATTATTATCTCGTTCTTTAATTGATTTACCATTAAATTTACCACGATTTTCTTGAGATCTTCGTTTTTTACCTTTTCTTCTTAAATTTTTACTAGTAACTTTATCAAATAATCCAGAATAAATTCAATTGTAAATTGTTTTAAAGCTGATAGCTCATTGTTTATGAAAATTTTTAATTCTGCCATAAATTTGTTCAGGTGATCAGCCCAATAATAGTTTTTGTTGTATATATTTGACTAAATCTTTATATTTAAACTTATGAAAAATAATATGTGATTTTTTTCTATTTACAGCTTTATTTTGTGCAATTAATGAAAAATAATGATCATTATCTTTATTTCTATTAACTTCTCGAATAATAGTACTAATACTTCGATTAAGATTTTTAGCTATTTCACTAATTTTAACTTTAAATTTCAATTGATTCTCAATATAAATTCTTTCATCTATCCCAATATGTTTATAACTCATATAAAAACTCCTTACTTTTTCTAAACTAAATTTAGCATTATGAAATTTTTATATGAGAATTTTTTGCAATTTTATTTACTTGCACTTACAAGTATAATTCAGCAATTGTAATAATTACACTTCAAATAATATTTATAATATTTGTTATGAATCCAATTTTAGCTCCAATATATAATTTTTTATCTAATTTCTTTTCAACCTTATCCATTTTTTCTCCTTTTTTCTTAAAATCTTTTTTACATTTTAATACTCTCAATCTTAACATAAAAAAAAATTTAAATTTTAAATTAAATACTAACACAAACAAAAAAATTTGGCATCGTGCTATTTTCCCATTGCTGGTATTTTCGCCGCTGGAGTGCTTAACTGCTGTGTTCGAGATGGGAACAGGTGTGACCACTCCGCCATGGACACCAAATAGTTTAGCAATTGCTCCCTAAAAACTAGAAACAGACATCTTTAAATTTGATTACTTTTGATTTGCAATAAAGAATATATTCTTCAATAAATGCTCGATCTATTAGTATCAGTAAGCTGAACATATCACTATGCTTACACACCTGACCTATCAACCTTGTAGTATTCAAGGGATCTTACTTCTTTCGAATGAGAAATCTCATCTTGGAACTGACTTCGCGCTTAGATGCTTTCAGCGCTTATTCATGCCCTACATAGCTACCCAGCTGTGCCACTGGCGTGACAACTGGTGCACCAGAGGTAGGTCCATTCCGGTCCTCTCGTACTAGGAACAGCTTTCCTCAAATTTCTTGCGCCCACGACAGATAGGGACCAAACTGTCTCACGACGTTCTGAACCCAGCTCGCGTACCGCTTTAATGGGCGAACAGCCCAACCCTTGGAAGCGACTACACCTCCAGGATGCGATGAGCCGACATCGAGGTGCCAAACCTCCCCGTCTATATGAACTATTGGGAGAGATTAGCCTGTTATCCCCGGGGTAACTTTTATCCGTTGAGCGACGGCCTTTCCACACAGCACCGCCGGATCACTAAGCCCAACTTTCGTTCCTGCTCGACTTGTATGTCTCGCAGTCAAGCACCCTTTTACCTTTGCGCTCTACATATGATTTCCATTCATATTGAGGGTACCTTTGGGCGCCTCCGTTACTTTTTAGGAGGCGACCGCCCCAGTCAAACTACCCACCAGACACTGTCCTTAGACCAGATTATGGTCTCAAGTTAGAATTTCAATATAGCAAGGGTGGTATCCCAATGGTGACTCCATGCCTACTAGCGTCTGCATATCAACGTCTCCCACCTATGCTGTACAAACTACACCAAAATTCAATATCAAGTTGTAGTAAAGCTCCACGGGGTCTTTCCGTCTAATCGCGGGTAACCTGCATCTTCACAGGTACTAAGATTTCACCGAGTCTATAGCCGAGACAGCGTCCGGATCGTTACGCCTTTCGTGCGGGTCAGAACTTACCTGACAAGGAATTTCGCTACCTTAGGACCGTTATAGTTACGGCCGCCGTTCACTGGGGCTTCAGTTCAAAGCTTCGCTTACGCTAACAAATCTCTTTAACCTTCCAGCACTGGGCAGGCGTCACCCCCTATACATCGTCTTACGACTTAGCAGAGAGCTGTGTTTTTGCTAAACAGTCGCCCGGACCTCTTCACTGCGACTCATATTGCTATGAGCTCCCCTTCTCGCTAACTTACGGGGTTATTTTGCAGAGTTCCTTAGCTATAGTTATCTCGCTTGCCTTAGGATATTCTCCTTGACCACGTGTGTCCGTTCTCGGTACAGGCACCATGGTGATGTCTTTAGAAACTTTTCTTGGAAGTATGGCATCAAATGCTTCGTTACTAAGCGAACCGTTCACTCCCCATCGTACTTCAAGGTTAACGCTGTGCGGATTTGCCTACACAACCCTCTTTGTACTTAGCCCAGCACTACCAACCACTGGGACATTTTAGCCTTCTCCGTCATTCCATCAGTCACCATGGTGGTACAGGAATATCAACCTGTTATCCATCGACTACGCCTTTCGGCCTCGCCTTAGGTCCTGACTAACCCTGGGTGGACGAACCTAGCCCAGGAAACCTTGGTCAATCGGCATGAAGGATTCTCACCTTCAATCGTTACTCACGCCGGCATTCTCACTTCTAAACGCTCCACTAGTCCTTCCGGTCTAACTTCGTCGCAGATTAGAACGCTCCCCTACCGCCCACAATATATGTAAACATATATATAGACCCATAGCTTCGGTACAATGCTTAGCCCCGGTACATTTTCCGCGCAGAATCATTCGACTAGTGAGCTGTTACGCACTCTTTAAAGGATGGCTGCTTCTAAGCCAACCTCCTAGCTGTCTGAACAATTCCACATCGTTTTCCACTTAGCATTGATTTGGGGACCTTAGCTGATGATCTGGGCTGTTTCCCTCACGTCCATGGACCTTATCACCCATAGACTGACTGCCAGAGATATGTAACAATGGCATTCGCAGTTTAATTGCATTCAGTACCCCGAGGTGGGGCCATCATACATTCAGAGCTTTACCTCCATTGCACTAATTCTGACGCTAGTCCTAAAACTATATCGGGGAGAACCAGCTATCTCCAGGTTCGATTGGAATTTCACCGCTAGCCACAAGTCATCCACGGTCTTTTCAACGAACGTTGGTTCGGTCCTCCATTAACTGTTACATTAACTTCAACCTGCTCATGGCTAGATCACCTGGTTTCGGGTCTACGACCACATACTAAACGCCCTATTCAGGCTCGCTTTCACTTCGGCTCCGTCTTTTCAACTTAACCTTGCATGTAATCGTAACTCGCCGGCTCATTCTACAAAAGGCACGCCGTCACCCATTAACGGGCTCCGACTTGTTGTAAGCATATGGTTTCAGAAACTATTTCACTCCCCTCTCGGGGTACTTTTCACCTTTCCCTCACGGTACTGGTTCACTATCGGTAATTGGTTAGTATTTAGCCTTACGCAGTGGTCTGCGTAAATTCCGACAAGGTTCCACGTGCCTCGCCGTACTCAGGATACTGTCAAGAGATTTATACATTTCGCATACTGGGCTTTCACCATCTATGGCGTTGCTTCCCAACAACTTCTGCTATATATAAATTTTGTAACTCTTCATAGGTCGAACCTAATAGACAGTCCTATAACCCCAGTCTGACGACTGGTTTAGGCTGCTCCCTTTTCGCTCGCCGCTACTAAGGGAATCGCATTCGCTTTCTTTTCCTCTAGGTACTAAGATGTTTCAATTCTCTAGGTATCACTCTGCACAACTATGAATTCATTGTACAGTACTATCTGATTAAAGATAGTGGGTTTCCCCATTCGGACATCTCCGGATCAAAGCTTATTTCCAGCTCCCCGAAGCTTATCGCAGGTAATCGCGTCCTTCATCGTCTTCCAATTCCAAGGCATCCACCATACGCTCTTAATAATTTATTTTTAGAATATCCTATTGCAAGATAAAAATTATCTTATTTTTTTAAAAGATGTCTATTATCCAGTTTTTAAAGAACAATTGTTCAGAGAAAACAATCCCTGAAAACTAAACAGAACAAAAGAAGTAATCCAATAAATCATCCATCTAATTTTTCTTGTTGTCTTGGTTTCTTATTAGAAACTAAACTCCATAGAAAGGAGGTGATCCATCCCCACCTTCCGGTAGGGATACCTTGTTACGACTTAACCCCAATCATCAACCCTGCCTTTGGCAGCTCCCTCCTTGCGGTTAGGACACCGACTTCTGGCATTGCCAACTCTCGTGGTTTGACGGGCGGTGTGTACAAGACCCGAGAACGTATTCACCGCGACATTGCTGATTCGCGATTACTAGCGATTCCGACTTCATGAAGTCGAGTTGCAGACTTCAATCCGGACTGAGACTGACTTTTTGAGATTTGCTTGACCTCGCGGTTTAGCGACTCTTTGTATCAGCCATTGTAGCACGTGTGTAGCCCAGGTCATAAGGGGCATGATGATTTGACGTCGTCCCCACCTTCCTCTAGCTTACACTAGCAGTCTCCTTAGAGTCCCCAACTTAATGCTGGCAACTAAGGACAAGGGTTGCGTTCGTTGCTGAACTTAACCAAACATCTCACGACACGAACTGACGACAACCATGCACCACCTGTATCCTTGTTAACCTCTACTATATCTCTATATCTTCGCAAGGTATGTCAAGACCTGGTAAGGTTCTTCGCGTTGCTTCGAATTAAACCACATGCTCCACCGCTTGTGCGGGTCCCCGTCAATTCCTTTGAGTTTCACTCTTGCGAGCATACTACTCAGGCGGAGTACTTAATGCGTTAGCTACAGCACTGCCTCATGGCAACACTTAGTACTCATCGTTTACGGCGTGGACTACTAGGGTATCTAATCCTATTTGCTCCCCACGCTTTCGTGCCACAACGTCAGTAATAGGCCAGTTAGCCGCCTTCGCCACTGGTGTTCCTTCATATATCTACGCATTCCACCGCTACACATGAAATTCCACTAACCTCTCCTATACTCTAGTAATGTAGTTTCCAAGGCGGTTAGGGGTTGAGCCCCTAAATTTAACCTCAGACTTGCAAAACCGTCTACGCACGCTTTACGCCCAATAAATCCGGATAACGCTTGCCACCTATGTATTACCGCGGCTGCTGGCACATAGTTAGCCGTGGCTTTCTGGTAAGGTATGGTCGATACTAAAATCATTTCCTATTCTAGCACTTCTTCCTTTACAACAGACCTTTACAATCCGAAGACCTTCATCAGTCACGCGGCATTGCTCCATCAGGCTTTCGCCCATTGTGAAAAATTCCCTACTGCTGCCTTCCGTAGAAGTTTGGGCCGTGTCTCAGTCCCAATGTGGCCGTTCATCCTCTCAGATCGGCTACGCATCGTTACCTTGGTAAGCCATTACCTTACCAACTAGTTAATGCGCCGCATCCCCATCAATTAGCGAAGCAAATGCTCCTTTCATTATTTATCATTGCAAATAAATAACATATGCGGTATTAGCTGTCGTTTCCAACAGTTATTCCCCACTAAATGGTAGGTTAGATACGTGTTACTCACCCGTTCGCCACTAAAGTATTGCTACTTTCGTTCGACTTGCATGTATTAGGCATGCCGCCAGCGTTAATCCTGAGCCAGGATCAAACTCTCAATAAAATTGTTTTTGTTAAAAGATGATGTCTGACTTATTTAATTTTTAATAAAAAATTGACGGATTAATTCTTGTTCTATTTAGTTTTCAAAGATCGTTTTTTCTAGTTTGTAACCCATTTATTTTTGGGACAATAACAATAGTACAACATGCCATAATTATTGTCAACCTAATTATCATAAAAAAACATTATTTTTTTAAAATTAAAATCATTAAAATTTTTTATAAAATTAAAAAAATAAAATATTATTTATTCTACTAAAAATTTAATAGTAATATAATCACTCTTAATTGTTAATTGATATTGACCAATACCAATAAAGTCATACAACTTTAAAGCAAGATTTTTAAATTTTTTATTACAATCATTATTTAAAAATAATATTTTTTCAATATTATTATTTTGTAAATCTTTCACTAATTTTGAATTAATCGTTTTATTTTCTGGTATTGATCAGTAATATTCTTTTGTTAATTTATTATAACTAGTTAATTTACCATAATTTGTTCCATCAATATCTGCAAAAATTACTAATTTATTTTCATTAAATGTCAAATGACCCGCTTGAAAGGCAATAATTTTTAAAGGTCCAAGTTTTTTATTAAAATTAACACGATTAATTGTACATAGTGCCTGATGCACAGTAAATGTTGAATGATAAGATAATAAAGGATAATCTTGATTAAAATGTTCATTAAGTAACAATGTTTCATAATCTAGTTTATATTTAAGAATAATTTTTAGTTCATTAACAACCAATTTGTTATTTTCAATGAAATTTGTAACTAAACATGGTATTTCATTAAAATTTGGAAAAATATGATTAAATACTTTATTACTTGTAACCTCATATAATAATGATGCTATTAATAAATTGTCATAATGATAATTAATTAATTCAGTATCTAATTCTTGACTTAATCTTAAATAAAAATAATTAACTATTTGATAATCATTTAAAAATAAGAATTGTTTTAAGATATTTTGATTACGATTAGTATCATTATCATGGGTTTGATAATTTTTTATTTTTTTTGCTATTCGTAAATAAAAATCATTTAAAAAATTATAAAATTCTTGAATTGTCAAATCATAATCAATTAATATTTTAAAAATAGCATTATCATTATAAAGTTGATAATATGATTGAATTACCAAATAAATTTTTTTTCGTGATTGATATCATTGCTTTAAATTAGTTAAAATGACGTTTTGACTTCTTGGTTCTAAAGTAATAGTACATCCATAAGGTAAATTAAAACTATTAGTTAATTGTTTA
The DNA here is from genome assembly GCF_027923845.1 of Spiroplasma ixodetis. Classification (GTDB taxonomy): domain Bacteria; phylum Bacillota_I; class Bacilli_A; order Mycoplasmatales; family VBWQ01; genus Spiroplasma_E; species Spiroplasma_E ixodetis_A. The sequence goes on from NZ_AP026933.1 coordinate 1,119,776, forward strand.
TTAACATTTATAATATTTGAGTTCAAAAGATTTTTAATACCAATGGTTATGTCATATTTTTTATCAATATTAGCAATTAAATCATAAACCTCTAAACAATGTTTAGTTTCTGTTTTTCTCAATCCTCTTCCTAATTGCTGTAAATATACTGTTTTTGAATTAGTTGGTCGTAATAAAATAATAGTATCAATTTCAGGAATATCAATTCCCTCATTAAAAATATTTACTACACATAAATAATTAATAATTCTATTTTTAAAATCATTAATTATTTTACTACGATTAGTTTCATTTTTACTTGTTAAAAAATCTGCTTTTAAGCCCTGATTTTGCAAAAATCTAGCAACAATTTGTGCATGAGTAATGTTAATACAAAAAATTAAACAAATCCGATTACTATAAAATCCAATATAGTCATTAATTACATCTAATAATAACTTATTTCTTGCTTCAGTATTTAATTTTTTAAATAATTGTTGATCATTATTTAAATCAATACCAGTTAAATCAGCAGTAATGTCATCAATACAATAATAATCAAATGGTGATAAAAGTTTTTCATTAATTGCATCTCACAATCGTAATTCATGTGCAAACTCATTATCAAAATAATTAATAATGTTTTTATTATCTTCTCGTTCTGGTGTTGCTGTTAAACCAATAATTTGTTTAGGATAAAAATAATTTAAAATTGTCTGAAAAGTTTTGGCAGCCAAATGATGAGCTTCATCAAAAATAATAATATCAAATTGTTGACGTTTAAACTTATTTAGATGTCTATGTACAGTTTGTACTGTTGCAAATAAATATTGTTCTTGAAAATTATTTTGTTTACTATTTAAAATAGTTGCAAATTTTTTATCATTTATTACTTTTCGAAAAGTAATAATTGCTTGTTCAATAATTTCTCTTTGATGTGCTAAAAATAAAATTGAAGGTTTTTGATTATTATTTTCTTTGATTTGATTTAAATAGTCAAAAGCAGATACTACTGTTTTACCAACACCTGTTGCCATGACAATTAAATGTTTTGTTTTTTTAAGTTTTCTTCTTAACTTTAATTTATTAATTAAGGCAATTTGAAAATCATAAAGAAAATAATTAGTTGCTAATCATTGTTCATCTTTTTTATTTACAAGCAATCGATTATATTCAATTCGTGATAGTAATTGTAATCGTTGTTGTTCATCATTTAAATCAACTAAATTATCATTTCATAATTTATAATACTGATTTAAAATGTTTTGATATAGTTGCTTATTATCAAATTCATTAATTTTAATATTTCATTCACGACCACTAGCTAAACCTTTTTGCGTTAAATTTGATGAACCAATTATTGCTGAAGAAAAACCTGAATTTCGTTTAAAAATAGCAGCTTTAATATGAATTCTTTCACTACGTTTTTCTAAATTATTTTCAACTTTAACTTTAATATTAGGATACTTTTTTATTATTTTAACTAATGCATATAAATTAACAAATAAAGCCATATCATCAAAAGTAGTAGTAATAAAATTAATAGTAATATTATGATTTAAAGCGTAAGTAAATGATGAACGTAACTTATTAATAATTGAATTTGATATAAAAGGATAAATGAAGTATACTTCATCACAAGTTCTAATTTCCTGATTTAAATGATTAATTAATACTTGTTGGTTTTCATTAGTAAATAGATAATTATCACTTAATCTAATATTAGAAGTTAAAGGATTATCTATGATATTATCATTTACTTGTAATAAAATGTTATTACTAAATTTATTAGTAGTAAAATTACTTATGATTTGATTTAAAAAATCAATTTTTGCTTCTGGTGATTTAATCGTTTTTAATTTTTCAATTAAAGTATTATTTAGTTGTTTAACTAAATAATGATCAATGTCTTTAATTAATTCTTTTTCATCATTAATATGTGATGTTTGGAAGTTATTGCTAATATCATCACTAATCTTTAATAATAAATCATAATAACCCTTATTTTTCATACTATACACTTCCTAATAAATAGTGTCTATTTTAATAAATTATGGCTTTTCTCCCTTTATGTACTATTTTTAAATCTTATCACATAAATGCTGAGAAAAGCCTATCTACGAACTTCTCCCCACATTTTTAAATAAAACATAGCATTACAGTTTCAAAACTAGGTATGTTATTGAATTTATATGCAGCTTCTTTTGCATATAAATGAATATGATGTTTTGCAACTTTGATATGTGTTTTAAATGTTCTTCGTATATGTTTTCATACTGACTCAATTTGGTTGGTATTTACACCAGTTTTTGAAACATAGCCATCTTGATGGTTAACTGTTTCATGCTTAGTGAAAACCGATTTCAAATCGCGATATCCTTTTCAAAAATCAGTATGTACAACACACTTTGAAGAAATGTGGTTTATTGCAAACTGCAAAAGATTTTTACTGTTTGCGTTTTTCAATACTTTCACAATCAGATTGTTGGTTGTTTTTTCATAAATACCAACAATCAAGGTTTTATTCAACAAGGATCTTCCTTGTTTTTTAAACCCCATATGTGAAAGATACATTTCATCCATTTGCACTATGCCTTCAACAATGAATTGAGGTTTTTGTTTAGCAATGGCACTTCGGATTTTATGACCCATTCTTCAAGCTGTTTTCAAGGTCACTCCCAATTCTTTTACAACATCAGTTGATGGAATTCCATGTTTGGTGTTTATTCATCTAAAAATGAGATAAAACCAAGATATTAAAGGTGTTTGTGACTTTGAAAATATAGTGCCCGTGAGAATACTGAATGTTTGATGACATTTCAAACATCTCATTCTTCTTAAATTAGAAGTATTCAAATTAAAACTAGAACACCTACTACATTTGATTTGTTTCAAACTTGCTATATATGCAAGACATTGTTTTTCAGTTTGAAAAGTATTATTGAACTCATTCAATTTCATTGTTTCCTCCACAAGTACATGTGGGGAGAAGTCCGTAAATTATAATCTATATTTTAATATATTATTAACTATTATAAAATAATTTTGTAAAGTAAAAAACCTCTAATATTTAAAATAATATTTTAAATAAATAAGAGGAAGGTAATCTAAGATAAGATATATTCATATTTTATTTTTTTTCTGTTGATGATGTTTTTTCTGCTTGTAATGGATTAGTAATACTTACACCTTTGTATGTCTTGCATTTCATACAGGCATGATGTGGTTTAGTAATTGCTCCACAATTTAAACAGTTAGTTGTAGTTGTTGCAGATAAACTATCATGGGCACGACGTGTATTTTTACGCATTTTTGACGTTCTTCTTGCTGGTACTGCCATAGTCTGTTGCCTCCTTACTTTCGTATCTCATAAATTATATATTGATTTATCAGAAAAATCTATTTTTTTTTGATAAGTTTTTCAAATTTTTGGAAATAAAATACTAATAAATCAAATATTTTATTTGGAATGATAAAAAGATTGGTGAAATATTTAAAAATAGAATGTAATTATGAGAAACTGCTTATTTTTTACTATAAAAAATTACCATTTTAAGCAGTTTTTTCTAAAAATTTTCTATTTCTAAAATTTTTATTAATTCAATAATTTCTTTACCTTGAATTAATATTCTTCCATTTTTATAGTGCGTTAATGTTCAAAAATTCACCTTTTGATATATATTTTCTATCAAAACATTATTATTTACTTTTTTAAACTCTTTAATTTTATCTATTTTTTTAACATTTACTAGATTTACATGTGTAACATGTGTATTCTTTGTTGTTTTTACTTCATCTTTTTCAATTATTTTTTTATTATGATAATCTTCATAATCTCATATTAGTTTATTATTTAATTCCCAGTCATTAATAAAATTTATAGGTTGTGAATGTTCAGGATAATTTTTTTTTACAAAAATTATATTAGCAATATAATCTGCCATTTGAATATCTAAATTTGTTTTAGAATCTAAATATTTTACATTTAATTTTATATTTTCATTAACATTACATAGTTTTCAATTTTGTTTTAAATATTGTTCTAAACCATTTGGAAATAATCCTTTATCTTGTCTTTCATCAATCCTAAAATTAATTTCACTTTCATCTTCAAAATATTCTTTAATATTTTCAAAAATTTTATTTAACATAACTTTAGTTAAAAAATTATATTTATCTGCAATATGTTTTATATTTTTTAAAAGTTTTGGATTTTTTGCATTAATATAAATTCCTATTAATTTAACATCATTTAAGGTTAATAATTGATTTATAAAAATTGCTTTTTCTGTAAGAACCTGTTTAGAATCTTTTTAATAAAATTGAAATAAAGGACAGAACAACCATTTGTAAACTAGTATTTAGTTTTCTTTCACAATTTTTTCATAATCTTCTGCATTTTTCTAATCATGCAAAGCTTCGTTCTACAACTCATCTTTTTGGTAGTTGGATGGGTTACACTTTATTGGACACTAATTACGTAGACAAGTGAACAAATTTGTTAAAAGAAAGGAACTATAATTATGACCAATATTAACTCATATACCGACGAATTTAAAAAGCAAATAGTAGCTTTATATCAAAGTGGTAAGTCAGTGTCTTGTCTTGCTAAAGAATATAATGTTACAAGAGCAACTACTTATAAATGAATTAAACAATTTACTAATTCAGGTAGTTTTAAAATTAAAAATAATCTTTCAGATTTAGAAAAACAATTAATTCAAGCAAATAAAGAATTAAAACAGTTACGAATGGAAAATGATATTTTAAAGCAAGCAGCACTAATAATAGGCAGAAAATAGAAATTATTACTAAAAATAAAGTTAAATATAAAATTCGCACAATGTGTCGTTTTTTAAAACTCTCTAAATCAACATATTATTTTAATTTAAAGAAAAAGAAAAAATTCAAAATAATATTTATGATGAAGCTGTTATTAGTGCTTTTAAAGAAAATAAAGAAGTTTATGGTACTAGAAGATTAAAAGTCATACTAGCAAACCAAGAAATTTATTTATCACGCAGAAAAATTAAAAAAATTATGAATAAGCATAATTTAATATCAAAATACACTAAATTATCATTCAAAAATCATCATAATAAAGTCAATGATAGTCAAATTACCAATCTTGTTAATAGAGACTTTAATAATAGAATTAAAAATGAAGTTATTGTCAGTGATTTAACTTATGTTCAAGTTAATGGTAAATGAAACTATATTTGCCTATTAGTAGACCTGTACAACCGCGAAATTATTGGACATAGTGTTGGAGTTAAAAAAGATGCATCATTAGTACATCAAGCATTTATGCACTCAAATCGCTGTTTAAAAGATATTCAAATATTTCATAGCGATCGCGGTAATGAATTCAATAATAAAACTATTGATAAACTTTTATTAGCATTCAATATTACCCGTTCTTTAAGCAAAAAAGGATGTCCTTATGACAATGCTGTTGCTGAAGCAACTTTTAAAACTTTCAAAACAGAGTTTATTAATGATAAAAATTTTACATCATTAATCCAATTAAAATTAGAATTATTTGATTACATAAATTGATATAACAACATAAGAATTCACAGCACTCTAAACTACCTAACTCCCGTTAAATATCATGAACAAATGTCTACCAAAAAATAGTCCTAAAAAGGGTTGCCATTCCAAGTACTACAAAAGAATGTAATTCATTACGTTTTACAACTTCAACATTTGCATTTATGATTGTTTTGATTGCAGAAGCAAATTTTTCACCAGTATAGCCAGCATCTACTATTATTTTTTGAACTGTAGAAAGATTTTCTTTTTCACTTTTAATCATTATGATAGCACTATTACGATCTGTTTTTTCTGCTGTAGTTATGTAAATTGCATGTGGTAAACCTTGCGTATCAACTGCAATATGACGTTTTATTCCTGAAATCTTTTTACCAGCATCATAACCTTTATTTTCAGTAGTATCTGTATTTTTAACACTTTGCGAATCAATTATACAAAAACTAGTTTTTTCTTTTCGATGATTCTTAATACGAATCTTTTAACTAATTTTTTTAAAATTAATTGCAATACACTAGGTTCTTTATCATTGTTTTTACTTCAAATTTGGAAATAATAATATACAGTTTGTCATTTTGGAAAATTTTTTGGTAACATTCTTCATTGACAACCACTTTTTAATACATATAAAACTGCACAAAACACTTCATATAAATCTAAATTTCTTGGTTTTGTTTTCTTTTTGCTGTTTTCTAAAGTTGATTTTATGTTCTCAAATTGTTCTTTAGTAACATGACTTGGATAATTTTTATGCATATATACCTCTTATTTTAAAATACGGACTTCTCCCCACATGTACTTGTGGAGGGAATAATGAAACTGAATGAATTCAACAATGCTTTTCAAACTGAACAGCAATGTCTTGCATATATAGCAAATTTGAAAGAAAACAAATGTATTAGGTGTTTTAATTTTAATTTGAATACTTCTGATTTAAAAAGAATGAGATGTTTAAAATGTAATCAAACATTTAGCATTCTCACAGGCACCATATTTTCAAGGTCACAAACATCTTTAACATCTTGGTTTTATCTTATCTTTAGATGAATAAACACCAAACATGGAATTCCATCAACAGATATTGCAAAAGAATTGGGAGTGACTTTGAAAACTGCTTGAAGAATGACTCATAAAATCAGAACACGTATTGCAAAACAAAAACCTCAATTTATTGTTGAAGGTACAGTGCAAATTGATGAAATGTATCTTTCACATATGGGTTTTAAAAAACAAGGAAGATCCTTGGTGAATAAAACCTTGATTGTTGGCATTTATCAAAAAACAACCAATAATTTAATTGTGAAAGTATTGAAAAACGCAAAGAGTAAAAATCTTTTGCAGTTTGCAAAAAACCAAATTTCTTCAAAATGTCTTGTATATACTGATTCTTGAAAAGGATATTGCGATTTTAAATCAGTTTTCACTAAGCATGAAACAGTTAACCATCAAGATGGCTATGTTTCAAAAATTGGTGTAAATACCAACCAAATTGAATCAGTTTGAAAACATATAAGAAGAACATTTAAAACACATATCAAAGTTGCAAAACATCATGTTCATTTATATGCTAAAGAAGCTGCATATAAATTCAACAAGATACCTAGTTTTGAAACTGTAATTCTATGTTTGATTTAAAAATGTGGGGAGAAGTCCGTAGATAGGCTTTTCTCAGCATTTATGTGATAAAATTAAAATAGTACATAAAGGGAGAAAAGCCTAAAAATATATAGTAATTTTACCTTATTTTCTAAAAGATTCTAAACAGGTTCTAACATTTAAATCTGTAGCTTTTATTTCAATTTTATTTTTTAAACTTTCTTTTAAATTATTTTACTTTGTTATATATAAATTCGAACTTCTCCCCACATGTACTTGTGGAGGAAACAATGAAATTGAATGAGTTCAATAATACTTTTCAAACTGAAAAACAATGTCTTGCATATATAGCAAGTTTGAAACAAATCAAATGTAGTAGGTGTTCTAGTTTTAATTTGAATACTTCTAATTTAAGAAGAATGAGATGTTTGAAATGTCATCAAACATTCAGTATTCTCACGGGCACTATATTTTCAAAGTCACAAACACCTTTAATATCTTGGTTTTATCTCATTTTTAGATGAATAAACACCAAACATGGAATTCCATCAACTGATGTTGCAAAAGAATTGGGAGTGACCTTGAAAACAGCTTGAAGAATGGGTCATAAAATCCGAAGTGCCATTGCTAAACAAAAACCTCAATTCATTGTTGAAGGCATAGTGCAAATGGATGAAATGTATCTTTCACATATGGGGTTTAAAAAACAAGGAAGATCCTTGTTGAATAAAACCTTGATTGTTGGTATTTATGAAAAAACAACCAACAATCTGATTGTGAAAGTATTGAAAAACGCAAACAGTAAAAATCTTTTGCAGTTTGCAATAAACCACATTTCTTCAAAGTGTGTTGTACATACTGATTTTTGAAAAGGATATCGCGATTTGAAATCGGTTTTCACTAAGCATGAAACAGTTAACCATCAAGATGGCTATGTTTCAAAAACTGGTGTAAATACCAACCAAATTGAGTCAGTATGAAAACATATACGAAGAACATTTAAAACACATATCAAAGTTGCAAAACATCATATTCATTTATATGCAAAAGAAGCTGCATATAAATTCAATAACATACCTAGTTTTGAAACTGTAATGCTATGTTTTATTTAAAAATGTGGGGAGAAGTTCGTAGATAGGCTTTTCTCAGCATTTATGTGATAAGATTTAAAAATAGTACATAAAGGGAGAAAAGCCTATAAATTTTACTTTTCTTATATCTTTACATATATAGCCTGCTATGACAAAATATTTATGTCTATTATTTGCAAAATTGTAAAGGTAAGTGCAACTAAATTATTTTTCTATTCAAATATTCGATTGGTGAAAGATAATTTAATATTTTTCTGGGTCTTTGGTTTAAAGACAATATAAATTTATGAACTTCATTTTTATTAGTTTTTGAAAAAATAAATTTTTTAGGAAATTTTTCTCTAATTAAACCATTAGTATTTTCATTAGTACCTCTTTGTCAAGGTGAATATGGATTTGCAAAATAAATTTTCACATCTAACTTTTTTTCAAGTTGTTGTCAATTTGCAAATTCTTTACCACGATCAAAAGTAATAGTTTTAACAATATTTTTAGGAAGAATTGATAAATAATGAATGATATTTTTATTAATAACTTTAGTAGTTTTGTTTTTAACTAACATTGCTAAAGTAAATCGTGATACTCTTTCAACTAAAGTTATTAAACATGATTTACTTTTACCTCTTGATGATACTATAGTATCTCCTTCTCAATGACCAAGAGTTATGCGATCATTAACATTATTATCTCGTTCTTTAATTGATTTACCATTAAATTTACCACGATTTTCTTGAGATCTTCGTTTTTTACCTTTTCTTCTTAAATTTTTACTAGTAACTTTATCAAATAATCCAGAATAAATTCAATTGTAAATTGTTTTAAAGCTGATAGCTCATTGTTTATGAAAATTTTTAATTCTGCCATAAATTTGTTCAGGTGATCAGCCCAATAATAGTTTTTGTTGTATATATTTGACTAAATCTTTATATTTAATATGAAAAATAATATGTGATTTTTTTCTATTTACAGCTTTATTTTGTGCAATTAATGAAAAATAATGATCATTATCTTTATTTCTATTAACTTCTCGAATAATAGTACTAATACTTCGATTAAGATTTTTAGCTATTTCATTAATTTTAACTTTAAATTTCAATTGATTCTCAATATAAATTCTTTCATCTATCCCAATATGTTTATAACTCATATAAAAACTCCTTACTTTTTCTAAACTAAATTTAGCATTATGAAATTTTTATATGAGAATTTTTTGCAATTTTATTTACTTGCACTTACAAGTATAATTCAGCATTTATTGATAAAGTCCCGGATTCATCTAATATTATAAATACCATTATATACTACACTTTCATAAGTTATCAAATTTATTATACTTGAATCATATATAAAAGTATAGTAAAATATAATAAAGTCCTTTAAGATAAACCGTATACCACTTGATTACTAAGCGTATGTTAAGTACGTGGTTTCTTAGGCAAAATCCCTTTAATTAGGGATTTTTTATTAATAAAAGTTACCTAGGTAACTTTTATTTTTTACATATAATTAATATTTTTAAATATCTTAATTTCTTTTTTTTATTTATTATAATTATCAATATATCTATTTAATCTATTTAATAACCACCCTTAGCTTCATGCCCTGAAATAATAGCAACACCATTACTAGTACCAATTCTAGTAGCACCAGCATTAATCATCGCCATTGCATCATCTTCATTTTTAATACCACCAGAAGCTTTAATTGCAACATGAGGACCAATATTTGCTTTCATTAATTTAATATCAGCAACCGTTGCACCACCATTAGCAAAACCAGTTGAAGTTTTAATAAAATCTGCTTTTACTTTAGTTACTAACTGACAAGCAATAATTTTTTGTTCTGTTGTTAATAAACTACACTCAATTATTACTTTTAAAATAATATTTGACGGACATGCATTACGAACTGCTTGTAGATCTTGCAATACAAGTTTTTGATCATTATCCTTTAGTGCCCCAATGTTAATAACAACGTCAATTTCTTGAGCACCATCTTTAATCGCATTAATTGTTTCTGCTACTTTAGTTTGTGTAGTATTGGCACCCAATGGAAAACCAACCACTGTACATACTTTAACATTACTATTTTTTAATAAAGTAACAGCACGATTAACATAAAATGGATTAATACAAACTGCTTTAAAATAATAAGTTTTAGCTTCTTTACATAATGTATCAATCATTGATAATGTTGCTTCTGGTTTTAATAATGTATGATCAATATATTCATTTAAATTAATATTACTTTTCATAAACTTCAACTCCTAATTCATTTTCACTTTTAATAATTGCTTCAATAACTTCAAGATTCATTAAACTATGATTTAATCAATAATCTCGACTTAAATAATCTTTATTTTTAATCATTTTTACAAAGTCATTTAATTCATATGTCATTAAACTTTCTTCATTGGTATTATCTGCGATTTCTTTTATTCCGTTTTTAGTATAAACCTTAATTCCACTTAATGGATGAACTTGTGATAAAACAAGACTACTATTATGACCTATAAATTCACTTTGTGCATAAGAGGTTACTCCTTTACTACAAGTAATAGTAGTAATAGTTCCATTTTCATGCTTCAAAATAACATGATTACTTAAATTAACACCATTAGGTAATTTAATTGCCATCGCTTTAACTGTTTTTACTTTACCTAATAAATACAATACTAATTGTAATGAATATACTAAACTATCATAAGTTGAACCTTTACCAAAATCTTTATCAAAAACAGAATCATATATTCCTTTTTCAACTGATGGCATTCTTGAAGAAATACGATTAAAATTAAGGTTAACTACTTCTGGATTTATTTCATGCACTAATTTTTTTAATTTAGAAAAAATAGGTAAATGAACAGTAACATAAGCTTCTAATAAAATTATTTTTTTACTTCTTGCTAAAGAAATTAGGTTTTTAACTTCTTCAACTGTAAAAGTAATAGTTTTTTCTACCAAAACATGAATATTATTTTTTAAAAATAATTTACTTTGTTTGTAATGCAAACCATTTGGTGAAGCAATATAAATAGCATCAATATGTTCTATCATTTTATTTAAATCATCAGTACTATGGGCAATATTATATTTTTTTGCTCATGTTTCTGCTTTATCTAAACTTCTTGAATATATACAAGTTATTTTAACTTTTTTATTAGTTAACGCTTGCTTTATAAATATTTGAACAATTTTTCCAGTTCCAATAATACCAATTCTAATCATCTTGTACTCCTCTAACTTTTTAAACTTGTTTCATAATTAATGATTGACATTAAAAATAAAGGTGCAGTTTCAGCACGTAAAATTAATTTTCCTAAACTAATATTACTAAAATTAAGTTGTGTTAAAGTTGCAATTTCTTCTTTAGTGATTCCTCCTTCGGGTCCAACTATAATTGTTATTGATGATAATTTATTATTTATTTGACTAATTCAACTAGTTTCTGATGAATTTTCATATGCAACCAAATTAAGATGAGACCGATATCGCTCTAATTGTTTTAAATCAAAAACAACGGGTGTAACAATCGGAATTAAATTGCGATTTGATTGTTTGGCAGCAGCTTTTGCAATATTTTGTCAACGTAAAACTTTCTGTTCTGCTTTTGTTCTTGTTAAAACACTAACACATCGTTTTAACTGCAATGGCACAATTTGATAAACTCCCAATTCTACTGCTTTTTGAATGACTAAATCAAATTTTTGTTCTTTTAATAAAGATATTACTAATGTGATTTTACATCTTAATTCTGAATTACTATTTGGCACTGTTTTTATAATTTCGCATTTAATAACTGATGTAATTTCAATAATTTTTGTTAAATATTTTTGTTCTTGATGAATAATAACTATTTCATCATTAATTTTATGACGTAATACTTTAATTAGATGTTTACTATCTTCTTCATCCAATATTAAAATATTATTAGTTTTATGGTTAGTAAAGTAGCATTCCATAGTCCACCTCTAATTTGATTATAACATAAGAACCTGTTTAGAATCTTTTTAATAAAATTGAAATAAAGGACAGAACAACCATTTGTAAACTAGTATTTAGTTTTCTTTCACAATTTTTTCATAATCTTCTGCATTTTTCTAATCATGCAAAGCTTCGTTCTACAACTCATCTTTTTGGTAGTACTACAAAAGAATGTAATTCATTACGTTTTACAACTTCAACATTTGCATTTATGATTGTTTTGATTGCAGAAGCAAATTTTTCACCAGTATAGCCAGCATCTACTATTATTTTTTGAACTGTAGAAAGATTTTCTTTTTCACTTTTAATCATTATGATAGCACTATTACGATCTGTTTTTTCTGCTGTAGTTATGTAAATTGCATGTGGTAAACCTTGCGTATCAACTGCAATATGACGTTTTATTCCTGAAATCTTTTTACCAGCATCATAACCTTTATTTTCAGTAGTATCTGTATTTTTAACACTTTGCGAATCAATTATACAAAAACTAGTTTTTTCTTTTCGATGATTCTTAATACGAATCTTTTTAACTAATTTTTTTAAAATTAATTGCAATACACTAGGTTCTTTATCATTGTTTTTACTTCAAATTTGGAAATAATAATATACAGTTTGTCATTTTGGAAAATTTTTTGGTAACATTCTTCATTGACAACCACTTTTTAATACATATAAAACTGCACAAAACACTTCATATAAATCTAAATTTCTTGGTTTTGTTTTCTTTTTGCTGTTTTCTAAAGTTGATTTTATGTTCTCAAATTGTTCTTTAGTAACATGACTTGGATAATTTTTATGCATATATACCTCTTATTTTAAAATATATAGTAATTTTACCTTATTTTCTAAAAGATTCTAAACAGGTTCTAACAAACAAATCTTATCATAAAAAATTATAAAAACAAACAATAAAAGAAAAACGATACTTAATAAAAACGATACTTAATCAAGTTAATTTTATCAATTTAAAAATATTTTTTAAAATTAAAACATTTTAATGTGTAATTTTTTATTTTAAGCAGTAAACCAGATTATATATTATTTAGTTAATGTCATTAATTGTTTATTATTAACGTTTAACTTTCAAGTAATAATGTATGAGACTAAATAAATTAAAATATTTATACTAATCATCAATGCAAAATATCATCAACGAAAAACAATAGGAAATGCGATTTTTGCAAAAGTTGCTAATAAATTAGAAAGTACCATTACTAAAGAAGGAACAATAAAAACAGCAACCAAACTACTCATTACCAATGCAGGTATTATTACCAGAAAGAAATTATAAGAAACTTCTAATGCAGTATAACCTAAACTTCGTAAAATATTAATTAATATTAAATTATCACGAACACTAATATTAGTAACAATAACAATAATCATTAGTGATAATGTAACACTAAAAATACCAAAAAATGAAATTATTATTTGTAAACTATATTGATTATTCTTCATAATACTACGTAAATTACTAATATCATACACCGATGATAATGAAGTACTAATACCTTTACTTTCCAAATATCCTGAGTGTGAAATTTGTGCTAAATCAATATTATAATCATTTTTATTACTAATAATTGGTAAGTAATGTTTAAACTCATTATCAGTAAATTTGCTTAATTTACTATTAGCAAAATTATTTTCTAATAAATCACTTTTACTACCAAATAAAATCTCATTAAGTCAAAGTTTGGGCATTACTATTATTTTTGGATCTAATTTATTAAAATAATCATAAGCAACACCAATTATATATTTTGTTTGATTATCTAATCCTTTATACCTATAAATAACACTATTATTAAGTTGTTCTCCACCATTATAAACATTAACAACCGAAGGTAAAGCAGAAGTAGCCATTGGAATAAATTGAACAGGACTACTATCTGGATTTTTAATTCCTAATTTTTGAATTAAATGATTACGAATATTAATAAATTGTTTATCTTGCCAATTATTAGAAACTTCCATATCAGTTAAATTTAATTTACTAAAAGTAGAGAAATCACTTATACTAAAATTTAGAGATAAAAAATCACTTAAACTATCATCAATACCATAAGCAGTTCTTGGTGCACTTCAATTTTTAAAAGATTCTTTTGATAAGGTTTGTGTATCATTATCAAAAACAGCACCACGCTGATTAGGAAGTAACAGATTAGCCTTATCAAGTTCTAATTGTGTGTATGGTACTTCATACTGTTCATCATAAGGAATTAAACCAAAACTTATCAATAAATCAGTATTGTTTTTACCATTATTATTGGTTAAATAATTAAATAATATTTTATTTTTTTCTAAAAAATTCTTAATTATTGATGGAATCTTTGATGGATTAGCATCAATTCATTGTTTTATTTTTAATAATTCACTACCCATAATATAACGATTTTGAACATTAATCACAATTGATTTATTAGGATTAAGAGGATCAAATTGTTTAATTGCCGCTAATAATTCTGGATATAATGAAATTTTACTTTTAATATTATCAACACTATTAAATTGATACATTAATTTATTTTCGTTATTAATAAAGTTAGTTTTAATATTATCATCAAATTGATAACCATTTTGATAATTAAAATTAGTTCCCGCAAATTGTGAACCTAACATATTATTAACTAAACCACTAGCAACAAGCGCAAAGAATACTAATGTTGCAGCAAAAATACTAGTAAAACACATAATTAATGTTTTACCAAAACTACGTAGTGAAGTAGTAACGGCCAACTTATTACGATAACTAAATCTACCAATCACATATCTTGCAATAAAAGTAAAAGTTGAACTAATATTTATTTTATATTTTTGTTTTGAAATATTATTAGTAATTAAATCTAAGGGTTTATTTCTTAATAAGAATAATACCATTAAAAAACTAATGAAAGTTAAACTAATGATTGGAATAACAAGTAATAAAATAGCAGTAACAATATTAAAATACCAACCATAACTAATTAAGGCAACAGTACTAATATTAGTAATATAAATTAAATAATGCGCAACTGGAATCGAAATTAAAACACCAATAATAGCAAAAATAAATAAAGGAGCAATAATTGAAATTACTAATGATATACTTAATTGTCAACTTTTATATCCTGTTGCTTTTAAAATTCTAATTAATTTTTTATTACGATGAATCATTTTAAAAGTAATAATAAAAATAATAATAGTAGTCACAATAAAAATTAAAATTAAAAATAAACTAGAAATCTCTTCAATAACATTAATTCTATTATTAATGGAACTAAAAGATCATTCTTGCATACTAGTATAAAATCTAGGATTATTGATATTTAAAGGTGAAACTATTTTATTATATTCAATACCATTATTATAATATTTTGTACTTGCTATATCAGTAGGTGTTTTATAAGTTGCATGAAGATAATTATAAATTCATTCATTATTTATTTGTGAATCAATATTTTTAGCCAAGTCAGGATTAATACCTAAAAAAAAATCATCAATATTACTGCTAAATGCCTTTAAATTAGATTCAACTTTGTGCATCGTATTACCATTAGTAAAAGCAACAGTATTATTTTTTAAATCAAGTGAATTACCAAAATAACGACCAACAAATGCTGCTAATGAGCTTGTAGCATAACCACGAATAATAAACGTTTGTCCAGCAATTACATAATTTTGACCAATATGTAAATTATTTAGTTCAGTAAAATGTTTGTAAATTAAAATTTCATTATCTTGTAATGGTTTTTCTGTTAAACTTGGGCCACCATCTTTGACAATAATTGCTTTATTAACAATATATTCAGGTCCTGTTTCAATAAAAGCAAAATTTTTACTAGTAATTAATAAATCACGGACCATAACAGCATGTTGTCATTCAATATCTTTATATAACATTCCCATTGATATTATTTCATATAACTTAGCTTCATTTTTAATATCTATTTCACTATAGTTTCGATTAGCATATGGATACTCAGTTTTTCCTTTAAAATTATCATTATAAAACTGTAAAGCAGCTTCACTAGTAATCATAAAATTTGTTGCATTTTCTGGATGTAATGGATCATATAGATATTGATTTAGAATATTAGCATATTGTTCTATCGTTGCTTTATGAGTATCATAAGATGGATAATTAATAGGAATATTAATTTTAAAATCAATATATTTATGGCTAGTATCATTAAAAAGACTATCACCAATAGCAAAATATTCTTTACTATTAGCGAGTCCTCCATAAAAAGTAAAACGATATATATCAGGTCTAGTAGCATCTGGTATTGTTAACTGAAAAGTAGCTTTTGCCATCTTTTCTTTATCAATAGTATTATCTTTTTGATAATAATTAATATTATTTAAATAAGAACCATTTTTATCTTTTTCATTATATTTTCCATCAAAATTAACATATTCCACTGGTGAAAAAAATGTATATTGGTTAAATTCATTATGAGCAATATCGTTAACATATTGTTCAAATAAATAATTATTAGAAAAATTTAATGATAAAAAGGCAATAATCATAATCATTACTAAAAAACCTAAACCAAACATTTGTAATAAATTGTTTTTTTGTTCACGAATATAATTACGTAATAATTTAAACATGATTATCCCTTCTTATGATCACTTATTAATAAATTAGATTTTGACAGTTTTGCTAAAGCTGACTTTGCTGCTTCTTGCTCAGCTTTCTTTTTATTTGTTCCTACTCCTTTCCCCATTAGTATTTTATTATCTAAATACACATGAACAATAAAATAAGTAATATTATCTTTTTTAATTTGTTCCATAGTTTTATAATTAATAGGATCTCTTTTTTCTGCCTGTACTAATTCTTGTAATTTAGTTTTATAATCAATAATTGTTTCTAACTGATTAGTTTTAATTAATTCAAATAAAGTTAAATCTAAGATTTTTTTAACGGCACTATTTCCTAAATCAAGATATACTGCAGCAAGAAATGATTCAAAAACATCTGATAAAATACTTTCGCGTTGTTGCCCACCTGTATTTTTTTCACCATTTCCCAAAAATAAATAATCTTGTAATCCTAGAGCAATTGCCACTGCTGCCAATGTTTCTTGTCTAACTGCTTTACTACGTAAACTTGTTAATTGTCCCTCATCTTTATTTGGAAATAAGTGCCAAATGTAAGTTGAAATATTTTCCCCTAAAATCGAATCACCCAAAAATTCTAATCGCTCATATGAATAATCTAAATTATGTTCGTTTGAAAAAGAACGATGAGTAAACGCTTCACGATAATTACGATTAGATTTAATTTTTTCTAAAATACTCGATTTTAAAATATGTTCAATATTAATCATATTTTTCTCCTTAATACTTATTTATAAATTATAATTCTTGAATTTGTTTAGCTATTTTATTAGTAACATCTTGCTCAATAGCACGAATTAAAAGTTTTAAAGTACTATAATAAGATTTTTTATCACTAGATCCATGTGCTTTAAAAGCAATGCCATTAATACCTATTAATTGAGCACCACCTGTATTCTTATAATCAAAAGTCTTTTTAATATTTTTAAAAATACCAATTGACATTAAACCTAAAAATTTAGTTCATAAATTTTTTTTATAACCATTTTTAATTAATGTAAATAATAATGATGCCATGCCTTCAACTGATTTTAAAACAATATTACCTGAATAACCATCACAAATAATAATGTCAACATCACCACTTAAAACATTTCGTGGTTCAATATTACCGTGAAAATTTAAAAAACTTAACTTTTCATTTTTTTGTGTTAATTGTTTTAGTTTAGCATATGTTGCTTTAGTTACTTCTGGACCTTTGCTTTCTTCAATGCCAATATTTAATAAACCAATTTTAGGACATGAAATATTTTGAATAGTTTGACAATAAATATGACCCATTAATGCAAAATTAATTAATTCATCAACAGTGTTTTCAATATTTGCTCCAACATCCAATAATACTACTTGTCGATCTTTTATTAAAGTAGGCATAATTGGCATGAATGCCGGACGTTTAATGCCTTTGATTTCGCCTAATAAAAAATGACAAGCACCAAGATAGGCAGCAGTTGAACCCGAAGTTAGAATCCCATCTGCTTTTTTATTTTTAACTAACTGAATGGCTTGATTCATAGAAGAATCAGTCATTCTAATACCAGCGAGTGGACCATCATTCATAGTTATTACTTGGGTTGTTGCTAGTATTGTTATTCTTGATGATAATGGCTTATTTTTTAATAAAATCTGCAAGTTTCCATTAATTTGTTTTTCATCACCAACTAAACAAATTTCAACGTTTTTGAATTCTTTAATAACTTCTAACGCTGCAGCAATAGCGGGCAAACTACCATGGTCTGAACCCATTACATCAAAAGCAATTTTCATAGTTCCTCCTAAAAACAAAAAATAATTTAAGAAACCTTAAATAATATTATATTATATTATTGATAGTTTAATTATACGTTAATTTTTTTAATTCCTTAAGATTAACAATCCAACTAATACTGCATTTATTTATTTTAAATATGAATATTTCATTATTTGCTAGTAAAAAGTTAAAAAACAATTTATCTCTAATTATTTTGATATTGATTTTCTAAATAATTGTTTTTATTTACACCAGTTTTTTTTAAAGACCAAAACCCTTTTATTTATTTTATTAATAAAAAAAACTTTAAAAGCAAAAAACTAATATAAATATAAAAATATCTTATCATAATTTTACTAAAATCAAAAATGATCAAAGAATTAAAAAAATATTAAAACATTTAATAGTGTTTATTTTTATTTATAAAATAAACACTATTAATTTGATTATTATTCATAAAAAATAAAAATAAAGTTAATTAAAAATAATTTTTATTGTATTTTATTTTAAAAGCTGAATTATACTTGTAAGTGCAAGTAAATAAAATTGCAAAAAATTCTCATATAAAAATTTCATAATGCTAAATTTAGTTTAGAAAAAGTAAGGAGTTTTTATATGAGTTATAAACATATTGGGATAGATGAAAGAATTTATATTGAGAATCAATTGAAATTTAAAGTTAAAATTAGTGAAATAGCTAAAAATCTTAATCGAAGTATTAGTACTATTATTCGAGAAGTTAATAGAAATAAAGATAATGATCATTATTTTTCATTAATTGCACAAAATAAAGCTGTAAATAGAAAAAAATCACATATTATTTTTCATAAGTTTAAATATAAAGATTTAGTCAAATATATACAACAAAAACTATTATTGGGCTGATCACCTGAACAAATTTATGGCAGAATTAAAAATTTTCATCGGACTTCTCCCCACATGTACTTGTGGAGGGAATAATGAAACTGAATGAATTCAACAATGCTTTTCAAACTGAACAGCAATGTCTTGCATATATAGCAAATTTGAAAGAAAACAAATGTATTAGGTGTTTTAATTTTAATTTGAATACTTCTGATTTAAAAAGAATGAGATGTTTAAAATGTAATCAAACATTTAGCATTCTCACAGGCACCATATTTTCAAGGTCACAAACATCTTTAACATCTTGGTTTTATCTTATCTTTAGATGAATAAACACCAAACATGGAATTCCATCAACAGATATTGCAAAAGAATTGGGAGTGACTTTGAAAACTGCTTGAAGAATGACTCATAAAATCAGAACACGTATTGCAAAACAAAAACCTCAATTTATTGTTGAAGGTACAGTGCAAATTGATGAAATGTATCTTTCACATATGGGTTTTAAAAAACAAGGAAGATCCTTGGTGAATAAAACCTTGATTGTTGGCATTTATCAAAAAACAACCAATAATTTAATTGTGAAAGTATTGAAAAACGCAAAGAGTAAAAATCTTTTGCAGTTTGCAAAAAACCACATTTCTTCAAAATGTCTTGTATATACTGATTCTTGAAAAGGATATTGCGATTTTAAATCAGTTTTCACTAAGCATGAAACAGTTAACCATCAAGATGGCTATGTTTCAAAAATTGGTGTAAATACCAACCAAATTGAATCAGTTTGAAAACATATAAGAAGAACATTTAAAACACATATCAAAGTTGCAAAACATCATGTTCATTTATATGCTAAAGAAGCTGCATATAAATTCAATAACATACCTAGTTTTGAAACTGTAATGCTATGTTTTATTTAAAAATGTGGGGAGAAGTTCGTAGATAGGCTTTTCTCAGCATTTATGTGATAAGATTTAAAAATAGTACATAAAGGGAGAAAAGCCATTTTCATAAACAATGAGCTATCAGCTTTAAAACAATTTACAATTGAATTTATTCTGGATTATTTGATAAAGTTACTAGTAAAAATTTAAGAAGAAAAGGTAAAAAACGAAGATCTCAAGAAAATCGTGGTAAATTTAATGGTAAATCAATTAAAGAACGAGATAATAATGTTAATGATCGCATAACTCTTGGTCATTGAGAAGGAGATACTATAGTATCATCAAGAGGTAAAAGTAAATCATGTTTAATAACTTTAGTTGAAAGAGTATCACGATTTACTTTAGCAATGTTAGTTAAAAACAAAACTACTAAAGTTATTAATAAAAATATCATTCATTATTTATCAATTCTTCCTAAAAATATTGTTAAAACTATTACTTTTGATCGTGGTAAAGAATTTGCAAATTGACAACAACTTGAAAAAAGTTAGATGTGAAAATTTATTTTGCAAATCCATATTCACCTTGACAAAGAGGTACTAATGAAAATACTAATGGTTTAATTAGAGAAAAATTTCCTAAAAAATTTATTTTTTCAAAAACTAATAAAAATGAAGTTCATAAATTTATATTGTCTTTAAACCAAAGACCCAGAAAAATACTAAATTATCTTTCACCAATCGAATATTTGAATAGAAAAATAATTTAGTTGCACTTACAAGTATAATTCAGCATCAAAAAACAACCAATAATTTAATTGTGAAAGTATTGAAAAACGCAAAGAGTAAAAATCTTTTGCAGTTTGCAAAAAACCACATTTCTTCAAAATGTCTTGTATATACTGATTCTTGAAAAGGATATTGCGATTTTAAATCAGTTTTCACTAAGCATGAAACAGTTAACCATCAAGATGGCTATGTTTCAAAAATTGGTGTAAATACCAACCAAATTGAATCAGTTTGAAAACATATAAGAAGAACATTTAAAACACATATCAAAGTTGCAAAACATCATGTTCATTTATATGCTAAAGAAGCTGCATATAAATTCAACAAGATACCTAGTTTTGAAACTGTAATGCTATGTTTGATTTAAAAATGTGGGGAGAAGTCCGTAGATAGGCTTTTCTCAGCATTTATGTGATAAAATTTAAAAATAGTACATAAAGGGAGAAAAGCCATATTTTATTAGGTATCACTCCACTTATTATTTATCCATGCAAGTCCACATGCTCTGGCTACTATTTTTAACAACTGTGTTGTAGTTCACTTTTTTTAGTTCCCTAACACGTGTTGATAATAGCGTTAAAGACGGTTATTAAAAATTTTAAAATTTTACAATTACAAGAAAAAGACAAGATTATTTCTTGTCTTTTTCCTTAATAAGTTTGAGAATAATTTTTTTTTAAATGTATATTTTTTAAAATACGTCGAATATAAATTTAAATTTAAGGGTTAAAGAGAGTAATTTTGTCTAATTTTCATTATTTTTCAAATAATTCATTTTTGGAAATAAGTTACTAATATAATAATTAATTATTTCGTAAATTTGACAACCGCCCTATTATTATTTTATTGAAAAGTAGCCAATTAATAATTGCATTTTTTAATCAAACAAGTTAAGATTACTTATGGTAAATGTTATGCTCACGTAGCTCAGTGGATAGAGCACCGCCCTTCTAAGGCGGGGGTCAGAAGTTCGAATCTTCTCGTGGGCGCCATTAAATTTTAAAATACTAAGAAGGTTTAACTAAATAATGATAAATCATGACAATTATTATCAAGACATTATTGGTAAAATTAACCACCTCATTAGTGAAAATAAATGAGATCAAGCAATGAAGTTGGTCAAACATGAATTAGAGATGCCTTATATTCCTATTCATCATGAAGTTACATTACAAGAGTTACATCATAATATTACTACTCATATTAGATTAAATAGTAAAAATGAAAGTCATGAGTGAAATTTAGAGAGAATAAGTCATGTATTAATGAATCCATTTGATGAAGATCTTCATCCGGTGGCATTTTATTATTTACAAAATCATAATGCTAGGTTAATTTTGCCAACAATTAAGATTTATCTTACAAATAAAAATATAAATAATATAAATAAAACACAACTATTATTTATATTAAATAATCAAGGTATTGATGAAGAAATAGAAGTAATAAAAGGTCATGATACATTTAAAATTAATCCAAAAAAAATAACACAATGACAAGAATCACTCGTTTATTTAAAGATTACAAAAATATTTGAAGATGAAGTTCATATTGATAATCCAGGTATTTATGGTATTTGCTTGTTTTTATTGGATAGTTATTTTGAGAATTTGTTTCCAACATTACCTAATAAAAATCAAGCAGCAGCATTAGCAGCTGCTTTGTATATTCGTGCTTGTAGTTTCCAATTTATTAGTGTAAAATTGGTAGAAAGTGCTAAAAAATTTAAAACTACTACTACTTTAATAAAAAAATACTTAAGTATTATGATTCAACAACAAATTACATAAGGAGAGATTTGAAAAATGACATTAAATATTATAAAAGATGAAAAAAATGGTCTTGGAAAATGACATGTTACCATTGATGCTAAAACTTGAAAAGATCAATTGGCAAAAGC
Organism: Spiroplasma ixodetis; assembly: GCF_027923845.1. Classification (GTDB taxonomy): domain Bacteria; phylum Bacillota_I; class Bacilli_A; order Mycoplasmatales; family VBWQ01; genus Spiroplasma_E; species Spiroplasma_E ixodetis_A. The sequence continues at coordinate 1,142,772 of NZ_AP026933.1, forward strand.
TGAAAATAAATTGATTGCACAAGTAGAAATTCCTGGATTTCGTAAAGGAAAAGTTCCTACTAAAATGGCTAAAAAACATGTAACTGAAGAACAAACTTTACAAACAGCAACTAAAGCAGTTATTATTATTGCTTATGATTTTGCCTTAAAACAAAAACCTAACTTAATGCCTACTAATCAACCCGAAGTTAATGTGGAAAAATCTACTATTAAAGAGTGTGAAATAATGTTTGTATTTGATTTACCAGCAGAAATTACTATTGGTAAATATCGTGGTATTGATATAGTAAAACCTGTAGCAACTGTTAATCAAGAAGAAATTGATACTCAAATTAAACTATTACAAGATCGTTTTGCTATTTTTAATCCAAAAGAAAAAGGAAAATTAGAAAAAGGTGATACTGCGGTTTTTAATTTTACTGGTTTTTTAGAAGGTAAAAAATTCCCTGGCGGTGAAGCTAAAAACATGGAATTAGAAATTGGTTCTGGTAAATTTATTCCTGGTTTTGAAGAAGGAATGATCGGTATGGAACCTAAATCTAAAAAAACTATTGAAGTAACTTTTCCAGAAGATTATCATGTTCCAAATTTAAAAGGTCAATTAGTACAATTTGAAATTGAATTAAACGAAATAAAAACAAAAGTTATTAATGAAGATTTAGAAGAATTAGTAAAAGATGTTAACATTCCAGATGTTACTACTACTGAACAATTATTAGAAAATATTAAAAAACAAATTGAAGTACAAAAAACAATGACAATTAAGGAACAATTTATGGAAGAACTTATTGCTAAAATTGTTAAGGATTCAAAAATAATAATTCCAAATTTTGCTGTTAAAAATGAAACTGAACGTTTAGAAAATGAATTTAAAAAACAATTAGCTAATCAAAACTTTACAATTGAAAACTATATGGCAGCAACCGGTTTATCTCATGAAGAAATTATTAATGAAATAAAAAAGGATGCAATTATGCAACTTCAGAATTTTTTAGTTATTGAAGAAATTATTAAACAAGAAAAAATAGAAATTACCGAAGAAGAAGTTCAAAAACAATTAACAACATTTGCCGACCAATTTAAAATAAGCATTGAAGAAGTTAAAGCAAATATTAAAGATTTAAGTTTAGTGACTACTACCCTAAAACGTAATAAAGCCTTTGATTTATTATGAGAAAGTAACGGTAAAAACCAAAAGCAAACAACAAGTGCTTAATTAATTTAATTTGATAATTATTATATAACCTAATTACCAATTTAATAATTAGGTTATTTTATCGTTTATTTTTTTTCAAAAAGTAAAAATTATCAAAAAAAAAATAAATGTAATAAAATACTACTAGTATAAATTAAATATGAATTAATAAGTGCTGCTGTAATAGTATAGTATAAATCAAAAATTAGATATTTTAGCAATTAAGTATTGCAAGTGCTAATGTTTTATATTATAATCCAGTTAATACATTATTTGAGGTGAGACAATGAAGATAAAAAATATTACTAATATTCCAGTACTAGTAACAAGAGGAAGTTTTGTTTTCCCAACAGTTGAAATAGAACTAGAAGTTGGCAGACATAAATCAGTAGCGGCAATTAATGAATCGGTAGCTAAGTTTAATTCAGAAATTATTTTAGTTTCGCAAAAGGATCCAAAAGTAGATAATCCTCAATTAAGTGAAGTCTACAATCATGGTACTTTGTGTAAAGTGCAAATTCAAAAAAGTCATAATGATGGTACACTTACCGTGTTTTTTTATGGACAACAAAGAGTTAAAGTTTCTAAGTTTTATGATGATAAATTTTATACAGGAGATGCTGAAACTTTAGTTAGTCCTAATGTTTCAAAATCATTAGAAGAAGAGTTGATCCAAAGAATTGTAAATAATTTACAACAGATTTTAGATGTTCATGGTTCAATTCCACAAGGTGTAATTAGTCAAATCACCGATGGAATGAAAGCTAGTGAAATTATTGATAAAATGGCTCAATTTTTACCATTTTTAACTATCAATAAACGCCAAGAAATTTTACAAGAAATTGATATTAATAAACGTTTAGATTTATTATTGAAAGATGTTGGTGGTCAAAAACAAGTTGGTTCTATTGAAAAGGATTTAACAGCTAAAATTAAAGATCGTATTGATGAACAACAACGTGAATATTATTTACGAGAAAGATTGCGTGCTATTAAAGAAGAATTAGGCGAAATTGATGGTAAGTCTAATGAAATGAAACGTTATTTAGAACGTTTAGAAACAGAAGAGTTTCCTGAAGCAATCAAAACTCGTGTTAAAGAAGAAATTAGTCGTTATGAAGATATGCCACAAGCTTCAAGTGAATCAAATATAATTCGTACATACATTGATTGAATGATGACTTTACCTTGATTTCAAAAAAGTGAAGAAAAATTTGATTTAATTAATGCAAAAAAAATTCTTGATAAATATCACTATGGTTTAGAAAAAGTTAAAGAAAGAATTATTGAATATCTTGCTGTTAAAAAAATGGCTAAGGCAATGCCAGGGCAAATTATTTGTTTAGTTGGTCCTCCTGGTGTTGGTAAGACTTCTTTAGCTAAATCAATTGCTGAAGCGATGGGGCGTACTTTCGTTAAAGTTTCACTTGGTGGAGTTAAAGATGAATCTGAAATTCGTGGTCATCGTAAAACTTATATTGGTGCGATGCCAGGAAGAATTATCCAAGGTATGAAACGTGCTAAAGTTATTAATCCATTATTTTTATTAGATGAAATTGATAAAATGTCATCTGATTATCGTGGTGATCCAGCTAGTGCTATGTTAGAAGTATTAGATCCTGAACAAAATGCTAATTTTTCAGATCATTATATTGAAGAAAATTATGATTTATCACAAGTTATGTTTCTAGCAACAGCTAATTATATGGAAGGTATCCCTGAACCATTAAAAGATCGAATGGAAATTATTGAGCTTTCTTCATATACAGAATTAGAAAAACTTGAAATTGCAAAAAAATATTTAATTCCTCGTGTTATTGAAATTACTGGTTTAAATAATAAAATGTTAAAATTTAAACCAAATTCAATTGAAGAAATAATTAAATATTATACAAGAGAATCAGGTGTTCGACAATTAGAAAGATTATTAAATAAAATTGCTCGTAAATTTATTGTTAAACTTTTGAATAAAAAAATTAGTACTGAAGAAATTGTTGCTGATAATGTTAAAGATTATTTAGGAAAACAAATTTTCGATTATACTAAAAAAGAAAATGAATCACAAATTGGAGTGGTAACTGGTCTTGCTTATACTCAATATGGTGGTGATATCTTACCAATTGAAGTAAACTACTTTAAAGGAAAAGGTAATTTAGTATTAACTGGTAAATTAGGTGAAGTTATGAAAGAATCTGCTACTATTGCTTTAGATTATATTAAAGCAAATGCTATTACTTTCAATATTCCTGATACTTTCTTTGCAGAACATGATATTCATATCCATGTTCCTGAAGGAGCAGTGCCAAAGGATGGTCCAAGTGCTGGTATTACTTTAACAACTGCAATTATTTCTGCTCTGACAAGTAGACCTGTATCAAAAGATATTGGTATGACAGGTGAAATTACACTTCGTGGTCATGTATTACCAATTGGTGGATTAAAAGAAAAATCAATTTCTGCTCATCGTAGTGGACTAAAAACAATTTTAATTCCAAAAGCTAATATAAAAGACTTAGAAGATATTCCAGAAGAAGTAAAGAAAAAATTAAATATTGTTTCAGTTGAATTTTATTCTGAAGTATATGATTTTATTTTTAATAAACATAAAGCAAAAATTCACTCACCTATTAATAATATTAAACCAACTTCAAGTATTATTGATGAAGGTTAAAATCTAATTAAATTATTAATAACTATAACTTTAAAAAAGTAAATACTAAAAACAAGTATTTACTTTTTTTATATAAAATTTTTTTATATTTGTGATAAATTTGATTTGCTTTTATTTGTTACAAAAAAATTAATTTCCGAATTTACACTTTTAATTATATTTTTTTTGTTAATTCATAATATTAGTTCATTTATTTTTACTAAATTTTGTTGTTTAATTTCTTTGATTTTTGTTAAAATAGTTATTTTTGTTTCTATTTTTTTATTTCAATTAAATAATCCAATAGTAAGTATTTTCATTATTTTATTTTTTTTCAAATAAATTTCAAATAAAAATAGAACAAATTTTAATTTAAACTAAAAATCATAAAAAAATATATTTTATATTTAAAAAAATATTTTGAATGTTATAATAGTAGTAAATATGGATTAATTTGCATATATTATATAAAGCAGGGGTGGCATTGCCTGAGAAATACCCTATAACCTGATCTAGTTAGTACTAGCGGAGGGAGACTTTATTTTTTATATTTTAAAAAATGATAACTCCTTTTTGTTATGTAAGATAAATTAAAGGAGTTATCATTTTATTATGTTTAAAGAACAACTATTAACAACTATCAATTATAATAAAATTAAAAGCAAACTGGGGGTAGGAATGTTAATTAAAGCATCAGCCATTTTTAGTTTAATTACTCTTTTAACATTAACAGTTATTATTAGTATTTTACCTGCTAGTAGTATTAATCACTTTTTTAAAGTTACTACTATTATTGGTTGACAATTTTATAGCAGTAAAATTTATTTAATATTAATTCTTTGTTTATTATTAATTTCAGCAATTTTATTATCTGTTATTACATGAACAGTTAAAATAGAAGATATGCATAAAAATATTCTTATTGTTACATTACTATCAATTTTTAGTATCAATCCCATTGCATTAATTTTTAATTGAATTAAACATTATCAATGACAAAAAGAAGAAACTTTTGCCATTTTAAAAACAAGATGATGAACTAATTTTAAATTTGCACTTGGTATTAAACGATGATTAGTTATTGATTATACAATTATTGGTTTATTTACTGGTGTAACTATTGCTTGTGCTTTTATTGAACAAAATTTATTACCAAAAATGCCATACGGCGGCGGTATTGCTATTAAATATATACCTTTAATGGTTATTAGTTATATTATTGGCTTTGCAGGTGGATGATTAACGGGTATGATTAGTGCTTTAATGTCATTATTATTTATTGGTGGTGGTTATGTTATTAATGCTTGAAGTTATTTATTAGATTATTTTTTGCCAATGACAACGCCCGCTATTATTTCATTATTACGTTTTAATTTAAAAGCTGATAAATCAATTTTTACTTATATTAATTATTTTTTACATTGTTTTTTAGTTTGTTTAATTATTTATTTTTGACAAACAATAGCAGGATATTTTATTTGATCACAAATTACTAATGCTGACGGAAGTAAAAATATTTGATCAGGATTTAATCCTCTTTTTTACTCATTAGTTTACAATTTTATTCATATTTTTTTGTTTACTTATCCAATTATGCAATTAACAATACCTTTTATTTATCGTGGTTTAGTTAGTCACTATGTAGAAAGATATCGTTAGAATAGTAATTGTAATTACTATTTCTTTTTTAAATAGCGTTATAATATTAATTGATAGAAAGGGTGATTATAATGAAAAATGATGAAATAATCAAAGAAGATATTATTATGGATGGTGATATTAAATTAATGAATAAAGCATTAAATGAGAAAAAGGTTGTATTAGCAGCAATTGAATTAGGAAAACATGCTCAACATACAATTGATATTGGTTGATCTGAACATTTTCAAGCATATGCTAAATTAAAAAGTACAACTACTACTGGTACTTGTTTTTGTAAAAAACCAGCAACTCATTTAGTTTATTTTTGGCGATAATAAGATAATATAATTTTTAAGTAATTTAATTAACTACTAGATGAGAATTAAAAATAAATTCTTTATCTAATTGATTTTGATATTCTGGATTTGTTATTAATCTTTTTTTTAGTTTTGGTTTATAATAAGTAAAATAAATAATAGTAGCAATTATAATAAATACTCAAAACATTAAAAACTTAATCGCAATTGCAATTAATATGATTCCTTTGTTGCTTATTAAATCATGAATCATATTATAATTAAAAATAATGAATTGACTAATTAAAAATAATAAACAGATAATAAACATAATTCATTCAATAACTTTTATTTTTATTTTTTTATAATAACCCATAACACAAGTTGCTGCTATAACAAAAAGATAAACAAAGATTGTTATATTAGTTGTAAATCCCAACATTTGGTTATAATTAAAACTAATTCCAATTAAATCCGGAATTATTAGCATAATAATACAAACTATAATTGTAATTATAAAGAGGCTTTTTAATAATCTGTGTATCTTTGTTTTACAAAGTTACTAATTTAGATTAATTCTGTCTTCAAATTTTATCATAAAATGAGCAATTGCTGTATTTCAATTTTGAATAGGCAATGTTCATTTTTTTGTTATATTTTCAATTGCCAAGTAAAATATTTTGAAAACTGCCATATCATTAGGAAAAACTTTTTTATTTCTGATGATTTTTCGTAATTGACTATTAACAGATTCAATAGCATTTGTAGTATAAATCACTCTTTTGATTTCTACTGGATAACTAATAAAAACCATTAAATTATCTCAATTTTTATATCAAGATTTAGTAATTTGAGGATATTGTTTATTTCATTTACTTTCAAACGATTCTAAAGCTTGCATTGCTTGTTCTTCACTACATGCACTATAAATTGGTTTTAAATCTGCAACTAGACCTTTTCGATGTTTGTATGAAACATATTTTAAACTATTTCTAATTTGATGAACAATGCATAATTGATGTTCTGTTTTAGGATAAACTGATTGTATTGCTTCTGACATGCCTGTTAAATTATCACTACAAGCAATAAGAATATCATTTAAGCCACGATTTTTCATTTCTGTGAAATTAGATAATCAAAACTTAGAACCTTCATTTTTACTAATTCATAATCCTAAAACATCTTTTTTGCCTTCTAAATCAACTCCTAATGCTATATAAACTGATTTGTTAATAATCCGTTTATCTTGTCGTACTTTAACTACTATACAATCAAAACCAAGGAAAAAGTAGAAAAAATTACTAAAAGCATTATTAAAAATATTAATTGTAAAATGAAGATGTTTAGTACCAACAAATGCTTGTTGATAAACTATAGTGCCATTTTTGATTACCAGAATAATGGCACAAATAATCAAAAAACAAGTTGACAGTCATTTAATGATTCCTGAAATATTAACAAATCAACGAAAACCTCTTAATCCAAAATAGATACAACTTGTAACCAAACAATAAACTATAATTCCTAAACTATCAATAAATAAATTAGATCATCTATCAGGTAATCAAGAAAAAAATGATAATTGGTTTAAGTTAATTCTAAACATTGAAATAATACCACCAATAACAGTAGATGGTAAAATGATATATTGCATAAAGCCGGTTATTCATCCTCAAAAACGACCAAAAGTTGCTCTAACATAAATATATGCTCCAACCATTATTACCAGCATAAACTTTACTACATTTTAAAAAAGCACATGCACTAATACTAGCCATTATAGTGCCTAAAATCATAATTCAGATTAGATGTAATCCAACTCCGCCATTATTTCAATAATATATTCCTATAAAAGACATAGGAAAAGCTATTGTGCAAGTATAATCAAGTATAATTAAATCCAAAGTCACACCAGTTCTCCTAAGCCTATTTTTTGCTGCTTTGTTTTTTGTTTTAAAGACTTATTTAAAACTTTTTGTGTGTTCATAGAATCCTCCTTTGAATTTATTTAATATTAACGATAATTATATAGTATATTTTATTTGAAATACAATAAAAACTATTTCTTTTTTGTAGAAAATAAATATTAGCAAATGGTTTAATAACATTGATTGATAATTAACAAAATATTTAAAATATAACGGACTTCTCCCCACATGTACTTGTGGAGGGAATAATGAAACTGAATGAATTCAACAATGCTTTTCAAACTGAACAGCAATGTCTTGCATATATAACAAATTTGAAAGAAAACAAATGTATTAGGTGTTTTAGTTTTAATTTGAATACTTCTGATTTAAAAAGAATGAGATGTTTAAAATGTAATCAAACATTTAGCATTCTCACAGGCACCATATTTTCAAGGTCACAAACATCTTTAACATCTTGGTTTTATCTTATCTTTAGATGAATAAACACCAAACATGGAATTCCATCAACAGATATTGCAAAAGAATTGGGAGTGACTTTGAAAACTGCTTGAAGAATGACTCATAAAATCAGAACACGTATTGCAAAACAAAAACCTCAATTTATTGTTGAAGGTACAGTGCAAATTGATGAAATGTATCTTTCACATATGGGTTTTAAAAAACAAGGAAGATCCTTGGTGAATAAAACCTTGATTGTTGGCATTTATCAAAAAACAACCAATAATTTAATTGTGAAAGTATTGAAAAACGCAAAGAGTAAAAATCTTTTACAGTTTGCAAAAAACCACATTTCTTCAAAATGTCTTGTATATACTGATTCTTGAAAAGGATATTGCGATTTTAAATCAGTTTTCACTAAGCATGAAACAGTTAACCATCAAGATGGCTATGTTTCAAAAATTGGTGTAAATATCAACCAAATTGAATCAGTTTGAAAACATATAAGAAGAACATTTAAAACACATATCAAAGTTGCAAAACATCATGTTCATTTATATGCTAAAGAAGCTGCATATAAATTCAACAAGATACCTAGTTTTGAAACTGTAATGCTATGTTTGATTTAAAAATGTGGGGAGAAGTCCGTAGATAGGCTTTTCTCAGCATTTATGTGATAAAATTAAAATAGTACATAAAGGGAGAAAAGCCAAATATAATTTAATCAATAAGTAAACATTGCAACTTGTTAAATGATTATGATATTATGGTTTTATGATTACTTTACCTGAACATATTAAAGGAGAAAAACATGAGTTATAATCACCAACAAATAGAAAAAAAATGACAGCAGTATTGATTAAAAAATGAAACTTTTAAAACAAACATTGATGATAATAAAAAACCAAAATCATATATTCTTGATATGTTCCCTTATCCTTCAGGATCAGGTTTACATGTTGGCCATCCTAAAGGTTATTGTGCTACTGATGTTATTTCTCGAGTTAAAATAATGAATGGTTTTAATGTTTTGCATCCAATTGGTTGAGATGCTTTTGGTTTACCAGCTGAGCAATATGCCTTAAATACAGGTAATAATCCAGAGACATTTACTAAACAAAACATTAATAATTTTCGTAAACAATTACAAAGTATTGGTCTAAGTTTTGATTATAATAAAGAAGTTAATACTACAGAACCTCAATATTATAAGTGAACACAATGAATTTTCATTAAACTTTATGAACAAGGGTTAGCTGAAATTAAAGATGTTGAAGTTAATTTTTGTGAACAGTTAGGAACTGTTTTAGCTAATGAAGAAATAATTAACATTAATGGTCATATGGTTTCTGAACGTGGTAATTTCCCAGTTATTAAAAAACCAATGCGTCAGTGGGTTTTAAAAATTACTAAGTATGCTGAAAAATTATTAAAAGGATTAGATGATTTAGACTGACCAAATAGTGTTAAGGAATTACAACGTAATTGAATTGGTAAAAGTGTTGGAACATTAGTTGATTTTGTAGTTGAAAATAATAAATGTAAGGTTTCTATTTTTACTTCAAGGGTTGATACTATTTTTGGTGTTTCATTTTTAGTACTTGCTCCTGAACATCCATTAATTCATGATTTAACAACTAGTGAATATTCGCAAGCAATTACTCAATACTGTTTAGATGCTAAAACTAAAACAGATTTAATGCGTCAAGGAGATGATACTTTAAAATCTGGTGTTTTTACTGGAAGTTATGCTATTCATCCTTTTACTAAAAGTAAATTACCAATTTGAGTTGGTGATTATGTTTTAAATCATTATGGGACAGGAGCAATTATGGGTGTTCCTGCACATGATAGTCGTGATTTTATTTTTGCTAAAAATAAAAATTTACCAATCAATTTTATTATGAAAACTAATAATAAAAATGAACCATTTTTGGGTACTAGTGAATATATTAACTCTGATTTTATTAATGGTAAGGATTTAGAAACAGCTACTAATTTAATTGTTAAAAAATTACTAACTTTAAAACAAGGAAAAGTACATACTGCATATAAGTTACGAGATTGACTTTTTTCTCGTCAACGTTATTGAGGTGAACCTTTTCCGATAATTTATTGAGAAGATGGTACAATCTCAACAGTAAATGAACAACAATTACCAGTATTATTACCAAAAATGACTAATATTAAGCCATCTAATTCGGGGAATGAACCTTTAACTAATGCACCAAATTCCTGATTACATGTAACTAGAAAAGATGGTGTAAAAGGAAAAAGAGAAATTAATACAATGCCACAATGAGCAGGTAGCTGTTGATATTATTTAGCATATATTTTAAAAAATGATGATGGTACTTATTGTGATTTTAATAGTGCTATTGCGCAAAAACGTTTTAACTATTGATTACCAGTTGATTTATATATTGGCGGTCAAGAACATGCTGTTTTACATTTATTGTATGCTCGTTTCTGACATTTAGTACTATATGATTTAAAATTAGTTAGTGTTAAAGAGCCATTTTTAAAATTGGTAAATCAAGGTATGATTCTTGGTGAAAATAATGAAAAAATGTCTAAATCACGCGGTAATGTTGTTAATCCAGATGATATTATTAATGAGTATGGTGCTGATACTTTACGAATATATGAAATGTTTATGGGACCATTAACAGCATCTTTACCGTGATTAAATAGTGGTTTAGTTGGTTGTTATAAGTTTTTAATGCGTATTTATCGTCTTGTTAATAAAGATGAGTATAAAATAAAAATTACTACTAAGAATGATAAATCATTAGATACAATTTATCATCAAACTGTAAAAAAAGTAACTAATGATATTAACGATTTAAATTTTAATACTGCTATTGCACAACTTATGATTTTTATCAATGCTTGTTATAAAGCACCAACTATTTATCAACAATATTTAGTTAATTTTTTAAAATTATTAAATCCATTTGCTCCACATATTGCTGAAGAATTATGATTTCAATTTGGTAATAAAGAAAGTATTAATAAAAGTCAGTTTCCAAGTTATGATGAAAAATTTTTGATTACTAGTGAAGTTACTATTGCTATTCAGATTAATGGTAAAACGAAAATAACTTTAGTAGTAAAAGAAAATTTAAATAATCAAGAACTTTTAAAAGTAGTTAATAATGAAGAAAAAGTAAAATATTGATTGCAAGATAAAACAATTATTAAGACAATTTGTATACCAAATAAGATTGTTAATTTTGTTGTTAAGTAAAGGAGGAATAATGAAAGTTGCTATTATTTTTGCAGCAGGAATTGGCAGTAGATTACAACCTATCTCAAATAATGTTCATAAATCGTTAATTAAATTTAAAGGTTTAACTTTAATTGAACATATAATTAATCATTTAATTGAAATACATGATTTAAAAAAAATTATTGTCATTACTGGTCATTTAAAAGATGAATTTAATTTTCTTACTCATAAATATTCAAAATTAATTTTAATAAATAATCAACATTTCCTTGATTATAATAGTGGTTATGCTTTGACATTAGTATCATCATATTTTAATGGTCAAGATGATATTTTTATTATTTCTGGTGATATGATTAGTACAAAAAATATTTTTTTAAATAATTTTTCAACTAATATGATGGCCGCTATTAATCGTGATCATGATAATATCAAAGAAGATTGAAGTTATAAATTAAACAAGAATGGTAATATTATTGATATTATTAAAAGTAAAAAAAAGGATAGTTTCTTGGCAGGAGAATGAAGTTATATTACTAAAAAATGAGCAAAAGTTCTTGGTGAAGATTTAATAAATCCACAACAAGAACTTGTATTGCAAACAACAATGGTTGGTAAATATTTAATTAGTAATAGTATTAAACATAATTTTGAATTAAAACCTTATGTTTTATCATTTGATTGTCATTGGGATGTTGATAATATTATTGATTTAGAACGAACTAATAAATATTTTAAATAATTTAAGTAGTTAATTTTTTTCCAGAAGTTGTTGTTGAAACTACTGGAATTTCTTCACGATTACAACTATGTGCAACATTTTGGAATGGATTAGTAGTATTACCGTTTAATTTTAGTGATTCTGCTGTTGTTTCTGCTACTGATTCATTTTCTGGATCTAGTGCATCTATTTCTTTAAAACTAACTTGTCCATTACTACGAGCAATAACATTATTGTTTTGATTAACATTATCTTTATTTTTAATAATATTAACTGACTGATTTAGTTTAGGTTTTTTAGTTCGATTATTAAATAGTGAAACTAAAAGTTTTTTTAATCATATGTATGGGAAAAAAGAAATATAAGTGACATCTTTTGCAAATTTTACAATTCAATTTCTACTACTACCACCAGAAGAAGTATTTGCTTTTTCTTTTTTATCTTTTTCACCTTGTAATTTATCAAAAATTTCTTTATTTGGTTGTTGCTGTTGTTGTGCTGACATAATTTTTCACATCCTTTTTTATTTAAAAATAATTAGGTTCCACTTATCTAATAAAAAAGAATAAGTCGAACCTAATGGTCTTTAATAATTTAGTTTATTATGTTGTTAGTATAACATATTTTCAATTTTTAAGCACAATAATTAAAAAACTAACATCCTTACTTTTGAGTTAATAAATCATAATCTTATTTAAAAATATTTATTTTATCTTTTAATTTGGGAGCGTGTCGAAGATGTCGATAACTAATCATTTTTAAAAATAAAAACTTTCTTTTTTTACCTTGAAGGGAGCGTACCGATGTTGTCAATAATATTCAAATTTGTCTTAAAATTATAAAGTTAGACGAGAATAATTTTGACTTCAATATGCAATTGTATGTTAATCTTAACACTTGTAAAATATTAGTCAACAATAATACTTACTTTTATAACTCAAAAATTCTTATTAAAGCATCTTTAATAAGTTTTATTTTATTTTTAGTTATCTTTAAATTGAAGTGGTTAATTTATAATAATTGTATTGCTGTATTTATTTGATAGCATTTAAAATTAACCATTTTTGTATACATATCAATGTTATAGGTTCTATCACCAATCATTTTTTTTAAAATTTGTTTAATATTAGTTTCAGTAAAGCAACCAATATTTTCAACTAGTGCTTGGTTTAATACACCATCTTTGGCATTAATAAAATAACCAACTTTTAATTTTTTATGGCTTTTCTACCTTTATGTACTATTTTAATTTTATCACATAAATGCTGAGAAAAGCCTATCTACGGACTTCTCCCCACATTTTTAAATCAAACATAGAATTACAGTTTCAAAACTAGGTATCTTGTTGAATTTATATGCAGCTTCTTTAGCATATAAATGAACATGATGTTTTGCAACTTTGATATGTGTTTTAAATGTTCTTCTTATATGTTTTCAAACTGATTCAATTTGGTTGGTATTTACACCAATTTTTGAAACATAGCCATCTTGATGGTTAACTGTTTCATGCTTAGTGAAAACTGATTTAAAATCGCAATATCCTTTTCAAGAATCAGTATATACAAGACATTTTGAAGAAATGTGGTTTTTTGCAAACTGCAAAAGATTTTTACTCTTTGCGTTTTTCAATACTTTCACAATTAAATTATTGGTTGTTTTTTGATAAATGCCAACAATCAAGGTTTTATTCACCAAGGATCTTCCTTGTTTTTTAAAACCCATATGTGAAAGATACATTTCATCAATTTGCACTGTACCTTCAACAATAAATTGAGGTTTTTGTTTTGCAATACGTGTTCTGATTTTATGAGTCATTCTTCAAGCAGTTTTCAAAGTCACTCCCAATTCTTTTGCAATATCTGTTGATGGAATTCCATGTTTGGTGTTTATTCATCTAAAGATAAGATAAAATCAAGATGTTAAAGATGTTTGTGACCTTGAAAATATGGTGCCTGTGAGAATGCTAAATGTTTGATTACATTTTAAACATCTCATTCTTTTTAAATCAGAAGTATTCAAATTAAAATTAAAACACCTAATACATTTGTTTTCTTTCAAATTTGCTATATATGCAAGACATTGCTGTTCAGTTTGAAAAGCATTGTTGAATTCATTCAGTTTCATTATTCCCTCCACAAGTACATGTGGGGAGAAGTCCGAATTAAAATTTAGTTTACAATCAGCGTTTATTAACCTTTATATATATCATTTTTAATAATTGACTAGCAATGAAATAAACAATGACAACGCCAGCTAAATAAGCATAAAAAATTAAAGGAATTGGTGTTAAACCAATAGTAGCTCCTAATTGTGTATATGGAATACTAATGCCAATAATAGTAATTATAATTGTTGTTAAAAATAGCTGATGAGATGGCATACTTTGAATAAAAGGTACCTTAGAAGTTCGTAATAATTGTACAATTAATGTTTGTGAAGTAACTCCTAAAATAAATCATCCAGTATGAAATAATGATTGTTGATATATGCCAGCAGCACTATTAGGATCTACATTAGCAAAGTTGGCAAATATATGTAAACCGTATCCTAAAAATAAAAAGGTGGTTATATCAAATATTGAACTTAGCGGTCCATTCCAGAATGCAAAAGGTAAAATGCTTTTTGCATTTCATTTTTGTGGTTTTTTAATAAAGTCTTCATCAACCCTATCTCAAGGAATTGCTAATTGAGAAATATCATATAATAAATTTTGTAGTAAAATTTGAATTGCCATCATTGGTAAAAAAGGTAATCAAATTGAAGCAATTAAAATACTTAATGAATTACCAAAATTAGAGGAAATAGTAATTTTAATATATTTTAAAATATTACCAAAAGTATTTCTACCACTGATCACTCCTTGCTCTAAAACATCTAAATCTTTTTCTAATAAAATAATATCAGATGCTTCTTTGGCAATATCAGTAGCACTATTAACAGATATTCCAACATCAGCGTGATGCAAAGCAACAGCATCATTAATACCATCACCTAAAAAGCCAACAGTGTGACCATTTAACTTTAAAATATCAATAATTCTTGATTTTTGTAATGGGTCCATTTTCGCAAAAATAGTAGTTTTATTTACTAATGCTTGTAAATGTTGATCATCCATATCTTCAATGTCACTACCTAATAAAGGAATTCCTGCTTCTAACCCCACCTTTTTACAAATTGCTTTAGTAACAATTTCATTATCACCAGTCAAAATTTTAACATCAATTCCGTGTTGATTAAGAATTGTTATTGCTTTAATAGCACTAGGTTTAGGTACATCTAAAAAACCTATATATCCTAATAAAACTAAATTAGATTCATCTTCTATTTTAAAAATTGTTTTGTCACTAGCAAAGTCTTGATAACCAATTGCAATTACTCGTAAACCATCATTATTTAATTCCGTACTTAATTTTAAAACATTTTCTTTAATTTTATCAGTTAAGGTAATTACTTTCCCTCCAATTTCAACTTTAGTACAAATTTTTAATATTTCTTCTATTGCTCCTTTGCAAATTAAAGTATTATTAATTTTATCTTTTGAAACTACTATTGACATTCGTCTTCTTATAAAATCAAAAGGTATTTCATCAATTTTACGATAGGGCATTTCAACTATTTTATTATGATGAGCTTTAATGTGTTGGACAATTGTTTTATCAATATTATTTTTTAATCCAGTTTGTAAAGAACTATTTAAATATGCCATTTCTAAAACTTTGTTTGATTCAACACCTTCTGGATCTAAGTGTTTAACCAACTCAATTCTATCCTCAGTTAAAGTACCAGTTTTATCAGTGCATAAAACATCCATTGCACCAAAACTTTGAATACTAGTTAAATTTTTAACAATTACTTTTTTATGTGATAATCTAATTGCACCTTTTGCTAAGTTAGCACTAACAATCATTGGTAGCATTTCGGGGGTAATACCAACAGCAACTGATATTGAAAATATTAACGCTGTTAAAATATTATTTTTAGTAATTAGATTAACAATAAATATTAATGGTACCATTACACACATAAAACCAATAAGAATGTAAGTAACTTTTTTAATACCTTTACTAAAACTAGTAACAGGACGTTTACTAGTTACTGCACTAGCAATTGATCCAAAATAAGTATTAACACCTGATGCAATAACAATAGCAATAGCACCACCTGAAACAATACTAGTACCCATAAAACATATGTTTTCTAATTCTAGGATACTACTTTTTTTATTATCATCTTTAGTATGAATAGCGTGTTTTTCAACAGCAAATGTTTCACCAGTTAGTGCCGATTGATTAATAAATAGATCGGTTGAAACTAAAATTCGAACGTCAGCAGGAATCATATCACCAGAAGATAAGAAAATAATATCACCTGGTACTAAATTTTCAATTAATACTTCTTTTGTAAAATTGGCAACACTATTTAAAGCATTAAAATCAATTTTTTTATTTTTATTACTAAATCTAAAAACACTGGCTGTTGTTTCAATTAATTGTCGTAATTTTTCTGAAGATTTATAGGAACGATAATCTTGAAAGTAAGATATAAAAACACTCAAAATAATCATTACTAAAACAATAATAGCACTGTACAAATCAACATTTTTATCAGTATTAGTATCAATAATACTGTAACTAATAAAATTATAGATAACTATTATCATTAAAACAATAATAAAAGGATTAAAAATATTGTGCATTAATTTTTTGTATCAAACAAATCGTTTATGAGAAAAAACATTTTTACCATATTTTTTAAGTCTGTCTTCTACTTCTTCCTTTTTTAATCCGTACATACTACCATCTAATTGTTGGATAACTTCTTCTTTCGATAGTTGCGAAAATTGTTTAAACATGGTTGTTGTTTTTTGTTCTATATGCTTCTTTTTAAAAAATTGCATTATCAACCAACCTTTCTTCAAACGTATAATTTAATTGTATACTAAAATCAAAAGAACTTTATTTTAGTGAATAAAGTTCTTAAAACTACCAAATATTTAAGAATAATATTCTTCTATTTTTAATAAAAATTTGTATTATTTTAAATACAAATTATTTATATCAAAAATAGGAGTAAACATCAATGATTTAAAAGGAGTTGAAATATAATTATAAATCTTCTAATCAATTTTCTATATTTATTAATCAAATATGATAGTATTTAGTTAAACTTGATATGAGTTTTTAAGCTATTATTTTTAAATAAGAATAATAGTTTTTTATTTAGAAAAATGAAAGGAAATATAAATTAATTATTTAAAAAATCGGACTTCTCCCCACATGTACTTGTGGAGGGAATAATGAAACTGAATGAATTCAACAATGCTTTTCAAACTGAACAGCAATGTCTTGCATATATAGCAAATTTGAAAGAAAACAAATGTATTAGGTGTTTTAGTTTTAATTTGAATACTTCTGATTTAAAAAGAATGAGATGTTTAAAATGTAATCAAACATTTAGCATTCTCACAGGCACCATATTTTCAAGGTCACAAACATCTTTAACATCTTGGTTTTATCTTATCTTTAGATGAATAAACACCAAACATGGAATTACATCAACAGATATTGCAAAAGAATTGGGAGTGACTTTGAAAACTGCTTGAAGAATGACTCATAAAATCAGAACACGTATTGCAAAACAAAAACCTCAATTTATTGTTGAAGGTACAGTGCAAATTGATGAAATGTATCTTTCACATATGGGTTTTAAAAAACAAGGAAGATCCTTGGTGAATAAAACCTTGATTGTTGGCATTTATCAAAAAACAACCAATAATTTAATTGTGAAAGTATTGAAAAACGCAAAGAGTAAAAATCTTTTGCAGTTTGCAAAAAACCACATTTCTTCAAAATGTCTTGTATATACTGATTCTTGAAAAGGATATTGCGATTTTAAATCAGTTTTCACTAAGCATGAAACAGTTAACCATCAAGATGGCTATGTTTCAAAAATTGGTGTAAATACCAACCAAATTGAATCAGTTTGAAAACGCTGAATTATACTTGTAAGTGCAAGTAAATAAAATTGCAAAAAATTCTCATATAAAAATTTCATAATGCTAAATTTAGTTTAGAAAAAGTAAGGAGTTTTTATATGAGTTATAAACATATTGGGATAGATGAAAGAATTTATATTGAGAATCAATTGAAATTTAAAGTTAAAATTAGTGAAATAGCTAAAAATCTTAATCGAAGTATTAGTACTATTATTCGAGAAGTTAATAGAAATAAAGATAATGATCATTATTTTTCATTAATTGCACAAAATAAAGCTGTAAATAGAAAAAAATCACATATTATTTTTCATAAGTTTAAATATAAAGATTTAGTCAAATATATACAACAAAAACTATTATTGGGCTGATCACCTGAACAAATTTATGGCAGAATTAAAAATTTTCATAAACAATGAGCTATCAGCTTTAAAACAATTTACAATTGAATTTATTCTGGATTATTTGATAAAGTTACTAGTAAAAATTTAAGAACCTGTTTAGAATCTTTTAGAAAATAAGGTAAAATTACTATATATTTTAAAATAAGAGGTATATATGCATAAAAATTATCCAAGTCATGTTACTAAAGAACAATTTGAGAACATAAAATCAACTTTAGAAAACAGCAAAAAGAAAACAAAACCAAGAAATTTAGATTTATATGAAGTGTTTTGTGCAGTTTTATATGTATTAAAAAGTGGTTGTCAATGAAGAATGTTACCAAAAAATTTTCCAAAATGACAAACTGTATATTATTATTTCCAAATTTGAAGTAAAAACAATGATAAAGAACCTAGTGTATTGCAATTAATTTTAAAAAAATTAGTTAAAAAGATTCGTATTAAGAATCATCGAAAAGAAAAAACTAGTTTTTGTATAATTGATTCGCAAAGTGTTAAAAATACAGATACTACTGAAAATAAAGGTTATGATGCTGGTAAAAAGATTTCAGGAATAAAACGTCATATTGCAGTTGATACGCAAGGTTTACCACATGCAATTTACATAACTACAGCAGAAAAAACAGATCGTAATAGTGCTATCATAATGATTAAAAGTGAAAAAGAAAATCTTTCTACAGTTCAAAAAATAATAGTAGATGCTGGCTATACTGGTGAAAAATTTGCTTCTGCAATCAAAACAATCATAAATGCAAATGTTGAAGTTGTAAAACGTAATGAATTACATTCTTTTGTAGTACTACCAAAAAGATGAGTTGTAGAACGAAGCTTTGCATGATTAGAAAAATGCAGAAGATTATGAAAAAATTGTGAAAGAAAACTAAATACTAGTTTACAAATGGTTGTTCTGTCCTTTATTTCAATTTTATTAAAAAGATTCTAAACAGGTTCTAAGAAGAAAAGGTAAAAAACGAAGATCTCAAGAAAATCGTGGTAAATTTAATGGTAAATCAATTAAAGAACGAGATAATAATGTTAATGATCGCATAACTCTTGGTCATTGAGAAGGAGATACTATAGTATCATCAAGAGGTAAAAGTAAATCATGTTTAATAACTTTAGTTGAAAGAGTATCACGATTTACTTTAGCAATGTTAGTTAAAAACAAAACTACTAAAGTTATTAATAAAAATATCATTCATTATTTATCAATTCTTCCTAAAAATATTGTTAAAACTATTACTTTTGATCGTGGTAAAGAATTTGCAAATTGACAACAACTTGAAAAAAAGTTAGATGTGAAAATTTATTTTGCAAATCCATATTCACCTTGACAAAGAGGTACTAATGAAAATACTAATGGTTTAATTAGAGAAAAATTTCCTAAAAAATTTATTTTTTCAAAAACTAATAAAAATGAAGTTCATAAATTTATATTGTCTTTAAACCAAAGACCCAGAAAAATACTAAATTATCTTTCACCAATCGAATATTTGAATAGAAAAATAATTTAGTTGCACTTACCTTTACAATTTTGCATTAATTTTATCACATAAATGCTGAGAAAAGCCTATCTACGGACTTCTCCCCACATTTTTAAATCAAACATAGAATTACAGTTTCAAAACTAGGTATCTTGTTGAATTTATATGCAGCTTCTTTAGCATATAAATGAACATGATGTTTTGCAACTTTGATATGTGTTTTAAATGTTCTTCTTATATGTTTTCAAACTGATTCAATTTGGTTGGTATTTACACCAATTTTTGAAACATAGCCATCTTGATGGTTAACTGTTTCATGCTTAGTGAAAACTGATTTAAAATCGCAATATCCTTTTCAAGAATCAGTATATACAAGACATTTTGAAGAAATGTGGTTTTTTGCAAACTGCAAAAGATTTTTACTCTTTGCGTTTTTCAATACTTTCACAATTAAATTATTGGTTGTTTTTTGATAAATGCCAACAATCAAGGTTTTATTCACCAAGGATCTTCCTTGTTTTTTAAAACCCATATGTGAAAGATACATTTCATCAATTTGCACTGTACCTTCAACAATAAATTGAGGTTTTTGTTTTGCAATACGTGTTCTGATTTTATGAGTCATTCTTCAAGCAGTTTTCAAAGTCACTCCCAATTCTTTTGCAATATCTGTTGATGGAATTCCATGTTTGGTGTTTATTCATCTAAAGATAAGATAAAACCAAGATGTTAAAGATGTTTGTGACCTTGAAAATATGGTGCCTGTGAGAATGCTAAATGTTTGATTACATTTTAAACATCTCATTCTTTTTAAATCAGAAGTATTCAAATTAAAACTAAAACACCTAATACATTTGTTTTCTTTTAAATTTGCTATATATGCAAGACATTGCTGTTCAGTTTGAAAAGCATTGTTGAATTCATTCAGTTTCATTATTCCCTCCACAAGTACATGTGGGGAGAAGTCCGTTAAATTATTGGTTGTTTTTTGATAAATGCCAACAATCAAGGTTTTATTCACCAAGGATCTTCCTTGTTTTTTAAAACCCATATGTGAAAGATACATTTCATCAATTTGCACTGTACCTTCAACAATAAATTGAGGTTTTTGTTTTGCAATACGTGTTCTGATTTTATGAGTCATTCTTCAAGCAGTTTTCAAAGTCACTCCCAATTCTTTTGCAATATCTGTTGATGGAATTCCATGTTTGGTGTTTATTCATCTAAAGATAAGATAAAACCAAGATGTTAAAGATGTTTGTGACCTTGAAAATATGGTGCCTGTGAGAATGCTAAATGTTTGATTACATTTTAAACATCTCATTCTTTTTAAATCAGAAGTATTCAAATTAAAATTAAAACACCTAATACATTTGTTTTCTTTCAAATTTGCTATATATGCAAGACATTGCTGTTCAGTTTGAAAAGCATTGTTGAATTCATTCAGTTTCATTATTCCCTCCACAAGTACATGTGGGGAGAAGTCCGTTAAATTATTTTGTTTTTATTTTTTTTTATAACTAAAATTTCATACTTTTTTTATATAAGAATAAGAATAAGAATTTTAATTAAGTTATAATTAAAATATGAAATTTGATTAAACATTAGAATAATGATTTAATATATTTTAATTAAAATATAGTTATTATTGTTAATTATTTAGTATTAAGAGAGGGAAAAATATATGAACCAAGATTTGCAAAAACTTTTCCATGAAATAGATTTTAATGATGTTAATAATGAATTTAATCATGCCACTATTAAAAAAGTACAATATTTTCATCATAATCAACAAGTAATAATTACCATCAATTTACCTAATTTTCTAACAACTACTACTTTAAAAAGTTTTGAACAACATTTTGAAAAATTACCTGTTTCGAATATTAGTGTCGATTTTAATGTTTCTCTTACTGCTGATGAATCAACTGTATTAACATATTTTCATTATATTAAAACTCATAAATTGCAACTATTAGCTGGCATTTATTATTCTTTACCCGACTCAGCAATTAATTATAAAAATAATATTATTACCATTACTATTCATAATAGTATTGAAGAGAAATTAATAACTAATGAATTTTTACAATTTATTAATTACTTTCAACAATATGGTTTTAAAAAAATTCAATTAAAAACTAAAATAAATAAAGCAGAGCAACCATTTATTAGTTATGAAAATGAATCTAAAACAGAAATTAGCAAAATTACCAACAATTTAAAAACTAAAATTACTAAAAATAATGTAAGTAAAAATTTTAGTACCACTACTTATCGCAAAAAAGCAAAAGTTAATTTAGAAATAACAGACCCAACTCATAGCATTAAAGATATCATTGGCGACGAACCCAATATTATTATTAGTGGTAAAGTTTTTAAAATTAATAAATTTTTAACCAAAACTCAAAAATGATTTTATTCATTTTGAATTACTGATTATAGCGATGCAATTACTTGCAAAGCATTTATTAATAGCGATCAACCAGATGAGAAATTTGATAATATTAAAGTTGATGATTGAATAAAAATTAATGCTAATAGTCGTTATGATAATTATAGTAAAGAACAAGTACTATGAATTGATGATTTAATTATCGATTTAAATAATAAAAATGTTAACAATAATGATGATGCTAAAACTAAAAGAATTGAATTTCATACTCATACTAAAATGAGTGCTATGGATGGTATTACTTCAGCAAGTGATTATATCAATCAAGTAGCTAAATGAGGACACCAAGCAATTGGTTTTACTGATCACTTAAATGTACAAGCATACCCAGATATTGCTAATGCTGCTAAAAAATATCCAAACTTAAAAGTAATGTATGGTGTTGAAATGGATTTAATCCCCGATAATATTAGTATTACTAAAAATAATATTAATACATCATTATTAGATTTAGAATACATTGTTCTTGACTTAGAAACAACTGGTTTATCAACCAATTATCACGAAATTATTGAATTTGGTTATACAATTGTTAAAGACAATATGATTTTAAAACAAGATACAATTTTAATTAAACCAAATAATCCCATACCTGAACATATTACTGAACTTACTAGTATTACCAATGTTATGCTAAAAGATAAACAAACATTACAACAAATATTGCCAACAATTATTGAAATAATTGGTAATAAAACAATAGTTGCTCATAATGCTAACTTTGACTTTGGTTTTTTACAAGCAGCAATGAAACAATTGGGTTTCATGCCTTTAAATAATCCTGTCATTGATACTTTGCAATTATCTAGAGCAATTCTACCACAACTAAAATATTATCGATTAGGTACTATTTGTCGTACTTATGGCATTAAATATGATGATGAAATTGCTCACCGTGCTGATTATGATGCTAATGTATTAGCACAAGTATTTTTAAAAATGTTACAACAATTAAAAACAGAATTTAATTGTATTAATTTACAAGAAATTAATAACTTAATTAATGAACAAATTAATTATAAACTTCGTAGTGAACATATTACTATTTTTGCAAAAAATCAATTAGGTTTAAAAGATTTATATCAATTAGTTTCACTATCTCATACAAAGTATTTTTATAAAACACCAAAAATCATATCAGAAGCAATTAATGAAAATAGAAAAGAATTATTAATTGGTAGTAGTTGTATAAATGGTGCTGTTTTTGAAACAGCATTAAATAAAAGTGAAGAAGAACTAATTAAAATAATGAAGTGATTTGATTTTATTGAAATCCAACCACCTGCTGTTTATAAACACTTAATACAGTTAGGAAATATTACTAAAGAACAATTACATGATACTATTAAAAAAATTATTAATAATGCCCTTAAATTAAATAAATTAGTAATTGCTACTAGCGATGCCCACTATTTACATCCCCATGAAAAAATATATCGTGATGTTATTATTAATAGCAAAGCAATTGGTGGTTTATTGCACCCATTATTTGATCGTAAAGGTAAAGTTACATCATATCCTGATCAACATTTAAGAACTACTAATCAAATGTTAACAGAATTTAATTTTTTAGATGACCCTAATTTAATTAATGATATTGTTATTAATAATCCTTTGCAATTAGCTAAACAATTTGAAATGATTAAACCAATCAAAGATGGCTTATTTACACCAAGTATTATTAATGTTGATACTAAATTACGTAATCTTTGTTATGAACAAGCATGAAATCGTTACGGTAATCCATTACCAACATATGTAGAAAAACGTTTAACTCGTGAATTAGATGCAATTATTACTCATGGTTTTGCTGTTGTTTATTGAATTGCACACAAATTAGTAGAAAAATCTTTACAAGATGGTTATCTTGTTGGTAGTCGTGGCTCAGTTGGTTCATCTTTAGTAGCTACTTTTGCTAACATTACTGAGGTTAACCCACTACAACCACACTATTTATGTCCACAATGTAAAACTAGTGAATTTATTAGTAATGGTTCTTATAAGTGTGGTTATGATTTACCAAAAAAAATGTGTTCACAATGCAATATTGATTTAATTACTGATGGTCATGATATTCCTTTTGAAACATTCTTAGGATTTGATGGTGATAAAACACCTGATATTGATTTAAACTTTTCTGGTGAATATCAAAATAAAGCTCATGATTTTACTAAAGAAATGTTTGGTGAAGAAAATGTTTTTCGTGCCGGAACAATTTCAACAATTGCCAATAAAACAGCTTATGGTTATGTTAAAGCTTATGCAGAAAAAATTGGTCAATCAGATATGCGTGCAGCAAAACTAGAGTTACTAAGTCAAGGATGTGTTGGAATTAAAAGAACAACTGGTCAACATCCTGGTGGTATTATTGTTGTACCAAAAGAATATAATATTAATGATTTTACACCAATTAATTTTCCAGCTGATGATACTAGTTCTACATGAAAAACTACCCACTTTGATTTTAATGCTATTCATGATAATTTATTAAAATTAGATATTCTAGGTCATGTTGATCCAACAGCATTAAAAATGTTAGAAAATTTAACTGGTATTGATCCAAAAACAATTCCTAATCAAGATGAAAAAGTTTTATCATTATTTTCTAATTTAAGTTCCTTAAATATTACTAGTGATGATTTACTTGGCGAAAAAACAGGAGCAATTGGTATCCCTGAATTTGGTACTGGTTTTGTTCGTAAAATGTTAAGTGATACATTACCTACTTCATTTTCTGAATTAGTACAAATATCTGGTTTATCACATGGTACTGACGTTTGATTAAATAATGCTGATGAATTAATTTCACAACAAGGTTTAAAACTAAAAGATGTAATTGGTTGTCGTGATGATATTATGACTTATTTAGTATATCAAGGCTTACCAGCAAAAATTGCTTTTAATATTATGGAAGATGTCCGTAAAGGAAAAGGCATTAAACAAGAATATGAAAAGTTAATGCAAGAAAAAAAAGTTCCTAATTGATACATTCAATCTTGCAAAAAAATTAAATATATGTTTCCTAAAGCACACGCTACTGCTTATGTATTAATGGCATGAAGAGTAGCTTGATTTAAAGTTTATTATCCACATGAATATTATGCTACTTATTTTACAACAAGATGCGAAATTTTTGATATTAAAACTATGTTACAAGGTATTGGTGCTATTACTAATAAATTAAAAGATATTAATAACAGATTAAGAAAAAATGATGGTCAAAAAAATACAGTTACTACTAAAGAAAAAGATTTAATCCCATTATTAGAAGTGGCATTAGAAATGAATGCTAGAAATATTAAATTTAGCAATATTAGTTTAGAACATTCTGATGCTAAACTTTTTCAAGTTAAAGTAATAAATGGTGAAAAACAAATTTTACCACCATTTATTACTTTAGATGGATTGGGTGAAATTGTGGCTAATTCAATTGTTAAAGCAAGGAGTGAACAAGCAATTACTTCAAAAAATGATTTACAACTACGAACTAATATTACTAAAACTAATTATCAACTATTAAATAAGTTAGGAGTATTAGAACATTTAGAAGAAAATACACAATTAATGTTAGAATTATAATACAAAGAAAAAAGAAAAGATGTGGGATTATTATGTATAAATTAAGTAACAAAGCCAACTTTTATATACATTTATCTGCATTAATAATGATAATTTTATTTTTAATTATTGATTTAATTAGTGCAATATATTATCCAATGGAAAAATTTGAACATTTAGGATATGGTGAACGAGTAAGTAACTACTATGCTTTTTTTACTACTGAGAGTAATTATATGGTTGTTATTTATTTTTGTGTTTATTTATTTGATTCTTATTTTCGTGGTACTAAACCAAGTTTTCAAACTCGATTAGCAGTAACTGTTTATATTACTATTACGATGTTAGTATTTTGAATAGGTATTTTCACTGCTGAGCAAGATCCAAAACAATACAGTGCTTATAATTGAATTACAACATTAATTTTACACTTATTAATGCCAATAATTATGATTACTAGTTTTATTGTTACGTCAGGTCATCAATATATTAATATGAAACAACAACATAAAATATATTTATGATTAATTGTTATTTATCCAGCAATTTATTGTATTGTTATTCTAATTAGAGGTCATTTACGTTATTTAGATTTTATAGAAACTGGTCATCCACCAAGAGATACATGATATCCATATTTTTTCTTTGATTATTCAAATGGCGAATATGGATGATTAATCGCTGCTAGTGCTGTTGTTTTTGTTTTTGGTTTAGTTTTCAGTTTACAATATTTTTATATTTGAATTAATAACTTAATGTTCAAACGTTATCAAACTTCTGAACATCGTTTATATGATTTTTATCAAAAAATATTACGTCAACTTAATAAAAAAAGAAAAGCAAAATTAAAAAGAAAAGAAAAAAGTAAAAATTTAAAACATATCTTATATTCCTTACATGATATAATTAAAAAAAAGAAAAGTTAGGTGATTGTAATTGAAAATTAACTTGAAAACAATGTTAAAACATGCACAAATTAACAAATACGCAATCCCAAGTTTTAACTTTGATAATTTAGAAATGTTAATTGCAATTACTAATGCAGCCGAAAAACAAAAAGCACCAATATGTTTAATGATAACACCTAACACTATTAATTGTATTGATTTAAAATATGTACTTGCTATTATTAATAATGTTATTAATCGTGCAAAAGTACCAATTTTTTTTACAACTAGACCACTGTCTTGATCCACACTTTATTAAAACTAAAATTACATCTGATTTTAGTTCAGTTATGTTAAATTACAGTAACTATCCAATTAAAGAAAATATTGAAAAAACTAAAGATATTGTTCATTTTGCTGCTCCTTTGGGTATTATTGTTGAATCAGAGATTTTTTACAATAATACAAAAGGAGATATTACTAATGATATTAATTTAATTGAACAAGCAATATTATTTAGAAATAAAACTAATATTTGGATGGGTTACACTTTATTGGACACTAATTACGTAGACAAGTGAACAAATTTGTTAAAAGAAAGGAACTATAATTATGACCAATATTAACTCATATACCGACGAATTTAAAAAGCAAATAGTAGCTTTATATCAAAGTGGTAAGTCAGTGTCTTGTCTTGCTAAAGAATATAATGTTACAAGAGCAACTACTTATAAATGAATTAAACAATTTACTAATTCAGGTAGTTTTAAAATTAAAAATAATCTTTCAGATTTAGAAAAACAATTAATTCAAGCAAATAAAGAATTAAAACAGTTACGAATGGAAAATGATATTTTAAAGCAAGCAGCACTAATAATAGGCAGAAAATAGAAATTATTACTAAAAATAAAGTTAAATATAAAATTCGCACAATGTGTCGTTTTTTAAAACTCTCTAAATCAACATATTATTTTAATTTAAAGAAAAAGAAAAAATTCAAAATAATATTTATGATGAAGCTGTTATTAGTGCTTTTAAAGAAAATAAAGAAGTTTATGGTACTAGAAGATTAAAAGTCATACTAGCAAACCAAGAAATTTATTTATCACGCAGAAAAATTAAAAAAATATGAATAAGTATAATTTAATATCAAAATACACTAAATTATCATTCAAAAATCATCATAATAAAGTCAATGATAGTCAAATTACCAATCTTGTTAATAGAGACTTTAATAATAGAATTAAAAATGAAGTTATTGTCAGTGATTTAACTTATGTTCAAGTTAATGGTAAATGAAACTATATTTGCCTATTAGTAGACCTGTACAACCGCGAAATTATTGGACATAGTGTTGGAGTTAAAAAAGATGCATCATTAGTACATCAAGCATTTATGCACTCAAATCGCTGTTTAAAAGATATTCAAATATTTCATAGCGATCGCGGTAATGAATTCAATAATAAAACTATTGATAAACTTTTATTAGCATTCAATATTACCCGTTCTTTAAGCAAAAAAGGATGTCCTTATGACAATGCTGTTGCTGAAGCAACTTTTAAAACTTTCAAAACAGAGTTTATTAATGATAAAAATTTTACATCATTAATCCAATTAAAATTAGAATTATTTGATTACATAAATTGATATAACAACATAAGAATTCACAGCACTCTAAACTACCTAACTCCCGTTAAATATCATGAACAAATGTCTACCAAAAAATAGTCCTAAAAAGGGTTGCCATTCCAATTAATTGTCTTGTATTTACTGCTATCAATAGTCATCATCAAGATAATAGACAAGATTTAAAAATTTCTCTAATTAAAGAAATTGTTATTAAAATGCCTGAAATTTTTTTAGTATTACATGATAATATTACTATTAATGATGAACAATTAACTCTAGCAATTAAAGCTGGTATTACTAAAGTTAATATTAGTAGTGATTTAAGAAAGATTTACGTTGAAAGTCTAAAAAAAAGTTTGCAAACTAATTCTAATTTGTCTAATCTTAATACATTAACAGAAAATGCAATGATAGCTATTCAGAAATTTGTTGAAGAAAAAATAATTCTCTTAGGAGCAAATAATCGATATAAATTTTAGTTTTTATACTTATAAAGTATATTTCAAAATAAAATAAAAAGTGAACAATATTGTTCACTTAAAATAGTAACTATTTTATTTTTGGCTTTTCTCCCTTTATGTACTATTTTAATTTTGGCTTTTCTCCCTTTATGTACTATTTTAATTTTATCACATAAATGCTGAGAAAAGCCTATCTACGGACTTTTCCCCACATTTTTAAATCAAACATAGCATTACAGTTTCAAAACTAGGTATCTTGTTGAATTTATATGCAGCTTCTTTAGCATATAAATGAACATGATGTTTTGCAACTTTGATATGTGTTTTAAATGTTCTTCTTATATGTTTTCAAACTGATTCAATTTGGTTGGTATTTACACCAATTTTTGAAACATAGCCATCTTGATGGTTAACTGTTTCATGCTTAGTGAAAACTGATTTAAAATCGCAATATCCTTTTCAAGAATCAGTATATACAAGACATTTTGAAGAAATGTGGTTTTTTGCAAACTGCAAAAGATTTTTACTCTTTGCGTTTTTCAATACTTTCACAATTAAATTATTGGTTGTTTTTTGATAAATGCCAACAATCAAGGTTTTATTCACCAAGGATCTTCCTTGTTTTTTAAAACCCATATGTGAAAGATACATTTCATCAATTTGCACTGTACCTTCAACAATAAATTGAGGTTTTTGTTTTGCAATACGTGTTCTGATTTTATGAGTCATTCTTCAAGCAGTTTTCAAAGTCACTCCCAATTCTTTTGCAATATCTGTTGATGGAATTCCATGTTTGGTGTTTATTCATCTAAAGATAAGATAAAACCAAGATGTTAAAGATGTTTGTGACCTTGAAAATATGGTGCCTGTGAGAATGCTAAATGTTTGATTACATTTTAAACATCTCATTCTTTTTAAATCAGAAGTATTCAAATTAAAACTAAAACACCTAATACATTTGTTTTCTTTCAAATTTGCTATATATGCAAGACATTGCTGTTCAGTTTGAAAAGCATTGTTGAATTCATTCAGTTTCATTATTCCCTCCACAAGTACATGTGGGGAGAAGTCCGTTAATTTTATCACATAAATGCTGAGAAAAGCCTATCTACGGACTTCTCCCCATATTTTTAAATCAAACATAGCATTACAGTTTCAAAACTAGGTATCTTGTTGAATTTATATGCAGCTTCTTTAGCATATAAATGAACATGATGTTTTGCAACTTTGATATGTGTTTTAAATGTTCTTCTTATATGTTTTCAAACTGATTCAATTTGGTTGGTATTTACACCAATTTTTGAAACATAGCCATCTTGATGGTTAACTGTTTCATGCTTAGTGAAAACTGATTTAAAATCGCAATATCCTTTTCAAGAATCAGTATATACAACACACTTTGAAGAAATGTGGTTTATTGCAAACTGCAAAAGATTTTTACTCTTTGCGTTTTTCAATACTTTCACAATTAAATTATTGGTTGTTTTTTGATAAATGCCAACAATCAAGGTTTTATTCACCAAGGATCTTCCTTGTTTTTTAAAACCCATATGTGAAAGATACATTTCATCAATTTGCACTGTACCTTCAACAATAAATTGAGGTTTTTGTTTTGCAATACGTGTTCTGATTTTATGAGTCATTCTTCAAGCAGTTTTCAAAGTCACTCCCAATTCTTTTGCAATATCTGTTGATGGAATTCCATGTTTGGTGTTTATTCATCTAAAGATAAGATAAAACCAAGATGTTAAAGATGTTTGTGACCTTGAAAATATGGTGCCTGTGAGAATGCTAAATGTTTGATTACATTTTAAACATCTCATTCTTTTTAAATCAGAAGTATTCAAATTAAAACTAAAACACCTAATACATTTGTTTTCTTTCAAATTTGCTATATATGCAAGACATTGCTGTTCAGTTTGAAAAGCATTGTTGAATTCATTCAGTTTCATTATTCCCTCCACAAGTACATGTGGGGAGAAGTCCGTTATTTTTTTAAAATATAAATAATTAAGAAAATTACTCAAAACTTTTTCATTCAAATTTATTATCCTATTTATAATAAGATTTTATTATAAAGTAAAGATTAAAAAAATATATCTTTAATAGTAATAGCAATAAAGATAACTAAAAATAATATAGCTCCAGCAATACTGACAATAATTTTATATTTTTCATTTAATTTTTTTCTTGTTACCGCTTCAACTGCATTTTCAACAAATTTATAACCATCCAATGGCGGAATTGGTAACATATTTAATAAAAATAAATTAGATGATAATAATGCTGCTCAACGAAAATATGTACTTGCTGCTTGTGTTGATGATAAATCAGGATTTAAAAAACTATTAGTTGATTTAACAATACCAACAGGTCCTGATAAATTTTGTCAATGAAAAGTAACTAATTGTCCTAATGCTTGTAAAAAACTGTAACTATCTTTAAAAGTATCAATGATACCATTACTAATAACTTGCCCTGCATTTAAATAATAACTACCTTGACTAACACCAATGAATAGTACACCTTTTTGTTCTACTGGTTTAAAAGTAACAGTTTTATCATTTTTATTATCAAAAGTAATTTCGTAATCAGCAATAACTGTACCATTAGTAGTCTTTTTATTATATTTACTTAATCATGCTTCTAAATCATAATATGATTTAATTGATTGTTTAGATTCAATATCACCAGTATTATAAATACTAGTAATAGCATCAGTATCTAAAATTTTAAAAGTTGGATTATGTTCATTATATTCTTTAACTGCTTCATATAATGGTCCTGTTGTTGCATAAGTTGGTGGCAAGTTAGGATCATATTTATGTGGATAAATTCCATATCCAATCATTAATAAAATAAAAGCTAATAATAAATTCATTAGTGCACCTGCACTAATGAAAGCTGCTTTTTTACCACGTTGCAAGTTTTCCATCATTCGTTTACCATCAATTACTTCATCTTCTCGTCCTTTAGGAGCATCAGCAATTTCTGAAGCAATAGAAACATAACCACCCAATGGTAATAGTCTTAAAGTATAACGTGTTTCTTTTTTACCTCACTGCAAAAGTTTTGGTCCCATACCAATAGCAAATTCATATACATATGCTCCTGATAATTTAGCAATTACAAAATGAGCAAATTCATGCAATGTAATTAAAAATAATATTGTAAATAAACCAATTAAAATGGCTAAAAATATATACATAACTTCATCCTTAAATTTTATATATTAAGCAATAGCTGCTAGAGTAATTAGAGAACCAAAAATAACTACTGTTGAAAATGAATCTAAACGATCTAATAATCCTCCATGTCCAGGTAAAATATTTGAAAAATCCTTAACATGATAATTACGTTTCAAATAAGAAAATAATAAATCACCCATTTGACTAACGATTGAAAGAATAAAACTAGTAGCAAAATAAGCAATATAGATTGGTGCTTTACTATTAACTTCTAAAAAAGGCAATGGATTATAATTACTTGTTTCTAAAAAAACAGTTACTGTTATCATACTTAAAATAACTGCTGTTATTAAACCAGTAATAGCACCTTCTCAAGTTTTATTTGGTGATATACTTGGTGCCATTTTTGTTTTACCATAAATTATACCACCAATAAAAGCACCAACATCATTAGACATAACAATAATGAATAAAAACAATAATGTTGGTCATCCTAGTTTTGAAAGTTTAATTTCTGATAACATTAAAAAATTAACAGCTTTAACAACAAATACTAAATAAATAATTCAAGTAAAAATAAAAATAACATCACTTAATTGAAAATTTTTACTTAGTCAAGCAATTAAAATAAAAATACAAATGAAAAATAATAAAGTTAATAAAGTCATTCAAGTTTCAAATCAATAATGATTATAAATATATGGACCAAAAGTTTCTTTACCAAGCGGAACTCATAAAAGTATGACTCCTGTTAAAATTATAGAAATTTTAAGTACAATTGATCAATTTGATTCTTTTTTTAAATTAATAATTTCTCATAAACAACCAATAAAAATTAAAGTATTAATTATCATAAATGTATAGGCTGATCACTGTGATTTATTACCAAAAATTGGTTCTAAATAAACTGCCCCAATAAACATTCATAATACACCACAAGCAATTAACATAAAGCTTGTAAGAATACGATTTCGATAGGTTCTAAAAAAAATACTAAGTTTTGCAAAAAAAGAAATTTTAGATTTTATATTTTCTTTATTTATTATCTTTTTTTTCACAATATTTAACCCCTAACTTTTTATTGCTTTATTGCTAAATTTTCATTAAATCGGCTTTTTTATTGTTTTCTATTAATACAAGTTCTTTAATTTTACTATCAGTTAAATCTTGAATTGTAGTTTCTGCATGCTTTTCTTGATCTTCTGGTAATTTTATTTTTTTCAGATTTTGAACAGCATCACGTCGACAATTACGGATTTTAACTTTATATTCTTCAGTTTTTTTACTCAAATCTTTAACTAAAGATTTACGAACATCTTCTGTTAATTGTGGGAAAATTAAACGTATATTCTCTGCTTCGCTTTTAATTTGTAATTTCAAATCAGCTTTTGTAACAGCTTCTGTAATGTCTTTAATTAAACTGCGATCATATGGTTTAATTAATAATTGATGTGCTTCTACTACTTTAACTTGCGCAATATTACTTAAACTATCAACACCACCATAACATTTAACATTAACTCCTTCTAAGATATTAGGATTAGCTCTTCCGGTGCGAATTTTGTTAATTTCATTTTTATAACGTAAAATTATTTCATTCATCAGATTTGTGGCTTCTAAAATAATAACTTCCATATTTGTTTTCCTCCTAGTTAATAATTTTAAGTTGTTTTTAAATCAAACTATAAAAATTATATAATAATTTTTATTAAAACCAATGGAAAACTATTTAAAAAAATAAAAAACATCATTAATTAATGATGTTTTTTATTAATATCTTTGGATTTTATTTTCATCATTGTTTAAATCAACTAATATAAAAATACCACCAATAATACCTAATGCAGCACCAAAGATAATTCCTAATATTGCTAAAGGAATTTTTTGATCAGTAGTCGCTTCACCTTTACTTACTTTTTTGTATAAAATAAAAGCGGGTATTGTTCATAATAAAGGAATTATAAATATTGATTCTAAAATAAAAACAATAAATATTAATATACTTCCTGCTTTTAACATATTTTTTCTCCTTCTTTAATTTTTATAATTAATAATATCACTTAATAAAATTGAAAGATACAATTGTGTCCTCATTTAAAGTTTATTTTTTTAACTTATCAATGTTATAAATTTAATTTCTTCTGATTTCAAATGTCTAATTATTAATCGGACTTCTCCCCACATGTACTTGTGGGGAGAAGTCCGTAAATGAAAAATAAAATAAAACTTATTAAAGATGCTTTAATAAGAATTTTTGAGTTATAAAAGTAAGTATTATTGTTGACTAATATTTTTCAAGTGTTAAGATTAACATACAATTGCATATTGAGGTCAAAATTATTCTCGTCTAACTTTATAATTTTAAGACAAATTTGAATATTATTGACAACATCGGTACGCTCCCATTATTAATAATATTTTTTAAATGATAAAAAAAGAATATAAATGCAAAATTGTAAAGGTAAGTGCAACTAAATTATTTTTCTATTCAAATATTCGATTGGTGAAAGATAATTTATTATTTTTCTGGGTCTTTGGTTTAAAGACAATATAAATTTATGAACTTCATTTTTATTAGTTTTTGAAAAAATAAATTTTTTAGGAAATTTTTCTCTAATTAAACCATTAGTATTTTCATTAGTACCTCTTTGTCAAGGTGAATATGGATTTGCAAAATAAATTTTCACATCTAACTTTTTTCAAGTTGTTGTCAATTTGCAAATTCTTTACCACGATCAAAAGTAATAGTTTTAACAATATTTTTAGGAAGAATTGATAAATAATGAATGATATTTTTATTAATAACTTTAGTAGTTTTGTTTTTAACTAACATTGCTAAAGTAAATCGTGATACTCTTTCAACTAAAGTTATTAAACATGATTTACTTTTACCTCTTGATGATACTATAGTATCTCCTTCTCAATGACCAAGAGTTATGCGATCATTAACATTATTATCTCGTTCTTTAATTGATTTACCATTAAATTTACCACGATTTTCTTGAGATCTTCGTTTTTTACCTTTTCTTCTTAAATTTTTACTAGTAACTTTATCAAATAATCCAGAATAAATTCAATTGTAAATTGTTTTAAAGCTGATAGCTCATTGTTTATGAAAATTTTTAATTCTGCCATAAATTTGTTCAGGTGATCAGCCCAATAATAGTTTTTGTTGTATATATTTGACTAAATCTTTATATTTAAACTTATGAAAAATAATATGTGATTTTTTTCTATTTACAGCTTTATTTTGTGCAATTAATGAAAAATAATGATCATTATCTTTATTTCTATTAACTTCTCGAATAATAGTACTAATACTTCGATTAAGATTTTTAGCTATTTCACTAATTTTAACTTTAAATTTCAATTGATTCTCAATATAAATTCTTTCATCTATCCCAATATGTTTATAACTCATATAAAAACTCCTTACTTTTTCTAAACTAAATTTAGCATTATGAAATTTTTATATGAGAATTTTTTGCAATTTTATTTACTTGCACTTACAAGTATAATTCAGCAAATTAAAAAAAATTGCAATTGCAATCTTTTAAAATATATTTAAGCTTTTGGAGTTCCAAAATCTAGAGTATTTGTAACTTTTACTTCTCCAAATTTTACGGTTAAGTATACTTTTTGAGCTGTATACTTAGGTATCACTGTTTGACCTTGATCATCAGAAGTTCAAACTAATGATACTTTATCTTTGCTAAATAAGTTAACTAAAGAATTATATAGATTTTTTTCTTTAGAATTCTTAGTTTTTCAAGGTAAAGACTTAAGTACATCTTTGCCTTGTTCAAATCCATTAGCTTTAGTTAAATCCAATTTTGCTGATTGTACAAGCGTATCTATTTGAGTAGGAACACCTAATGTATCTTTCTTAAGAGTACTAATAGTATATTTTTTTACAGATTTGGCATCATCTCCAGTTGCCTTATCCATAATATTAATTTGACAAGTACCAGCTGCAACTTTAAAATCAGTTGTACCAACAGCTTCAATTTTACCTGCTTCAGTACTTTCAACTTTTGCAGATAAGGCAGTAATAGATGTAACTTCTTCAGCTTTATAAAAAGCAGTAGTGCTACCAGATGTAAATCCTAAATCTTTTAAAAACGCTGCAGCATCAGCATCTTTTGCTTTAAATTTGTCAACATCAGCACCGTCACCTGCTTTTAATAATTTTTCGTTAAATTTAGTTGCTGTAATTTTTGTACTATCAGCAGCAGGAACAGAAATTGAATAACTTTCTTTACCAGCAGTATCATCTTTTTTTAGTTCTTGATTAATTGTACTTGTATTTTCATCACTATATCATCCTAGTAATGCTGCATATTTGCCATCTAATGTTGGCGCTTTTGTTTGAGTTCCACATGCAACAACTGAACTTGCTGCAACTGTTGTTAAAGCAGCAGCACCCATTAGTCGTAGTAATGTTTTCATGTTTCTCATATTGTTTTTCCCCCTTAGATAATTTTTCTGAAAAATATAAACTATTTTCTGTTCATAATTATACATTCTTTTTTTATTTGGTGTTCTTTTTATAATATTTTTCATTATTAAGTGTTATTTTGCTTTTTTTAAAAAAATAATTTCAAAAATGTTAGGATTAAATTGTTCATTAACTGAACATTCTTATTATTTTTTTTATATACTCTACAGTACTTCCAAGATTATTGAGTAATATAATGTAAAAAGACCTGAAAATTTTTCAGGTTTTTTTTATATTTGCTGAAATAAAAACTACAATACTAATATTTTCATTCTTTTTCTTATTTTTACTCATAATATTTACTCCAAATTTTTATTATTTAATAAAATTTAAGGCTTTTCTCCCTTTATGTACTATTTTAATTTTATCACATAAATGCTGAGAAAAGCCTATCTACGGACTTCTCCCCATATTTTTAAATCAAACATAGAATTACAGTTTCAAAACTAGGTATGTTATTGAATTTATATGCAGCTTCTTTTGCATATAAATGAATATGATGTTTTGCAACTTTGATATGTGTTTTAAATGTTCTTCGTATATGTTTTCATACTGACTCAATTTGGTTGGTATTTACACCAGTTTTTGAAACATAGCCATCTTGATGGTTAACTGTTTCATGCTTAGTGAAAACTGATTTAAAATCGCAATATCCTTTTCAAGAATCAGTATATACAAGACATTTTGAAGAAATGTGGTTTTTTGCAAACTGCAAAAGATTTTTACTCTTTGCGTTTTTCAATACTTTCACAATTAAATTATTGGTTGTTTTTTGATAAATGCCAACAATCAAGGTTTTATTCACCAAGGATCTTCCTTGTTTTTTAAAACCCATATGTGAAAGATACATTTCATCAATTTGCACTGTACCTTCAACAATAAATTGAGGTTTTTGTTTTGCAATACGTGTTCTGATTTTATGAGTCATTCTTCAAGCAGTTTTCAAAGTCACTCCCAATTCTTTTGCAATATCTGTTGATGGAATTCCATGTTTGGTGTTTATTCATCTAAAGATAAGATAAAACCAAGATGTTAAAGATGTTTGTGACCTTGAAAATATGGTGCCTGTGAGAATGCTAAATGTTTGATTACATTTTAAACATCTCATTCTTTTTAAATCAGAAGTATTCAAATTAAAACTAAAACACCTAATACATTTGTTTTCTTTCAAATTTGCTATATATGCAAGACATTGCTGTTCAGTTTGAAAAGCATTGTTGAATTCATTCAGTTTCATTATTCCCTCCACAAGTACATGTGGGGAGAAGTCCCGAAATTTAATAAATAAATCTTAACATTTTTACTAATGTTTGAAAATATTTTTAAAAAAATGTCTAATCTTTGATAAGCAGAATATATGGGAAATTAATATCAATATAAGAACAAATTAGTATTGAAAATCGATTTAGTTCGCCTTGATTTTAAAAAAATAGAAACTTTAAAATGAATGTTATATCTTTCAATGATAATAGAACAAAAACAATTACGACTATATAAATAATTATATTTAATCAATTTAAAACTTGAAAATTACCATTAATATAATGAAAGATATTTCTACAATATAATCTACGATAATAAAACTCTATCCTTTAATAAATTTCTATTGTTTTCAAATTAATAATATTGTATAATGAACAATGAATTAGAATTATAGCAAGACAGCTACCAGCTGTCTTTATTATTTCTAGTGTAATATATTTTTTTATTTAAGTATATTTTCATTTTGAAATAAATCTATTTCAAATACTATTAAATAATAAACAACAATGTTTATAAAAAACAAGGAGGAGAAAAAGTGGACAAAGAAATTAGTCAAATCATTTTAAATGCCATAAATGAAATTGCTGAAGAAAAACAAATAGCAAAAGAAGATATCATTGAAGCTTTAAAAGAAGGACTAAAAAAAGCATATGAATATCAAAGTCATCGTGATGATAGTACAAATATCAGAATTGAAATTGATCAAAATAAAGGTACTATTAAAATTTTAAAGGATTTAATTGTTGTTCCAAAAGTTGAAGATCCTGAATTAGAAATTGCACTTTCAACTATTAAAACAAAGAATCCCGGCTTAACAATTGGTGATACATATACGCAAATAATTCCTAGTGATCAATTCTCTCGTTTATCAATTTTTAAAGCCATTCAAGTAGTTAAACAATCAATTCGTGAAGCAGAAAAAACATCAATTTATGATGAATTTATTGATAAAAAAGATCACATATTAATTGGTACTATTGAAAGCGTTGAAGAAACTTATATGTTAATTAAAATTGGTAGAGCCTATGCTTTCTTACCAAAACAAAATCAAATCCCTAGTGAGATCTTACCAAAAAATAAACCAATCGCTAATAATACTTATATCAAATTTTATGTTGAAAATATTATTAAAAATAAAAACTATGGTCAAATTTTAGCATCAAGAACTCACGTTAATTTTTTACGTTGTTTACTAGAATTAGAAGTTCCTGAAATCGCACAAGGTGTAATCGAAGTTAAAGATATTGCTCGTATTCCTGGAATTAGAGCTAAGGTTGCAATTGTTAGTCATGATCCAAGCATTGATGGGATTGGTGCATGTATTGGCCCAAAAGGCGAAAGAACAAAACTAATTACGCAAGAATTAAGTGGCGAAAAAATTGACATTATTGCCTGAAATCCTAATATAAAAGAATATATAATTAACGCTTTAACACCAGCTAAAGTTATTTCAATTGATATTAATGAAGAAGAAAAACAAGCAAATATTATTGTTCCTACTGAACAATTATCATTAGCTATTGGTAAAAATGGTATGGCTGCTAAATTAGTTGCCGGTGTAACTCACTGAAATATTAATATTACTTCATTAGAACAAGCAAAAGAAAATAATATTAAATTTACTTGAAATGGTAATATTAAAGAAAGTGAATATGAAAAGTTTATATCTGAATTATTAAAAAAAACACAATGAAAAAATAAAAATCAATAAACAATAAAGTAGGTCGTTATGAATAAAATACCTTTAATTCAACGTAAAAAAATACCAATGCGTAAATGTATAGTTACAAATACTATTTTACCTAAACGTGAATTAATTAGAATTGTTATTAATAAAGAAGGACAATTATTCATTGATAAAACTGGCAAACAAAATGGTCGAGGTGCCTACATCCAACCTAAACTTGAATTAATACCTTTGCTTATTAAAAAGCAGGCATTAGAACGAGCATTAAAAACAAAAATTCCAAATGAATTTTATGAACAATTAATTAATGAAATTAAAAAAAATTGAGATTAATTTTCCCAAGCGAAAGGCGGGATGCAAATGGCAAAAAAACGAATATCTCAACAAACACAAAATATTAATCAACAACTAAAACAAAAAACATCTCAAATTAATGAAAAAGGAGTATTTTTATATAACGAACCATTAACTATTTCAGAATTTGCTAAAGCATTGCATCATCCAGTAACTGACATTATTAAATACTTCATGAAACAAGGCAAACTATTTAATCAAAATCAAATATTAACTCAAGAATTAATGCTTGAACTTTGTTTGGAATGAAATATTGATTTTGAAAAAGCTAAAGTGGTAACATATGAAAACTTATTAGAAAATATTAATCTCGAAGATGATAAAAAAAATTTAGTAACTCGACCAGCTGTTGTTACAATTATGGGCCACGTTGATCATGGAAAAACAACACTATTAGATACTATCCGTAATTCTAAAGTTACTAATCAAGAACACGGTGGTATTACTCAACATATTGGTGCTTATCAAATTAAAACTAATAATAAATTAATTACTTTTATTGATACCCCAGGTCACGAAGCATTTACTGAAATGCGTTCACGTGGTTCTAAAATTACTGATATTGTTGTTTTAGTAGTTGCTGGTGATGATGGTGTGATGCCACAAACTCGTGAAGCAATTGACCATGCAAAAGTAGCTGGTGTTTCAATTATTGTTTTTGTTAATAAAATGGATAAACCAAATGTTAATACTGATCGCATTATGAATGAACTAGCTAATTGTGATTTAACTAGTGAAGAATGAGGTGGCGATACTATTTTTGTTTATGGTAGTGCTTTAAAAAATCAAGGAATTGATGAATTATTAGAAGCAATATTAGTAATTGCTGAATTAAAAGAACTAAATGCTAATCCAAATCGATTTGCTAATGGAACTGTTATCGAATCTCATCATGATAAAAATGTTGGTTCAATTTGTACTTTATTAATACAAGGTGGAACACTAAAAGTTACTGATATTGTAGTTGCGGGTAGTGTTAAAGGAAAAATTAAACGCCTTATTAATGATACTGGTAAAATAATTACTAAAGCCGGACCTTCAATGCCTGTTCAAGTTTTAGGATTTGAAACAGCCCCTACTCCTGGTGAATCTTTTATTGTTTTTAATGATGATAAATTAGCAAGAAAAGTAGCACTAGTACGCCAAACAGAAGAAACAAATAAAATTAGAAATAATCGACAAATTAGTTTAGGTAATTTAACACAAGATGTTGCTACAGGTGAATTAAAACAAATTAATGTTATTTTACGAGCAGATACTCAAGGTTCAGTGCAAGCAATCGTTCAAGCAGTAAATAAAATTAATGTTAATGATATTACTGTTAAGTTTATTAGAGCAACTATTGGTGGTATTAGTGAATCAGATATTAAACTTGCTCAAACTTCACGAAGTATTATTTATGGTTTCAATGTTCGCCCCAATCATGTTATTCGTGAAGCTGCTAACAATGCCGGTGTTGAAATTAGATTACATAATATCATTTATAAAATAACTGAAGAATTAGAATTGGCTGCTAAAGGTTTATTAGAACCAACTTATGAAGATAAAATTATTGGTCAAGCACGAGTTATTAAAACTTTTCATTTTTCAAAAGTAGGA
The DNA here is from genome assembly GCF_027923845.1 of Spiroplasma ixodetis. Taxonomy (GTDB): domain Bacteria; phylum Bacillota_I; class Bacilli_A; order Mycoplasmatales; family VBWQ01; genus Spiroplasma_E; species Spiroplasma_E ixodetis_A. The sequence goes on from NZ_AP026933.1 coordinate 1,184,335, forward strand.
ACAATTGCTGGTTGTGTTGTCATTAATGGTTTCATTCAACGTAATAGCAAAGTTCATATCATTCGTGATAATGTTGTTATTTATAACGGTGAAATCAGTGGTTTAAAACATGAAAAAAATGATTTAAAAATTGCTAAAAAAGAAACTCAATGCGGTATTACTATTAAAAATTTTAATGACTTAAAAGAAAATGATATTATTGAATCATATTTAGTAGAAGAAGTGGAGACAAAATAGTATGTCTATCATTAAATTTGAACAACAAGAAAGTTTCTTAAAAAAAGAAATTACTAATATATTAAAAAAAGAATCAAAAAATATTCTTTTCAAAGATATCACTATTACTAATGTAAAAATAACAAAAGATAACAGTTATGCTACCATTTATTGAACAGTTTACTTAGATAATTTAGATATTAAAACCATTAGTACTGCTTTAGAAAAAGCGAAAGGTTTTTGTCGAAGCGCACTTGCTAAAACAAGTAATAAATATAAAGTTCCAGAATTACGCTTTAAATATGATAATACCAACACTAGAGTTAAAAACATTGAAGAAATATTAAAAAATATCAAAAATAATAATTCTTCAAATGAATAAAAAAAATAAAATTATTAGTATAATAAAAAAAGGAATCATCAATAAAATAAGGGAATTATTCAGTAGCTACTAAGTAAGAAAGGAAAGCTACTATTAATGGCACAAAAAATTTATTCAACACCAAATAGTGATGATTTTTATGTTATTCCTGAATTTTTAGAACATCAACAATGTTGAATGGTATGACCAGAAAGAACCGATAATTGAAGATTAAGCGCTAAACCAGCACAAGAAAAAATAAGTAAACTTGCTAATATTATTAGTGAACATGAACATGTAAATATGATTGTTAGTAAAAATCAATTTAATAATGCTAGAAATTTATTAAATAAAAATATTACAATTATCGAAATGTCTACTAATGATTGCTTTATTCGTGATTATGGTCCAATCTTTCTTCAAAATAAAGAAACAAAGAATATTAGAGGCTTAAAATTTAATTTTAATGCTTGAGGTGGAGAAATAGCAGGTATTTATTCACCTTGAAATGATGATATGGTAGCATACAAAATATTTGAATTACAAAAAATTGATTACTATTTTCTACCAATCATTTTAGAATCTAGCATGATTATGTTAGAACCTGTTTAGAATCTTTTTAATAAAATTGAAATAAAGGACAGAACAACCATTTGTAAACTAGTATTTAGTTTTCTTTCGAGGCTTTTTAATAATCTGTGTATCTTTGTTTTACAAAGTTACTAATTTAGATTAATTCTGTCTTCAAATTTTATCATAAAATGAGCAATTGCTGTATTTCAATTTTGAATAGGCAATGTTCATTTTTTTGTTATATTTTCAATTGCCAAGTAAAATATTTTGAAAACTGCCATATCATTAGGAAAAACTTTTTTATTTCTGATGATTTTTCGTAATTGACTATTAACAGATTCAATAGCATTTGTAGTATAAATCACTCTTTTGATTTCTACTGGATAACTAATAAAAACCATTAAATTTGGATGGGTTACACTTTATTGGACACTAATTACGTAGACAAGTGAACAAATTTGTTAAAAGAAAGGAACTATAATTATGACCAATATTAACTCATATACCGACGAATTTAAAAAGCAAATAGTAGCTTTATATCAAAGTGGTAAGTCAGTGTCTTGTCTTGCTAAAGAATATAATGTTACAAGAGCAGCTACTTATAAATGAATTAAACAATTTACTAATTCAGGTAGTTTTAAAATTAAAAATAATCTTTCAGATTTAGAAAAACAATTAATTCAAGCAAATAAAGAATTAAAACAGTTACGAATGGAAAATGATATTTTAAAGCAAGCAGCACTAATAATAGGCAGAAAATAGAAATTTGGATGGGTTACACTTTATTGGACACTAATTACGTAGACAAGTGAACAAATTTGTTAAAAGAAAGGAACTATAATTATGACCAATATTAACTCATATACCCACGAATTTAAAAAGCAAATAGTAGCTTTATATCAAAGTGGTAAGTCAGTGTCTTGTCTTGCTAAAGAATATAATGTTACAAGAGCAGCTACTTATAAATGAATTAAACAATTTACTAATTCAGGTAGTTTTAAAATTAAAAATAATCTTTCAGATTTAGAAAAACAATTAATTCAAGCAAATAAAGAATTAAAACAGTTACGAATGGAAAATGATATTTTAAAGCAAGCAGCACTAATAATAGGCAGAAAATAGAAATTATTACTAAAAATAAAGTTAAATATAAAATTCGCACAATGTGTCGTTTTTTAAAACTCTCTAAATCAACATATTATTTTAATTTAAAGAAAAAGAAAAAATTCAAAATAATATTTATGATGAAGCTGTTATTAGTGCTTTTAAAGAAAATAAAGAAGTTTATGGTACTAGAAGATTAAAAGTCATACTAGCAAACCAAGAAATTTATTTATCACGCAGAAAAATTAAAAAAATTATGAATAAGCATAATTTAATATCAAAATACACTAAATTATCATTCAAAAATCATCATAATAAAGTCAATGATAGTCAAATTACCAATCTTGTTAATAGAGACTTTAATAATAGAATTAAAAATGAAGTTATTGTCAGTGATTTAACTTATGTTCAAGTTAATGGTAAATGAAACTATATTTGCCTATTAGTAGACCTGTACAACCGCGAAATTATTGGACATAGTGTTGGAGTTAAAAAAGATGCATCATTAGTACATCAAGCATTTATGCACTCAAATCGCTGTTTAAAAGATATTCAAATATTTCATAGCGATCGCGGTAATGAATTCAATAATAAAACTATTGATAAACTTTTATTAGCATTCAATATTACCCGTTCTTTAAGCAAAAAAGGATGTCCTTATGACAATGCTGTTGCTGCAACTTTTAAAACTTTCAAAACAGAGTTTATTAATGATAAAAATTTTACATCATTAATCCAATTAAAATTAGAATTATTTGATTACTGATTTAAGAAAAACTATTCGTTAAAAATGAACAAATGTCTACCAAAAAATAGTCCTAAAAAGGGTTGCCATTCCAACTACCTGAATTAGTAAATTGATTCATTTATAAGTAGCTGCTCTTGTAACATTATATTCTTTTATTACCACTTTGAATAAAATAAAACGGTATATGAGTTAATATTGGTCATAATTATAGTTCCTTTCTTTTAACAAATTTGTTCACTTGTTCGTAATTTTAAATAAAGTGTAACCCAATATAGACTTCTTGCAAAACTATGATATTAATCACATTTTTTAAGTTTAAAAATTTATTTTAATAACACTTTTAATATTTTTTAAAAATTATTTTCAAAATATGGTTTTTTTTTGTCATTAAAATACAACAAAAATTATTATTTCAAATAAAAAAATAAAATATTAAATTATCAAATATATTTAAATTAATAATTGTAAATTATAAATTGAAGCTATTAAATTAAATCTTAATGCAAATTTTTTTCTTTTATTTCGATATTTTTCACTAATAATTTTAAATTTTTTAAGAATCGCAAAAACATGTTCAATAACAACTCTCATTTTTGAAATAGCCTTATTATTTTTCTTTTCTTCTTTAGTTAAAGGGTTTTTCTTTGATTTTCGTTTAGGTAATAAGAAATTTTTATGTATGTTTTGTATACCTTGATATCCTAAATCTACTAAAATAGTTGTTTCTGATAAAAATTTCGTTTTTGAATTTTTTAAAATTTTAAAATCATGATTTTTACCATAAGAAAAATAAGAACTTATAATTTTTTTACTATCTTTTTCAATTATGACTTGAGTTTTTATTGTATGTTTTTTCTTTTTTCCTGAATAATATTGTTTTTGACTTTTTTTGGGCGTTGAATAGTACTTTCAGTCATATCAATGATAACTGTTTTATCTTTAAAATTATTATTTAACAGTGATTTTTGCCCATCAAGTTGTTGAAAATCAGGATGTTTTATTAAAGTATTTTCTATTCACTTGATATTCCTATAGCAACTACTTTCACTAATTCCATAACTTTTAGCAATATGAAAATAAGTTCGATACTCTCTTCAATATTCTAAAGTCATTAATAAACGATTTTCTAATGATAATTTATTAGGTATACCACCATTTTTAAACTTTTTTACTTCTTCTGTCTTTAAAATTTCTAGAATTTTATTAAAAATAATATCATTTATACCAATTAATCTTAATAATTCTGGATTGTTAATAGTTTTTAATTTATCAAACATCATAGATTACCTATCTTTTTTATTTTTAATTTTATTTTAAAAATTAAATTTTTAATAGATAGGTTTTGCAAGAAGTCTAATATATAAACTAAAACTAATTAAAAAGTTGTATTATTTTCTTGCAGCATTTAGACATTTTAAATTTTAGTAAGAATTTGAATACTTTTTTAAAAAGTTTAAAAAATGAGGGAATGAAACTGATGAAGTACAATACCAAATGTAATCAAAACAAATGTATTAGGTGTTTTAGTTTTAATTTGAATACTTCTGATTTAAAAAGAATGAGATGTTTAAAATGTAATCAAACATTTAGCATTCTCACAGGCACCATATTTTCAAGGTCACAAACATCTTTAACATCTTGATTTTATCTTATCTTTAGATGAATAAACACCAAACATGGAATTCCATCAACAGATATTGCAAAAGAATTGGGAGTGACTTTGAAAACTGCTTGAAGAATGACTCATAAAATCAGAACACGTATTGCAAAACAAAAACCTCAATTTATTGTTGAAGGTACAGTGCAAATTGATGAAATGTATCTTTCACATATGGGTTTTAAAAAACAAGGAAGATCCTTGGTGAATAAAACCTTGATTGTTGGCATTTATCAAAAAACAACCAATAATTTAATTGTGAAAGTATTGAAAAACGCAAAGAGTAAAAATCTTTTGCAGTTTGCAAAAAACCACATTTCTTCAAAATGTCTTGTATATACTGATTCTTGAAAAGGATATTCGATTTTAAATCAGTTTTTAAGCATGAAACAGTTAACCATCAAAATGGCTATGTTATCAAAAATTGGTGTAATATACCAACCAAATTTTAAATCAGTTTGAAAAATATAAGGTCATTTTGTTTACAAGAACATTTAAAACACATATTCAAAATTGCAAAACATCATGTTCATTTATATGCTAAAGAAGCTGCATATAAATCTCAACAAGATACCTAGTATTTTTAGTAATGCAATGTTTGATTTAAAAATGTGGGGAAATAGATAGGCTTTTCTCAGCATTTATGTGATAAAATTAAAAATAGTACATAAAGGGAGAAAATATTGAAAAAAAAATTTTTAAATTATTTGATTTGTTTTTGAATGAAATAAAAAAATAACAGTTCAACAAGAAGAATTAGAAAATTATAAAATTAATAATAAAGAATTGATAAAAGCGAAAGAATTAGAAAATGAAAAACTAAAAGAAGAAAAAACTACTATTTTGATTGAAAAACTAAAGAAAAATATGTTTGAAATAACTAGTGTTCTTGCAGAAGTTGACATTTTAGAAGAAGAATTTAAAAAAATGCTCAGTGAAAAAACTAATAATGAACCTGAATGTGAAATTGCAGAGGAAGCAATTGAAGTACTAAGTAAAAAAAGAAGGTCATTTTGTTTACAAGATAGTGGTTTTGACTCAAATGCAAGTAGCGATAGTGAAGAATCTTCTTATCCAGAAAAATTAAATCCATTTATTAATGATGATGATGTAAGTTCTCAATCAACCAGTATTTTTAGTAAACCAATTTTGCCAAAAATATAAATAGATAAATGTAGTTATTAAAATTAACAATTATTTTAATAATTAAATATTAATAAATAAATTATTTAAATACTTATATCAGTAAGTGTTTTTAATAAAAAAACTTATTTATTTAGAAAAAATATGTAACTTAGTAAAAATAAAGAAATTATTATTTTAAAATCTTTTTATCTGTTAAGTATTTTAACTTGACATCATTATATGAATAAGATATTATTAAAAAGGTTTATTTGCCACAAATTAATAAAAGGAGGTAATTTATGGTTAAATTACGCTTAATACCAACAGGAAAAAGTAAATCAGTGCAACCTAGTTACAGAATTGTTGCGATTGATGCAAGAACAAAACTTAATAGTAGATATATTGATAAATTAGGTACTTATAATCCAACAAGCAAAGAAAAACAAGTAACTATCGATGAAGTAAAAGCATTAAAATTTTTATCAAATGGTGCTCAACCAACAGAAACTGTTCGTAGTTTATTATCAACAGAAGGAATTATGACTAAATTTCATAATTTAAGACAAGAGAGAAAAAGTAGCAAACCTAAAAAATAACAAAAAAAGTTACTGTAAAAAATAAAAAAACTGCTACTACTAATTCTATTAAAAAAGAAGAAGCACCTGCTACTTAATATTAAAATATGCTACAAGTGATTAATTAATATGTATGTAACATTGTTAGAACATTTAATTGAACCAATTTTACTTGATAAAATTTGTGAAGTTGAGATTCGCGAATTAGTAGAAAAAAATCACTATGATTTAATATTAATGGTACCAAAATCATTAATATTAGTATTGATTGGTAAAAAAGGAAATACTATTCGTGCATTATCAACAATTATTGAAAGTAAAGCATATTTAGAAAATAATACTATTAAATTAGTAATTAATGAGTTTTAAGATGAAATATTTAGAATTAGGTACTATTGTTAATACTCATGGTCTTATTGGTGAAGTTAAGGTTTTATGTAATTATTATGGTAATAAATTTTCATGAAAAGAAAAAACAACAGTTTATTTAGAAGAAACTAAACAACTAACACCTTTAATTATTTCAAGAGTAAGAAATCATAAGCAGTTTTTATTATTAACATTTGAAAATTATAATACTATTGAGTTAGTAGAAGGTATGAAAAATAAAAATTTAGTTATTAATACTGAAGAAATAATTAATGACAACTTACCTTGATTTTATGAAGATATTCTAAATTATGAAGCATTTGATGCTAATAATAATGCTTTTTTAGGAAAAGTTATTGCTTTCTTAGATAATAATCATCAAGGTTTATGAGAAATAAAAATGACTAATAAAAAAACCTTTTTTATTCCTAATAATAAAGTATTTATTAATAAAATTAATAAAGAAGAACAAAAAGTTTATTTTAATATTATTGAAGGATTAATTAATAATGACTAAAAACCAATTCACAATTATAACTTTATTTCCCAATGCTTTTAATGATTTTATGCAAACATCAATTATCAAACGAGCTATTACTAAAAAACAAATTAGCATTGATATTATTGATATTAGAAATTTTGCTAATAATAAACACCAACAAGTTGATGATGCTCCTTATGGTGGTGGCAATGGTATGGTTTTACAAGCAATGCCAGTAATTAATGCTATTAATAGCGTAAAACTTAAATATCCTGAGGCTAAAACAATTTTACTTAGTCCACAAGGTCAACAATGAAATCAACAATTAGCTTATAAATATAATCAAAAAAATATTAATTATATTTTAGTTTGTGGTCATTACGAAGGTATTGATGAACGCATTATGTCTTATATTGATGAAGAGATTTCAATTGGTGATTATGTATTAACTGGTGGTGAATTACCAGCAATGGTTATTATTGATTGTATTACTAGGTTAATTCCTAATGTTATTCAACATCAATCTCATCTTAATGATTCTTTTAATAATTCATTATTGGATTATCCAACATATACAAGACCAGAAGAAGTATTAGGTATGAAAGTTCCAGAGGTTCTAATTGGTGGTCACCATGAAAAGATAGCAGAATATCGTCATCAACAAGCATTAATTAATACTTATAAAAAAAGAATTGATTTATTTAAAAAATATCAATTATCTGCAAAAGATAAAATAATAATTGAAGAATATAAATCTTCACTTAAAAAAAATAAACGAAAGGAGAAATAAAACATGCAAAATGCAATTATTAAATTAGTTAGTGAAAGTCAACTAAATCATAATCTTCCTAATTTTAAATCTGGAGATACAATCCAAGTATTTTCTAAAATTAAAGAAGAAAAAAAAGAACGTATTCAAATGTTTGAAGGGGTAGTTATTGCTCGCAAAGGTTCAGGAATTACGCAAAATGTTATTGTTCGTAAAACTGTTGGTGGTAAAGGTGTCGAAAAAACATTTGCTTTACATTCACCATTAATTGATAAAATTAATGTTATTCGTAAGGGTAAAGTAAGAAGAGCACGTATTTTCTACTTACGTAAATTAAGCGGTAAAGCTGCTAGAATTAAAGAAATTAAAACAGTAAAACCTGTTAAATAATAATTAAACCACCGTTATTAAAATCAATGGTGGTTTTCTAAATTGATATAAAATAATAATAAAATGTATTAAAGGAGTTAAAAAAAATGCCTAATGAAAGTACCCATAATCAAATTCATTGATTCCCTGGTCATATGATGAAAGCAATTAAAGCAATTGAAACTAAGTTACCAATTATTGATGTTGCAATTGAAGTTTTAGATGCACGAGCACCATTAGCAACAAAAAGTACTTTATTAGATCGTTTATTAGAGAAAAAAATAAGAATTATTGTTCTTAACAAAGTTGATTTAGCAGATGATAATTTTACTAAAGAATGAGTTAATTTTTTTGAAAGTCAAGGTTTTTCTGTTTTATTGGCAAAATCATTAACTACAAAAATGAAACCGCAGTTATTAAATTTAATTACTAAATTAATGGAGCCACAAATGGAAAAACAATTGGCAAAAGGTATTGTTAATCCAAAAATTAAGGTATTAATTATGGGATTACCAAATACGGGGAAATCAACATTTATCAATAATTTATTACAACGTAAAGTAACACAAACTGCTAATATACCTGGTGTTACTAGAGGTCAACAATGAATTAAATTAAATCCAACGATTGATTTGTTAGATAGTCCTGGTATTTTACCACCAAAAATGAATGATCAAAAAGTAGTAATGATTTTAGCTTTAATTAAAGCAATTCCTGTTAAACATTTATTTTTAGAAGAAATGGCTAATTTTGCTTTAACCTTTTTACTTGAGAATTATTATGAAAGATTAGTAAAATATTATAATATTAATTTTGAAATTAAAAATATTAATGATGAAACATTATTTCTTTATTTTAAGAAATTAGCACAAAAATATCATTTAAAATTGGCTAATGATGAAGATAATACTCATCGTGCCATGAATTTATTTATTAATGATTTACAAGTAGGGAAATTAGGATTAATTTCATTTGAAATACCACCTAAGATTTTAAAACATGAAAAGTAGTTTACGATACGAAATTGATAATTATTCATCAGGAACATTAATTGCTGGTTTTGATGAAGTGGGAAGGGGAGCTATTGCAGGACCAATTGTTGTTGCAAGCGTTATTCTTAGAACCTGTTTAGAATCTTTTTAATAAAATTGAAATAAAGGACAGAACAACCATTTGTAAACTAGTATTTAGTTTTCTTTCACAATTGTTTCATAATCTTCTGCATTTTTCTAATCATGCAAAGCTTCGTTCTACAACTCATCTTTTTGGTAGTACTACAAAAGAATGTAATTCATTACGTTTTACAACTTCAACATTTGCATTTATGATTGTTTTGATTGCAGAAGCAAATTTTTCACCAGTATAGCCAGCATCTACTATTATTTTTTGAACTGTAGAAAGATTTTCTTTTTCACTTTTAATCATTATGATAGCACTATTACGATCTGTTTTTTCTGCTGTAGTTATGTAAATTGCATGTGGTAAACCTTGCGTATCAACTGCAATATGACGTTTTATTCCTGAAATCTTTTTACCAGCATCATAACCTTTATTTTCAGTAGTATCTGTATTTTTAACACTTTGCGAATCAATTATACAAAAACTAGTTTTTTCTTTTCGATGATTCTTAATACGAATCTTTTAACTAATTTTTTTAAAATTAATTGCAATACACTAGGTTCTTTATCATTGTTTTTACTTCAAATTTGGAAATAATAATATACAGTTTGTCATTTTGGAAAATTTTTGGTAACATTCTTCATTGACAACCACTTTTTAATACATATAAAACTGCACAAAACACTTCATATAAATCTAAATTTCTTGGTTTTGTTTTCTTTTTGCTGTTTTCTAAAGTTGATTTTATGTTCTCAAATTGTTCTTTAGTAACATGACTTGGATAATTTTTATGCATATATACCTCTTATTTTAAAATATATAGTAATTTTACCTTATTTTCTAAAAGATTCTAAACAGGTTCTTAAACCAAACTTTAATCATCCTTTAATTAAAGATTCAAAACAATTATCAACAAAACAACGAATAGCAATGTATCAAATTATAATTGATAATGCACTAACAGTTGCTGTTAGTATTAAAAGTGATCAATTTGTTAATATTCATAATCCTAAGCAGACTAGTATTTTAGCAATGATAGAAGCATTTAATAAATTAAAAATAGTACCTGATGTGTGTTTAGTTGATTTTGAAAAACCACAATTTCCTAATTTTCTAGGAAAAGTTGAAGCAATAGTTAAAGGTGATCAAAAATCACTTAATATTGCTAGCGCTTCGATTATTGCTAAAGTAGTAAGAGATAAAATTATGATTAAATATGATACTAAATATCCTAATTATGGGTTTAAAAATCATAAAGGGTATTATACAAAAAATCATCAGATAGCATTACAAAATTATGGTATTTGTGATATTCATCGTATTAGTTATGCGCCCGTTAAAAAATATAGTGGGATTATATAATAGAGAAACTTTTATTATTACAATTATTTATTGGTAATAAGTTATTATCTAATTTATTTATATCTGTTGCTAATAATTTATTATTTTGAATATTAAAAATTTCTTTAATTGGTTTAGTTCCTTGATTTATTAAAATATTTTTAAATGATTGAAGGCCATGTTTTTGTAAATTCTTTTCTAATTGGCTTGTAGGTGTTTTAATATTATAGGCAACTTCTAAATAAAAGAATCTTTTTTGAAAGTCATGGTCAAAATCTTGATATTTTTTATAGATTTTTTCTATTTTATTTATTATATGGCTTTTCTCCCTTTATGTACTATTTTTAAATCTTATCACATAAATGCTGAGAAAAGCCTATCTACGAACTTCTCCCCACATTTTTAAATAAAACATAGCATTACAGTTTCAAAACTAGGTATGTTATTGAATTTATATGCAGCTTCTTTTGCATATAAATGAATATGATGTTTTGCAACTTTGATATGTGTTTTAAATGTTCTTCGTATATGTTTTCATACTGACTCAATTTGGTTGGTATTTACACCAGTTTTTGAAACATAGCCATCTTGATGGTTAACTATTTCATGCTTAGTGAAAACCGATTTCAAATCGCGATATCCTTTTCAAAAATCAGTATGTACAACACACTTTGAAGAAATGTGGTTTATTGCAAACTGCAAAAGATTTTTACTGTTTGCGTTTTTCAATACTTTCACAATCAGATTGTTGGTTGTTTTTTCATAAATACCAACAATCAAGGTTTTATTCAACAAGGATCTTCCTTGTTTTTTAAACCCCATATGTGAAAGATACATTTCATCCATTTGCACTATGCCTTCAACAATGAATTGAGGTTTTTGTTTAGCAATGGCACTTCGGATTTTATGACCCATTCTTCAAGCTGTTTTCAAGGTCACTCCCAATTCTTTTGCAACATCAGTTGATGGAATTCCATGTTTGGTGTTTATTCATCTAAAAATGAGATAAAACCAAGATATTAAAGGTGTTTGTGACTTTGAAAATATAGTGCCCGTGAGAATACTGAATGTTTGATGACATTTCAAACATCTCATTCTTCTTAAATTAGAAGTATTCAAATTAAAACTAGAACACCTACTACATTTGATTTGTTTCAAACTTGCTATATATGCAAGACATTGTTTTTCAGTTTGAAAAGTATTATTGAACTCATTCAATTTCATTGTTTCCTCCACAAGTACATGTGGGGAGAAGTTCGTATTATATTTTTATTTAATATTTTTTGAAAGGCATTATTGTTAATAATGTCTTTGCTAATATTTTCTAATAAATAGTGTAGTAGAAATAATTCAGTAGAATAACTAGTAACATTTTTATATGGTAATAATAAGTCATTGATTATTTCTTTTTTAATATTGTATTTTTGTCTAATTTTATTAGAAGTTTTAATTATATTTATTTTAAAACAAAATTTATTATCTTTATTATCAATTACTAACATAGTTGAAAATATTTCTTTATATATTTTTTTTAACATTTTATTTTTCCTTTTTTATTTGGATATTTAATTTAATAAAAATCCTAATATAGAAAAATAGCTATATTAGATATATACATTTATTAAATTAAAATAATTATATCTAAAAATATGAAATAATACTATTTATTTTTTATTATTGCTTTTCTTCATAATTATGGACAAATCTTATTGAGATTTTTAATTTAATTTTTTTGAAATAAACTTATATGTTTATTAAATTTTCTAGTTCTGTTATAATTAAACTATATTAATTTAAAGTAAAATAGTTTTTAATTTATAATTTAAGATAGTCAGGGGAATTATAATGACAAAGAAATTCGGTTATAATTTACTAACATTTGTATATTTTTCAAATCAACGTCGCGGTACTGCTAAATTAGTTTTGAAAAAAAGTACATGTAAACATACTATTAAAATTTACAAGAAAAATAAAAATTTACAAATAAGTGATAAGGTAAGATTATTATCTAATTTTTTAAGTAGTAATATTGTTTCTAAAATTTCAGATTTAGCAGAAGAATCTTCAATGCCATATACTTTGATTGATGAAATAGTTTTTGTTATTCTTGAACAATGAGAACTATTTTTACAATGAAGTAAAAAAATAACAAATGCTCTTATTATTACTGTTAATAAAAATCTAGAATTTAGCGCTGATTGAGTAAGGTAATGAGAATATTTTTGCAGAGTTAATAACCGAATATACTATTAATTATAAAGAATTAGGAATGAATACCATTATTTTTAATAATGGTTTTTCTTACGAAAGAGATGGTATTAAGTATAGTGATAATGGTATTGCTAAAATTATTTTAACACCATGTTTATGAAAAAAATTAGATAAATTAAATAATAGTTTTGAGATATCGCAATATTTAAGGAATGAACAAATATTTTGTTATCTTTCTTTAGAACCAAATTCTGATAAAATTTTAAATTATGCTTTTGAACAATTGGCAGTTTTAATTTTTAATAATAAAAAAGGCTTTTCTCCCTTTATGTACTATTTTAATTTTATCACATAAATGCTGAGAAAAGCGTATCTACGGACTTCTCCCCACATTTTTAAATCAAACATAGAATTACAGTTTCAAAACTAGGTATCTTGTTGAATTTATATGCAGCTTCTTTAGCATATAAATGAACATGATGTTTTGCAACTTTGATATGTGTTTTAAATGTTCTTCTTATATGTTTTCAAACTGATTCAATTTGGTTGGTATTTACACCAATTTTTGAAACATAGCCATCTTGATGGTTAACTGTTTCATGCTTAGTGAAAACTGATTTAAAATCGCAATATCCTTTTCAAGAATCAGTATATACAAGACATTTTGAAGAAATGTGGTTTTTTGCAAACTGCAAAAGATTTTTACTCTTTGCGTTTTTCAATACTTTCACAATTAAATTATTGGTTGTTTTTTGATAAATGCCAACAATCAAGGTTTTATTCACCAAGGATCTTCCTTGTTTTTTAAAACCCATATGTGAAAGATACATTTCATCAATTTGCACTGTACCTTCAACAATAAATTGAGGTTTTTGTTTTGCAATACGTGTTCTGATTTTATGAGTCATTCTTCAAGCAGTTTTCAAAGTCACTCCCAATTCTTTTGCAATATCTGTTGATGGAATTCCATGTTTGGTGTTTATTCATCTAAAGATAAGATAAAACCAAGATGTTAAAGATGTTTGTGACCTTGAAAATATGGTGCCTGTGAGAATGCTAAATGTTTGATTACATTTTAAACATCTCATTCTTTTTAAATCAGAAGTATTCAAATTAAAATTAAAACACCTAATACATTTGTTTTCTTTCAAATTTGCTATATATGCAAGACATTGCTGTTCAGTTTGAAAAGAATTGTTGAATTCATTCAGTTTCATTATTCCCTCCACAAGTACATGTGGGGAGAAGTCCGATAAAAAATATGTTAATGATGCTTTTCTTAAGTTTAAAGTAGGTGTTGTTTTAGAATTTGAAGCAGTAGTGCATGAACAATTTCAATTAAAACAAATCTCAGCAATGAAAATTAATAGCGAAGAATTAAAATAATATATATTATTTTGAAGTAAAAAATAAGGTAATACTAGACTAGTATTACCTTAATTAATATATTTTAGAACCTGTTTAGAATCTTTTAGAAAATAAGGTAAAATTACTATATATTTTAAAATAAGAGGTATATATGCATAAAAATTATCCAAGTCATGTTACTAAAGAACAATTTGAGAACATAAAATCAACTTTAGAAAACAGCAAAAAGAAAACAAAACCAAGAAATTTAGATTTATATGAAATGTTTTGTGCAGTTTTATATGTATTAAAAAGTGGTTGTCAATGAAGAATGTTACCAAAAAATTTTCCAAAATGACAAACTGTATATTATTATTTCCAAATTTGAAGTAAAAACAATGATAAAGAACCTAGTGTATTGCAATTAATTTTAAAAAAATTAGTTAAAAAGATTCGTATTAAGAATCATCGAAAAGAAAAAACTAGTTTTTGTATAATTGATTCGCAAAGTGTTAAAAATACAGATACTACTGAAAATAAAGGTTATGATGCTGGTAAAAAGATTTCAGGAATAAAACGTCATATTGCAGTTGATACGCAAGGTTTACCACATGCAATTTACATAACTACAGCAGAAAAAACAGATCGTAATAGTGCTATCATAATGATTAAAAGTGAAAAAGAAAATCTTTCTACAGTTCAAAAAATAATAGTAGATGCTGGCTATACTGGTGAAAAATTTGCTTCTGCAATCAAAACAATCATAAATGCAAATGTTGAAGTTGTAAAACGTAATGAATTACATTCTTTTGTAGTACTACCAAAAAGATGAGTTGTAGAACGAAGCTTTGCATGATTAGAAAAATGCAGAAGATTATGAAAAAATTGTGAAAGAAAACTAAATACTAGTTTACAAATGGTTGTTCTGTCCTTTATTTCAATTTTATTAAAAAGATTCTAAACAGGTTCTTAGAAAAGTTGAATAATAATTTTATGCTAATCATATCATTATTATTTTACTATTAATTGTTTATTCTTATTATTATTGTTGACTTTAAAGAAATAGTTTCTTGGTTTTTTACTAAAGCAATAGAAAGTGTTAGTTCATCTCCGTCTGTTAAATTGGAAATGTTTAGTAATCTGTGTAACTTACAAAAATAACTATGTTTAATTAATTCTAGTAAATATAATTAAATGACTAGAAAGAGTGAGTTACAGATGGCTAAAAAAGATAACTTTAATAATAATGATCCAATATCAAAAGCAGTAGATTTATTACTAGAAAATACTGAAGATTTAACAACAGTTTTTAAACCTGGCGGTTTATATAAAGAATTAACAAAAAGATTAGTTGAAAAAATGTTGAATTCTGAAATGCAAAATTATTTAGGATATGAAAAAATCAACATAGTACTACTGAAAATGCTCGTAATGGTACAAGTTCAAAAAAATTAATAACTCAACAAGGTAAAATTGAAATTGATGTACCAAGAGATCGCAATAGTAATTTTACTCCTGTAATAGTTCCTAAAAGGCAAAGAAGATTTGATGGTTTTGATCAACAAGTTCTTTCCTTGTATGCAAAAGGAATGACATTATCTGACATTAGAATGCAGTTGCAAGAGTTATATCATGGTGCTGATATTAGTGAAAGTGTTATTAGTCAAATTACTGATGATGTTATTGATGATGTTAAAGCATGACAAAATCGACCATTAGAAAGTATTTATCCTATTGTTTATTTTGATTGTATAGTAGTTAAAGTACGACAAGATAAACGGATTATTAACAAATCAGTTTATATAGCATTAGGAGTTGATTTAGAAGGCAAAAAAGATGTTTTAGGATTATGAATTAGTGAAAATGAAGGTTCTAAGTTTTGATTATCTAATTTCACAGAAATGAAAAATCGTGGCTTAAATGATATTCTTATTGCTTGTAGTGATAATTTAACAGGCATGTCAGAAGCAATACAATCAGTTTATCCTAAAACAGAACATCAATTATGCATTGTTCATCAAATTAGAAATAGTTTAAAATATGTTTCATACAAACATCGAAAAGGTCTAGTTGCAGATTTAAAACCAATTTATAGTGCATGTAGTGAAGAACAAGCAATGCAAGCTTTAGAATCGTTTGAAAGTAAATGAAATAAACAATATCCTCAAATTACTAAATCTTGATATAAAAATTGAGATAATTTAATGGTTTTTATTAGTTATCCAGTAGAAATCAAAAGAGTGATTTATACTACAAATGCTATTGAATCTGTTAATAGTCAATTACGAAAAATCATCAGAAATAAAAAAGTTTTTCCTAATGATATGGCAGTTTTCAAAATATTTTACTTGGCAATTGAAAATATAACAAAAAAATGAACATTGCCTATTCAAAATTGAAATACAGCAATTGCTCATTTTATGATAAAATTTGAAGACAGAATTAATCTAAATTAGTAACTTTGTAAAACAAAGATACACAGATTATTAAAAAGCCTCGTTAAATTATTTGGACGAGGTATTCCTGTTCTTTCAAAATTTATAACATTAAATTTTGCTTTTCAACCAATCAATTGTTCAAAGTTATTAAATTTAATAGCTTTTTCAGTTCTGCTTTTGCTTATTAATGGTACTTCTGTTTTATCTTTTAATCATTTATTAACAGTTGTTTCTTCTAATTTATAACCCGCTTGGAAATACTCAATAGAACTTCCTTCATAAACAAATTCATTATAACTTAACTTAGCAGGACTATCACTTGCAAAAATATTAAATAAAGCATCAGTTCCAGTCATTACTTTTACTGTATATTTATCCCCTAAATTTGTTTTAGCATCTTCTTTAAAGAATTGTAAATTATATGTCCCATCACCAACTACAAGTTTTTCATCATCATTTGGTTCTACAAATTTACTAGTAGAAACTTTTATATTAGATATTTTATCGGACTTCTCCCCACATGTACTTGTGGAGGAAACAATGAAATTGAATGAGTTCAATAATACTTTTCAAACTGAAAAACAATGTCTTGCATATATAGCAAGTTTGAAACAAATCAAATGTAGTAGGTGTTCTAGTTTTAATTTGAATACTTCTAATTTAAGAAGAATGAGATGTTTGAAATGTCATCAAACATTCAGTATTCTCACGGGCACTATATTTTCAAAGTCACAAACACCTTTAATATCTTGGTTTTATCTCATTTTTAGATGAATAAACACCAAACATGGAATTCCATCAACTGATGTTGCAAAAGAATTGGGAGTGACCTTGAAAACAGCTTGAAGAATGGGTCATAAAATCCGAAGTGCCATTGCTAAACAAAAACCTCAATTCATTGTTGAAGGCATAGTGCAAATGGATGAAATGTATCTTTCACATATGGGTTTTAAAAAACAAGGAAGATCCTTGGTGAATAAAACCTTGATTGTTGGCATTTATCAAAAAACAACCAATAATTTAATTGTGAAAGTATTGAAAAACGCAAAGAGTAAAAATCTTTTGCAGTTTGCAAAAAACCACATTTCTTCAAAGTGTGTTGTACATACTGATTTTTGAAAAGGATATCGCGATTTGAAATCGGTTTTCACTAAGCATGAAACAGTTAACCATCAAGATGGCTATGTTTCAAAAACTGGTGTAAATACCAACCAAATTGAGTCAGTATGAAAACATATACGAAGAACATTTAAAACACATATCAAAGTTGCAAAACATCATATTCATTTATATGCAAAAGAAGCTGCATATAAATTCAATAACATACCTAGTTTTGAAACTGTAATGCTATGTTTTATTTAAAAATGTGGGGAGAAGTTCGTAGATAGGCTTTTCTCAGCATTTATGTGATAAGATTTAAAAATAGTACATAAAGGGAGAAAAGCCTATTTTATTTTTAATTTTAGCAACTTCCGCTGCATCAAAAGTACCATCTTCAGGTGTTGTCCCTGATGTTAATTTCTGTTGTAAAACAGATTTTGCTGAATTATACTTGTAAGTGCAAGTAAATAAAATTGCAAAAAATTCTCATATAAAAATTTCATAATGCTAAATTTAGTTTAGAAAAAGTAAGGAGTTTTTATATGAGTTATAAACATATTGGGATAGATGAAAGAATTTATATTGAGAATCAATTGAAATTTAAAGTTAAAATTAATGAAATAGCTAAAAATCTTAATCGAAGTATTAGTACTATTATTCGAGAAGTTAATAGAAATAAAGATAATGATCATTATTTTTCATTAATTGCACAAAATAAAGCTGTAAATAGAAAAAAATCACATATTATTTTTCATAAGTTTAAATATAAAGATTTAGTCAAATATATACAACAAAAACTATTATTGGGCTGATCACCTGAACAAATTTATGGCAGAATTAAAAATTTTCATAAACAATGAGCTATCAGCTTTAAAACATTTTACAATTGAATTTATTCTGGATTATTTGATAAAGTTACTAGTAAAAATTTAAGAAGAAAAGGTAAAAACGAAGATCTCAAGAAAATTGTGGTAAATTTAATGGTAAATCAATTAAAGAACGAGATAATAATGTTAATGATCGCATAACTCTTGGTCATTGAGAAGGAGATACTATAGTATCATCAAGAGGTAAAAGTAAATCATGTTTAATAACTTTAGTTGAAAGAGTATCACGATTTACTTTAGCAATGTTAGTTAAAAACAAAACTACTAAAGTTATTAATAAAAATATCATTCATTATTTATCAATTCTTCCTAAAAATATTGTTAAAACTATTACTTTTGATCGTGGTAAAGAATTTGCAAATTGACAACAACTTGAAAAAAGTTAGATGTGAAAATTTATTTTGCAAATCCATATTCACCTTGACAAAGAGGTACTAATGAAAATACTAATGGTTTAATTAGAGAAAAATTTCCTAAAAAATTTATTTTTTCAAAAACTAATAAAAATGAAGTTCATAAATTTATATTGTCTTTAAACCAAAGACCCAGAAAAATACTAAATTATCTTTCACCAATCGAATATTTGAATAGAAAAATAATTTAGTTGCACTTACCTTTACAATTTTGCATAATTTCAATATCATTAATAGTATAGGTATCACAAAATAAACGTCTTTAATTTAGGCATTATTTTGCATTTAAAAGCATACTTGTAAAAATAATAAAAAATAGTACAATTTATAAGTAAAATCAAAGAAAAAGGAGAAAAAATGAAAACATTAGAATTGGAATATAATTGAGTTTTTAATTTTTTAAAATCTGCACAAATTAATAATGGTAATGAAGAAGTAATTAAAAATAAAGTTGAACTAGCAAAAACTACAATTAATGATATGAATAATGAAATAACAAAAATTAAAAAACAACCAAAAGTTAAAAATTTTTTTATTACACTTTTTAGTTTTGGGATTATTAACAAAAACAAAGAAAATAAAAATAAAATTTTTGAAATTAATGAAAAAATAAAAAGATTAAATAAAGAAATTAACATATGAAATTTAATTTTTAAAAAAGACAAAAAAATACTAATATTCAAAATCTAGTAAATCATATAAATAAAACTCCAAATAATGAACAAAATCATTATTATTCAAATAATCGTACAGTTTTATAAAATTTAAAAAAGGAGTAATTTAATATGAAAGCATGAATAAAAACAAATTTAAGTAAAATAACATTAGCATTAGCACTAACTGGTGCAACAACTGGAACAATAGGATTAATCATGGGGGGATGCTTACCCATAATATGGAAAATTTTTATTTAAAACCAAATGGTGAAAAAGTATATGGAACAACAACTATTTGATGAAATAAATTTTTGAGCCCAAACAAAACTTCTTTATACTTCAATAGTGTAAAAGAACATAATGAAGATATAAAATGAGATGGTAAATATACATCAAATTATTTTAATTAAATTTCTAAGTTAATATAAGAACCTGTTTAGAATCTTTTAGAAAATAAGGTAAAATTACTATATATTTTAAAATAAGAGGTATATATGCATAAAAATTATCCAAGTCATGTTACTAAAGAACAATTTGAGAACATAAAATCAACTTTAGAAAACAGCAAAAAGAAAACAAAACCAAGAAATTTAGATTTATATGAAGTGTTTTGTGCAGTTTTATATGTATTAAAAAGTGGTTGTCAATGAAGAATGTTACCAAAAAATTTTCCAAAATGACAAACTGTATATTATTATTTCCAAATTTGAAGTAAAAACAATGATAAAGAACCTAGTGTATTGCAATTAATTTTAAAAAATTAGTTAAAAAGATTCGTATTAAGAATCATCGAAAAGAAAAAACTAGTTTTTGTATAATTGATTCGCAAAGTGTTAAAAATACAGATACTACTGAAAATAAAGGTTATGATGCTGGTAAAAAGATTTCAGGAATAAAACGTCATATTGCAGTTGATACGCAAGGTTTACCACATGCAATTTACATAACTACAGCAGAAAAAACAGATCGTAATAGTGCTATCATAATGATTAAAAATGAAAAAGAAAATCTTTCTACAGTTCAAAAAATAATAGTAGATGCTGGCTATACTGGTGAAAAATTTGCTTCTGCAATCAAAACAATCATAAATGCAAATGTTGAAGTTGTAAAACGTAATGAATTACATTCTTTTGTAGTACTACCAAAAAGATGAGTTGTAGAACGAAGCTTTGCATGATTAGAAAAATGCAGAAGATTATGAAAAAATTGTGAAAGAAAACTAAATACTAGTTTACAAATGGTTGTTCTGTCCTTTATTTCAATTTTATTAAAAAGATTCTAAACAGGTTCTTAGAAAATAAGGTAAAATTACTATATATTTTAAAATAAGAGGTATATATGCATAAAAATTATCCAAGTCATGTTACTAAAGAACAATTTGAGAACATAAAATCAACTTTAGAAAACAGCAAAAAGAAAACAAAACCAAGAAATTTAGATTTATATGAAGTGTTTTGTGCAGTTTTATATGTATTAAAAAGTGGTTGTCAATGAAGAATGTTACCAAAAAATTTTCCAAAATGACAAACTGTATATTATTATTTCCAAATTTGAAGTAAAAACAATGATAAAGAACCTAGTGTATTGCAATTAATTTTAAAAAAATTAGTTAAAAAGATTCGTATTAAGAATCATCGAAAAGAAAAAACTAGTTTTTGTATAATTGATTCGCAAAGTGTTAAAAATACAGATACTACTGAAAATAAAGGTTATGATGCTGGTAAAAAGATTTCAGGAATAAAACGTCATATTGCAGTTGATACGCAAGGTTTACCACATGCAATTTACATAACTACAGCAGAAAAAACAGATCGTAATAGTGCTATCATAATGATTAAAAGTGAAAAAGAAAATCTTTCTACAGTTCAAAAAATAATAGTAGATGCTGGCTATACTGGTGAAAAATTTGCTTCTGCAATCAAAACAATCATAAATGCAAATGTTGAAGTTGTAAAACGTAATGAATTACATTCTTTTGTAGTACTACCAAAAAGATGAGTTGTAGAACGAAGCTTTGCATGATTAGAAAAATGCAGAAGATTATGAAAAAATTGTGAAAGAAAACTAAATACTAGTTTACAAATGGTTGTTCTGTCCTTTATTTCAATTTTATTAAAAAGATTCTAAACAGGTTCTTAGAACCTATTTAGAATCTTTTAGAAAATAAGGTAAAATTACTATATATTTTAAAATAAGAGGTATATATGCATAAAAATTATCCAAGTCATGTTACTAAAGAACAATTTGAGAACATAAAATCAACTTTAGAAAACAGCAAAAAGAAAACAAAACCAAGAAATTTAGATTTATATGAAGTGTTTTGTGCAGTTTTATATGTATTAAAAAGTGGTTGTCAATGAAGAATGTTACCAAAAAATTTTCCAAAATGACAAACTGTATATTATTATTTCCAAATTTGAAGTAAAAACAATGATAAAGAACCTAGTGTATTGCAATTAATTTTAAAAAAATTAGTTAAAAAGATTCGTATTAAGAATCATCGAAAAGAAAAAACTAGTTTTTGTATAATTGATTCGCAAAGTGTTAAAAATACAGATACTACTGAAAATAAAGGTTATGATGCTGGTAAAAAGATTTCAGGAATAAAACGTCATATTGCAGTTGATACGCAAGGTTTACCACATGCAATTTACATAACTACAGCAGAAAAAACAGATCGTAATAGTGCTATCATAATGATTAAAAGTGAAAAAGAAAATCTTTCTACAGTTCAAAAAATAATAGTAGAGGAAATGTTTAGTAATCTGTGTAACTTACAAAAATAACTATGTTTAATTAATTCTAGTAAATATAATTAAATGACTAGAAAGAGTGAGTTACAGATGGCTAAAAAAGATAACTTTAATAATAATGATCCAATATCAAAAGCAGTAGATTTATTACTAGAAAATACTGAAGATTTAACAACAGTTTTTAAACCTGGCGGTTTATATAAAGAATTAACAAAAAGATTAGTTGAAAAAATGTTGAATTCTGAAATGCAAAATTATTTAGGATATGAAAAAATCAACATAGTACTACTGAAAATGCTCGTAATGGTACAAGTTCAAAAAAATTAATAACTCAACAAGGTAAAATTGAAATTGATGTACCAAGAGATCGCAATAGTAATTTTACTCCTGTAATAGTTCCTAAAAAGGCAAAGAAGATTTGATGGTTTTGATCAACAAGTTCTTTCCTTGTATGCAAAAGGAATGACATTATCTGACATTAGAATGCAGTTGCAAGAGTTATATCATGGTGCTGATATTAGTGAAAGTGTTATTAGTCAAATTACTGATGATGTTATTGATGATGTTAAAGCATGACAAAATCGACCATTAGAAAGTATTTATCCTATTGTTTATTTTGATTGTATAGTAGTTAAAGTACGACAAGATAAACGGATTATTAACAAATCAGTTTATATAGCATTAGGAGTTGATTTAGAAGGCAAAAAAGATGTTTTAGGATTATGAATTAGTGAAAATGAAGGTTCTAAGTTTTGATTATCTAATTTCACAGAAATGAAAAATCGTGGCTTAAATGATATTCTTATTGCTTGTAGTGATAATTTAACAGGCATGTCAGAAGCAATACAATCAGTTTATCCTAAAACAGAACATCAATTATGCATTGTTCATCAAATTAGAAATAGTTTAAAATATGTTTCATACAAACATCGAAAAGGTCTAGTTGCAGATTTAAAACCAATTTATAGTGCATGTAGTGAAGAACAAGCAATGCAAGCTTTAGAATCGTTTGAAAGTAAATGAAATAAACAATATCCTCAAATTACTAAATCTTGATATAAAAATTGAGATAATTTAATGGTTTTTATTAGTTATCCAGTAGAAATCAAAAGAGTGATTTATACTACAAATGCTATTGAATCTGTTAATAGTCAATTACGAAAAATCATCAGAAATAAAAAAGTTTTTCCTAATGATATGGCAGTTTTCAAAATATTTTACTTGGCAATTGAAAATATAACAAAAAAATGAACATTGCCTATTCAAAATTGAAATACAGCAATTGCTCATTTTATGATAAAATTTGAAGACAGAATTAATCTAAATTAGTAACTTTGTAAAACAAAGATACACAGATTATTAAAAAGCCTCGTTGAAGTTGTAAAACGTAATGAATTACATTCTTTTGTAGTACTACCAAAAAGATGAGTTGTAGAACGAAGCTTTGCATGATTAGAAAAATGCAGAAGATTATGAAAAAATTGTGAAAGAAAACTAAATACTAGTTTACAAATGGTTGTTCTGTCCTTTATTTCAATTTTATTAAAAGATTCTAAACAGGTTCTAAGAAGAACATTTAAAACACATATCAAAGTTGCAAAACATCATGTTCATTTATATGCTAAAGAAGCTGCATATAAATTCAACAAGATACCTAGTTTTGAAACTGTAATGCTATGTTTGATTTAAAAATGTGGGGAGAAGTCCGTAGATAGGCTTTTCTCAGCATTTATGTGATAAAATTTAAAAATAGTACATAAAGGGAGAAAAGCCTAAAAAAATATAAGTTTTTGACTTATTGTTTAAGTTTTAAGCAAGTAGGTTTTTTATTTTGAAAGGGGAAAAATATGAATTTAAAATCTTTACTATCTGAAATAAAATTTGATTATAAAGAAATTATAGAAATTTTTAGAAAAATAGCAGCAAAAAAGGAAAATATTAAATCATTATGAGATGAATTAAGTAAGTATAAACAGCAATTACAGAAAGAAAAAAGTGATGATAATATTAACCAAAAATTATTAATTATTTATAAAGTTTCTGCTTTTGTTGAAGAAATGTTGTTAAATTCTTGTCAATCAACAGAATATGATCCTGCTACTGGAAAAATAATTAAAGACAGTAAAATGAGTGAAAATTTTGTAAATGATTGAAATAATATTAATAAAATATTAGAACAAATTTTTTTACCAGAAGATGAAGTTGTAGAAATTTCAGAATTAGCAGATGATCAATTAAGTCTACTAAATAATGAACAAACGCAAACAAATCGTGAAAGTGAATGTTTTCCCAAATACTGTTTAATTTTATAAAAATGAAATAAAAAATAAAAAAAATTTTCTCTAATTAGAGAAAAGTTTTAATTAACATAGTGCTTTAAATTCTACTAAAATATTGATTGAGGTAATAAAGTTCCAATACTTAACATTATTAAGGCAAAGACAGTAATACCAATAGTATATGGTCAAATTGCTCGATAAAAACTTGTTAGGGGAACTTTAGCAATGGCAAGTCCTGCCATCATTACACCTGCACTTGGTGCAAATAAATTAATTCAACCACTAGCCATAACAAAAGTAGTAATCATTCCTGAACCTAATCCTAAAGGAATTACTATTTTTGAAACAATAGGGAAAACGGCTTTTGCAAATCCTGATGTTGAAGGAATAACAAAGGCAATCAAAAGAAAAGCAAAAAAACCAATAATAACAATAGCAAATCTTGGTAATTTATCAATACTTTGCAATTGTCCAACAACAACATGTTGCATTCCTGAATGTTGTAATGATCAGCCAATTCCACCAGCAACAGCAATTATTAAAGCAACACCTAATAATTCTGAAGAACCACTAATAAAATTACGAACATATTGTTCTTCGCCTTTTCAATCAATTGCTGCAATGATAATTGAAACAAAGAAAAATAAGAAAGCTAACATTTCAATGTTTCAGTCACCAAATGCATTAATTTGACTTGTGAAATATGGAAAATATTTAATTAATGTATTGTGAAAATCATCAAAAATAGTTGTTCCTGTAATTTTACCTCATGGAATAATACAAAGCACCATAATTAAAAATGTTAATCCAAATAGTGCTAAAATAATTTTACGACGTTTAGTAAATTCAGGTATTTCTTCTTTATTAATAAATTCTTCATGATGCTCGCTATGTAAGTGAAAAACAACTGATTTTTCAGGATTACGTTTAACACGGATTGCATATCACATAACAAAAGCAATAGTACCGATAGTTGCTAAAAATCAACAAATTAAACGTCAGATGATTCCATCACCAGGATTTAAACCACTAGCTTGTGAAGCTGTAGCAATAGCAAAGGGATTAAGTGTTGAAAACATAACACCAACACCAGCACCCAATAAAATCATTAATACAGCTGTAACAACATCAAAACCAGCAGCTAACATTGCTGGAATAATAATTAAATAGTAAGGAATAGTTTCTTCACACATTCCTTCAACTGTTCCACCAATCGATAGGATAGTCATAATTGAAGGAATAATTCAAATTTCTTTTCCGTTTAGACGTTTAACTAAACGACCAATTCCTGCATCTAGTGCACCTGATTTCATAACTATGCCAATATATCCACCAATTACTAAAACAAAAACAATAATATCACTGCTACCAATGAAACCTTTAATTGGAGCCAAAAATAAGTCCATGATACCTAATGGCCCACCGTCTTGTCAAGGGTTATCGGTGCTTACAGGCTTTGATTCATCTTCTAATCATTTACCTGTTGTTCCTGGAATCCAAGAAATAATGATAATTAGAGCAATAATAAAGAATAAGACTGTAATTGCTGTTGGCATTTTAAATGGAAATAAACGAAATTTTTTCTTTTTGGTAATTCCCATATATGATTAATACCTCCTTCTTTATTTTTTTAAAAGTATTATTATATAATACACTATTTATCATGTAGAATAAAAGATGTTTAAGCTTATTTTTTAAAATAACTTATTAAAAAAGTAGTATTTTTATTTAAGTAACACTATTATAATAATAGTTTTTAAAAAAATGTTATTTTTTTATTAGTATTATTTGAAAATTTAATTAAATATTAGTAGTATTTTAAAATAAAATTAGTTATTATAAATTACATATATTTTTTTATTTTTTTGATTTTATTGACTATTTTATTAATTAATGAAATCACTTTAAAGGTATATAATTATTATAATTGAAAGGAGAATATTATGTTAAAACTTTTTAAGAAAAAAGAAAGGACAAATCATAAATTAACTTTATCAGAATTAGTCTGGTTTGGTTTTAATTATACTGTTGGAATTACTTTTACTGCTAACTTTGCAATTTTAATTAATAAAGATAGTTTAAATTTAGGTTCTCATATGATTTGAATTTTTTTAGTAGAAGGATTAATTGCAGGAACTTGTGCTTGAGCTTTTTCAAGACTTTCAAGAGTACATCCGGGTAATAATGGTGCTGCTTATATTTATGTTAGAAGTAGTTATGGTCGCTTCTGAGGTTGATTAATTTCTTTTTTACAGTATGCTACTTTACCTGTTATAGTTAGTTCACAAATTGTATCAATGATTAGAATTAACTTTACTGATCCATCTTCTTTTTTATATGCTAATTGAGGAGTATTACAACATTTAGGATTAGATTTGATTGGAATTCTAATTTATGGTTTAGCTTCTTGTGTATTATTTTTAGGAATGGCTGCATTTAAAAAATTTGTGAATATTTCTAGTTATTTAAAATGAGGAACAACTTTTTTATTAATCATAGCAACTATTATATTATTTGTGATGACAGGAACTTCAAATTGAGATATGACTACTTCTCATCAACAATTAACTGCCAATAACTTTTCACAAGCTTTTGCCATGTGTTTCTTTTTCTTTTTAGGATTTGAAACCTATTCAACAATTGGTAAAAATGTTAGAAATCCTGAAAAAAATATTAGTCGTTCATTAGTTATTGTTATGATTTTATCTACTATTTTTTATATGGCAGTAACAATTCTTATGATTGGTGCTGTTGCTGGCAATTTTTTAGATAATCCCAACTTAAGTATTTTTAAAATTTTAGGTGATAAAGCTCATGCACAATGATTAGGAATAATTGGTATCCTTGTAATGTTAATTTGTACTATTTCATTAAAGTCTAATGCTGGAATGCAAAATGCTTTATATAGTGGTGCTATTTTAGAACCATTATCTGTTGAAGGGTATATTTCACCTAAATATAAAGAATTATCAAAAGATAACATTCCGTTTAAAGCTTCTAGATTAAATTTAATTATTACTTTTTCTTCAGCTTTTGTATGATTAATTTTACCTGATATTATTGGAGTAATAGTTGATACGTTACATCCTGTTTATAAGGATGGACAATTAGTTTTAAGTTCGATTGTTAATTATGGAACATTAACTGCTGAAGCCGGTATTATTATGGTTATTATTTATGTTTTTGTACTTTCCATTGCAATTAAACTGTCTATAGAAAAGAAATTGAAAAAAAATATTTTTGAAATTATTATTTGACTTGCAGCAACACTTTTCTTAGTTTGACAATTTGAAGAATGATTAAGATCTTTAATCAATGGTTTAATTTCAGGAGCAAATCTTATTGGTAAAGGTGGAACTGATACTACAAAAGGAATATCTGATATAACTTCTAATGTTTTACAATTAGTTTATTTAATTGCTAGCATTGCATTTGCTCTAATTTGATACTTTGCTTATTATAAACCAATGCAAAGAAAAAGAGCACTTACAAATCCTAAATTACAAGAAGAATTGGATAGCGAATTTAGAGTGAAAGATGATTGACCTTTTGTTGCAAAAAATCTACAAAATGAAATTGAAAATTATTTAGTACGTAATGTTTTAATTAATGATGATGATAAAAACCCTAATTATATAATTGCTAAAAATGTACGTAAAGAATTATTGATGTCAGAAGGCGAATGGCGTGAAGATGAAGAATAAAAAAAGTTTAAAAATGTATTAGTTATAATAACTAATACATTTTTAGTATTTATTATTTTTGACAAATTTTTATAGTAATATTAAAGGTGTTAATAATGAATATTTTTTTATATTATTATAAAGTATATTGATGGTAAAAAGTAAAATATGATGTATAATGTTAATTGGATTCATTTCAATATTATGTTTAGAAGTAATTCTAAATTGTGGTTATTGTATTTGTAGTTCAAAAGTCATATTATTGGAGGTACTATATATGAATATGAAAAATATATTAAGATTAATGGGTGCATTAACATTAACAACAGCAGCTACTACTTCAGTTGTTGCTTGTGGTGATAAAGCTGGTGTAGCCATGAACGTAGAAGTATCAAAACAATTAGGGTTAACAGATGATAAAGGAGAAGGTGTACAAGCAGCTTCACTTGATACAACTGTCAAGGATAATGTTACTTGAACTGTTGATGCTTTAAAAACACCAATTAAAGCTAGTGCATTATTAGGAGAAGATAATAAAGCTGCTAATCAAGCATGTGCTGATTTTCTTACTGGTAAATTAAAACAAACAGCTACAGATGGAAAATTTAATAAAAAAGAATTAGATAAAATTACTGGTGCAGTTACTGATTTTAAACCAGAATTAGCTAAAATGGATGATGGTAAAGATTATGCTATTACTGGTGGTACTTTTAATTTCCAATTTAAAAAAGGTGAAGAGGCACTTGGTGATGTTTATGGTATTAAGTTAAAAGCTGATAAAACAAAAGGTGTTATTGCTGCTGCTCTTACTACAATAGCTGCTGAAATTAAAATAGTAGATACTGATGTTACTACAAATCAAAAAATTATGTTTGTAGATGGTACTACAATTCCAGAAACTGCAAAAAAACCAGGAGAACCAATACAAATTAAAGGAGAATCAGATCAAGTAAAACAGTTTACTGCTTTAAATACTCTAACTGCTTTAAAAATTGGGGCAAATTTAGGAACAATTACTGCTGCTGGTGATGCTTGAGCTGCTGGTGATAAATTAGAAATAACTTATAAAACTGGTGATGTTACTTTTGAAGCAAAAACTGAATTAACACTTGCATAATTTTATAAAATAAAAATAATATTAATACTCCTTTTAAATTAAAAGGAGTATTTTATTTTACAAAATGTTTATTTTTTTCATATTTTTAAACATTATAAACATATAAATATTGGACGGACTTCTCCCCACATGTACTTGTGGAGGGAATAATGAAACTGAATGAATTCAACAATGCTTTTCAAACTGAACAGCAATGTCTTGCATATATAGCAAATTTAAAAGAAAACAAATGTATTAGGTGTTTTAGTTTTAATTTGAATACTTCTGATTTAAAAAGAATGAGATGTTTAAAATGTAATCAAACATTTAGCATTCTCACAGGCACCATATTTTCAAGGTCACAAACATCTTTAACATCTTGGTTTTATCTTATCTTTAGATGAATAAACACCAAACATGGAATTCCATCAACAGATATTGCAAAAGAATTGGGAGTGACTTTGAAAACTGCTTGAAGAATGACTCATAAAATCAGAACACGTATTGCAAAACAAAAACCTCAATTTATTGTTGAAGGTACAGTGCAAATTGATGAAATGTATCTTTCACATATGGGTTTTAAAAAACAAGGAAGATCCTTGGTGAATAAAACCTTGATTGTTGGCATTTATCAAAAAACAACCAATAATTTAATTGTGAAAGTATTGAAAAACGCAAAGAGTAAAAATCTTTTGCAGTTTGCAAAAAACCACATTTCTTCAAAATGTCTTGTATATACTGATTCTTGAAAAGGATATTGCGATTTTAAATCAGTTTTCACTAAGCATGAAACAGTTAACCATCAAGATGGCTATGTTTCAAAAATTGGTGTAAATACCAACCAAATTGAATCAGTTTGAAAACATATAAGAAGAACATTTAAAACACATATCAAAGTTGCAAAACATCATGTTCATTTATATGCTAAAGAAGCTGCATATAAATTCAACAAGATACCTAGTTTTGAAACTGTAATGCTATGTTTGATTTAAAAATGTGGGGAGAAGTCCGTAGATAGGCTTTTCTCAGCATTTATGTGATAAAATTAAAATAGTACATAAAGGGAGAAAAGCCATATTGGATAACTTATTATATGATATTATATTTGGAAAAAAGTAACTAAGTTGTTAATTTATAGTTATTATAATAAGTTTAAATAATATTATTGGAGGTATATGTGAATATGAAAAATATATTAAGATTAATGGGTGCCCTTGCATTAACAGCAGGAGCAACTCCTTCAGTTGTTGCATGCGGTAATAATGGTTCAAATATTCCTAATAATCCGCAATTAAATGGCAAATATGCAGAATTATTAGGATGATATAGTGATGAAAATACAAGTATAATTGATGAAGTAATAAATTTTGATAATCTTGGAACTTGTATTATCACTGCTGACTCTACTAATCTTATTAAAGATAAGTTGTTTAAAGAAAAGTTATTAGTTGAAGGTTCTACTGATGGTAAATGGAAAGCAAAAAATACTGATTCTGCAACGTTTTTAAGGGAATTGGGATTTACATCTGGTAATCAAGATAATGATTATTCAGAACCCGATGTTGATGCTATTACCAATTTAATTGTAACAATTAAAACTGCTGCTCCAGGTGAAATATCAGTTGCTGACACAACTGACTTTAAAGTAGCGGATGGTATTTGTCAAATTGATATTATGAGTAGCAAAACTGCTGCTAAGCTTGTTAAATCTTATAATATTAATATAAAGGCAGCAAATTTAAATGTTTCAAAGGTAATAACAAGTAATATTATAAAAGAACCTTTAAATGATTTAAAACTAACTGCTGATCAAGGATTCAAGGTCGATCAGCCAACTTCTGGTTTTAAATTAGAGTTTACTGATGAATTAAACAAAACAAAGTTTGAGTCTTTACTTAAAGTATTAAATACATCTTTTACAACTCATTTTTTTAGTTCACCTACCGGCACAGAAGAAATAAAAACTTTTAATGATGGTGAACCCGCATTTTTACAGTTACATTTTGATAGTGTTATTCTTGCACAAAAAATGGCTGTTGGAACTCCAGCAAATAATAAATTTTCTAATTAATATAAATTAAATTTAAATCTATAATAAAATATATTATTTTATTATAGATGGATGGGTTACACTTTATTGGACACTAATTACGTAGACAAGTGAACAAATTTGTTAAAAGAAACGAACTATAATTATGACCAATATTAACTCATATACCGACGAATTTAAAAAGCAAATAGTAGCTTTATATCAAAGTGGTAAGTCAGTGTCTTGTCTTGCTAAAGAATATAATGTTACAAGAGCAACTACTTATAAATGAATTAAACAATTTACTAATTCAGGTAGTTTTAAAATTAAAAATAATCTTTCAGATTTAGAAAAACAATTAATTCAAGCAAATAAAGAATTAAAACAGTTACGAATGGAAAATGATATTTTAAAGCAAGCAGCACTAATAATAGGCAGAAAATAGAAATTATTACTAAAAATAAAGTTAAATATAAAATTCGCACAATGTGTCGTTTTTTAAAACTCTCTAAATCAACATATTATTTTAATTTAAAGAAAAAGAAAAAATTCAAAATAATATTTATGATGAAGCTGTTATTAGTGCTTTTAAAGAAAATAAAGAAGTTTATGGTACTAGAAGATTAAAAGTCATACTAGCAAACCAAGAAATTTATTTATCACGCAGAAAAATTAAAAAAATTATGAATAAGCATAATTTAATATCAAAATACACTAAATTATCATTCAAAAATCATCATAATAAAGTCAATGATAGTCAAATTACCAATCTTGTTAATAGAGACTTTAATAATAGAATTAAAAATGAAGTTATTGTCAGTGATTTAACTTATGTTCAAGTTAATGGTAAATGAAACTATATTTGCCTATTAGTAGACCTGTACAACCGCGAAATTATTGGACATAGTGTTGGAGAGTTAAAAAAGATGCATCATTAGTACATCAAGCATTTATGCACTCAAATCGCTGTTTAAAAGATATTCAAATATTTCATAGCGATCGCGGTAATGAATTCAATAATAAAACTATTGATAAACTTTTATTAGCATTCAATATTACCCGTTCTTTAAGCAAAAAAGGATGTCCTTATGACAATGCTGTTGCTGAAGCAACTTTTAAAACTTTCAAAACAGAGTTTATTAATGATAAAAATTTTACATCATTAATCCAATTAAAATTAGAATTATTTGATTACATAAATTGATATAACAACATAAGAATTCACAGCACTCTAAACTACCTAACTCCCGTTAAATATCATGAACAAATGTCTACCAAAAAATAGTCCTAAAAAGGGTTGCCATTCCACTTGCTCGACCTACATTATAGTTAGAAATTTCATTTGGTTTTTCCTTATAAGCAAAACAATTTAAAACATCTGGTCATTTATTATTAATATCGTATATTTTTGAAAAATCAAAATTAATTGTTAACCTTGATGATTGTAATATTTTAGTAATCTTTTCTAATAAATCTTTTGCATTTTCTTGACTCATCTTGCATTTTTTAGATAATATTTTTAAAGCAGATTCATAATCTTCTTGTTGAGAGGATTCGCATAGTTCATAAATTTGATGTAAAATTTGGGAGCGTGTCGAAGATGTCGATAACAACTCATTTCACTTAAATAGCTCCTTTCTTTTTTAAACCCTTGAATTAAAAATAAATGACAAAAGACGAGAATAAAAATCTTGTCTTTTTTTGTAATTGTAAAATTTTAAAATTTTTAATAACCCTCTTTAATACTATTATCAACACGTGTTAAGGAACTAAAAAAGTGAACTACAACACAGTTGTTAAAAATAGTAGCTAGCATGTGGACTTGCATGGATAAATAAAAAGTGGAGTGATACCTAATAAAATATACTAACCAGAAATGGTAATTCTTGGGGTGGGAGCGAATTGGAAACTAGTATATATAGACCTGCTTAGGGAACCTACTATATTAATTCTATTCTTTATTTAACCAACCTTGCCACTACCCAGTGAGCAAGTGTTGGTTTTATTTTTTATTTTTTTTGAAAAAATTTTTGGGCGATAAAATAAATTTCAAACTTGTAAAAAAAATTGAGCGGTACCGGTTCAATTAAAATATTAATTTGTTAAACACAAATTAAATAAACATTGAATCGAATGCCTCAATGTTTTTTAAAATTTCACAATTTATTTTTGAGCCCAGAATTTCTGGAATGAATAAAACGAATAGTAGTATTATTAATAATCTAAAAATCAAAATATATGTTCTTTATGCTAGAAGCAACAGAACATATTAGGAAAGGATTATTATGCAAATAGAATTTAAAAAAGAACAAATTGTAAAAGATAAACCACAATCTATTCTTATTGATTATGTTGAATATAAATTACAATGTCCAAAATGAATGGTTAAAAATAATAGTTTTATTGCTGATGATAAATATACATATTGAGTTTTTAATTTAGAAAATATTAAAAGAGAATTAAGTGGTAATGAATTAATAAAATTATTAGAACCATATATTAAAGACCAAAAAATAACTGTTAATAAACCAATTGCTCCAAAAGAATATTATCTTAATGATATAAAACTTGAACCATTAAAATTTTATGAACAGCATAATAGTTGATTTATCGGTGAAATAACAGATAACAAAACTAAAATTACTAATCCTTGTTTTAAATATAACATTACGTGAGAAGAAAACAGAAAAGGTTTTAAAATAAATAATCCATATAAACATGATGATTTACCAATTAATTATTTAGTTACTTCTTATAAGGAAATTTCAACTCATAATGAAAAATTATTTTTGTTGAACATGTAAACAAAATAAATTATATTATTTATTCTTTAATACTAATGATATTAAAACAAGAAAATATTTTTTAAGAGATAAAAATAGTAAAGCAATTTGTTATGACTGTATTTTAAATATTAGGTTAAGTAGGAGGTATAAATATGAATAAAGAAAAACCATTTTCTTATAAAGACCAAGAAATTATTAATGAATATAATAAAAAACGTAATCAAGAAATAAAAAAAGAACATTTAAATAATATAGAAAAATTAAGAGAAGATTTTAAAAAGAAGTAATTAATGAATATAAAGAAAAAATAATTAATAGAATACTTGATTATGAAACCTTTTATATTGGTGATACACAAGGTTTAACTCCATTCGGATTTATTATTAAATTAAGAGATGAAATTAAAAATGGAGACTTTGATTAATAATGCAATATGACTTAATTATTGGAATTGACCCCGCTGGAATTGGTAATAATGGAATTGTTATATATTCAAATGAAATTAATAATATTGTTTTTAATGAAACATTTAAAACTAAAACAGTTTTAGAAAGTAAAAATTTGTATAAAGAATACTTTTTATTAATTAAAAAACATTATGATAATAAAAAAATAATAGTTATTGTAGAAAATTTCTTTTTAAATTCAAAACAATTATTAACTAATCCATTAGCAACTCCTAAAACTATTGGTACATTAATGGTATTAGTAGAAGATGTTATGAATTGAGATTATTTAGGAAGTGAACCAAAAAATAAAACTAAAATAGAAAATTATAAAGGAAATATAAAATTAACAAAACATGAACAAGATGCATATAAACACATTCAATATTATTTAAGGAATTATAAAAATGAAAGATAAAGCCAATTATGTCAAATTAACAGTAAAACTCAGTAACAGTATTGAAGCAAAATATTACGAAAAAGGTAATAAAGAATTATATTATAGTGTTAGAGGTCAATGAAATGGATTAAATTATGTTACTTTAATTTTTAATAAACCAAAATTTTATAAACGATGTATTTTATTAAACAAAAACGATGAAATTATTGTAACTGGTGAAATCTTTAATAATTGAAATATGAATATAAATCGTGCATTTTGTTCAATAAATGTTAAATGATTTAAAAAATGAAAAGAGTAAAAAATGATATTATGAAAAATTTTATTAATAGTACCAATATTAATAACAAGCATAACACTAATAATATTTTTAATATTTATTAGTAAAGAATTAAAAAATGAATATAAAATATTAAAAATATTAAGTGAAATTGCTAATCAAATTGAAAATAAGGAGAAATAATATGAAATATGAAGATAAATGTTCTATGTGCAATAAAGTAAAAGAAAACTTTTTATCCAATACCTGTAATAGTTGTTGATTAGAATCAGTTAATAAATGAAATAGAAGAAGTTGAAGAAATTTAGGAGACATTGATAATGAATAAAGAAAAATTACTTAAATATATGAAAGATATAATTAAATGAACTAAAAAAATTAATTATACAAACTCTGATTTTGACAAAAATATTTTAAATTTATTAATTGAAAAAATAGAAAAAGGTGAATTTGACTAATGATAATATTACCTACTTTGTTTGAAAATAAAGATGAAATTGAAATATTATCACCATTTCCAAAAGCAATTCATACAAGTAATGATATTAGAACAATTATTTTAAGACAATACCCAAATGTTAAATCAAAACACATAATTGTTTCTGACCCAGAAAGTAATGTTGCATTAATAGTTGGTGATAATGATGTTTATCAAGGTTGAATTAAAGTAACAGTTAAAAAATTAGAAATTAAAGGAGAATAAAATGCCAAATATAGAAAATCAATCAAATTATACTTTAATTAAATTAATTAGAACTGGAATAAGCCCAATTTGTGCAATGATTGGTACAAGTGCTTATTATGGTCAAGTAATAAGTAATCCAGTATTAGGTTCAATTAATAGTTTATTATTTGGTAAAAAATTAGGTTTAGATATATGAAATTTAAATCAAAGACCAAATACTAAAACTAAATTAATTAATAGTGGTAAAAAAATATTACTAGGATTAGGGACTATTGGTTTAGCAAATTATAGTAAATGAACAGAAAATAATATTACTCCAATTATTCCAACAACACCAACTCCAATCACTACTACAACTACAACAGAAGGTCCACCATGATTACTATTAAATAAACAAGAACATCAGTCATTAATGGATTGAGATACATATATTAGTTTAAATGCTTATGGTATTTCAAATCTTATTAGTGGATTAACTGAGTTAATACCTAATAAATTTGAAGCAATAAGAAAGATTTGTAATATGGCTACTGGTGGATGTTTAATATCAAGTGGTGTAGCAATGGGTATAAATAATGATTTTAATAATGCTTATGCAGTACCTACCATAATTGCTGGTGCAAGTGAAATAATCCATAATTTATTACCTATGGAAACTACACATCATAATGAAGAAATGCAAGAAACATCATTTAATGATGAAACTGCAAGATTAGTAAATGATAATAGATTCACAATTAATAGTGAAACAACTAGTCAATATTATGGTAGTGATAATATGAGCGAAGTTCCATTAAATCATGATAATGCTTCACTAAATTGAGATTATAATCACATGAGTTTATAAAGGAGGTGAATAATTTATGAATAAAGAAAAATTACTTGAATATTATAATAATGAAATTCAGACATATAAAGAAAGAATGGAACAATTAAATAAAGAAATTGCCTTATTAGTAAGCATTATAAGTAATTCAAAATCGATGATTGAAAGAATTAATGGTGGTCAATTTGATGAATAATCAAAAAAATAAACAATAAATAATTGAAAGGAAAATATCCACATGAAAGAATTTTTACATGAATTAATAATTATTGGAACAAGTGTTGGAACATTAATTTGCAGAGAAATTATTGTTTTATTAAAAAGATTTATCACAACTCCAAAACATGTTAGATCAAATAACAAAATTATCAAACATCAAAAAAAATTAGCAAAATTAAATGAAAAGATTAATAAAGAAAATAAATAAAAAAGTGGTGATGTAAATGTTAGAAAATGAAAATAATGTTCAACAAACAACTGAACCTTTAACTGAAAATAATGCTTCTTCACAAGAAATAGAAAATAAAGTTAATGAAGCAGAAAATAAGTTAAATAAACTTAATCAAGAAATTAAAGAAAAAGAAATGATTAATATATTTAAAAAATATCAAGTTAAAAGTGAATTTTATGATTATTTAAAATTTAAAACTAATAATTTAGAAAATTCAAAAATTGAAGAAACTATTAAAAAAATGATTAAAGAACAACCAGTATTTAAAGAAACAATTAATACAGGTGGCAAACCACAGACAATAATAACAAATCAACCAAATTCAATAAAAAGTACTTTATTGGATTATAAAAAGAAAAATAATTTATAACAGAAAGGAAAATAAAAAATGGCAGTACCATTCAATAAAAATTTAGATAATACCGAAAAATTAGTAGAAGCACCAGAGTTTATAGAATTTTATAAACAATCAAATTCACCATGAGCAAGTTTTTTTCCTATCGAAATGGTTAATTCAACAAAAATTGAATTTATAGTTAAAAAACCAAAAAATTCAGAAATTAAAGTATTAAAATGAAATGATAAAAGCAAAGGATTAGATGTTAGTTATGCTGAAACTGTTAAAATTTTAAAATTAATTAAAGAAGAAGCGGTTGCGGGTGAAATAATTGCTAATGTTGATTTAAATGCTGAAAATGGACAAAATTTATTAAATACAATGCAATATGAAGTTGCTAATGACTTAGCAGATTATTTAGCAAATAATGATACAAATGTAATTGCAAAATATGCAACTAAAATAGACATTACTGATAAAACACCATTAGGATATTTAAAATCAATGTTAGATGCTTGAAATACTTTATTTCAACTAAGAAATAGTAATAATTGTCGTTTTTTATTACTAATAATCTTTATGATACTATTGTTTATTTAGCCAATAATAAAGGTCTAATTACTGATAATCAAATTGCTCAACAATTAAGATTAAATGGAAATGATTTATACATCAAAGGTGTACTATGTCAAATTGTAATGGATGATTATATGACATTTACTGATAATAATGAAACTAAAATTATGTCTTTTGTTTTAGCAACACCAAGAGCAATGAAAAGATATATGTTACAAAATACAGTTGTATATGTTCAAGATATTGCTGATGGTAAAGTTGGAAGAAGATATTTAGTTGGTGGAGAAGTAACTGGTGAATCAATACCCTATATAACAGATGAAGAAACAACTTCACGCTGAATGTTATGTGCAATTGTTAATAATGATAAAAATGATTTAAAAACTAAAATTACAAGTTTAACAACTGATATTACTGCAAATGTTAATAACAATAATAGTGAATTAAATACACAAATAAAAAGTACTAATGAACTTAAATCATTAAATCCTAATTTAACAAATCCAACTATTAAATATTTTAGTGATGCACAAGGAAAAACTAATGTAAGTAATCAAAAACAAAAAGCGGGTGAGTTATACATAGTTATTTCTTCAAATGTTAATGATTTAAATTATAAAGGTTCAACAAATCCAATTAAAATAACTCTTAAATAAAGGAAATTAAATGCCATGCCAATTGGTACAACTAGTACAGCAATACTTTTAAACATAAATAAACCAAAACATACTAGAATAAGTAAACAACAAGAAAATAAAAGTTTTTGATGAGAAATTTTAGAAATGATTGGTGTACAAGTTATAGCAGTAGCACTTGCTCCTTTTACTGGTGGATTAAGTGAAAGTGTAGCCCTTGGATTAGGTGCAAGTGATTTAATTGCTAGTATTAGTGCTGTTGGTGTAGAATTTTTAACTGATTTTACTATTAATCAAGTTTATGATTATTTAAAAGGAAATGTAAGAACCTGTTTAGAATCTTTTTAATAAAATTGAAATAAAGGACAGAACAACCATTTGTAAACTAGTATTTAGTTTTCTTTCACAATTTTTTCATAATCTTCTGCATTTTTCTAATCATGCAAAGCTTCGTTCTACAACTCATCTTTTTGGTAGTACTACAAAAGAATGTAATTCATTACGTTTTACAACTTCAACATTTGCATTTATGATTGTTTTGATTGCAGAAGCAAATTTTTCACCAGTATAGCCAGCATCTACTATTATTTTTTGAACTGTAGAAAGATTTTCTTTTTCACTTTTAATCATTATGATAGCACTATTACGATCTGTTTTTTCTGCTGTAGTTATGTAAATTGCATGTGGTAAACCTTGCGTATCAACTGCAATATGACGTTTTATTCCTGAAATCTTTTTACCAGCATCATAACCTTTATTTTCAGTAGTATCTGTATTTTTAACACTTTGCGAATCAATTATACAAAAACTAGTTTTTTCTTTTCGATGATTCTTAATACGAATCTTTTTAACTAATTTTTTTAAAATTAATTGCAATACACTAGGTTCTTTATCATTGTTTTTACTTCAAATTTGGAAATAATAATATACAGTTTGTCATTTTGGAAAATTTTTTGGTAACATTCTTCATTGACAACCACTTTTTAATACATATAAAACTGCACAAAACACTTCATATAAATCTAAATTTCTTGGTTTTGTTTTCTTTTTGCTGTTTTCTAAAGTTGATTTTATGTTCTCAAATTGTTCTTTAGTAACATGACTTGGATAATTTTTATGCATATATACCTCTTATTTTAAAATATATAGTAATTTTACCTTATTTTCTAAAAGATTCTAAACAGGTTCTTAGAATATTTATTTCTATAATAACAAGCACGGCATACAGTATTTTCAGTTTCTTTCTTTTCAGTTTGTAATATATTATCCAACTTATCTAATCCTACTACTCTAATATCATCAACAGTAAAATCTAATGCTTGTGATTGTTCATAGTCTTTAACAGTACTTAATTCACTCTTTAAAGAATGAATATAATTTAAAGCACGACTATTATATCTTTGTAAATAAGACCTAGGAAATCATAAACTAAAAGTCATAGTTTCACCACTATAACTTGGTGGTAAACCACCACGTTTAATTATTCGCTTTGTTTGTCTTTTAGATAATACAACTTTATTATAATCATCAATATTAGTGTAAATATTTAATTTAAACTTAACTAAAAATAACAAAATACGCATTCTTTTAACTTGCACAATATATTCCACTTTTTCACGTGCTTGTTTTGGTATTCTATCGGGGTGTTGTTCAATCATATACATAATTCCATTAAAATTATGACCTATTAATTTACAAAACATTCCCAAACTTTCTTGTGTTTCTTTAAATTCGGGTGACAAATCATTACTATTAATTTTCAAACCTAACTCATCTAAAACAACCATATCACACTCTTTAAAAGCATAATTACTATTTAATTGATTAAATTTAAAAACATCATCATAAGAACAACGATAACTATATTCATTACGTACTTTAATAGGAATAGGACTTACTACTCTACCTTTATGTTTTTGTGCTAAACAACAAGCAAGAGCAGATTTACCAGTTCTTGGAGGTGCAGAAATAATATAACTACCTACACGTTGTAATATCTTTATATTTTTTCTAGTTATTAAAAATGGATACAATATTATTAATAATAAAAGTCCTAAGAACCTGTTTAGAATCTTTTTAATAAAATTGAAATAAAGGACAGAACAACCATTTGTAAACTAGTATTTAGTTTTCTTTCACAATTTTTTCATAATCTTCTGCATTTTTCTAATCATGCAAAGCTTCGTTCTACAACTCATCTTTTTGGTAGTACTACAAAAGAATGTAATTCATTACGTTTTACAACTTCAACATTTGCATTTATGATTGTTTTGATTGCAGAAGCAAATTTTTCACCAGTATAGCCAGCATCTACTATTATTTTTTGAACTGTAGAAAGATTTTCTTTTTCACTTTTAATCATTATGATAGCACTATTACGATCTGTTTTTTCTGCTGTAGTTATGTAAATTGCATGTGGTAAACCTTGCGTATCAACTGCAATATGACGTTTTATTCCTGAAATCTTTTTACCAGCATCATAACCTTTATTTTCAGTAGTATCTGTATTTTTAACACTTTGCGAATCAATTATACAAAAACTAGTTTTTTCTTTTCGATGATTCTTAATACGAATCTTTTTAACTAATTTTTTTAAAATTAATTGCAATACACTAGGTTCTTTATCATTGTTTTTACTTCAAATTTGGAAATAATAATATACAGTTTGTCATTTTGGAAAATTTTTTGGTAACATTCTTCATTGACAACCACTTTTTAATACATATAAAACTGCACAAAACACTTCATATAAATCTAAATTTCTTGGTTTTGTTTTCTTTTTGCTGTTTTCTAAAGTTGATTTTATGTTCTCAAATTGTTCTTTAGTAACATGACTTGGATAATTTTTATGCATATATACCTCTTATTTTAAAATATATAGTAATTTTACCTTATTTTCTAAAAGATTCTAAACAGGTTCTAACAAAATTAAATACTTTTTTAAATTTATTACCTGCATTTGCTGGACTTAATAAAATTAGTCGTGGTTATCGCACAACTAAATTTATTAAACTAGCACAAGAAACTAAAACATTAGAACAAGTTGGTATTAAAGAAGCAAAAAATTTACAAGAAATTATTAGTCAAGTAAGTGGAAAAGAAATT
Source organism: Spiroplasma ixodetis (assembly GCF_027923845.1). GTDB lineage: Bacteria > Bacillota_I > Bacilli_A > Mycoplasmatales > VBWQ01 > Spiroplasma_E > Spiroplasma_E ixodetis_A. The sequence continues at coordinate 1,226,562 of NZ_AP026933.1, forward strand.
TTAACAGATAAAATTATTGGTAATAAACGTTATTTAATGAATTATAGTTTTACTCCTAATCGTGAAACAGTATTACGAGATTTAGGTTATGTTGCTGAAAGAGAATATAAAAATAATTTTCAAAAATTAGAAATACAAAAGTTAAAAGAACACTTATTATTACAAAATACATTAATAAAATTAAGTCCACAATTAACTCCTAAATTTAAAATTAAAGATATTGAAAAAGCAAATAACTTTTTAAAAAAATTTAATACTGATTTAAAAGAAGTATTAAAAATGAATCAACATGATTGATTAAATTTAGTTCATACAATACATACAGAAAATAGATATGGAAAAACTTTAATTTTAGATTTACAAAAAATTCGTGCTAATGCTATTAAATTTAATTTTAAAAATAATGTTATTCATCAACTTGTTTTAAAAGCAAATCAAACTTTTAAATATTTTGATATTAGATTTTATTTAAAAAAAGGTTTAAATAAATTTTGAAAAGATACACCATATTTTGAAAAAATACGAGAAAGTATATATAAATTACAAGAAAAATTTGAAAAGTTAGAAAAACAAGCATTTGAAAAAATTCAGAAATTAAAAGAAAAAGCAACTGATTTATTTACTAGTGCAGAAAAAAGAGCAATTAAACATGCACAATTAATTCCATTAAATTCACCAGTATTTATGGGTTGTAAAATTCAACCTTTGTCATTAGATAAATGTGCAATTACTATTTATCATCGTAATCCTAAATATAAACCAATTACAGTTGTTGATAGTATTCTTAAAGCAAAAACTTTTGTTACACAAATACATCCATTTCATTGATATCGTTGATATAGTGGTTGATACATTGGTTATGGTGTTAATCGTAATAAATGATTAAAAGCAATAGCATTTGCTCCACCAGTGGTGCAACAAGTAATTAGAGATAGTTTTAAAGTATATAGAGAAATATTTAGAACTATTAGAACTTATCATAAAGTAGTAAATGTTATTAATAATCCTATTGAAAATATTAACAAATCATTTAAAAATGTTGGTTTAAAGTTTTCAGTTAATACTTTATTTGGTACTGGATTATTACATCATTTAGAAAAGTTTGCATATAGTCAAGTTGTAACAAAAAGTAAGAAAAAATTAAAAAAAAGTAAAAATAAAATACAAAAAGAAATTGAGCATATAACACATAAAAAAACAAAAAAACATACTCATCATTATAAACAAGCATTTTTTAAGGAATGATAAATTATGATTAATAAACTTTGAACTGATGTCAGTCTTGAAAATTATAATAACTGATATCCATTAACTGGAAAAATTACAGAAACCCCACAGCAATATATACAAACATGATCTAATGTTAATGATTGATTTAAAACTTTTGCTATTCGTGCTCAAAATGATATTAATGCTTATCTTGATTTTATTTTATCTAAATTTCCTTTCGATAGTTTTAAAGATGAATTAATTAAAGAAACATTAAGAGATATGGTTTATGTTATGGTTGAACATTGAGTATTTAATCGTACACCAATTGAATTTAATGTTGATGCTACTATTCAATTTAATAATGGTACTCAATTTAGTGCAAATAGTACTCCTACGATTAATGTTTGAGATTTAGCACCAAGTAGAATGAAAATATGAGCAAGATTAACAGAATTAAAACAAATATTTTCAAGTTATAATGATGATGAAATAGATGTTGAAAAAATTGATTTAAAAGCATTTTATACTAGAAATCAAGTTGATGAATTAATTCAACAACAAAAAGAATTTACATTATCAAAACAAATTAAATTATATGATGATTTAGTTGATGATAATGAAAATGAAATATATAGAGGTCCTGTTAGTAAATTTATTAATAAAGGTTATGTTGCAACTGATTATGATAAAGAAACTGAAACAATGATTTTAGATTGACCTGATGAAATTGGTACATTACCCCCCGAAGCATTACAAAATAATCCACAAATTGGTGATTATACACATGCACCAACTTGTGATTTTTCTGCTAAACAACAAAAACGAATTACTACAAATGAAAATGAAATTACCAAATTAAATACTGAATTAATTAAAGCAAATGAAAATATTAATGATGTTAAAAATAATTGATTTAATATTGAAACTAGTCCTTTATGAAAAAAAATGAATTCTTTTATCCCTAGTAGTCAATTTGGTAAAACATATTTAGCAATATGAGGTTACATTTATCAATCTTCTAGTGATCCTACTGATAATTATATATATGGGGATAAAAAAACTATATTTAATCTACGTGGTGAAATTCAAAGAACAACACAAAAAACTATTAAATTAGATGAGTTAAATGTAAATGATAATGTAAAAATACAATTATTATTTACTAAGGAAGGAAATGATATTACTGTTGTCTCTAATAATGATAATTACACATCTGCTTCTATTCTTTTATATCAATATATTGGAAAAGGAACACCAACTGAATTTATAGCAGAAGAAGGTACTGAACGTGATTATTATACAAAACTAGAAACTAATAATTTATTAGATAAAAAACAAAATAAATTAATTGCTGGTACTAATATAACTATTGATAAAGATAATAAAATTAGTGCTATTGGTGGTTCTACTGATTTAACTGATTATTATAAAAAAGAAGAAATAGATAAAAAATTAGAAGATACAAAAGCATTATTTCCAATTGCTTTTTCTATGAATGCTATTGGTCAAGAAATTCCTAATTTAGAAACTACTAATAAAACAGTTGTTGGTGCTATTAATGAAAATAAAACTAATATTGATAAAAAACAAGATAAAGAAAATTGAAAAATAATAGGTAAAAGTATAAATAATCGTACATGAGAAGATTTTGCTCTTAGTTTTAATAAATATTATAGAGTATTTATAACATGAGATAAACCACCTTTTAATCAAACAAGTGTAAAACTAAAAATAGAATTTAAATCTAGTTCTACTCATATAGGTGGAGATTATATGCTTGTTAAAGGTAAAATTGATAATGAAGAAGCTTCATTAATTATTAAATTAGGAACTGTTGGAGGTAAAAGTCAATTAATTATTATTGGAGGAAATAAACAATATGGAAATATATTTTCATTAGAAGAATTACAAGATACTATTAAAGTAGATATTCAATCAAAAGTACAAATAAGGTCTGGTAGTTTAACTACAAATGAAATAGAAGAAAATATTTGAGATATTGAATTAAAAAATAATCCAACACCAAGTCCAAGTGGTTTAAATTGAAAAGAAGTAGGAACAAGAGAAAAAAATCAATGAGATAATTGACAAATTACTTATAATTTTATAGTTAATAAACGATACAGAGTTTATTATTCTTGAAATATATATAATCCAGTTTTTGCAATTCAAGAATTTATTATAACTGATAATAAAATAGCAGGTGTAGAAATAGAAGTCTTTAACAATAATAGTAATGTATTAGTTTTATCAGTTAATCATGCAAAATTTATTACTATTTATTCTTTAAAAGGTAATGATAAAGGAAATACATGAAAATTAGAAGAATTACAGGAATAATATTATGTTTTTTAAAATTATAAAAATTATTTTAGGTTTAATTGGAGTTTTATTATCTTCTGCTGTTGCTGGTTTAATTATATTTATTATAGTAAAAATTGTATTAAAAATTAATCAAATATTTTAGAAAGGTGGTGAATATTATGTTAAGTCTATTTAAAAGAAAAGAAAAAAGTAATATTAGTGATAATCAAAATGAAAAAGTAAAATTTTTAACTAATAAAAATAAAAGTACACATGCTTCAATTTTAAATTATTTTGGTTTTAATGATTTTAATCATGAAACTTATTTTACTGATTTTGTAGCAGAAAATAATGCTAATTTATATAATGCTCCATTAGACATTAATAATGAAACTATTAGAACCTGTTTAGAATCTTTTTAATAAAATTGAAATAAAGGACAGAACAACCATTTGTAAACTAGTATTTAGTTTTCTTTCACAATTTTTTCATAATCTTCTGCATTTTTCTAATCATGCAAAGCTTCGTTCTACAACTCATCTTTTTGGTAGTACTACAAAAGAATGTAATTCATTACGTTTTACAACTTCAACATTTGCATTTATGATTGTTTTGATTGCAGAAGCAAATTTTTCACCAGTATAGCCAGCATCTACTATTATTTTTTGAACTGTAGAAAGATTTTCTTTTTCACTTTTAATCATTATGATAGCACTATTACGATCTGTTTTTTCTGCTGTAGTTATGTAAATTGCATGTGGTAAACCTTGCGTATCAACTGCAATATGACGTTTTATTCCTGAAATCTTTTTACCAGCATCATAACCTTTATTTTCAGTAGTATCTGTATTTTTAACACTTTGCGAATCAATTATACAAAAACTAGTTTTTTCTTTTCGATGATTCTTAATACGAATCTTTTTAACTAATTTTTTTTAAAATTAATTGCAATACACTAGGTTCTTTATCATTGTTTTTACTTCAAATTTGGAAATAATAATATACAGTTTGTCATTTTGGAAAATTTTTTGGTAACATTCTTCATTGACAACCACTTTTTAATACATATAAAACTGCACAAAACACTTCATATAAATCTAAATTTCTTGGTTTTGTTTTCTTTTTGCTGTTTTCTAAAGTTGATTTTATGTTCTCAAATTGTTCTTTAGTAACATGACTTGGATAATTTTTATGCATATATACCTCTTATTTTAAAATATATAGTAATTTTACCTTATTTTCTAAAAGATTCTAAACAGGTTCTTAAACAATATTTAATTCAACAAGAATTTTATAAAAAAAATTGAAATTCTATTTTTAAATTAAGTAAATTAGGAATTAGTGGTTATTTAATTTATATTGCTAATGATGATTTATATTTTCAAGTAGTAGATATACAACAAAGAGTTTATGATATTACTGGTAAATTAATTCAATGTACTATTTTTTATGATAGTTATCAAGAAAATGCACAAACTGTAAGATTATTTGAAGTTTATACATTAAATAATGAACAAGTAACTATTAATCGTGCTATTTATAGTATTAGTGATAATAAAAAACAATTTCCATTAGATTTCAGAACATATAGTAATAACCCTAATTTAGCACAAGAACAAATACTAAATATTAATTATATACCAATAGCAATTATGCGAAATAAAGCAAATGAATTAGCAGATTGTGATAAAGTAATGGATAAAATTAAAGCATTAGATGTTATTTATGAACAAATTGTTTTAGATACCATTTTAAATTCACCTAAATTTATATTTAGTCAAACTTATGGTAATGTTCAATCAGCATTAGAAGAAGCAGTAAGAACTTTGGTTACTAAAAACTACATATTTAAAAGTGGCGGAGATAATAATGAACAAAATGAAAATATCAATATGACAAATAGCAATTTTAAAGGTAAAAATTTAACTGATATATACGATTGAAATGTTAATGAAATATTTAAACGTTGTGGTATTCATATACCAAGTCAAAAGAAATCTGCACAACAATCAGTTCCCGAAAGTACAGCAGTAAATATTTCAACTATTAATTATATTGAACAAAAATTATGACAATTTAATATTGATATTCTTAAATTTATTCAAATATTAGTACGTATTGATAAAGATTTATTAACTAGTAAAACATTTAATATTAATGATGAACAAGAAATTAATAATTTAACAGTTAAATTAAAATTATTTAATCCCGAAAATAACCAATTAATAGGAGAGAACAATGGAAAACAACAACAAACCACAAACGAAGTTTCCACAGAAACAAACTAAACTTAATCAAGCAGAAGTAGAAAATGATTATTTAATTGATAATATTCCTTATGACTTTACTAATATGATGCGTGCTACTAGTGACCCTGATATTAATAGAGCATACGATGAATTTAAAAAAAGAACAATTTATATTTATGAAATTGAACGTTTATTTAAAAATAATGAAAATAATAGTTTAAGATTTTCAGCAAATACTATTAAAATAGGTTTTATTGATATTGATAAAGTATTAAAAACTATTGCTGTTGAAACATCAGACTTTACTATGCAATTAAATCAAAGAGCTAGCACAAATATTAATGATAATACAATTGAATATAGTATGACTGATATTAAAAATTTAATTTTTCAAGAAATAAATTTATTAAATCAATTTAAATTATATGCAGTTTCTATTAATGAACCTTTAACTGAAAATAATATTAATAATTTATATATCATTAATAATTATTCTCAACCTTATCAAAACCCAAAAACAAGAAGTACTAAAAGTATTACTATTATTAAAATTAAAGATTTTAAAACAAGAGATGGTTATCCAATAATTATTAAATTACAAAAACCATTAGATAAAGATACAAAAGTTATTGGTTTAAAAATTAAATCCCCTAGAAGCATGATTTTTGGCAATATAAAGGTACTTGGTGAAGTTGACAATATGGAAGTATACCCAAAGTTATTTGTTAAAGATAAGATAGCATTTCCGCTATTATCAATGCCTATTGAAACTCAACCAAAAGTTAGAATATTACAACAATGATTTAGTGAACAAATTTTACCTTGAAATTTAGCAAAACAATTTATCGGGCAAGAAAAATCAGTTTTAGATTTAATTGCTATTGGTGGAGGAACTGAAACAAGAAAAGAAATTATTAATAATGCCAGAGTAACAAATGCTAAAATTGGTTATGATGTTACTAAAAATTCAAAAGTATGACCCTTATCTGATGAATTAGAATTAAAAGATACAAAATTAGAGTCATGATTTTTAGCAGGTAACTATAATTTATTTATTTCTACAACTAATAAATTTCATGATGTTGAAATTGAAGTAAATGATAAACCACCAATTGACAGTTTACAACAACTATTATTAGATATGCTAAGTTATACATATAATTACAATAGAAATTTTGAAGGTGCATCATTAGACCCAACAAAATCACCAAATAAAATGGACATGTTAAGAGGAAAGTTTGAAAATCAAAAACCTGATGAAGTAATAACTAATTTATTTAAGCAATGAAAATTAGATTATCCTAATTATATTAATTTAGAACAAGTGAAAATATTTAAACAACTAATTATTATGTTATCAAATAATATTTATTCAAGTATGTCAATTAATAAAGGTTTAAATGATGATAATAAAATATTATTACCTTATTATTTTGAATTAAAATCAAATCCAATACATCCTACTGAGGAAGATATTTGACAATTTAAAGATGCAAAAGTAGTTTTAAAATCAGCATATTTTGACTTTACAGATATAAATAACATTAAACTAAAAAACAATGATATTAGTCAAAATGAATTATTTAAACTTGATGATAATCAATTTAACTGATTATCTATTACAAACGAATTAGAAAGTAATAATATACCCTCATTAATTCCTGCTGACTGAACATTAGGTAATGGTGAATATGGAAAATACTTTACAAGAACAATTATCGGAAAAACGAAAATAGAAAATTCTTTAAATTTATATGGTTCAAATAAATCTCAATTATTTTCTAAATTAGAATTTTATAAAGAAATTTCACAAATTGATAATAATAATAAATTTGAATTACAAATAGAAAATCCAATTAATAATTTAAATCGGATTGAAATTAGTGGTATATTTGGTGCTGGAAATTATGATTTAATTTTAATAACAGAGAAACAAGAAGTAGATTTAAAAAATATTAATTTATTTGATAAATATAACGAAAATATTTCTTATATAAATTTAGAAGTTTAATTATCAAAATAACCTTTTCAATATTTGCCATTTCATTTTATATCTACATCATGTAACTTTTTATTTGAGCAATATAAAGAATAATAAGAACCATTATACATATTAACTCATATTGGAGCATTACATAATACTACTGTATGGTCTGGTTTTTCATATGAATATTTGAAATTATTTTCATGGGTAAGCACCCCCCCATGATTAATCCTATTGTTCCAGTTGTTGCTCCAGTTAATGCTAATGCTAATGTGATTTTACTTAAATTTGTTTTTATTCATGTTTTCATATTAAATTACTCCTTTTAATTAATTTTAAATGAATAATTATGTTCATTTATAATATTGTTTATTTTATTGTTTAATTCATGTTCAAGTTCAATAATATCATCTAATATTTTATTTTCTCATTTTTTAATAAAATAACTATCATCAATAGCATTTCTTCGTTTTGTAATTTTTTTAGGTTTGTAATTATTAATTTTATATTTTTTTTATTAAATTAGATTTTTCTTTATCTTTCTCTTTTACTTTCATTTTTTTACTCCTTTTTTCCTTGATTTTACTTTTAAATTGTACTATTTTTGATTATTTTTACAAGTACGTTTTTAAACGCAAAATAACGCCTAAATAAAAGGCGTTTATTTTGTGATACCTATACTATTAATGATATTGTAGTTGTTTATTATATGGCAAATGTGAAGATGCTTTTTTTTCACAGTAGCATTATTTTTACCCCTAATTACATTTTTATATGTATACAATGCATAAAATAATCCATCATACGGGTCTTGATACATATTTTTATCAGGAATGTTAGTTTTGGTTTGGTCATAACGTAATTCTTCTAAACATTGAGTAGTCTTTGGTAAATCATCTTTATTTGCATAAAAGTTTCCATAACTCATAATGTTTCTCATTCAAACTACTCTATTAGTTAATCCTGCTTCTTGATTTAAATTTGAAGCATGTTTAATAGCAGTTTGTGTGATTAAAATAGTATTATGTTCATCTATTAATTTTTGATTTAATCAATCAATGGCAGTTCGTGCTTTATCATCATAAAAATAAATTGCTTGTTCAAAATTTTCAAAATTATCAATTAATCCTAAAATTTCATTAACATAAGCATTAATTTTTTCATTTTCATTTATAAAATCATTTGGAGTAACTACTAATTCACAAATAATATAAGCATCATAATAACCAGTATTATTATATTCTTTAAAACCCACTACTATAAATACAGTATGGTCTTTATGACCAGTTGCTCAATCCACACCAACTGAATAAAAATCAAATTTATACATATCTTTTTTTGAATTATAAAATTCTTTTAAATCATATGGTTGTCAGCACTTTACTGTTTTTTGAAATGGAAAAATTGTTGCATCACTATCTAAAAATTCAAAACCATAAAAAACAGTATTAAATTCATCGGGATTACTTTTTTTCATTTCTAATAATGTTCTTTTTTGAATGTCTGGTAATTTATTTCAAAATGGTTGAATAGTAAATCTTAATATAAATAAACCTAAACCACTAAACATTTCTTTATTTTCATAATAAACTTTACCAACTTTTTTAAGATTTTCCATAATTTTATCATTTAATGGTAAAAATGGCGTGCAATACTTTAAATAAAATGGATGGTATTTATCGTATGGATTACATGTAAAAGTAATAAAAAAACTTTTATAAAAATAACGAGTAATCTTTTGTCCAAAAGTAGAACTATATATATTTTTATCAATAAATGTTCAACTTCACTCTTTAATAGGTTCATTTGATACTTTAATACGATTACTTCTAAACATAGAGTTTTGTAAACGTTCATATCGATAGGTTAATTGCTTTTCAGTTAATGTTTCTTTTTCTTCTGCCATAATAATTTCATCTGTTCTTGAACCTAAAAAACTTGAACCACCTGCTTCTTTTCCAAAAATTTTATTACCATTAGCATAACCAATAAAGTCAATTTGTTGATTACTTGGAAAGATAATACATCCCCCATCCTTAGTAATTTTTCATTTAATGCCATGTGGATTATTAGGTAATAAATTAATATTATATGTATCTAATAAAACTTGACAAACATTCATTAAAGCACCAATTGTAGTTTCGCTATGAGTATTTTCATATCTTCTTACTTCTTGGACACTACTATCACTAAAATTACAACATATAAATAAATCAAATGCTAAACAGTTTCAAGTTTTTCTTGTTCCCCGTGCTGTTGGAACAAAACGATAGAAACAATTGGTTGTGAAAAATTCTGCTCATTCATCACCAACAAATTGTTTAAAAATATCTCAACTAAAACCATAATTATTATCACTAAAATTAAGATTATATTTTTATTTAATTGTGCATAACTAGTGATAAAAGCCATATTTACTCCTTATTTTTTAAAAAAAATTAAACTTAAATTATTAACAAACAAAAATTAGAAAGGAACATTAAAAATGTTTATATTACCATTTACTAATAATTTTGATTGAGACAAACATGATTTTAATCAAGATGAATTAAGTTTAAAACAAACAGAAGAATTATTTTCCAAAATAGATGATTATTTATGAAGTATATGTGATAAATCTGAATATAAATCATATAGATTTAGAAAAAGAAAATTAAAAGCAAAAAAGGGTTTACTAACTTATAAACGGCGTATTTGTAAACATTATAACATAGAAAAACAAAAAACTGAATACGTATCCTTATTAGATAACTATCTTGGTGTTAAAAAATATAGTAAGCTTGCACCAAATGTTATTAAACAAATTTTAAAATATTTTGCTGATGATAAAAAGTATCGTGATGTTTGTGATACTTTTATTGAAGGTTTAATAAGTAATAGTACAGTTTGTAGAACATATCAAAAATTTGAATTACCAAAAGCAAATATACCTAAAATAGTATTAGAAAAAAATCAAACTTTATATATAAATATTGATGATGGACATAGAAAATTTAAGTTTAATGAAAAACACAATACTAAAAATTGTAAAAAATGTTCTATGAGATTATTAGTATTTTGTACTGGTAAAAAGAAAAATGGAAAATTAATTAATAAAAGAGCAGTTTGTAAAATAAGAGTATCAAAAACAGAAATTGGTGCAGAAAAAACAGCTAAATTTATTCAAAAATATGGTAATTTATATTTTGAAAACTTTGACCAAGCAAATTTAATAGTTTGTGGTGATAGTGCAAAATGAATTAGAAAAACTGCTACAATTTTAAATGCTAAATTTATTTTAGATAAATTCCATGCTTTTCATGTTTTATTTCTTGGCATAATGGCAGGAAGAAGAAAAAATAAAATCGCTAAATTACACTATGAAAATGCAATAACTTTATTTGAAAAAGGTCAATATTATGAATTAATTGATTTTTTACAATGCAAAATTGTAAAGGTAAGTGCAACTAAATTATTTTTCTATTCAAATATTCGATTGGTGAAAGATAATTTAGTATTTTTCTGGGTCTTTGGTTTAAAGACAATATAAATTTATGAACTTCATTTTTATTAGTTTTTGAAAAAATAAATTTTTTAGGAAATTTTTCTCTAATTAAACCATTAGTATTTTCATTAGTACCTCTTTGTCAAGGTGAATATGGATTTGCAAAATAAATTTTCACATCTAACTTTTTTCAAGTTGTTGTCAATTTGCAAATTCTTTACCACGATCAAAAGTAATAGTTTTAACAATATTTTTAGGAAGAATTGATAAATAATGAATGATATTTTTATTAATAACTTTAGTAGTTTTGTTTTTAACTAACATTGCTAAAGTAAATCGTGATACTCTTTCAACTAAAGTTATTAAACATGATTTACTTTTACCTCTTGATGATACTATAGTATCTCCTTCTCAATGACCAAGAGTTATGCGATCATTAACATTATTATCTCGTTCTTTAATTGATTTACCATTAAATTTACCACGATTTTCTTGAGATCTTCGTTTTTTACCTTTTCTTCTTAAATTTTTACTAGTAACTTTATCAAATAATCCAGAATAAATTCAATTGTAAATTGTTTTAAAGCTGATAGCTCATTGTTTATGAAAATTTTTAATTCTGCCATAAATTTGTTCAGGTGATCAGCCCAATAATAGTTTTTGTTGTATATATTTGACTAAATCTTTATATTTAAACTTATGAAAAATAATATGTGATTTTTTTCTATTTACAGCTTTATTTTGTGCAATTAATGAAAAATAATGATCATTATCTTTATTTCTATTAACTTCTCGAATAATAGTACTAATACTTCGATTAAGATTTTTAGCTATTTCACTAATTTTAACTTTAAATTTCAATTGATTCTCAATATAAATTCTTTCATCTATCCCAATATGTTTATAACTCATATAAAAACTCCTTACTTTTTCTAAACTAAATTTAGCATTATGAAATTTTTATATGAGAATTTTTTGCAATTTTATTTACTTGCACTTACAAGTATAATTCAGCCAATCATTAACTTTACAATATAAAAAATTAAAAGTTGGTTATTTTATTAATGCAAAAGATGGTGTATTAAACCAAGCACTAGTTGAAAATATTGGTTGCTTTACTGAAACTAATATTAAACAAATTTTAAAAAAAATGATTGGTGATAGAACCTATAACATTGATATGTATACAAAAATGGTTAATTTTAAATGCTATCAAATAAATACAGCCATCCAGTTATTATAAATTAAAATTAAAATTTTAAAAAAACCAAAAAATAAAATAAAACTTATTAAAGATGCTTTAATAAGAATTTTTGTGTTATAAAAGTAAGTATTATTGTTGACTAATATTTTTCAAGTGTTAAGATTAACATACAATTGCATATTGAAGTCAAAATTATTCTCGTCTAACTTTATAATTTTAAGACAAATTTGAATATTATTGACAACATCGGTATGCTCCCTAAAATTTCACTTCTAAACAATTGACCATAAATCTCTTTTTTTAATCTTTCTTCATCTTTTGAATTATTTGATGAAGTTGAAGGCAAACCACCATTAATATGTGATAAATCAGATTGTTTGTTATATGCCATAATATTTATCTCCTCTATACTTAAGATGGACATTTGAAATCTATTTTATTGGTCTAAACAATAGAGTATTTCCAATACACCTATTGTATTTTTTATGTTTTTTATTTATTAAATATAATAAAAACTCATTTATTTTTTAAATTAAAATAATGAGTTAAAAAACCAATATTTAGTTTACACTTAGTCATTTTATTAAATTTTAGAAAAAATACAAGTTATTAATTAAAAAATGTCATTATTTAGTGATAATTTCCTATTAGTTATCGAGTGAAAATTTCTCAAAAAGTGAAGTTAAATATACTTGGTGATAAAAATGGAAAGAAGCATGACTATGAAAGAAAAATATAAATACAAAATTATAAATGACATTGTTATTAATAAATTATCTAAACATCAAGCCAAAAATAAACTTAACCTAACTATTAGAAGAATTAACCAATTAATTCAAATTTTTAATAAAGAAGGTAAAGTTGGTTTTATTCATAAATCTCGCAATAAAATTTCTAATAAGGCAACAAAAATAGAAATTAAAAATAAAATTATAAACTTATATAAAACAAAATATTATAATTTTAATTTTCAACATTTTCAGGAAGGCTTTTCTCCCTTTATGTACTATTTTTAAATTTTATCACATAAATGCTGAGAAAAGCCTATCTACGGACTTCTCCCCACATTTTTAAATCAAACATAGCATTACAGTTTCAAAACTAGGTATCTTGTTGAATTTATATGCAGCTTCTTTAGCATATAAATGAACATGATGTTTTGCAACTTTGATATGTGTTTTAAATGTTCTTCTTATATGTTTTCAAACTGATTCAATTTGGTTGGTATTTACACCAATTTTTGAAACATAGCCATCTTGATGGTTAACTGTTTCATGCTTAGTGAAAACTGATTTAAAATCGCAATATCCTTTTCAAGAATCAGTATATACAAGACATTTTGAAGAAATGTGGTTTTTTGCAAACTGCAAAAGATTTTTACTCTTTGCGTTTTTCAATACTTTCACAATTAAATTATTGGTTGTTTTTTGATAAATGCCAACAATCAAGGTTTTATTCACCAAGGATCTTCCTTGTTTTTTAAAACCCATATGTGAAAGATACATTTCATCAATTTGCACTGTACCTTCAACAATAAATTGAGGTTTTTGTTTTGCAATACGTGTTCTGATTTTATGAGTCATTCTTCAAGCAGTTTTCAAAGTCACTCCCAATTCTTTTGCAATATCTGTTGATGGAATTCCATGTTTGGTGTTTATTCATCTAAAGATAAGATAAAATCAAGATGTTAAAGATGTTTGTGACCTTGAAAATATGGTGCCTGTGAGAATGCTAAATGTTTGATTACATTTTAAACATCTCATTCTTTTTAAATCAGAAGTATTCAAATTAAAACTAAAACACCTAATACATTTGTTTTCTTTTAAATTTGCTATATATGCAAGACATTGCTGTTCAGTTTGAAAAGCATTGTTGAATTCATTCAGTTTCATTATTCCCTCCACAAGTACATGTGGGGAGAAGTCCGTTCAGGAAAAATTAATTAATGAAGAAAACACTAAAATTGCATATAGTACAGTTTATAATCTATTAATTCAAGAAAAAATCACTTCACCAAAAAGACATAAGAATAAAAAAAATAACTTGCATCCCACAAGAAATCGTAGAACAAATTTTGGTGAATTAATTCAAATGGATGCAAGTAATCATCATTGATTTGGTAACGATAAACCAAAAGCATTTTTACATGCTGCAATTGATGATGCTACAGGAAATATTGTTGGACTATGATTTGATCACCAAGAGACATTAGATGGTTATTATAATGTTTTTTATCAAATTTTAACTAAATATGGCATACCAAAGATATTTTATACTGATAATAGAACAGTTTTTGGATATAAGAAAAAAATTGATTCAGGTAAAATAAACACAGAAAATGACACTTATACTCAATTTCAAAAATGCTGTAATGATTTAGGTGTTGAAGTAATTAGAACCTCAATTCCACAAGCTAAAGGCAGAATTGAACGATTATTTGGAACACTTCAAAGTCGCTTAATTAGTGAATTACGACTTAATAAAATTAAAAATTTAGAAGATGGTAATAAATTTCTTAAAACATATATAAACATTTTTAATAATCAGTTTGCTTTTCCTATTGATGATAATAAATCTGCTATGGTTAAAGCTCCTACACAAAATGAAATATATGTTTATCTTTCAAGATTTTGTAAAAGAAAAACAGATAGTGGTTCAACTATAACATATTATGGTAAAAAATATTTTCCTTATAAAAATAACAAAGTTCAATATATACAACCTAGAACTGATGTAATTGTACTTAAATCATTTATTAATGAATTCTATCTTAGTTATAATAATAAAATATATGAACTAAAAGAAATAGCATTAAAACCAATTATTAAAGAAGATTTGATAAAAACTAAAAAAGTTTATATACCAAATAAAGACCATCCTTGAAGATATGGATATCAATAATTTTTAATTAAAAGTAAAAAAACATATTTTAGAAGAGATTTATTTTATTAATACTAAACCATATAAAATTTAAAACATTTGTATATGAGCAAATTTGGTGCCTTAAAATCAATTTTAAAGATATAAAGATATTGCAAATGCAATATCTTCCCCTTTTACATCTGTGGTGAGCTTGGTTTATATCCACTTGTTAAAGGTTGATTTTCACTGTTTGCACTGCGTTTTCATTGTTCAAAAATTGAATCAAAATCATAATCTAAACTTGATTTTAATTTTAAATATTTTCCTACATTATCAACCCTTTTTTGTCCTTTTGATTCGATTTTATCTTCTAAATCATATATATTTAATTTGGCTTTTCTCCCTTTATGTACTATTTTTAAATCTTATCACATAAATGCTGAGAAAAGCCTAATAAAATTCATAAACTGGTGAATTAGGTTTAACTTTAAACATTTTTTCTTTTCTCCTTTGAATAAATAATAAAAAAACTCATTTATTTTAAGATAAAATAATGAGTTAAAAACTTATATAATTTTTTGTATAAATTAATTATACAAAAAATTTTAAAAAATTAAAAAACTTTATTTCTATTTTTATCTAGAAAAGAATTTATTTGGAATTTATGTTTATTTAACAGTATAACTTTTCAAAATAATTTACGAACTTCTCCCCACATGTACTTGTGGAGGAAACAATGAAATTGAATGAGTTCAATAATACTTTTCAAACTGAAAAACAATGTCTTGCATATATAGCAAGTTTGAAACAAATCAAATGTAGTAGGTGTTCTAGTTTTAATTTGAATACTTCTAATTTAAGAAGAATGAGATGTTTGAAATGTCATCAAACATTCAGTATTCTCACGGGCACTATATTTTCAAAGTCACAAACACCTTTAATATCTTGGTTTTATCTCATTTTTAGATGAATAAACACCAAACATGGAATTCCATCAACTGATGTTGCAAAAGAATTGGGAGTGACCTTGAAAACAGCTTGAAGAATGGGTCATAAAATCCGAAGTGCCATTGCTAAACAAAAACCTCAATTCATTGTTGAAGGCATAGTGCAAATGGATGAAATGTATCTTTCACATATGGGGTTTAAAAAACAAGGAAGATCCTTGTTGAATAAAACCTTGATTGTTGGTATTTATGAAAAAACAACCAACAATCTGATTGTGAAAGTATTGAAAAACGCAAACAGTAAAAATCTTTTGCAGTTTGCAATAAACCACATTTCTTCAAAGTGTGTTGTACATACTGATTTTTGAAAAGGATATCGCGATTTGAAATCGGTTTTCACTAAGCATGAAACAGTTAACCATCAAGATGGCTATGTTTCAAAAACTGGTGTAAATACCAACCAAATTGAGTCAGTATGAAAACATATACGAAGAACATTTAAAACACATATCAAAGTTGCAAAACATCATATTCATTTATATGCAAAAGAAGCTGCATATAAATTCAATAACATACCTAGTTTTGAAACTGTAATGCTATGTTTTATTTAAAAATGTGGGGAGAAGTTCGTAGATAGGCTTTTCTCAGCATTTATGTGATAAGATTTAAAAATAGTACATAAAGGGAGAAAAGCCATAATTTATTTTTTAAAAAATATTTTTGGGAAATTTTCACTCGATATTGACAGTTATTAATTAAAAAAATATATTTTTTTCAAAATTATTATCACTACTATTTTCCTATATTTCATCAATAAGAAATTATAAAAGATTCTGCAATTACTATAATAATGTTATATATAATTGTAAAAAATTATTGACGTTGAACATATATTATTGTATATCATAATATTTATATGCAAAATTGTAAAGGTAAGTGCAACTAAATTATTTTTCTATTCAAATATTCGATTGGTGAAAGATAATTTAGTATTTTTCTGGGTCTTTGGTTTAAAGACAATATAAATTTATGAACTTCATTTTTATTAGTTTTTGAAAAAATAAATTTTTTAGGAAATTTTTTCTCTAATTAAACCATTAGTATTTTCATTAGTACCTCTTTGTCAAGGTGAATATGGATTTGCAAAATAAATTTTCACATCTAACTTTTTTTCAAGTTGTTGTCAATTTGCAAATTCTTTACCACGATCAAAAGTAATAGTTTTAACAATATTTTTAGGAAGAATTGATAAATAATGAATGATATTTTTATTAATAACTTTAGTAGTTTTGTTTTTAACTAACATTGCTAAAGTAAATCGTGATACTCTTTCAACTAAAGTTATTAAACATGATTTACTTTTACCTCTTGATGATACTATAGTATCTCCTTCTCAATGACCAAGAGTTATGCGATCATTAACATTATTATCTCGTTCTTTAATTGATTTACCATTAAATTTACCACGATTTTCTTGAGATCTTCGTTTTTTACCTTTTCTTCTTAAATTTTTACTAGTAACTTTATCAAATAATCCAGAATAAATTCAATTGTAAATTGTTTTAAAGCTGATAGCTCATTGTTTATGAAAATTTTTAATTCTGCCATAAATTTGTTCAGGTGATCAGCCCAATAATAGTTTTTGTTGTATATATTTGACTAAATCTTTATATTTAAACTTATGAAAAATAATATGTGATTTTTTTCTATTTACAGCTTTATTTTGTGCAATTAATGAAAAATAATGATCATTATCTTTATTTCTATTAACTTCTCGAATAATAGTACTAAGAACCTGTTTAGAATCTTTTTAATAAAATTGAAATAAAGGACAGAACAACCATTTGTAAACTAGTATTTAGTTTTCTTTCACAATTTTTTCATAATCTTCTGCATTTTTCTAATCATGCAAAGCTTCGTTCTACAACTCATCTTTTTGGTAGTACTACAAAAGAATGTAATTCATTACGTTTTACAACTTCAACATTTGCATTTATGATTGTTTTGATTGCAGAAGCAAATTTTTCACCAGTATAGCCAGCATCTACTATTATTTTTTGAACTGTAGAAAGATTTTCTTTTTCACTTTTAATCATTATGATAGCACTATTACGATCTGTTTTTTCTGCTGTAGTTATGTAAATTGCATGTGGTAAACCTTGCGTATCAACTGCAATATGACGTTTTATTCCTGAAATCTTTTTACCAGCATCATAACCTTTATTTTCAGTAGTATCTGTATTTTTAACACTTTGCGAATCAATTATACAAAAACTAGTTTTTTCTTTTCGATGATTCTTAATACGAATCTTTTTAACTAATTTTTTTAAAATTAATTGCAATACACTAGGTTCTTTATCATTGTTTTTACTTCAAATTTGGAAATATTAATATACAGTTTGTCATTTTGGAAAATTTTTTGGTAACATTCTTCATTGACAACCACTTTTTAATACATATAAAACTGCACAAAACACTTCATATAAATCTAAATTTCTTGGTTTTGTTTTCTTTTTGCTGTTTTCTAAAGTTGATTTTATGTTCTCAAATTGTTCTTTAGTAACATGACTTGGATAATTTTTATGCATATATACCTCTTATTTTAAAATATATAGTAATTTTGCCTTATTTTCTAAAAGATTCTAAACAGGTTCTTACTAACAAAGAAGTTAAAATTTACTATTTAGGTAAACATTATGCTAATAAATCAAGTACCAAATTATGATATTTTTATGGAATTGATTTAACAAAATTGAATTTAGATTTAACTACAACCTACAAAGGTGTTGGAGATGGTTCAACTGGAGAAAAAGAAATTAGTGCTAGATTTATTAGTTTAAAGCAGTTAAATAAATCTAATGACGCTTTAAGTCTAGCAACTTATGGCAAATTAACTTTAAAAAATCTTATTAGCTTTGATAACAACATAAATCAAAAATTAGATACGATTTTACAATTTTGCATTCATTTTTTAAAATTATTTTGTTCTATAAAAAATAAGAACAATTTAATTATAACACTTTTATTTTATATTTTAACACTTATTTAAGTTAAATATTTTAATTAAAATTCTACAATAAAACATAAAATTATTAAGCAAACTGCACAATTGTGCAGTTTTGAAGTATTTAAGATTTACATTTTTTGTGATTTACTACTAGAACTTTGACTTTTACTTGTTGAAGCTTCACTGTTTACTTTTGATTTTTCTTTTTCAAATCCAAGAGCATTGGCAACTCTTTCTCGTCTTTCACGTTCGTTTTTTTCGCCTCACGCTTTATTTATTCTTTCAGCATCTTTTGCTTGTTTATCTTTATCCGCTTGACTTCATTCATTACATGATCTTCACATATTTATCTTCTCCCTTATTATTTTTATTGAATATTTTTTTCTACCCTTAAAATATTCAATAAAAGTATATAATTTTAAAACTAAAAATGTGTAAAAAATAATAAAAAATCATTATTTTTTCAAAATAGTCATTAAAAATTTATCACTTATCGATTATGTTAATAAACATTTTACCTTATTTCAGTTATGATTTGTAATTGTTGAAGGTTGTAATTCTTGTTGGTTTACTGTATTTCGTATAGATGAATCAAAATTGTTCTTATTTTTTGATTCAATATTTAGATTTTCTAGAACACTATTTGATTTATTACTTATTAGTTGATTTGGAATTTCTTCTTTCCTATTATCAATTTTTTGTTTTAAAATATCATATTGTGTTTGTAATTTAGTTTCTAGTTTATCATTTGTTAAATTTTTAATTATTGATTGACGTTCTTTTTTATTTTTTTCTTTTAGTTCTTCATTATTACATATTTTGTTAGAAATTCATGATCAAACTTTTTTGATTTTGGTGAAAATACTTCTGCCCCTCCTCTAAGGACTATAGCAATACCACCAATTACAAGACTCATTATTAATAATGGAGGATGAATAAGATTAATAGCCACTACACCTAAGGGTATTATTAATCAACTAATTATTCATATACCTATTTCTTTTTAGTTGGTTTTAGTTTAAAATCTTGTTGTTTTTTTAAAAAGTCTTTAATTGGTAAAAACTGACAATTATTATATTTTGAAGTGTCTTCCATTAGTACAATATCTTTTTTATATTCACTGATATTTTTATAATTTTTTATTTGTTGAACAACTTGTACATCACTATTTATAAGTTCTTGAAAATAAATTACTTCTTCAGTAATGGAATTATCAATATTTACAAAAGTAGTTATAAAAATTATTTTATCTTCTATTGGTAAAATTTCTTCGTGAATTTTATTAATACCTGTTTTTTTACTTTGTTTTTCATCATAAATTGTTATAGCATTATATGAATATTTTGCCAAATTAACATTGCTTTGTTTTAATTTTTCAATCTCATTTTTTAATTGTTGATTATCTTTTTCTAGTTTTTGAACTTGTATTAGTTCTTCTACATTTAATGTTGTTCAATTTAAGTAATTTTTAAATTTTGTTCATATATCATTATTGGTTTCTTGCTCCTTTACTTCATTTGTTAAATTATTAGTAACTTGTTCTAAATTTTCTCTATTATTTTTTGATAAATTATCATTAATTAGCTGATTATTAGCAATATTTTTTTCAATAATTTTAAATGTTTTTCCCCCATGTCTTTTCTTTTTTTTGAAAGTAATGTTTGGTTGATTTAGAACATTTTCTATGGATTTATTTTTTGATAAAAAATCATATGTTTGAGATTTACTTTTATCTATTGTTGCCATTATAATATCTCCTTTTAAACATTAAAACCCATTTACTTTGGTATAAAAGTAATGGGTTAAAACTTATATATTGGATAACAACTATATGTTATCAAATTTTGTGTATTTTACAATTAGTTAAAGTTTTAACCAAAATTGAGTTATGAAATATCTATATTATTAAATATTTCAATGTGATGTTGTTCTATTTTTCAGTTATATGCTTGTAGTTGATCATTAATAAATTTTTTCATGCTTTCGTTTGGTACAAGTCATTTGATGTGAATATTTTGTAGTAAATAACTACGTAAGTTATTTAATTTCAATTTAAATTTCTCTTTTGATTTGCGTGTTCTTTCAAACTCAATAATCATATCTTTATCTTCATAATGAACTAATAAATCAGGATAACCTTGTTTACTTTTAGTATTTCCTCAAACGTCTTTTATCAAGTGACCTTCTGATTTTAGTTCTTTTTCTGTTTGATAGGAAATTATATCTTTTTGTTGACAAAGTCATTTTATAAGTGAATTTTGATGAGTTAGTTCGTTGTAATTAATTTTAATTATTTTATTTCCTTGTCCTAATTTTTGATTTCCTAAACTTGAAAGCATATAATAATTTTTTCTTGTTAACTTATCAATTCGAATTAATTTTCGGACTTCTCCCCACATGTACTTGTGGAAGGAATAATGAAACTGAATGAATTCAACAATTCTTTTGCAATATCTGTTGATGTAATTCCATGTTTGGTGTTTATTCATCTAAAGATAAGATAAAACCAAGATGTTAAAGATGTTTGTGACCTTGAAAATATGGTGCCTGTGAGAATGCTAAATGTTTGATTACATTTTAAACGCTGAATTATACTTGTAAGTGCAAGTAAATAAAATTGCAAAAAATTCTCATATAAAAATTTCATAATGCTAAATTTAGTTTAGAAAAAGTAAGGAGTTTTTATATGAGTTATAAACATATTGGGATAGATGAAAGAATTTATATTGAGAATCAATTGAAATTTAAAGTTAAAATTAGTGAAATAGCTAAAAATCTTAATCGAAGTATTAGTACTATTATTCGAGAAGTTAATAGAAATAAAGATAATGATCATTATTTTTCATTAATTGCACAAAATAAAGCTGTAAATAGAAAAAAAACACATATTATTGGAATGGCAACCCTTTTTAGGACTATTTTTTGGTAGACATTTGTTCACTTGTCTACGTAATTAGTGTCCAATAAAGTGTAACCCATCCAATTATTTGATAAAGTTACTAGTAAAAATTTAAGAAGAAAAGGTAAAAAACGAAGATCTCAAGAAAATCGTGGTAAATTTAATGGTAAATCAATTAAAGAACGAGATAATAATGTTAATGATCGCATAACTCTTGGTCATTGAGAAGGAGATACTATAGTATCATCAAGAGGTAAAAGTAAATCATGTTTAATAACTTTAGTTGAAAGAGTATCACGATTTACTTTAGCAATGTTAGTTAAAAACAAAACTACTAAAGTTATTAATAAAAATATCATTCATTATTTATCAATTCTTCCTAAAAATATTGTTAAAACTATTACTTTTGATCGTGGTAAAGAATTTGCAAATTGACAACAACTTGAAAAAAAGTTAGATGTGAAAATTTATTTTGCAAATCCATATTCACCTTGACAAAGAGGTACTAATGAAAATACTAATGGTTTAATTAGAGAAAAATTTCCTAAAAAATTTATTTTTTCAAAAACTAATAAAAATGAAGTTCATAAATTTATATTGTCTTTAAACCAAAGACCCAGAAAAATACTAAATTATCTTTCACCAATCGAATATTTGAATAGAAAAATAATTTAGTTGCACTTACCTTTACAATTTTGCATAATTGATTCGCAAAGTTTTAAAAATACAGATACTACTGAAAATAAAGGTTATGATGCTGGTAAAAAGATTTCAGGAATAAAACGTCATATTGCAGTTGATACGCAAGGTTTACCACATGCAATTTACATAACTACAGCAGAAAAAACAGATCGTAATAGTGCTATCATAATGATTAAAAGTGAAAAAGAAAATCTTTCTACAGTTCAAAAAATAATAGTAGATGCTGGCTATACTGGTGAAAAATTTGCTTCTGCAATCAAAACAATCATAAATGCAAATGTTGAAGTTGTAAAACGTAATGAATTACATTCTTTTGTAGTACTACCAAAAAGATGAGTTGTAGAACGAAGCTTTGCATGATTAGAAAAATGCAGAAGATTATGAAAAAATTGTGAAAGAAAACTAAATACTAGTTTACAAATGGTTGTTCTGTCCTTTATTTCAATTTTATTAAAAAGATTCTAAACAGGTTCTAAGACTTTAACTTTCCAAAATAATTTACTTTTTTGATAAATATTTTTGGGAAATTTTCATTCGATATTGACATTGTGAAATTGTAGTTTCATTTTCTAAACAATATTTTTGTAATTGATATTTTATACATTATAATACACAATATAAATATAACATAACATATAAAATATATGATAATATTATATTATTAGATGAAAATAAAATTAATTACAAAATATATTTTATACATTACAATACACAATATATTTTATTTAATAAAATATATTTTTAATTATTAGGAGGTAATTTACTAATGAAAATTATTACAGTAGCAGCTCTTAAGGGTGGGGTTGGTAAAACTAATTTTGTTTTTAATTTATCAACAATGCTATCTTTAAAAAATCATAAAGTATTAGTTGTTGATTTAGATCCACAAGGTAATCTTTCTAAAACGTTTAAATTATCGAAGAAAGAAGCAAATTCAAAAAAACTTTTTATGCAAAATATTGATCTTCTTAATGAAAAA
This sequence comes from Spiroplasma ixodetis, assembly GCF_027923845.1. GTDB lineage: Bacteria > Bacillota_I > Bacilli_A > Mycoplasmatales > VBWQ01 > Spiroplasma_E > Spiroplasma_E ixodetis_A. The sequence continues at coordinate 1,250,395 of NZ_AP026933.1, forward strand.
ATAATTGAAAAGTGAGAACATGAACAATTGAGTATAGACGTAATTCCTACCAACATTGCAATGACAACACTTGAGGATGAATTACATACTAGAACGGCACGAGAAGCTATTTTAAAACGCACATTTATTAAAAATATTAATATACTAAAACAATATGATTATATTATTTTTGATACTAATCCCAGCATTAATATTATTAACAAAAATGCTTTAGTTATTGCTGATGAAATTATTGTTATTAGTGACAACTCAATATATAGTTTAGAAGCTGTCAATATGCTATCTAATAACTGAGAATTAATTTGTCAAGATTTAGGTATTAAAAATAATATCAACACTATCGTCTTAAATAACTTTGATCATTATCGAATTTCAAAAGATTTTGCTGAATATATTACTAATAGTAAATTTAAAAATAAAATTCTTAAAACACAAATAAAACGAAAACAAAAATTTAAAAAATCAGAAATAACGGGTATACCTTCCATTTTATTAGAAAAAGCAGAAAATCATACTTATTACCACGTTTATCAAGAACTTATCGAAAGAGGTGTATTATAATGGCAACGAAAACAATATCTAATTTATTTTCAAACTTTGATGAAGTGGGTACTGAAGCTAATGCTGAAATTATCAAAAATAGCATTAATAGTAATAAAAAATAAATATAAAAAATAATTTTAATCAAAATTTAACAAATTCAAAAAAATATTAGATGAAATTTCTACTAGTTCTAAACCTATAAATAATAAATTGGAAACTTTAGCTGCTAAGTTACCAAAAAAAATAGTTGATAAAAAATCATATATGACAATTTATTTAAAAAAATCAATCCAAATTAAAATTGATGAAATGGCTAAAAAATTAGGTGTTTCAAATGGTTCAATAATAGAACTATTAATTAATGAATTTGAACAAAAATAAATCAAAATATACAATACACAATATATTTTATATTTTATAAACGAAGGAAAAATTTATGGCTAAATATTTTACATTAGCAACTATTAATCCTTCTAAAGATACTATTATTTATAATAATGCTATTCAACGTTCTATTAAGGCGGGCGTTGTTTGAACAATTCCTAATTGTTCAAACAAATTATTACTTAATTTATTAAGTGGTGAAAAAATGGAAATTATCTTAAGTATCACACCTTTAGAATTAAATGAAAAATTAGTAAATTCGTTAGAAAAATTAATATTAAAACAAATTGACATAGTTAAAAATACACCAACAACCCAAGGTTTAGAACAAGGGAAATATTATGAAAAGAATCCTGGAAGTATTAAAGCTACAATAGCAAGTTTACTTTATAAATGAGACCAAGATTTAGCAAACAAAAAAATTTCAATATTAGATTTAGCAATAGATTTAATGATTAGATTAGTTAGAGGGCATTTTTTGTCAAATGGTAATAAGAGATTAGGTATTATCTCTTGTGGAGCCTTCTTAGCCTCTGTTGGATTATATTTGAAATGAAGTAATAATAAAGTACAATATCTTAATAGCTGAGAAAAAATAATGATTCAAATTGCGGAAGGAAAAATTTCAAAAGATATTGAAGAAATTAAAGAAAAATTAAATTTAACAAAAATATTTGAGGAATCAATTTATTTAAGTATAAAATGAATTGAAGTTTAAAAATTAAAGGAGAAACAAATAATGGCTAAACAAAAAAAATATGATAATAAAATTTCATTATCACAAAAGACAAACAAGACTTTTGAACTAGATCAATTATTTGCAAACGGAACAGAAGTTAATAAAAATAATCATTTTATTCAAGAATTATCAAAAAGACTAGTTGATAAATAAAATTGATTTTTCTAACAGTTCAAAAGGATTAGCTTATTTAGCACAAAAGAGAGAATAGTAATAAAAAAAACAAAAGAAAAATAAATAAAGTTACCTAGGTAACTTGGAATGGCAACCCTTTTTAGGACTATTTTTTGGTGGACATTTGTTCATGATATTTAACGGGAGTTAGGTAGTTTAGAGTGCTGTGAATTCTTATGTTGTTATATCAATTTATGTAATCAAATAATTCTAATTTTAATTGGATTAATGATGTAAAATTTTTATCATTAATAAACTCTGTTTTGAAAGTTTTAAAAGTTGCTTCAGCAACAGCATTGTCATAAGGACATCCTTTTTTGCTTAGAACCTGTTTAGAATCTTTTTAATAAAATTGAAATAAAGGACAGAACAACCATTTGTAAACTAGTATTTAGTTTTCTTTCACAATTTTTTCATAATCTTCTGCATTTTTCTAATCATGCAAAGCTTCGTTCTACAACTCATCTTTTTGGTAGTACTACAAAAGAATGTAATTCATTACGTTTTACAACTTCAACATTTGCATTTATGATTGTTTTGATTGCAGAAGCAAATTTTTCACCAGTATAGCCAGCATCTACTATTATTTTTTGAACTGTAGAAAGATTTTCTTTTTCACTTTTAATCATTATGATAGCACTATTACGATCTGTTTTTTCTGCTGTAGTTATGTAAATTGCATGTGGTAAACCTTGCGTATCAACTGCAATATGACGTTTTATTCCTGAAATCTTTTTACCAGCATCATAACCTTTATTTTCAGTAGTATCTGTATTTTTAACACTTTGCGAATCAATTATACAAAAACTAGTTTTTTCTTTTCGATGATTCTTAATACGAATCTTTTTAACTAATTTTTTTAAAATTAATTGCAATACACTAGGTTCTTTATCATTGTTTTTACTTCAAATTTGGAAATAATAATATACAGTTTGTCATTTTGGAAAATTTTTTGGTAACATTCTTCATTGACAACCACTTTTTAATACATATAAAACTGCACAAAACACTTCATATAAATCTAAATTTCTTGGTTTTGTTTTCTTTTTGCTGTTTTCTAAAGTTGATTTTATGTTCTCAAATTGTTCTTTAGTAACATGACTTGGATAATTTTTATGCATATATACCTCTTATTTTAAAATATATAGTAATTTTACCTTATTTTCTAAAAGATTCTAAACAGGTTCTAAGAACCTGTTTAGAATCTTTTTAATAAAATTGAAATAAAGGACAGAACAACCATTTGTAAACTAGTATTTAGTTTTCTTTCACAATTTTTTCATAATCTTCTGCATTTTTCTAATCATGCAAAGCTTCGTTCTACAACTCATCTTTTTGGTAGTACTACAAAAGAATGTAATTCATTACGTTTTACAACTTCAACATTTGCATTTATGATTGTTTTGATTGCAGAAGCAAATTTTTCACCAGTATAGCCAGCATCTACTATTATTTTTTGAACTGTAGAAAGATTTTCTTTTTCACTTTTAATCATTATGATAGCACTATTACGATCTGTTTTTTCTGCTGTAGTTATGTAAATTGCATGTGGTAAACCTTGCGTATCAACTGCAATATGACGTTTTATTCCTGAAATCTTTTTACCAGCATCATAACCTTTATTTTCAGTAGTATCTGTATTTTTAACACTTTGCGAATCAATTATACAAAAACTAGTTTTTTCTTTTCGATGATTCTTAATACGAATCTTTTAACTAATTTTTTTAAAATTAATTGCAATACACTAGGTTCTTTATCATTGTTTTTACTTCAAATTTGGAAATAATAATATACAGTTTGTCATTTTGGAAAATTTTTTGGTAACATTCTTCATTGACAACCACTTTTTAATACATATAAAACTGCACAAAACACTTCATATAAATCTAAATTTCTTGGTTTTGTTTTCTTTTTGCTGTTTTCTAAAGTTGATTTTATGTTCTCAAATTGTTCTTTAGTAACATGACTTGGATAATTTTTATGCATATATACCTCTTATTTTAAAATATATAGTAATTTTACCTTATTTTCTAAAAGATTCTAAACAGGTTCTAAGAACCTGTTTAGAATCTTTTTAATAAAATTGAAATAAAGGACAGAACAACCATTTGTAAACTAGTATTTAGTTTTCTTTCACAATTTTTTCATAATCTTCTGCATTTTTCTAATCATGCAAAGCTTCGTTCTACAACTCATCTTTTGGTAGTACTACAAAAGAATGTAATTCATTACGTTTTACAACTTCAACATTTGCATTTATGATTGTTTTGATTGCAGAAGCAAATTTTTCACCAGTATAGCCAGCATCTACTATTATTTTTTGAACTGTAGAAAGATTTTCTTTTTCACTTTTAATCATTATGATAGCACTATTACGATCTGTTTTTTCTGCTGTAGTTATGTAAATTGCATGTGGTAAACCTTGCGTATCAACTGCAATATGACGTTTTATTCCTGAAATCTTTTTACCAGCATCATAACCTTTATTTTCAGTAGTATCTGTATTTTTAACACTTTGCGAATCAATTATACAAAAACTAGTTTTTTCTTTTCGATGATTCTTAATACGAATCTTTTTAACTAATTTTTTTAAAATTAATTGCAATACACTAGGTTCTTTATCATTGTTTTTACTTCAAATTTGGAAATAATAATATACAGTTTGTCATTTTGGAAAATTTTTTGGTAACATTCTTCATTGACAACCACTTTTTAATACATATAAAACTGCACAAAACACTTCATATAAATCTAAATTTCTTGGTTTTGTTTTCTTTTTGCTGTTTTCTAAAGTTGATTTTATGTTCTCAAATTGTTCTTTAGTAACATGACTTGGATAATTTTTATGCATATATACCTCTTATTTTAAAATATATAGTAATTTTACCTTATTTTCTAAAAGATTCTAAACAGGTTCTTAAAGAACGGGTAATATTGAATGCTAATAAAAGTTTATCAATAGTTTTATTATTGAATTCATTACCGCGATCGCTATGAAATATTTGAATATCTTTTAAACAGCGATTTGAGTGCATAAATGCTTGATGTACTAATGATGCATCTTTTTTAACTCCAACACTATGTCCAATAATTTCGCGGTTGTACAGGTCTACTAATAGGCAAATATAGTTTCATTTACCATTAACTTGAACATAAGTTAAATCACTGACAATAACTTCATTTTTAATTCTATTATTAAAGTCTCTATTAACAAGATTGGTAATTTGACTATCATTGACTTTATTATGATGATTTTTGAATGATAATTTAGTGTATTTTGATATTAAATTATGCTTATTCATAATTTTTTTAATTTTTCTGCGTGATAAATAAATTTCTTGGTTTGCTAGTATGACTTTTAATCTTCTAGTACCATAAACTTCTTTATTTTCTTTAAAAGCACTAATAACAGCTTCATCATAAATATTATTTTGAATTTTTCTTTTTTCTTTAAATTAAAATAATATGTTGATTTAGAGAGTTTTAAAAAACGACACATTGTGCGAATTTTATATTTAACTTTATTTTTAGTAATAATTTCTATTTTCTGCCTATTATTAGTGATGCTTGCTTTAAAATATTATTTTCCATTCGTAACTGTTTTAATTCTTTATTTGCTTGAATTAATTGTTTTTCTAAATCTGAAAGATTATTTTTAATTTTAAAACTACCTGAATTAGTAAATTGTTTAATTCATTTATAAGTAGTTGCTCTTGTAACATTATATTCTTTAGCAAGACAAGACACTGACTTACCACTTTGATATAAAGCTACTATTTGCTTTTTAATGGAATGGCAACCCTTTTTAGGACTATTTTTTGGTAGACATTTGTTCATGATATTTAACGGGAGTTAGGTAGTTTAGAGTGCTGTGAATTCTTATGTTGTTATATCAATTTATGTAATCAAATAATTCTAATTTTAATTGGATTAATGATGTAAAATTTTTATCATTAATAAACTCTGTTTTGAAAGTTTTAAAAGTTGCTTCAGCAACAGCATTGTCATAAGGACATCCTTTTTTGCTTAAAGAACGGGTAATATTGAATGCTAATAAAAGTTTATCAATAGTTTTATTATTGAATTCATTACCGCGATCGCTATGAAATATTTGAATATCTTTTAAACAGCGATTTGAGTGCATAAATGCTTGATGTACTAATGATGCATCTTTTTTAACTCCAACACTATGTCCAATAATTTCGCGGTTGTACAGGTCTACTAATAGGCAAATATAGTTTCATTTACCATTAACTTGAACATAAGTTAAATCACTGACAATAACTTCATTTTTAATTCTATTATTAAAGTCTCTATTAACAAGATTGGTAATTTGACTATCATTGACTTTATTATGATGATTTTTGAATGATAATTTAGTGTATTTTGATATTAAATTATGCTTATTCATAATTTTTTTAGGCTTTTCTCCCTTTATGTACTATTTTTAAATTTTATCACATAAATGCTGAGAAAAGCCTATCTACGGACTTCTCCCCACATTTTTAAATCAAACATAGCATTACAGTTTCAAAACTAGGTATCTTGTTGAATTTATATGCAGCTTCTTTAGCATATAAATGAACATGATGTTTTGCAACTTTGATATGTGTTTTAAATGTTCTTCTTATATGTTTTCAAACTGATTCAATTTGGTTGGTATTTACACCAATTTTTGAAACATAGCCATCTTGATGGTTAACTGTTTCATGCTTAGTGAAAACTGATTTAAAATCGCAATATCCTTTTCAAGAATCAGTATATACAAGACATTTTGAAGAAATGTGGTTTTTGCAAACTGCAAAAGATTTTTACTCTTTGCGTTTTTCAATACTTTCACAATTAAATTATTGGTTGTTTTTTGATAAATGCCAACAATCAAGGTTTTATTCACCAAGGATCTTCCTTGTTTTTTAAAACCCATATGTGAAAGATACATTTCATCAATTTGCACTGTACCTTCAACAATAAATTGAGGTTTTTGTTTTGCAATACGTGTTCTGATTTTATGAGTCATTCTTCAAGCAGTTTTCAAAGTCACTCCCAATTCTTTTGCAATATCTGTTGATGGAATTCCATGTTTGGTGTTTATTCATCTAAAGATAAGATAAAACCAAGATGTTAAAGATGTTTGTGACCTTGAAAATATGGTGCCTGTGAGAATGCTAAATGTTTGATTACATTTTAAACATCTCATTCTTTTTAAATCAGAAGTATTCAAATTAAAACTAAAACACCTAATACATTTGTTTTCTTTTAAATTTGCTATATATGCAAGACATTGCTGTTCAGTTTGAAAAGCATTGTTGAATTCATTCAGTTTCATTATTCCCTCCACAAGTACATGTGGGGAGAAGTCCGTTTTTTTAATTTTTCTGCGTGATAAATAAATTTCTTGGTTTGCTAGTATGACTTTTAATCTTCTAGTACCATAAACTTCTTTATTTTCTTTAAAAGCACTAATAACAGCTTCATCATAAATATTATTTTGAATTTTTTCTTTTTTCTTTAAATTAAAATAATATGTTGATTTAGAGAGTTTTAAAAAACAACACATTGTGCGAATTTTATATTTAACTTTATTTTTAGAACCTGTTTAGAATCTTTTAGAAAATAAGGTAAAATTACTATATATTTTAAAATAAGAGGTATATATGCATAAAAATTATCCAAGTCATGTTACTAAAGAACAATTTGAGAACATAAAATCAACTTTAGAAAACAGCAAAAAGAAAACAAAACCAAGAAATTTAGATTTATATGAAGTGTTTTGTGCAGTTTTATATGTATTAAAAAGTGGTTGTCAATGAAGAATGTTACCAAAAAATTTTCCAAAATGACAAACTGTATATTATTATTTCCAAATTTGAAGTAAAAACAATGATAAAGAACCTAGTGTATTGCAATTAATTTTAAAAAAATTAGTTAAAAGATTCGTATTAAGAATCATCGAAAAGAAAAAACTAGTTTTTGTATAATTGATTCGCAAAGTGTTAAAAATACAGATACTACTGAAAATAAAGGTTATGATGCTGGTAAAAAGATTTCAGGAATAAAACGTCATATTGCAGTTGATACGCAAGGTTTACCACATGCAATTTACATAACTACAGCAGAAAAAACAGATCGTAATAGTGCTATCATAATGATTAAAAGTGAAAAAGAAAATCTTTCTACAGTTCAAAAAATAATAGTAGATGCTGGCTATACTGGTGAAAAATTTGCTTCTGCAATCAAAACAATCATAAATGCAAATGGATGGGTTACACTTTATTGGACACTAATTACGTAGACAAGTGAACAAATTTGTTAAAAGAAAGGAACTATAATTATGACCAATATTAACTCATATACCGACGAATTTAAAAAGCAAATAGTAGCTTTATATCAAAGTGGTAAGTCAGTGTCTTGTCTTGCTAAAGAATATAATGTTACAAGAGCAGCTACTTATAAATGAATTAAACAATTTACTAATTCAGGTAGTTTTAAAATTAAAAATCGAACTTCTCCCCACATGTACTTGTGGAGGAAACAATGAAATTGAATGAGTTCAATAATACTTTTCAAACTGAAAAACAATGTCTTGCATATATAGCAAGTTTGAAACAAATCAAATGTAGTAGGTGTTCTAGTTTTAATTTGAATACTTCTAATTTAAGAAGAATGAGATGTTTGAAATGTCATCAAACATTCAGTATTCTCACGGGCACTATATTTTCAAAGTCACAAACATCTTTAACATCTTGGTTTTATCTCATTTTTAGATGAATAAACACCAAACATGGAATTCCATCAACTGATGTTGCAAAAGAATTGGGAGTGACCTTGAAAACAGCTTGAAGAATGGGTCATAAAATCCGAAGTGCCATTGCTAAACAAAAACCTCAATTCATTGTTGAAGGCATAGTGCAAATGGATGAAATGTATCTTTCACATATGGGGTTTAAAAAACAAGGAAGATCCTTGTTGAATAAAACCTTGATTGTTGGTATTTATGAAAAAACAACCAACAATCTGATTGTGAAAGTATTGAAAAACGCAAACAGTAAAAATCTTTTGCAGTTTGCAATAAACCACATTTCTTCAAAGTGTGTTGTACATACTGATTTTTGAAAAGGATATCGCGATTTGAAATCGGTTTTCACTAAGCATGAAACAGTTAACCATCAAGATGGCTATGTTTCAAAAACTGGTGTAAATACCAACCAAATTGAGTCAGTATGAAAACATATACGAAGAACATTTAAAACACATATCAAAGTTGCAAAACATCATATTCATTTATATGCAAAAGAAGCTGCATATAAATTCAATAACATACCTAGTTTTGAAACTGTAATGCTATGTTTTATTTAAAAATGTGGGGAGAAGTTCGTAGATAGGCTTTTCTCAGCATTTATGTGATAAGATTTAAAAATAGTACATAAAGGGAGAAAAGCCTTAAAAATAATCTTTCAGATTTAGAAAAACAATTAATTCAAGCAAATAAAGAATTAAAACAGTTACGAATGGAAAATGATATTTTAAAGCAAGCAGCACTAATAATAGGCAGAAAATAGAAATTATTACTAAAAATAAAGTTAAATATAAAATTCGCACAATGTGTCGTTTTTTAAAACTCTCTAAATCAACATATTATTTTAATTTAAAGAAAAAGAAAAATTCAAAATAATATTTATGATGAAGCTGTTATTAGTGCTTTTAAAGAAAATAAAGAAGTTTATGGTACTAGAAGATTAAAAGTCATACTAGCAAACCAAGAAATTTATTTATCACGCAGAAAAATTAAAAAAATTATGAATAAGCATAATTTAATATCAAAATACACTAAATTATCATTCAAAAATCATCATAATAAAGTCAATGATAGTCAAATTACCAATCTTGTTAATAGAGACTTTAATAATAGAATTAAAAATGAAGTTATTGTCAGTGATTTAACTTATGTTCAAGTTAATGGTAAATGAAACTATATTTGCCTATTAGTAGACCTGTACAACCGCGAAATTATTGGACATAGTGTTGGAGTTAAAAAGATGCATCATTAGTACATCAAGCATTTATGCACTCAAATCGCTGTTTAAAAGATATTCAAATATTTCATAGCGATCGCGGTAATGAATTCAATAATAAAACTATTGATAAACTTTTATTAGCATTCAATATTACCCGTTCTTTAAGCAAAAAAGGATGTCCTTATGACAATGCTGTTGCTGAAGCAACTTTTAAAACTTTCAAAACAGAGTTTATTAATGATAAAAATTTTACATCATTAATCCAATTAAAATTAGAATTATTTGATTACATAAATTGATATAACAACATAAGAATTCACAGCACTCTAAACTACCTAACTCCCGTTAAATATCATGAACAAATGTCTACCAAAAAATAGTCCTAAAAAGGGTTGCCATTCCAAAATAAAAAAGTGTTACTTATTGATTTAGACCCACAAGCTACACTTACTTTAAATTTTAGCAAACCAGAATATAATAAAAATAAAACCTTAAAAACAATTTTAACAGAACCAACAATGATATTTTTAAATCAAATAGTGCAAAAAACAAAATATGAAAATATTAATATTATTGTTGGGGGAGAAAACTTAAATAAAACTTTATCTTTAATAAATCTTAACTATCCAAATGAAAAAGAACAACTTTTATTAGCAGAAGTTATTTATCAAAATAATAAAGAAATATTCGATAGTTATGATTATGTTTTAATTGATTATCCACCAACTATGCAAGAATTAGCATTAAATTTTTTAACACTTTCTGATTTAATTATAGTTCCTTTAACTGATGATGGTGGTTGTTATAAAGGTTTATTAGATTTAAAAAATACTCTAAATATGGCTTGTCGTATCCTTAACAAGGATATACCACCAATTAAAATTTTGTTAAATAATGTTAAAAATAATGATGTAAGTGCTACTATTTTTAAATGATTACAAGATGATAGTTTAGAAAAACTATTATTAAAATCACAAATTAAACATTCTGACACTTTTGCAAAAAATACTGTTAAACTTGATACAATTTGAACTAACCCTACTTATTGACGTCAAAAACAAGCATATGAAGAACTTATTGCAGAAATCATTTATTAGTTAAAAATAAAAAAACACTTAACCAAAAATGATTAAGCGACTCGGGGGCTATACCCTCTTGCACAGCATTACCTGTACTAACAATAATATTATATACTACATTAAAAAGGTTGTCAAACATAACTTTATTCATTACTTTAGAAAGAAAGTCAAATTATGGAACAAAAATACTGATGAAAATTACAAAAAGGAACTGGTATTAAAGTTCAAATTCCTAATGATATTGATAACCAAACTGGTAAGCAAAAGTATCGTCCAGCAATTGTTATTAAGTCTTATCCTAGTCATGTAAAAGTGCAATTATTATCAACTCAACCAAATAAAGATGATTATTATAAAATTACTGTAAATAATAAGATTGGTTATATTCGACCTATATATCATGTTACTATTCCTTTTAATTTAATTAAAAGTTTATAATTTGAACGTGGGGGAATAGTGTCTCTTGACACTAACAGTGTTTTCTTTAAGAAAATTATTGAAATGCAATATAAAGAAATTTTTGATGAAGAATTAAATATAAATCAATTACAGCAAGAAAATAAACAACTTAAAAATGAAATTTTTTTATTGAAAAATCTTAAATCTAAAAATAGTAATCATGGATAGATTTCTTTATTAAAAAACAATATGTGCAAAATTAATTTTTAAATCATGTAAAATTATATTAAGAAAACTTAGGGGGATTATTTATATGCCAAAAGCACTTAAAAATCAGAAAGTTAAAAGAACTAAAAAAACAAAAAATCCTAATGCTCTGAAACCACCAATAAATGCTTATTTCTTTTTTCTTATAGAGCAAAGATCAGACTTTAAAACAAAATATCCAAATTTAAAACCGCAAGAATTAGTTAAAAAAATTTATGAAAAATGAATTGAATTAGATATAAATGAAAAAGAAAAATATCAAGCGCTAGCTAATGCGGATAAAGAACGATATTTGCTTGCTAAAACTAGCAAAAAATAAAAGATTTAAAAAATGAATTTGCTAGTTAAATGATTAGAGTTATCAATAGAGTATTGAGTGATAATAGGATTGTCTATAATTATTGTGTTATTAATTTTGTTTTTATTATTAGTTTTTTCTGTTTATAAAAGAAAAAAATTTAAGTTTAAAATAAATGATATTGTAAGCGATAATTTAATAAAAATAGGTAAGAAAAATTATAAATTTTCTAGCAAAAACTCTTTTGCTCTTTTAAATCAAATTAAATCAATAGTTTTAGATAAACGCTATAAATATTTTTATAAATTTAAAAAAAGATACAAAGAGGGAAATTTAAATAATGAACTTTTTGATGTGGTTAAAAAATATTATTTAAAAAATGAAAAAGAATTAAATAAGAAACCACAAAATTTAAATGTTGATACTAAAAAAATAGATAATCATGATGTATCAGATAATTCGAATAAAAAATTGAACCAATTTTTGATGATAAAAATATGACAGTCAAATTTGAGAGGCTTTTTAATAATCTGTGTATCTTTGTTTTACAAAGTTACTAATTTAGATTAATTCTGTCTTCAAATTTTATCATAAAATGAGCAATTGCTGTATTTCAATTTTGAATAGGCAATGTTCATTTTTTTGTTATATTTTCAATTGCCAAGTAAAATATTTTGAAAACTGCCATATCATTAGGAAAAACTTTTTTATTTCTGATGATTTTTCGTAATTGACTATTAAGAGATTCAATAGCATTTGTAGTATAAATCACTCTTTTGATTTCTACTGGATAACTAATAAAAACCATTAAATTATCTCAATTTTTATATCAAGATTTAGTAATTTGAGGATATTGTTTATTTCATTTACTTTCAAACGATTCTAAAGCTTGCATTGCTTGTTCTTCACTACATGCACTATAAATTGGTTTTTAGGTTTTTATCGTTTTTTTTAGCACTTTTGACAAATTTTTCTTTAGCAAAAAGTGACAAGGATTTTTCTTTCTTTACTTGCTCTTTTTTAGTTGGTACTTTTTCAAGTTCAGGATTCTGCGCATTAAATTTCTCTAAATCTAAATGCGTATTTAAAATAATTTTACTATATTTTCTACCAACTTTTATCAATTCATAAGTAAAAATAATATCAGTTTTTAATAAATCTTTTTTTACTGGTTCTAAAATTCTTTTTTTAAAATCTCCAATATTTTTAAAATAACTACTATTCAAAGATAAATTTAAAATATTACTAAATTGTTCAAAATCTCACTCATGTATATAAGTTGGAACTCTTTTGGTTTTAGCATTCATATACAAATAACTTCGCAAATACTCATATAAACGCATTGAATATTTAGTAGTAACTTCTTTTGTATAAGGCAAAAAAATATTTATATAATCTCTTTTTAAATCAATACAATGTTTTTTAAACAAATTGGTGTTAGGTTCAACATATATTATTCCATTATGATAACCACCAGAATTAAATAAATTAATTAAATCATATTTATTATTTGTTTCATCTAAAAACTCAAATTTCAAACTTGTTAATTCATCAATTTCTTTTTTTAAAACTGTTGTTTGTTTTCCTTTATAAATTAAAGGATTATATAAAGCATTTTGATTAATATTAAAATATTTACAAAAATCAATAGCAAAAAAATGTATTTTATTTTTATTATCTTTAATATTAATTGAATTTTGTTCTTGAACAGTTTTTATTAAAAAATTAAATAATCTTTGTGTCATAATCCCAGCACTTTGATTAGTAACTGCACGAACAATAACATTTGATTTTTTAATAAATTTATTCTCATGTTGATTTACTAAATCTTTTGTCATTACTTAACTCCTTATAAACTTTTTTTAAAACACAAAATTATTATATCATAATATATCAGTAAAGGTTAGAATTCATATCAGTAAAGGTTAGAATTAATTGTTATATATTAAAATAAAATATTTATATAATTTTTTTTAAATAACATTAAGAGATAAAAATAATTCAATTTTAAGTAAAAATTGGTGTTATTAAAATATTATTCCATTTATTAAACCAAATTAAATGAAATAATAAATAAAAAGAAATCAATAGTTATTTAATAATTAGAAAACTAAGAGAAATTTTAAAAAAGAATAATTAATTAAAATCTAAAAATTAAATATATTTTTTATAAACTGAACATTTGTTTTCCTTTATAAATTAAAGGATTATATAAAGATTTGATTAATTAATATTAAAATATTTACAAAATAATATCAATAGCAAAAAAATGTATAAAGAATTATATTAATTAAAAAACATTTTATTATCTTTAATATTAATTGAATTTTGTTCTTGAAAGTTTTTATTAAAAAATTAAATAATCTTTGTGTCATAATCCCAAAACTTTGATTAGTAACTGCACGAAAATAACATTTGATTTTTTAATAAATTTATTCTCATGTTGATTTACTAAATCTTTTGTCATTACTTAACTCCTTATAAACTGTCAAATTAACAGTTTTAAAATACGAAAAAGGTAATAAAGAATTATATTATAGTGTTAGAGGTCAATGAAATGGATTAAATTATGTTACTTTAATTTTTTACCAAAATTTTATAAACGATGTATTTTATTAAACAAAAACGATGAAATTATAACTGGTGAAATCTTTAATAATTGAAATATGAATATAAATCGTGCATTTTGTTCAATAAATGTTAAATGATTTAAAAAATGAAAAGAGTAAAAAATGATATTATGAAAAATTTTATTAATAGTACCAATATTAATAACAAGCATAACACTAATAATATTTTTAATATTTATTAGTAAAGAATTAAAAAATGAATATAAAGTATTAAAAATATTAAGTGAAATTGCTAATCAAATTGAAAATAAGGAGAAATAATATGAAATATGAAGATAAATGTTCTATGTGCAATAAAGTAAAAGAAAACTTTTTATCCAATACCTGTAATAGTTGTTGATTAGAATCAGTTAATAAATGAAATAGAAGAAGTTGAAGAAATTTAGGAGACATTGATAATGAATAAAGAAAAATTACTTAAATATATGAAAGATATAATTAAATGAACTAAAAAAATTAATTATACAAACTCTGATTTTGACAAAAATATTTTAAATTTATTAATTGAAAAAATAGAAAAAGGTGAATTTGACTAATGATAATATTACCTACTTTGTTTGAAAATAAAGATGAAATTGAAATATTATCACCATTTCCAAAAGCAATTCATACAAGTAATGATATTAGAACAATTATTTTAAGACAATACCCAAATGTTAAATCAAAACACATAATTGTTTCTGACCCAGAAAGTAATGTTGCATTAATAGTTGGTGATAATGATGTTTATCAAGGTTGAATTAAAGTAACAGTTAAAAAATTAGAAATTAAAGGAGAATAAAATGCCAAATATAGAAAATCAATCAAATTATACTTTAATTAAATTAATTAGAACTGGAATAAGCCCAATTTGTGCAATGATTGGTACAAGTGCTTATTATGGTCAAGTAATAAGTAATCCAGTATTAGGTTCAATTAATAGTTTATTATTTGGTAAAAATTAGGTTTAGATATATGAAATTTAAATCAAAGACCAAATACTAAAACTAAATTAATTAATAGTGGTAAAAAAATATTACTAGGATTAGGGACTATTGGTTTAGCAAATTATAGTAAATGAACAGAAAATAATATTACTCCAATTATTCCAACAACACCAACTCCAATCACTACTACAACTACAACAGAAGGTCCACCATGATTACTATTAAATAAACAAGAACATCAGTCATTAATGGATTGAGATACATATATTAGTTTAAATGCTTATGGTATTTCAAATCTTATTAGTGGATTAACTGAGTTAATACCTAATAAATTTGAAGCAATAAGAAAGATTTGTAATATGGCTACTGGTGGATGTTTAATATCAAGTGGTGTAGCAATGGGTATAAATAATGATTTTAATAATGCTTATGCAGTACCTACCATAATTGCTGGTGCAAGTGAAATAATCCATAATTTATTACCTATGGAAACTACACATCATAATGAAGAAATGCAAGAAACATCATTTAATGATGAAACTGCAAGATTAGTAAATGATAATAGATTCACAATTAATAGTGAAACAACTAGTCAATATTATGGTAGTGATAATATGAGCGAAGTTCCATTAAATCATGATAATGCTTCACTAAATTGAGATTATAATCACATGAGTTTATAAAGGAGGTGAATAATTTATGAATAAAGAAAAATTACTTGAATATTATAATAATGAAATTCAGACATATAAAGAAAGAATGGAACAATTAAATAAAGAAATTGCCTTATTAGTAAGCATTATAAGTAATTCAAAATCGATGATTGAAAGAATTAATGGTGGTCAATTTGATGAATAATTAAAAAATAAATAATTGAAAGGAAAATATTGAAATGAAAGAATTTTTACATGAATTAATAATTATTGGAACAAGTGTTGGAACATTAATTTGCAGAGAAATTATTGTTTTATTAAAAAGATTTATCACAACTCCAAAACATGTTAGAGCAAATAACAAAATTATCAAACATCAAAAAAAATTAGCAAAATTAAATGAAAAGATTAATAAAGAAAATAAATAAAAAAGTGGTGATGTAAATGTTAGAAAATGAAAATAATGTTCAACAAACAACTGAACCTTTAACTGAAAATAATGCTTCTTCACAAGAAATAGAAAATAAAGTTAATGAAGCAGAAAATAAGTTAAATAAACTTAATCAAGAAATTAAAGAAAAAGAAATGATTAATATATTTAAAAAATATCAAGTTAAAAGTGAATTTTATGATTATTTAAAATTTAAAACTAATAATTTAGAAAATTCAAAAATTGAAGAAACTATTAAAAAAATGATTAAAGAACAACCAGTATTTAAAGAAACAATTAATACAGGTGGCAAACCACAGACAATAATAACAAATCAACCAAATTCAATAAAAAGTACTTTATTGGATTATAAAAAGAAAAATAATTTATAACAGAAAGGAAAATAAAAAATGGCAGTACCATTCAATAAAAATTTAGATAATACCGAAAAATTAGTAGAAGCACCAGAGTTTATAGAATTTTATAAACAATCAAATTCACCATGAGCAAGTTTTTTTCCTATCGAAATGGTTAATTCAACAAAAATTGAATTTATAGTTAAAAAACCAAAAAATTCAGAAATTAAAGTATTAAAATGAAATGATAAAAGCAAAGGATTAGATGTTAGTTATGCTGAAACTGTTAAAATTTTAAAATTAATTAAAGAAGAAGCGGTTGCGGGTGAAATAATTGCTAATGTTGATTTAAATGCTGAAAATGGACAAAATTTATTAAATACAATGCAATATGAAGTTGCTAATGACTTAGCAGATTATTTAGCAAATAATGATACAAATGTAATTGCAAAATATGCAACTAAAATAGACATTACTGATAAAACACCAATAGGATATTTAAAATCAATGTTAGATGCTTGAAATACTTTATTTCAACTAAGAAATAGTAATAATTGTCGTTTTTTTATTACTAATAATCTTTATGATACTATTGTTTATTTAGCCAATAATAAAGGTCTAATTACTGATAATCAAATTGCTCAACAATTAAGATTAAATGGAAATGATTTATACATCAAAGGTGTACTATGTCAAATTGTAATGGATGATTATATGACATTTACTGATAATAATAAAACTAAAATTATGTCTTTTGTTTTAGCAACACCAAGAGCAATGAAAAGATATATGTTACAAAATACAGTTGTATATGTTCAAGATATTGCTGATGGTAAAGTTGGAAGAAGATATTTAGTTGGTGGAGAAGTAACTGGTGAATCAATACCCTATATAACAGATGAAGAAACAACTTCACGCTGAATGTTATGTGCAATTGTTAATAATGATAAAAATGATTTAAAAACTAAAATTACAAGTTTAACAACTGATATTACTGCAAATGTTAATAACAATAATAGTGAATTAAATACACAAATAAAAAGTACTAATGAACTTAAATCATTAAATCCTAATTTAACAAATCCAACTATTAAATATTTTAGTGATGCACAAGGAAAAACTAATGTAAGTAATCAAAAACAAAAAGCAGGTGACTTATATATAACCATTACTGCTAATGTTAATGACTTAAATTATAAAGGAACAACAAATCCAATTAAAATAACTCTTAAATAAAGGAAATTAATATTATGCCAATCGGTACAACTAGTACAGCAATACTTTTAAACATAAATAAACCAAAACATACTAGAACAAGTAACCAACAAGAAAACAAAAGTTTTTGATGAGAAATTTTAGAAATGATTGGTGTACAAGTTATAGCAGTAGCACTTGCTCCTTTTACTGGTGGATTAAGTGAAAGTGTAGCCCTTGGATTAGGTGCAAGTGATTTAATTGCTAGTATTAGTGCTGTTGGTGTAGAATTTTTAACTGATTTTACTATTAATCAAGTTTATGATTATTTAAAAGGAAATTTAACACCATTAAATACTTTTTTTAATATATTACCAGCATTTGCTGGACTTAATAAAATTAGTCGTGGTTATCGTACAACTAAATTTATTAAGTTAGCACAAAAAACTAAAACATTAGAACAAGTTGGTATTAAAGAAGCAAAAAACTTACAAGAAATTATTAGTCAAGTAAGTGGAAAAGAAATTTTAACAGATAAAATTATTGGTAATAAACGTTATTTAATGAAGTATAGTTTTACTCCTAATCGTGAAACAGTATTACGAGATTTAGGATATGTTGATGAAAGACAATATAAGAATAATTTTCAAAAACTAGAAACAGAAAAATTAATGGAACACTTATTATTACAAAATACATTAATAAAATTAAGTCCACAATTAACTCCTAAATTTAAAATTAAAGATATTGAAAAAGCAAATAACTTTTTAAAAAAATTTAATACTGATTTAAAAGAAGTATTAAAAATGAATCAACATGATTGATTAAATTTAGTTCATACAATACATACAGAAAATAGATATGGAAAAACTTTAATTTTAGATTTACAAAAAATTCGTGCTAATGCTATTAAATTTAATTTTAAAAATAATGTTATTCATCAACTTGTTTTAAAAGCAAATCAAACTTTTAAATATTTTGATATTAGATTTTATTTAAAAAAAGGTTTAAATAAATTTTGAAAAGATACACCATATTTTGAAAAAATACGAGAAAGTATATATAAATTACAAGAAAAATTTGAAAAGTTAGAAAAACAAGTATTTGAAAAAATTCAGAAATTAAAAGAAAAAGCAACTGATTTATTTACTAGTGCAGAAAAAAGAGCAATTAAACACGCACAATTAATTCCATTAAATTCACCAGTATTTATGGGTTGTAAAATTCAACCTTTGTCATTAGATAAATGTGCAATTACTATTTATCATCGCAATCCTAAATATAAACCAATTACAGTTGTTGATAGTATTCTTAAAGCAAAAACTTTTGTTACTCAAATACATCCATTCCATTGATATCGTTGATATAGTGGTTGATACATTGGTTATGGTGTTAATCGTAATAAATGATTAAAAGCAATAGCATTTGCTCCACCAGTGGTGCAACAAGTAATTAGAGATAGTTTTAAAGTATATAGAGAAATATTTAGAACTATTAGAACTTATCATAAAGTAGTAAATGTTATTAATAATCCTATTGAAAATATTAACAAATCATTTAAAAATGTTGGTTTAAAATTTAGTGTTAATACTTTATTTGGTACTGGATTATTACATCATTTAGAAAAGTTTGCATATAGTCAAGTTGTAACAAAAAGTAAGAAAAAAAATAAAAAAAGGTAAAAATAAAATACAAAAAGAAATTGAACATATAACACATAAAAAAACAAAAAAACATACTCATCATTATAAACAAGCATTTTTTAAGGAATGGAATGGCAACCCTTTTTAGGACTATTTTTTGGTAGACATTTGTTCATGATATTTAACGGGAGTTAGGTAGTTTAGAGTGCTGTGAATTCTTATGTTGTTATATCAATTTATGTAATCAAATAATTCTAATTTTAATTGGATTAATGATGTAAAATTTTTATCATTAATAAACTCTGTTTTGAAAGTTTTAAAAGTTGCTTCAGCAACAGCATTGTCATAAGGACATCCTTTTTTGCTTAAAGAACGGGTAATATTGAATGCTAATAAAAGTTTATCAATAGTTTTATTATTGAATTCATTACCGCGATCGCTATGAAATATTTGAATATCTTTTAAACAGCGATTTGAGTGGAAATGTTTAGTAATCTGTGTAACTTACAAAAATAACTATGTTTAATTAATTCTAGTAAATATAATTAAATGACTAGAAAGAGTGAGTTACAGATGGCTAAAAAAGATAACTTTAATAATAATGATCCAATATCAAAAGCAGTAGATTTATTACTAGAAAATACTGAAGATTTAACAACAGTTTTTAAACCTGGCGGTTTATATAAAGAATTAACAAAAAGATTAGTTAAAAAAATGTTGAATTCGAGGCTTTTTAATAATCTGTGTATCTTTGTTTTACAAAGTTACTAATTTAGATTAATTCTGTCTTCAAATTTTATCATAAAATGAGCAATTGCTGTATTTCAATTTTGAATAGGCAATGTTCATTTTTTTGTTATATTTTCAATTGCCAAGTAAAATATTTTGAAAACTGCCATATCATTAGGAAAAACTTTTTTATTTCTGATGATTTTTCGTAATTGACTATTAACAGATTCAATAGCATTTGTAGTATAAATCACTCTTTTGATTTCTACTGGATAACTAATAAAAACCATTAAATTATCTCAATTTTTATATCAAGATTTAGTAATTTGAGGATATTGTTTATTTCATTTACTTTCAAACGATTCTAAAGCTTGCATTGCTTGTTCTTCACTACATGCACTATAAATTGGTTTTAAATCTGCAACTAGACCTTTTCGATGTTTGTATGAAACATATTTTAAACTATTTCTAATTTGATGAACAATGCATAATTGATGTTCTGTTTTAGGATAAACTGATTGTATTGCTTCTGACATGCCTGTTAAATTATCACTACAAGCAATAAGAATATCATTTAAGCCACGATTTTTCATTTCTGTGAAATTAGATAATCAAAACTTAGAACCTTCATTTTCACTAATTCATAATCCTAAAACATCTTTTTTGCCTTCTAAATCAACTCCTAATGCTATATAAACTGATTTGTTAATAATCCGTTTATCTTGTCGTACTTTAACTACTATACAATCAAAATAAACAATAGGATAAATACTTTCTAATGGTCGATTTTGTCATGCTTTAACATCATCAATAACATCATCAGTAATTTGACTAATAACACTTTCACTAATATCAGCACCATGATATAACTCTTGCAACTGCATTCTAATGTCAGATAATGTCATTCCTTTTGCATACAAGGAAAGAACTTGTTGATCAAAACCATCAAATCTTCTTTGCCTTTTAGGAACTATTACAGGAGTAAAATTACTATTGCGATCTCTTGGTACATCAATTTCAATTTTACCTTGTTGAGTTATTAATTTTTTGAACTTGTACCATTACGAGCATTTTCAGTAGTACTATGTTGATTTTTTTCATATCCTAAATAATTTTGCATTTCAGAATTCAACATTTTTTCAACTAATCTTTTTGTTAATTCTTTATATAAACCGCCAGGTTTAAAAACTGTTGTTAAATCTTCAGTATTTTCTAGTAATAAATCTACTGCTTTTGATATTGGATCATTATTATTAAAGTTATCTTTTTTAGCCATCTGTAACTCACTCTTTCTAGTCATTTAATTATATTTACTAGAATTAATTAAACATAGTTATTTTTGTAAGTTACACAGATTACTAAACATTTCCTTGAATTCTGAAATGCAAAATTATTTAGGATATGAAAAAATCAACATAGTACTACTGAAAATGCTCGTAATGGTACAAGTTCAAAAAAATTAATAACTCAACAAGGTAAAATTGAAATTGATGTACCAAGAGATCGCAATAGTAATTTTACTCCTGTAATAGTTCCTAAAAGGCAAAGAAGATTTGATGGTTTTGATCAACAAGTTCTTTCCTTGTATGCAAAAGGAATGACATTATCTGACATTAGAATGCAGTTGCAAGAGTTATATCATGGTGCTGATATTAGTGAAAGTGTTATTAGTCAAATTACTGATGATGTTATTGATGATGTTAAAGCATGACAAAATCGACCATTAGAAAGTATTTATCCTATTGTTTATTTTGATTGTATAGTAGTTAAAGTACGACAAGATAAACGGATTATTAACAAATCAGTTTATATAGCATTAGGAGTTGATTTAGAAGGCAAAAAAGATGTTTTAGGATTATGAATTAGTGAAAATGAAGGTTCTAAGTTTTGATTATCTGGAAATGTTTAGTAATCTGTGTAACTTACAAAAATAACTATGTTTAATTAATTCTAGTAAATATAATTAAATGACTAGAAAGAGTGAGTTACAGATGGCTAAAAAAGATAACTTTAATAATAATGATCCAATATCAAAAGCAGTAGATTTATTACTAGAAAATACTGAAGATTTAACAACAGTTTTTAAACCTGGCGGTTTATATAAAGAATTAACAAAAAGATTAGTTGAAAAAATGTTGAATTCTGAAATGCAAAATTATTTAGGATATGAAAAAAATCAACATAGTACTACTGAAAATGCTCGTAATGGTACAAGTTCAAAAAAATTAATAACTCAACAAGGTAAAATTGAAATTGATGTACCAAGAGATCGCAATAGTAATTTTACTCCTGTAATAGTTCCTAAAAGGCAAAGAAGATTTGATGGTTTTGATCAACAAGTTCTTTCTTTATATGCAAAAGGAATGACATTATCTGACATTAGAATGCAGTTGCAAGAGTTATATCATGGTGCTGATATTAGTGAAAGTGTTATTAGTCAAATTACTGATGATGTTATTGATGATGTTAAAGCATGACAAAATCGACCATTAGAAAGTATTTATCCTATTGTTTATTTTGATTGTATAGTAGTTAAAGTACGACAAGATAAACGGATTATTAACAAATCAGTTTATATAGCATTAGGAGTTGATTTAGAAGGCAAAAAAGATGTTTTAGGATTATGAATTAGTGAAAATGAAGGTTCTAAGTTTTGATTATCTAATTTCACAGAAATGAAAAATCGTGGCTTAAATGATATTCTTATTGCTTGTAGTGATAATTTAACAGGCATGTCAGAAGCAATACAATCAGTTTATCCTAAAACAGAACATCAATTATGCATTGTTCATCAAATTAGAAATAGTTTAAAATATGTTTCATACAAACATCGAAAAGGTCTAGTTGCAGATTTAAAACCAATTTATAGTGCATGTAGTGAAGAACAAGCAATGCAAGCTTTAGAATCGTTTGAAAGTAAATGAAATAAACAATATCCTCAAATTACTAAATCTTGATATAAAAATTGAGATAATTTAATGGTTTTTATTAGTTATCCAGTAGAAATCAAAAGAGTGATTTATACTACAAATGCTATTGAATCTGTTAATAGTCAATTACGAAAAATCATCAGAAATAAAAAAATTTTTCCTAATGATATGGCAGTTTTCAAAATATTTTACTTGGCAATTGAAAATATAACAAAAAAATGAACATTGCCTATTCAAAATTGAAATACAGCAATTGCTCATTTTATGATAAAATTTGAAGACAGAATTAATCTAAATTAGTAACTTTGTAAAACAAAGATACACAGATTATTAAAAAGCCTCGATTATCTAATTTCACAGAAATGAAAAATCGTGGCTTAAATGATATTCTTATTGCTTGTAGTGATAATTTAACAGGCATGTCAGAAGCAATACAATCAGTTTATCCTAAAACAGAACATCAATTATGCATTGTTCATCAAATTAGAAATAGTTTAAAATATGTTTCATACAAACATCGAAAAGGTCTAGTTGCAGATTTAAAACCAATTTATAGTGCATGTAGTGAAGAACAAGCAATGCAAGCTTTAGAATCGTTTGAAAGTAAATGAAATAAACAATATCCTCAAATTACTAAATCTTGATATAAAAATTGAGATAATTTAATGGTTTTTATTAGTTATCCAGTAGAAATCAAAAGAGTGATTTATACTACAAATGCTATTGAATCTGTTAATAGTCAATTACGAAAAATCATCAGAAATAAAAAAGTTTTTCCTAATGATATGGCAGTTTTCAAAATATTTTACTTGGCAATTGAAAATATAACAAAAAAATGAACATTGCCTATTCAAAATTGAAATACAGCAATTGCTCATTTTATGATAAAATTTGAAGACAGAATTAATCTAAATTAGTAACTTTGTAAAACAAAGATACACAGATTATTAAAAAGCCTCGATTTTTACTCTTTGCGTTTTTCAATACTTTCACAATTAAATTATTGGTTGTTTTTTGATAAATGCCAACAATCAAGGTTTTATTCACCAAGGATCTTCCTTGTTTTTTAAAACCCATATGTGAAAGATACATTTCATCAATTTGCACTGTACCTTCAACAATAAATTGAGGTTTTTGTTTTGCAATACGTGTTCTGATTTTATGAGTCATTCTTCAAGCAGTTTTCAAAGTCACTCCCAATTCTTTTGCAATATCTGTTGATGGAATTCCATGTTTGGTGTTTATTCATCTAAAGATAAGATAAAACCAAGATGTTAAAGATGTTTGTGACCTTGAAAATATGGTGCCTGTGAGAATGCTAAATGTTTGATTACATTTTAAACATCTCATTCTTTTTAAATCAGAAGTATTCAAATTAAAACTAAAACACCTAATACATTTGTTTTCTTTCAAATTTGCTATATATGCAAGACATTGCTGTTCAGTTTGAAAAGCATTGTTGAATTCATTCAGTTTCATTATTCCCTCCACAAGTACATGTGGGGAGAAGTCCGTAAAAAAATTATGAATAAGCATAATTTAATATCAAAATACACTAAATTATCATTCAAAAATCATCATAATAAAGTCAATGATAGTCAAATTACCAATCTTGTTAATAGAGACTTTAATAATAGAATTAAAAATGAAGTTATTGTCAGTGATTTAACTTATGTTCAAGTTAATTGTAAATGAAACTATATTTGCCTATTAGTAGACCTGTACAACCGCGAAATTATTGGACATAGTGTTGGAGTTAAAAAAGATGCATCATTAGTACATCAAGCATTTATGCACTCAAATCGCTGTTTAAAAGATATTCAAATATTTCATAGCGATCGCGGTAATGAATTCAATAATAAAACTATTGATAAACTTTTATTAGCATTCAATATTACCCGTTCTTTAAGCAAAAAAGGATGTCCTTATGACAATGCTGTTGCTGAAGCAACTTTTAAAACTTTCAAAACAGAGTTTATTAATGATAAAAATTTTACATCATTAATCCAATTAAAATTAGAATTATTTGATTACATAAATTGATATAACAACATAAGAATTCACAGCACTCTAAACTACCTAACTCCCGTTAAATATCATGAACAAATGTCTACCAAAAAATAGTCCTAAAAAGGGTTGCCATTCCATTGTAAGTTACACAGATTACTAAACATTTCCAAAAAGTTAGAATAGTTTATTCTAACTTTTTTTATAATGGCTTTTCTCCCTTTATGTACTATTTTTAATTTTATCACATAAATGCTGAGAAAAGCCTATCTACGGACTTCTCCCCACATTTTTAAATCAAACATAGAATTACAGTTTCAAAACTAGGTATCTTGTTGAATTTATATGCAACTTCTTTAGCATATAAATGAACATGATGTTTTGCAACTTTGATATGTGTTTTAAATGTTCTTCTTATATGTTTTCAAACTGATTCAATTTGGTTGGTATTTACACCAATTTTTGAAACATAGCCATCTTGATGGTTAACTGTTTCATGCTTAGTGAAAACTGATTTAAAATCGCAATATCCTTTTCAAGAATCAGTATATACAAGACATTTTGAAGAAATGTGGTTTTTTGCAAACTGCAAAAGATTTTTACTCTTTGCGTTTTTCAATACTTTCACAATTAAATTATTGGTTGTTTTTTGATAAATGCCAACAATCAAGGTTTTATTCACCAAGGATCTTCCTTGTTTTTTAAAACCCATATGTGAAAGATACATTTCATCAATTTGCACTGTACCTTCAACAATAAATTGAGGTTTTTGTTTTGCAATACGTGTTCTGATTTTATGAGTCATTCTTCAAGCAGTTTTCAAAGTCACTCCCAATTCTTTTGCAATATCTGTTGATGGAATTCCATGTTTGGTGTTTATTCATCTAAAGATAAGATAAAACCAAGATGTTAAAGATGTTTGTGACCTTGAAAATATGGTGCCTGTGAGAATGCTAAATGTTTGATTACATTTTAAACATCTCATTCTTTTTAAATCAGAAGTATTCAAATTAAAACACCTAATACATTTGTTTTCTTTCAAATTTGCTATATATGCAAGACATTGCTGTTCAGTTTGAAAAGCATTGTTGAATTCATTCAGTTTCATTATTCCCTCCACAAGTACATGTGGGGAGAAGTCCGTTTATAATTTACCAATTTCTAAACTTCCCAGTGTACTAATAGCACGTACATAAATTAACATTGATTTTCATAATTCGTCAACTTTAATACATTCATTATATTGATGTTCAGTTGAGTTAGTATGATCAAATATTGCACCAAATGCTACACAATTTGGCATTGCTCTAGCATAAGTTCCACCACCAATTGCGATTGGTTTTGCTTTTTTATCACCAGTAACTTCTTGATAAATTTCCATTAATTTAATAACAATTGTTGATTCTTGTGGCATATATAATGGTTTATCATAATGTTGTTGTTTTATTGTTAAATTATAAGGTTTTAATATTTTTGTTAATCTATTTAAAATTTCTTGTAAATCAGTTTTAACTGGAATACGGATATTACATCCTAATTTTGAATTTTTGCTATTAATTTCAACGATGCCAACATTAATAGTAAAACTTCCAGATTCATCATCTAAATCACCAAAATATTTTGTTAAAGCAGTATCTTCTTGTAAAATATCACCAACAAATTTAATTAGATTGTGTTCAACTTTAAGTTCATTTAAAATTAATAAACTTCTTAATCCTGCATTAATTCCTTCATCTGGTCGTGACCCATGTGCTGGTTTACCATGAATGGTAATTTGTTGATTATTATTTTCAATTCGATAGTTCTTATTTTTCCCAATTTTAACAAATGATTCAATATCAACACCATTAATATTACTAGTAGAACAAGTGACATTGTAAGCATCACCTGCATTAATAACAATGGATTTATGACCTATACCAATAATATCTAAGTTAATAATTCCTTTTTCAGCATATACTAGCGGAAACATACCATCAGGAGTAAAACCAAAAGTTGGAGTACCTTCTTGCTTCATATATGTGTTAATTGAATCTCATGTTGTTTCTTCAGTTAAACCAAAGATAACTCTAATTCGACGATTTGGTTGATAACCATGATCTTTTAAATATTTTAAACAGTATAGAATAATAATTGTTGGACCTTTATCATCTAATACACCTCGTCCATATAAAATATCATTAATAATTTCTGGCGAAAAAGGTGAAATTTTTCATTCTTCTAAATTACCTGGTGGTACAACATCAAGATGACCTAATATGGCAAATATTTCTTTACCCTCACCATATTCTAAATATCCATATTTATTGTTTTTGTCACGATAAGTTTTAAAACCTAATTCTTGCCCTAAATTAATAGCATAATCTAATACTTCTTTAACACCAGGCCCATAAGGTGCTGTTGTTGTGGGTGGTTGAGCATATGATTGAATTTTAACAATTTCTTTTATTTTTGTTAGTGCTTGCGGAAAATATTTTTCTTTTAACAATTTTTCATTGAATTTCATATTTATTCACTCCTTGATATATAAATTTAAATAGTAGTATTAGTTATAATATCAACTATTAAATCATTTAACAATAATCAGGAACTATTTGTGCAAGATAAATGATTATTTTTTATTTTTATTTGTTTATTTTTGATTAATTTACTAATCAGTGGCTGCTCTAGAATGTTATCACTTTTGTTAAATTTTATTCCCTTTTTTAGTAATAAACCTTGTATTAATTTTTGGATTAAAATTTCATTTGTTGATAAGATACTATTTTTTTGATTGTTATTATTAATGTTATTGCTATTAGTAATTATTATTGCTTTATCTTCTGTTTTAATATATGAAACAGCATTTGGACCAATTCCATAATAGTTTTCTAATAAACAATATGCAATAATATATTTTGATTGATTATTAGTATTTTTACTATAACTATAGTATTCATAGTTATCATATTTGTGTTTTTTTAAGAAATTATTAATGTATCTTTTAATAGTAAGATTTTGTTTGTGATTATAACTATCATAGCTAATATGAGGTGTTTTTAATTGCATACATATTTGTAAATCATTATTAACATCAATTACTGTTTGATGAGGAAGATTATATTTTAAATCAATTGAGAAATTATTAATTTTTAAGTTAATAGCATCATTAATAATTTTTATACTTTGTTGATAATTAAATTTGTTATTTAATTGATTTTGAAAACTAATTATTTTTCAAATTAAACGATTAATTTGAAATTTGGAAAATAATTGTAGAGTTGTGAAATTAGTATTATTAATAGTACATTCAAAGTTGTATTCTTTGATAGTGGTTGTCAATGGTTTAAGTAGTATTAATAATTGTTCTAAAAAAATAATTGGTAAAACTGACTTATTTTTGTTAGCAAGATAAATTGTTTTTAAGTTTAATTGGTATTTATTTATTATATTTATTATGTTCTTGCTTTTCAATGTTGTTCTTTCACAATATTTTTATTTCCTTTTGAAGAAATTTTAGTTTTTCAAGAAGGGTAATTTTCACCTTTACTTTTTGCATTAACAATATTCATTGGATCTAGATTATATAATTCAGTTGTTCCTTGTTGACTAGTAGGACGATGTAGAACAATAGTTCAAGAGTAAGTTTCTAAGTTATCTGCTGGGCTATAATCAGTGGTAAATGAATCACGAAACATTCAAGCACCACTATAATCTTTACGATATAATTTATCACTAACACCATCAATTATTTCCGCTTTTTCTCAAACAGCTTCAATTTGTTCTAATGTTCAATGGTGAGTAGTAACTTTTTGCACTTCGATTGTTTCTTTTTTTGTTTTTGTGTTTGTTTTCTCTATTATTGGTTGTGTTTCTTCAACAGTTATTGTTGTTGCTTGTTCATTAAAATTAGATGTTTCAGATTCAGAATAACTACTGTCTTTAACATCAAAACCACCTTGATTTTTTGGTTGGTAATTAGTTTCGGTATTAATATTACTTTCTGTTGTTGGTGATTTTGAATATATTGTTGTATCTTCTACACTTGTTTTTTCAACTGTTGGTTCTGAATATATTGTTATATTTTCAATATTATCATTTATTTCTTCTTCATTTGTAATAGATTCGGATTTAAGATTAGTAAGAGTACCTGGTGTTGGTGAAACAGTTTCGGCATGATAGGCACCTTGCGTTGGTGTTTGTGATAGTTCATGATTAGTATAATGGACAGTTGCTGTTGAAGGGTTAGTGATTATTTTTTCTTGTGTTAGATCTTGCTTAAGAACAGTATTGTTAGTTTTTTGGTTTGCTATTTGTTGTTCTTCATTATTTTGAGTTACTGGTATTGGTACGACGTTAGGAAGCGTTATCGTATCATCAACTTCTTGTTTTGCTATTACTGTTTCTTGTTTTGCTTTTGGTTTAGCAATAGGCATTAATAGTGTATTTGATTTGTATTTAGAGGTAATATTAATAATTAATCAAAGACTGTGGATTAATAAAAGTATTGCAAATAGCTTAGCCAACATTCATGGTAAAAAAGTTATTAGAAAGTTACCAGTTGTATTTATTATTTCGCCGTCTTTTTTATTAGCTAAGAAAGTAAAAGTTTTAAATCTAAAAATAAAAAATACAATAAGAAAGATAACAAATATTGCTGAAAAAATAAAACTTATTAAACAAAAAAGTGCTGATACACTATTTTTAGTTTTTAAAAAAATAAAAGGTACGACTACTAATGCTAAAGATAAACCAGAAACTATGAAAACAATAATACTTATTATATTGAAACTAATTTGTAAATTAGAATTAGGCTGTTGTGGATTATTGAATCATTTAATATAGTTATCAACTGCATCTCGACCAATAGTTGCTCATAAAGCCCAACCTATCATTAAACTTGTAGTAATTAGAAGACCATTAATAAGAATTGTTAATTTGCTATATAGACCAATACGATAAATTTTTGGTTCTTTCATTGAACTAGAATTTATTTCCTCTATCATAAAAATACCCCAATCTATTTTTAATATACTTACTCTTTTTATAATTATATCAAATTAAAAATTAAGATAGTGTCGTGTAATTAATTGGACTGGAAAAATGAATAATATTAATATATTATTCTAATTAATATTGGTTTTTTAAATAAAATGAAAGTCTTTTTATTAAGATTATAATATTTACTTACATTTTATAGTGTTAATAAAATTAGTAACAAGCATATTTATTGATAGACTAAAAAAATAAACTATAATTTTAATTACTAATTTAATAAAGTTAATTCCTAATATAGAAATTTATCTATATTAGGAATTTTTATTAAATTAAAGTTTTAGAGAAAAGGAAGATAAAAAGATATGTTAAATAAAACAGTAAAATAAATAAAAATAATAATTTTCGAATAACTATGTTATTTAAATAATGAATTTATTAATAGTTAAAATATTAGGCATTAATGGAGAACTTGGTCATATAATAAAATTAAGGCTTTTCTCCCTTTATGTACTATTTTTAAATCTTATCACATAAATGCTGAGAAAAGCCTATCTACGAACTTCTCCCCACATTTTTAAATAAAACATAGCATTACAGTTTCAAAACTAGGTATGTTATTGAATTTATATGCAGCTTCTTTTGCATATAAATGAATATGATGTTTTGCAACTTTGATATGTGTTTTAAATGTTCTTCGTATATGTTTTCATACTGACTCAATTTGGTTGG
The DNA here is from genome assembly GCF_027923845.1 of Spiroplasma ixodetis. Classification (GTDB taxonomy): domain Bacteria; phylum Bacillota_I; class Bacilli_A; order Mycoplasmatales; family VBWQ01; genus Spiroplasma_E; species Spiroplasma_E ixodetis_A. The sequence continues at coordinate 1,281,497 of NZ_AP026933.1, forward strand.
TATTTACACCAGTTTTTGAAACATAGCCATCTTGATGGTTAACTGTTTCATGCTTAGTGAAAACCGATTTCAAATCGCGATATCCTTTTCAAAAATCAGTATGTACAACACACTTTGAAGAAATGTGGTTTATTGCAAACTGCAAAAGATTTTTACTGTTTGCGTTTTTCAATACTTTCACAATCAGATTGTTGGTTGTTTTTTGATAAATGCCAACAATCAAGGTTTTATTCAACAAGGATCTTCCTTGTTTTTTAAAACCCATATGTGAAAGATACATTTCATCCATTTGCACTATGCCTTCAACAATGAATTGAGGTTTTTGTTTAGCAATGGCACTTCGGATTTTATGACCCATTCTTCAAGCTGTTTTCAAGGTCACTCCCAATTCTTTTGCAACATCAGTTGATGGAATTCCATGTTTGGTGTTTATTCATCTAAAAATGAGATAAAACCAAGATATTAAAGGTGTTTGTGACTTTGAAAATATAGTGCCCGTGAGAATACTGAATGTTTGATGACATTTCAAACATCTCATTCTTCTTAAATTAGAAGTATTCAAATTAAAACTAGAACACCTACTACATTTGATTTGTTTCAAACTTGCTATATATGCAAGACATTGTTTTTCAGTTTGAAAAGTATTATTGAACTCATTCAATTTCATTGTTTCCTCCACAAGTACATGTGGGGAGAAGTTCGAAAATTAAATAAGATTATTAATTTGAATGGAGAAAATTTATGAATAAAGAAAAAAGTCAAACAAAGATTAGTCATTTAGATAGATTAAAGTTAAAAACATCACCTAATAAAAAAGCGGCTGCGTTAAAAATACTTTGAGTAGCAGCAACACAAGTATTTCGTAAAGAATTAACAACAGAAATAACTATTTCAAAGCAATTATTAGGATTAGAAAAAGAATTTTTACAATCAGTAGTATTGAACTGTATTAATAAAGATTCTAAGCAAATAATTTGAACTAAAAATATTTCTTTACCCCTTGATGAACTATGTTTATCATTTTGCATGTATAAATTAAGTGTTACTTTGAAAAATCCAAATAAAGAGGAATCTAATTATTCTGGTTTATTAAATACAAATGATAAATCTGAAGAAACAATAGTATATGAATTACTATTTGATGGAAAATGATTTAAAATAAATGATATTGAAAGTTCCAATATGAATTTGGCAGAAAGATTAAAATACAAAGTTAATGAATTAGAAAGTAATTTAGAATGTGATAGTGATTTTGATGACATTGAAAAAAAGATATCAACGCAATTGATTTACAAACTCAATCATCAACAGTTAAATCTAAATTAAATTTACCAAACTTGTAAAAAATATTAAAAAGTTTATTGCATAATTTTAAAACTTTAGCAAAAATAAGTGTAAACTAAATAAACCTATTGTTTTTTATTTTTAAAATAATGGGTTTTTATTTAAATAAGGGGGAATCAAAATGAGTTTACAAACAAAAACTATTATTGAAGAAGAATTAAGAAATGTAGCAGATTTAACATGATTTACTAAAAATTTTATTAGGTGTCATCAAAATTGACATCATGGTGAAACATGTAAATTTGAAAATCATTTTGATGAAAAAGATAAAAAATGTTTTCAATTTAGAACAATTATTAAGAAACAAAATGAAGATTATTTTATTTATGATGAAATAATAAAAAGAGAAGATAAAACCTTTTTTTTATTAAGATTATATGATGATAAAAGAAAAAAAGTTTGAGAATTATTAATTTATTTTGAAAAAAATGAAATTGTTCAACAAATTAGACATTTACGTTATAAGCAATTTTTAAATGAAATTAAAAATAATGCAAAGCTTATAAAAAAAGAATCTAAACATACAACTATCATTAGAACACCATTTTTAGAATTTGTAAGAACTATTACAAATCAAAAACAAGATAATATTACAGAAGAAGTACAAGATAAATATTGAATGGCTTTTCTCCCTTTATGTACTATTTTAATTTTATCACATAAATGCTGAGAAAAGCCTATCTACGGACTTCTCCCCACATTTTTAAATCAAACATAGAATTACAGTTTCAAAACTAGGTATCTTGTTGAATTTATATGCAGCTTCTTTAGCATATAAATGAACATGATGTTTTGCAACTTTGATATGTGTTTAAATGTTCTTCTTATATGTTTTCAAACTGATTCAATTTGGTTGGTATTTACACCAATTTTTGAAACATAGCCATCTTGATGGTTAACTGTTTCATGCTTAGTGAAAACTGATTTAAAATCGCAATATCCTTTTCAAGAATCAGTATATACAAGACATTTTGAAGAAATGTGGTTTTTTGCAAACTGCAAAAGATTTTTACTCTTTGCGTTTTTCAATACTTTCACAATTAAATTATTGGTTGTTTTTTGATAAATGCCAACAATCAAGGTTTTATTCACCAAGGATCTTCCTTGTTTTTAAAACCCATATGTGAAAGATACATTTCATCAATTTGCACTGTACCTTCAACAATAAATTGAGGTTTTTGTTTTGCAATACGTGTTCTGATTTTATGAGTCATTCTTCAAGCAGTTTTCAAAGTCACTCCCAATTCTTTTGCAATATCTGTTGATGGAATTCCATGTTTGGTGTTTATTCATCTAAAGATAAGATAAAACCAAGATGTTAAAGATGTTTGTGACCTTGAAAATATGGTGGCTGTGAGAATGCTAAATGTTTGATTACATTTTAAACATCTCATTCTTTTTAAATCAGAAGTATTCAAATTAAAATTAAAACACCTAATACATTTGTTTTCTTTCAAATTTGCTATATATGCAAGACATTGTTTTTCAGTTTGAAAAGCATTGTTGAATTCATTCAGTTTCATTATTCCCTCCACAAGTACATGTGGGGAGAAGTTCGTATTGAATTTTTAAAAGGTTTATATGAAAGATTTTTCATGGTTTAATATTTTTTATTGCGTGGGGTGCCACATCTCCTATTGCTAAAATAATTATCACACCAATAATTAGTACATTTGTTGTGTCAAGTGCTATTATGGATTGATTACCTTTTACTATTGCTGGTATTGTTGTTGGTATTTGTTACAAAATTTTATGTGAATGTGCTAAAAAATTAAGACCAGTAATGTCTTCAATTGTAAAAGACAAGTATCAACTTGAATTAGAACAAAAAATAAAAGAACTAGAAAATAGATCAAATAATTTAGAAGAAGAAGTTCAATATTTAAAAGACATATCTTTAAATTCAAAAGAAGTAATAGAAGAAAGAATTTTAAACTGTTTGCTACAAACTAGAGAAAAAAATGAATCAAAAACTTTTGAAACTTGCAAAAAAGAATTAAATCGAAAATTTAAAAGAAATAAATTTTCAAAAAAATATTACCAATCAATCAATAAATGAAACGAAAAATCACAATAAAATATTGCATTTTCAAAATATTTAGAACCTAAACATATAAAAAAAATAAAAGATGTTTTTACTGAAAATAAAAAAGAAAAGTATCAAATTGAATCTGAAGAAAAAACAAAAGAAATATGATCAGAATTTCAAGAATGAAAAAATAAACTAAAAGAGTTAGAAAAAGAAACTAGTGAAACTAGAGTAAATGGATTTATTCCAGAAAAAGATAATAGACAAAAATCACCAGCTAGAACTATGAAAAGAATGGGTCTGTAACTTTAAAAAAATATTACAACTTTAATTTACCAAATTTATTACTCTATACACAATATTGAAAATTTGGTAAATTAGTTTTATTTTTTATTTGAAAGTTATATAATAACACATAAGTAGTTACAAAATACTTAGATTTTAGAGAAAGGAGAAAGTATTAAAGAAGGGAGAAATAGAAAGAAATATGCAATTTTATTTACAAACTGATGTTGGTCAAGCTGTTATAAATACATTAAAAGCTTGAGGATTTTGAAGTGCAATTTTAGCAACGATATTTGTAATTTTTTTAGGTTGATTTTTAACGAAGAGAGGGACATTTAAAAAAGACTGAGAAGCGGTTTTAATTAAAATTGTTATGGTTGTTGGTTTACCATCTTTAGCTTTTGATGGTTTTATGACAAATACAACAACAGAGCAAGTTAAAACGCAAGTTGCAATTTTACTAGTTGGTTTTTTATTCTATATGATACTGGGAATAGTTGCTAAATATTTTTATATTAAATATGATAAGGATATTCAAGATACATTAGCAATGTGTACTGTATTTGCTTCAACAACATTTTTTGGAATTCCTGTAGTAACAGTACTATTTGATAATGGAGCTGCCACCTTACCGGCTAATATTTTTAATATTCCATATCGAATATTTTTATATTCATTAGGGTTTATTGTAATGAGCAAACCTATTAAAGCAGCAGTAGTAATAAAAGGACAAACTGGTGCTGATTTTATTGTTGATACAAAACTAAATACTGATGGATATGTACAAATTAAATCAGAAATGAAAGTAATAAAAAGAGAAAATTTAATAAAGAATGTAAAGCAGATTTTTTTAAATCCAATTTTAATTGCAACTATGGTTGGATTTATTTTTTGAGTTATACAATTAATTCCTGGAATTGCTATTGTTCCTGATCAAAATGATATTACTAGTGGTCAATATTTTTCACCATTACGATTAGATAATACATTTCCACCATTGTTTAAAGTAACAAAAACTTTAGAGGCATTATGTACGCCATTAGCATGATTGGCAATTGGAATTACTTTAGCAAAAGGTAATTTTAAAGATGCTGCACAAAATAAAAAAGTATGATTTGGAATGGTAATGAAAATTATTTTTGCACCATTATTTGGATTAGCATTAGTTTGTGCAGTTGCGGCAATTGGAAAAGAAACTGGAGCATGAAAATTAGATACTGTTGGATTAGGCGTTATTGTAATCATGTTAGCAGCCCCCCAGCATCAGTTATTGTTGCCTATTCAATTGCTTATAAAAAACAGCCATTGTTAACAAGTAATTTAAGAACCTGTTTAGAATCTTTTTAATAAAATTGAAATAAAGGACAGAACAACCATTTGTAAACTAGTATTTAGTTTTCTTTCACAATTTTTTCATAATCTTCTGCATTTTTCTAATCATGCAAAGCTTCGTTCTACAACTCATCTTTTTGGTAGTACTACAAAAGAATGTAATTCATTACGTTTTACAACTTCAACATTTGCATTTATGATTGTTTTGATTGCAGAAGCAAATTTTTCACCAGTATAGCCAGCATCTACTATTATTTTTTGAACTGTAGAAAGATTTTCTTTTTCACTTTTAATCATTATGATAGCACTATTACGATCTGTTTTTTCTGCTGTAGTTATGTAAATTGCATGTGGTAAACCTTGCGTATCAACTGCAATATGACGTTTTATTCCTGAAATCTTTTTACCAGCATCATAACCTTTATTTTCAGTAGTATCTGTATTTTTAACACTTTGCGAATCAATTATACAAAAACTAGTTTTTTCTTTTCGATGATTCTTAATACGAATCTTTTTAACTAATTTTTTTAAAATTAATTGCAATACACTAGGTTCTTTATCATTGTTTTTACTTCAAATTTGGAAATAATAATATACAGTTTGTCATTTTGGAAAATTTTTTGGTAACATTCTTCATTGACAACCACTTTTTAATACGCAAAATTGTAAAGGTAAGTGCAACTAAATTATTTTTCTATTCAAATATTCGATTGGTGAAAGATAATTTAGTATTTTTCTGGGTCTTTGGTTTAAAGACAATATAAATTTATGAACTTCATTTTTATTAGTTTTTGAAAAAATAAATTTTTTAGGAAATTTTTCTCTAATTAAACCATTAGTATTTTCATTAGTACCTCTTTGTCAAGGTGAATATGGATTTGCAAAATAAATTTTCACATCTAACTTTTTTCAAGTTGTTGTCAATTTGCAAATTCTTTACCACGATCAAAAGTAATAGTTTTAACAATATTTTTAGGAAGAATTGATAAATAATGAATGATATTTTTATTAATAACTTTAGTAGTTTTGTTTTTAACTAACATTGCTAAAGTAAATCTTGATACTCTTTCAACTAAAGTTATTAAACATGATTTACTTTTACCTCTTGATGATACTATAGTATCTCCTTCTCAATGACCAAGAGTTATGCGATCATTAACATTATTATCTCGTTCTTTAATTGATTTACCATTAAATTTACCACGATTTTCTTGAGATCTTCGTTTTTTACCTTTTCTTCTTAAATTTTTACTAGTAACTTTATCAAATAATCCAGAATAAATTCAATTGTAAATTGTTTTAAAGCTGATAGCTCATTGTTTATGAAAATTTTTAATTCTGCCATAAATTTGTTCAGGTGATCAGCCCAATAATAGTTTTTGTTGTATATATTTGACTAAATCTTTATATTTAAACTTATGAAAAATAATATGTGATTTTTTTCTATTTACAGCTTTATTTTGTGCAATTAATGAAAAATAATGATCATTATCTTTATTTCTATTAACTTCTCGAATAATAGTACTAATACTTCGATTAAGATTTTTAGCTATTTCATTAATTTTAACTTTAAATTTCAATTGATTCTCAATATAAATTCTTTCATCTATCCCAATATGTTTATAACTCATATAAAAACTCCTTACTTTTTCTAAACTAAATTTAGCATTATGAAATTTTTATATGAGAATTTTTTGCAATTTTATTTACTTGCACTTACAAGTATAATTCAGCATTAAAAATAAAATAAATAATTGTTTTTTTAAAAAAATATTATATAATTTTATTTGTATTATTTAACTTAAAGTTTAGTATAAATAAACAAAAGGAGAAAATAATCAATATGAAAATTGGAAGAAAGTTAAAAACTTTAAGATTGAAACACAATTTAACTATGGAAGAGTTAGGGAAACGTTGTGATTTATCAAAGGGATTTATTAGTCAGTTAGAGCATGATGTTTCTTCACCCAGTATTGAAACACTAAAAAGTATTTTAGACATTTTTGATTGTCCATTATCAACCTTTTTTGCTGGTGAAGTAAAAGAAAAAATAGTTTTTAAATCACAAGATGTTACTGTTAGTGACGAAGAAGATTATCAAATAAAATGAATTATTCCTAATGCTCAAAAATTAACATTAGAACCAGTAATTTTAACTTTAAAACCATTTGGTAATTCAAATAAAATTCCGCCATTTCAAGGTCAGATCTTTGGATATGTATTAAGTGGAACAGTATTTGTTCATTATGGTGCAACGAGAGTAAAAGCAGTAGCTAATGAAGCATTTTATATTAAAGGTAATGAAAAACATTATTTAGAAAATCCCAATAATTCAATTGCAACTATTTTATGAGTTTCAAATCCACCAATTTTTTAAACCATTTAAAGGAGGAAATTATGAGTGTAAATATTTTAGAATTACGTAATATTACCAAAGAATATGATGGTAAAGTTGTTTTAAAAGGAATTAGTTTAAATATTCATGAAGGTGAATTTCTTACCATTCTTGGTCCTAGTGGTTGTGGAAAAACAACATTATTAAGGATTATTGCTGGTTTTGAACAACCAAACAATGGTCAATTATTGTTTAAAGGTAAGGATTTAACTAAAATTCCAATTCATAAAAGAGAAATAAATACTATTTTTCAAAATTATGCTTTATTTCCACATTTAAATGTTTTTGATAATATTGCTTATGGTTTAAAGTTAAGAAAAATTGATCGTGAAAAAATCAAAAAAGAAGTTAAAAAAGCTTTAGATTTGGTTAAATTAAATGGTATGGAAGATAAAGATGTTAATGATTTATCTGGTGGTCAAAAACAAAGAGTAGCAGTAGCTAGAGCATTAGTTCTTAATCCTAAAATTTTATTATTAGATGAACCTTTTGCTGCTTTGGATTTGAAATTACGTCAACAAATGCAAGTAGAATTAAAAAAAATTCAAGAAGAAATTAATATTACTTTTATCTTTATTACTCATGATCAAGAAGAAGCATTTATTATGTCAGATCGGGTAGTTGTTTTAAATCAAGGTCAAATTCAACAAATTGGGACACCACAAGATATTTACAATGAGCCTGAAAATAAATGAACATCACAGTTTGTTGGTAGCTCTAATGTTATTGAAAATGGTGTATTTGTTAATGATTATTGTGTTCGTTTTGACGGTAAAAAATTTGCATGCTCTGATACTGGTTTTGGTGAACAAGAACGTAATATTGATATTGTTATTCGACCAGAAGATATTGATTTAGTTAATGCAGGTAGTGGTTTTTTTGATGGAACTATTAAAACTATTGCTTTTAAAGGATTATTATGAGAAATTAAAATTATTGCTAATAAACGCAAATGGATAGTTTATACTACTGATAATTTTGAAGTAGGTAACCGTGTTGGTTTAAAATGAAATGTTGAAGATATTCATGTTATGTGAAAGGAAATTGAAGAGTAAAATGAAAAATTTGTTTAAACGTAATATTAAAACACAAATTTTAAAATCACAAGATATGTTAGTTAATAATTCAAATCCAAAAAAAATTATTGATAATCAAAATAAAAAAAAGTATAGATTTAAAAAATGGTTTAAACTTAAAAAAAATAATGTTTCTTTACAAGAGGTAGCAAAAAATAAATCGAAAATGAAACGAGTAAAAAAGAAAAAAGCATTGTTATGTTGAAAAAAAACAAACCAAAAAATAAGTTTTATTAAAAATAAAATCAAAGATAAATCAGTAAATTTTGGTTTTAAATCATGAGTTACGCTTGCTTATCCATATTTATTGGTGATGGTAATTTTAATTGTATTGCCATTATTAATTGTAATTTTATATTCAATTATTAAAGCAACTAATAATGCTTGAATATTTCGTTTTACATTTAGTAATTTTAATGATTTTTTTAAAGAAAATAGTTATGTTATGGTTTTATTACGTTCAATTGGTTATTCATTTGTTGCCACTTTAATTGCTGTTATTTTTGGTTATCCCATTGCTTATATTATGGCTTTTATGTCCACAAAAATTGCTTCAAAAAATATTTGGGTTTTAGTTACTTTACCAATTTGAATTAACATTTTATTACGTACAATTGGATTACAAATTATTTTTAGTATTTTAGGTCCTAATGTTTTATTAGGAACTCCAATTGGTATTATTTTAGCAATGGTTTATATGTTTATGCCTTTCGTTATTTTACCAATTTATAATTCTTTAGAAAAAACAGATCGCAATTTATTAGAAGCAAGTCAAGATTTAGGAGCTTCTAAGATGAAAACATTTTGAAAAGTTACCTTTCGTTTTTCAGTGCCTGGTATTGTTTCTGGTTTTACTTTAATGATGTTAAGTGCTATGACTTCACTAGTAGTAGTTAAATATATTGGTGAAGGAAAAACTATTTTAATTGCAAATATTATTGAATCATATTTTTATCGTGGTGCTAATTTTGCTTATGGTGCTGCTATTTCTGTTATTTTAGGTATTATTGTTTTAATTATTATTTTTACTTTAAAAGCGATTGGTAGTTGAGCTACTGGTAAAAAAATAGGAGGTATTAATTAATGAGATCTTTTTTTAAAAATAGTTATTTAGCTATTATCTTTTTATTATTTTATACTCCAATTTTAGTTTTAATGATATTCTCTTTTAATGGTGGCGATTCAGTTCGCAGTTGAAATTCTTGATCATTGCAACCTTATTACGATTTATTTCAACAAAGTGAACTTTGAGAATCGGTTAGTGTAACATTAATTGTTGCTTTTATTTCTACTTTTGTTGCTGTTATTATTGGTACGTTTGCTTCTTTGGGTTTAAGTAAAACAAAAAAAATAACACGTAATATTACTTTAGGGATTACTAATATTCCTTTAGTTAATGCTGATATTGTTACTGCTGTTTCTTTAATGTTATTATTTATGGCATTTGGTTTTAGTTTTGGTCTTGGAACATTAATTTTCTCTCATATTTCTTTTAATATTCCTTATGTTATTATCACTGTTTTACCAAAAATTAGATCAATAAATATGTCACAATTAGAAGCAAGTCAAGATTTAGGAGCGACCCCTTGATATACGCTACGTAAAATTGTATTACCAACAATTAAACCGGCAATTATTGCCGGTGCAGCTATTGCGTTTGCTATGAGTTTTGATGATTTTTTAATTTCTTATTTTACTGGCGGTAATACTTCTAACGTTTCAACTTTTATTTATTCTTTAAAACGAATTAAGCCTTATATTAATGCTTTTTCAACAATAATTATTTTATTAATTGCAGTACTTATTATTTCTTGAAATACTTATATTCTTTGCAAAAAACAAATTAAACAACGTAATGAAAAAATTGATAAAGGTATTTATCATGATAAAAAAATTATTAAAACTGAGAAGTTGTTAACTAAATATTATTTACAATTAAATGGTTTTAACTATAAAAAGGTTAAGAGTAAAGGTAGAAAGCGTAAATCATTATATAGTGATGGTAATTTTGAAATTGTAACTGAGCAAGATATTATTAAAATTCAAGATTATATTAAAAATCACCCGAAACTTATTAATCAAATTTCTAAACTTGAAGCAAAACTTGAGATGGAATCAATTTGAATTGAACATATAAAGAATAAGATTAAAAAAAAGAAAGAGTTAAAAGAAGAACGCTCAAAATTAAGAAGAGAGAAGTATCGTTTTTTACTATGACCGTGAAAATTAATTATGATTAGTATCATCTTATTATCAAGTTTTATTAGTTTGGGTGCTTTCTACATTTATACTAATGTTTATGATTTATCAATTGCTAATTGAGGCGAATATATGAATCCCAATATTTTAAAAGAATTTGAAAATAAATATCAAGTTAAAATAAAATATTCAACTTTTGATGATAATGAATCATTGTATGCTAAATTGTATACTACTAGTTATGATGTAATGGTTCCTAGTGATTATATGGTGGCTAAATTAGCAAGTGAAGATAGACTTTTTCCAATTGCATCAAAAAATTCTGCAGGTGATATTGAATATGATAGTAGAATTGATTTTAATCCCAAAGAAGATATAAATCATGATTTATATGAATTAATGAATAATTATCGAGTTGAAAATAGTGATGGAATTTTAAATAAATTTGGTTTAAATAGTTATAGTATTCCTTATTTTTGAGGTGATGTTGTATTAGTAATTAATACTACTAATACAAATAATCTTAGTGATCTTGGTATTAAAGCTGATGGTTCAAATGTTCAATGAAGTGTTTTAACAGATGCTGCAAAATTGGGTAAACGTATCGTTTTAAATGATGATATGCATAACTTATTTATGACTGCGCTTACTGATTTACACTATAAAAATAAATGAGGAGAAAATACTGGTTCAGGTCAATATAATCAAGTAGGAAATGAATTTTCTGATAATATTAATGCTCATAGTCCAATTGAAATTAAAGATGCAAGTGATTGGTTAGAACCAGTTATCAAAAATAAAAATACAAAATTATTAAATGATGATATTGTTGATGAAATTAGTAATGAAAATAAGTGGGATGTAGCAATGATGTATAACGGTGATTTATTATCTGCAATTGCTGATGATCCTGCTTCTTATAATGGTAAGTACCTTGTTGTTAGACCATATATGGGGACTAATGTTTGAAATGATGATATGGTAATTAGTAAAGATTCTCTTCATAAAGATTTAGCTTTTAAATTTATTAATTATATAATGCAAAAACAAACACAAGTTGATTTAAGTAGTGAATTTGGTTATACCTCACCTTTACAAGCAGCTATGGATGAAGTTAGTACTAATTTTTCAGCAGAAATTTGAAAGCATGTATATATTCCAAAAAATGGTCAATTACCTGATCCATTAGATCCAAGTAAGCATCATGAAGGATATTTTAACGGTTTATATACTCGTAGTTTTGACCCACAAATGCAAACTGCTTATAATAGATTATTAGCACGTTAATAAAATAAATTGTAATATTAAGTTTAAAAAAATATAAAAAAATATTGTAACTTATAGTATAATTTAATACGAAAGGGGTTAATTCATTGTGGCACGTCGTAAAAAGTGAGAAAAAGAAGACAAAGAAAAAATATGAAACTATTCTATTCAAAAAATGGAGAAATATTTTAAAGGATTATCTGAATTTTGAACATTGAATGTACAAGCTCCTTGTCCGTGATGTTGTTTGCCAATGATAAAAGGTGCTTATCAAGGTGAACAACCAACTTCAGCATTTGCTTGAAATATTGATCACATTGATGGTGATCCAAATAATAATAGTTTAGAAAATTTACAAGCAATGCATGTTGAATGTAATATTAAAAAAAATTAATCATAAATTAAAAATTCAATGACTATTTAATTCAATCATTGAATTTTTAATTTAATTGCTGAATTATACTTGTAAGTGCAAGTAAATAAAATTGCAAAAAATTCTCATATAAAAATTTCATAATGCTAAATTTAGTTTAGAAAAAGTAAGGAGTTTTTATATGAGTTATAAACATATTGGGATAGATGAAAGAATTTATATTGAGAATCAATTGAAATTTAAAGTTAAAATTAGTGAAATAGCTAAAAATCTTAATCGAAGTATTAGTACTATTATTCGAGAAGTTAATAGAAATAAAGATAATGATCATTATTTTTCATTAATTGCACAAAATAAAGCTGTAAATAGAAAAAAATCACATATTATTTTTCATAAGTTTAAATATAAAGATTTAGTCAAATATATACAACAAAAACTATTATTGGGCTGATCACCTGAACAAATTTATGGCAGAATTAAAAATTTTCATAAACAATGAGCTATCAGCTTTAAAACAATTTACAATTGAATTTATTCTGGATTATTTGATAAAGTTACTAGTAAAAATTTAAGAAGAAAAGGTAAAAAACGAAGATCTCAAGAAAATCGTGGTAAATTTAATGGTAAATCAATTAAAGAACGAGATAATAATGTTAATGATCGCATAACTCTTGGTCATTGAGAAGGAGATACTATAGTATCATCAAGAGGTAAAAGTAAATCATGTTTAATAACTTTAGTTGAAAGAGTATCACGATTTACTTTAGCAATGTTAGTTAAAAACAAAACTACTAAAGTTATTAATAAAAATATCATTCATTATTTATCAATTCTTCCTAAAAATATTGTTAAAACTATTACTTTTGATCGTGGTAAAGAATTTGCAAATTGACAACAACTTGAAAAAAGTTAGATGTGAAAATTTATTTTGCAAATCCATATTCACCTTGACAAAGAGGTACTAATGAAAATACTAATGGTTTAATTAGAGAAAAATTTCCTAAAAAATTTATTTTTTCAAAAACTAATAAAAATGAAGTTCATAAATTTATATTGTCTTTAAACCAAAGACCCAGAAAAATACTAAATTATCTTTCACCAATTGAATATTTGAATAGAAAAATAATTTAGTTGCACTTACCTTTACAATTTTGCAATTTTTATCTTAATTAAGAAAAATTATTTTGAAAATTATTTTACTATTAGTGTTCTTTTTAATTAAAAATATTCAATCTTTTTTTAAAAAGAATATTGTCTTTTTTTATAATAAGTGTAATATTATTTTTAAGGGCAGAGTATTTCTTTCCTTATAATTTTAATAGGTGTATAGCAAAGTTTATATAATTATTAAAATTATTAATATTAAAATATAAAAACTAAATTTAATTGGTTTACTTTAAACCTTAGTTTTATTTTATTAAAACTAACGTTTAAACTATTTTAATATTTTTTCCTATTTTAATATTTTAGTTAAAAATAGCAAGTTAAAGCGTTAAGCTATATTTTTCACTTTAGATTATTTAAAAAATAATGCTAGGAAAGGATTGTTAAAATGAAATATAAAATAAATAGTAATAGCCCGAGTAAAGATATGGTTAATCAGGATAAACATAAAAAAATAAAAACAGGATCTAATTCAATATATACAATTAATGTTAAAAAAAATAAGAAGAAAAGAATCTTATTATTTTCGTTGTATTTATTAGCATTTGGTTCTACAACAGTTACTACAATATTACTCTTACATACTACTGCTGCTTTCAATAATTCTGAATTTAATCCTAATTCTAATAATAAATTATGAGATGATTATTATCAAAAACATCATCGTAACTCTAAACCTATTAGTTTAAATTCTACTATTGCTTATTTTAGTAAATCAACAAATATTGTTAATTTTAATGTTATTGAAAATGCTGCTGATAATGGTAATATTGATTTTACAAATGTTTTAAGTAGTATTGATAATAATTTACAAAAAACTGATCCTAAAATTGAAAGTGATATTGATAATGATAATTCAAATTTATTACCAATTAATTTTTTCTTAAATGCTAATTATAATCCAGCAGTTAAGTTTACTGTTGGTAAGGATAAAAAACCGATAACTAATACTTCTTTTATTTTGCCAAAGAACTTTAATGAGTCTAAAAGTTATGTTTTAAATTTAACAACTAATGATCAAGCATCAATTTTTGGTATTGAAAATACTAACATTAATATCGAAAAAATTAATATTAATATTATAAATCAAGTTGCAATTAATATTGCTAGTTTACCAGTTAACTTTCCTGATAAAATTATTAATATTACTAATCCTGAAAATGCTACTATTGATTCAATAAAAGAAAAATGATTAATTCCAACAATTCAAGATCAATTTGCAACAACTTTAAGTAAAGCATTAAATGTACCCAAAAAAGAAATTAAACCTAGTTATTACAAAATTGAATTTCAAAATGGTTCAGAATCACAAAACTTTACTAAAAGTGTTCCTGTTCAATTTTCAATTACATCTTTAGATAATAATCCTTGAAACTTTACAGGAAAAAAAGATGATTGCACTATAAATGTTAAAAATGATATTGCTGATTTAAGTAGTATGAAAGAATTAACTAATGAAATTGAAGCACAATATAATAATGATAAAGATAATAAAAACTTTCAAATTACTTTAGATAATCAAAAAGATAAAAATGGTAACTATATTAATGCTGATGTTAGTTTATCAGAAGATAATCTTAAATTTATTAATGATCAAATTATTAAAGGTGTTCAAACAATTTGTCAAAATTATTTCCAAAAAAATTATTCAGATCTTAATATTGAAGATAGTGATTATACAATATCAACAAATTTAAAAGTTGGTGATAATATCTTTAATAATAAGTTAGGTAAAAATATTGAAATAAAAATAACTGCTAGTCCTAATGATCATAAATTAACAAAAAGTTTAGATAGCATTAAGGCAATTGTTCATGGTCATAATAAAAATAATATTACTGGTAATTATTCTTCACCAAAAGATTTTGCATTAAAAGGTATTTGATTAAAAGATGGTCAAGATGCAAATATTTTACAAGAAGGTCAACATTTTTATGAACAAGATAATTTATTAGGTAATTGAATTACTAATAAAGATAGTTTATTAAATACAATTAATAACAATTCTTATCGTCCAGTTGAGAAT
Organism: Spiroplasma ixodetis; assembly: GCF_027923845.1. GTDB lineage: Bacteria > Bacillota_I > Bacilli_A > Mycoplasmatales > VBWQ01 > Spiroplasma_E > Spiroplasma_E ixodetis_A. The sequence continues at coordinate 1,296,986 of NZ_AP026933.1, forward strand.
GCATTTACTGGACAGTTCACTATGAATTATTTATTAGATGGTGACACAAAACCAAGTGGTATGTCAGTTGATATTAGTAAAGATATTAAAGTTGGTAAGGTAAATAATTTCTGAGATTTAATTACTCAAACAAAAAGTATTTTTCTAGAAACCGATGTTGCAGTAACAACAAAATCGGGTTGAGAGTTAAATAATGTAAAAATAGTATTTACTGACAGCGAAACACAACCAACTAAAGATAATACACTTTATACTCTTGATTTATCAGAAAGATTTGCTGGCAAAACTATTAGTGATCGTGCTACTTTAACATTCCCTGATTTTAATTTTAATTTTAATTACCAGTTAGTAAGTTAAAAAAAGGAAAAACTAATATGAAACAATTACTAATCATTTTAAGTACATTAACAACATTAACTTTAACAAGTGGTAGTATTATTAATACTATTGATGATACTAGTACTACCATTAATAAATTATTAGCAATAAATGGGAGCGTGTCGAAGATGTCGATAACAACTCATTTCCCTTAAATAGCTCCTTTCTTTTTTAAACCCTTGAATTAAAAATAAATGACAAAAGACGAGAATAAAATTCTTGTCTTTTTTTGTAATTGTAAAATTTTAAAATTTTTAATAACCCTCTTTAATACTATTATCAACACGTGTTAAGGAACTAAAAAAGTGAACTACAACACAGTTGTTAAAAATAGTAGCTAGAACATGTGGACTTGCATGGATAAATAAAAAGTGGATGATGCCTAATAAAATATACTAACCATTTAATGGTAATTCTTGGGGTGGGAGCGAATTGGAAACTAGTATATATAGACCTGTTGTAGGGACCTATTGTATTAATTCTATTCTTTATTTAACCAACCTTGCCACTCACCAGTGAGCAAGTGTTGGTTTTATTTTTTATTTTTTTTGAAAAATTTTTGGGCGAGAAAATAAATTTCAAACTTGTAAAAAAAATTGAGCGGTGCCGGTTCAATTAGAATATTAATTTGTTTAACACAAATTAAATAAATATTGAATCGAATGCCTCAATGTTTTTTAAAATTTCACAATTTATTTTTGAGCCCAGAATTTCTGGAATGAATAAAACTAATAATAGTATTATTAATAATTTAAAAATCAAAATATATGTCCTTTATGCTAGAAGCAACAGGACATATTAGGAAAGGATTATTATGCAAATAGAATTTAAAAAAGAACAAATTGTTAAAGATAAACCACAATCTATTCTTATTGATTATGTTGAATATAAATTATCGCTTCCAAAATGAATGATTAAAAATAATTCTTTTATTGTTGATAATAATTACACATATTGGGTTTTTAATTCTGAAAATATTAAAAGAGAATTAAATGGTGATGAATTAACAAAATTATTAGAACCATATATTTCTGAACAGAAAATAACTGTTAATAAACTAGAAACACCCAAAGAATATTATCTTAATGATATAAAACTTGAACCATTAACATTTTATGAACAGCATAATAGTTGATTTATTGGTGAAATAACTGATAGTAAAACAAAGATTACTAATCCTTGTTTTAAATATAATGTTAGAACCTGTTTAGAATCTTTTTAATAAAATTGAAATAAAGGACAGAACAACCATTTGTAAACTAGTATTTAGTTTTCTTTCACAATTTTTTCATAATCTTCTGCATTTTTCTAATCATGCAAAGCTTCGTTCTACAACTCATCTTTTTGGTAGTACTACAAAAGAATGTAATTCATTACGTTTTACAACTTCAACATTTGCATTTATGATTGTTTTGATTGCAGAAGCAAATTTTTCACCAGTATAGCCAGCATCTACTATTATTTTTTGAACTGTAGAAAGATTTTCTTTTTCACTTTTAATCATTATGATAGCACTATTACGATCTGTTTTTTCTGCTGTAGTTATGTAAATTGCATGTGGTAAACCTTGCGTATCAACTGCAATATGACGTTTTATTCCTGAAATCTTTTTACCAGCATCATAACCTTTATTTTCAGTAGTATCTGTATTTTTAACACTTTGCGAATCAATTATACAAAAACTAGTTTTTTCTTTTCGATGATTCTTAATACGAATCTTTTTAATTAATTTTTTTAAAATTAATTGCAATACACTAGGTTCTTGGATGGGTTACACTTTATTGGACACTAATTACGTAGACAAGTGAACAAATTTGTTAAAAGAAAGGAACTATAATTATGACCAATATTAACTCATATACCGATGAATTTAAAAAACAAATAGTAGCTTTATATCAAAGTGGTAAGTCAGTGTCTTGTCTTGTTAAAGAATATAATGTTACAAGAGCAGCTACTTATAAATGAATTAAACAATTTACTAATTCAGGTAGTTTTAAAATTAAAAATAATCTTTCAGATTTAGAAAAACAATTAATTAAAGCAAATAAAGAATTAAAACAGTTACGAATGGAAAATGATATTTTAAAGCAAGCAGCACTAATAATAGGCAGAAAGAAATAGAAATTAATACTAAATATAAAATAATGTGTCATTTTATAAAATCTCTAAATCAACATATTATTTTTTTAAAGAAAAAGAAAAAAAGAGGCTTTTTAATAATCTGTGTATCTTTGTTTTACAAAGTTACTAATTTAGATTAATTCTGTCTTCAAATTTTATCATAAAATGAGCAATTGCTGTATTTCAATTTTGAATAGGCAATGTTCATTTTTTTGTTATATTTTCAATTGCCAAGTAAAATATTTTGAAAACTGCCATATCATTAGGAAAAACTTTTTTATTTCTGATGATTTTTCGTAATTGACTATTAACAGATTCAATAGCATTTGTAGTATAAATCACTCTTTTGATTTCTACTGGATAACTAATAAAAACCATTAAATTATCTCAATTTTTATATCAAGATTTAGTAATTTGAGGATATTGTTTATTTCATTTACTTTCAAACGATTCTAAAGCTTGCATTGCTTGTTCTTCACTACATGCACTATAAATTGGTTTTAAATCTGCAACTAGACCTTTTCGATGTTTGTATGAAACATATTTTAAACTATTTCTAATTTGATGAACAATGCATAATTGATGTTCTGTTTTAGGATAAACTGATTGTATTGCTTCTGACATGCCTGTTAAATTATCACTACAAGCAATAAGAATATCATTTAAGCCACGATTTTTCATTTCTGTGAAATTAGATAATCAAAACTTAGAACCTTCATTTTCACTAATTCATAATCCTAAAACATCTTTTTGCCTTCTAAATCAACTCCTAATGCTATATAAACTGATTTGTTAATAATCCGTTTATCTTGTCGTACTTTAACTACTATACAATCAAAATAAACAATAGGATAAATACTTTCTAATGGTCGATTTTGTCATGCTTTAACATCATCAATAACATCATCAGTAATTTGACTAATAACACTTTCACTAATATCAGCACCATGATATAACTCTTGCAACTGCATTCTAATGTCAGATAATGTCATTCCTTTTGCATACAAGGAAAGAACTTGTTGATCAAAACCATCAAATCTTCTTTGCCTTTTAGGAACTATTACAGGAGTAAAATTACTATTGCGATCTCTTGGTACATCAATTTCAATTTTACCTTGTTGAGTTATTAATTTTTTTGAACTTGTACCATTACGAGCATTTTCAGTAGTACTATGTTGATTTTTTCATATCCTAAATAATTTTGCATTTCAGAATTCAACATTTTTTCAACTAATCTTTTTGTTAATTCTTTATATAAACCGCCAGGTTTAAAAACTGTTGTTAAATCTTCAGTATTTTCTAGTAATAAATCTACTGCTTTTGATATTGGATCATTATTATTAAAGTTATCTTTTTTAGCCATCTGTAACTCACTCTTTCTAGTCATTTAATTATATTTACTAGAATTAATTAAACATAGTTATTTTTGTAAGTTACACAGATTACTAAACATTTCCAAAATAAAATCAAAAATAATATTTATGATGAAGCTGTTATTAGTGCTTTTAAAGAAAATAAAGAAGTTTATGGTACTAGAAGATTAAAAGTCATTCTAGAAAACCAAGAAATTTATTTATCAAGACGAAAAATTAAAGAAATTATGAATAAACATAATTTAATATCAAAATAAACTAAATTATCATACAAAAATCATAATAACAAAGTTAACGATAGTCCAATAAACAATCTTGTTGATAGAAACTTTAATAATAGAGTTAAAAATGAAGTTATTGTTAGTGATTTAACTTATGTTCAAGTAAATGGTAAGTGAAACTATATTTGTTTATTAATTGACCTATTTAACCGCGAAATTATTGGACATAGTGTAGGTAGTTAAAAAAGATGCATCATTAGTACATCAAGCATTTATGCAATCAAATCGCTGTTTAAAAGATATTCAAATATTTCATAGTGATCGCGGTAATGAATTTAATAATAAAATTATTGATAAACTTTTACTAGCATTCAATATTAATCGCTCTTTAAGCAAAAAAGGTTGTCCTTATGATAACGCTGTTGCTGAAGCAACCTTTAAAACTATCAAAACAGAATTTATTAATGATAAAAATTTTACATCATTAATCCAATTAAAATTAGAATTATTTGATTACATCAATTGATATAACAACATAAGAATCCACAGCACTCTAAACTACTTAACTCCAGTTAATTATCAAAAACAAATGTCTACCAAAAAATAGTCCTAAAAAAGGTTGCCATTCCAATTTGATAAGGTATGTATGTTATACAGGAAATGTTTAGTAATCTGTGTAACTTACAAAAATAACTATGTTTAATTAATTCTAGTAAATATAATTAAATGACTAGAAAGAGTGAGTTACAGATGGCTAAAAAAGATAACTTTAATAATAATGATCCAATATCAAAAGCAGTAGATTTATTACTAGAAAATACTGAAGATTTAACAACAGTTTTTAAACCTGGCGGTTTATATAAAGAATTAACAAAAAGATTAGTTGAAAAAATGTTGAATTCTGAAATGCAAAATTATTTAGGATATGAAAAAAATCAACATAGTACTACTGAAAATGCTCGTAATGGTACAAGTTCAAAAAAATTAATAACTCAACAAGGTAAAATTGAAATTGATGTACCAAGAGATCGCAATAGTAATTTTACTCCTGTAATAGTTCCTAAAAGGCAAAGAAGATTTGATGGTTTTGATCAACAAGTTCTTTCCTTGTATGCAAAAGGAATGACATTATCTGACATTAGAATGCAGTTGCAAGAGTTATATCATGGTGCTGATATTAGTGAAAGTGTTATTAGTCAAATTACTGATGATGTTATTGATGATGTTAAAGCATGACAAAATCGACCATTAGAAAGTATTTATCCTATTGTTTATTTTGATTGTATAGTAGTTAAAGTACGACAAGATAAACGGATTATTAACAAATCAGTTTATATAGCATTAGGAGTTGATTTAGAAGGCAAAAAAGATGTTTTAGGATTATGAATTAGTGAAAATGAAGGTTCTAAGTTTTGATTATCTAATTTCACAGAAATGAAAAATCGTGGCTTAAATGATATTCTTATTGCTTGTAGTGATAATTTAACAGGCATGTCAGAAGCAATACAATCAGTTTATCCTAAAACAGAACATCAATTATGCATTGTTCATCAAATTAGAAATAGTTTAAAATATGTTTCATACAAACATCGAAAAGGTCTAGTTGCAGATTTAAAACCAATTTATAGTGCATGTAGTGAAGAACAAGCAATGCAAGCTTTAGAATCGTTTGAAAGTAAATGAAATAAACAATATCCTCAAATTACTAAATCTTGATATAAAAATTGAGATAATTTAATGGTTTTTATTAGTTATCCAGTAGAAATCAAAAGAGTGATTTATACTACAAATGCTATTGAATCTGTTAATAGTCAATTACGAAAAATCATCAGAAATAAAAAAGTTTTTCCTAATGATATGGCAGTTTTCAAAATATTTTACTTGGCAATTGAAAATATAACAAAAAAATGAACATTGCCTATTCAAAATTGAAATACAGCAATTGCTCATTTTATGATAAAATTTGAAGACAGAATTAATCTAAATTAGTAACTTTGTAAAACAAAGATACACAGATTATTAAAAAGCCTCTACTATTGCGATCTCTTGGTACATCAATTTCAATTTTACCTTGTTGAGTTATTAATTTTTTTGAACTTGTACCATTACGAGCATTTTCAGTAGTACTATGTTGATTTTTTCATATCCTAAATAATTTTGCATTTCAGAATTCAACATTTTTTCAACTAATCTTTTTGTTAATTCTTTATATAAACCGCCAGGTTTAAAAACTGTTGTTAAATCTTCAGTATTTTCTAGTAATAAATCTACTGCTTTTGATATTGGATCATTATTATTAAAGTTATCTTTTTTAGCCATCTGTAACTCACTCTTTCTAGTCATTTAATTATATTTACTAGAATTAATTAAACATAGTTATTTTTGTAAGTTACACAGATTACTAAACATTTCCAATTATTAATAAATTTAGGCTTTTCTCCCTTTATGTACTATTTTTAAATCTTATCACATAAATGCTGAGAAAAGCCTATCTACGAACTTCTCCCCACATTTTTAAATAAAACATAGCATTACAGTTTCAAAACTAGGTATCTTGTTGAATTTATATGCAGCTTCTTTTGCATATAAATGAATATGATGTTTTGCAACTTTGATATGTGTTTTAAATGTTCTTCGTATATGTTTTCATACTGACTCAATTTGGTTGGTATTTACACCAGTTTTTGAAACATAGCCATCTTGATGGTTAACTGTTTCATGCTTAGTGAAAACCGATTTCAAATCGCGATATCCTTTTCAAAAATCAGTATGTACAACACACTTTGAAGAAATGTGGTTTATTGCAAAATGCAAAAGATTTTTACTGTTTGCGTTTTTCAATACTTTCACAATCAGATTGTTGGTTGTTTTTTCATAAATACCAACAATCAAGGTTTTATTCAACAAGGATCTTCCTTGTTTTTTAAACCCCATATGTGAAAGATACATTTCATCCATTTGCACTATGCCTTCAACAATGAATTGAGGTTTTTGTTTAGCAATGGCACTTCGGATTTTATGACCCATTCTTCAAGCTGTTTTCAAGGTCACTCCCAATTCTTTTGCAACATCAGTTGATGGAATTCCATGTTTGGTGTTTATTCATCTAAAAATGAGATAAAACCAAGATATTAAAGGTGTTTGTGACTTTGAAAATATAGTGCCCGTGAGAATACTGAATGTTTGATGACATTTCAAACATCTCATTCTTCTTAAATTAGAAGTATTCAAATTAAAACTAGAACACCTACTACATTTGATTTGTTTCAAACTTGCTATATATGCAAGACATTGTTTTTCAGTTTGAAAAGTATTATTGAACTCATTCAATTTCATTGTTTCCTCCACAAGTACATGTGGGGAGAAGTTCGTAAATTTATTTATATTTTTCAATATCTTTAAAACTATTTATTAAAATTTGTTCTCAATCAATTATTTGCTTTAAATCATTTACTAAAAGTTCACATTCTTTAATCTTTGGTTGTGTAAGAACCTGTTTAGAATCTTTTAGAAAATAAGGTAAAATTACTATATATTTTAAAATAAGAGGTATATATGCATAAAAATTATCCAAGTCATGTTACTAAAGAACAATTTGAGAACATAAAATCAACTTTAGAAAACAGCAAAAAGAAAACAAAACCAAGAAATTTAGATTTATATGAAGTGTTTTGTGCAGTTTTATATGTATTAAAAAGTGGTTGTCAATGAAGAATGTTACCAAAAAATTTTCCAAAATGACAAACTGTATATTATTATTTCCAAATTTGAAGTAAAAACAATGATAAAGAACCTAGTGTATTGCAATTAATTTTAAAAAAAATTAGTTAAAAAGATTCGTATTAAGAATCATCGAAAAGAAAAACTAGTTTTTGTATAATTGATTCGCAAAGTGTTAAAAATACAGATACTACTGAAAATAAAGGTTATGATGCTGGTAAAAAGATTTCAGGAATAAAACGTCATATTGCAGTTGATACGCAAGGTTTACCACATGCAATTTACATAACTACAGCAGAAAAAACAGATCGTAATAGTGCTATCATAATGATTAAAAGTGAAAAAGAAAATCTTTCTACAGTTCAAAAAATAATAGTAGATGCTGGCTATACTGGTGAAAAATTTGCTTCTGCAATCAAAACAATCATAAATGCAAATGTTGAAGTTGTAAAACGTAATGAATTACATTCTTTTGTAGTACTACCAAAAAGATGAGTTGTAGAACGAAGCTTTGCATGATTAGAAAAATGCAGAAGATTATGAAAAAATTGTGAAAGAAAACTAAATACTAGTTTACAAATGGTTGTTCTGTCCTTTATTTCAATTTTATTAAAAGATTCTAAACAGGTTCTAAGAACCTGTTTAGAATCTTTTAGAAAATAAGGTAAAATTACTATATATTTTAAAATAAGAGGTATATATGCATAAAAATTATCCAAGTCATGTTACTAAAGAACAATTTGAGAACATAAAATCAACTTTAGAAAACAGCAAAAAGAAAACAAAACCAAGAAATTTAGATTTATATGAAGTGTTTTGTGCAGTTTTATATGTATTAAAAAGTGGTTGTCAATGAAGAATGTTACCAAAAAATTTTCCAAAATGACAAACTGTATATTATTATTTCCAAATTTGAAGTAAAAACAATGATAAAGAACCTAGTATATTGCAATTAATTTTAAAAAAATTAGTTAAAAAGATTCGTATTAAGAATCATCGAAAAGAAAAAACTAGTTTTTGTATAATTGATTCGCAAAGTGTTAAAAATACAGATACTACTGAAAATAAAGGTTATGATGCTGGTAAAAAGATTTCAGGAATAAAACGTCATATTGTAGTTGATACGCAAGGTTTACCACATGCAATTTACATAACTACAGCAGAAAAAACAGATCGTAATAGTGCTATCATAATGATTAAAAGTGAAAAAGAAAATCTTTCTACAGTTCAAAAAATAATAGTAGATGCTGGCTATACTGGTGAAAAATTTGCTTCTGCAATCAAAACAATCATAAATGCAAATGTTGAAGTTGTAAAACGTAATGAATTACATTCTTTTGTAGTACTACCAAAAAGATGAGTTGTAGAACGAAGCTTTGCATGATTAGAAAAATGCAGAAGATTATGAAAAAATTGTGAAAGAAAACTAAATACTAGTTTACAAATGGTTGTTCTGTCCTTTATTTCAATTTTATTAAAAAGATTCTAAACAGGTTCTAACAGGGTTTTTGGGAACAAATAATGAACAACAATCAGCGAATGGTAAAATTGATGTTTCATAAGTACCAATTTTTTTAGCAAGATTAATAATATCAACTTTATCTTCGGCAATTAAACTACGCAAAATTGGTAAATTGGTAACAATATTAATAGCATTAATACTTGCTAATGTTTGTGAAGCAACCTGACCAATTGCTTCACCAGTTGCTAATGCTTGAATTTTATATTTTTCTGCAAATAAGCTAGCAATTCTAATAAACATTCTACGCATTAAAGTAATACGATAACTTTCTTTCTTAATATGACTTAATTCATTTTGCAAGTTAGTAAAATTGCAAATATATAAATTTTACTACCAGCTGGATGGGTTACACTTTATTGGACACTAATTACGTAGACAAGTGAACAAATTTGTTAAAAGAAAGGAACTATAATTATGACCAATATTAACTCATATACCGACGAATTTAAAAGCAAATAGTAGCTTTATATCAAAGTGGTAAGTCAGTGTCTTGTCTTGCTAAAGAATATAATGTTACAAGAGCAGCTACTTATAAATGAATTAAACAATTTACTAATTCAGGTAGTTTTAAAATTAAAAATAATCTTTCAGATTTAGAAAAACAATTAATTCAAGCAAATAAAGAATTAAAACAGTTACGAATGGAAAATGATATTTTAAAGCAAGCAGCACTAATAATAGACAGAAAATAGAAATTATTACTAAAAATAAAGTTAAATATAAAATTCGCACAATGTGTCGTTTTTTAAAACTCTCTAAATCAACATATTATTTTAATTTAAAGAAAAAAGAAAAAATTCAAAATAATATTTATGATGAAGCTGTTATTAGTGCTTTTAAAGAAAATAAAGAAGTTTATGGTACTAGAAGATTAAAAGTCATACTAGCAAACCAAGAAATTTATTTATCACGCAGAAAAATTAAAAAAATTATGAATAAGCATAATTTAATATCAAAATACACTAAATTATCATTCAAAAATCATCATAATAAAGTCAATGATAGTCAAATTACCAATCTTGTTAATAGAGACTTTAATAATAGAATTAAAAATGAAGTTATTGTCAGTGATTTAACTTATGTTCAAGTTAATGGTAAATGAAACTATATTTGCCTATTAGTAGACCTGTACAACCGCGAAATTATTGGACATAGTGTTGGAGTTAAAAAGATGCATCATTAGTACATCAAGCATTTATGCACTCAAATCGCTGTTTAAAAGATATTCAAATATTTCATAGCGATCGCGGTAATGAATTCAATAATAAAACTATTGATAAACTTTTATTAGCATTCAATATTACCCGTTCTTTAAGCAAAAAAGGATGTCCTTATGACAATGCTGTTGCTGAAGCAACTTTTAAAACTTTCAAAACAGAGTTTATTAATGATAAAAATTTTACATCATTAATCCAATTAAAATTAGAATTATTTGATTACATAAATTGATATAACAACATAAGAATTCACAGCACTCTAAACTACCTAACTCCCGTTAAATATCATGAACAAATGTCTACCAAAAAATAGTCCTAAAAAGGGTTGCCATTCCAAGATCTTGACTTAAAATTAATGATATTACTTTTTCTGATAATATTTCCATATTTTTAGCAATTCTAAAAGCAGGTGATAATGAACTAATACCAAATATTTTCACCAAAATATTAATAACATCATTCATTACATCAAGAGATAAATTGGTTAGTTCCATCCGATCATGAAAATGAATAATATTTATTTGTTTATAATCACTAAGAGCATACTTAATATTTATTTTTAATTGTTTAATAAAATCAATCCGATTTTTACTTTTAGTTGTTAATTCACCATAACGAATAATAATAATTGGTACCATTTAATTTTCCTCTTTTTTAAAATTTATTCCATTAATTCCAATAATAATGTTAATGCTTTTTGATTATGATTATTAGTGATATTATTTTCAATTTCATTAAATTTACTATTAAGTTGCTGATTAATTGAACGATGACAATTAGCATAAACAAGAGTTAAATGTGATAATTTATGAATAGTAATTTCCATTTTTAATTCAGTATAAAGATGAAAAATTTTATTTTGTAAATCATTAAATTTACTAAAAGAAGAATTATCATAATTTCCATTTTTAAAATTTAAAATAGTATCATTTATTAAATATTGTAAATCACTAAACTTTTCTTTATAAATTTCATTTAAATAATAAAAATTAATATTATTTAAAATATTATCAATTTGTAACATCATTGAATTGATTTTATCAACATAAGTTTTAAATTTAATTTTTGCTTTATTTTGTTCATTCAACAATTTATTATACTCTTTTAAACTATTAAAAACAACAATACTATTTTCAAATAATGCCGCTAATAACATCACTAATGTTTCATAACTAGTATTTTTTATTGATTTTTGATGTTCTATGATTAATAAATTATCAAAATGATTAACAGTAGCAAGTTGTTTATTAATAATAGTTTCTAAGTTAGTTATTTTGCTATTTTCTATCATTTTAGAATTAATTTTATTTGAAAGAGTAATTTCATTTTTAATAGTTTCAAATATTTCATTAAAATTAAAACTCATAACTAAAAATTTTTCATAATTTTGTTTAAAAATATTATAAAATATTTGTTCTTTATCAATTTTATTACTAAAAGTGGCAATTAATTTTAATATTTCTTGAGTGTTAACCTTAGCTTTTTTGTATTGTAAATTATTAATTTGTTTATTAATAAAACTTAACTTTTCATCAACGTTTGCTACTAATTGTTCGTATTGTAAAAGTAAAGTATTATTTATTTTTATCATTTGATATTTATTTTTTAAGGCAGCCATTTTCTGTTTAATTTCATATGTTATAATATAACGAAGTGTTGGTAAATTATCTAAAATTTCTGCCAATGTTACAACAGCAATCGCAATCTCACTTAAAATAGTAATAATTTGACTAACATTAATAGCATTAATATTTGTTTCTAATTCTTTAAACATATCATTAATTATCTTAATAACTTCATCTAATTGTTCTCGATTAAGATCGTTTTGTAAATTAATTTTAATCATTTGATCTTGTAAATAATTAAAATTTTGTTTAAAAAATAATTGATATTCTCGTAATAATTGATCAATACTAATAAAATAATCTATTTCAATTGTTAATAACTGCAACTGATTTTTTAAATTATTACTCTTATTATGCATTCTATACATTAATTTATATCTTTTTCATAATTCTTTATTATTTTGTAATTTTAAAATTTGAATATAATTTTTAAAAACCTTATTTAAATCTTTTTTTAAAAAAAGATTATAACGACTAATTCAAATTCCTAAAATAGAACTATATTGTTCATTTGCTTGTACCATTTGATTAATACGATTTAATCTTTCTTTAATATTAATATTTTGAATATATTGCAAATTTTTATAAACCATAAATTGTTTATTTTTATACGAACTAAAAATTACTAATAAACTTGTTAAAACGATAATAGTAAAAATTAATAAACTAATAATAGTTATTATAATAATTTGTGCACTAGTTAATTTATAAATTTTTATTAACATTAACATAGTTTTTTTCTCCTTTCCTTATATTTTAAATATATTAAAAGATATTAATCTTTTATTTTATTATTACTTCTAAAATATTTAATAATATCAACTAAACCTAAAAATAACATTTGTGGTTCATAAATATAAGAAAAATCAAAATAAGATTTTAAAATTGGTACACTACCTCCTGTTAAAATTACAGGTAAACTAATATTTGTTTCATTTTGAATCCTAACAACTATACTATTAATCATTGCACTAAAACCATAACCATAACCAATTGATAAAGCATGATTAGTATTTTTACCTAACATTGATTGATAATGTTGCATTTCAAAATCGACAAGTAAAGCAGCATTATCAATCAATGCATCTTTACTTGTACTAAATCCAGGTCCAATAATAACGCCAACCAAAACATCATTAACAACAATACTATAGGTAGTAGCAGTTCCCAAACTAACAACTATCGCATTGTGATACTTAGTATAAGCAGCATATGATAATGCTATCAAATCACTACCTAATTGGCGATTTTCTAAATTAAGTTTTAAAGGTAAAGAACTTAGCAAATTAAAATCAACAATTAACGGTTTTAAATTATATGTAAAAACAATTAATTTTTCTATTATTATTAAAAAATTTGGAACAACACAACTAATAACAGCTTCTTCAAAATGTAATTTTTTATTTAATTTAAATGCTTTTTTCAATTGATCAATTGCAGTTTTACTTTTGGTTTCTATTACTGCTCATTGTTCAATAATTTCACTATCATAAATCATAGCAATCTTAATTAATGTATTACCAATATCTACTAATAACAAACTTTTCATTATTATACTTGTTGAACCATTTCTTTAGTTGAAGCTAATTCATCATATAGTGTACGAACAAGATTATTTAAGTTTTCAACTTGTAAAAACTTACCACTACGAGCTATTGAAACAGAACCATTAGTTTCACTGACAATAACTGATACTGCATCGGTTTGCTCTGATATTCCAATAGCAGCACGATGACGTGAACCAAATTGACTAGATATTTTTTATTAGTTAGTGGAAAATAAGTAGAGGCACATTCAATACGACCTAAACGAATAATAACTGCACCATCATGCAATGGTGAACCTTTAATAAAAATAGACTGTAATAGTTGTGAAGTAACTTCACCATCAATTTTTACTCCCAAATCAGTATATTCATTTAATGAAACATTCCTTTCAATAGTAATTAGTGCTCCAATTTTTTCTTCTGCTAATTTAATCACTGCTTCTGCTAAAACACTTGCTAACATTCTCTTTTCTGAAGTTGCTAGTAGTTTCATATGAGATTTATTTCTTGTTGTTCATCAAACTTTTTTACCACGAATAAAAGTATTCATAACTATTAAAATAAGAATTGTCATTAATAAAGAAATGGTTATTCCAAATAAAACCGCTATTTCAGCAATAACTGTTCCAATATCTGCTGAAATTACAGTCGAAATAATATTTAACGGTAATACACTCATATTAAATACCACCATTCCTTTATTTTTTGATTCCACTACTTTAATTATAAAGTAAAAAAAATATTTTTGATATTATTAGTATAACAACTTATCATAATTTACAAAATACTCCTTTTAAATTTATTTTTAAAAGGAGTATTAATATTACTAATAATTTTAGATTTTACCTTATATAAGTTTATAAAATTATTATCGGACTTCTCCCCACATGTACTTGTGGAGGAAACAATGAAATTGAATGAGTTCAATAATACTTTTCAAACTGAAAAACAATGTCTTGCATATATAGCAAGTTTGAAACAAATCAAATGTAGTAGGTGTTCTAGTTTTAATTTGAATACTTCTAATTTAAGAAGAATGAGATGTTTGAAATGTCATCAAACATTCAGTATTCTCACGGGCACTATATTTTCAAAGTCACAAACACCTTTAATATCTTGGTTTTATCTCATTTTTAGATGAATAAACACCAAACATGGAATTCCATCAACTGATGTTGCAAAAGAATTGGGAGTGACCTTGAAAACAGCTTGAAGAATGGGTCATAAAATCCGAAGTGCCATTGCTAAACAAAAACCTCAATTCATTGTTGAAGGCATAGTGCAAATGGATGAAATGTATCTTTCACATATGGGGTTTAAAAAACAAGGAAGATCCTTGTTGAATAAAACCTTGATTGTTGGTATTTATGAAAAAACAACCAACAATCTGATTGTGAAAGTATTGAAAAACGCAAACAGTAAAAATCTTTTGCAGTTTGCAATAAACCACATTTCTTCAAAGTGTGTTGTACATACTGATTTTTGAAAAGGATATTGCAATTTTAAATCAGTTTTCACTAAGCATGAAACAGTTAACCATCAAGATGGCTATGTTTCAAAAACTGGTGTAAATACCAACCAAATTGAGTCAGTATGAAAACATATACGAAGAACATTTAAAACACATATCAAAGTTGCAAAACATCATATTCATTTATATGCAAAAGAAGCTGCATATAAATTCAATAACATACCTAGTTTTGAAACTGTAATGCTATGTTTTATTTAAAAATGTGGGGAGAAGTTCGTAGATAGGCTTTTCTCAGCATTTATGTGATAAGATTTAAAAATAGTACATAAAGGGAGAAAAGCCATTATTATTTGTTAATTATCTTTATTTACTATAAATTTGGTACAGTGTTATGAACATTTTTTTTATTTACTACCAATAATGTTGGTAAATTCTCATTTACTTCTGCTTTTATTAAAAAATCATTATCACTATCTTTACTATTTTCTCTTGAAGATAATTTTTGTTTTAATTGTATTATCATTTTTAATGCATTTGATAGTTTTGCTAATTCCTTTAAAGATAAAAATACTTCTTACAATATTTTTAAGAAATGAAATTTATTAATCTTTATCAATAAAAATACTATACATTCATTGTCTTTAATCATTTCTTTTCTATATTTTTTTATTTAGTTTTTATCTAATATTTTTTAAATTCTCTTTTCACAACGTAAAAATACTTTACGTTATAATCTACTTTTTAATTATAAATAGTACTTTTAGCAAATTATTTTGTTATATTCTTTGATTTAACTTTATTATTTTTATTTAAATTTATGACTAACACAATTATGCCTGTTTTGTTTTTAAAAATGAATACACACTTAAAGATTATTCTAAACCTACCTTAATTGTTAACCTTTATTATAAATTAATAATATTAGTATATTAAAGTATTCTATAATTAAAATTAACAAAGGCTTTTCTCCCTTTATGTACTATTTTTAAATCTTATCACATAAATGCTGAGAAAAGCCTATCTACGAACTTCTCCCCACATTTTTAAATAAAACATAGCATTACAGTTTCAAAACTAGGTATGTTATTGAATTTATATGCAGCTTCTTTTGCATATAAATGAATATGATGTTTTGCAACTTTGATATGTGTTTTAAATGTTCTTCGTATATGTTTTCATACTGACTCAATTTGGTTGGTATTTACACCAGTTTTTGAAACATAGCCATCTTGATGGTTAACTGTTTCATGCTTAGTGAAAACCGATTTCAAATCGCGATATCCTTTTCAAAAATCAGTATGTACAACACACTTTGAAGAAATGTGGTTTATTGCAAACTGCAAAAGATTTTTACTGTTTGCGTTTTTCAATACTTTCACAATCAGATTGTTGGTTGTTTTTTCATAAATACCAACAATCAAGGTTTTATTCAACAAGGATCTTCCTTGTTTTTTAAACCCCATATGTGAAAGATACATTTCATCCATTTGCACTATGCCTTCAACAATGAATTGAGGTTTTTGTTTAGCAATGGCACTTCGGATTTTATGACCCATTCTTCAAGCTGTTTTCAAGGTCACTCCCAATTCTTTTGCAACATCAGTTGATGGAATTCCATGTTTGGTGTTTATTCATCTAAAAATGAGATAAAACCAAGATGTTAAAGGTGTTTGTGACTTTGAAAATATAGTGCCCGTGAGAATACTGAATGTTTGATGACATTTCAAACATCTCATTCTTCTTAAATTAGAAGTATTCAAATTAAAACTAGAACACCTACTACATTTGATTTGTTTCAAACTTGCTATATATGCAAGACATTGTTTTTCAGTTTGAAAAGTATTATTGAACTCATTCAATTTCATTGTTTCCTCCACAAGTACATGTGGGGAGAAGTTCGTTAACAAATATAATAATTGTAATCTCTTTTCATAAAACTATAAACCAAACGAAACACGATCATAGCAAGATTTGTTTTTTTTTATTTTGTCGTATCATTTAAATAATATGTATGATATTTTCGTTTTAATTGTTTTAAATTAATTGCAAAATTGTAAAGGTAAGTGCAACTAAATTATTTTTCTATTCAAATATTCGATTGGTGAAAGATAATTTAGTATTTTTCTGGGTCTTTGGTTTAAAGACAATATAAATTTATGAACTTCATTTTTATTAGTTTTTGAAAAAATAAATTTTTTAGGAAATTTTTCTCTAATTAAACCATTAGTATTTTCATTAGTACCTCTTTGTCAAGGTGAATATGGATTTGCAAAATAAATTTTCACATCTAACTTTTTTCAAGTTGTTGTCAATTTGCAAATTCTTTACCACGATCAAAAGTAATAGTTTTAACAATATTTTTAGGAAGAATTGATAAATAATGAATGATATTTTTATTAATAACTTTAGTAGTTTTGTTTTTAACTAACATTGCTAAAGTAAATCGTGATACTCTTTCAACTAAAGTTATTAAACATGATTTACTTTTACCTCTTGATGATACTATAGTATCTCCTTCTCAATGACCAAGAGTTATGCGATCATTAACATTATTATCTCGTTCTTTAATTGATTTACCATTAAATTTACCACGATTTTCTTGAGATCTTCGTTTTTTACCTTTTCTTCTTAAATTTTTACTAGTAACTTTATCAAATAATCCAGAATAAATTCAATTGTAAATTGTTTTAAAGCTGATAGCTCATTGTTTATGAAAATTTTTAATTCTGCCATAAATTTGTTCAGGTGATCAGCCCAATAATAGTTTTTGTTGTATATATTTGACTAAATCTTTATATTTAAACTTATGAAAAATAATATGTGATTTTTTTCTATTTACAGCTTTATTTTGTGCAATTAATGAAAAATAATGATCATTATCTTTATTTCTATTAACTTCTCGAATAATAGTACTAATACTTCGATTAAGATTTTTAGCTATTTCACTAATTTTAACTTTAAATTTCAATTGATTCTCAATATAAATTCTTTCATCTATCCCAATATGTTTATAACTCATATAAAAACTCCTTACTTTTTCTAAACTAAATTTAGCATTATGAAATTTTTATATGAGAATTTTTTGCAATTTTATTTACTTGCACTTACAAGTATAATTCAGCATTTAAAAAGTTTACAAAAAATCTATTGCTTTAAAATTAAAGAAATAGGATTTAAAATAAACTTGATATTAAGTTTATAAAATTATTGTAATATAGTTTTCTATACCATTATATTTTTATACAAATTAACATCGTTAAATGTTTTTAATATTTAATTCTAAACTATCAAATCAAAAACTAATTAATATTATTTTTAATAATATCTGTTATTTCTTTAACAGCAATATCTAAGTCATCGTTAATAACAATATAATCATATTCATGTTGAACTTTAAATTCTTCTTTTGCTTTATTTAACCTTTTCTCAATAATTGCTTCTGACTCACTAGCACGCATACGAATTCTTTGTTCTAATTCTTGATAAGAAGGAGGCATAATAAAAATACTCATAATATCATTGCGATGTTCATAATTTTTTAAAACTTGACTAGCACCATCAACCTCAATTTCTAAAATAACATTATAACCTTGATTTTGCAAATTTAAAACATAACTCTTACTAGTACCATAGTAATTACCAATAAAATTTGTATATTCTAAAAAATCATTACCTTTAACATGATTTAAAAAAGTTGATACATCAACAAAAAAATAATTAATGCCATCTTGTTCTTTATTACGTGGTTTTCTTGTTGTCATCGAAACTGAATATGCTAAATTTAATGATTTATTAGCAAATAATTTAGCAATAATTGCACCCTTACCAACACCACTTGGTCCAGAAAGAATAATTAATTTTCCTTTTTTTTTGTGCCATTTAGATTCTACTTTCTACTTTTCATAAAATTGAATTATTTTAATATATATTTTACCGTATTTTTTATTAGATACTACTTTAAAATGGAAATTTAATTGTAAATTTTCAAGTGGTACATTTGTTTCTAAAACAATTAAAGCATTATTAGCAAGTAAATTATTTTTATAAAAGAAATCAATAATTCACTGTTGACAAGTAATATTTACAAACGGTGGATCAATAAAAACAATATCACACTGTTGTACTAGTGTTTTACTAAAAATTTGATAATCCAAATTACTTAATTTAACTTGTTCTTGTAAATTACAAGCAAAACAATTTTGATTAATAATATTACAAGCAGCTTTGTTAATATCATTTGCAAAAGCAAATTTTGCCCCTCTTGATAAACTTTCAAGAATTAAATTACCACTTCCAGCAAATAAATCAACAACAATTTTATCTTCAAAACTAGAATAATTTAACATAATATTAAAAATATTTTCTTTAATTCGATTTAATGTTGGCCGTGTTGATAAACCATCTAAAGTAATTATTTTTTTCCTTTTAATTTTCCAGCAATAATTTTCATGTTTTCTCCAAAATTTAGTTTATAATAACTTTATCATTAAATTTGATAAAAGCAAATTAGTTTAATTTATTATTTATTACAAACTGATGAAAGGATCTGCAATGTTAAACAAATTACAAAACGAAGTACCATCAGCATCTTGAATTACTGAAGATACAAAAGCTAGTTTATTAAAACCTTGTGCTGATGTTATTTTACCCTTAACACCTAAAGATGAAAATATTATGAAACGTATGATTGATTGAGTAAAAGCATCACAAGATAAAGAATTTAATGCTAACAACATTTTAACCGAAGCTATTGGTATTGCTGCACCACAAATTGGAGAAAATATAAAAATGTATTATATTTTATTACCAATTCCTGATAAAAATGAAAAGATTATTTACTATGAACATGCATTAATAAATCCAAAAATCATTGGTAAAAGCGAACAAATAGCTTATTTAAAAAAAGGTGAAGGTTGTTTAAGTGTAACTAATCACCCTCATGAAGGTTTAGTTCCACGTAGTTATAAAATCAACGTTACAGGTTATGACTATTTAAAAAGAAAAAGTAACTTTAACTGTTAGAGGTTATGAAGCAATTGTTTTTCAACATGAGCAAGACCATTTAGAAGGAAAACTCTTTTATCATCACATTAATAAGGATAATCATTGACTTAATGATGATAAATGGATTATGATATAAAGTAGAATGATAAAATTAAGTTTTTAAATTGTTTTATTATAGTTAAATATAATATACCAAATAAGTAATAAGTAAAAACATGATTAAATTCATTACATTTTTTTATGTTATGTTTTATGTTATTTTCTTATAATTTTAAAATGAATGAAGGAGAAAAAATATGAGTGATACATCGACAAAAAATACTATACCAGTTAAAAAGTTCGTCACGAAAATCTTTGCGCTTGGTGGGCTAGAAGAAGTTGGAAAAAATACTTATGTAATTGAACAAGATAATGAAATTATTATTATTGATGCTGGAGTAAAATTTGCTGATGCTTCTATGCCAGGAATTGAAGCAGTAATTCCTGATTATAGCTACCTAAAAGAAAATAAACATAAAATTAAAGGAATATTTATTACTCATGGTCATGAAGATCATATTGGTGGTATACCATACTTATTAAAAGAAATTAGTGATATTCCGGCTATCTACGCTCCTAATTTAGCAACAGCTTTAATTCGTCATAAAATTAAAGACAAAGGGATAAAATCAAAAATAAAAATAAATATTGTTAATGGTAATAGTAAAATTAAAACTAACAGATTTATTATTAGTTTCTTTGCTGTTAATCATTCAATTCCTGATGCATATGGAATTTGTGTAGAAAATTCAAATGGAACTGTTGTAACAACAGGTGATTATAAATTCGATTGAACACCTTTAGGTCATAAAGCAGATATTGATAAAATGGCACAAATGGGTCAAAAAGGAGTAACATTATTTTTAGCAGATTCAACCAATGCTGAAGTACCCGGTTATACAATGACAGAAATGCTTGTTGTTAAAAGAATTAGTGAAATATTTGCTAAAGCGAAGGGCAGAATTTTAATTTCTACTTTTGCTTCTAATGTACACCGTTTACAACAAATTATTGAAGTTGCAACAAAACATAATAGAAAAGTTATTGTTGTTGGAAGAAGTTTAGAAAGAATAGTTAATGTTATTCGTCAAATGGGACATTTAAAAGTTCGCGATAGTTCATTTATTAAAGCAGAAGAAGCTAAAAAATATGATAATAATCAAATTGTTATTATTTGTACGGGTTCCCAAGGTGAACCAATGGCAGCATTATCAAGAATTGCTAATCGCGAACATCGTCAAATAAAAATTATACCCGGTGATACAGTAATATTCTCTTCATCGGCAATTCCTGGTAACCGTGCTGACGTTGAAAGAGTAGTTAATAAACTAACACGACTTAGTGCGATTGTTGAAGAAAATTCACCATTAAATTGATTACATACTTCTGGTCATGCTTCACAAGAAGAACAAAAACTAATGTTAAATTTAATTAAACCATCATACTTTATGCCAATGCATGGTGATTATAGAATGTTAAAAGTTCATAAAGAAACAGCTGTATCAATTGGAATCCCTGAAGAAAATATATTTATTTGTGCTAACGGTGATCCAATTATTATGGATAATGGTAAATGTTCTTTAAGTGATAAACGCATTGCTGCTGATCCTATTTATGTTGATGGTGGTAAAGATATGTCAGGAGTAACAACTGCTGCAGTAATCCGTGATAGACAAATTCTTTCTAAAGATGGTTTAATTGCAATTGTTGTTTCTATTGATTCACAAAATAATAAATTATTAGCACCACCAACGTTTATTTCTCGCGGTTCTTTCTATGTTCGCGATGCAGCACCTTTAGTATCTGAAGCAATATCATTATTAACAAAATCTATTAATGAAGTATTAAAAAGCGAAAGACCTACTTTTGCCACAATAAAAAATGCTATCAAATCAACATTAGCACCTTATATATTTAAAAGAAAAGAAGAAACCCTTTAATTATTCCTGTTATATTAAATAAAAAATAGTTTTTAAAACTATTTTTTATTTTTTTGATATATTTTATTAAAATAAGGCTTTTCTCCCTTTATGTACTATTTTTAAATTTTATCACATAAATGCTGAGAAAAGCCTATCTACGGACTTCTCCCACATTTTTAAATCAAACATAGCATTACAGTTTCAAAACTAGGTATCTTGTTGAATTTATATGCAGCTTCTTTAGCATATAAATGAACATGATGTTTTGCAACTTTGATATGTGTTTTAAATGTTCTTCTTATATGTTTTCAAACTGATTCAATTTGGTTGGTATTTACACCAATTTTTGAAACATAGCCATCTTGATGGTTAACTGTTTCATGCTTAGTGAAAACTGATTTAAAATCGCAATATCCTTTTCAAGAATCAGTATATACAAGACATTTTGAAGAAATGTGGTTTTTTGCAAACTGCAAAAGATTTTTACTCTTTGCGTTTTTCAATACTTTCACAATTAAATTATTGGTTGTTTTTTGATAAATGCCAACAATCAAGGTTTTATTCACCAAGGATCTTCCTTGTTTTTTAAAACCCATATGTGAAAGATACATTTCATCAATTTGCACTGTACCTTCAACGCTGAATTATACTTGTAAGTGCAAGTAAATAAAATTGCAAAAAATTCTCATATAAAAATTTCATAATGCTAAATTTAGTTTAGAAAAAGTAAGGAGTTTTTATATGAGTTATAAACATATTGGGATAGATGAAAGAATTTATATTGAGAATCAATTGAAATTTAAAGTTAAAATTAGTGAAATAGCTAAAAATCTTAATCGAAGTATTAGTACTATTATTCGAGAAGTTAATAGAAATAAAGATAATGATCATTATTTTTCATTAATTGCACAAAATAAAGCTGTAAATAGAAAAAAATCACATATTATTTTTCATAAGTTTAAATATAAAGATTTAGTCAAATATATACAACAAAAACTATTATTGGGCTGATCACCTGAACAAATTTATGGCAGAATTAAAAATTTTCATAAACAATGAGCTATCAGCTTTAAAACAATTTACAATTGAATTTATTCTGGATTATTTGATAAAGTTACTAGTAAAAATTTAAGAAGAAAAGGTAAAAAACGAAGATCTCAAGAAAATCGTGGTAAATTTAATGGTAAATCAATTAAAGAACGAGATAATAATGTTAATGATCGCATAACTCTTGGTCATTGAGAAGGAGATACTATAGTATCATCAAGAGGTAAAAGTAAATCATGTTTAATAACTTTAGTTGAAAGAGTATCACGATTTACTTTAGCAATGTTAGTTAAAAACAAAACTACTAAAGTTATTAATAAAAATATCATTCATTATTTATCAATTCTTCCTAAAAATATTGTTAAAACTATTACTTTTGATCGTGGTAAAGAATTTGCAAATTGACAACAACTTGAAAAAAGTTAGATGTGAAAATTTATTTTGCAAATCCATATTCACCTTGACAAAGAGGTACTAATGAAAATACTAATGGTTTAATTAGAGAAAAATTTCCTAAAAAATTTATTTTTTCAAAAACTAATAAAAATGAAGTTCATAAATTTATATTGTCTTTAAACCAAAGACCCAGAAAAATACTAAATTATCTTTCACCAATCGAATATTTGAATAGAAAAATAATTTAGTTGCACTTACCTTTACAATTTTGCAATAAAAAAATAACATTAAAAATAATTGAAGATTTTAATTATAAATTAGGTAAAAAATCAATTACAAAAGATATTGAAAGTATTAAAGGTAGTGATATTTTAAAATATATTAAAAATATTTCAGATATTACTACAAATGAAAATGAATTAATATCTTGTGAATTTTATGAACAATATAATGGTTATTATATTTTTACAAATGATAAAAATCAAGAATGTTTTAAATATAACATTACATGAGAACAAGATATGAAAAGTTTTAAAATAAATAACGGACTTCTCTCCACAAGTACATGTGGGGAGAAGTTCGAAAATATATTGAAATACAAGAAATATTAAAAATTATAGAAAGAGATTAAAAATGGAAGAAATAGATAATTTAGAAATACAAGAAGATAATAAAGAATTACAAAATAAATTATTAAAAGAACAAATTGAATTAATTGAAGAACAAAAAGAATTTTATAAAAAATCATGAAAAAGTAGAATTGTATTTTTAACAATTTGAATAATTATTATGATTTTAACATTAATAATGGCTTTTCTCCCTTTATGTACTATTTTAATTTTATCACATAAATGCTGAGAAAAGCCTATCTACGGACTTCTCCCCACATTTTTAAATCAAACATAGCATTACAGTTTCAAAACTAGGTATCTTGTTGAATTTATATGCAGCTTCTTTAGCATATAAATGAACATGATGTTTTGCAACTTTGATATGTGTTTTAAATGTTCTTCTTATATGTTTTCAAACTGATTCAATTTGGTTGGTATTTACACCAATTTTTGAAACATAGCCATCTTGATGGTTAACTGTTTCATGCTTAGTGAAAACTGATTTAAAATCGCAATATCCTTTTCAAGAATCAGTATATACAAGACATTTTGAAGAAATGTGGTTTTTTGCAAACTGCAAAAGATTTTTACTCTTTGCGTTTTTCAATACTTTCACAATTAAATTATTGGTTGTTTTTTGATAAATGCCAACAATCAAGGTTTTATTCACCAAGGATCTTCCTTGTTTTTTAAAACCCATATGTGAAAGATACATTTCATCAATTTGCACTGTACCTTCTTGAAAATATGGTGCCTGTGAGAATGCTAAATGTTTGATTACATTTTAAACATCTCATTCTTTTTAAATCAGAAGTATTCAAATTAAAACTAAAACACCTAATACATTTGTTTTCTTTTAAATTTGCTATATATGCAAGACATTGCTGTTCAGTTTGAAAAGCATTGTTGAATTCATTCAGTTTCATTATTCCCTCCACAAGTACATGTGGGGAGAAGTCCGTATTCTTAATTAAAGGAGTTAATATAAATGATTAATTTAAAAGAAGATAAAAGAATATATGGATGGGTTACACTTTATTGGACACTAATTACGTAGACAAGTGAACAAATTTGTTAAAAGAAAGGAACTATAATTATGACCAATATTAACTCATATACCGACGAATTTAAAAAGCAAATAGTAGCTTTATATCAAAGTGGTAAGTCAGTGTCTTGTCTTGCTAAAGAATATAATGTTACAAAAGCAACTACTTATAAATGAATTAAACAATTTACTAATTCAGGTAGTTTTAAAATGCAAAATTGTAAAGGTAAGTGCAACTAAATTATTTTTCTATTCAAATATTCGATTGGTGAAAGATAATTTAGTATTTTTCTGGGTCTTTGGTTTAAAGACAATATAAATTTATGAACTTCATTTTTATTAGTTTTTGAAAAAATAAATTTTTTAGGAAATTTTTCTCTAATTAAACCATTAGTATTTTCATTAGTACCTCTTTGTCAAGGTGAATATGGATTTGCAAAATAAATTTTCACATCTAACTTTTTTTCAAGTTGTTGTCAATTTGCAAATTCTTTACCACGATCAAAAGTAATAGTTTTAACAATATTTTTAGGAAGAATTGATAAATAATGAATGATATTTTTATTAATAACTTTAGTAGTTTTGTTTTTAACTAACATTGCTAAAGTAAATCGTGATACTCTTTCAACTAAAGTTATTAAACATGATTTACTTTTACCTCTTGATGATACTATAGTATCTCCTTCTCAATGACCAAGAGTTATGCGATCATTAACATTATTATCTCGTTCTTTAATTGATTTACCATTAAATTTACCACGATTTTCTTGAGATCTTCGTTTTTTACCTTTTCTTCTTAAATTTTTACTAGTAACTTTATCAAATAATCCAGAATAAATTCAATTGTAAATTGTTTTAAAGCTGATAGCTCATTGTTTATGAAAATTTTTAATTCTGCCATAAATTTGTTCAGGTGATCAGCCCAATAATAGTTTTTGTTGTATATATTTGACTAAATCTTTATATTTAAACTTATGAAAAATAATATGTGATTTTTTTCTATTTACAGCTTTATTTTGTGCAATTAATGAAAAATAATGATCATTATCTTTATTTCTATTAACTTCTCGAATAATAGTACTAATACTTCGATTAAGATTTTTAGCTATTTCACTAATTTTAACTTTAAATTTCAATTGATTCTCAATATAAATTCTTTCATCTATCCCAATATGTTTATAACTCATATAAAAACTCCTTACTTTTTCTAAACTAAATTTAGCATTATGAAATTTTTATATGAGAATTTTTTGCAATTTTATTTACTTGCACTTACAAGTATAATTCAGCAAATTAAAAATAATCTTTCAGATTTAGAAAAACAATTAATTCAAGCAAATAAAGAATTAAAACAGTTACGAATGGAAAATGATATTTTAAAGCAAGCAGCACTAATAATAGGCAGAAAATAGAAATTATTACTAAAAATAAAGTTAAATATAAAATTCGCACAATGTGTCGTTTTTTAAAACTCTCTAAATCAACATATTATTTTAATTTAAAGAAAAAAGAAAAAATTCAAAATAATATTTATGATGAAGCTGTTATTAGTGCTTTTAAAGAAAATAAAGAAGTTTATGGTACTAGAAGATTAAAAGTCATACTAGCAAACCAAGAAATTTATCGGACTTCTCCCCACATGTACTTGTGGAGGGAATAATGAAACTGAATGAATTCAACAATGCTTTTCAAACTGAACAGCAATGTCTTGCATATATAGCAAATTTAAAAGAAAACAAATGTATTAGGTGTTTTAGTTTTAATTTGAATACTTCTGATTTAAAAAGAATGAGATGTTTAAAATGTAATCAAACATTTAGCATTCTCACAGGCACCATATTTTCAAGGTCACAAACATCTTTAACATCTTGATTTTATCTTATCTTTAGATGAATAAACACCAAACATGGAATTCCATCAACAGATATTGCAAAAGAATTGGGAGTGACTTTGAAAACTGCTTGAAGAATGACTCATAAAATCAGAACACGTATTGCAAAACAAAAACCTCAATTTATTGTTGAAGGTACAGTGCAAATTGATGAAATGTATCTTTCACATATGGGTTTTAAAAAACAAGGAAGATCCTTGGTGAATAAAACCTTGATTGTTGGCATTTATCAAAAAACAACCAATAATTTAATTGTGAAAGTATTGAAAAACGCAAACAGTAAAAATCTTTTGCAGTTTGCAAAAAACCACATTTCTTCAAAATGTCTTGTATATACTGATTCTTGAAAAGGATATTGCGATTTTAAATCAGTTTTCACTAAGCATGAAACAGTTAACCATCAAGATGGCTATGTTTCAAAAATTGGTGTAAATACCAACCAAATTGAATCAGTTTGAAAACATATAAGAAGAACATTTAAAACACATATCAAAGTTGCAAAACATCATGTTCATTTATATGCTAAAGAAGCTGCATATAAATTCAATAACATACCTAGTTTTGAAACTGTAATGCTATGTTTGATTTAAAAATGTGGGGAGAAGTCCGTAGATAGGCTTTTCTCAGCATTTATGTGATAAAATTTAAAAATAGTACATAAAGGGAGAAAAGCCAATTAAAAAAATTATGAATAAGCATAATTTAATATCAAAATACACTAAATTATCATTCAAAAATCATCATAATAAAGTCAATGATAGTCAAATTACCAATCTTGTTAATAGAGACTTTAATAATAGAATTAAAAATGAAGTTATTGTCAGTGATTTAACTTATGTTCAAGTTAATGGTAAATGAAACTATATTTGCCTATTAGTAGACCTGTACAACCGCGAAATTATTGGACATAGTGTTGGAGTTAAAAAAGATGCATCATTAGTACATCAAGCATTTATGCACTCAAATCGCTGTTTAAAAGATATTCAAATATTTCATAGCGATCGCGGTAATGAATTCAATAATAAAACTATTGATAAACTTTTATTAGCATTCAATATTACCCGTTCTTTAAGCAAAAAAGGATGTCCTTATGACAATGCTGTTGCTGAAGCAACTTTTAAAACTTTCAAAACAGAGTTTATTAATGATAAAAATTTTACATCATTAATCCAATTAAAATTAGAATTATTTGAGGCTTTTCTCCCTTTATGTACTATTTTTAAATCTTATCACATAAATGCTGAGAAAAGCCTATCTACGAACTTCTCCCCACATTTTTAAATAAAACATAGCATTACAGTTTCAAAACTAGGTATGTTATTGAATTTATATGCAGCTTCTTTTGCATATAAATGAATATGATGTTTTGCAACTTTGATATGTGTTTTAAATGTTCTTCGTATATGTTTTCATACTGACTCAATTTGGTTGGTATTTACACCAGTTTTTGAAACATAGCCATCTTGATGGTTAACTGTTTCATGCTTAGTGAAAACCGATTTCAAATCGCGATATCCTTTTCAAAAATCAGTATGTACAACACACTTTGAAGAAATGTGGTTTATTGCAAACTGCAAAAGATTTTTACTGTTTGCGTTTTTCAATACTTTCACAATCAGATTGTTGGTTGTTTTTTCATAAATACCAACAATCAAGGTTTTATTCAACAAGGATCTTCCTTGTTTTTTAAACCCCATATGTGAAAGATACATTTCATCCATTTGCACTGTACCTTCAACAATAAATTGAGGTTTTTGTTTAGCAATGGCACTTCGGATTTTATGACCCATTCTTCAAGCTGTTTTCAAGGTCACTCCCAATTCTTTTGCAACATCAGTTGATGGAATTCCATGTTTGGTGTTTATTCATCTAAAAATGAGATAAAACCAAGATATTAAAGGTGTTTGTGACTTTGAAAATATAGTGCCCGTGAGAATACTGAATGTTTGATGACATTTCAAACATCTCATTCTTCTTAAATTAGAAGTATTCAAATTAAAACTAGAACACCTACTACATTTGATTTGTTTCAAACTTGCTATATATGCAAGACATTGTTTTTCAGTTTGAAAAGTATTATTGAACTCATTCAATTTCATTGTTTCCTCCACAAGTACATGTGGGGAGAAGTTCGTTATTTGATTACATAAATTGATATAACAACATAAGAATTCACAGCACTCTAAACTACCTAACTCCCGTTAAATATCATGAACAAATGTCTACCAAAAAATAGTCCTAAAAAGGGTTGCCATTCCACTCTTGTTTTTAATTTTTGAAGTATACTTATCACAATTATATTTTTGATATTTATAAGGGCAATTTTTCATAAATATAGATTTTTTCGAGGCTTTTTAATAATCTGTGTATCTTTGTTTTACAAAGTTACTAATTTAGATTAATTCTGTCTTCAAATTTTATCATAAAATGAGCAATTGCTGTATTTCAATTTTGAATAGGCAATGTTCATTTTTTTGTTATATTTTCAATTGCCAAGTAAAATATTTTGAAAACTGCCATATCATTAGGAAAAACTTTTTATTTCTGATGATTTTTCGTAATTGACTATTAACAGATTCAATAGCATTTGTAGTATAAATCACTCTTTTGATTTCTACTGGATAACTAATAAAAACCATTAAATTATCTCAATTTTTATATCAAGATTTAGTAATTTGAGGATATTGTTTATTTCATTTACTTTCAAACGATTCTAAAGCTTGCATTGCTTGTTCTTCACTACATGCACTATAAATTGGTTTTAAATCTGCAACTAGACCTTTTCGATGTTTGTATGAAACATATTTTAAACTATTTCTAATTTGATGAACAATGCATAATTGATGTTCTGTTTTAGGATAAACTGATTGTATTGCTTCTGACATGCCTGTTAAATTATCACTACAAGCAATAAGAATATCATTTAAGCCACGATTTTTCATTTCTGTGAAATTAGATAATCAAAACTTAGAACCTTCATTTTCACTAATTCATAATCCTAAAACATCTTTTTTGCCTTCTAAATCAACTCCTAATGCTATATAAACTGATTTGTTAATAATCCGTTTATCTTGTCGTACTTTAACTACTATACAATCAAAATAAACAATAGGATAAATACTTTCTAATGGTCGATTTTGTCATGCTTTAACATCATCAATAACATCATCAGTAATTTGACTAATAACACTTTCACTAATATCAGCACCATGATATAACTCTTGCAACTGCATTCTAATGTCAGATAATGTCATTCCTTTTGCATACAAGGAAAGAACTTGTTGATCAAAACCATCAAATCTTCTTTGCCTTTTAGGAACTATTACAGGAGTAAAATTACTATTGCGATCTCTTGGTACATCAATTTCAATTTTACCTTGTTGAGTTATTAATTTTTTGAACTTGTACCATTACGAGCATTTTCAGTAGTACTATGTTGATTTTTTTCATATCCTAAATAATTTTGCATTTCAGAATTCAACATTTTTTCAACTAATCTTTTTGTTAATTCTTTATATAAACCGCCAGGTTTAAAAACTGTTGTTAAATCTTCAGTATTTTCTAGTAATAAATCTACTGCTTTTGATATTGGATCATTATTATTAAAGTTATCTTTTTTAGCCATCTGTAACTCACTCTTTCTAGTCATTTAATTATATTTACTAGAATTAATTAAACATAGTTATTTTTGTAAGTTACACAGATTACTAAACATTTCCAAATAAATTTAATTTTATAAGTCAATTTTAATATCTTGACGATCGCTATCTGATGCAAGAAAGTAATCTTTTGAAACTAAATTTAATGTTGATGCTACAACATTACTTGGAAAGGTTTTAATTTTACTATTGAACACTTTAACATTAGCATTATAAAATCTTCTAGCAGCAGCAATATTATCTTCACAATCTTTGGCACCTGATTGTAATTGTAAAACAGTAGTATTTGCTTTTAAATCAGGATAATTTTCTAATAAAGCATTAAATTTTCCAAAAGCTGCATTAAGTCCACTATCTGCTTTTGAAAGATCACTCATTGTTTCCATTTTTCCACTTCGTAAAGATACAACATCTGTTAATGTACTTTTTCAAATTTCATATAACCTTTAGTAGCATCTACTAATTTTGTTAATAAATCAAAACGACGCTTTAATTGTACATCAATATCAGAAGCAGTTTCTTCAATTGATTGTTGTAATCTTAGAAAATTATTACGAGAAACAATAAATAAAATTATTGGAAATATTAAAACAAAAGATAAATAAACCATAATTTTTCCAAATAGTGACGGTTGGGCAGTAAATGATTCATTGCTAGGTTTAATTGTTGACATAATTTTCTCCTTTCTTATCAATATCTAATAACAAACTATGTTTAATAACTAGTCCATTCTTGGTAAGTTAAATATTATTTACACACTAAACCATAATAATTTTACTATATTTTTAAATTTAAGTAATGTATTTTTTAAGTTTTTATTTAAGCTTATAATATTTTTATTTAAATTTATACTAAAATAATTACCTTTGCCAATAATAATATGATCAACTAAGGTAATATTAAAAACCTGAAAATTTTTTTTTAATTTCTTCGGTGATATATAAATCAGATAGTGAGGGTTCACTATTACCACTAGGATGATTATGAATACAAATTACTTTACTTGATTTATGAATAAGTGCCAGATGCAACATATCTTTAACATCAATTTTCATAGTATCATTAGTACCCTTATATAATAAATTTTGATGAATTAATTTATTTTGATTATTTAATAATAATAAATAAAAATGTTCTTGCGTTAAATTTTGATAATATGCATTAACTAAATTAAAAACATCTTCGGGAATAATAATTTTAAAATATTTTTTTTGACTTTCAATAGTTCTTATTCTTTTTACTATTTCTAAACAACTTAAAATTTCTAAAGCCTTACTAACACCAATACCTTTAATACTCATTAAAGATTTAATAGTTACTTTATTTAAATTTTCAAGACCATTAAAATTAGTAATTATTTCTTGCGCTAAAAATAATACATTTTTTTCTTTAGTTCCTGTTCGCAAAATAATTGCTAATAATTCATTATCACTAAGAGCGTCAAAGCCATATTTAATGGCTTTTTCTCTTGGTTTTTTTGTATTATTAAGTTCTTTAAAATTCATAAAAAGGCAGTATTAAATGTGTTAATTTTTCTTGAAATTTATTAAATTCATCTTTAATTTTTGCTAAATCTTTACTATCATCTTTAGAACTGTCTCATTTACTTTCAATACCACCTGGTAACTTAATACTTCCTGAAACACTATTTCATAAATTTTTAATAACAGGAATTGCTATCCCCGCTAACACGGCACCCATTAAAAATTGAGCAAAACCACCACTAACTGCCTGACACTCTTGATCAGTCATTGGTTCTAAATCTTCTAAAATCATATTTATCAACCCCCAAAAACTTATTTTTATTTGCTGAATTATACTTGTAAGTGCAAGTAAATAAAATTGCAAAAAATTCTCATATAAAAATTTCATAATGCTAAATTTAGTTTAGAAAAAGTAAGGAGTTTTTATATGAGTTATAAACATATTGGGATAGATGAAAGAATTTATATTGAGAATCAATTGAAATTTAAAGTTAAAATTAATGAAATAGCTAAAAATCTTAATCGAAGTATTAGTACTATTATTCGAGAAGTTAATAGAAATAAAGATAATGATCATTATTTTTCATTAATTGCACAAAATAAAGCTGTAAATAGAAAAAAATCACATATTATTTTTCATAAGTTTAAATATAAAGATTTAGTCAAATATATACAACAAAAACTATTATTGGGCTGATCACCTGAACAAATTTATGGCAGAATTAAAAATTTTCATAAACAATGAGCTATCAGCTTTAAAACAATTTACAATTGAATTTATTCTGGATTATTTGATAAAGTTACTAGTAAAAATTTAAGAAGAAAAGGTAAAAAACGAAGATCTCAAGAAAATCGTGGTAAATTTAATGGTAAATCAATTAAAGAACGAGATAATAATGTTAATGATCGCATAACTCTTGGTCATTGAGAAGGAGATACTATAGTATCATCAAGAGGTAAAAGTAAATCATGTTTAATAACTTTAGTTGAAAGAGTATCACGATTTACTTTAGCAATGTTAGTTAAAAACAAAACTACTAAAGTTATTAATAAAAATATCATTCATTATTTATCAATTCTTCCTAAAAATATTGTTAAAACTATTACTTTTGATCGTGGTAAAGAATTTGCAAATTGACAACAACTTGAAAAAAAGTTAGATGTGAAAATTTATTTTGCAAATCCATATTCACCTTGACAAAGAGGTACTAATGAAAATACTAATGGTTTAATTAGAGAAAAATTTCCTAAAAAATTTATTTTTCAAAAACTAATAAAAATGAAGTTCATAAATTTATATTGTCTTTAAACCAAAGACCCAGAAAAATACTAAATTATCTTTCACCAATCGAATATTTGAATAGAAAAATAATTTAGTTGCACTTACCTTTACAATTTTGCATTTTAAAACTACCTGAATTAGTAAATTGTTTAATTCATTTATAAGTAGTTGCTTTTGTAACATTATATTCTTTAGCAAGACAAGACACTGACTTACCACTTTGATATAAAGCTACTATTTGCTTTTTAAATTCGTCGGTATATGAGTTAATATTGGTCATAATTATAGTTCCTTTCTTTTAACAAATTTGTTCACTTGTCTACGTAATTAGTGTCCAATAAAGTGTAACCCATCCATATATTCTTTTATCTTCTTTTAAGCAAAATTGTAAAGGTAAGTGCAACTAAATTATTTTTCTATTCAAATATTCGATTGGTGAAAGATAATTTAGTATTTTTCTGGGTCTTTGGTTTAAAGACAATATAAATTTATGAACTTCATTTTTATTAGTTTTTGAAAAAATAAATTTTTTAGGAAATTTTTCTCTAATTAAACCATTAGTATTTTCATTAGTACCTCTTTGTCAAGGTGAATATGGATTTGCAAAATAAATTTTCACATCTAACTTTTTTCAAGTTGTTGTCAATTTGCAAATTCTTTACCACGATCAAAAGTAATAGTTTTAACAATATTTTTAGGAAGAATTGATAAATAATGAATGATATTTTTATTAATAACTTTAGTAGTTTTGTTTTTAACTAACATTGCTAAAGTAAATCGTGATACTCTTTCAACTAAAGTTATTAAACATGATTTACTTTTACCTCTTGATGATACTATAGTATCTCCTTCTCAATGACCAAGAGTTATGCGATCATTAACATTATTATCTCGTTCTTTAATTGATTTACCATTAAATTTACCACGATTTTCTTGAGATCTTCGTTTTTTACCTTTTCTTCTTAAATTTTTACTAGTAACTTTATCAAATAATCCAGAATAAATTCAATTGTAAATTGTTTTAAAGCTGATAGCTCATTGTTTATGAAAATTTTTAATTCTGCCATAAATTTGTTCAGGTGATCAGCCCAATAATAGTTTTTGTTGTATATATTTGACTAAATCTTTATATTTAAACTTATGAAAAATAATATGTGATTTTTTTCTATTTACAGCTTTATTTTGTGCAATTAATGAAAAATAATGATCATTATCTTTATTTCTATTAACTTCTCGAATAATAGTACTAATACTTCGATTAAGATTTTTAGCTATTTCATTAATTTTAACTTTAAATTTCAATTGATTCTCAATATAAATTCTTTCATCTATCCCAATATGTTTATAACTCATATAAAAACTCCTTACTTTTTCTAAACTAAATTTAGCATTATGAAATTTTTATATGAGAATTTTTTGCAATTTTATTTACTTGCACTTACAAGTATAATTCAGCGATTTAAATAATTATAAAAGTATAGATGGTAATGAATAATGATTTTTTTTAGAAAAAGTACTTATTTATTAGGGAGTAGTTCAATTTTTCTTTTTTTAAGACTCTTATTAGGTTTAAAAATTATTAATATTCCTCATGTTTATGCTGGTAATAGTCAAACTATTTTTATAAGTGAGACAAGATATGAAAATAAGGGACACTTTGCTTATTTATTAGATTTTAAAAGAGAAGAATGTTTAAAGTTTAATAGTTTTAATCAAATTACTATTTTTTTCTCTATTAATAAATGTTATTTAACAATTTTTTTTCCAAAATGAAATGATAATAATCAACTTTTAATTGAAGAAAATATTAATTCTAATACATATTTAAATCAAATGGTATTAATAATTATTGGTGAAGAAAGTTTGTTAACATTTATTTGAAATAATATTACAACATAAATGTAAATATTGATATAATTTAATCAAAAAGAAGTTAGGTAGATAAATGCCAGCAAAAATTAATATTGTAAATATTTACAATGATCATAACTATGACATTAAAAATTTTAATATTTTATCAGAAAAAATTTTAAATGCAGTAGCTATTAAGTTAAAACAGAAAATTACATGGTGTATTGCTGCTATTTTTAATGACGAACAGACTAGTATTGAATTAAATAAAATGTATCGTCATAAAGATTATGTTCCTGATGTTTTATCATTTGGAAATAATGATGATGATTTTCCAAATATTAATATTGATATTAGAGATTTAGGTGATGTTTATATTTGTTATTCAAAGGCAGTAGCGCAAGCACAAGAATATGGCCATAGTTTAATTAGAGAATTATCATTTCTTTTTATTCATGGATTACTTCATACATTAGGATATGATCATCAAAATAGCGTAGAAGAAAAGGTTATGTTTGATTTACAAGATGAAATTTTAAATATTCTTGGTATTACTAGAAAATAAGGGGTGGTATAATGGAACAAGATATAGATTTATTAGTATTATTGAAAAAAGCAAAAGCAATACAAAAAAATGCTTATGCTCCTTATTCTTTATTTAGAGTTGCTGCAATAGTACTTTTGAAAAATAGTAAAGAAGTGTTAGGAGTAAATGTTGAAAATGCTGCATACTCAGTAGGCATTTGTGCTGAAAGAGCGGCTTTGTCACAAGTTATTGCTCAAGGTTATAAAAAAGAAGATATTATTAGTCTATTTTTAATTACTGATAGTGAAACTGTTGGTTCTCCTTGTGGTATGTGTCGTCAATTTATGATTGAAATTATGCCAGAAACATGTCCTATTTATATTAGTAATAAAAATGAAAATAATGATACTAAAACAATTTGTAAAATATTAGTAAAAGATTTATTACCTTTAGCGTTTAAACCAAGTTCATTGAAAGGGAATTAATTTATGAATAATAATTTTAAATCAGGTTTTGTTAGTTTTATTGGTAGAAGTAATGTTGGAAAATCAACTTTATTAAATACCATTCTTCAAGAAAAAAAGGCAATTGTGTCTAATAAACCACAAACAACCAGAAATCAAATTCAAGGTATTTATAATAGTGATGATATGCAAATCATATTTTTTGATACTCCCGGCATTCATAAACATAATAACCAACTTGGACGAATGATGAATCGCGATGCTAATCGCGCCATTAAAGAAACTAACATTATTTGTTTATTAGCGCCATGTAATGAATACATTGGAAATAGCGATAAACATATTATTAAATTATTATCAGAAAGGGTAAATACAACTATTCTAATTTTATTAACTAAGGTTGATTTAGTAACAAAAGAAAAATTAATGGATAAAATTAATGAGTGAAAAGATTTATTACCATTTAAAGAAATAATTCCAATTTCTGCTATAAAAGAAATGAATTTAGATATATTATTGAAAAAACTATATGAGTATTTACCAATTGGTGAAAAGAATCATTTAATCGAAAATAACGATGATGTTTCAGATAATACTTTAATTAAGGAAATTATTCGTGAAAAAATTTTAAATTTAACAGAAGAAGAAATTCCTTATAGTGTAGCAGTATTAATTGAAAGTATTAATTATAATCCAAATACTAATATTACTGATATTAATGCTGTTATTGTTGTTGAACGAGACTCACAAAAAGGAATTATTATTGGTAAAGGAGGTAGTATGATTAAAGAAATTGGAATAAGAGCTAGAACAGATTTAGAAAGTATTTTTGATTCTCATATTATATTAAAAACTTTTGTAAAAGTAATACCTGATTGAAGAAATAATCCTAGAAAATTAAAAGAGTTAGGTTATAGTTAAAATATGTTTAATATTGATACTGGTTTGATTTTAAACATTAACTACATTAAATCAATAAATAATGTTACTATTTTAACATCAAATTATGGTGTTAAAATAGTTTCTTTACCAGAAATAAAAATCAATTTAAATAAATATAGTCTTTTAGATTGTTGAATTTTTATTTTTAATCAAAATTATGATTGTTCAAACTTATGTATAACATATAAAAAAATAAAAAGTTTTAATAGTTTTATAAATGAAAAAAGTTATCAATTGATTAAGAGTTTTAACAAGATAGTTATTAATTATTTAGAAAAAATGGATGGGTTACACTTTATTGGACACTAATTACGTAGACAAGTGAACAAATTTGTTAAAAGAAAGGAACTATAATTATGACCAATATTAACTCATATACCGACGAATTTAAAAAGCAAATAGTAGCTTTATATCAAAGTGGTAAGTCAGTGTCTTGTCTTGCTAAAGAATATAATGTTACAAGAGCAGCTACTTATAAATGAATTAAACAATTTACTAATTCAGGTAGTTTTAAAATTAAAAATAATCTTTCAGATTTAGAAAAACAATTAATTCAAGCAAATAAAGAATTAAAACAGTTACGAATGGAAAATGATATTTTAAAGCAAGCAGCACTAATAATAGGCAGAAAATAGAAATTATTACTAAAAATAAAGTTAAATATAAAATTCGCACAATGTGTCGTTTTTTAAAACTCTCTAAATCAACATATTATTTTAATTTAAAGAAAAAGAAAAAATTCAAAATAATATTTATGATGAAGCTGTTATTAGTGCTTTTAAAGAAAATAAAGAAGTTTATGGTACTAGAAGATTAAAAGTCATACTAGCAAACCAAGAAATTTATTTATCACGCAGAAAAATTAAAAAAATTATGAATAAGCATAATTTAATATCAAAATACACTAAATTATCATTCAAAAATCATCATAATAAAGTCAATGATAGTCAAATTACCAATCTTGTTAATAGAGACTTTAATAATAGAATTAAAAATGAAGTTATTGTCAGTGATTTAACTTATGTTCAAGTTAATGGTAAATGAAACTATATTTGCCTATTAGTAGACCTGTACAACCGCGAAATTATTGGACATAGTGTTGGAGTTAAAAAAGATGCATCATTAGTACATCAAGCATTTATGCACTCAAATCGCTGTTTAAAAGATATTCAAATATTTCATAGCGATCGCGGTAATGAATTCAATAATAAAACTATTGATAAACTTTTATTAGCATTCAATATTACCCGTTCTTTAAGCAAAAAAGGATGTCCTTATGACAATGCTGTTGCTGAAGCAACTTTTAAAACTTTCAAAACAGAGTTTATTAATGATAAAAATTTTACATCATTAATCCAATTAAAATTAGAATTATTTGATTACATAAATTGATATAACAACATAAGAATTCACAGCACTCTAAACTACCTAACTCCCGTTAAATATCATGAACAAATGTCTACCAAAAAATAGTCCTAAAAAGGGTTGCCATTCCAAAATTATTATTAATAATAAAAATATCTTTTCTTTTTTATTTAATTTATATGAACAGTTAATGATAAATAGTAATTTTAAGAAAGTTTATGTTTTTTTCTTATTTCATAGTTTAATATTTCAAGGAATTCAGTTTAACTTTACTAATTGTATTAATTGTAATCAAATAACTAATTTGTATTTAATTAATTATGATTTGGGTGGTGTTTTTTGTAAAAATTGTTCTTTAAAATTAGCTATAATTAATTTTGAAATTGTTTTGTTTTAAAAAATATATCAACTTTATTTATTAAATTATCAAGATATTAATAAATGAAAAGTTGAAAAAGAAGAACTTAATAAAATTCTTAATATTTTAGAAAACCACTGTCAAAAATATAATAATGCAAAATTGTAAAGGTAAGTGCAACTAAATTATTTTTCTATTCAAATATTCGATTGGTGAAAGATAATTTAGTATTTTTCTGGGTCTTTGGTTTAAAGACAATATAAATTTATGAACTTCATTTTTATTAGTTTTTGAAAAAATAAATTTTTTAGGAAATTTTTCTCTAATTAAACCATTAGTATTTTCATTAGTACCTCTTTGTCAAGGTGAATATGGATTTGCAAAATAAATTTTCACATCTAACTTTTTTCAAGTTGTTGTCAATTTGCAAATTCTTTACCACGATCAAAAGTAATAGTTTTAACAATATTTTTAGGAAGAATTGATAAATAATGAATGATATTTTTATTAATAACTTTAGTAGTTTTGTTTTTAACTAACATTGCTAAAGTAAATCGTGATACTCTTTCAACTAAAGTTATTAAACATGATTTACTTTTACCTCTTGATGATACTATAGTATCTCCTTCTCAATGACCAAGAGTTATGCGATCATTAACATTATTATCTCGTTCTTTAATTGATTTACCATTAAATTTACCACGATTTTCTTGAGATCTTCGTTTTTTACCTTTTCTTCTTAAATTTTTACTAGTAACTTTATCAAATAATCCAGAATAAATTCAATTGTAAATTGTTTTAAAGCTGATAGCTCATTGTTTATGAAAATTTTTAATTCTGCCATAAATTTGTTCAGGTGATCAGCCCAATAATAGTTTTTGTTGTATATATTTGACTAAATCTTTATATTTAAACTTATGAAAAATAATATGTGATTTTTTTCTATTTACAGCTTTATTTTGTGCAATTAATGAAAAATAATGATCATTATCTTTATTTCTATTAACTTCTCGAATAATAGTACTAATACTTCGATTAAGATTTTTAGCTATTTCACTAATTTTAACTTTAAATTTCAATTGATTCTCAATATAAATTCTTTCATCTATCCCAATATGTTTATAACTCATATAAAAACTCCTTACTTTTTCTAAACTAAATTTAGCATTATGAAATTTTTATATGAGAATTTTTTGCAATTTTATTTACTTGCACTTACAAGTATAATTCAGCATAATAAATTAATAATTACATAAATATTTTAATAATTAGTTGTTATATTGTTTTTAATAATATATAACACCTATAATAGGTTGACAAAACCTATCTATGAACATATTATTAACAAGATTATTCTTTTTAGAGATTTTATGTATTATTTAAGATATTTAAGAAAATTTTTATGATTAATGGAGGGGCAATGATTAATAAAATTATCAATGATAAGTCAATGAAGGAAATAATTACTCATTTAAAAGAAAATGGTTTTATTTTTCAAGGATCAGAAATTTATTCAGGTCTTGCTAATAGTTGAGATTATGGTCCGCTTGGTGTAGCACTTAAAAATAATATTAAGAAAAGTTGATGAGTTTTTTTTGTCGAAAAAAATCCATACAATGTTGGGCTAGATAGTTCAATTATTATGAAATCTAAAGTTTGAGAAGCTTCAGGGCATTTGAGTAATTTTAGTGATCCATTAATTGATTGTAAAAAATGTAAGTCTCGCTTTCGAGTTGATAATTTAATTAATCATTATTTTCCTAGTATTAATTGTGATAATTGAAGTAATGAAAAATTAGAAACATATATTAATCAAAATCATATTAAATGTATTAAATGCAATAATGAAGATTGAACTAAAGTTAGACAATTTCAATTAATGTTTGAAACATATCAAGGTGTTTTAAAAGAAGATAAAAATAAAATTTATTTAAGACCTGAGACCGCACAAGGAATATTTATAAATTTTAATAATGTAAGAAATAGTTGTAATAAAAAAGTACCATTTGGTATTGGTCAAATTGGTAAAAGCTTTAGAAATGAGATAACTCCTGGTAATTTTATTTTTCGTACTAGAGAATTTGAACAAATGGAATTAGAATTTTTCTTTATTCCAAAGGATAAAAATGATAATACTTGATTTAATTATTGAGTTGATCAATGTAAAGAATTTCTCTCTCTAGTAGGTTTATTGAATTCAAAAAATATAAAATTTAAAAATCATGAACAAAATCAACTAGCACATTATGCATTAGCAACTACTGATATTGAATATAATTTTCCTTTTGGTATGAGTGAATTATGTGGTATAGCTAATCGTGGGAATTATGATTTAACAAAACATAGTGAGAATTCTGGTGTAAATTTTGAGATTCAATATCCTAATGTTACAGTAAAAAGAATGGTTATTCCTTCAGTTATTGAACCTTCAATTGGTGTTGAAAGGCTTTTATTAGCTTTAGTTTGTGAAGCATTTACAAAAGAAGTTTTAAAAGACGATAAAGAACGGTTAGTGTTAAAATTAAATAAGAGTATTTGCCCTTATCAAGTAGCTGTTATGTCTTTAAATAAAACAAAATTAGGTAAAGAGGCATATGAAATTTTTGAAATGTTAAATAAAACACAATTAAGAGTAATTTATGAAGCATCATCAAGTGTTGGTAAATCTTATCGTTATCAAGATGGTATTGGTACTATGTATTGTGTAACAATTGATTATGACACAAAAACTAAAGGTACTGTTACAATTAGAGATCGTGATACTACAAATCAAGTTATAGTTAAAGTTGATCAACTTAAAGAATATTTATATGACAAATTAGACATTATTTGTTAGAATTGTGTGAAAAAATATGGATATCGAGTTTAATAAAAAAATTAATGAAGTTAAAGCAAAAATTAATATTGTCGAAGTTATGGGTAAATATTTAAATTTGATCCGTAAAGGCAATAATTTTTGAGCTATCTGTCCTTTTCATGAAGACTCTACTCCTTCATTATCAATTTCACAAGAAAAACAAATTTATAAATGTTTTTCTTGTGGTGAACAAGGAAATATTTTTATTTTTTTACAAAAATATAAAAATATTAATTTTATTAATGCTCTTAAAGAAGCAGCAGATAATGTTAATTTAAATTTAAAAGAGTTTGATATTAATTTATCTGAATTTAATGTTGAAACTAAAA
Organism: Spiroplasma ixodetis; assembly: GCF_027923845.1. GTDB lineage: Bacteria > Bacillota_I > Bacilli_A > Mycoplasmatales > VBWQ01 > Spiroplasma_E > Spiroplasma_E ixodetis_A. Next base: position 1,339,252 of record NZ_AP026933.1, read on the forward strand.
AAAATCCACTAAAAATTTTAAATAATATTGCAATGAATTTTTTTAGTTATCAGTTACTAACTGATATTGGTCAAGAAGCAATGAAATATTTACAAAATCGTAATATTACTACTGAAAATATTAAATATTTTAATATTGGTTATGCACCTATTAATAATGAATTAATAGATTATCTTAATGCACAAGGTTATAAAGATAATATTCAATTTGTAAAATTAGGACTTATGAAAATTAATAATAAGGATCAACTTCTTCCTACCTTTTCAAATCGAATTATGTTTGCAATTAAAGATGAAGATGGAGACTGTGTTGGTTTTTCTGCAAGAAATTATAATAGAGAAGATAAAAGTTATAAATATATTAATAGTCCAGAAACAGATTTTTTTAAGAAAAGTAAAATTTTATATAACTTTAATAATGTTAGAAATTATATTAAAAAAAATGAAGTTATTTATTTGACTGAAGGTTTTATGGATGTTATTGCTCTAAATAATCAAAATATTAAAAATGTTGTTGCTTTAATGGGAACAAATTTAACAAAAGAACATATTTTACTTTTAAAAAAAATTACTACTAATATTATTATTTTTTTAGATGGTGATTTACCAGGAAAAATAGCATCTTTAAAAATAGCTAGTGTTTTATTATCAAATAATTTTAAAGTACAAATTATCAATAATGATACTAAATTTGATCCTGATGAATTAATAAATAAATTTCCTCAAAAATTTTATGAAATAATAAAAAAAACTATTCATCCTTTTGAATTTGCAATTAATTTATCATTAACTAAATATAACATTAAAAAAGATAGTTATGAACTTAATGAATTTTTAAAATCATTAGTTCCAATTTGAACAAAAATCAATGATGTTATTACTCAAAAGTTTTATTTAAATATGTTAGCAAAAATAACTAATTTATCCACTGAAGACTTAATACAAATTTTAAATATTGATAATAATTTAGTAACTACAACTTTTAGTATCAAAAATAAATCTAAAATAGAAGTAAAAAATATTTTTTTTGAAGCACAAGAACAACTTATTTTTTTAGTAATGTTATCAAGAAATGTTTATTTAATTTTAGAAAAAGAAAAATTTATTTTTCCAAATCAAGATTTTATGAATTTATACTTTTTAATTAGTCAAAAATATAAAAATAATCAAATAGAAGCAATTAATTTTGATTTAATTTTAGAAGAACTTAAAGGTAATTCACTTTTAAATATTTTAGAAAAACTTCTTGATAAGTATAAAAATAAAAAGTTTGATTTAAAACCTCAAATTATTAATGATTACTTAAAAATTATTAATAATCAACTAATTGATTATGAAATAAAAATGATCAATGATAAATTGAAATCTGAAAAAAATATTGAAAAACAAATATTGTTATTAAAAGAAATATCAGTATTAAAAAATAAAATAAAGAAAAAATAAGTATGATGATAAATTAAGGATAAGGTGAAAATATGGCTGCTATACAACAAAAAACGAAATTGAAAAAACTTTTAACTTTAGAGGAAGTAGAAAGTAATTTAATTAAAAAATTAGAAAAGAGTCAAACAAAAGAATTAAAACAAGAAGATGTCATTAAAGAGTTTGCACATTTAAAATTAGATGATGATACGATTGAGGAAATTTTTGATCGGTTAGAAAAAGAAGGAGTAGTCTTTACTGATATTTTGATGGATGAAGTTGAAGATGATGCTAATTTTCCCGATATTGATGATGAACAATTACCTGATGATTTAGATATTGATATTTTAGTTAGTGATTTGAGTTTTAAAAATACAATGGGGATCTCTAATGATACAAGAAGAAAAGATGGAATTAAGTCTTATTTTAATATTTTGGGAACAAGTCAAATATTGAGTCAAAGTGAGGAAATTAAATATGCTAAAATGTTAGAATCAAAAGATGTTGAGGAAAGAACATATGGTCGTGAGCAATTAATTAAATCAAATTTAAAATTAGTAGTTTCTGTTGCTAGAAAACATTTAAATCGTGGTTTAGATTTTGCTGATTTAATTGAAGAAGGTAATATTGGTCTTATTAAAGCAGTTGATAAATTTGATTATCGCCGTGGTTTTAAATTTTCAACTTATGCTACTTGATGAATTAGACAATCAATTACACGAAGTTTAGCTGATCAAGGTAAAATGGTTCGTGTACCTGTTCATATGGTTGAAAGAATTAATAAGTTAACAAGAATTGAAAGAGACTTAACACAAGAATTAGGTCGTGATCCTACTCATGAGGAAATTGCCAATAAAATGGGACAAAACATGACAGCCGATCGTGTTCGTGAAATTAAAAAACTTGCTATTGAACCAGTATCTTTAGAAAAACCAATTGGTGAAGAAGATGATACACATTTTGGTGATTTTATTAAAGATAAAAATATGCTATCTCCCGATGAATATGCTGAAAGACATTGATTAAGAGAACAATTGGATCGTGTTTTTGCTGAAGTATTAACAAAACGAGAAGAAAAAGTTATTAGAATGCGTTTTGGAATTTTACCAACAAAATTAAGAAGATTATTAGAACTTTGTGAAGATGAAAAAGAAATTACTGAATTAAAAACAGTAGTTAATAATTTACAGTTACACTATGATACTAGTTTAGATAAAACAGAATTGTTAAGTAATAAGGTTGTTCATCGTCATATTACTAAGTACGATTCTCCAAAAACTCTAGAAGAAGTTGGTAAAGAATTTATTGTTACAAGAGAAAGAATTAGACAAATAGAAGCAAAGGCAATTAGAAAATTAAAACATCCGTCTAAATCTAAACATATTAAAGAATTTTATAAAGGATAATAGTTAACATGTTAACTATCAATAATATAATTAATGTTTTAGAAACATATTTTCCTTTAAAAGATGTTTGTGAATGAGATTTTTCAGGAATACAAATTAAATCAAAAACAAAAACCAATATTAATAAAATTTTAGTTTGTTTAGATGTTACTAATGAAGTTTTAACTGAGGCCATTAATAATAATATTGATTTAATAATTTCTCATCATCCATTAGTTTTTGCTAAAGATATTAATCAATCTAATATTTCAAATTGAAAAAAAGAATTATATAGTAAAATACTAATAGCAGATATTAATGTATATTCATTACATACTAATTTTGATATATCATTAGTAGGTATGAATATGTTGATGGCTAAAGAATTAAAAATTAAAAATATTCATTTTATTAATGAAGAAAAGTTGGCAATAGTTGGTAAATTTGATAGACAAATGCCATTAAAAGAATTGATTAATAACTTAAAAAAATATTTTAATGTTGCAAATATACAATTGGTTAATAATAAATTGAGTGATAACAATATAGTGACTGTTGCTTTATCTGCTGGTGCTGTTGGTGATATTATTAGTAATTTATCTAACAATATTGATTTATTAATTACTGGAGAAATGAAATGAAACTATATTATGGAAGCTAAAGATAGAAAAATTAATGTTATTTTGGTTGGTCATTATATGGAACAAAAATTTGTTGATTTTCTTTTTCAATTACTTATTGAAAAATTATCAACAAAAGTTAAAGTTTTTAAATATAATTTAGAAAATCCTATTACTTTTTTTTAAACTTATAAAATTTAAAAAGGAAAAAACTATTTTTTAAATGCAAAATTGTAAAGGTAAGTGCAACTAAATTATTTTTCTATTCAAATATTCGATTGGTGAAAGATAATTTAGTATTTTTCTGGGTCTTTGGTTTAAAGACAATATAAATTTATGAACTTCATTTTTATTAGTTTTTGAAAAAATAAATTTTTTAGGAAATTTTTCTCTAATTAAACCATTAGTATTTTCATTAGTACCTCTTTGTCAAGGTGAATATGGATTTGCAAAATAAATTTTCACATCTAACTTTTTTCAAGTTGTTGTCAATTTGCAAATTCTTTACCACGATCAAAAGTAATAGTTTTAACAATATTTTTAGGAAGAATTGATAAATAATGAATGATATTTTTATTAATAACTTTAGTAGTTTTGTTTTTAACTAACATTGCTAAAGTAAATCGTGATACTCTTTCAACTAAAGTTATTAAACATGATTTACTTTTACCTCTTGATGATACTATAGTATCTCCTTCTCAATGACCAAGAGTTATGCGATCATTAACATTATTATCTCGTTCTTTAATTGATTTACCATTAAATTTACCACGATTTTCTTGAGATCTTCGTTTTTTACCTTTTCTTCTTAAATTTTTACTAGTAACTTTATCAAATAATCCAGAATAAATTCAATTGTAAATTGTTTTAAAGCTGATAGCTCATTGTTTATGAAAATTTTTAATTCTGCCATAAATTTGTTCAGGTGATCAGCCCAATAATAGTTTTTGTTGTATATATTTGACTAAATCTTTATATTTAAACTTATGAAAAATAATATGTGATTTTTTTCTATTTACAGCTTTATTTTGTGCAATTAATGAAAAATAATGATCATTATCTTTATTTCTATTAACTTCTCGAATAATAGTACTAATACTTCGATTAAGATTTTTAGCTATTTCACTAATTTTAACTTTAAATTTCAATTGATTCTCAATATAAATTCTTTCATCTATCCCAATATGTTTATAACTCATATAAAAACTCCTTACTTTTTCTAAACTAAATTTAGCATTATGAAATTTTTATATGAGAATTTTTTGCAATTTTATTTACTTGCACTTAGAACCTGTTTAGAATCTTTTTAATAAAATTGAAATAAAGGACAGAACAACCATTTGTAAACTAGTATTTAGTTTTCTTTCACAATTTTTTCATAATCTTCTGCATTTTTCTAATCATGCAAAGCTTCGTTCTACAACTCATCTTTTTGGTAGTACTACAAAAGAATGTAATTCATTACGTTTTACAACTTCAACATTTGCATTTATGATTGTTTTGATTGCAGAAGCAAATTTTTCACCAGTATAGCCAGCATCTACTATTATTTTTTGAACTGTAGAAAGATTTTCTTTTTCACTTTTAATCATTATGATAGCACTATTACGATCTGTTTTTTCTGCTGTAGTTATGTAAATTGCATGTGGTAAACCTTGCGTATCAACTGCAATATGACGTTTTATTCCTGAAATCTTTTTACCAGCATCATAACCTTTATTTTCAGTAGTATCTGTATTTTTAACACTTTGCGAATCAATTATACAAAAACTAGTTTTTTCTTTTCGATGATTCTTAATACGAATCTTTTTAACTAATTTTTTTAAAATTAATTGCAATACACTAGGTTCTTTATCATTGTTTTTACTTCAAATTTGGAAATAATAATATACAGTTTGTCATTTTGGAAAATTTTTTGGTAACATTCTTCATTGACAACCACTTTTTAATACATATAAAACTGCACAAAACACTTCATATAAATCTAAATTTCTTGGTTTTGTTTTCTTTTTGCTGTTTTCTAAAGTTGATTTTATGTTCTCAAATTGTTCTTTAGTAACATGACTTGGATAATTTTTATGCATATATACCTCTTATTTTAAAATATATAGTAATTTTACCTTATTTTCTAAAAGATTCTAAACAGGTTCTTACAAGTATAATTCAGCAAATATTTGAAACTATAATCTTAGATAATGATACAAAAGTTAATGAGGAAAATCTTCAACAATCTCAAGAATTCGAAACATTTGAAGAAAAACCATTACAAGATAATGAAAATAAACAAGAATCAAAAAACTGAACACAATTTAAAACAGATTTTCCAAATATTGCACAAATAATAAAAAATAGCAAAAATACTGGCATCAAAATATTAACATCTTTAATTACATTTTTTGAAATTAATGATGACCAACTTGGAATTACAGAACGGACTTCTCCCCACATGTACTTGTGGAGGGAATAATGAAACTGAATGAATTCAACAATGCTTTTCAAACTGAACAGCAATGTCTTGCATATATAGCAAATTTGAAAGAAAACAAATGTATTAGGTGTTTTAGTTTTAATTTGAATACTTCTGATTTAAAAAGAATGAGATGTTTAAAATGTAATCAAACATTTAGCATTCTCACAGGCACCATATTTTCAAGGTCACAAACATCTTTAACATCTTGGTTTTATCTTATCTTTAGATGAATAAACACCAAACATGGAATTCCATCAACAGATATTGCAAAAGAATTGGGAGTGACTTTGAAAACTGCTTGAAGAATGACTCATAAAATCAGAACACGTATTGCAAAACAAAAACCTCAATTTATTGTTGAAGGTACAGTGCAAATTGATGAAATGTATCTTTCACATATGGGTTTTAAAAAACAAGGAAGATCCTTGGTGAATAAAACCTTGATTGTTGGCATTTATCAAAAAACAACCAATAATTTAATTGTGAAAGTATTGAAAAACGCAAAGAGTAAAAATCTTTTGCAGTTTGCAAAAAACCACATTTCTTCAAAATGTCTTGTATATACTGATTCTTGAAAAGGATATTGCGATTTTAAATCAGTTTTCACTAAGCATGAAACAGTTAACCATCAAGATGGCTATGTTTCAAAAACTGGTGTAAATACCAACCAAATTGAGTCAGTATGAAAACATATACGAAGAACATTTAAAACACATATCAAAGTTGCAAAACATCATATTCATTTATATGCAAAAGAAGCTGCATATAAATTCAATAACATACCTAGTTTTGAAACTGTAATTCTATGTTTGATTTAAAAATATGGGGAGAAGTCCGTAGATAGGCTTTTCTCAGCATTTATGTGATAAAATTAAAATAGTACATAAAGGGAGAAAAGCCTTACAGAATATATACTAAATTTAAATGAAGAACGTAAAAAAGAAAAAATGAACATTAAAGAAATTGAAGAAAAAGCAAAATTGTAAAGGTAAGTGCAACTAAATTATTTTTCTATTCAAATATTGGAAATGTTTAGTAATCTGTGTAACTTACAAAAATAACTATGTTTAATTAATTCTAGTAAATATAATTAAATGACTAGAAAGAGTGAGTTACAGATGGCTAAAAAAGATAACTTTAATAATAATGATCCAATATCAAAAGCAGTAGATTTATTACTAGAAAATACTGAAGATTTAACAACAGTTTTTAAACCTGGCGGTTTATATAAAGAATTAACAAAAAGATTAGTTGAAAAAATGTTGAATTCTGAAATGCAAAATTATTTAGGATATGAAAAAAATCAACATAGTACTACTGAAAATGCTCGTAATGGTACAAGTTCAAAAAAATTAATAACTCAACAAGGTAAAATTGAAATTGATGTACCAAGAGATCGCAATAGTAATTTTACTCCTGTAATAGTTCCTAAAAGGCAAAGAAGATTTGATGGTTTTGATCAACAAGTTCTTTCCTTGTATGCAAAAGGAATGACATTATCTGACATTAGAATGCAGTTGCAAGAGTTATATCATGGTGCTGATATTAGTGAAAGTGTTATTAGTCAAATTACTGATGATGTTATTGATGATGTTAAAGCATGACAAAATCGACCATTAGAAAGTATTTATCCTATTGTTTATTTTGATTGTATAGTAGTTAAAGTACGACAAGATAAACGGATTATTAACAAATCAGTTTATATAGCATTAGGAGTTGATTTAGAAGGCAAAAAAGATGTTTTAGGATTATGAATTAGTGAAAATGAAGGTTCTAAGTTTTGATTATCTAATTTCACAGAAATGAAAAATCGTGGCTTAAATGATATTCTTATTGCTTGTAGTGATAATTTAACAGGCATGTCAGAAGCAATACAATCAGTTTATCCTAAAACAGAACATCAATTATGCATTGTTCATCAAATTAGAAATAGTTTAAAATATGTTTCATACAAACATCGAAAAGGTCTAGTTGCAGATTTAAAACCAATTTATAGTGCATGTAGTGAAGAACAAGCAATGCAAGCTTTAGAATCGTTTGAAAGTAAATGAAATAAACAATATCCTCAAATTACTAAATCTTGATATAAAAATTGAGATAATTTAATGGTTTTTATTAGTTATCCAGTAGAAATCAAAAGAGTGATTTATACTACAAATGCTATTGAATCTGTTAATAGTCAATTACGAAAAATCATCAGAAATAAAAAAGTTTTTCCTAATGATATGGCAGTTTTCAAAATATTTTACTTGGCAATTGAAAATATAACAAAAAAATGAACATTGCCTATTCAAAATTGAAATACAGCAATTGCTCATTTTATGATAAAATTTGAAGACAGAATTAATCTAAATTAGTAACTTTGTAAAACAAAGATACACAGATTATTAAAAAGCCTCCAAATATTCGATTGGTAAAAGATAATTTAGTATTTTTCTGGGTCTTTGGTTTAAAGACAATATAAATTTATGAACTTCATTTTTATTAGTTTTTGAAAAAATAAATTTTTTAGGAAATTTTTCTCTAATTAAACCATTAGTATTTTCATTAGTACCTCTTTGTCAAGGTGAATATGGATTTGCAAAATAAATTTTCACATCTAACTTTTTTTCAAGTTGTTGTCAATTTGCAAATTCTTTACCACGATCAAAAGTAATAGTTTTAACAATATTTTTAGGAAGAATTGATAAATAATGAATGATATTTTTATTAATAACTTTAGTAGTTTTGTTTTTAACTAACATTGCTAAAGTAAATCGTGATACTCTTTCAACTAAAGTTATTAAACATGATTTACTTTTACCTCTTGATGATACTATAGTATCTCCTTCTCAATGACCAAGAGTTATGCGATCATTAACATTATTATCTCGTTCTTTAATTGATTTACCATTAAATTTACCACGATTTTCTTGAGATCTTCGTTTTTTACCTTTTCTTCTTAAATTTTTACTAGTAACTTTATCAAATAATCCAGAATAAATTCAATTGTAAATTGTTTTAAAGCTGATAGCTCATTGTTTATGAAAATTTTTAATTCTGCCATAAATTTGTTCAGGTGATCAGCCCAATAATAGTTTTTGTTGTATATATTTGACTAAATCTTTATATTTAAACTTATGAAAAATAATATGTGATTTTTTTCTATTTACAGCTTTATTTTGTGCAATTAATGAAAAATAATGATCATTATCTTTATTTCTATTAACTTCTCGAATAATAGTACTAATACTTCGATTAAGATTTTTAGCTATTTCACTAATTTTAACTTTAAATTTCAATTGATTCTCAATATAAATTCTTTCATCTATCCCAATATGTTTATAACTCATATAAAAACTCCTTACTTTTTCTAAACTAAATTTAGCATTATGAAATTTTTATATGAGAATTTTTTGCAATTTTATTTACTTGCACTTACAAGTATAATTCAGCATTATATAAAAAATGTTAAAAAAGAAAAAAACCTTTAATGAAAAACATAAAGGTTAACAAAATAATGTATGGTGCGGAACAAGGGACTTGAACCCTCATGCCTTTCGGCGCCAGAGCCTAAATCTGGTGCGTCTGCCAGTTTCGCCAATTCCGCATTTTGGTGTCCCGTATAGGCCTCGAACCTATAACCCTCAGATTAAGAGTCTGATGCTCTGCCAATTGAGCTAACGAGACATCTAGGGGAATAAAAAACAAGTAATTATAATACTTGCAGTCTAAATATTAATTAATGGTGACTCGTACGGGGATCGAACCCGTAATGTAGGAATGAAAATCCTATGTGTTTACCAATTCACCAACGAGCCGTAGAAAACAAGAGTTTAGAATAATGGCGCCCAGTATAGGATTTGAACCTATGACACTTCGATTAACAGTCGAATGCTCTGCCGCTGAGCTAACCGGGCATTTACTAAACCTTAATTATTATATTGAAGAAAAGTATAATTTGCAATAACTAATAAAGTTTTTTTTATTTTTTTCTTGATTACGGCAATGTATATGCTTTATTAATCATTTTTTTAAATTAAATATAATAATAACTTAAGTATTATTTGTAATAATGAATACTATTAATTGTAAAAATAATTAGAAAGAAGTAAACATAGAAATCATGTAGAATTACATTATCAATATAAAGGGGTTTTAATTTATGAAGTTATTATTAGCAACATTAAGTTTTTTAACATTTGGAACAACTGTAGGAACTTTTGGAAATGTATTAAGTACGAATCTAAGCAAAATAAATAATAGTATTAAAGAAACTTATACTATAATTCCTAATTCATTTAGTTTGAAAAGTGAATTAAGAAAAGAAAAAATGAATACTGATAATATTGATGTTGATATGTTAGATGCAATGACAAAGGCTATTATTCGTTATATGCCAGATACAACAGATTTACCTTTTTTAGTTAAAGAGGTTAATTTGCTTTGACTAAGTAATGATATTAGTCAAATAATAACTAAAAAAGCATTGCCTTATAGTAAAAGTTTTGAAAAAAACGGAATAGTTGATAAAGATTTAATTTTAGAAGCAATTAATATTATGAATGGTACTAAGTTTTCTAATAATGATTTAGATGTACTAATTAATCAAGATAATAAAAATATTTCTTTAATAGCAAAAAAGTAATAGTCACTTTCAAGGGAAAATAGATATTTTAAATAAGCCAGTAGAATTTTCGGATATTTTTTATGAACAAAATCTTGGAAAAATTTATTTTAATACTGATATGTATGAAAAAAGCACATTCTTACATCCAACAAGTCAATTTGGGAGATTTGCAACAGTTATGGAATATTTAGGAAATCGTAATAAATTAATAAAATTTTATGAAAATGAGATTACATTTGTTTTAACTAGTTCAGCATTAAAAATATATGAGTTAAGTTTTCCCAATTTTAATAATGAAGGAAAGATTGAATTTAGTTTTGCAATTGAAAATATTATGAATTATTCATCATTTAAAGCAAACTTTTTACCATTACCAACAGAAAATAATCGAGTTTTTATTAACTACCAAGGTAAACAACCAAAAAATGATGAAGAAATTGATATTAAGTTAGAAGGATTATATACAGAAAATAATAAAAATAAATTATTTTATGATGTTGTAGTAAAAACACTTGGTAAAAAATTTGCTGATAAGTATAATTTTATATAATGAATTTCTTATTGAGGGTTTTAATAAAAAATTAAAAACTGCAAAAATAACTCCTAAACCAGGATCAAAAATATTTGCTTTTTCAACAAAAGTATCAGAAAGTTATACAGAAGTCCCTTATTATAAGTTAAATATTTCATGATAACATAATTAAATTAATATAAATCCCTAATTATTTAAATATAGATTCAGGAGATAAAGTTATGAGAAAAATAATTAGATTTTTTTTAAATTATATTTTGGTTAGTGCAACAACAATAAATGTTATTGCTTGTAGGTGAGGTTGTACTAATAATGATTATGATTTTGCTGATGAAAATGAGCAAGATATTTCTGGTAATTATATTGTTCCTGATATCAATAAGAGAATTAATAAAGTAGTAAGTGATCGCATAAATTTTTTTGAAGGCGAAGATGTGGCTAGTTTAAAACAATGATATTTAAAAAATTCGCAAAATTGATTTAGTAAAACTAGTAAAAAATTAAACTTTGTTACTAATTTAGAAGAAAAAATTCAATATCAGGCAAAAAAAGAGTCGATTAATGAATTTAACTTGTTAGCAAATAATAAGAGTAATTTTACAGACTTTTCTGATTTACAAAATCAAATTAATACTACTAATCTTGGCAAAACTTATACAAATGTTAATTGGGATACATTAATTAATTCATCTACAATAAATGCTACTGAAAAAGCAGAGATAAAAGATAAATTAGTTCGATTTTATAATATATTTGCACAAATTTATGGCAAAAAAAATGTTCTTAAACTTTTATATCGAGTAGCTAAAATTAATAAAAATGGTTTATTTGGCTTTGTTAAATCTGGTTATGTTTATGATTCACAATTTCAAAATTATTCATTAGTTCAAGTTATGGCAATAAATCCAAATTCTCTTAGTAAAAGAACTCAATATTGGCAATATGTTAGTGGTTATAAAGCTTCAAAAAGTATTATTAGAACAATTGTTCATGAATATGGTCATGCTTTAGGTTCTTTTATTCGTTTAAATTTTCAAGGAAAACAAAGAATAAATTCACTTGCAGATAATGATCCTAGTAAATGATGAAATAATTATTTTAATTCATCTTATTTATTAAAAGATAATCTAGAAAAAGGAGAAATAACTGATGAAACTAATTATATGATTTCATCATTAGCAAATGGTACAAAAATTAACGATCCAATTTATCAAAAGCTTTTAGCATATGGTATTGTGAGAAGTGAATATGGCCGAGAATCACATTTTGATTTATTTGCCGAAGCCTTTGATCAGTGAATAGATACTGAAGAAAGTCAACGTAATATTGCATGAGAAAAATTAGATAATTTTTTTAGAATTGATTTGCCTAAAAAATTATAAAAAAAATATGAATTGGAGGCTTTTTAATAATCTGTGTATCTTTGTTTTACAAAGTTACTAATTTAGATTAATTCTGTCTTCAAATTTTATCATAAAATGAGCAATTGCTGTATTTCAATTTTGAATAGGCAATGTTCATTTTTTTGTTATATTTTCAATTGCCAAGTAAAATATTTTGAAAACTGCCATATCATTAGGAAAAACTTTTTTATTTCTGATGATTTTTCGTAATTGACTATTAACAGATTCAATAGCATTTGTAGTATAAATCACTCTTTTGATTTCTACTGGATAACTAATAAAAACCATTAAATTATCTCAATTTTTATATCAAGATTTAGTAAGGCTTTTCTCCCTTTATGTACTATTTTTAAATCTTATCACATAAATGCTGAGAAAAGCCTATCTACGAACTTCTCCCCACATTTTTAAATAAAACATAGCATTACAGTTTCAAAACTAGGTATGTTATTGAATTTATATGCAGCTTCTTTTGCATATAAATGAATATGATGTTTTGCAACTTTGATATGTGTTTTAAATGTTCTTCGTATATGTTTTCATACTGACTCAATTTGGTTGGTATTTACACCAGTTTTTGAAACATAGCCATCTTGATGGTTAACTGTTTCATGCTTAGTGAAAACCGATTTCAAATCGCGATATCCTTTTCAAAAATCAGTATGTACAACACACTTTGAAGAAATGTGGTTTATTGCAAACTGCAAAAGATTTTTACTGTTTGCGTTTTTCAATACTTTCACAATCAGATTGTTGGTTGTTTTTTCATAAATACCAACAATCAAGTTTTTATTCAACAAGGATCTTCCTTGTTTTTTAAACCCCATATGTGAAAGATACATTTCATCCATTTGCACTATGCCTTCAACAATGAATTGAGGTTTTTGTTTAGCAATGGCACTTCGGATTTTATGACCCATTCTTCAAGCTGTTTTCAAGGTCACTCCCAATTCTTTTGCAACATCAGTTGATGGAATTCCATGTTTGGTGTTTATTCATCTAAAAATGAGATAAAACCAAGATATTAAAGGTGTTTGTGACTTTGAAAATATAGTGCCCGTGAGAATACTGAATGTTTGATGACATTTCAAACATCTCATTCTTCTTAAATTAGAAGTATTCAAATTAAAACTAGAACACCTACTACATTTGATTTGTTTCAAACTTGCTATATATGCAAGACATTGTTTTTCAGTTTGAAAAGTATTATTGAACTCATTCAATTTCATTGTTTCCTCCACAAGTACATGTGGGGAGAAGTTCGTTTAGTAATTTGAGGATATTGTTTATTTCATTTACTTTCAAACGATTCTAAAGCTTGCATTGCTTGTTCTTCACTACATGCACTATAAATTGGTTTTAAATCTGCAACTAGACCTTTTCGATGTTTGTATGAAACATATTTTAAAATATTTCTAATTTGATGAACAATGCATAATTGATGTTCTGTTTTAGGATAAACTGATTGTATTGCTTCTGACATGCCTGTTAAATTATCACTATAAGCAATAAGAATATCATTTAAGCCACGATTTTTCATTTCTGTGAAATTAGATAATCAAAACTTAGAACCTTCATTTTCACTAATTCATAATCCTAAAACATCTTTTTTGCCTTCTAAATCAACTCCTAATGCTATATAAACTGATTTGTTAATAATCCGTTTATCTTGTCGTACTTTAACTACTATACAATCAAAATAAACAATAGGATAAATACTTTCTAATGGTCGATTTTGTCATGCTTTAACATCATCAATAACATCATCAGTAATTTGACTAATAACACTTTCACTAATATCAGCACCATGATATAACTCTTGCAACTGCATTCTAATGTCAGATAATGTCATTCCTTTTGCATACAAGGAAAGAACTTGTTGATCAAAACCATCAAATCTTCTTTGCCTTTTAGGAACTATTACAGGAGTAAAATTACTATTGCGATCTCTTGGTACATCAATTTCAATTTTACCTTGTTGAGTTATTAATTTTTTTGAACTTGTACCATTACGAGCATTTTCAGTAGTACTATTTTGATTTTTTTCATATCCTAAATAATTTTGCATTTCAGAATTCAACATTTTTTCAACTAATCTTTTTGTTAATTCTTTATATAAACCGCCAGGTTTAAAAACTGTTGTTAAATCTTCAGTATTTTCTAGTAATAAATCTACTGCTTTTGATATTGGATCATTATTATTAAAGTTATCTTTTTTAGCCATCTGTAACTCACTCTTTCTAGTCATTTAATTATATTTACTAGAATTAATTAAACATAGTTATTTTTGTAAGTTACACAGATTACTAAACATTTCCTAAAAAATTGATTGAAACTAATTATAGTTTTCAATCAATTTTTTTAATATTTCTTTAGAAACTTGTGGATTTGCTTGTCCTTTAGTTAGTTTCATTAATTGACCCATAAAAAATTTTAATGCTTTTTCTGGATTGACTTTATAAATAGTAATCATGTTTTCATTTGCTTTTAAAATTGTGATTAATATTTTTTCTAAATCATTACTATCACTTACTAAAGTAATACCTAATGTTCTAATAAGATCGGTAGGGCTTTTTTCACTATTAATCATAATTGCATTTAATAACTGTTTACTTTGTTTATCATTAATTTTTTGCTCATAAACTAGACTAACTAATTGTGATAGATTATTAGCAGTAAGTTCGCTGTTTTTAATAGTAGTGTTATTAATATTACAATAAGCTTGCACAGGACCTACTAAATAATTAAACGTAGGTAATATTAAATTATTAATGGCAACTGTTTGTTCAAAAATAGTTAATATTTCTACTTTGTCAATTAATAAATTAATATCTTTTATTGGTAAATTGTATTGTTTTTTTAATCTTTCCATTATTTGTTTAGGCAATTCAGGAGGATTTTTAGCAATCATTTTGATTCATTTTTCGTCTAGTTGAATTGGAAAAATATTTGGTTCAGGAAAGTATTTATAATCAATTTTATTTTCTTTGCTACGCATGCTAATGGTTTTATTAGTTTTTTCATCAAATCTTCTAGTTTCAAGATTAATTTTTTGTTTTTTATTTAAAATATTAGTTTGACGATTAATTTCATCATTTATTGCTAAAGTAATATTATGTGTAGAATTTAAATTTTTAATTTCAACTTTGGTACCTAAAGTATCACTACCATGTGGTTTTAATGATATATTAATATCGCATCGTAATGAACCTTCATTCATTTTAGCATCACTAACTTGTAAATGAATTAATAATTGACGTAGAGTATTAATATATGCTACTACTTGTTCGCTTGTGTTAAAAATTGGTTTAGTAACAATTTCTAATAAGGGAATTCCTGCTCGATTATAGTCTAGTAATGTTTTTTTATTATTATGAATTTGTTTTGCTGTGTCTTCTTCAATATGTAAGCGTTCAAAGCTAACAATAAATCCTTCATTATTTACAACTATTGGTAATTCACCGTTTGTACCAATTGGATGAAAAAATTGTGTGATTTGATAACCTTTAGGTAAATCGGGATAAAAATAACTTTTTCGATCAAAACGTAATAGTGGATCAATATTCATTTTTAAAGCAGTACATGTTTGAATTGCCATTATAATAACAGCTTGATTAACTGTTGGTAATGTTCCTGGATAGCCACAATCAATGGCATTAATTTGAGTATTTGGTTTTTGACCAAAAGTATTGGCGGCGTTGGAAAAACATTTAGTTTTAGTTTTTAATTCACAGTGGATTTCAATACCCATTACAACATCATATTTATTATTCATGATCATCACCTAGTAGTTTATTATTAAAATTAATTTTTTTACTTAAAAATGAAGCAATATTCAATATAACTTGATCATTGAAAGGTGCACCATTAATATTAAAACCAATCGATAAACCATTAACAGTAGTTAACGGAATATTAATGCTTGGTCCACCATTTAAGTTAGAAAGTAGTAGTAAGTCTTCTAAATAATCATGTTCACTTTTAATAACTTTTTTTTGTTCTAATACATCTTTAATTTTTGGAGCTGGATTAATATTTGACATAATAATGAAAGCATCATATTTTTTAAAGATAGTATTTAAATGTTCAACAATTAATCTTCTTACTTTTTTAGCTTTGTTAAATAATTCTTCTTGATGATTTTCAGATAAAGCATATGCACCAATAATGTATCTGCGTTTTACCATATCACCGAAACCAAATGTTCGTGAATTTGTCATAATTTCTTGATAATTTTTACCATTTTTACGAACACCAAAATTAATACCAGTTAGATTTGCATGGCAACTGGTTGCTTCAGCAAAAGAAATAATCATGTAGACTGGTAATAAAGATTGTAATAATTCTTTATTAAATTCAATTTGTTGAACTTTTGCACCACCATCAGTTAAATGCTTTATTGCTTCATCAAAACTAGATTTAACTATATCATTTCACTGATAATCATTATAATTTAAAATAGCAATATTTTTACCTTCTATATTTTGATTTAAGTTTTTAGTATAGTTTTTTTCTTTACTTTGAACACTAGTAAAGTCTTGTTCATCAAATAAAGCAATACTATCCAAGACAATGGCAATATCTTCGACATGATTAGTAAATATACCCACTGTGTCTAAACTTGGAGCATAAGGAAAAACACCATTTCGTGAAATTAAACCATACGTTGGTTTAAAACCAACAATACCACAATAAGCGGCAGGTTTACGTATTGAATCACCAGTATCTGTTCCTAAAGCAAATGGTACAATTCCAGCAGCGACTAAAGCTGCACTGCCACTAGAACTACCACCAGTGATATGTTTTAAATTCCAAGGGTTTAAGACATGACCAGTAGCTGCATATAAACCATCTCCACCCATTCCTAGTTCATCAAGAGCAGTTTTAGCTATATTAATGGCTTTATTATTTGTTAATAACATATTAACAGTACTGTCATAATTAGGAATAAAATTAGCAAGAATTTTTGATGAACCTGTTGTTAAGAAATTAATAGTAGCAATATTATCTTTAATTACAAATGGAATTGCTGCTAATAAATTATCATTAATTTCTTGTTCAGTAATTAATTTTGTTTGTTTAATGGCATTTTGTTCTAGTGAAGTAACAACAGCATTTAATTTTTTGAATTGTTCTAATCGTTTGTATACTAATTTAGTTAATTGATCTGGAGTAAGTATTTTTGTTTTTAATAATTCATGAAGTTGACGAATTGAAAGTTGGTGGTAATTAATTTTCATGATTAATCACCTGATTAATACTAATGTAATTATTTTCAACTTCTGGAGCAATATTTAAAACACTTTTAGACGTTAAATGAGCTCCAACATTATCGGAACGTAATAAATTATTAATAATAGGAAATGGGTAATTTAAAGGTTCAATATCATTTGTATTGATATTTGTTACAATTTCCATTTGTTTTTCAATAGCTTTAAATTCTAGTAAAAGATTTTCACATTGTTCTTCGCTTAAATTGAACATAAATTCGTTAGCAAATTCATGTAGCATTTTTGTTGTCATTTTCTTTTCAATTTTATCCATTTTTAGCTACCTCTTTCAATAAATTTTGTAATTGCTCTTCATTAATAATTTTAACATTAAGTTTGCGTGCTTGTGCTAATTTATTTCCTGGATTTTCTCCAACAATTAAATAAGAAGTATTATTACTAATAGTATTGGTAATTTTAGCACCATAGTTATTTAATAATTCAATGAATTCGTTACGACTTTTAGTTAAAGTTCCTGTTAAGACAAAAGTTTTACCATTCAATACTTGTGATTGGTTTTTTTGTAAATAATTAAAGTTAAGTTTAAAGTTTTGCAAGTTATTAATTAGTTGTTGATTAGTAGGATTAAGGAAATAATCAATAACACTAGTAGCGATTATTGGACCAATTTCATTAGTATTAGCTAGATCATCAAAGGTTGCTTCCATTAAGTTATTTAAAGTTAAATATTTTTTTGCAAGAATAATTGCTGTTTTTTGACCAACATGGCGAATTCCCAAACCGAATAAAAGTCTTTCTAAGGAATTTTGTTTTGATAGAATAATTGAATTAGCAAGATTAGTGAAAGATTTTTCACCAAAACGTGGTAATGATAGTATTTCTTTTCGTAAATTAATTAAATTATAAATATCACTAATAGTTTTAATTCATTTTAAATCTAAAAAACGTAATAATATTTTTTCATTTAAACCAATAATATCCATAGCATTTCTTGAACAGAAGTGCATTAATGATTTAAGAATTCGTGATGAACAGTCACTATTAATGCAAAATTGATCAACTTCTGGCGGAACTTGTTCTAATTTTGTTTTACAAACCGGACAATTTATAGCTTTTTTAAAAATAATATTGTTTATTTGACGATTACTAATAATTGGTGCAATTACTTCTGGAATAATATCACCAGCTTTTTTAACACTTACTAAATCATTAATACGTAAATCACGATTAATAATATAATCACCATTATGAAGTGTGGCAAAAGTAACGGTAGTACCAGCAATTATCACTGGTTGTAATCTAGCATTATAGGTTATTTTTCCTGTTCTACCAACAGTTGGAAATATATCTAAAAGTTTAGTAACACTAGTAACAGCAGGAAATTTATAAGCTATTGCTCATTTTGGTGCCTTATTAGTTCTTCCTAACATATCATAACTGGTTAGATCATTAATTTTAATGACAATACCATCAATTTCATATGGTAATGTATTTCTTAACTTTTGATATTTCTGAATATAAATTCATACTTCTTCAATATTTTTACATAACTGTCATTGTTCATTAATTTTGAAACCATATTTTTGTAAGGTAAATAATGCTTGTTCATGGGTTTTAATATTATCATTAGTAGCATTAATATAATAGTAAAGAAAGCCATCTAATTTTCTTGAATTAACAATATTAATATCAAGTTGACGAATAGTACCAGCTGCAGCATTGCGAGGATTAGCAAAGAGTGGTAAGTTTTGTTGTTGTTGTTTTTCATTAATGCGATTAAATTCTTCTTTACTTAAATATATTTCTCCTCTTACTTCTAATTTAGAATTAATTGGTATTATTTTTGGTATTGTTTTAATTGTCAAAATATTATTGGTAATGTCTTCACCAGCAATTCCATCACCTCTGGTAGCAGCAGTTTTTAATTCTCCTTTTTCATAAGTTATGGAAATTGATAGACCATCAATTTTTAGTTCACAAACATATTCAATGTTATTTTCTGATAATGTTTTTTTAATTTGTTGATCAAATTTTAGTAAATCTTCATAATTAAAGGCATTACCCAAACTTAGCATTGGTTGTTGGTGAAAAATTTTTGTTAAAGAATTAATTGGTTTATTACCAACAGTTTTAGTTGGAGAATCATTACTATTAAATTGGGGATATTGTTCTTCTAATTTTACTAATCTATGATAGGCGCTATCATAAAGTTCATCACTAACAGTAGGTGCATCTAAAACATGATATTCATAATTTCATTGTTTAATTTGGTTTCTTAATTGTATTATTTCAATTTTAATATCATTATTTTTGTTACTCATATTACTTTCTCCCCTAATTGGTTTGTTAATAAGACATAATTAATTATAAATGAATTATTACTTTAATTGTAATATTGTTTTATAAAAGTATAATTCAGCATGTAAATAAAATAAATAAATAATAATATACATTTTTTTAAAAAAATGATTATAATAAAATTAGTATTAAAAAATAATGGCTAATTAAGTATTTGGTTTTTTAAACTCCTATTAAGTTTATTTGACTTAAAGGTTTTTTTGTATATAACTAGACAAATTTTTTAATATTAACCTTTGATAAGTTTTAAGTATAGTATTAAAACTAAAGATAATTACTTTAATTTTATATGAGTTAGGAGTAAGTTATGAAAGATACATATGCATCTGTTCGTTTAGCACAAAAGCCAGAAAATGCTTTTGCTTGTCATCGTTGTGGTAGGGTTATTTTAATTGCCGAATTTTTAGAAGCAAAAAATATTCAATTGAATTGTAATCGATGTGGTTTTAAAAAACATGTTGAAAAAATCAAAATAGAAAAAAAATCAGAAATTAAAAAAACTAGAATTGCTGCTATTTCTTCCAAAAATTCTTCTAAAAAATAACTTAGCTTAGATTAATATTAATAATATTATAAAAAAAGAACTCAGTTGAGTTCTTTTTTACTTATTTTTTATTTTTTTCATTTAAATACTCTTGATAATTATTATTTACTTGTTCTCAATTGATAACTTTTAATAATGCTTGTAAGTATTTCTCATGTTCATTTTTATATTGTAGATAATGTGCATGTTCTCATACATCAATAGCGATCAATGGGTACATGTTCAAGAATCATGGATTGTCTTGATTAAAAGTTTTGTATAGTCTTAATGTACCATTATTATCAATTACTAATCATGCTCAACCACTTCCAAAAATATCCATGGCAGTTTTTGTTAAAGCAGCTTCAAATTTTTCATAAGATTCAAAGCGATTAATGATTGCTTTACCAATAGCTGATTTTTCATTAAAACCTTTATTTTTCCCCAATAGTGAAAAGAAAAGATTATGATTAATTACTCCCCCACCAAATTGTCGAATGCTACTTTGTAATTTTTTTACATTACAAGTTTCTTTATCCTCACATATATCTTCTAATTTACAATAATTACTTAATAAACGATTTAGTTCCCCTTTAGTTTCAAGATTATAATCAGAAAAAACTTTCGGATGTTTATCCATCACTAATTTTAAAGAAGTTAAATATTTCTTATGAAGTTCTTCATAATGATGTTTAATTGTTTCTTGTGAAATGTAAGGTTCTAAAGCATCATAATTATATGGTAAATCGATAATATTAATCTTGTATTTAGGCATTCTTTTCTATCCTCCTTTTCTTTTTAAACTCTTCACATATAAATATTGCATTGCATTATAATAAATTAATGTAAAATTACAAGTTTATTATATTACAAGATTTCTCACTATATGTTATACTAAAAATTAATATTAAATACTAATTTTACTAACAAAGGGTGAAAGTTTTCGTGCAGTACTTATACATGTTTAATAAAAAATCTAATCAAATTAATGTTTCTCACAACAATGATATCATACGTAGAATTAATGTAAACCAAACTGATAACATTAATAGTAATAATTTAGAAAAAAATGAACAAAAACAATCATTTATTGATAAATTTACTTCAAAATCACTTAGTTGTGATGACACCAATAACTTTAATTTCAAAACAGCCAGTTGAACTCTAACAATAATTTATCTTATATCTTTTATTATAATTCCAATTCTTTATAGTTTAATCAAAACTTATGCTGTAAAAGATACTAGTCAAAGTTCATTTCTTAGTCTTTTTATTTTTAGTTTATTGCCAATTTTTGGCTTAGTTGTTTCACTTGGTATTGATTGAGAAGCTATGATTAAAAAAGGCGGGTGGGCTGCTTATAGTCATAGTGTATTTGGTTTTATTAGTGTAGTATTTGTTCTTTTATTTTTTATTGCAACAAAAGTTATTAGTGGTAAAGATGATGATGTAACTTCGCTTGCTACTACATTTTTAATTCAACAGTTATTTCAATTGTTAGGATCAATTTTAGTATTAGTATTTTGTAGATCATTACGTGAGAGAATTATTACTACTTTAAAAGAAGCAAAATTAGATTTAATAACTTGAGTTACCATTTTTGCTGTTATTGGTACTATTTTAAATATTATTTTCAACATAATTCCTAAATTTAGTGAATTTAATATGTTAACAAGTAATAATAGTTCAAAAAATCAAGATGTTTTAAACTTATTAATGAATAGTCCGTATGGCATTTTTGTTTTAGTTCTTAGTACTATTTTTATTGCTCCAATTAATGAAGAAATATCATATCGTCATGGTACTTTTACCATTGTTCGTTATCGTTGATTAGCATATGCAGCTTCATTAATTTATTTCCCATCAATGCATGTTATGGATAGTGGTGATTGAAATAATATTATTGGTTATTTAGGATTTAGTATTATATTACCCTTATTATTTATAATGACACGGGGTAATACTACATATACTATTGGTTTACATGCTTTTTCTAATCTAATTGCAACTATTTCTGGTTTTATTAATAAAAATTAAAAGGAGAAATTATGACTACCTTAACAATTACTGCCAATGATGCTGATCAAACTTTAATTAATTATTTAAAAAAAGTATTTAAAACACTACCACTGTCAAAAATTTATCGTTTATTTAGAACAAAAAAAATCAGAGTTAATAATAAAACTACTACTGATTTTAAATATCGCTTACAAGAAAATGATTTAGTAGTCATTTATGAAAGTAATTTAGTTGTTAACTATAAACCAGAAAAAATTACTAAAGAAGCACCAATTGAATTGTTTTATGAAGATGATAATTTTTTAATTGTTAATAAAGATCATAATATTGTTGTCCACCAACCATATGGTTCTTGCTTAGATAACATGGTAAAATATTATTTACAACAAAAATACCCGAAGAAGAAACGTGAGCAAACATTTAATATTAGTCATCAGTATCGTTTAGATAAACTAACTAAGGGTTTAATTATTTATCCAAAAAATAAAATGACACAAAACGCACTTCATAATGCTACTAAAAATGGTCAAATTATTAAAAAATATTTGGCTATTTGTTCTGGCCAATTAACTAAAAATTTAAATATTTCTGGTTATATTACTCATGATGAGTTAACAATGAAAATGAAATTTTCAATTGAACCAAGTGAACAAAGTAAAAGTTGTAGCACCATCTTTACACCAATATTTAATACTAAAGACTTTACTTTAGTTGAGTGTCAATTAGTTACTGGTAGAAAACATCAAATTCGTAGTACTTTACAATTTTTAAATTTGCCAATTGTTGGTGACACTAAGTATGGGTCAACAATAGTTACCCCTAATAAAATTGCATTATTTGCTTATTATTTGTCATTTAATGATTTAGAAGAACCATTTACTTATTTGAATGATCAAAATTTTATAATAAAAGATTTAAAAACAGATTTAATTAAACAGATTAAAAAAGAAAAATGATAAAATTAATCTATACTAATATATAGATTACATTTTTATTTTTTTGCTATTTTTTATTTTTAATAGTGATTAATAATATTGAACTTTTAATTTTGGGTTGTTAACATATTTAAATAAAAAACAAAATTAGTTTTATTTATATAGATTGGGTGAAGTAATGACAACTAAAAAAGGTATTTTTAATACAATTGTTGGTGTTATCATGACAATTGTTATCTCTATTTTACAGTTAACTTTTCTTTATGTTACTGGTTTAGCATACGGTGAAAAAATTAATGGTTTAATTCGTGTTATTATTTCTTTTTTGACTTACCTTAGTTTGACAGAAGGAGGACTTGGTTTAATTACCATTTTTTCTTTATATCGTCCGTTACAAAATGATGATTATGAAACCGTCAACGATATTATTAATACGACAAGAAAAAATTATCATCATTCAGGAAGAATATATTTAATTATTCTTGTCAGTGCTGGTTTTATTTTAGGATTAGCTAGTGTTCATTTACCAGAAATTGGTTTAGATATGGAAATTCCTTTTTGACAAGTAGCACTTATTATTATTTCTTTAGGATCACGTGAATTAATCTTTTTTTATTTTAGTGGTGCTTATCAAAATTTAATTCAAGCTGATCAAAAAGGTTATTTAAATCGTTTAATTTTTATTTTTTCAGAGATTATTATGTATATTTTACTAATGACGTTATTAGTTATTAGAAAGTCTGATGGTAAACCGATAGATATGTATATTCCTTTTTTTGCTTATTTTGTTTGTGGTGTATTAAAAGCATTTGTTACTTTTATCGTTATTAAAATTGAATATCCATGATTACAACATAAAAAATGAACACAACAAAAAAGGATGCTAAAACAATCGTGATGAGTAGCCCTGAATCGTTTACCTGACATGATTATTTCTAACATTGATATTATTTTAATTACTTTATTTTTATCACTGACAACAACATCAATTTACACTATTTATATTATTATTGCTACAACGATGCGCTCAATTGCTTTAATTTTAATTAGTTCTTTTCGCGAAGTTTTTGGATATTGAATTGCCAAAAGTGGACGAATTAGATGAACTGTCTATACTAAATTTGAGTTATATGCTTATATGATTGCTGGTTTTTTATTTATTAATCAATTTATTATTACTCAATATTTAGTGTCTGCTTTAAGTATTACAAATATTAATAATTCTGATGGTAATTTTGATTCTTCAAAAAATCTTTTTATTAATTTATTTTTGTCACAACCATGATTTATTTTACTTTTATCTTTAAAAAATACAATTCAAGTGGCAACCGAACCAGGAAAAGTTATTGTAAATGCTACTGTAAAACACAAAGAAACAATTTGAGGTTCATATATTCAATCAATAATCAATCTTGTTTTAGGTGTTATTTTGGGTTGAATACTATCAAATTTAGGTTGAAAACATCAAAGTTATCAATATTTATCATTAAGTTTATATATGATTCTTTTATCAGGTTGTATTGGTTGAGTTTATCGTTTAATTTCAATCTGAGTTTATGTTTGAAAACATTTGACGTATAATAGTGATTTACGTTTTATTATTCAAAATACTTTAGTGTTAATTATTCCAATTTTAGCAGTAACATTATTTGGATGTCTTTATTTCTTTGATAAATATCCACCAACATATAATTTCACAGATTATAGTTTTGTATTACGAGTTATCGGTTATTCATTATTGTATTCATCAATTTTAATTTTTGGTTTAGCAATGACTATTAATTTTCGTCAGTTTTGATCAATTTTTAATTTTAAGAAATTTTTTACTAATTTATTTTCACGTAAACGTAAGCAAAAAGCATTTATGAATCAAGAAGTACAAGAATTTTTTAAAGATAGTAATAAACCTAAAAATAACTTTACTAATAAAACATTTGATTGAACTGCTACTTATCAAAGTACCAATATGAACGTTGATAACTTTATTGAACAAGAGTTGTTACGAAGAAAAAAAGAAGTAGATATTAAAAGTGAAACAAAAGAATCTGAAAATTCTTCTATTCGCGTTGGTATTTATAAAATTAGAGGTTAGTTTATTTAAGGAGTGAATTACATGTTATTAAATGAAGAATGATTTGTAGAAAATATTGTTGAAGAAAAATATTTAGAATTATTAAAGCGTAATTATCCTCAACATCAACTTAAAGATTTATTTTTATTGAACATTGATTTACGTTTATTGTATTTAAAACATATTTTAATGATTGAAAATTCTTTAAAAAATGCTTTATTACATCAACTTTTTAATGATAATGTTCAAAATTTAGATAATGCTACTTTTCTTAATCCAGAACACCTAGCTCAAATGAAAACAGCTTTACGTTTGATTCGTGCTGGTTATAATAAATATAATAGAAGTGGTGTTTTAAAATCACGAACAATACGCAGTTTAATAGAAGTTATGTCATTTGAATGAACAATGAAATTATTACAAACTTTAAATGATAAAAGTATCGCTAAGATTGCTCATTATTTTGGTATCAAAGAATTTAATGATAGTAAAATTTTATTAGAACAGTTAGAATATATTAAAGATGTTCGTAATTATTTATCACATAATTTTAAAGTATTAGCAATTCAATTTAAGTATAAAGAACGGTTCGCTTATTATAAACAAACTTTAAATGCTAATAATGATCATCATTATTTGCACTTATTAATTACTCGTTTTTCTAGTAAAAACCAATTACTAGCGCCATTTAATGTTGATTATGAAAATTTATTTAATAGTTATGATGTTAAAATTCATGATTGTGTTAAGGAAGATACTCAAAGTATAATCCATACTTAATATAGAAAAATTATTAAATTTTAGTAGATTTAATTTAATAAGTATATTATAATGATATCAATTAATTACTAGTGTAAAATAAACCATTGTCGTTTAAAAACGACAATGGTTTATTTTATTTAGAGTTAATGAAAATTAAAGAAAGTAGCAAAAAAATGAAGTCAGAGTATAATGAAAAAAAGATTTAAATATTAGAGAATTAAAACGACTTGATTTATTAAAAGAGTTATTTCCCGAAGAAATTATTAGTAAAAAAATCTTTTTCAGATAATGAATCATTTTTATAAAAACTTAGAAGTAAAATATAAAGGTATATCTAATTATTTTGCTCCAAATATTGAAAAAACCGAAAATAGTATATTACTTAATACAATTTTTAATTTAAACAAAATGAAAATCACAGATAATATACAAAAGGGCGGTTGTCAAAGGACGTATGAGATTAACCCTTAGAATTATGAAGTAACATTAACAATATAACTGCAAATTCTATGATTTGTTAATTAAATTATAACATAAAATTTAAAAAGATTAAAAAATATAATTACAAAATTACATTTAAACAACACAAAAATTCTAATCTTAAAATTAGAATAAAAAATATTAAATTGTATTATTTTAAGCACTATTAAGATAACTTCTACTATTTAAATAATTTGCTTTTGCTATTAACATATTATTCAATGTTTGATGATGATATATTTTTGCTCCATTAGTTAAAGATTTTAAAAAATGATATACATCACTTTCAGCACTACATCCAATATTTCAATCAGCATTTTGATTAATAATTCCTTGTTCATTATTTTGCATTAAAATTATATATTAACTTTAAAGGTATAAAATATGAGAAAAACAATAAATATTTTAACAGTTGGTATTTTTTCACTAGCAACAAGTACCACTATTTTAACTAGTATGAATCACTTTAATAGTAGCAAAAATGATTTACAAAAAGCAAACGCCACTACTAATCAAACATCATTATTTAATAATCAATATCAATATTTAAATAATAGTGACTGAATTACTAACCAATCAACAACCGATCATAAATTTTATAGTTATGATACTTCAGCATTAAAAAGTTATACTTTTACCAATGCTAGAAACGTCTTCTTAGTAGATACAACAGGTAACCTAGTTTATAATACCAAATTTACTATTCCTAATGAAGATAAATTAAATATTGAAAATACAAAACAAGAAATGAACAGCCACAAAAAAGTAACATCACTTAAAAGCAATCCTAATTATTCTGATGCTTACAATTTTAGTGAATATCAACAAAATAATTTTATTGGTGACAATAATTGAACATATTTACAATTTGGTGGTCTTGAGGAAATGTTTAGTAATCTGTGTAACTTACAAAAATAACTATGTTTAATTAATTCTAGTAAATATAATTAAATGACTAGAAAGAGTGAGTTACAGATGGCTAAAAAAGATAACTTTAATAATAATGATCCAATATCAAAAGCAGTAGATTTATTACTAGAAAATACTGAAGATTTAACAACAGTTTTTAAACCTGGCGGTTTATATAAAGAATTAACAAAAAGATTAGTTGAAAAAATGTTGAATTCTGAAATGCAAAATTATTTAGGATATGAAAAAAATCAACATAGTACTACTGAAAATGCTCGTAATGGTACAAGTTCAAAAAAATTAATAACTCAACAAGGTAAAATTGAAATTGATGTACCAAGAGATCGCAATAGTAATTTTACTCCTGTAATAGTTCCTAAAAGGCAAAGAAGATTTGATGGTTTTGATCAACAAGTTCTTTCCTTGTATGCAAAAGGAATGACATTATCTGACATTAGAATGCAGTTGCAAGAGTTATATCATGGTGCTGATATTAGTGAAAGTGTTATTAGTCAAATTACTGATGATGTTATTGATGATGTTAAAGCATGACAAAATCGACCATTAGAAAGTATTTATCCTATTGTTTATTTTGATTGTATAGTAGTTAAAGTACGACAAGATAAACGGATTATTAACAAATCAGTTTATATAGCATTAGGAGTTGATTTAGAAGGCAAAAAAGATGTTTTAGGATTATGAATTAGTGAAAATGAAGGTTCTAAGTTTTGATTATCTAATTTCACAGAAATGAAAAATCGTGGCTTAAATGATATTCTTATTGCTTGTAGTGATAATTTAACAGGCATGTCAGAAGCAATACAATCAGTTTATCCTAAAACAGAACATCAATTATGCATTGTTCATCAAATTAGAAATAGTTTAAAATATGTTTCATACAAACATCGAAAAGGTCTAGTTGCAGATTTAAAACCAATTTATAGTGCATGTAGTGAAGAACAAGCAATGCAAGCTTTAGAATCGTTTGAAAGTAAATGAAATAAACAATATCCTCAAATTACTAAATCTTGATATAAAAATTGAGATAATTTAATGGTTTTTATTAGTTATCCAGTAGAAATCAAAAGAGTGATTTATACTACAAATGCTATTGAATCTGTTAATAGTCAATTACGAAAAATCATCAGAAATAAAAAAGTTTTTCCTAATGATATGGCAGTTTTCAAAATATTTTACTTGGCAATTGAAAATATAACAAAAAAATGAACATTGCCTATTCAAAATTGAAATACAGCAATTGCTCATTTTATGATAAAATTTGAAGACAGAATTAATCTAAATTAGTAACTTTGTAAAACAAAGATACACAGATTATTAAAAAGCCTCGGTCTTGAACAAAATATTGATATTTCTAACATTGCTGGTGCTTCTAAAATTGAAAATAATAACAATCTTAGTGAGAACTTAGGATTATATTACATTGCTGATGCTGCTATTAATAATAAAATTTCTTTAGCAATAGCTTATAATATTAGTCAACAATTCATTAATAAAAGCAGTTTAAACAAACTAATTAGTAACCAATTAACAAATAATATTATTAACTTAATTGTTGAAAATAATAACATCTTTAACTTTATTAAAAATTCACCTCTTTTCCTAAATATAAAAGATTATTCATTAAATTTTATTTCGAACTTCTCCCCACATGTACTTGTGGAGGAAACAATGAAATTGAATGAGTTCAATAATACTTTTCAAACTGAAAAACAATGTCTTGCATATATAGCAAGTTTGAAACAAATCAAATGTAGTAGGTGTTCTAGTTTTAATTTGAATACTTCTAATTTAAGAAGAATGAGATGTTTGAAATGTTATCAAACATTCAGTATTCTCACGGGCACTATATTTTCAAAGTCACAAACACCTTTAATATCTTGGTTTTATCTTATCTTTAGATGAATAAACACCAAACATGGAATTCCATCAACTGATGTTGCAAAAGAATTGGGAGTGACCTTGAAAACAGCTTGAAGAATGGGTCATAAAATCCGAAGTGCCATTGCTAAACAAAAACCTCAATTCATTGTTGAAGGCATAGTGCAAATGGATGAAATGTATCTTTCACATATGGGGTTTAAAAAACAAGGAAGATCCTTGTTGAATAAAACCTTGATTGTTGGTATTTATGAAAAAACAACCAACAATCTGATTGTGAAAGTATTGAAAAACGCAAACAGTAAAAATCTTTTGCGAGGCTTTTTAATAATCTGTGTATCTTTGTTTTACAAAGTTACTAATTTAGATTAATTCTGTCTTCAAATTTTATCATAAAATGAGCAATTGCTGTATTTCAATTTTGAATAGGCAATGTTCATTTTTTTGTTATATTTTCAATTGCCAAGTAAAATATTTTGAAAACTGCCATATCATTAGGAAAAACTTTTTTATTTCTGATGATTTTTCGTAATTGACTATTAACAGATTCAATAGCATTTGTAGTATAAATCACTCTTTTGATTTCTACTGGATAACTAATAAAAACCATTAAATTATCTCAATTTTTATATCAAGATTTAGTAATTTGAGGATATTGTTTATTTCATTTACTTTCAAACGATTCTAAAGCTTGCATTGCTTGTTCTTCACTACATGCACTATAAATTGGTTTTAAATCTGCAACTAGACCTTTTCGATGTTTGTATGAAACATATTTTAAACTATTTCTAATTTGATGAACAATGCATAATTGATGTTCTGTTTTAGGATAAACTGATTGTATTGCTTCTGACATGCCTGTTAAATTATCACTACAAGCAATAAGAATATCATTTAAGCCACGATTTTTCATTTCTGTGAAATTAGATAATCAAAACTTAGAACCTTCATTTTCACTAATTCATAATCCTAAAACATCTTTTTTGCCTTCTAAATCAACTCCTAATGCTATATAAACTGATTTGTTAATAATCCGTTTATCTTGTCGTACTTTAACTACTATACAATCAAAATAAACAATAGGATAAATACTTTCTAATGGTCGATTTTGTCATGCTTTAACATCATCAATAACATCATCAGTAATTTGACTAATAACACTTTCACTAATATCAGCACCATGATATAACTCTTGCAACTGCATTCTAATGTCAGATAATGTCATTCCTTTTGCATACAAGGAAAGAACTTGTTGATCAAAACCATCAAATCTTCTTTGCCTTTTAGGAACTATTACAGGAGTAAAATTACTATTGCGATCTCTTGGTACATCAATTTCAATTTTACCTTGTTGAGTTATTAATTTTTTTGAACTTGTACCATTACGAGCATTTTCAGTAGTACTATGTTGATTTTTTTCATATCCTAAATAATTTTGCATTTCAGAATTCAACATTTTTTCAACTAATCTTTTTGTTAATTCTTTATATAAACCGCCAGGTTTAAAAACTGTTGTTAAATCTTCAGTATTTTCTAGTAATAAATCTACTGCTTTTGATATTGGATCATTATTATTAAAGTTATCTTTTTTAGCCATCTGTAACTCACTCTTTCTAGTCATTTAATTATATTTACTAGAATTAATTAAACATAGTTATTTTTGTAAGTTACACAGATTACTAAACATTTCCTCTTTTGCTGGAATGGCAACCTTTTTTAGGACTATTTTTTGGTAGACATTTGTTTTTGATAATTAACTGGAGTTAGGTAGTTTAGAGTGCTGTGGATTCTTATGTTGTTATATCAATTGATGTAATCAAATAATTCTAATTTTAATTGGATTAATGATGTAAAATTTTTATCATTAATAAATTCGGTTTTGAAAGTTTTAAAGGTTGCTTCAGCAACAGCGTTATCATAAGGACAACCTTTTTTGCTTAAAGAGCGATTAATATTGAATGCTAGTAAAAGTTTATCAATAATTTTATTATTAAATTCATTACCGCGATCACTATGAAATATTTGAATATCTTTTAAACAGCGATTTGAGTGCATAAATGCTTGATGTACTAATGATGCATCTTTTTTAGTACCTACACTATGTCCAATAATTTCGCGGTTAAATAGGTCAATTAATAAACAAATATAGTTTCACTTACCATTTACTTGAACATAAGTTAAATCACTAACAATAACTTCATTTTTAACTCTATTATTAAAGTTTCTATCAACAAGATTGTTTATTGGACTATCGTTAACTTTGTTATTATGATTTTTGTATGATAATTTAGTGTATTTTGATATTAAATTATGTTTATTCATAATTTCTTTAATTTTTCGTCTTGATAAATAAATTTCTTGGTTTTCTAGAATGACTTTTAATCTTCTAGTACCATAAACTTCTTTATTTTCTTTAAAAGCACTAATAACAGCTTCATCATAAATATTATTTTTGATTTTATTTTCTTTTTTCTTTAAATTAAAATAATATGTTGATTTAGAGATTTTTAAAAAATGACACATTGTGCGAATTTTATATTTAGATTTATTATTTGCAATAATCTCTACTTTCTGCCTATTATTAGTGCTGCTTGCTTTAAAATATCATTTTCCATTCTTAATTGTTTTAATTCTTTTCTTAATTTAATTAATTCATTTTCTTCAACAGAACGATTATCTTTAGTTTTAAAACTACCTGAATTAGTAAATTGCTTAATTCAATTGTAAGTAGCTGCTCTTGTAACATTATATTCTTTAACAAGGCAAGATACTGATTTGCCACTTTGATATAAAGCTACTATTTGTTTTTTAAATTCATCGGTATATGAGTTAATATTGGCCATAATTATAGTTCCTTTCTTTGTTCACTTGTCTACGTAATTAGTGTCCAATAAAGTGTAACCCATCCATTTATATGCAGCTTCTTTAGCATATAAATGAACATGATGTTTTGCAACTTTGATATGTGTTTTAAATGTTCTTCTTATATGTTTTCAAACTGATTCAATTTGGTTGGTATTTACACCAATTTTTGAAACATAGCCATCTTGATGGTTAACTGTTTCATGCTTAGTGAAAACTGATTTAAAATCGCAATATCCTTTTCAAGAATCAGTATATACAAGACATTTTGAAGAAATGTGGTTTTTTGCAAACTGCAAAAGATTTTTACTCTTTGCGTTTTTCAATACTTTCACAATTAAATTATTGGTTGTTTTTTGATAAATGCCAACAATCAAGGTTTTATTCACCAAGGATCTTCCTTGTTTTTTAAAACCCATATGTGAAAGATACATTTCATCAATTTGCACTGTACCTTCAACAATAAATTGAGGTTTTTGTTTTGCAATACGTGTTCTGATTTTATGAGTCATTCTTCAAGCAGTTTTCAAAGTCACTCCCAATTCTTTTGCAATATCTGTTGATGGAATTCCATGTTTGGTGTTTATTCATCTAAAGATAAGATAAAATCAAGATGTTAAAGATGTTTGTGACCTTGAAAATATGGTGCCTGTGAGAATGCTAAATGTTTGATTACATTTTAAACATCTCATTCTTTTTAAATCAGAAGTATTCAAATTAAAACTAAAACACCTAATACATTTGTTTTCTTTTAAATTTGCTATATATGCAAGACATTGCTGTTCAGTTTGAAAAGCATTGTTGAATTCATTCAGTTTCATTATTCCCTCCACAAGTACATGTGGGGAGAAGTCCGTAAATTTATTATCATTTATATTAATATCTTTAATAATTACTTTATGAAGTACATTACCACAAACAATAATCTTACCTAATTGATTAAAATTTACTAAATTAGGTATGCAAAATGTAGATTGAAAAAATAATTGAGGCAATGCAATATGATTAACAATTGTGCCTAGTATTGGTGGATTTGGTTTACATCATTTACCAAATAAAACACCACCAAGAATAAAATTTATATTAAATTTAATAATTAAAATAATACCAATAATAATATTAATTATTATTTGATATTTACCAAAAATAGAAAAAGAAATAAGAAAATTAAAAAAAATTGAAAAGGTGGAATAAAAAATGAATTTATCAATAGAATGAATTTCAGCAATATGTGGAGCAGTAGCTACTGGAATAGCTGTATCAGGAGGATTAGCTTTATCTGGTAAAAAAATTAAAAAAGCAAAACAAAATAAAATATCAAAAGAATTAAAAAGAGATGCAAAATTGTAAAGGTAAGTGCAACTAAATTATTTTTCTATTCAAATATTCGATTGGTGAAAGATAATTTAGTATTTTTCTGGGTCTTTGGTTTAAAGACAATATAAATTTATGAACTTCATTTTTATTAGTTTTTGAAAAAATAAATTTTTTAGGAAATTTTTCTCTAATTAAACCATTAGTATTTTCATTAGTACCTCTTTGTCAAGGTGAATATGGATTTGCAAAATAAATTTTCACATCTAACTTTTTTTTCAGAGGCTTTTTAATAATCTGTGTATCTTTGTTTTACAAAGTTACTAATTTAGATTAATTCTGTCTTCAAATTTTATCATAAAATGAGCAATTGCTGTATTTCAATTTTGAATAGGCAATGTTCATTTTTTTGTTATATTTTCAATTGCCAAGTAAAATATTTTGAAAACTGCCATATCATTAGGAAAAATTTTTTTTATTTCTGATGATTTTTCGTAATTGACTATTAACAGATTCAATAGCATTTGTAGTATAAATCACTCTTTTGATTTCTACTGGATAACTAATAAAAACCATTAAATTATCTCAATTTTTATATCAAGATTTAGTAATTTGAGAATATTGTTTATTTCATTTACTTTCAAACGATTCTAAAGCTTGCATTGCTTGTTCTTCACTACATGCACTATAAATTGGTTTTAAATCTGCAACTAGACCTTTTCGATGTTTGTATGAAACATATTTTAAACTATTTCTAATTTGATGAACAATGCATAATTGATGTTCTGTTTTAGGATAAACTGATTGTATTGCTTCTGACATGCCTGTTAAATTATCACTACAAGCAATAAGAATATCATTTAAGCCACGATTTTTCATTTCTGTGAAATTAGATAATCAAAACTTAGAACCTTCATTTTCACTAATTCATAATCCTAAAACATCTTTTTTGCCTTCTAAATCAACTCCTAATGCTATATAAACTGATTTGTTAATAATCCGTTTATCTTGTCGTACTTTAACTACTATACAATCAAAATAAACAATAGGATAAATACTTTCTAATGGTCGATGGCTTTTCTCCCTTTATGTACTATTTTTAAATTTTATCACATAAATGCTGAGAAAAGCCTATCTACGGACTTCTCCCCACATTTTTAAATCAAACATAGCATTACAGTTTCAAAACTAGGTATCTTGTTGAATTTATATGCAGCTTCTTTAGCATATAAATGAACATGATGTTTTGCAACTTTGATATGTGTTTTAAATGTTCTTCTTATATGTTTTCAAACTGATTCAATTTGGTTGGTATTTACACCAATTTTTGAAACATAGCCATCTTGATGGTTAACTGTTTCATGCTTAGTGAAAACTGATTTAAAATCGCAATATCCTTTTCAAGAATCAGTATATACAAGACATTTTGAAGAAATGTGGTTTTTGCAAACTGCAAAAGATTTTTACTCTTTGCGTTTTTCAATACTTTCACAATTAAATTATTGGTTGTTTTTTGATAAATGCCAACAATCAAGGTTTTATTCACTAAGGATCTTCCTTGTTTTTTAAAACCCATATGTGAAAGATACATTTCATCAATTTGCACTGTACCTTCAACAATAAATTGAGGTTTTTGTTTTGCAATACGTGTTCTGATTTTATGAGTCATTCTTCAAGCAGTTTTCAAAGTCACTCCCAATTCTTTTGCAATATCTGTTGATGGAATTCCATGTTTGGTGTTTATTCATCTAAAGATAAGATAAAATCAAGATGTTAAAGATGTTTGTGACCTTGAAAATATGGTGCCTGTGAGAATGCTAAATGTTTGATTACATTTTAAACATCTCATTCTTTTTAAATCAGAAGTATTCAAATTAAAACTAAAACACCTAATACATTTGTTTTCTTTTAAATTTGCTATATATGCAAGACATTGCTGTTCAGTTTGAAAAGCATTGTTGAATTCATTCAGTTTCATTATTCCCTCCACAAGTACATGTGGGGAGAAGTCCGTGGTCGATTTTGTCATGCTTTAACATCATCAATAACATCATCAGTAATTTGACTAATAACACTTTCACTAATATCAGCACCATGATATAACTCTTGCAACTGCATTCTAATGTCAGATAATGTCATTCCTTTTGCATATAAAGAAAGAACTTGTTGATCAAAACCATCAAATCTTCTTTGCCTTTTAGGAACTATTACAGGAGTAAAATTACTATTGCGATCTCTTGGTACATCAATTTCAATTTTACCTTGTTGAGTTATTAATTTTTTTGAACTTGTACCATTACGAGCATTTTCAGTAGTACTATGTTGATTTTTTTCATATCCTAAATAATTTTGCATTTCAGAATTCAACATTTTTTTCAACTAATCTTTTTGTTAATTCTTTATATAAACCGCCAGGTTTAAAAACTGTTGTTAAATCTTCAGTATTTTCTAGTAATAAATCTACTGCTTTTGATATTGGATCATTATTATTAAAGTTATCTTTTTTAGCCATCTGTAACTCACTCTTTCTAGTCATTTAATTATATTTACTAGAATTAATTAAACATAGTTATTTTTGTAAGTTACACAGATTACTAAACATTTCCTTTTTTCAAGTTGTTGTCAATTTGCAAATTCTTTACCACGATCAAAAGTAATAGTTTTAACAATATTTTTAGGAAGAATTGATAAATAATGAATGATATTTTTATTAATAACTTTAGTAGTTTTGTTTTTAACTAACATTGCTAAAGTAAATCGTGATACTCTTTCAACTAAAGTTATTAAACATGATTTACTTTTACCTCTTGATGATACTATAGTATCTCCTTCTCAATGACCAAGAGTTATGCGATCATTAACATTATTATCTCGTTCTTTAATTGATTTACCATTAAATTTACCACGATTTTCTTGAGATCTTCGTTTTTTACCTTTTCTTCTTAAATTTTTACTAGTAACTTTATCAAATAATCCAGAATAAATTCAATTGTAAATCGTTTTAAAGCTGATAGCTCATTGTTTATGAAAATTTTTAATTCTGCCATAAATTTGTTCAGGTGATCAGCCCAATAATAGTTTTTGTTGTATATATTTGACTAAATCTTTATATTTAAACTTATGAAAAATAATATGTGATTTTTTTCTATTTACAGCTTTATTTTGTGCAATTAATGAAAAATAATGATCATTATCTTTATTTCTATTAACTTCTCGAATAATAGTACTAATACTTCGATTAAGATTTTTAGCTATTTCATTAATTTTAACTTTAAATTTCAATTGATTCTCAATATAAATTCTTTCATCTATCCCAATATGTTTATAACTCATATAAAAACTCCTTACTTTTTCTAAACTAAATTTAGCATTATGAAATTTTTATATGAGAATTTTTTGCAATTTTATTTACTTGCACTTACAAGTATAATTCAGCATTCAGCATTTTAGAACTAATTTTTTTTTCTTTAATTATATAATCCCAATACGGACTTCTCCCCACATGTACTTGTGGAGGGAATAATGAAACTGAATGAATTCAACAATGCTTTTCAAACTGAACAGCAATGTCTTGCATATATAGCAAATTTGAAAGAAAACAAATGTATTAGGTGTTTTAATTTTAATTTGAATACTTCTGATTTAAAAAGAATGAGATGTTTAAAATGTAATCAAACATTTAGCATTCTCACGGGCACTATATTTTCAAAGTCACAAACATCTTTAACATCTTGGTTTTATCTCATTTTTAGATGAATAAACACCAAACATGGAATTCCATCAACTGATGTTGCAAAAGAATTGGGAGTGACCTTGAAAACTGCTTGAAGAATGACTCATAAAATCAGAACACGTATTGCAAAACAAAAACCTCAATTTATTGTTGAAGGTACAGTGCAAATTGATGAAATGTATCTTTCACATATGGGTTTTAAAAAACAAGGAAGATCCTTGGTGAATAAAACCTTGATTGTTGGCATTTATCAAAAAACAACCAATAATTTAACGAACTTCTCCCCACATGTACTTGTGGAGGAAACAATGAAATTGAATGAGTTCAATAATACTTTTCAAACTGAAAAACAATGTCTTGCATATATAGCAAGTTTGAAACAAATCAAATGTAGTAGGTGTTCTAGTTTTAATTTGAATACTTCTAATTTAAGAAGAATGAGATGTTTAAAATGTAATCAAACATTTAGCATTCTCACGGGCACTATATTTTCAAAGTCACAAACATCTTTAACATCTTGGTTTTATCTCATTTTTAGATGAATAAACACCAAACATGGAATTCCATCAACTGATGTTGCAAAAGAATTGGGAGTGACCTTGAAAACAGCTTGAAGAATGGATCATAAAATCCGAAGTGCCATTGCTAAACAAAAACCTCAATTCATTGTTGAAGGCATAGTGCAAATGGATGAAATGTATCTTTCACATATGGGGTTTAAAAAACAAGGAAGATCCTTGTTGAATAAAACCTTGATTGTTGGTATTTATGAAAAAACAACCAACAATCTGATTGTGAAAGTATTGAAAAACGCAAACAGTAAAAATCTTTTGCAGTTTGCAATAAACCACATTTCTTCAAAGTGTGTTGTACATACTGATTTTTGAAAAGGATATCGCGATTTGAAATCGGTTTTCACTAAGCATGAAACAGTTAACCATCAAGATGGCTATGTTTCAAAAACTGGTGTAAATACCAACCAAATTGAGTCAGTATGAAAACATATACGAAGAACATTTAAAACACATATCAAAGTTGCAAAACATCATATTCATTTATATGCAAAAGAAGCTGCATATAAATTCAATAACATACCTAGTTTTGAAACTGTAATGCTATGTTTTATTTAAAAATGTGGGGAGAAGTTCGTAGATAGGCTTTTCTCAGCATTTATGTGATAAGATTTAAAAATAGTACATAAAGGGAGAAAAGCCTAATTTAATTGTGAAAGTATTGAAAAACGCAAAGAGTAAAAATCTTTTGCAGTTTGCAAAAAACCACATTTCTTCAAAATGTCTTGTATATACTGATTCTTGAAAAGGATATTGCGATTTTAAATCAGTTTTCACTAAGCATGAAACAGTTAACCATCAAGATGGCTATGTTTCAAAAATTGGTGTAAATACCAACCAAATTGAATCAGTTTAAAAACATATAAGAACCTGTTTAGAATCTTTTTAATAAAATTGAAATAAAGGACAGAACAACCATTTGTAAACTAGTATTTAGTTTTCTTTCACAATTTTTTCATAATCTTCTGCATTTTTCTAATCATGCAAAGCTTCGTTCTACAACTCATCTTTTTGGTAGTACTACAAAAGAATGTAATTCATTACGTTTTACAACTTCAACATTTGCATTTATGATTGTTTTGATTGCAGAAGCAAATTTTTCACCAGTATAGCCAGCATCTACTATTATTTTTTGAACTGTAGAAAGATTTTCTTTTTCACTTTTAATCATTATGATAGCACTATTACGATCTGTTTTTTCTGCTGTAGTTATGTAAATTGCATGTGGTAAACCTTGCGTATCAACTGCAATATGACGTTTTATTCCTGAAATCTTTTTACCAGCATCATAACCTTTATTTTCAGTAGTATCTGTATTTTTAACACTTTGCGAATCAATTATACAAAAACTAGTTTTTTCTTTTCGATGATTCTTAATACGAATCTTTTTAACTAATTTTTTTAAAATTAATTGCAATACACTAGGTTCTTTATCATTGTTTTTACTTCAAATTTGGAAATAATAATATACAGTTTGTCATTTTCGAAAATTTTTTGGTAACATTCTTCATTGACAACCACTTTTTAATACATATAAAACTGCACAAAACACTTCATATAAATCTAAATTTCTTGGTTTTGTTTTCTTTTTGCTGTTTTCTAAAGTTGATTTTATGTTCTCAAATTGTTCTTTAGTAACATGACTTGGATAATTTTTATGCATATATACCTCTTATTTTAAAATATATAGTAATTTTACCTTATTTTCTAAAAGATTCTAAACAGGTTCTAAGAACCTGTTTAGAATCTTTTTAATAAAATTGAAATAAAGGACAGAACAACCATTTGTAAACTAGTATTTAGTTTTCTTTCACAATTTTTTCATAATCTTCTGCATTTTTCTAATCATGCAAAGCTTCGTTCTACAACTCATCTTTTTGGTAGTACTACAAAAGAATGTAATTCATTACGTTTTACAACTTCAACATTTGCATTTATGATTGTTTTGATTGCAGAAGCAAATTTTTCACCAGTATAGCCAGCATCTACTATTATTTTTTGAACTGTAGAAAGATTTTCTTTTTCACTTTTAATCATTATGATAGCACTATTACGATCTGTTTTTTCTGCTGTAGTTATGTAAATTGCATGTGGTAAACCTTGCGTATCAACTGCAATATGACGTTTTATTCCTGAAATCTTTTTACCAGCATCATAACCTTTATTTTCAGTAGTATCTGTATTTTTAACACTTTGCGAATCAATTATACAAAAACTAGTTTTTTCTTTTCGATGATTCTTAATACGAATCTTTTTAACTAATTTTTTTAAAATTAATTGCAATATACTAGGTTCTTTATCATTGTTTTTACTTCAAATTTGGAAATAATAATATACAGTTTGTCATTTTGGAAAATTTTTTGGTAACATTCTTCATTGACAACCACTTTTTAATACATATAAAACTGCACAAAACACTTCATATAAATCTAAATTTCTTGGTTTTGTTTTCTTTTTGCTGTTTTCTAAAGTTGATTTTATGTTCTCAAATTGTTCTTTAGTAACATGACTTGGATAATTTTTATGCATATATACCTCTTATTTTAAAATATATAGTAATTTTACCTTATTTTCTAAAAGATTCTAAACAGGTTCTAAGAAGAACATTTAAAACACATATCAAAGTTGCAAAACATCATGTTCATTTATATGCTAAAGAAGCTGCATATAAATTCAACAAGATACCTAGTTTTGAAACTGTAATTCTATGTTTGATTTAAAAATGTGGGGAGAAGTCCGTAGATAGGCTTTTCTCAGCATTTATGTGATAAAATTAAAATAGTACATAAAGGGAGAAAAGCCTCCCAATAATTAAAATATGTAATATTTTGATATGAAGTGACAGAATTTAAAATAACTGATATTATTTTTTCACCATTAATATCTTTATCATTCATTATTTTGTTCCTCCTTTTGAAATCAAAAACCCATTTATTTTAGTGAAAAATAAATGGGTTAGAAACATATAATAATTAATAATTATATTATAACACTTTTAGTATTAATTTTATTATCGTTTAAATAATTTGTAAATTTATTTCTATGTTTAATATTATTTAGATGTATATAAAAAAAATCAGTATTAATAAGTAAATACTGATTTAATATTAGTTATCTTTTAGTGATAG
This sequence comes from Spiroplasma ixodetis, assembly GCF_027923845.1. Lineage (GTDB taxonomy): Bacteria > Bacillota_I > Bacilli_A > Mycoplasmatales > VBWQ01 > Spiroplasma_E > Spiroplasma_E ixodetis_A. The sequence continues at coordinate 1,380,488 of NZ_AP026933.1, forward strand.
TGCTGTTAATAATTTATTGTATGTAGCAACATCTTGTTTTTTAAAGTATTTTAAGAAGCGTTTTCTGCTTCCTACCATTTTTAACAAACTTCGTTTTGCAGTAATATCTTTTTTGTACTTGTAGATGGGCTGTTAATTCTAAAATTCTTTTTGTTAAATTAATAATTTGAACTGCAGAAGAACCAGTATCTTTGGCATTTAAGCGAAATTTTTTAATCAATTCATCTTGTTTAATTTGTTCCATATTTGACAACTCTCCTTTAAATATAATTCGGCTTAAGCAAAGCTAATATCGGAGAGAATATTAACAATGTTAAGTCAACACGGTTATAATACTACATTAATTTTAAACATAAAACAAGCATTTTTTAAAAAAATATTTTTATTAATTTTGTATAAAGAGATGATTTTTTATTTTTTTTCTTCATTTACTTTTTTATTTTTTTTATCAGCAAAAATAGTCACTTTACGTTCAGTATGATTAAGAATTCTTTTACAATTATCTCAATGACGAATAATAATTAATATTCAAATTAGAGCCATAATTATATTAACAATATAGTATTGAGTGTCTTGTTGGGAAAGAAAAGCATGCAGTGGCATATTCGATATTCATGATAAGATAAAAGCAAGTATCATCATTAACATTGAAGATAAAGATGACATTCTACTTAAATATAAAATAAATCATCAACTAGCAATTGTGATAACGCAATAAATAGGATTAATCATTAATAGTACTCCTAATGAAGATGCAGCTCCTTTACCACCACGAAAACTATAAAATAGTGGTCAACAGTGACCAATAATTGCAGCAAGACCAGTTGGATAAATATATGCTTGTTTAAACATTGTTTCATAATTAGGATTAGTAATATTGATAAAGGTTAAACCGTATGCAATTAAAATAGGAATAGCGGGCTTAAAACCGTCAATAATTAAAATAATAGCTCCTCATTTACCACCCATAACTCGTGTTGAATTAGTAGCACCAGCATTTTTAGAGTAATAATCTCTAACATCGGTTTTAAATTTTATTTTACTAATAATAATTGAAGGTGAGATTGAGCCAATTAAATAACCAATGATAATAAAAATAAAAGTTCCTAATAGATTAATATGTTCCATTTTTTTCTCCATTCTTGTGCAAGTATTATGTTAATAAAAATTTTATTTTTTGGAAGTTAAATTGTTCTTTTTATCTTTATTATTATAATATAAATTATAAATTATTAATGTTAATAATATGATATTAATAACTGTGCCAAAGGCATTTGCTGCTAGTAAGGGAATGTTTTTAATTAAACTAGCATAAATTATGAATGAAGTTAATCCTATTTGATATATGCTATAAGAAATTAACGATAAACCTTTTGTGTTTTTAGTTTTAATTAGTTTAATAGTTTGTGGTAAAAAGGCAACCGAAATAAAAAAGGCACCTATATATCCAATAATATCAATTGCAATATTAGACATTTTTTTCCTCCTTATTTTTTTGTTTAATTAAATTGTTAACAATAATCCCAATTATTATGAAATTTAGTATAGCAGTAATAGTTTGACAAGTAATCATGGGAATATCATTACGAAGTATGCCAAATATTAAAAAAGTAAGACCTCCCAGTTGATAGATACTATATGAAAAAATAGAAAGACCTGAAGTATTTCTTGTTTTAATTAGTTTAATAGTTTGTGGTAAGAATGTCAAAGGAATACAAATGGCTGCAAGATACCCCAATATTTCTATAAAAATGTTCATTTTTTCTCCTTTTAATTAATTTAATTTATAATAGTAATTATAATAAAATATTGTGAAAATAGTTATTTATTTTATTTTAAATAATAAAAAATGTGTTTTGCTAAACACATCATTAATTTATTTTTCTTCTTCTTTAATGAAACATTTTTTACATAAAGATTTCCCTTCTTTTGTATCAAGAATGTCAAAAGGTTCAAACATCATTTCGCAATCAAAACATTTTACGGTTTTTGTTAAAGGTTCATCATCAGTTTTTTTGTTTTTTTTATTGAATCATTTCATTATATCCTTCCTTTCTAAATATATTAAGGCTTTTCTCCCTTTATGTACTATTTTAATTTTATCACATAAATGCTGAGAAAAGCCTATCTACGGACTTCTCCCCACATTTTTAAATCAAACATAGAATTACAGTTTCAAAACTAGGTATCTTGTTGAATTTATATGCAGCTTCTTTAGCATATAAATGAACATGATGTTTTGCAACTTTGATATGTGTTTTAAATGTTCTTCTTATATGTTTTCAAACTGATTCAATTTGGTTGGTATTTACACCAATTTTTGAAACATAGCCATCTTGATGGTTAACTGTTTCATGCTTAGTGAAAACTGATTTAAAATCGCAATATCCTTTTCAAGAATCAGTATATACAAGACATTTTGAAGAAATGTGGTTTTTTGCAAACTGCAAAAGATTTTTACTCTTTGCGTTTTTCAATACTTTCACAATTAAATTATTGGTTGTTTTTTGATAAATGCCAACAATCAAGGTTTTATTCACCAAGGATCTTCCTTGTTTTTTAAAACCCATATGTGAAAGATACATTTCATCAATTTGCACTGTACCTTCAACAATAAATTGAGGTTTTTGTTTTGCAATACGTGTTCTGATTTTATGAGTCATTCTTCAAGCAGTTTTCAAAGTCACTCCCAATTCTTTTGCAATATCTGTTGATGGAATTCCATGTTTGGTGTTTATTCATCTAAAGATAAGATAAAACCAAGATGTTAAAGATGTTTGTGACCTTGAAAATATGGTGCCTGTGAGAATGCTAAATGTTTGATTACATTTTAAACATCTCATTCTTTTTAAATCAGAAGTATTCAAATTAAAATTAAAACACCTAATACATTTGTTTTCTTTCAAATTTGCTATATATGCAAGACATTGCTGTTCAGTTTGAAAAGCATTGTTGAATTCATTCAGTTTCATTATTCCCTCCACAAGTACATGTGGGGAGAAGTCCGTATATTAAATAAGTGTGTCATTAACACACTTATTTAATATATTTATTTAGCACAATCTTTACACAAACATTTACCATCTGCTGCTTTAGTACATTCAGATGAACTTTTCATTTTCCCACAACCATCACATTTTTTTGATCTTTTGCTTCTCCGGTTTTATCCCTTTTTTTAAATGGTCACATGTATATAACTTCCTTTCCTCATATAATAATTACTCTACTCAATTATAACAAATTTTATTATTTTCTATGGTATTAACTATTTTTAAAACTTTTTTGTTAAATTTTGATTAATTATTTTTTTCTATTTTAAGAATATTATTTTTGATTTCTTCAATTTCTTCAATATCAGTTATTCTATTAAATAAGTGAAAAAGCATATAGTTTAATTCTTTTGGTTTATGAAAGTGTTTTTTAAAAAATATTATTGTTTCATCAATAGTTGCCATTAGCATTACTGCTTGTTTGGTGTTAATGCTATTATTTTGTAATGGTATACGAACAAGTGTTGGCAACTGACTAACAAACATGTAGTCTTCTAAAGATTTTTCTTTTTGTGTATAATAGAAAATTTGAAAAGCACTAATTTTAGCACCAATTGTTTTAATAGCATTTTTTACTGCTGTAACTTGTGAATTAAGCATATTTTTGATTAATAAGGTAATAAAGATGGTAATTGTTCCAATTGGTAAAATAATTGATAAAATTAAGTCTAAGTTAACATTAAACTTTTGAGCAAATATTGATTTTAATAAAGTATAACCATTTTGGAATAAAATAACAGATAAAAATAAAGCAAAGTTTGGTGTTTTTCATCATTTATGCATAATTAATATTTCTGTTTTAATTTTTAAAATATATCAAAAGAAATAAGAAGTTAATACCAAGATAATACCATAAATTAATACAATGATAGTTGTTAGAAAATTGAAAAAACTAAAAACAATAGCTAAATTAACTGTAAAACCTAGATACATTTTAATATCATAAATTGGATAATCATTTGCAAATTGAGTTGTTAAACCATATTTTCTTTGAAATGCTCGACGACGATAAAGTTTAATGATTATAATAATATAAAAAAGTAAAGCAATTAAAGCGATTAAAATTGTAATAAAGATATATGAATAAGCAGTATTAATACTATTTAAACGTTGTGTTCATGCACTTCCTCAGTCACTTATTGGTGCATCATCATGTTGAGTAAAAATAAATGACATTAATGAAAAATCAATTAATGGATAATAAATAGCCATTAATTTTTTATAGAAAGGAGTTTTGTCACTTTCTTGTTTTGCGTTAGCAATTTGTTCTAGTAGTTCTTTAACATTATTTTCTTTATCAATTCTTGTTCTTTCATTTAAAAATAAGACTAATGCAGTAATTAGTAATGTAATAAATATTATTCAAAAAAATAATAAAACAAAATATTGCCCTCCCAAAAAATTATGCGGTCGTAATTTTTTAAATTGAATTTTTTGTACTTCCAAAATTTATTCCCTCCCCCAAAAAAAATATTTTTTAAAATCGCTTACTTAAATTATAGCACTAATTAAAAATTCACTTATTAATTGGTAAAATTTACTAATTGTTAAATTAAATTTAAAAATTAATTATATAATTAACGGACTTCTCCCCACATGTACTTGTGGAGGGAATAATGAAACTGAATGAATTCAACAATGCTTTTCAAACTGAACAGCAATGTCTTGCATATATAGCAAATTTGAAAGAAAACAAATGTATTAGGTGTTTTAATTTTAATTTGAATACTTCTGATTTAAAAAGAATGAGATGTTTAAAATGTAATCAAACATTTAGCATTCTCACAGGCACCATATTTTCAAGGTCACAAACATCTTTAACATCTTGGTTTTATCTTATCTTTAGATGAATAAACACCAAACATGGAATTCCATCAACAGATATTGCAAAAGAATTGGGAGTGACTTTGAAAACTGCTTGAAGAATGACTCATAAAATCAGAACACGTATTGCAAAACAAAAACCTCAATTTATTGTTGAAGGTACAGTGCAAATTGATGAAATGTATCTTTCACATATGGGTTTTAAAAAACAAGGAAGATCCTTGGTGAATAAAACCTTGATTGTTGGCATTTATCAAAAAACAACCAATAATTTAATTGTGAAAGTATTGAAAAACGCAAAGAGTAAAAATCTTTTGCAGTTTGCAAAAAACCACATTTCTTCAAAATGTCTTGTATATACTGATTCTTGAAAAGGATATTGCGATTTTAAATCAGTTTTCACTAAGCATGAAACAGTTAACCATCAAGATGGCTATGTTTCAAAAATTGGTGTAAATACCAACCAAATTGAATCAGTTTGAAAACATATAAGAAGAACATTTAAAACAGATATCAAAGTTGCAAAACATCATGTTCATTTATATGCTAAAGAAGCTGCATATAAATTCAACAAGATACCTAGTTTTGAAACTGTAATTCTATGTTTGATTTAAAAATGTGGGGAGAAGTCCGTAGATAGGCTTTTCTCAGCATTTATGTGATAAAATTAAAATAGTACATAAAGGGAGAAAAGCCATAATTAATTTAAAATATTATTTATATTTAAGGAGAAAACATGAAAATTGAAATAGTTAATAATATTGAAATGTTAGAACAAGCATTTTTGATTAGAAAAAAAGTTTTTGTTAATGAGCAAAAGGTTCCTTTTGAAGAAGAAATTGATCAATTTGAAGATGTATCGATTCACTTTTTAGTTTTTGATGATCATAATAAACCAATAGCTACTAGTAGAATGCGAAAAGTTGAAGATATTGTAAAGATTGAAAGAGTGTGTATATTGCAAGAATATCGTAAATTGGGTATTGGTAAAAAATTAATGGAATTTATGGAAAAAGTTGCAATTAAAAATCAATTTAAAGTTATATCTCTTTATGCCCAAATTCAAGCACTAAATTTTTATAAAAATTTGGGTTATAAAGTTTGTTCTGAAATATTTTTGGACGCTGGTATTAAACATTGTAAAATGGAGAAAAAAATATATAATGAAGGTAAATTTTAAAAAATAATATTTTAAATACATTGTTTTTAAAAAAACAATGAAAGGAAAAGAATATGTTTGAGTGAGTTAGAGAAATATTTGGAATAAATATAAATATTAATAACAAAGAAGCAAAAATGATAGATGCTATTAAAAATAAAAAGTTAGATGTAGTTAATAAAATATTAAAATATGATATTAATATTGATTATATTGATAGAACTGGTTATACGCCTTTAATGTGGGCCGCTGAAAAAGGTTATCTAGAAATAGTTAATGTTTTATTAGAACATAATGCTAATATTAATTACATATCTGTAAATGGTAATACTGCTTTAATCTTAGCTGCTAAAAAAAAATATACAAAAATAGTTAATCTGTTATTAGAACATAATGCTAATGTTAGTTGTGAGGATCAATTTGGTAATACTGCTTTAATTTTAAGTACTGAAAATGGAAATTTGGAAATAGTTAAAACTTTATTAACACTTAATGTTAATGTTAATTATGAAAATCGATATGGCGAAACTGCTTTGTTAGTGGCTGCTAAAAATGGATATACAGAAATAGTTAATGATTTACTAGCAAATGGCGCTAATATTAATCATGTCTCTATAAATGGTAATACTGCTTTAATATTAGCAATTAAATCTAATTATTTAGAAATAGCTAATGCCTTATTAACAAATTATCCTAATGTTAATAGAAAAAATATGTTTGGTTATATGCCTTTAATGTGGGCTGCGAGGAATGGTCATTTAGAAATAGTCAGAACTTTATTAGAATTGGGAGCTAATGTTAATTGTATAAATGAAAATGGTGATACGCCTTTAATGTGGGCTGCGAGGAATGGTCATTTAGAAGTAGTTAATTTGTTATTAAATAAAGGTGCAAATGTTTATTCTATAACAAAAATTTGTGGTTATACTGCTTTAATTGCTGCAGCTGGTAGAGGTCATTTAGATGTAGTTAATACTTTAATCAAAAATGGCGCTAATGTTAATCATGTAACTATTGATGGTTTGAGTGCTTTAATGTGAGCTGCTGAAAAAGGTCATTTAGAAATAGTTAATACTTTAATCAAAAATGGCGCTAATGTTAATCATGAAAATATAATTGAAGAAACCGCTTTAATTGTTGCTGCTAAAAATGGACATTTGGATATAGTTAAAACTTTATTAATAAATAGTGCAAATGTTAATTTTATAAACGAAAAAGGTTGCAATGCTTTAATGTGAGCTGCTAAAAATGGACATTTGGATATAGTTAAAACTTTATTAGCACATAATGCTAATATTGATGATGTAGATGTAAATGGCAATACTGCTTTATTATTTGCAACCAAATATAATCATTGACAGATAAAAAAGATAATTATTGAAGTAAATAGTTTAAAAAGAGAAAATTTATTAAATGTTAAAAAAATGATAAATAAAATGAATATTATTTTTATTAAAAATAAAGAAAGAATTTATTCAAAAAAAATAGAAAGAAAATTTATTAAAATATTGCAAAATTATGAAGATTATATTAATAAAAAAACCAAAAATATTGATGGACAACTAAATCTTTTTTTTAAAAAAGAATTTATTAATAGTCTAAAATTTGAAGAGGAAAATTATTCATTATTGCATATAGCAGTATTAAATGATTGACAAAAATTAGTAACTTATTTAGTAACAAAATGACCGGTTGATATTGATTATAAAGATAGTTCGGGGAATTCGGCATGAAATCATGCTTGTATGTTACTAAAAAAAGAAAATGCTTTAGCAATTAAATCAAAAGTTCAAATAAATGAAGAAGATAAAATATTTTTAGAAAAAAATATTGATTTATTATCAAGAAAAGAATCTTGTTTTATTAAACCTTTAAATAAAAAAGATAAAAATGCTAATAAAAATAGATTTAACATTATAAATTATTATTATGATGTAGATGAAGTTGCTATTGATGCTTTTGATTATTTTAAAAATAACATAAATTTAATTGAAGATGATAATGCTTTTTTAACAATTAATAATAAACAAACTTTACAAATATAAAGGTAATTTTCATTTAATTATACAGATTAAATTTTAAGTAAACACTCAAATCATAATAAAATAATAATTAATGTAATATAACAAAAATTATATATAATAGGTATAGTAAAAAAGATTTAAAGATTGAGGAGAAAAATATGAATATTATAAAATCGGTATTAAGATTAATGTCGGCAGTTGCTTTAACTACAGTTAGCACAAGCTCAGTTATTGCATGTGATAATCAAGATTTCGAAGAAAATTTATTAAATGCAAAAGTTTCACAAGGTTTAAAATTGACTAATGCTACTGGTGAAGGATTATTATTGCCTACTATTAATATTGATGAAAATGATAAATCACAAGTAACTTGAAAAATCAATACAACTAATATTAAGGTAATAAATTTGATTAAAAATGATAAAAAAGCTAAAGATGAAGAAAGTTTTCAATTTGCAAAATTGTAAAGGTAAGTGCAACTAAATTATTTTTCTATTCAAATATTCGATTGGTGAAAGATAATTTAGTATTTTTCTGGGTCTTTGGTTTAAAGACAATATAAATTTATGAACTTCATTTTTATTAGTTTTTGAAAGCAAAATTGTAAAGGTAAGTGCAACTAAATTATTTTTCTATTCAAATATTCGATTGGTGAAAGATAATTTAGTATTTTTCTGGGTCTTTGGTTTAAAGACAATATAAATTTATGAACTTCATTTTTATTAGTTTTTGAAAAAATAAATTTTTTAGGAAATTTTTCTCTTGGATGGGTTAGAACCTGTTTAGAATCTTTTAGAAAATAAGGTAAAATTACTATATATTTTAAAATAAGAGGTATATATGCATAAAAATTATCCAAGTCATGTTACTAAAGAACAATTTGAGAACATAAAATCAACTTTAGAAAACAGCAAAAAGAAAACAAAACCAAGAAATTTAGATTTATATGAAGTGTTTTGTGCAGTTTTATATGTATTAAAAAGTGGTTGTCAATGAAGAATGTTACCAAAAAATTTTCCAAAATGACAAACTGTATATTATTATTTCCAAATTTGAAGTAAAAACAATGATAAAGAACCTAGTGTATTGCAATTAATTTTAAAAAAATTAGTTAAAAAGATTCGTATTAAGAATCATCGAAAAGAAAAAACTAGTTTTTGTATAATTGATTCGCAAAGTGTTAAAAATACAGATACTACTGAAAATAAAGGTTATGATGCTGGTAAAAAGATTTCAGGAATAAAACGTCATATTGCAGTTGATACGCAAGGTTTACCACATGCAATTTACATAACTACAGCAGAAAAAACAGATCGTAATAGTGCTATCATAATGATTAAAAGTGAAAAAGAAAATCTTTCTACAGTTCAAAAAATAATAGTAGATGCTGGCTATACTGGTGAAAAATTTGCTTCTGCAATCAAAACAATCATAAATGCAAATGTTGAAGTTGTAAAACGTAATGAATTACATTCTTTTGTAGTACTACCAAAAAGATGAGTTGTAGAACGAAGCTTTGCATGATTAGAAAAATGCAGAAGATTATGAAAAAATTGTGAAAGAAAACTAAATACTAGTTTACAAATGGTTGTTCTGTCCTTTATTTCAATTTTATTAAAAAGATTCTAAACAGGTTCTTACACTTTATTGGACACTAATTACGTAGACAAGTGAACAAATTTGTTAAAAGAAAGGAACTATAATTATGACCAATATTAACTCATATACCGACGAATTTAAAAAGCAAATAGTAGCTTTATATCAAAGTGGTAAGTCAGTGTCTTGTCTTGCTAAAGAATATAATGTTACAAAAGCAGCTACTTATAAATGAATTAAGCAATTTACTAATTCAGGTAGTTTTAAAATTAAAAATAATCTTTCAGATTTAGAAAAACAATTAATTCAAGCAAATAAAGAATTAAAACAGTTACGAATGGAAAATGATATTTTAAAGCAAGCAGCACTAATAATAGGCAGAAAATAGAAATTATTACTAAAAATAAAGTTAAATATAAAATTCGCACAATGTGTCGTTTTTTAAAACTCTCTAAATCAACATATTATTTTAATTTAAAGAAAAAGAAAAAAATCAAAATAATATTTATGATGAAGCTGTTATTAGTGCTTTTAAAGAAAATAAAGAAGTTTATGGTACTAGAAGATTAAAAGTCATACTAGCAAACCAAGAAATTTATTTATCACGCAGAAAAATTAAAAAAATTATGAATAAGCATAATTTAATATCAAAATACACTAAATTATCATTCAAAAATCATCATAATAAAGTCAATGATAGTCAAATTACCAATCTTGTTAATAGAGACTTTAATAATAGAATTAAAAATGAAGTTATTGTCAGTGATTTAACTTATGTTCAAGTTAATGGTAAATGAAACTATATTTGCCTATTAGTAGACCTGTACAACCGCGAAATTATTGGACATAGTGTTGGAGTTAAAAAGATGCATCATTAGTACATCAAGCATTTATGCACTCAAATCGCTGTTTAAAAGATATTCAAATATTTCATAGCGATCGCGGTAATGAATTCAATAATAAAACTATTGATAAACTTTTATTAGCATTCAATATTACCCGTTCTTTAAGCAAAAAAGGATGTCCTTATGACAATGCTGTTGCTGAAGCAACTTTTAAAACTTTCAAAACAGAGTTTATTAATGATAAAAATTTTACATCATTAATCCAATTAAAATTAGAATTATTTGATTACATAAATTGATATAACAACATAAGAATTCACAGCACTCTAAACTACCTAACTCCCGTTAAATATCATGAACAAATGTCTACCAAAAAATAGTCCTAAAAAGGGTTGCCATTCCATCTAATTAAACCATTAGTATTTTCATTAGTACCTCTTTGTCAAGGTGAATATGGATTTGCAAAATAAATTTTCACATCTAACTTTTTTTCAAGTTGTTGTCAATTTGCAAATTCTTTACCACGATCAAAAGTAATAGTTTTAACAATATTTTTAGGAAGAATTGATAAATAATGAATGATATTTTTATTAATAACTTTAGTAGTTTTGTTTTTAACGGAAATGTTTAGTAATCTGTGTAACTTACAAAAATAACTATGTTTAATTAATTCTAGTAAATATAATTAAATGACTAGAAAGAGTGAGTTACAGATGGCTAAAAAAGATAACTTTAATAATAATGATCCAATATCAAAAGCAGTAGATTTATTACTAGAAAATACTGAAGATTTAACAACAGTTTTTAAACCTGGCGGTTTATATAAAGAATTAACAAAAAGATTAGTTGAAAAAATGTTGAATTCTGAAATGCAAAATTATTTAGGATATGAAAAAAATCAACATAGTACTACTGAAAATGCTCGTAATGGTACAAGTTCAAAAAAATTAATAACTCAACAAGGTAAAATTGAAATTGATGTACCAAGAGATCGCAATAGTAATTTTACTCCTGTAATAGTTCCTAAAAGGCAAAGAAGATTTGATGGTTTTGATCAACAAGTTCTTTCCTTGTATGCAAAAGGAATGACATTATCTGACATTAGAATGCAGTTGCAAGAGTTATATCATGGTGCTGATATTAGTGAAAGTGTTATTAGTCAAATTACTGATGATGTTATTGATGATGTTAAAGCATGACAAAATCGACCATTAGAAAGTATTTATCCTATTGTTTATTTTGATTGTATAGTAGTTAAAGTACGACAAGATAAACGGATTATTAACAAATCAGTTTATATAGCATTAGGAGTTGATTTAGAAGGCAAAAAAGATGTTTTAGGATTATGAATTAGTGAAAATGAAGGTTCTAAGTTTTGATTATCTAATTTCACAGAAATGAAAAATCGTGGCTTAAATGATATTCTTATTGCTTGTAGTGATAATTTAACAGGCATGTCAGAAGCAATACAATCAGTTTATCCTAAAACAGAACATCAATTATGCATTGTTCATCAAATTAGAAATAGTTTAAAATATGTTTCATACAAACATCGAAAAGGTCTAGTTGCAGATTTAAAACCAATTTATAGTGCATGTAGTGAAGAACAAGCAATGCAAGCTTTAGAATCGTTTGAAAGTAAATGAAATAAACAATATCCTCAAATTACTAAATCTTGATATAAAAATTGAGATAATTTAATGGTTTTTATTAGTTATCCAGTAGAAATCAAAAGAGTGATTTATACTACAAATGCTATTGAATCTGTTAATAGTCAATTACGAAAAATCATCAGAAATAAAAAAGTTTTTCCTAATGATATGGCAGTTTTCAAAATATTTTACTTGGCAATTGAAAATATAAGAACCTGTTTAGAATCTTTTAGAAAATAAGGCAAAATTACTATATATTTTAAAATAAGAGGTATATATGCATAAAAATTATCCAAGTCATGTTACTAAAGAACAATTTGAGAACATAAAATCAACTTTAGAAAACAGCAAAAAGAAAACAAAACCAAGAAATTTAGATTTATATGAAGTGTTTTGTGCAGTTTTATATGTATTAAAAAGTGGTTGTCAATGAAGAATGTTACCAAAAAATTTTCCAAAATGACAAACTGTATATTAATATTTCCAAATTTGAAGTAAAAACAATGATAAAGAACCTAGTGTATTGCAATTAATTTTAAAAAAATTAGTTAAAAAGATTCGTATTAAGAATCATCGAAAAGAAAAAACTAGTTTTTGTATAATTGATTCGCAAAGTGTTAAAAATACAGATACTACTGAAAATAAAGGTTATGATGCTGGTAAAAAGATTTCAGGAATAAAACGTCATATTGCAGTTGATACGCAAGGTTTACCACATGCAATTTACATAACTACAGCAGAAAAAACAGATCGTAATAGTGCTATCATAATGATTAAAAGTGAAAAAGAAAATCTTTCTACAGTTCAAAAAATAATAGTAGATGCTGGCTATACTGGTGAAAAATTTGCTTCTGCAATCAAAACAATCATAAATGCAAATGTTGAAGTTGTAAAACGTAATGAATTACATTCTTTTGTAGTACTACCAAAAAGATGAGTTGTAGAACGAAGCTTTGCATGATTAGAAAAATGCAGAAGATTATGAAAAAATTGTGAAAGAAAACTAAATACTAGTTTACAAATGGTTGTTCTGTCCTTTATTTCAATTTTATTAAAAAGATTCTAAACAGGTTCTAACAAAAAAATGAACATTGCCTATTCAAAATTGAAATACAGCAATTGCTCATTTTATGATAAAATTTGAAGACAGAATTAATCTAAATTAGTAACTTTGTAAAACAAAGATACACAGATTATTAAAAAGCCTCTTTTTAACTAACATTGCTAAAGTAAATCGTAATACTCTTTCAACTAAAGTTATTAAACATGATTTACTTTTACCTCTTGATGATACTATAGTATCTCCTTCTCAATGACCAAGAGTTATGCGATCATTAACATTATTATCTCGTTCTTTAATTGATTTACCATTAAATTTACCACGATTTTCTTGAGATCTTCGTTTTTTACCTTTTCTTCTTAAATTTTTACTAGTAACTTTATCAAATAATCCAGAATAAATTCAATTGTAAATTGTTTTAAAGCTGATAGCTCATTGTTTATGAAAATTTTTAATTCTGCCATAAATTTGTTCAGGTGATCAGCCCAATAATAGTTTTTGTTGTATATATTTGACTAAATCTTTATATTTAAACTTATGAAAAATAATATGTGATTTTTTTCTATTTACAGCTTTATTTTGTGCAATTAATGAAAAATAATGATCATTATCTTTATTTCTATTAACTTCTCGAATAATAGTACTAATACTTCGATTAAGATTTTTAGCTATTTCACTAATTTTAACTTTAAATTTCAATTGATTCTCAATATAAATTCTTTCATCTATCCCAATATGTTTATAACTCATATAAAAACTCCTTACTTTTTCTAAACTAAATTTAGCATTATGAAATTTTTATATGAGAATTTTTTGCAATTTTATTTACTTGCACTTACAAGTATAATTCAGCATTATTTTGATTAATAGTAGTATCTTTAATTGGAAATCATGTTTCATATTCACCAATTTCTAATAACATACCTTTAGTTGTTTCTCTAACTTTATTTTTAATATCTAAATTAACATTAATCATTACGAATCCTTTCTACGTATAAGAACCTGTTTAGAATCTTTTAGAAAATAAGGTAAAATTACTATATATTTTAAAATAAGAGGTATATATGCATAAAAATTATCCAAGTCATGTTACTAAAGAACAATTTGAGAACATAAAATCAACTTTAGAAAACAGCAAAAAGAAAACAAAACCAAGAAATTTAGATTTATATGAAGTGTTTTGTGCAGTTTTATATGTATTAAAAAGTGGTTGTCAATGAAGAATGTTACCAAAAAATTTTCCAAAATGACAAACTGTATATTATTATTTCCAAATTTGAAGTAAAAACAATGATAAAGAACCTAGTGTATTGCAATTAATTTTAAAAAAATTAGTTAAAAAGATTCGTATTAAGAATCATCGAAAAGAAAAAACTAGTTTTTGTATAATTGATTCGCAAAGTGTTAAAAATACAGATACTACTGAAAATAAAGGTTATGATGCTGGTAAAAAGATTTCAGGAATAAAACGTCATATTGCAGTTGATACGCAAGGTTTACCACATGCAATTTACATAACTACAGCAGAAAAAACAGATCGTAATAGTGCTATCATAATGATTAAAAGTGAAAAAGAAAATCTTTCTACAGTTCAAAAAATAATAGTAGATGCTGGCTATACTGGTGAAAAATTTGCTTCTGCAATCAAAACAATCATAAATGCAAATGTTGAAGTTGTAAAACGTAATGAATTACATTCTTTTGTAGTACTACCAAAAAGATGAGTTGTAGAACGAAGCTTTGCATGATTAGAAAAATGCAGAAGATTATGAAAAAATTGTGAAAGAAAACTAAATACTAGTTTACAAATGGTTGTTCTGTCCTTTATTTCAATTTTATTAAAAAGATTCTAAACAGGTTCTAAGCCTTATCACCTACAGTGATAAAAGGCTTATATACTACTAACTAAATACTTCTACTACTCTACGTAAGGCTTTGCTACTGTAAGTAGCAAAGCCTTGGAGGGTAGGGGTTCTAGGGGGAGGGAACCAAAATTTCTGAAATTTTCAAAGAGCATGACAAAAATTACTATTGGAATATTCCAGCACAATAGCCTAAATAATTTTTTATTTAGTTATGGAATAATTAATTACTTTAATAAAGTGCTGGTTTAATAAAATAATTAATTATAATTGTTCAACAATTAAAAATGAGAGAATTATCTCTCATTATATTTTTATTAGGCTTTTCTCCCTTTATGTACTATTTTTAAATCTTATCACATAAATGCTGAGAAAAGCCTATCTACGAACTTCTCCCCACATTTTTAAATAAAACATAGCATTACAGTTTCAAAACTAGGTATGTTATTGAATTTATATGCAGCTTCTTTTGCATATAAATGAATATGATGTTTTGCAACTTTGATATGTGTTTTAAATGTTCTTCGTATATGTTTTCATACTGACTCAATTTGGTTGGTATTTACACCAGTTTTTGAAACATAGCCATCTTGATGGTTAACTGTTTCATGCTTAGTGAAAACCGATTTCAAATCGCGATATCCTTTTCAAAAATCAGTATGTACAACACACTTTGAAGAAATGTGGTTTATTGCAAACTGCAAAAGATTTTTACTGTTTGCGTTTTTCAATACTTTCACAATCAGATTGTTGGTTGTTTTTTCATAAATACCAACAATCTGATTGTGAAAGATACATTTCATCCATTTGCACTATGCCTTCAACAATGAATTGAGGTTTTTGTTTAGCAATGGCACTTCGGATTTTATGACCCATTCTTCAAGCTGTTTTCAAGGTCACTCCCAATTCTTTTGCAACATCAGTTGATGGAATTCCATGTTTGGTGTTTATTCATCTAAAAATGAGATAAAACCAAGATATTAAAGGTGTTTGTGACTTTGAAAATATAGTGCCCGTGAGAATACTGAATGTTTGATGACATTTCAAACATCTCATTCTTCTTAAATTAGAAGTATTCAAATTAAAACTAGAACACCTACTACATTTGATTTGTTTCAAACTTGCTATATATGCAAGACATTGTTTTTCAGTTTGAAAAGTATTATTGAACTCATTCAATTTCATTGTTTCCTCCACAAGTACATGTGGGGAGAAGTTCGTTTTATTAAATCGTATCCAAGTTTGCAATTCGCCCGAATATCATTTAAGCCACGATTTTTCATTTCTGTGAAATTAGATAATCAAAACTTAGAACCTTCATTTTCACTAATTCATAATCCTAAAACATTTTTTTTGCCTTCTAAATCAACTCCTAATGCTATATAAACTGATTTGTTAATAATCCGTTTATCTTGTCGTACTTTAACTACTATACAATCAAAATAAACAATAGGATAAATACTTTCTAATGGTCGATTTTGTCATGCTTTAACATCATCAATAACATCATCAGTAATTTGACTAATAACACTTTCACTAATATCAGCACCATCATATAACTCTTGCAACTGCATTCTAATGTCAGATAATGTCATTCCTTTTGCATACAAGGAAAGAACTTGTTGATCAAAAGCATCAAATCTTCTTTGCTTTTTAGGAACTATTACAGGAGTAAAATTACTATTGCGATCTCTTGGTACATCAATTTCAATTTTACCTTGTTGAGTTATTAATTTTTTTGAACTTGTACCATTACGAGCATTTTCAGTAGTACTATGTTGATGTTTTTCATATCCTAAATAATTTTGCATTTCAGAATTCAACATTTTTTCAACTAATCTTTTTGTTAATTCTTTATATAAACCGCCAGGTTTAAAAACTGTTGTTAAATCTTCAGTATTTTCTAGTAATAAATCTACTGCTTTTGATATTGGATCATTATTATTAAAGTTATCTTTTTTAGCCATTTGTAACTCACTCTTTCTAGTCATTTAATTATATTTACTAGAATTAATTAAACATAGTTATTTTTGTAAGTTACACAGATTACTAAACATTTCCGAAAAAGTAATCAAAATTAATTCACGCTTGTTCTTGTTTAAATTTTATAATTTCAAAATATTGTTCTGGAAATGCTTCTTTATCTATATTTTTTAATTCAGTAATTAAATTATGTTCTTCATTAAAAATTTGCCGTTCTTTTTCAATTCATTGTCATGAATTTTTTAAATTTTCTAATAAAAGTTCATCAAATACTAAAAACTTTTTATTATTATAAAGAGAAAATAACTCTTGATAAAGATGATGAACAATATTTAAAAATCAAAATAATGAATCTGCTTTAATTAAACTATTAAAAAATATAGCAAGGTCATCACTATTAATTGTTTGCAATACTTTCTTTCTATTTTTGCACTTGTAATCTTAGAAATTATTTCTTTTCTAAAATGCTTAATATTTTTTTGCTTTTTATTATCAGAACCTATTTCTTGATTTTCTGTAGGCACTTCTTTACATCCTTTCAAATAAAAAACCCATTTATTTTATTAAAAATAAAACAATGGGCTTGAAAAACATATTTTTTTAAATTTTTTATTTTAAATTTTCATTAAAATAAGCAAAGGAACAATTCTAAAATAAATTAGTTATAATTTATTTGAAAAAGTTAATTAACAATTTCTAAAATCTCTTGTTAATTACCTATAGTAATGCATATAGTTTATCTCTAATATTTAAGATAACTATTCCTAAATAATAGCATGTATAAAATGTATTGCAAATAATATACAAAAATCATACTTTATATTACATTAATTTTACTAATTAAAATGATAAATAAAAACATCATTGATATTATATAAAAATAATAAACACTTTTATTATGAAATAAATTTTATTATTACATGAAAAAATAACAAATAAACAAATTAAAACAATAAATCCCTTCTAAATTAGAAGGGATTTTTATTCTAAAATTAATGTAAGAACAATTTAAAAAATAAATAATTTTATTTCTTTATTATTAGAAAGAAATAAAAGAGGCTTTTTAATAATCTGTGTATCTTTGTTTTACAAAGTTACTAATTTAGATTAATTCTGTCTTCAAATTTTATCATAAAATGAGCAATTGCTGTATTTCAATTTTGAATAGGCAATGTTCATTTTTTTGTTATATTTTCAATTACCAAGTAAAATATTTTGAAAACTGCCATATCATTAGGAAAAACTTTTTTATTTCTGATGATTTTTCGTAATTGACTATTAACAGATTCAATAGCATTTGTAGTATAAATCACTCTTTTGATTTCTACTGGATAACTAATAAAAACCATTAAATTATCTCAATTTTTATATCAAGATTTAGTAATTTGAGGATATTGTTTATTTCATTTACTTTCAAACGATTCTAAAGCTTGCATTGCTTGTTCTTCACTACATGCACTATAAATTGGTTTTAAATCTGCAACTAGACCTTTTCGATGTTTGTATGAAACATATTTTAAACTATTTCTAATTTGATGAACAATGCATAATTGATGTTCTGTTTTAGGATAAACTGATTGTATTGCTTCTGACATGCCTGTTAAATTATCACTACAAGCAATAAGAATATCATTTAAGCCACGATTTTTCATTTCTGTGAAATTAGATAATCAAAACTTAGAACCTTCATTTTCACTAATTCATAATCCTAAAACATCTTTTTTGCCTTCTAAATCAACTCCTAATGCTATATAAACTGATTTGTTAATAATCCGTTTATCTTGTCGTACTTTAACTACTATACAATCAAAATAAACAATAGGATAAATACTTTCTAATGGTCGATTTTGTCATGCTTTAACATCATCAATAACATCATCAGTAATTTGACTAATAACACTTTCACTAATATCAGCACCATGATATAACTCTTGCAACTGCATTCTAATGTCAGATAATGTCATTCCTTTTGCATACAAGGAAAGAACTTGTTGATCAAAACCATCAAATCTTCTTTGCCTTTTAGGAACTATTACAGGAGTAAAATTACTATTGCGATCTCTTGGTACATCAATTTCAATTTTACCTTGTTGAGTTATTAATTTTTTTGAACTTGTACCATTACGAGCATTTTCAGTAGTACTATGTTGATTTTTTTCATATCCTAAATAATTTTGCATTTCAGAATTCAACATTTTTTCAACTAATCTTTTTGTTAATTCTTTATATAAACCGCCAGGTTTAAAAACTGTTGTTAAATCTTCAGTATTTTCTAGTAATAAATCTACTGCTTTTGATATTGGATCATTATTATTAAAGTTATCTTTTTTAGCCATCTGTAACTCACTCTTTCTAGTCATTTAATTATATTTACTAGAATTAATTAAACATAGTTATTTTTGTAAGTTACACAGATTACTAAACATTTCCAAATAAAAACCTATTTGTTCAAGATTAACTTAATTCATTTTTAAATTCATAAATATGAATATCAGTTTTATCAACAACAAAACCAATAACATACGAAATACCACAAAGAAAATCTATAATTCTTCTTCGATCATTTTCAACAGTTGTTGTTAAATTAACTTTAATTGGTTTTTGTAAAATCATAGCATTAGCAATTGATTCAATTTCTTGATAATTTTTAGGAGCAAATTCTTGTATTTGTTCTTGAAAACTGGTTTTATAATTACTATTTTCATCACTGTCTTTATATTTTTTACTTCTTCATCCCATAATTAATTAAACTTCCTTTCGTCTTCGTAAAAATGATGGTAAATCATCATCTGCTTCCATTGCTGCTTCTTGGACTAAATTTTGTTGTTCTTCTTCTTTTTTCTTTGTTTGTTCTTTAATTTCTTCGCTTAAATATTGAGTCTTATTAGTAATAAATTCATGATTATCAACTTTTGAACTATAAACAAAATTATTGGCATTAGCACCTTCTTCATCAAAACCAGTGGCAATAACTGTTACAATCATTTCATCATTTAAATTTTCATTAACAGCGACACCAAAAATGATATTAACATCATTACCCGCAGCATCACGAACTAAATCAACAGCAATATTAGCATCAGTTAATGTCATTGTTGTTCCACCAGTAACATTAACAATAGCATTTTTAGCACCCTTAATTGTCACATCATCAAGTAAAGGAGAAGAAATAGATTTTGTTGCGGCTTGTTTAGCTTTATGTTCACCCTTTGACATTCCAATACCAAATAAGGCATTACCTTTATTTTCAATAATAGTACGAACATCAGCAAAATCTAAATTTATTAAAGCAGGAACAGCAATTAAGTCAGTAATAGTCTGTACACCTTGACGTAAAATATTATCTGCTTCTTTAAACGAATCTTTAAGAGGAATATTACCAATTACTTGTAATAATTTATCATTAGAAATAATAATAATTGCATCAACTTGTTTCTTTAAATTTTCAATTCCAACTACGGCATGAGCATTACGATTACGTCCTTCAAATTTAAATGGTTTAGTAACAATAGCAATTGTTAAAGCACCACATTCTTTAGCAATTCTTGCAACAATTGATGCAGCACCAGTACCAGTACCACCACCCATACCAGCAGCAATAAAAACCATATCTGCACCATCTAAAGCACGTTTAATCTCTGCTTCACTTTCAATTGCGGCTTGTTTACCAATTTCGGGATTAGCTCCCGCTCCAAGTCCCTTTGATAATTCTTTGCCCAAAATAATTTTATTTTCAGCTGGAGATGCATTAACTACTTGTTCATCAGTATTAGCAACATAAAAATCAACACCTTGTACCTCTGCTTCAATCATTCTATTAACAGCATTATTACCAGCACCACCAATACCAATTACCCGAATTGATGCTATTGGTTTAAATTGTGAATTATTATGTTCCATTTTATTTTCCTCCTGATTAATCAAATTGTCTTCTTCTATTTACTACCATCATTATACTGATAATTTGGTTGAAAGGGGGAATTATAATGCTTATTATCATGATTATTAGAATGCGTATAATGATTTAATTTTGATACAATTTCTGGTTTATGTATTGATGAAATATAATTATTACTAAAAACATTTACTAAATGTTGGTAGTGAGTATTACCGATTAAAGTAGTTCACTGATAACTATATGCACCAAGAGTTTGGCTAAGCATATATTTTACTTCTTTTAGTTTGCTATTATTTTTAAAATAGTTGGCAAAACCACATAAACCAATAGTAATTCCCGTAAAAATAATTTCCATATCTGAACTATTATTATCACTAACTTCATCAAGAAAGTATTCAATACAAGCAATAATTTCATTAATTTGTTTTTTAACTGTTGCTTGTAAATCAGTTTTTGTTAAACGAACAATAGATTTTGTCTGCTCATCAACATACTTATCAACAACAACATCGCATAAATAATTACTACTTATATTAATAATTTTTTGTAAATATCTTTCAGCTTTATCATAACCACAATGCATTTGCTTCATTAATGATTGAATTATTTGATTTCAACCAATTTTAATATTTGTTGTTGCAAATAATACTGAATTACTAAAAACACTAATCTTAGTACTATTAATATTTCAATCAACTAAAACTGTATTACGATTAAAATCAGTATTTTTAATATTACATACTAATGCAAATTGATCTAAAGTAACCGTTAACAATTCTGTTTCGGCATTAGTTAATACTTCGAGGTGAGAATTATATAAACTTTTAGGTAATGAATAAACTAAAGCATCAACATGCATAACTTGTCCTTTTTTAGCAATTGGTAATTGTTCATTACCAATTGCATGATCAACTTTAAAATTGTATGGTTTAGTTAAACAAATAATTTCACTATTATCAATAGTAATGTTTTTAGCCATTTCAATCACTTTACTACAATCTTCATCAGTAATAATGTGGTTAGCATCTTTAAAATCAAGTGATGCTTGTGATTGATAAATTTTTAAATTATTTGAAGGTAAAGTTAAGGCAATACGTTGTACTTTTATATTTAAAGTATTATTAATTTTATTAATAATTTGCCTTAATAACTTACCTGTAGCAATTGAATTAATAATTACACCATTTTCAGAAAACTGTTCAGTATCAACAGTTTCTTTATATAAAACCTGAATTTGATTATTAACATAATTATTAACCATAACTTTTAAACTAAAGTCTTCAATTTGACATACAACATATAATTCTTGAAAATTCATATTGTTCACCTCCAAACATTTTTATGAATCAATATAAGTAATAACTCTTAACTTTGCACTTCGTGCTCTTGGATTTTTATTTATTTCATCAGGCTTTGGTGTAATTGGTTTTTTAATTATTAATTGATATTTTGTTTTTCAATTATTATGAACTGGTAATTTAGCATATAATTGCGCTTGTGGATCAATTAAAACTTCATTAAAAGTTTGTTTAACAATACGATCTTCTAAAGAATGAAAACTAATAACAACAATTCTACCATTAGAATTTAATAATTTCAAAGATTGTTTTAAAGAAGATTTTAATGTTTCTAACTCGTTATTAACAGCAATTCTTAATGCTTGAAAAGTCTTTTTGGCAGGATGATGATGCTTATTTAATACTCTTACTGGTAATGATTTTTTAATAATCGTAACCAATTGTAAAGTGGTATCAATTGGTTGAAAAGTTCTTGTTTTAATAATATTTTTAGCAATACTACTAGCAAATACTTCTTCACCATAATTTTTAATAATTGTTTTTAATTGCTCATAATTATAATTATTAACAATATCTCACGCATTTAATTTTTGACTTTGATCCATACGCATATCTAACTTAGCATCTTTCATATAACTAAATCCTCTAATATCTTCATCAACTTGTGGTGATGATATACCTAAATCATATAATATACCATCAACTTTAGTAATATTTCTTTTTAAAAGCTCAGATTGAATATTAGCAAAATTACTTTTAATTATTTCATATTTATCTTTAAAATCTTTTAAAATAATTTTACTATTATCAATGGCCATTTGATCTTGATCAAAAGCATATAGTTTGCCAGAGGTAAGTTTTGATAGTATAACTTTACTATGACCTGCTCATCCTAATGTACAATCGACATAAATACCATCAGGTTTAATATTTAAGAAATCAATTGCTTCTGTTAACATTACAGAAATGTGTCTTGCATTGATATTATTCATAATTTTTATATCTCATCTAGAGCTGCTGCCGCTGACTCAAATTTATCCTTGGTATCTTGATTAAAACTATTTCAATTAGTTTCTGATCAAATCTCAATTTTATTGGATAGTCCAATCATAATTACTTTTTGTTTAATATCAGCTAGTGTCAATAATGAATGTGGAATATTAATGCGACCTTTACTATCAATAGTTAATTCTTCTGAATTAGCAAATACTTGTCTTGCCAAAATTCTGGCTTCTTTCTGACCTTCAGATTGTGATAAGATTTTATCTTGTCATTTAATAAATTCAATTTCGTTACGAATAACTAAACAGCCTTCAAAACCTTTAGAAACAATAACAATCTCATTGTTATGAAAATAACTTCTAAACTTAGAAGGAATTATCATTCGTTTCTTTTCATCTAATGTTGACAATGATTGTCCTAGTAGCATAATATCACCCACACTTTCCCACTATTACCCATATTATATAACCTTTGGCATATAATTGCAATTGATTACTTTAAATGTATGACTAGTCAGTAAAATAAAAGAGCATACAATAATAAAAATAAAAACTCATTTACTTTAAAAAAATAAAGAAAGAGGCTTTTTAATAATCTGTGTATCTTTGTTTTACAAAGTTACTAATTTAGATTAATTCTGTCTTCAAATTTTATCATAAAATGAGCAATTGCTGTATTTCAATTTTGAATAGGCAATGTTCATTTTTTTGTTATATTTTCAATTGCCAAGTAAAATATTTTGAAAACTGCCATATCATTAGGAAAAACTTTTTTATTTCTGATGATTTTTCGTAATTGACTATTAACAGATTCAATAGCATTTGTAGTATAAATCACTCTTTTGATTTCTACTGGATAACTAATAAAAACCATTAAATTATCTCAATTTTTATATCAAGATTTAGTAATTTGAGGATATTGTTTATTTCATTTACTTTCAAACGATTCTAAAGCTTGCATTGCTTGTTCTTCACTACATGCACTATAAATTGGTTTTAAATCTGCAACTAGACCTTTTCGATGTTTGTATGAAACATATTTAAACTATTTCTAATTTGATGAACAATGCATAATTGATGTTCTGTTTTAGGATAAACTGATTGTATTGCTTCTGACATGCCTGTTAAATTATCACTACAAGCAATAAGAATATCATTTAAGCCACGATTTTTCATTTCTGTGAAATTAGATAATCAAAACTTAGAACCTTCATTTTCACTAATTCATAATCCTAAAACATTTTTTTGCCTTCTAAATCAACTCCTAATGCTATATAAACTGATTTGTTAATAATCCGTTTATCTTGTCGTACTTTAACTACTATACAATCAAAATAAACAATAGGATAAATACTTTCTAATGGTCGATTTTGTCATGCTTTAACATCATCAATAACATCATCAGTAATTTGACTAATAACACTTTCACTAATATCAGCACCATGATATAACTCTTGCAACTGCATTCTAATGTCAGATAATGTCATTCCTTTTGCATATAAAGAAAGAACTTGTTGATCAAAACCATCAAATCTTCTTTGCCTTTTAGGAACTATTACAGGAGTAAAATTACTATTGCGATCTCTTGGTACATCAATTTCAATTTTACCTTGTTGAGTTATTAATTTTTTTGAACTTGTACCATTACGAGCATTTTCAGTAGTACTATGTTGATTTTTTCATATCCTAAATAATTTTGCATTTCAGAATTCAACATTTTTTCAACTAATCTTTTTGTTAATTCTTTATATAAACCGCCAGGTTTAAAAACTGTTGTTAAATCTTCAGTATTTTCTAGTAATAAATCTACTGCTTTTGATATTGGATCATTATTATTAAAGTTATCTTTTTTAGCCATCTGTAACTCACTCTTTCTAGTCATTTAATTATATTTACTAGAATTAATTAAACATAGTTATTTTTGTAAGTTACACAGATTACTAAACATTTCCTAAAGAAATGAGTTAAAACTTTTTAAACTTACCGTTTGTCAATATTATATGCTTTTATAAAAAACAAATATAATATTTTATTATACTATTCTAAGTTTTATTATAGTTAATTACTTAGAAATTAAATACTTTTGATCAAATTAAATAGTGTTATTAATAAAAAAGTTTTTAAATTTAGGTAATTTATTAGAATCAGAAATTGCTGAACCAAGAGCAAAATGAGTGTCATCTAGTACATTGGATACATCTCACTTTGAAAGATCTTGATCAAATAATACTGAGCCAGCAAACATACCAGTCATAATTCTTACATTGGATACATCTCAAGTTGATAAATCTTGATTAAATGCTAAAGTATTGGCAAATGTACCAACCATATCTTCTACACTAGATACATCTCAAGCTGATAAATCTTGATTAAATAAAAAACAACCAGTAAACATACCACTCATACTTCTTACATTAGATACATCTCAATTTGAAATATTACCATTAAATGATGAAGCACCAGCAAACATACCACCCACACTTCTTACATTAGATACATTTCACTTTGAAAGATCTTGATCAAATTTTAAACTACCATTAAACATAGAAAGCATATTTGTTACATTAGATACATCTCAATTTGAAATATTTCCATTAAATGAAGTAGCTCCAGCAAATACAATCAACATACTTGTTACTCTAGATACATCTCAAGTTGATAAATCTTGATTAAATTGTGAAGCACCCAAAAACATAAAATTTAAAGAAGTTATTTCTGGTGGTAATTTGTCAGGTACTTCTTTAATTGTTTCTGACATTCTAACAACTTGAATTTCACCTTGTTGGTTTTTATAAAAACCAATTTGAGTAATTTTGGTAGTTTTTATATTTGATAAATCTCTTTTATTAGTTGTTTGTTCTTTTCCATCTTTATCAATGTAAATAGTATCTTGTTGTGTTTTATTATCTAAAAGTTCAATTTTTTGTGAAGTTTTATTTAAACCAGTATTTAAAGTTCCAATAGATGTCCCAAATGTTAAAACACTTAGTGCAGTAATCAATGTTTTCATATTGAAAACCTCCCCTTTTATTTTATTCAATAACTTTTTATTAAATCTATAAGTTATTTATATCTTAGAATGCTTTTTAAGATAATGCAATAACAAATATTTATATTCCCACAAAACACTACTTTTAGCATAACGTTAACAAATCAAACAATAAAAAACACTAGCAACAATAAAGATGCTAGTGTTTTTTATTATTAAATTTTAAAAATTTATTTAAATAAATTTAACAAAAAACTATTACTAATTAGCAACAAAAACTGAATTAACAGAGTTTAATGAAGATGAATCATTATCAATATTTGTTTCATTACATCTTGTCTTAAATTCTTCATCATTAATTAATAAAGTACCATTTTCTTCATTATCCAATATGCTCTGATTTTCATTATTAGTTTCAAAATCAATAGCATTTCAAAATTTATTTATTAATCAATTAGTAGTTCCAGAAACTCCATCAAGTGTAGCAAAAATTGGAGCAATAATTTTTGAATCAAGACCAGGTGTTCAAAATAATGATCCTCCTCCAATAACTGCAGCAAAAGGACATAATAAATTAAAACCATCTTCAATTGACTTTAATATTTTATTAGTTGTTGAATCTTTATTAGTAATAAATACGTGTAAGTGTTGTTGTTCCAGCCAAAACACCAGAAATAGCAGATATTTCAAAACTAATAAATGGTAGTAAATTAGGAATTGTTAAATCTCAATTACTTGCTTTAGCAAATATTGTTTTAATAAAATTAACATCTAATGTTGTAACTATATATGAGGTATTTGTTAATATTTTTCAAACTTCTATTAATGTTGCTACTTTTTTACTATCTGGTAAAAATGTAAATGCTGTCCCAAAAACACCCCTATTTAAAGCATTTGCTAAATTTAATCATTGTGAAACTTGACGAGCATTATGTAATAATTTAGTAATTGCACCAGCACTACCAGCACCAATAGCATTTAAAGCAATAGTAATAATTTTTTTATACTGTTCTTGATTATTTATCATTTAATTACTCTTCTTTCTAAGTTAAAATTTCTCTAATTAAACAGCAAAAAAACCTGTTTAGGTAATAATACTAAACAGGCTTAATGATTTAAGCACATATTTCTTGTCTGTTCATATACATTATAAAATCAAAACATTTAAAAAACAATATTCAAAATAAAGAAAATAGAAAAATATTAAGTAATGTAAACAACAATGAACTTGTCAAGAAAAGTGGACAATAAAAGTAACCTTTTATTAAATTTTATAAAATAGCGTTTGTAAGTGTTAAATTTATAGGTATGAAGTAATTATTTGTTGGTTTGGAATGAGCTAATCGATATTCGATTGGACTCATTCCTTTTAATTTTATTTGAGGTCGATAATTATTATAAAAGTAAATATATTTAGGTAAGTTGTCTTGTATTCATTCAATAGTTCTATTTTTTCTTGGAATTTGATATAGAAATTCTGTTTTCATTGTTCCAAATCAAGTTTCAGTAGCACCATTATCACAGGAATTACCTCTTCTAGACATTGAAATTTTTATTTTTAAGGCTTTTCTCCCTTTATGTACTATTTTTAAATCTTATCACATAAATGCTGAGAAAAGCCTATCTACGAACTTCTCCCCACATTTTTAAATAAAACATAGCATTACAGTTTCAAAACTAGGTATCTTGTTGAATTTATATGCAGCTTCTTTAGCATATAAATGAACATGATGTTTTGCAACTTTGATATGTGTTTTAAATGTTCTTCTTATATGTTTTCAAACTGATTCAATTTGGTTGGTATTTACACCAATTTTTGAAACATAGCCATCTTGATGGTTAACTGTTTCATGCTTAGTGAAAACTGATTTAAAATCGCAATATCCTTTTCAAGAATCAGTATATACAAGACATTTTGAAGAAATGTGGTTTTTTGCAAACTGCAAAAGATTTTTACTCTTTGCGTTTTTCAATACTTTCACAATTAAATTATTGGTTGTTTTTTGATAAATGCCAACAATCAAGGTTTTATTCACCAAGGATCTTCCTTGTTTTTTAAAACCCATATGTGAAAGATACATTTCATCAATTTGCACTGTACCTTCAACAATAAATTGAGGTTTTTGTTTTGCAATACGTGTTCTGATTTTATGAGTCATTCTTCAAGCAGTTTTCAAAGTCACTCCCAATTCTTTTGCAATATCTGTTGATGGAATTCCATGTTTGGTGTTTATTCATCTAAAAATGAGATAAAACCAAGATATTAAAGGTGTTTGTGACTTTGAAAATATAGTGCCCGTGAGAATACTGAATGTTTGATGACATTTCAAACATCTCATTCTTCTTAAATTAGAAGTATTCAAATTAAAACTAGAACACCTACTACATTTGATTTGTTTCAAACTTGCTATATATGCAAGACATTGTTTTTCAGTTTGAAAAGTATTATTGAACTCATTCAATTTCATTGTTTCCTCCACAAGTACATGTGGGGAGAAGTTCGATTTTTAATTCATCACATAAAATTTTATAAGAAGGATTTGTATAGTGAAATCCTTGATCTGATTGTAAAATTCATGAAGTAGGTTTTTGAGCATTAACTCAAGCTTGGATAATGTTTTGGACAACAAATGTCATGTCTAAACTTGCACTTATTTTATAATCTAATATTTCATTATTATGAAAATCTTTAACAATTGATAAATAATATGTTTTACCATTAGTTAATAAATAAGTTATATCAGTACCTAATTTTTCATTTAAATTAGTAGTTGAAAAATCACGTTTTAATAAATTATCATATCTTAAACTTCCTGATTTAGTTCTATAATCAAATTTTTTTATGCGAACCTTAGCTTTTAAACTCATATTTTTCATATATCTATATACAATATGAAATTTTAATGTTAAATTATAAATTTTGTTAATTCATAAAGTTATCATTTTATAACCATAAATTTCTTGAAATTCATAAAAAATATTTTTAATTATATTAGCTAAAAATGTATCTCATTTATTAAATTCATTCATTCCATTCTTAATTCACTTATAATATCCTGATTTTGAAACATTTAATAATCAACATAAATAACTAATCTGATATTTTTTCTTCAATGAGAAAATCACAAAATATTTCTTCTTTTTTGTCGATTTTTCTAAATACTTTTTATATCGTTCATTGCCTCAATATATTCAATTAATTCTTGTTTTGTCATTTCATTAAAATTTAAAGATTTGGGTCGACCTGTTCTTTTGGTTTTTTTAGCACGAATTCCATTGCCATATTCTAAACCTTTTTCACCTAATAATTTATATGCTTTAATTCATTCTTTTATTGATGATCGACCAATACCATACTCTAATGCGGTTTTATCAATTGTTTTAATTTTACTTATTTTTATTATTTTTAACTTTTCTTCTTTTGATAGTCATTTAGCCATAAAAAAATGAACACCTTCCTTAAAGTATTTTTAACACAAAGGTTACAATTCTGTGTCTACTTTATTCTAGATGTTCAATATAATTAGTATAAGATAAGTAATCATTAATATTTGGTATTAAATTTTTAATATTTTTTAACATTCCATCAATCATATTAACAGTATCATCATTAGATAAAATAGAATTATTTAAATAATTTTTAACCATTGGCAATATGTCACGATAACTACTATAGCTATTAATATTATTGGCGATAGTGTCAACTTTAGATTGATTAATACC
The DNA here is from genome assembly GCF_027923845.1 of Spiroplasma ixodetis. Taxonomy (GTDB): domain Bacteria; phylum Bacillota_I; class Bacilli_A; order Mycoplasmatales; family VBWQ01; genus Spiroplasma_E; species Spiroplasma_E ixodetis_A. The sequence continues at coordinate 1,410,452 of NZ_AP026933.1, forward strand.
ATTACGTTGAAATAAAGACTAAATAGTATTAATACTATTACCATCTAAGTTGCTAGTTCAATCATTAATAAAATCATTTCCATTATTCTTACCTGTAAGATTATCAATTTGAATAGAAGGGGCTTGATTATACATATTATTTAATAAATTATTAGTATTAAAACCTTTATTTTTACCAATTAATAACGATTTACCAACAATAGAGGTTTCATTAGCATACTTAGTTGCTGTTTTAGTATCAACATTGTTGTTAGCAAAATTATTAATACTAATATTGTTTGTATCAATTGTGAATGCTAAAAGCGACATACTAGAACTTAATAAAAGGCTGGTAGTAAAAAATAAATTTAATTTTCGTCTCATATTTTACACTCCATTTATAATGATTTTCTTATTATTATAAACTATTACAAAATAATGTACAGTAAATTTTATTTTTAAAAAATATCTACTAATAAGTTAAATTAGTAGATACTTAATACATTTTAATTATGAATTTAATTAGATATTCCGTTTTTGTTAAGTTAGGACTAATAACTAGTAAAGGAATATTTATAAATTTATGAGAAAGTATGTTTATTATGTTTTTTTGGTATAGAAACATTAGTTTGTGTTTTATTAAAAACATGTGTTAGTTTAACTGAATGATTATTCTCTTGAGTAAAATGAGAATGTTTTTTGTGTTGATGTAATTTATTATTACATTTATTAAACAAATGTTTAATCAAATGTAAGGGATTTACTATACAGTGATGATGATGACATAAAATATCAACAATATTAGTTAATAAATAATTAACATTTTTATTAGCTTCCAAATTATATTGGATAGGTTTTTCTAAAATGCTATAAAAGGTAGGAATAATATTATTATAATTAGCGATATTTCTTTCCTGTAAATATGTTAACATTTCCAAAACTTTTTTATTATTTACTAAATCATTATTACTTTTAAACTTTCTATTCTTGATAATGCTATGATAAGAATTTGGAACACATAAACAATATTTTATTTTCCTTGATGATTTTATTTTCTTTTTTCTTAATTTCAGAAAAAATATTATTATAAAACCAATTAAAAAAATAATACTCATGATAATAATTAAAGGCTTTTCTCCCTTTATGTACTATTTTAATTTTATCACATAAATGCTGAGAAAAGCCTATCTACGGACTTCTCCCCACATTTTTAAATCAAACATAGCATTACAGTTTCAAAACTAGGTATCTTGTTGAATTTATATGCAGCTTCTTTAGCATATAAATGAACATGATGTTTTGCAACTTTGATATGTGTTTTAAATGTTCTTCTTATATGTTTTCAAACTGATTCAATTTGGTTGGTATTTACACCAATTTTTGAAACATAGCCATCTTGATGGTTAACTGTTTCATGCTTAGTGAAAACTGATTTAAAATCGCAATATCCTTTTCAAGAATCAGTATATACAAGACATTTTGAAGAAATGTGGTTTTTTGCAAACTGCAAAAGATTTTTACTCTTTGCGTTTTTCAATACTTTCACAATTAAATTATTGGTTGTTTTTTGATAAATGCCAACAATCAAGGTTTTATTCACCAAGGATCTTCCTTGTTTTTTAAAACCCATATGTGAAAGATACATTTCATCAATTTGCACTGTACCTTCAACAATAAATTGAGGTTTTTGTTTTGCAATACGTGTTCTGATTTTATGAGTCATTCTTCAAGCAGTTTTCAAAGTCACTCCCAATTCTTTTGCAATATCTGTTGATGGAATTCCATGTTTGGTGTTTATTCATCTAAAGATAAGATAAAACCAAGATGTTAAAGATGTTTGTGACCTTGAAAATATGGTGCCTGTGAGAATGCTAAATGTTTGATTACATTTTAAACATCTCATTCTTTTTAAATCAGAAGTATTCAAATTAAAATTAAAACACCTAATACATTTGTTTTCTTTCAAATTTGCTATATATGCAAGACATTGCTGTTCAGTTTGAAAAGCATTGTTGAATTCATTCAGTTTCATTATTCCCTCCACAAGTACATGTGGGGAGAAGTCCGTAATTAAAATAACTATTAACTTCATATATTGCTCCCTAATTTTATTTTTAATTAATAAGTATTAATTTAACATTTTATTTTATAAAATAAAATACTTTTTATTAAAAATAATAACGTTTAGCAGAACATATCTTTCTTTCAACTAAACTAAATAAGATAAAGATAAAAATAAATCTTAAAATTTCAATACCAAGTAAAATAAATAATATAATTACTGAATGATTATTAAAATTAAGAATATTATTATCATATTCATCAGGTCTTGGTAGGTTAGGACTAAAATAAAGTACTACTAAAGTTAAAGCAAAAGATAAAGTAGCAATAATCGCATTTAAGGGTACTATTACTAGACCAGCACTTATTTTTTTGATAATATCTACTTTTAAATTTTTACTTTTATTGCACAATTTAAAAAGATAGTAGTAAATAAAATAAAAAGAAACAATAAATAAAATATTAGCAATATTATCAAAGAAAATTTGAATTGGTGGATGATCACTATCTGCTAATAAATGTAATCAAGGTTCGATAATACCAATTGCTAATGTATAATATAAACCAATAATTGGTAAAGCAAAAGCAATAATTAATGAATCAAAAATTCTTAATGGTAAAATTACTCCCATAAACTGAATAGGTATTTCAATTAATGAAGAAGCAACAGCTAATCCCAATAAAATTCCTGTCAAAGTAATATTAAAAATTTGTTGTTTTGAATTAATCTTTATTTTTTTCTTTGTTTTTATATCTACTTTTTCTTTTTCTTGGTCAACACTTTTAACTCTCATTATAACTTCTCCTTTTTAAAATAGTTATTTAATTAAATAAATACTTATTTATAAAAATTATAAATTAATTTTAATTAAAAAACAAGACATTTATTAAATTTTTATAAAAACTATTAATACTACTCTAATTTAGAAAATTAATTAACAATGAAAATATCATAATAATAATTTGATAAATAATTTTTATTGCAATAAAAATAACAAAAACTAAAAAATAAATTATAATATTAATCATTAATTTTTAATTTAAACAGTGTTAAATCCTTATATAGATATTTTTCTGTATTAGGATTTTTATTAAATTAAATATTGAAAAAGAAAAGGAAGATTAAAAGATGGCAAAAAAATATACACTCAAAATAAAAGAAAAAGTATTACAATATTTACAAGATGGTAAAAGTTATGATGAAATCAAAAAAGAAACTGGCATTTCAAAAACAACAATTTGAATTTGAAAACAAAAAGCAAGAAAGAATGAACTTAAAACAAAACATTCAGTCAACTCAACTCCAAAAGATATATTAGAAGAAGCTATCAATATTGCGGAAATAAATTGTGATAATAATGAGAATCAAAATTATAAAGAAGAATTTTTAAATCAACAACAAGCAATAAATTTATTATCAGTAAATATTAACAAACAAATAGAAAACAACTATTTTGATAATTCAGAAGAAGATAGTGATTCAGAACGATTAGTAATTGATGAAGATTATAAAGAAGAAGTAAATATTTGAAGACCTTGAGAAGAATCAGAAATAAAACAAAATAATGAAGAATCTTTAGTAATAGAAATAAAAGAGATCAATTAAAATATATTATTTAAATATTAAAATGTTGTAATAAAATTTGTACGAGGCTTTTTAATAATCTGTGTATCTTTGTTTTACAAAGTTACTAATTTAGATTAATTCTGTCTTCAAATTTTATCATAAAATGAGCAATTGCTGTATTTCAATTTTGAATAGGCAATGTTCATTTTTTTGTTATATTTTCAAGGCTTTTCTCCCTTTATGTACTATTTTAATTTTATCACATAAATGCTGAGAAAAGCCTATCTACGGACTTCTCCCCATATTTTTAAATCAAACATAGCATTACAGTTTCAAAACTAGGTATCTTGTTGAATTTATATGCAGCTTCTTTAGCATATAAATGAACATGATGTTTTGCAACTTTGATATGTGTTTTAAATGTTCTTCTTATATGTTTTCAAACTGATTCAATTTGGTTGGTATTTACACCAATTTTTGAAACATAGCCATCTTGATGGTTAACTGTTTCATGCTTAGTGAAAACTGATTTAAAATCGCAATATCCTTTTCAAGAATCAGTATATACAAGACATTTTGAAGAAATGTGGTTTTTGCAAACTGCAAAAGATTTTTACTCTTTGCGTTTTTCAATACTTTCACAATTAAATTATTGGTTGTTTTTTGATAAATGCCAACAATCAAGGTTTTATTCACCAAGGATCTTCCTTGTTTTTTAAAACCCATATGTGAAAGATACATTTCATCAATTTGCACTGTACCTTCAACAATAAATTGAGGTTTTTGTTTTGCAATACGTGTTCTGATTTTATGAGTCATTCTTCAAGCAGTTTTCAAAGTCACTCCCAATTCTTTTGCAATATCTGTTGATGGAATTCCATGTTTGGTGTTTATTCATCTAAAGATAAGATAAAACCAAGATGTTAAAGATGTTTGTGACCTTGAAAATATGGTGCCTGTGAGAATGCTAAATGTTTGATTACATTTTAAACATCTCATTCTTTTTAAATCAGAAGTATTCAAATTAAAACTAAAACACCTAATACATTTGTTTTCTTTCAAATTTGCTATATATGCAAGACATTGCTGTTCAGTTTGAAAAGCATTGTTGAATTCATTCAGTTTCATTATTCCCTCCACAAGTACATGTGGGGAGAAGTCCGATTTTCAATTGCCAAGTAAAATATTTTGAAAACTGCCATATCATTAGGAAAAACTTTTTTATTTCTGATGATTTTTCGTAATTGACTATTAACAGATTCAATAGCATTTGTAGTATAAATCACTCTTTTGATTTCTACTGGATAACTAATAAAAACCATTAAATTATCTCAATTTTTATATCAAGATTTAGTAATTTGAGGATATTGTTTATTTCATTTACTTTCAAACGATTCTAAAGCTTGCATTGCTTGTTCTTCACTACATGCACTATAAATTGGTTTTAAATCTGCAACTAGACCTTTTCGATGTTTGTATGAAACATATTTTAAACTATTTCTAATTTGATGAACAATGCATAATTGATGTTCTGTTTTAGGATAAACTGATTGTATTGCTTCTGACATGCCTGTTAAATTATCACTACAAGCAATAAGAATATCATTTAAGCCACGATTTTTCATTTCTGTGAAATTAGATAATCAAAACTTAGAACCTTCATTTTCACTAATTCATAATCCTAAAACATCTTTTTGCCTTCTAAATCAACTCCTAATGCTATATAAACTGATTTGTTAATAATCCGTTTATCTTGTCGTACTTTAACTACTATACAATCAAAATAAACAATAGGATAAATACTTTCTAATGGTCGATTTTGTCATGCTTTAACATCATCAATAACATCATCAGTAATTTGACTAATAACACTTTCACTAATATCAGCACCATGATATAACTCTTGCAACTGCATTCTAATGTCAGATAATGTCATTCCTTTTGCATACAAGGAAAGAACTTGTTGATCAAAACCATCAAATCTTCTTTGCCTTTTAGGAACTATTACAGGAGTAAAATTACTATTGCGATCTCTTGGTACATCAATTTCAATTTTACCTTGTTGAGTTATTAATTTTTTTGAACTTGTACCATTACGAGCATTTTCAGTAGTACTATGTTGATTTTTTTCATATCCTAAATAATTTTGCATTTCAGAATTCAACATTTTTTCAACTAATCTTTTTGTTAATTCTTTATATAAACCGCCAGGTTTAAAAACTGTTGTTAAATCTTCAGTATTTTCTAGTAATAAATCTACTGCTTTTGATATTGGATCATTATTATTAAAGTTATCTTTTTTAGCCATCTGTAACTCACTCTTTCTAGTCATTTAATTATATTTACTAGAATTAATTAAACATAGTTATTTTTGTAAGTTACACAGATTACTAAACATTTCCATTTGTACTGGCCTAACTAATAATAAATATAAAAACAAAACTGAAGTAAATTTAATTAAATTAAATGGTACAAATACAATTCAAATCTTATCTTTAAGATCAGCAGCACCATACATGTCTAAAATAAAAGCTCAATTATAAAAAGCACTAATTAATGATACTAAAATACAAGTAATAACAATTGTTGGTATTTCAATAATCATTAATCGTTTTCAAGAATTATTAGATTGCGTTTTTCAAAATGGTAATTGCTTAAATAATAATTTAAAACTACTATATAATAACAATAAAGTAATAGTATTTAACATATAAGCAAATTCACCAATTGGTTCAGCATTACCAGAAGGAAAATGAGGTAAGATTAAACTTAGTCAAGGAACAATAATGGCAATTAACAAACTATAAGGAAGTTTAATAATTAACAATGCAATTAAATTAATAGTATTACCAAAATCAATTTTTAAAAAAGGTAAAAAAATAGGTGGTGTTTCTAATAAGGTCATTAATGTCGTAACTGCTAATAAACTACTAACTAATGCTATTCTATGAGTAGTTAGTTTTAAAGAATTATTCATATTACTTTTAAATTGTTGTCACTTTTTCTCATATTTTAAACTCATCTTTTACTCCTTAAAATACATTTATTATTTTAATTATATATAAAAAAACGTTTATTTATTATATAATAAAATTAATTTTTAAAAGGAGATGAAGTATTAATGAATAAAAGCGAAAATAAAATTGTGCAAATGGTAGTTGAAATTCCCAAAGGATCAAGTAATAAATATGAATATGATTGAAAATCTAAAACTATGATATTAGATCGTGTTCTTTATGGTGCTAATTTTTATCCCAGTGAATATGGATATATTCCTGAAACTTTAGATTACGATGGTGATCCTTTAGATATTATTAGTTTAATTACTTATCCAACTTTCCCTGGTTGCTTAGTAGAAGTTAGAATTTTAGGAATGATTAAAATGATTGACGGTGGTGAAGTTGATACTAAATTATTTGGTGTTGTTAATTCTGATCCACGCTTTAATGAGTATCAAGATCTAAAAGATGTACCACAACATTTACGTGATGAAATTGTTAATTTCTTTCTACAATATAAAGAATTACAAAAAAAGAAAGTCATAATTGAAGGTTGAGGTAACTTAAAAGAAGCATTAACTGAACTTACAACATGTAAAAATATGTTTAAACAACATCAAAATGAAATGAATAATTTACCAAAAGCACAATTAGTGTCATTATTAAACAAAAAATAAAGAAAAAATTTAATATATTAAAAATATATTAAATCATTTATCATTAAATACAACTAAATAAAATTAAATAGATGAACAACTGTTCATAAAAGGGAATTAAGTAATCTTAAGCTGCCCCAGCAACTGTGATACTGATAAAAGTTACATAATCCATTGAAATCAAAGATTTTGAGAAGGGTAACAAGTAAAATGAAGTTAAGCCAGTAGACCTATCTATTTAATACTACTAAACTAATCTCTGGGTGCAGATAACAGTTATATAATTTTAATTGATGTTTTATCGAGGCTTTTTAATAATCTGTGTATCTTTGTTTTACAAAGTTACTAATTTAGATTAATTCTGTCTTCAAATTTTATCATAAAATGAGCAATTGCTGTATTTCAATTTTGAATAGGCAATGTTCATTTTTTTGTTATATTTTCAATTGCCAAGTAAAATATTTTGAAAACTGCCATATCATTAGGAAAAACTTTTTTATTTCTGATGATTTTTCGTAATTGACTATTAACAGATTCAATAGCATTTGTAGTATAAATCACTCTTTTGATTTCTACTGGATAACTAATAAAAACCATTAAATTATCTCAATTTTTATATCAAGATTTAGTAATTTGAGGATATTGTTTATTTCATTTACTTTCAAACGATTCTAAAGCTTGCATTGCTTGTTCTTCACTACATGCACTATAAATTGGTTTTAAATCTGCAAGTAGACCTTTTCGATGTTTGTATGAAACATATTTTAAACTATTTCTAATTTGATGAACAATGCATAATTGATGTTCTGTTTTAGGATAAACTGATTGTATTGCTTCTGACATGCCTGTTAAATTATCACTACAAGCAATAAGAATATCATTTAAGCCACGATTTTTCATTTCTGTGAAATTAGATAATCAAAACTTAGAACCTTCATTTTCACTAATTCATAATCCTAAAACATCTTTTTTGCCTTCTAAATCAACTCCTAATGCTATATAAACTGATTTGTTAATAATCCTGGAATGGCAACCCTTTTTAGGACTATTTTTTGGTAGACATTTGTTCATGATATTTAACGGGAGTTAGGTAGTTTAGAGTGCTGTGAATTCTTATGTTGTTATATCAATTTATGTAATCAAATAATTCTAATTTTAATTGGATTAATGATGTAAAATTTTTATCATTAATAAACTCTGTTTTGAAAGTTTTAAAAGTTGCTTCAGCAACAGCATTGTCATAAGGACATCCTTTTTTGCTTAAAGAACGGGTAATATTGAATGCTAATAAAAGTTTATCAATAGTTTTATTATTGAATTCATTACCGCGATCGCTATGAAATATTTGAATATCTTTTAAACAGCGATTTGAGTGCATAAATGCTTGATGTACTAATGATGCATCTTTTTTAACTCCAACACTATGTCCAATAATTTCGCGGTTGTACAGGTCTACTAATAGGCAAATATAGTTTCATTTACCATTAACTTGAACATAAGTTAAATCACTGACAATAACTTCATTTTTAATTCTATTATTAAAGTCTCTATTAACAAGATTGGTAATTTGACTATCATTGACTTTATTATGATGATTTTTGAATGATAATTTAGTCTATTTTGATATTAAATTATGCTTATTCATAATTTTTTTAATTTTTCTGTGTGATAAATAAATTTCTTGGTTTGCTAGTATGACTTTTAATCTTCTAGTACCATAAACTTCTTTATTTTCTTTAAAAGCACTAATAACAGCTTCATCATAAATATTATTTTGAATTTTTTCTTTTTTCTTTAAATTAAAATAATATGTTGATTTAGAGAGTTTTAAAAAACGACACATTGTGCGAATTTTATATTTAACTTTATTTTTAGTAATAATTTCTATTTTCTGCCTATTATTAGTGATGCTTGCTTTAAAATATCATTTTCCATTCGTAACTGTTTTAATTCTTTATTTGCTTGAATTAATTGTTTTTCTAAATCTGAAAGATTATTTTTAATTTTAAAACTACCTGAATTAGTAAATTGTTTAATTCATTTATAAGTAGTTGCTCTTGTAACATTATATTCTTTAGCAAGACAAGACACTGACTTACCACTTTGATATAAAGCTACTATTTGCTTTTTAAATTCGTCGGTATATGAGTTAATATTGGTCATAATTATAGTTCCTTTCTTTTAACAAATTTGTTCACTTGTCTACGTAATTAGTGTCCAATAAAGTGTAACCCATCCAAGTGGAATATATTGTGCAAGTTAAAAGAATGCGTATTTTGTTATTTTTAGTTAAGTTTAAACTAAATATTTACACTAATATTGATGATTATAATAAAGTTGTATTATCTAAAAGACAAACAAAGCGAATAATTAAACGTGGTGGTTTACCACCAAGTTATAGTGGTGAAACTATGACTTTTAGTTTATGATTTCCTAGGTCTTATTTACAAAGATATAATAGTCGTGCTTTAAATTATATTCATTCTTTAAAGAGTGAATTAAGTACTGTTAAAGACTATGAACAATCACAAGCATTAGATTTTACTGTTGATGATATTAGAGTAGTAGGATTAGATAAGTTGGATAATATATTACAAACTGAAAAGAAAGAAACTGAAAATACTGTATGCCGTGCTTGTTATTATAGAAATAAATATTCTAAGAAAAATAAGAAAGATGTTAAAATAGAGTAAACCTATATTATTGGTCGAAGCCAACCAGAACCTTGGTTGGTTGGCCGTGGCGTTTACGCCACTGGGGTAAGTTGCGAAGCAACTAGGGGCAACGCCCCTATATACTTGATTATACATATTAACAAATTAATGGAGGAATAGAATGTTAGCGGTTAACGATTTAAAAAAAGATTAGAAATTATTAGACAGCAAGCATTTAATAATATTGATGAAGTTGCTGATTTACATAAATTGCAAGTTTTAAAATCACAATATTTAGGTAAAAATTCGGATATTAATAATATATTAAAATCTTTAGAAAAGTTTCCTCATAATTTTAGAATTGAAATTGGTCAAGCAGCTAATAAATTAAAAAAAGAAATTAATGAATATATAATAAAAAAATTTAATGAAATTGAGAAAGATAACATTAATAAGCGTCTTAAATCTTCAGAAATTGATTTAACACTACCGGGTATTGATTTTAATATTGGTCACATCAATCCTCTATTAAAAACTGTTACCGAAATATCTGAAATTTTTAAAAATTTGGGTTATCAAATCATTAGTGGTAATGAAGTAGAAAATGAAGAATATAATTTTAATCGCTTAAATTTACCATTTGATCATCCAGCAAGAGATATGCAAGATACTTTTTATCTTGAAAATAATAATGACAAACTTAATCGTTGATTATTAAGAACACACGCTACAAATATGACTGCACGCATTCTTAGCGAGCAAGATAAAAATTCAAAAGAAACCACGGCTATTATTAGTTTAGGAAGTGTTTATCGAAAAGATGATGATGATGTTACTCATTCTCATCAATTTATGCAAGTTGATGGGTTTTTAGTTGGTTCTAACATTACTTTTGCAAATTTAAAATGAACATTAAATTATTTTTGTCAGCAATTTTTTGGTATGGAAACTAAAACAAGATTACGTCCTAGTTATTTCCCATTTACGGAGCCTTCAGTTGAAGTAGATGTAAGTTGCCCAAAATGTAATACAGAAGGTTGTTCATTATGTAAGTATACTGGTTGAATTGAAGTTTTGGGTGCTGGTATGATTCATCCAAATGTTTTTATTGCTGCTGGTTTAGATGAAACAACAGCAGGTTTTGCCTTTGGTGTAGGCATTGAAAGAATTACTATGATTAAATATGGCATTGACGATATCAGATTATTTTATAATAATGATTTTCGATTCTTAAAACAATTTTAAAAATTAAAAGGAGTATAAAATAAAATGATAGTTTCACGTAAAATCATTTCGCAGTGATTGAATATTAATAGCATTAAAGATTATGAAATCGTTGATGCTTTAAATAGTTTAGGTTTTGAGGTTGATCAAGTAAAAAATTTAATGTTTAGTAATACAAACTTAGTTGTTGGTCAAATTACTAAAATTACCAAACATCCTAAATCGAATAAATTAAATATTTGTGAAGTAACAGTAGGTACTGAAATGTTAACTATAGTTTGTGGTGCACCAAATGTAGTTATTGGTATTAAAGTTGTTGTAGCAAGGATAGGAAGTGTTTTAGGTAATGGTCTTACTATTGTTGAAAGAACAATTCAAGATGTTGTTTCTTCAGGAATGCTTTGTTCATTAACAGAATTAGGATTAAGCGGTATTGTTCAGAATAAAGAAGAATTAAGTGGTATTATTCATTTACCAGATGATGCAATGATTGGTAATATTAATCCGTTACAATATTTAAATTTAGATGATACAATTTTTTTTATTGATTTAACAGTAAATCGTAGTGATTGTTTGGGGATTTATAGTATTGCTAGAGAATTAAGCGGGTATTTTAAAATTCCTTTAAAAAACATGGAAGTTAGTAGTATAGGAAAATTTGATAATAAAAGTCAAGTTAGCGTTCTTAATGGTAAAATTCAAGCTTTAGCAACATTAAAGATTGAATTTGATGATAAATCTGTAATAACACCAATTTGAATTAGAAGAACACTACAACTTGCAAATATTGTACCCAAAACTTTATCAGAAGATATTATTCATTTAGTAATGTTAGAATTGGGTCAACCCTTAATTACTTTTAGTGCTGATGTTTTAAAAAAACCATCTTTAAATATTTCGCCTAAATCATACCCAGAAGGTAATTTGCAAATTAAAGAGGGCGATATTTTATTACACGATAAATATTTGGCTTTTAGTGTTTTAGGAGTTAGTCATAATATTGAATATGAAGTTAAACCAAGTTCCAAAGAAGTTTTTATATTTTCAATTAATCCTGATGTTACCTTAATGAGTAAACAAGCAAAACGACATGGTGCTCTTATTAATACATTATTAGAACGTTTAACAAGACCAGTTGTTCCTGACTATTATTTAATTGCTTTACAACGTTATTTGTTTATTTTAGGACAATTGCAAGTTAAATATGAAATTACCGGTTTTAGTAATGATGTTCCTTATCAAGTTAAAACAAAAGTGATTAACTTTAATTTTAATTTTATTAATAAAATTTTAGGTACAAAATTTGAGGTTAATGAAATAATTAATTATTTGACTATTATTGGTTGTCAAATTGAAATTGATGCAAAAAATCAAGAAATTTTAAAAGTAACAGTTCCTAATCATCGTAGTGATTTAAATAACGCTAATGATTTTAGTGAAGAAGTTGCCAGAGTATTTGGATATGATAAATTACCAGTTATTAAACCACAATTTAATGTATCATTTAAGTCACCAACAGCATTGGAAAATTTAATGATGAAATGAAGACAACATTTAACAAGTTATGGTTTTAATCAAGTAAAAACATATAGTTTAACAAGTATGCAGAGATTAAATGATTTTAATTTTTTTAAATATAAAATACCTGTAAAATTAGAAGCACCGTTGACATTAACAAGAGAAGTTATGCGTTTTAGTTTGACAGATAGTTTATTAAGAATTTGTCAATATAATTATGCACGTAAAGAAACACAATTAAAAATTTTTACTGATGAAACTGTTTATACAGGTGATGAAACTGATGATAATCATCATTTAGCTTTTATGATTATGGATAATTTTTGACCAAAAATTAATGCTAATAAAATTACTAATAGTACTTATTATTTTATTAAAGGTTTTTTAGATGGTTTTTTAGCAAAAGTTATGCCAAATTTATTTAACTCTATTGTTTATAAAAATAATAATAATTCTTTAATGCATCCGTATTTAAGCGCAGATATTTTTTATGAGCAAGAACATATTGCTACTATTGGCGCACTGCATCCACAAACTGAAAAAATAATGAATGTTGAAAAAATATTCTTAGCAGAAATTAATTGTAGTAAGTTAGTTAAAATCATAGAAGAACAACAAAAAGTAGTTTCTAAATTTAAGCTTTGATCAAAATTTAATACTTTAAGTCGTGATATATCAATTATTGTTAATAGCGATATTCAATTTTCTGATGTAAAAAATGCTATAATGTTTGCAAATATTGATTTTTTAGAACAAATATCTTTGGTAGATTTTTATAATGATGAAAAATTAAAATCACAACATCAACACTCATTAACTTTTAATTTGAAATTTAATAGTCAAGAAGAACAATTAGATGAAACAAAAGTAAGTGGACAAATAAGTAATATTCAAGAAATATTAAAGAAAAAATTTCAAGCAATTATTCGTTAAAAATATAACAAAATATTAAATAATAACATTAATATATTTTTTTATTATATTAAATTTTAAATTGGGTGAGATGATATGAAAATGTTAAACAAAGATAATTTAAGCTTTTATAAAATGGCATTATTATTTATGATTCCAATTTGTGCACAATCTTTAATTGAAACATTAATAAACTTAATGAATAATTTTGTGGTTGGTCAATTTGGAAATGATGATGCTATTGCCGGAGTTGCATCATCAAGTAATATTTATGATATGGTTTGATATATCTTTTTTGCTATTGTTGCTACTGGTAATATTTTTACTGCTCAATATTTAGGTATTAAAGATAAAAAGAAAATTCAAGAAACTACTAATATAAAATTATTTTATACTTTAATTTTTTCAATATTTTTTGTTGTAATATTAGAATTATTTAGTAAACAAATTATGGGAATAATTCTTGGTGCTGAAGATAATTCTCATCAAAATGCTATTGATATTGCTAAAGAATATAGTAAATTAATTGCTTGAAATTACCCATTATTAGGTTTTGCTTTTATTATGTCAATTACTATGAATACATGTGGTAACGTTAAAACACCATTGATAACTTCTATTTGTTCATTACTCTTAAATACATTTTTAGTTTGTATTTTATCATTACCATATAGTGGGGGACCACAATTAGGCATTGAAGGATTAGCAATAAGTTTAATTATTTCAAGAGCAGTAGAATGTTTTATATTGTTAGGTTATTTAATTTATAAAAAACCAATTTATGCTCCTAATTGAAATATTTTTAAATTTACAAAAGATTTACATAAAAAATATATTATTACTTTTATTCCTTTATTTGCTAGTCAAGTATTATTTGGTGTTTCAGTAGTAATGTTAACAGCTTTATATTCTCATTTTGGTGATACTGAAGTTGTTGCCGCTGTGCAAATTGTTGGTAGTGTTGTTGCTATTTTTTATTCTACTTTTAGGGGATATAATGCTTTAGTTGGCTATGCTGTTGGTAGCAAGTTAGGTTTAGGAGAACTAGTACTGGCTAAAGAAAATGCTAAGAAGATATTAAAATTGAGTTTTGCTATTTCAACTGTTATTGCTTTAATTATTTTGGGTAGTGCTTTTTGAGTTCCAAAAGTATTATTTCCAAATTTATCTAATAATGCTATGAAACTTGCAGTTTGATATATGGCTTTTTCAGCAGTAACTTATTTTTTCATTAATATGATGCAACCATTATTTAGTTTTCTTTATGCTGGTGGCTATACTTTAATTATTAGTATTGCTGATCTATTTTTAATTTGATTTATTGATATTTTTATTACTTTTGCTTTATTGCAGTGAACTGACTTAAGTATTAAAATGGTAATTATGATTTCGTGTTTAAGTAAATCAGCTGATTTTATTTGTGCTTATGTATTTTATAAAATAATTCCTTGAAATAAAAATATTATTAATTCTAAAGTAGAAAGTGTAGCTCATCCGACATTTGAACCACATGGATAATATAAAAATCCCTTTTTAATAATAGATTTATTTTAATAACTCTGTTTAAAAAATTTTAAAAAAATTCTATTATATTTTAGAAAATAAATTCATATTTATCATTTTATTTTTATTGTATTTAATATACAATTATTATAATTACTGGTGTGATTTTAGAGGATGGTAAAAGTAATGATTTTTTTATTTTTAGTTATAATTAAACTTTTATAATAATTGCTGAATTATACTTGTAAGTGCAAGTAAATAAAATTGCAAAAAATTCTCATATAAAAATTTCATAATGCTAAATTTAGTTTAGAAAAAGTAAGGAGTTTTTATATGAGTTATAAACATATTGGGATAGATGAAAGAATTTATATTGAGAATCAATTGAAATTTAAAGTTAAAATTAATGAAATAGCTAAAAATCTTAATCGAAGTATTAGTACTATTATTCGAGAAGTTAATAGAAATAAAGATAATGATCATTATTTTTCATTAATTGCACAAAATAAAGCTGTAAATAGAAAAAATCACATATTATTTTTCATAAGTTTAAATATAAAGATTTAGTCAAATATATACAACAAAAACTATTATTGGGCTGATCACCTGAACAAATTTATGGCAGAATTAAAAATTTTCATAAACAATGAGCTATCAGCTTTAAAACAATTTACAATTGAATTTATTCTGGATTATTTGATAAAGTTACTAGTAAAAATTTAAGAAGAAAAGGTAAAAAACGAAGATCTCAAGAAAATCGTGGTAAATTTAATGGTAAATCAATTAAAGAACGAGATAATAATGTTAATGATCGCATAACTCTTGGTCATTGAGAAGGAGATACTATAGTATCATCAAGAGGTAAAAGTAAATCATGTTTAATAACTTTAGTTGAAAGAGTATCACGATTTACTTTAGCAATGTTAGTTAAAAACAAAACTACTAAAGTTATTAATAAAAATATCATTCATTATTTATCAATTCTTCCTAAAAATATTGTTAAAACTATTACTTTTGATCGTGGTAAAGAATTTGCAAATTGACAACAACTTGAAAAAAAGTTAGATGTGAAAATTTATTTTGCAAATCCATATTCACCTTGACAAAGAGGTACTAATGAAAATACTAATGGTTTAATTAGAGAAAAATTTCCTAAAAAATTTATCGGACTTCTCCCCACATGTACTTGTGGAGGGAATAATGAAACTGAATGAATTCAACAATGCTTTTCAAACTGAACAGCAATGTCTTGCATATATAGCAAATTTGAAAGAAAACAAATGTATTAGGTGTTTTAATTTTAATTTGAATACTTCTGATTTAAAAAGAATGAGATGTTTAAAATGTAATCAAACATTTAGCATTCTCACAGGCACCATATTTTCAAGGTCACAAACATCTTTAACATCTTGGTTTTATCTTATCTTTAGATGAATAAACACCAAACATGGAATTCCATCAACAGATATTGCAAAAGAATTGGGAGTGACTTTGAAAACTGCTTGAAGAATGACTCATAAAATCAGAACACGTATTGCAAAACAAAAACCTCAATTTATTGTTGAAGGTACAGTGCAAATTGATGAAATGTATCTTTCACATATGGGTTTTAAAAAACAAGGAAGATCCTTGGTGAATAAAACCTTGATTGTTGGCATTTATCAAAAAACAACCAATAATTTAATTGTGAAAGTATTGAAAAACGCAAAGAGTAAAAATCTTTTGCAGTTTGCAAAAAACCACATTTCTTCAAAATGTCTTGTATATACTGATTCTTGAAAAGGATATTGCGATTTTAAATCAGTTTTCACTAAGCATGAAACAGTTAACCATCAAGATGGCTATGTTTCAAAAATTGGTGTAAATACCAACCAAATTGAATCAGTTTGAAAACATATAAGAAGAACATTTAAAACACATATCAAAGTTGCAAAACATCATGTTCATTTATATGCTAAAGAAGCTGCATATAAATTCAACAAGATACCTAGTTTTGAAACTGTAATTCTATGTTTGATTTAAAAATATGGGGAGAAGTCCGTAGATAGGCTTTTCTCAGCATTTATGTGATAAAATTAAAATAGTACATAAAGGGAGAAAAGCCAAATTTATTTTTTCAAAAACTAATAAAAATGAAGTTCATAAATTTATATTGTCTTTAAACCAAAGACCCAGAAAAATACTAAATTATCTTTCACCAATCGAATATTTGAATAGAAAAATAATTTAGTTGCACTTACCTTTACAATTTTGCAACTAACATTGCTAAAGTAAATCGTGATACTCTTTCAACTAAAGTTATTAAACATGATTTACTTTTACCTCTTGATGATACTATAGTATCTCCTTCTCAATGACCAAGAGTTATGCGATTATTAACATTATTATCTCGTTCTTTAATTGATTTACCATTAAATTTACCACGATTTTCTTGAGATCTTCGTTTTTTACCTTTTCTTCTTAATTTTTTACTAGTAACTTTATCAAATAATCCAGAATAAATTCAATTGTAAGTTGTTTTAAAGCTGATAGCTCATTGTTTATGAAAATTTTTAATTCTGCCATAAATTTGTTCAGGTGATCAGCCCAATAATAGTTTTTGTTGTATATATTTGACTAAATCTTTATATTTAAACTTATGAAAAATAATATGTGATTTTTTTCTATTTACAGCTTTATTTTGTGCAATTAATGAAAAATAATGATCATTATCTTTATTTCTATTAACTTCTCGAATAATAGTACTAATACTTCGATTAAGATTTTTAGCTATTTCATTAATTTTAACTTTAAATTTCAATTGATTCTCAATATAAATTCTTTCATCTATCCCAATATGTTTATAACTCATATAAAAACTCCTTACTTTTTCTAAACTAAATTTAGCATTATGAAATTTTTATATGAGAATTTTTTGCAATTTTATTTACTTGCACTTACAAGTATAATTCAGCAAAAAAGATTTTAATTAAAAAATGTTGGCTGTTATGATATAAAATTAGATTTTTTTAATGCTATACTTATTTATAAAGTTTAAAATAATATGAAAGGAAGCAATTATGAAAGTAATTAAGGTTAAAAATATTACTAAGTCATATAATGGTAATGTTGTACTGGGACCTATTAATTTAGAAATTGAGAGTGGTAGTTCTGTTGCTATTTTTGGTGTTAATGGTGCTGGTAAAACCACATTATGTGAGATTATTAGTAATACTAAAAATGCAAGTACAGGAGAAATTGAATATAACTTTAATAAAAAAGATATTCCATATGTTGTTGGAATAAATTTTCAAGATCAAGTTTATCCTAACTTTATAACAGTTAAAGAATTAATAAATTTTTATCATAAAATTTATTTAGATAAAATAAAACCCGAAATTTTTAATAGTATGTTAGATAAGTTTCAATTAAAAGAATTATACAAACATAAAGTAAATAGTTTATCGGGTGGTCAAAGACAAAGAGTTAATTTATTTTTATCATTATTTCATCAACCAAAAATTTATATTGGTGATGAGATTTCAACTGGTTTAGATGTTAAAACAAGAATTGATATTATTAATTTTTTACAAGAACAAATTAGTTTGAATAACATTACTTTAATTTTAGTTAGTCATAACTTAGATGAAATACAAGCTTTATGTAAACGTATTATTTTTTTAAAGGATGGTCAAATTATTGATGATACTACTGTTGTTGAAGTTACTAAAAAATATGGTTCATTATTAAAATATTATTTAGAAAAAACAGAAACATCATTAGAAATAACTACGAGAAAGGAAAAAAAATAATGCTAGCAATGTTTCAATTATTATTTGGTTATTTTAAGAAATCTTTCCATAGTATTTTCTTTGGCTTTATTTTCCCTATTATTATGTTAACAATTTTAGTTGCTGTATTAACACCTGGTAACCCAAATGCTGCACAAACAGTATTACCGGGGTTAGTGATGTCAGCTTCACCAGTATTAGGAATTGTTACTTTATCAATGACATATTCTGATTTTAAACAATCAATAATTATTAAAAGAATTGGTGCAACACCATTAAAACCATGACAATTTATTAGTAGTATTTTAATATTTCATGTTATTTTAATTTTTATTGGTAGTTTTTGAACATTAGGAATTGGTGTAGCTTTATATCATAATCAGATTAATTGAGAACTAATTAATTGAGGTTATATATTACTAGCAATTCTGCTTTCATCAATTATGTGTTCAGCAGTAGGAATAATGGTTGGTATTCTTGCTTCTGATTTTAAAATTGCTAATGCTTTTGCTTTATTATTATATTTGCCAACGTCATTTTTATCGGGTCAATATATTCCGTATGTAGCCATTAAAGGACAACCAGTTTTAGTTATTATTGCTAAAATTATTCCTTTTTCTTATCCTGTTTCTATTATGAATAGAGGATGAAATAATTATGGTACTCCAAATGATTTAATCAATGCAGCACTTTTTGATAATTACTGAATACCGATTTTAGTTAGTTTACTTTGAATTGGAGCATTAATATTTGGAGCAATTATGGCTTATAAATATCGACGTAAATAAGTAAATAAGAAAAAATATTTGTTTATAAAGAAATTATTTAAATTTTAAAAAATATTTACAAAATAAACAAGCCTAATTAGGCTTGTTTTGATTTATTTTTAAAAATTAATGATACTTAAATTTTGGTCATTTACTTCGGCTATTAATTCCTGAATTAGTAGCAAAAAGATCAAAATTATTAACTTTTTCTACATTTCATGCTGAAAGGTTCTGATTAAATTTTTTTGCATTTCAAAACATTCCCATCATATTTGTTACTTTTGAAGTATTTCACTTTGAAATCTCTTGATTAAATTTTTTTGCATCATAAAACATATAACTCATATCTACTATATTTGATATATTTCAAGAAGATATGTTTTGATCAAATGTTAGATTATCAGCAAACATATTACTTAAAGAAGTAATTTTTGTTGGTAATTGATCTGGTACTTTTTCAACGAGGCTTTTTAATAATCTGTGTATCTTTGTTTTACAAAGTTGCTAATTTAGATTAATTCTGTCTTCAAATTTTATCATAAAATGAGCAATTGCTGTATTTCAATTTTGAATAGGCAATGTTCATTTTTTTGTTATATTTTCAATTGCCAAGTAAAATATTTTGAAAACTGCCATATCATTAGGAAAAACTTTTTTATTTCTGATGATTTTTCGTAATTGACTATTAACAGATTCAATAGCATTTGTAGTATAAATCACTCTTTTGATTTCTACTGGATAACTAATAAAAACCATTAAATTATCTCAATTTTTATATCAAGATTTAGTAATTTGAGGATATTGTTTATTTCATTTACTTTCAAACGATTCTAAAGCTTGCATTGCTTGTTCTTCACTACATGCACTATAAATTGGTTTTAAATCTGCAACTAGACCTTTTCGATGTTTGTATGAAACATATTTTAAACTATTTCTAATTTGATGAACAATGCATAATTGATGTTCTGTTTTAGGATAAACTGATTGTATTGCTTCTGACATGCCTGTTAAATTATCACTACAAGCAATAAGAATATCATTTAAGCCACGATTTTTCATTTCTGTGAAATTAGATAATCAAAACTTAGAACCTTCATTTTCACTAATTCATAATCCTAAAACATCTTTTTTGCCTTCTAAATCAACTCCTAATGCTATATAAACTGATTTGTTAATAATCCGTTTATCTTGTCGTACTTTAACTACTATACAATCAAAATAAACAATAGGATAAATACTTTCTAATGGTCGATTTTGTCATGCTTTAACATCATCAATAACATCATCAGTAATTTGACTAATAACACTTTGGAATGGCAACCCTTTTTAGGACTATTTTTTGGTAGACATTTGTTCATGATATTTAACGGGAGTTAGGTAGTTTAGAGTGCTGTGAATTCTTATGTTGTTATATCAATTTATGTAATCAAATAATTCTAATTTTAATTGGATTAATGATGTAAAATTTTTATCATTAATAAACTCTGTTTTGAAAGTTTTAAAAGTTGCTTCAGCAACAGCATTGTCATAAGGACATCCTTTTTGCTTAAAGAACGGGTAATATTGAATGCTAATAAAAGTTTATCAATAGTTTTATTATTGAATTCATTACCGCGATCGCTATGAAATATTTGAATATCTTTTAAACAGCGATTTGAGTGCATAAATGCTTGATGTACTAATGATGCATCTTTTTTAACTCCAACACTATGTCCAATAATTTCGCGGTTGTACAGGTCTACTAATAGGCAAATATAGTTTCATTTACCATTAACTTGAACATAAGTTAAATCACTGACAATAACTTCATTTTTAATTCTATTATTAAAGTCTCTATTAACAAGATTGGTAATTTGACTATCATTGACTTTATTATGATGATTTTTGAATGATAATTTAGTGTATTTTGATATTAAATTATGCTTATTCATAATTTTTTTAATTTTTCTGCGTGATAAATAAATTTCTTGGTTTGCTAGTATGACTTTTAATCTTCTAGTACCATAAACTTCTTTATTTTCTTTAAAAGCACTAATAACAGCTTCATCATAAATATTATTTTGAATTTTTTCTTTTTCTTTAAATTAAAATAATATGTTGATTTAGAGAGTTTTAAAAAACGACACATTGTGCGAATTTTATATTTAACTTTATTTTTAGTAATAATTTCTATTTTCTGCCTATTATTAGTGCTGCTTGCTTTAAAATATCATTTTCCATTCGTAACTGTTTTAATTCTTTATTTGCTTGAATTAATTGTTTTTCTAAATCTGAAAGATTATTTTTAATTTTAAAACTACCTGAATTAGTAAATTGTTTAATTCATTTATAAGTAGTTGCTCTTGTAACATTATATTCTTTAGCAAGACAAGACACTGACTTACCACTTTGATATAAAGCTACTATTTGCTTTTTAAATTCGTCGGTATATGAGTTAATATTGGTCATAATTATAGTTCCTTTCTTTTAACAAATTTGTTCACTTGTCTACGTAATTAGTGTCCAATAAAGTGTAACCCATCCAGATAAAGAACCTAGTGTATTGCAATTAATTTTAAAAAAAATTAGTTAAAAAGATTCGTATTAAGAATCATCGAAAAGAAAAAACTAGTTTTTGTATAATTGATTCGCAAAGTGTTAAAAATACAGATACTACTGAAAATAAAGGTTATGATGCTGGTAAAAAGATTTCAGGAATAAAACGTCATATTGCAGTTGATACGCAAGGTTTACCACATGCAATTTACATAACTACAGCAGAAAAAACAGATCGTAATAGTGCTATCATAATGATTAAAAGTGAAAAAGAAAATCTTTCTACAGTTCAAAAAATAATAGTAGATGCTGGCTATACTGGTGAAAAATTTGCTTCTGCAATCAAAACAATCATAAATGCAAATGTTGAAGTTGTAAAACGTAATGAATTACATTCTTTTGTAGTACTACCAAAAAGATGAGTTGTAGAACGAAGCTTTGCATGATTAGAAAAATGCAGAAGATTATGAAAAAATTGTGAAAGAAAACTAATGAACTTGTCAAGAAAAGTGGACAATAAAAGTAACCTTTTATTAAATTTTATAAAATAGCGTTTGTAAGTGTTAAATTTATAGGTATGAAGTAATTATTTGTTGGTTTGGAATGAGCTAATCGATATTCGATTGGACTCATTCCTTTTAATTTTATTTGAGGTCGATAATTATTATAAAAGTAAATATATTTAGGTAAGTTGTCTTGTATTCATTCAATAGTTCTATTTTTTCTTGGAATTTGATATAGAAATTCTGTTTTCATTGTTCCAAATCAAGTTTCAGTAGCACCATTATCACAGGAATTACCTCTTCTAGACATTGAAATTTTTATTTTTAATTCATCACATAAAATTTTATAAGAAGGATTTGTATAGTGAAATCCTTGATCTGATTGTAAAATTCATGAAGTAGGTTTTTGAGCATTAACTCAAGCTTGGATAATGTTTTGGACAACAAATGTCATGTCTAAACTTGCACTTATTTTATAATCTAATATTTCATTATTATGAAAATCTTTAACAATTGATAAATAATATGTTTTACCATTAGTTAATAAATAAGTTATATCAGTACCTAATTTTTCATTTAAATTAGTAGTTGAAAAATCACGTTTTAATAAATTATCATATCTTAAACTTCCTGATTTAGTTCTATAATCAAATTTTTTTATGCGAACCTTAGCTTTTAAACTCATATTTTTCATATATCTATATACAATATGAAATTTTAATTTTAAATTATAAATTTTGTTAATTCATAAAGTTATCATTTTATAACCATAAATTTCTTGAAATTCATAAAAAATATTTTTAATTATATTAGCTAAAAATGTATCTCATTTATTAAATTCATTCATTCCATTCTTAATTCACTTATAATATCCTGATTTTGAAACATTTAATAATCAACATAAATAACTAATCTGATATTTTTTCTTCAATGAGAAAATCACAAAATATTTCTTCTTTTTGTCGATTTTTCTAAATACTTTTTATATCGTTCATTGCCTCAATATATTCAATTAATTCTTGTTTTGTCATTTCATTAAAATTTAAAGATTTGGGTCGACCTGTTCTTTTGGTTTTTTTAGCACGAATTCCATTGCCATATTCTAAACCTTTTTCACCTAATAATTTATATGCTTTAATTCATTCTTTTATTGATGATCGACCAATACCATACTCTAATGCGGTTTTATCAATTGTTTTAATTTTACTTATTTTTATTATTTTTAACTTTTCTTCTTTTGATAGTCATTTAGCCATAAAAAAATGAACACCTTCCTTAAAGTATTTTTAACACAAAGGTTACAATTCTGTGTCTACTTTATTCTAGATGTTCACTAAATACTAGTTTACAAATGGTTGTTCTGTCCTTTATTTCAATTTTATTAAAAAGATTCTAAACAGGTTCTTAGAAAATAAGGTAAAATTACTATATATTTTAAAATAAGAGGTATATATGCATAAAAATTATCCAAGTCATGTTACTAAAGAACAATTTGAGAACATAAAATCAACTTTAGAAAACAGCAAAAAGAAAACAAAACCAAGAAATTTAGATTTATATGAAGTGTTTTGTGCAGTTTTATATGTATTAAAAAGTGGTTGTCAATGAAGAATGTTACCAAAAAATTTTCCAAAATGACAAACTGTATATTATTATTTCCAAATTTGAAGTAAAAACAATGATAAAGAACCTAGTGTATTGCAATTAATTTTAAAAAAATTAGTTAAAAAGATTCGTATTAAGAATCATCGAAAAGAAAAAACTAGTTTTTGTATAATTGATTCGCAAAGTGTTAAAAATACAGATACTACTGAAAATAAAGGTTATGATGCTGGTAAAAAGATTTCAGGAATAAAACGTCATATTGCAGTTGATACGCAAGGTTTACCACATGCAATTTACATAACTACAGCAGAAAAAACAGATCGTAATAGTGCTATCATAATGATTAAAAGTGAAAAAGAAAATCTTTCTACAGTTCAAAAAATAATAGTAGATGCTGGCTATACTGGTGAAAAATTTGCTTCTGCAATCAAAACAATCATAAATGCAAATGTTGAAGTTGTAAAACGTAATGAATTACATTCTTTTGTAGTACTACCAAAAAGATGAGTTGTAGAACGAAGCTTTGCATGATTAGAAAAATGCAGAAGATTATGAAAAAATTGTGAAAGAAAACTAAATACTAGTTTACAAATGGTTGTTCTGTCCTTTATTTCAATTTTATTAAAAGATTCTAAACAGGTTCTAAGAAACTAGTTAAATTACCTGTGGTTGTTGCAAGTGTTAAAACACTTAATGTTTTGATTAATATTTTCATTAAGATCTCCTTTTTTGTTTTTCCCCAATAACTTCTTAAGTTTAAGAAGTTAATTTATATTTTAAGTTGTTTAAAATATAAATGCAATAAGTGTTTAGTTTATGATAGAAATAAAAATATATAAATATTAGGAAAAAATTTTATGTTATTAGTAAGGTTAAATGTAATAAAAAAGTTATATAATATATTTTTTGCATCCAATTTGTTTTTTTTAAAAAAAGATATTTTATGATATTATTAAAGGCTTTTCTCCCTTTATGTACTATTTTTAAATTTTATCACATAAATGCTGAGAAAAGCCTATCTACGGACTTCTCCCCACATTTTTAAATCAAACATAGCATTACAGTTTCAAAACTAGGTATCTTGTTGAATTTATATGCAGCTTCTTTAGCATATAAATGAACATGATGTTTTGCAACTTTGATATGTGTTTTAAATGTTCTTCTTATATGTTTTCAAACTGATTCAATTTGGTTGGTATTTACACCAATTTTTGAAACATAGCCATCTTGATGGTTAACTGTTTCATGCTTAGTGAAAACTGATTTAAAATCGCAATATCCTTTTCAAGAATCAGTATATACAAGACATTTTGAAGAAATGTGGTTTTTTGCAAACTGCAAAAGATTTTTACTCTTTGCGTTTTTCAATACTTTCACAATTAAATTATTGGTTGTTTTTTGATAAATGCCAACAATCAAGGTTTTATTCACCAAGGATCTTCCTTGTTTTTTAAAACCCATATGTGAAAGATACATTTCATCAATTTGCACTGTACCTTCAACAATAAATTGAGGTTTTTGTTTTGCAATACGTGTTCTGATTTTATGAGTCATTCTTCAAGCAGTTTTCAAAGTCACTCCCAATTCTTTTGCAATATCTGTTGATGGAATTCCATGTTTGGTGTTTATTCATCTAAAGATAAGATAAAATCAAGATGTTAAAGATGTTTGTGACCTTGAAAATATGGTGCCTGTGAGAATGCTAAATGTTTGATTACATTTTAAACATCTCATTCTTTTTAAATCAGAAGTATTCAAATTAAAACTAAAACACCTAATACATTTGTTTTCTTTTAAATTTGCTATATATGCAAGACATTGCTGTTCAGTTTGAAAAGCATTGTTGAATTCATTCAGTTTCATTATTCCCTCCACAAGTACATGTGGGGAGAAGTCCGTTGAATTTATTAGAAAGAAGTTAAAATATGGCAAACGGCAGAGAAGTTATTATTACTAATAATTTAAATAATCCAAGTATAAAAAGTTTATTATTAATTGATGAATTTAGTAATAAAATTGGTGACGCATTACTTATTATTGATTTAGAAAAAAGAAGATATTTTAGAAAGTATATTTATTGAAGAAAAATATCGTAAGCAACAATATGGTAGTTTACTTATTTACAAAATTTTTGAGATATGTCATAGCAATAATATCGAAAACCTTATTTTATTATCAGATCCAACTAATGCTACTGTCGGTGAATTTTATGAAAAATTAGGATTCACTTATGCATGAAATAAAAAACTTTTTTTATGATTATGAAATTAATATACCTCATGCAATTTTTAATAAAAGAGATGATATTAAAAAGTGAAAAAATATTAAAATAAAAGAAATTTTTATTGATTTTGATAAGTCAAAATCAAAAGCTATAAATGATGAACAAAAGATATTAAAGGATAGTGAAATATTATCTAGTATTTTAGATAAAGTTTTAATACATGAAGAATCAATTTTAAAGGAGGATTATCAAAAAGTTATTGATTGATTTAATCAACAAAGAGAACAAATATTCAAAAATCCAAAACAATGATGAAATACTTTAACCCCCAAACAAGTAGATGTTGTTAAAAATGAGGCAAAAAAATGGTGAAATAACTTAACACCAGAACAAAGAAAAAGGAAATGTTTAGTAATCTGTGTAACTTACAAAAATAACTATGTTTAATTAATTCTAGTAAATATAATTAAATGACTAGAAAGAGTGAGTTACAGATGGCTAAAAAAGATAACTTTAATAATAATGATCCAATATCAAAAGCAGTAGATTTATTACTAGAAAATACTGAAGATTTAACAACAGTTTTTAAACCTGGCGGTTTATATAAAGAATTAACAAAAAGATTAGTTGAAAAAATGTTGAATTCTGAAATGCAAAATTATTTAGGATATGAAAAAATCAACATAGTACTACTGAAAATGCTCGTAATGGTACAAGTTCAAAAAAATTAATAACTCAACAAGGTAAAATTGAAATTGATGTACCAAGAGATCGCAATAGTAATTTTACTCCTGTAATAGTTCCTAAAAGGCAAAGAAGATTTGATGGTTTTGATCAACAAGTTCTTTCCTTGTATGCAAAAGGAATGACATTATCTGACATTAGAATGCAGTTGCAAGAGTTATATCATGGTGCTGATATTAGTGAAAGTGTTATTAGTCAAATTACTGATGATGTTATTGATGATGTTAAAGCATGACAAAATCGACCATTAGAAAGTATTTATCCTATTGTTTATTTTGATTGTATAGTAGTTAAAGTACGACAAGATAAACGGATTATTAACAAATCAGTTTATATAGCATTAGGAGTTGATTTAGAAGGCAAAAAAGATGTTTTAGGATTATGAATTAGTGAAAATGAAGGTTCTAAGTTTTGATTATCTAATTTCACAGAAATGAAAAATCGTGGCTTAAATGATATTCTTATTGCTTGTAGTGATAATTTAACAGGCATGTCAGAAGCAATACAATCAGTTTATCCTAAAACAGAACATCAATTATGCATTGTTCATCAAATTAGAAATAGTTTAAAATATGTTTCATACAAACATCGAAAAGGTCTAGTTGCAGATTTAAAACCAATTTATAGTGCATGTAGTGAAGAACAAGCAATGCAAGCTTTAGAATCGTTTGAAAGTAAATGAAATAAACAATATCCTCAAATTACTAAATCTTGATATAAAAATTGAGATAATTTAATGGTTTTTATTAGTTATCCAGTAGAAATCAAAAGAGTGATTTATACTACAAATGCTATTGAATCTGTTAATAGTCAATTACGAAAAATCATCAGAAATAAAAAAGTTTTTCCTAATGATATGGCAGTTTTCAAAATATTTTACTTGGCAATTGAAAATATAACAAAAAAATGAACATTGCCTATTCAAAATTGAAATACAGCAATTGCTCATTTTATGATAAAATTTGAAGACAGAATTAATCTAAATTAGTAACTTTGTAAAACAAAGATACACAGATTATTAAAAAGCCTCAAGAAAAATAAAATTATTAGAAAAACAAGCATATCAAAAAAAGACAATAAAAAAAGATGATACTCCTTTATTGTGTGATTTTGATCAAAATATATAAAAAATAAATTAGACTGCATGCAGTCTATGAAAACATCAACTCCTGTTTTTAAAAAAGATAATTTTAATATTTAGATTTTTTCTTTTCTCAAATGTCTTGTTTTTTAAAATTAACAATGTAAAATAAAATACATAATTAATTTAAAATATAAAAGAGTAAAATTAAATGGTAATTTAGAGACTTAGTGGTTGCTGTAAACTAAGCAAGTTTAATTTGAAGGTAACTTATATTATTAGTAATTTAAATAATAATTAAGTGGATTTACTTTGTAAATGAATTAGGATGGTACCGCGTTAAAAAACGTTCCTATTTGTGGAATGTTTTTTTATTTTAAAAAGGAGTATAACAAATGAATAGAAATTTAAACAAAAAATATAATCATATTGAAATTGAAAAGGATCGTTATCAACAATGAGTAAAATCTGGATTATTTAAGGCAAATGTTAGTTCTATTAATCCTACATTTTCTATTATCTTACCACCACCCAATGTAACCGGACTTTTACATTTAGGTCATGCTTGAGATAGTACTATCCAAGATTTATTAATTCGTTATAAACGTTTACAAGGATTTAATACTTTATTTATACCCGGTATGGATCATGCTGGCATTGCCACACAAGTTAAAGTTGCACAACGTATTAAAGAAGAACAAAAACTTAATTTGCAAGAATTAGGTAAAGATAAATTTTTACAACAAGCATGAAAATGAAAAACAGAATATGCACAAAACATAAGAAAACAGTGAGCAAAACTTGGTTTAGCATTAGATTATTCGCATGAAGTATTTACTTTAGATGAAAATGTTAAACAAGCAGTTAATGAAGTATTTGTAAAGTTATATAAAGAAGGTTTAGTTTATAGAGGAAAAAAGATAGTAAATTGAGATCCAGAATTAAAAACCGCTATTTCTAATATTGAATTAAATTATCATGAAACAAAAGGAAAAATGTATTATTTAAAATATTTTATAGAAAATAGTAGTGAATTTATTACTATTGCTACTACCAGACCAGAAACAATGTTTGCTGATCAGTGTATAGTTGTAAATAGTAAAGATAAACGTTATTTACAATTTATTGGTAAAATGGTTATTAATCCGGCTAATAAAATGTTAATTAAAGTCATTGCTGATGATTATGTTGATATGAATTTTGGAACGGGTGCTATGAAATGTACACCGGCTCATGATGCTAATGACTATGAAATTGCATTACGTCACAATTTAGCAATGCCTATTTGTATGAATGTTGATGGAACTATGAATGAATTAGCACAATCATATATTAATCAAGATCGAATGGTATGTCGTAAACAATTAGTTGAACAATTAAGAAAAGAAAATTTAGTTGTAAAGGTTGAAGACCATCTTCATCAAGTTGGTTATTCAGAAAGAAGTAACGCTATTATTGAATCATATTTATCACAACAATGATTCATAAAAATGAAACCATTAGTTGAAATGATTATTGATAAACAAAAAAATAAGAAAACAAAGATTGATTTTCATCCAATATTATTTGAACAACAACTTTTGCAGTGATTAAATAATATTCAAGATTGATGTATTTCCCGTCAATTGTGATGGGGTCATTCGCTTCCGGTTTGATATCATAAAAAACTAAGAAAATTTATGTTGATACTAATCCACCATCACCAATTAACGATTATATTCAAGAATCAGACGTATTAGATACATGATTTTCTAGCGGTTTATGACCTTTTGTAACCTTGGGTTGACCACAAAAAAATGTTGATTTGCAAAAATATTATCCAATATCAGTATTAGTTACTGCTTATGATATTTTATTTTTTTGAGTTGCACGAATGATGTTTATGGGTTGAAAATTTACTAATCAAAAACCATTTACTAATGTTTTAATTCATGGTTTAATTCGTGATGAACAAGGTAGAAAAATGTCAAAATCATTAAATAATGGAATTGATCCAATGGAAGTTATTAAAAAGTATGGTGCGGATGCTTTACGTTACTTTTTAGTTAGCAATTGTGCTCCCGGTCAAGATTTAAGATTTAGTATTACTAAAGTTGAGTCAGCTTGAAATTTCAATAATAAGTTATGAAACGC
The DNA here is from genome assembly GCF_027923845.1 of Spiroplasma ixodetis. GTDB lineage: Bacteria > Bacillota_I > Bacilli_A > Mycoplasmatales > VBWQ01 > Spiroplasma_E > Spiroplasma_E ixodetis_A. The sequence goes on from NZ_AP026933.1 coordinate 1,440,887, forward strand.
TGCACGTTATGTGCTAATGAATATTGATGATAAGTTTCAATTGGATGAAAATATTGTCTATAATAATTCGTTATCATTTATTGATCAATGAATTTTACAAGAACTTAATCAATTGATTATTTATGTAGAGCAATATATGGAAAAATATGAATTTGTTTTAGTAGTTAAAGCACTATCAAATTTTATATGAAATAAATATTGTTCTTGATATATTGAATTAAATAAAGTTAATTTACAAAATCAAGAACAACAAAGTAACTCATTACAAACATTATATTATGTTTTACAGCAAATTATTATTATGGTTCATCCCTTTATTCCCTTTATTACAGAAGCAATTTATGAAGAAATGGGGTATAAAAATAGCATTTTAACAAATAAGTTTCCTAAAGTTAAAGTTATGGAAAAAACAAAAGTTGTAACACAATTTGTTGAAATATTAATTGAAATTATTGGTAATATTCGAGAAATTCGTAAAGAACTTAATTTATCTTTAAAATTACCGTTAACTATTCATATCAATACGACTAATTCTTTTTTTGAAGTAGAAAAAAATACTTTAAATCCTTATTTATTACAATTAACTAATAGTCAAATTGTTACTATTAGTGATAGTCCGTTGTCTGTTAATAATAAAATAATTAAAATTATTAATTCAGCAGTAATAGAAATTAATGTTTCAAATTTATTTAATAAAGAAGAACAATTAGCAAAATTAAAAGGGGAATTAGTTTATATTGAAAATGAAATCGGACTTCTCCCCACATGTACTTGTGGAGGGAATAATGAAACTGAATGAATTCAACAATGCTTTTCAAACTGAACAGCAATGTCTTGCATATATAGCAAATTTGAAAGAAAACAAATGTATTAGGTGTTTTAATTTTAATTTGAATACTTCTGATTTAAAAAGAATGAGATGTTTAAAATGTAATCAAACATTTAGCATTCTCACAGGCACCATATTTTCAAGGTCACAAACATCTTTAACATCTTGGTTTTATCTTATCTTTAGATGAATAAACACCAAACATGGAATTCCATCAACAGATATTGCAAAAGAATTGGGAGTGACTTTGAAAACTGCTTGAAGAATGACTCATAAAATCAGAACACGTATTGCAAAACAAAAACCTCAATTTATTGTTGAAGGTACAGTGCAAATTGATGAAATGTATCTTTCACATATGGGTTTTAAAAAACAAGGAAGATCCTTGGTGAATAAAACCTTGATTGTTGGCATTTATCAAAAAACAACCAATAATTTAATTGTGAAAGTATTGAAAAACGCAAAGAGTAAAAATCTTTTGCAGTTTGCAAAAAACCACATTTCTTCAAAATGTCTTGTATATACTGATTCTTGAAAAGGATATTGCGATTTTAAATCAGTTTTCACTAAGCATGAAACAGTTAACCATCAAGATGGCTATGTTTCAAAAATTGGTGTAAATACCAACCAAATTGAATCAGTTTGAAAACATATAAGAAGAACATTTAAAACACATATCAAAGTTGCAAAACATCATGTTCATTTATATGCTAAAGAAGCTGCATATAAATTCAACAAGATACCTAGTTTTGAAACTGTAATTCTATGTTTGATTTAAAAATGTGGGGAGAAGTCCGTAGATAGGCTTTTCTCAGCATTTATGTGATAAAATTAAAATAGTACATAAAGGGAGAAAAGCCATTATTAAAAGAATTGAGGCTTTTTAATAATCTGTGTATCTTTGTTTTACAAAGTTACTAATTTAGATTAATTCTGTCTTCAAATTTTATCATAAAATGAGCAATTGCTGTATTTCAATTTTGAATAGGCAATGTTCATTTTTTTGTTATATTTTCAATTGCCAAGTAAAATATTTTGAAAACTGCCATATCATTAGGAAAAACTTTTTTATTTCTGATGATTTTTCGTAATTGACTATTAACAGATTCAATAGCATTTGTAGTATAAATCACTCTTTTGATTTCTACTGGATAACTAATAAAAACCATTAAATTATCTCAATTTTTATATCAAGATTTAGTAATTTGAGGATATTGTTTATTTCATTTACTTTCAAACGATTCTAAAGCTTGCATTGCTTGTTCTTCACTACATGCACTATAAATTGGTTTTAAATCTGCAACTAGACCTTTTCGATGTTTGTATGAAACATATTTTAAACTATTTCTAATTTGATGAACAATGCATAATTGATGTTCTGTTTTAGGATAAACTGATTGTATTGCTTCTGACATGCCTGTTAAATTATCACTACAAGCAATAAGAATATCATTTAAGCCACGATTTTTCATTTCTGTGAAATTAGATAATCAAAACTTAGAACCTTCATTTTCACTAATTCATAATCCTAAAACATCTTTTTGCCTTCTAAATCAACTCCTAATGCTATATAAACTGATTTGTTAATAATCCGTTTATCTTGTCGTACTTTAACTACTATACAATCAAAATAAACAATAGGATAAATACTTTCTAATGGTCGATTTTGTCATGCTTTAACATCATCAATAACATCATCAGTAATTTGACTAATAACACTTTCACTAATATCAGCACCATGATATAACTCTTGCAACTGCATTCTAATGTCAGATAATGTCATTCCTTTTGCATATAAAGAAAGAACTTGTTGATCAAAACCATCAAATCTTCTTTGCCTTTTAGGAACTATTACAGGAGTAAAATTACTATTGCGATCTCTTGGTACATCAATTTCAATTTTACCTTGTTGAGTTATTAATTTTCGAACTTCTCCCCACATGTACTTGTGGAGGAAACAATGAAATTCAATGAGTTCAATAATACTTTTCAAACTGAAAAACAATGTCTTGCATATATAGCAAGTTTGAAACAAATCAAATGTAGTAGGTGTTCTAGTTTTAATTTGAATACTTCTAATTTAAGAAGAATGAGATGTTTGAAATGTCATCAAACATTCAGTATTCTCACGGGCACTATATTTTCAAAGTCACAAACACCTTTAATATCTTGGTTTTATCTCATTTTTAGATGAATAAACACCAAACATGGAATTCCATCAACTGATGTTGCAAAAGAATTGGGAGTGACCTTGAAAACAGCTTGAAGAATGGGTCATAAAATCCGAAGTGCCATTGCTAAACAAAAACCTCAATTCATTGTTGAAGGCATAGTGCAAATGGATGAAATGTATCTTTCACATATGGGGTTTAAAAAACAAGGAAGATCCTTGTTGAATAAAACCTTGATTGTTGGTATTTATGAAAAAACAACCAACAATCTGATTGTGAAAGTATTGAAAAACGCAAACAGTAAAAATCTTTTGCAGTTTGCAATAAACCACATTTCTTCAAAGTGTGTTGTACATACTGATTTTTGAAAAGGATATCGCGATTTGAAATCGGTTTTCACTAAACATGAAACAGTTAACCATCAAGATGGCTATGTTTCAAAAACTGGTGTAAATACCAACCAAATTGAGTCAGTATGAAAACATATACGAAGAACATTTAAAACACATATCAAAGTTGCAAAACATCATATTCATTTATATGCAAAAGAAGCTGCATATAAATTCAATAACATACCTAGTTTTGAAACTGTAATGCTATGTTTTATTTAAAAATGTGGGGAGAAGTTCGTAGATAGGCTTTTCTCAGCATTTATGTGATAAGATTTAAAAATAGTACATAAAGGGAGAAAAGCCTTAATTTTTTTGAACTTGTACCATTACGAGCATTTTCAGTAGTACTATGTTGATTTTTTTCATATCCTAAATAATTTTGCATTTCAGAATTCAACATTTTTTCAACTAATCTTTTTGTTAATTCTTTATATAAACCGCCAGGTTTAAAAACTGTTGTTAAATCTTCAGTATTTTCTAGTAATAAATCTACTGCTTTTGATATTGGATCATTATTATTAAAGTTATCTTTTTTAGCCATCTGTAACTCACTCTTTCTAGTCATTTAATTATATTTACTAGAATTAATTAAACATAGTTATTTTTGTAAGTTACACAGATTATTAAACATTTCCAAAGAATTGGTGCAACACCATTAAAACCATGACAATTTATTAGTAGTATTTTAATATTTCATGTTATTTTAATTTTTATTGGTAGTTTTTGAACATTAGGAATTGGTGTAGCTTTATATCATAATCAGATTAATTGAGAACTAATTAATTGAGGTTATATATTACTAGCAATTCTGCTTTCATCAATTATGTGTTCAGCAGTAGGAATAATGGTTGGTATTCTTGCTTCTGATTTTAAAATTGCTAATGCTTTTGCTTTATTATTATATTTGCCAACGTCATTTTTATCGGGTCAATATATTCCGTATGTAGCCATTAAAGGACAACCAGTTTTAGTTATTATTGCTAAAATTATTCCTTTTTCTTATCCTGTTTCTATTATGAATAGAGGATGAAATAATTATGGTACTCCAAATGATTTAATCAATGCAGCACTTTTTGATAATTACTGAATACCGATTTTAGTTAGTTTACTTTGAATTGGAGCATTAATATTTGGAGCAATTATGGCTTATAAATATCGACGTAAATAAGTAACGGACTTCTCCCCACATGTACTTGTGGAGGGAATAATGAAACTGAATGAATTCAACAATGCTTTTCAAACTGAACAGCAATGTCTTGCATATATAGCAAATTTGAAAGAAAACAAATGTATTAGGTGTTTTAATTTGAATACTTCTGATTTAAAAAGAATGAGATGTTTAAAATGTAATCAAACATTTAGCATTCTCACAGGCACCATATTTTCAAGGTCACAAACATCTTTAACATCTTGGTTTTATCTTATCTTTAGATGAATAAACACCAAACATGGAATTCCATCAACAGATATTGCAAAAGAATTGGGAGTGACTTTGAAAACTGCTTGAAGAATGACTCATAAAATCAGAACACGTATTGCAAAACAAAAACCTCAATTTATTGTTGAAGGTACAGTGCAAATTGATGAAATGTATCTTTCACATATGGGTTTTAAAAAACAAGGAAGATCCTTGGTGAATAAAACCTTGATTGTTGGCATTTATCAAAAAACAACCAATAATTTAATTGTGAAAGTATTGAAAAACGCAAAGAGTAAAAATCTTTTGCAGTTTGCAAAAAACCACATTTCTTCAAAATGTCTTGTATATACTGATTCTTGAAAAGGATATTGCGATTTTAAATCAGTTTTCACTAAGCATGAAACAGTTAACCATCAAGATGGCTATGTTTCAAAAATTGGTGTAAATACCAACCAAATTGAATCAGTTTGAAAACATATAAGAAGAACATTTAAAACACATATCAAAGTTGCAAAACATCATGTTCATTTATATGCTAAAGAAGTTGCATATAAATTCAACAAGATACCTAGTTTTGAAACTGTAATTCTATGTTTGATTTAAAAATGTGGGGAGAAGTCCGTAGATAGGCTTTTCTCAGCATTTATGTGATAAAATTAAAATAGTACATAAAGGGAGAAAAGCCATAAGTAAATAAGAAAAAATATTTGTTTATAAAGAAATTATTTAAATTTTAAAAAATATTTACAAAATAAACAAGCCTAATTAGGCTTGTTTTGATTTATTTTTAAAAATTAATGATACTTAAATTTTGGTCATTTACTTCGGCTATTAATTCCTGAATTAGTAGCAAAAAGATCAAAATTATTAACTTTTTCTACATTTCATGCTGAAAGGTTCTGATTAAATTTTTTTGCATTTCAAAACATTCCCATCATATTTGTTACTTTTGAAGTATTTCACTTTGAAATCTCTTGATTAAATTTTTTGCATCATAAAACATATAACTCATATCTACTATATTTGATATATTTCAAGAAGATATGTTTTGATCAAATGTTAGATTATCAGCAAACATATTACTTAAAGAAGTAATTTTTGTTGGTAATTGATCTGGTACTTTTTCAACGAGGCTTTTTAATAATCTGTGTATCTTTGTTTTACAAAGTTGCTAATTTAGATTAATTCTGTCTTCAAATTTTATCATAAAATGAGCAATTGCTGTATTTCAATTTTGAATAGGCAATGTTCATTTTTTTGTTATATTTTCAATTGCCAAGTAAAATATTTTGAAAACTGCCATATCATTAGGAAAAACTTTTTTATTTCTGATGATTTTTCGTAATTGACTATTAACAGATTCAATAGCATTTGTAGTATAAATCACTCTTTTGATTTCTACTGGATAACTAATAAAAACCATTAAATTATCTCAATTTTTATATCAAGATTTAGTAATTTGAGGATATTGTTTATTTCATTTACTTTCAAACGATTCTAAAGCTTGCATTGCTTGTTCTTCACTACATGCACTATAAATTGGTTTTAAATCTGCAACTAGACCTTTTCGATGTTTGTATGAAACATATTTTAAACTATTTCTAATTTGATGAACAATGCATAATTGATGTTCTGTTTTAGGATAAACTGATTGTATTGCTTCTGACATGCCTGTTAAATTATCACTACAAGCAATAAGAATATCATTTAAGCCACGATTTTTCATTTCTGTGAAATTAGATAATCAAAACTTAGAACCTTCATTTTCACTAATTCATAATCCTAAAACATCTTTTTTGCCTTCTAAATCAACTCCTAATGCTATATAAACTGATTTGTTAATAATCCGTTTATCTTGTCGTACTTTAACTACTATACAATCAAAATAAACAATAGGATAAATACTTTCTAATGGTCGATTTTGTCATGCTTTAACATCATCAATAACATCATCAGTAATTTGACTAATAACACTTTGGAATGGCAACCCTTTTTAGGACTATTTTTTGGTAGACATTTGTTCATGATATTTAACGGGAGTTAGGTAGTTTAGAGTGCTGTGAATTCTTATGTTGTTATATCAATTTATGTAATCAAATAATTCTAATTTTAATTGGATTAATGATGTAAAATTTTTATCATTAATAAACTCTGTTTTGAAAGTTTTAAAAGTTGCTTCAGCAACAGCATTGTCATAAGGACATCCTTTTTTGCTTAAAGAACGGGTAATATTGAATGCTAATAAAAGTTTATCAATAGTTTTATTATTGAATTCATTACCGCGATCGTTATGAAATATTTGAATATCTTTTAAACAGCGATTTGAGTGCATAAATGCTTGATGTACTAATGATGCATCTTTTTTAACTCCAACACTATGTCCAATAATTTCGCGGTTGTACAGGTCTACTAATAGGCAAATATAGTTTCATTTACCATTAACTTGAACATAAGTTAAATCACTGACAATAACTTCATTTTTAATTCTATTATTAAAGTCTCTATTAACAAGATTGGTAATTTGACTATCATTGACTTTATTATGATGATTTTTGAATGATAATTTAGTGTATTTTGATATTAAATTATGCTTATTCATAATTTTTTTAATTTTTCTGCGTGATAAATAAATTTCTTGGTTTGCTAGTATGACTTTTAATCTTCTAGTACCATAAACTTCTTTATTTTCTTTAAAAGCACTAATAACAGCTTCATCATAAATATTATTTTGAATTTTTTCTTTTTTCTTTAAATTAAAATAATATGTTGATTTAGAGAGTTTTAAAAAACGACACATTGTGCGAATTTTATATTTAACTTTATTTTTAGTAATAATTTCTATTTTCTGCCTATTATTAGTGCTGCTTGCTTTAAAATATCATTTTCCATTCGTAACTGTTTTAATTCTTTATTTGCTTGAATTAATTGTTTTTCTAAATCTGAAAGATTATTTTTAATTTTAAAACTACCTGAATTAGTAAATTGTTTAATTCATTTATAAGTAGCTGCTCTTGTAACATTATATTCTTTAGCAAGACAAGACACTGACTTACCACTTTGATATAAAGCTACTATTTGCTTTTTAAATTCGTCGGTATATGAGTTAATATTGGTCATAATTATAGTTCCTTTCTTTTAACAATTTGTTCACTTGTCTACGTAATTAGTGTCCAATAAAGTGTAACCCATCCAGATAAAGAACCTAGTGTATTGCAATTAATTTTAAAAAAATTAGTTAAAAAGATTCGTATTAAGAATCATCGAAAAGAAAAAACTAGTTTTTGTATAATTGATTCGCAAAGTGTTAAAAATACAGATACTACTGAAAATAAAGGTTATGATGCTGGTAAAAGATTTCAGGAATAAAACGTCATATTGCAGTTGATACGCAAGGTTTACCACATGCAATTTACATAACTACAGCAGAAAAAACAGATCGTAATAGTGCTATCATAATGATTAAAAGTGAAAAAGAAAATCTTTCTACAGTTCAAAAAATAATAGTAGATGCTGGCTATACTGGTGAAAAATTTGCTTCTGCAATCAAAACAATCATAAATGCAAATGTTGAAGTTGTAAAACGTAATGAATTACATTCTTTTGTAGTACTACCAAAAAGATGAGTTGTAGAACGAAGCTTTGCATGATTAGAAAAATGCAGAAGATTATGAAAAAATTGTGAAAGAAAACTAAATACTAGTTTACAAATGGTTGTTCTGTCCTTTATTTCAATTTTATTAAAAAGATTCTAAACAGGTTCTAAGAAACTAGTTAAATTACCTGTGGTTGTTGCAAGTGTTAAAACACTTAATGTTTTGATTAATATTTTCATTAAGATCTCCTTTTTTGTTTTTCCCCAATAACTTCTTAAGTTTAAGAAGTTAATTTATATTTTAAGTTGTTTAAAATATAAATGCAATAAGTGTTTAGTTTATGATAGAAATAAAAATATATAAATATTAGGAAAAAATTTTATGTTATTAGTAAGGTTAAATGTAATAAAAAAGTTATATAATATATTTTTGCATCCAATTTGTTTTTTTTTAAAAAAGATATTTTATGATATTATTAAATTAATTTAATAACTGTTAATTACTAGTATAGATAGTTTTACCTATATTAGTTTTTTTGTTTTTATTAAATTAATTTAATTAAAAAAATATTATATACGGACTTCTCCCACATGTACTTGTGGGGAGAAGTCCGTTGAATTTATTAGAAAGAAGTTAAAATATGGCAAACGGCAGAGAAGTTATTATTACTAATAATTTAAATAATCCAAGTATAAAAAGTTTATTATTAATTGATGAATTTAGTAATAAAATTGGTGACGCATTACTTATTATTGATTTAGAAAAAAGAAGATATTTTAGAAAGTATATTTATTGAAGAAAAATATCGTAAGCAACAATATGGTAGTTTACTTATTTACAAAATTTTTGAGATATGTCATAGCAATAATATCGAAAACCTTATTTTATTATCAGATCCAACTAATGCTACTGTCGGTGAATTTTATGAAAAATTAGGATTCACTTATGCATGAAATAAAAAAACTTTTTTTTATGATTATGAAATTAATATACCTCATGCAATTTTTAATAAAAGAGATGATATTAAAAAGTGAAAAAATATTAAAATAAAAGAAATTTTTATTGATTTTGATAAGTCAAAATCAAAAGCTATAAATGATGAACAAAAGATATTAAAGGATAGTGAAATATTATCTAGTATTTTAGATAAAGTTTTAATACATGAAGAATCAATTTTAAAGGAGGATTATCAAAAAGTTATTGATTGATTTAATCAACAAAGAGAACAAATAATCAAAAATCCAAAACAATGATGAAATACTTTAACCCCCAAACAAGTAGATGTTGTTAAAAATGAGGCAAAAAAATGGTGAAATAACTTAACACCAGAACAAAGAAAAATAAAATTATTAGAAAAACAAGCATATCAAAAAAAGACAATAAAAAAAGATGATACTCCTTTATTGTGTGATTTTGATCAAAATATAAAAAATAAATTAGACTGCATGCAGTCTATGAAAACATCAACTCCTGTTTTTAAAAAGATAATTTTAATATTTAGATTTTTTCTTTTCTCAAATGTCTTGTTTTTTAAAATTAACAATGTAAAATAAAATACATAATTAATTTAAAATATAAAAGAGTAAAATTAAATGGTAATTTAGAGACTTAGTGGTTGCTGTAAACTAAGCAAGTTTAATTTGAAGGTAACTTATATTATTAGTAATTTAAATAATAATTAAGTGGATTTACTTTGTAAATGAATTAGGATGGTACCGCGTTAAAAAACGTTCCTATTTGTGGAATGTTTTTTTATTTTAAAAAGGAGTATAACAAATGAATAGAAATTTAAACAAAAAATATAATCATATTGAAATTGAAAAGGATCGTTATCAACAATGAGTAAAATCTGGATTATTTAAGGCAAATGTTAGTTCTATTAATCCTACATTTTCTATTATCTTACCACCACCCAATGTAACCGGACTTTTACATTTAGGTCATGCTTGAGATAGTACTATCCAAGATTTATTAATTCGTTATAAACGTTTACAAGGATTTAATACTTTATTTATACCCGGTATGGATCATGCTGGCATTGCCACACAAGTTAAAGTTGCACAACGTATTAAAGAAGAACAAAAACTTAATTTGCAAGAATTAGGTAAAGATAAATTTTTACAACAAGCATGAAAATGAAAAACAGAATATGCACAAAACATAAGAAAACAGTGAGCAAAACTTGGTTTAGCATTAGATTATTCGCATGAAGTATTTACTTTAGATGAAAATGTTAAACAAGCAGTTAATTATTTGTAAAGTTATATAAAGAAGGTTTAGTTTATAGAGGAAAAAGATAGTAAATTGAGATCCAGAATTAAAAACCGCTATTTCTAATATTGAATTAAATTATCATGAAACAAAAGGAAAAATGTATTATTTAAAATATTTTATAGAAAATAGTAGTGTTATGCTACTGGAATTTGTGATCAGTGTATAGTTGTAAATTTTATATTCATTTTTTAAAATTATTTGTTCTATAAAAATAAGAACAATTTAATAATAACACTTTTATTTTATTTTTAACACTTATTTACGTTAAATATTTTAATTAAAAATTCTACAAGAAAAAAATAAAACTACTCAATTGAGTAGTTTTAAAGTATTTAAGATTTACATTTTTTGTGATTTACTACTAGAACTTTGACTTTTACTTGTTGAAGCTTCACTGTTTACTTTTGATTTATCTTTTTCAAATCCAAGAGCATTAGCAACTCTTTCTTTTCTTTCACGTTCGTTTTTTTCTCCTCAAGCTTTGTTTGTTTCTCTAGCTTCTTTAGCGTATTTGTCTCTATCTGTTTTGCTTCAATCAATTGGTTCTCATGGCATAATTTGTTTTTCCTCTCTTTGTTTATTATTTTTAAATATTTTTTTCTATTATCTTTAAAATATTTAACAAAACAAGTATATATTTTTAAAACTAAAAATGTGTAAAAAATAATAAAAAATCACTACTATTAAAAATAGTGATTAAAAATTTATTACTTATTGATTATGTTAATAAACATTTTACTTTATTTCAGTTATTGTTTAAACTTGTTGAAGGTTGTTGGTTTAGGTGATTAATTGTATTTCGTATAGATGAATCAAAATTTTGATTATTTTCTGATTCAATACTTGAATTTTCTAAAATACTATTTGAGTTATGGTTTATTTTGTTATTACTTATTAGTTTGTCTGGTTTCATATCTTTTCTGTTATCTAGTTCTTGTTTTAAAATATCATATTGAGTTTGTAATTTAGTTTCTAGTTTATCATTAGTTAAATTTTCTATAGTTTTTTTATTATTATTTTTAATTTCTTTTTCTTCTTTATTTTTATCAAGGTTTTTACAAAATGGTAATTTTCGAAGTAATCAAAAGATACTATTTTTTGTTTTTGTTCTGATTTTTTTGGTTTTGTGTGACACAAGATTTCATAGTACTTTATCTAAAGCTCCAATTACTAAAGTAGATAATGCTAATATTCCTATTTTTTCAGCTATAATAATACCTACGGTTGCTCCTACTATAATTGTGGGTAGATATATAGTTAAAATGGCAGGAACAGATAAAAGACATAAACTAAAGATTGAAATTGCCAAAAATGTTATTCATTCAGATTTTGTTATATTTAAGTTTGATTCTTCTTGGTTACTTAAAAATTTTTTAATAGGCATTTTAGAAAAAAATATATTATTTTTATTGGTTGAAGTGTCTTCAATTAATGAAAGATCATTTTTATATTTATTCATATTTTCGTATTTTTTTATTTGATTAACAACTTGTATATCACCATTTTTAAGCTGATAAAAATGTATTATTTCTTCATTAATTGAGTTATCAATATTTTGAATAGTTGTTATAAAATAAATTTTATTATTAATTTTCAAAATTTCTTCATAAATTTTTTCAATTCCTGTTTTTTTTCTTTGTTTTTCATCATAAATTGTTACAGAATTATATGTATATTTTGTTAAATTAACATCACTTTGTTTTGCTTGTTTTAATTCTTCATTTTCTTTTTTAAGTTGTTGAATTTCTTTGTTTTTTTCTTGAATTATTGTTTGTAATTTTGATATTTCTTGTGTATTTGAAATTGAAGTCGGTAATAAATTTTTAAATTTTGTTCATATATCATTATTGTTTACTTGCTCTTTCTCGTTATCTGTTAAACTAGTAGCAACTATTTCTAAATTTTCAGCAATATTTTGTATTTGCTCATCATTAAGTTGTTGATTATTATCATTATCAATCCTATATGTTTTTCCGCCATGTCTCTTCTTTTTTATTTCTTTAACAAAAATGTTTTCTTGTTTTAAAATATCTTCTATGGATTTATTTTCTGATAGAAAGTTATATGTTTGTGATTTTGTTTTGTCAGTCATGTTAATGTCTCCTTTTGAATATTAAAACCCATTTACTTTGCTAAACAAACCTTCGAAAAAGATTGAATATTTTGAAAAAACAGGTATTAGTGTTAGTACCATAGAGTTTTTAAAAATTTAGAAGTAATTGGTTCAAATCCAGTAAAAGTAAAATTAGAAAAAATCAACCTATTTTAATTGATGATGGACATCGAGAGGCTTTTTAATAATCTGTGTATCTTTGTTTTACAAAGTTACTAATTTAGATTAATTCTGTCTTCAAATTTTATCATAAAATGAGCAATTGCTTTTTAATAATCTGTGTATCTTTGTTTTACAAAGTTACTAATTTAGATTAATTCTGTCTTCAAATTTTATCATAAAATGAGCAATTGCTGTATTTCAATTTTGAATAGGCAATGTTCATTTTTTGTTATATTTTCAATTGCCAAGTAAAATATTTTGAAAACTGCCATATCATTAGGAAAAACTTTTTTATTTCTGATGATTTTTCGTAATTGACTATTAACAGATTCAATAGCATTTGTAGTATAAATCACTCTTTTGATTTCTACTGGATAACTAATAAAACCATTAAATTATCTCAATTTTTATATCAAGATTTAGTAATTTGAGGATATTGTTTATTTCATTTACTTTCAAACGATTCTAAAGCTTGCATTGCTTGTTCTTCACTACATGCACTATAAATTGGTTTTAAATCTGCAACTAGACCTTTTCGATGTTTGTATGAAACATATTTTAAACTATTTCTAATTTGATGAACAATGCATAATTGATGTTCTGTTTTAGGATAAACTGATTGTATTGCTTCTGACATGCCTGTTAAATTATCACTACAAGCAATAAGAATATCATTTAAGCCACGATTTTTCATTTCTGTGAAATTAGATAATCAAAACTTAGAACCTTCATTTTCACTAATTCATAATCCTAAAACATCTTTTTTGCCTTCTAAATCAACTCTAATGCTATATAAACTGATTTGTTAATAATCCGTTTATCTTGTCGTACTTTAACTACTATACAATCAAAATAAACAATAGGATAAATACTTTCTAATGGTCGATTTTGTCATGCTTTAACATCATCAATAACATCATCAGTAATTTGACTAATAACACTTTCACTAATATCAGCACCATGATATAACTCTTGCAACTGCATTCTAATGTCAGATAATGTCATTCCTTTTGCATATAAAGAAAGAACTTGTTGATCAAAACCATCAAATCTTCTTTGCCTTTTAGGAACTATTACAGGAGTAAAATTACTATTGCGATCTCTTGGTACATCAATTTCAATTTTACCTTGTTGAGTTATTAATTTTTTGAACTTGTACCATTACGAGCATTTTCAGTAGTACTATGTTGATTTTTTTCATATCCTAAATAATTTTGCATTTCAGAATTCAACATTTTTTCAACTAATCTTTTTGTTAATTCTTTATATAAACCGCCAGGTTTAAAAACTGTTGTTAAATCTTCAGTATTTTCTAGTAATAAATCTACTGCTTTTGATATTGGATCATTATTATTAAAGTTATCTTTTTTAGCCATCTGTAACTCACTCTTTCTAGTCATTTAATTATATTTACTAGAATTAATTAAACATAGTTATTTTTGTAAGTTACACAGATTACTAAACATTTCCGACATCGAAAATTTTGAGATTTTAAACGTAAAGGTATAAAACACTCTATGAGATTAATAACAACATATACAGATAATATTAATCATAAAGTACAAAATAAAAGAGTAAAGGCAATTATTAGACCAACAAGAACAGCAATTGGAGTTAAAAAAAACTGCTGAATTTGTTAAAGAACATTGTCAAAAATTTTATGAAAATGTTGAACAAGCAAAAATAATTATTTGTGGGGATAGTGCTGGATGAATTAAAGATGTAGCAGATTATCTTGGTGCTGAGTTTGTTTTAGATAAATTCCATTTAATTATAACATTATATCTTGGTATAATGGCGGGAAATAAAGGAAAATATTGAAGTGAATATAATAATTGTAAAGATTTCATTAATAATGGTCAATATGAACAATTAATTGATTATTTATATAAAGAATTAGATAATCATAAAAAGTTAAAAAAACAATATTTTAAAAATAATAAAAAAGGTATTGTTAATCAAGGTGCAAAATGAAATATTGGTTGTTTTACTGAAACAAATATTTGACATGTTTTAAAAGAAATGATTGTTAATAGAACATATAGTATTTTTATTTATATAAAAATGGTTATTTTTAAATGTAATCAAATAAATTTAAAAACATAATTTTACTTATTTTAAAATAAAAATTAAAAAAACTTATTAAATTAAAAGTTGAGGCTTTTTAATAATCTGTGTATCTTTGTTTTACAAAGTTACTAATTTAGATTAATTCTGTCTTCAAATTTTATCATAAAATGAGCAATTGCTGTATTTCAATTTTGAATAGGCAATGTTCATTTTTTTGTTATATTTTCAATTGCCAAGTAAAATATTTTGAAAACTGCCATATCATTAGGAAAAACTTTTTTATTTCTGATGATTTTTCGTAATTGACTATTAACAGATTCAATAGCATTTGTAGTATAAATCACTCTTTTGATTTCTACTGGATAACTAATAAAAACCATTAAATTATCTCAATTTTTATATCAAGATTTAGTAATTTGAGGATATTGTTTATTTCATTTACTTTCAAACGATTCTAAAGCTTGCATTGCTTGTTCTTCACTACATGCACTATAAATTGGTTTTAAATCTGCAACTAGACCTTTTCGATGTTTGTATGAAACATATTTTAAACTATTTCTAATTTGATGAACAATGCATAATTGATGTTCTGTTTTAGGATAAACTGATTGTATTGCTTCTGACATGCCTGTTAAATTATCACTACAAGCAATAAGAATATCATTTAAGCCACGATTTTTCATTTCTGTGGAGGCTTTTTAATAATCTGTGTATCTTTGTTTTACAAAGTTACTAATTTAGATTAATTCTGTCTTCAAATTTTATCATAAAATGAGCAATTGCTGTATTTCAATTTTGAATAGGCAATGTTCATTTTTTTGTTATATTTTCAATTGCCAAGTAAAATATTTTGAAAACTGCCATATCATTAGGAAAAACTTTTTTATTTCTGATGATTTTTCGTAATTGACTATTAACAGATTCAATAGCATTTGTAGTATAAATCACTCTTTTGATTTCTACTGGATAACTAATAAAAACCATTAAATTATCTCAATTTTTATATCAAGATTTAGTAATTTGAGGATATTGTTTATTTCATTTACTTTCAAACGATTCTAAAGCTTGCATTGCTTGTTCTTCACTACATGCACTATAAATTGGTTTTAAATCTGCAACTAGACCTTTTCGATGTTTGTATGAAACATATTTTAAACTATTTCTAATTTGATGAACAATGCATAATTGATGTTCTGTTTTAGGATAAACTGATTGTATTGCTTCTGACATGCCTGTTAAATTATCACTACAAGCAATAAGAATATCATTTAAGCCACGATTTTTCATTTCTGTGAAATTAGATAATCAAAACTTAGAACCTTCATTTTCACTAATTCATAATCCTAAAACATCTTTTTGCCTTCTAAATCAACTCTAATGCTATATAAACTGATTTGTTAATAATCCATTTATCTTGTCGTACTTTAACTACTATACAATCAAAATAAACAATAGGATAAATACTTTCTAATGGTCGATTTTGTCATGCTTTAACATCATCAATAACATCATCAGTAATTTGACTAATAACACTTTCACTAATATCAGCACCATGATATAACTCTTGCAACTGCATTCTAATGTCAGATAATGTCATTCCTTTTGCATACAAGGAAAGAACTTGTTGATCAAAACCATCAAATCTTCTTTGCCTTTTAGGAACTATTACAGGAGTAAAATTACTATTGCGATCTCTTGGTACATCAATTTCAATTTTACCTTGTTGAGTTATTAATTTTTTTGAACTTGTACCATTACGAGCATTTTCAGTAGTACTATGTTGATTTTTTCATATCCTAAATAATTTTGCATTTCAGAATTCAACATTTTTTCAACTAATCTTTTTGTTAATTCTTTATATAAACCGCCAGGTTTAAAAACTGTTGTTAAATCTTCAGTATTTTCTAGTAATAAATCTACTGCTTTTGATATTGGATCATTATTATTAAAGTTATCTTTTTTAGCCATCTGTAACTCACTCTTTCTAGTCATTTAATTATATTTACTAGAATTAATTAAACATAGTTATTTTTGTAAGTTACACAGATTACTAAACATTTCCTTTCTGTGAAATTAGATAATCAAAACTTAGAACCTTCATTTTCACTAATTCATAATCCTAAAACATCTTTTTTGCCTTCTAAATCAACTCCTAATGCTATATAAACTGATTTGTTAATAATCCGTTTATCTTGTCGTACTTTAACTACTATACAATCAAAATAAACAATAGGATAAATACTTTCTAATGGTCGATTTTGTCATGCTTTAACATCATCAATAACATCATCAGTAATTTGACTAATAACACTTTCACTAATATCAGCACCATGATATAACTCTTGCAACTGCATTCTAATGTCAGATAATGTCATTCCTTTTGCATATAAAGAAAGAACTTGTTGATCAAAACCATCAAATCTTCTTTGCCTTTTAGGAACTATTACAGGAGTAAAATTACTATTGCGATCTCTTGGTACATCAATTTCAATTTTACCTTGTTGAGTTATTAATTTTTTGAACTTGTACCATTACGAGCATTTTCAGTAGTACTATGTTGATTTTTTCATATCCTAAATAATTTTGCATTTCAGAATTCAACATTTTTTCAACTAATCTTTTTGTTAATTCTTTATATAAACCGCCAGGTTTAAAAACTGTTGTTAAATCTTCAGTATTTTCTAGTAATAAATCTACTGCTTTTGATATTGGATCATTATTATTAAAGTTATCTTTTTTAGCCATCTGTAACTCACTCTTTCTAGTCATTTAATTATATTTACTAGAATTAATTAAACATAGTTATTTTTGTAAGTTACACAGATTACTAAACATTTCCTAAAAGTTAATAAGAATTTTTGTTATATATTTATGTTAATTAAATTATTAAAATGTTTTTATAATTTATAAAATTGAGTATTTTAATTGTAATATTTTTAAATTAGTAGTAAGATAGATTTACAATTTCATAAAAATCCAAATTATTTCTTGTCTAAAATATAATAAGACTATATAAGATTTAATTTATTCCGGATTTTTGACAATCTCCCACATTTGATTTGTTTCAAACTTGCTATATATGCAAGACATTGTTTTTCAGTTTGAAAAGTATTATTGAACTTATTCAATTTCATTGTTTCCTCCACAAGTACATGTGGGGAGAAGTCCGTAAATTTTTTAGGAAATTTTTCTCTAATTAAACCATTAGTATTTTCATTAGTACCTCTTTGTCAAGGTGAATATGGATTTGCAAAATAAATTTTCACATCTAACTTTTTTCAAGTTGTTGTCAATTTGCAAATTCTTTACCACGATCAAAAGTAATAGTTTTAACAATATTTTTAGGAAGAATTGATAAATAATGAATGATATTTTTATTAATAACTTTAGTAGTTTTGTTTTTAACTAACATTGCTAAAGTAAATCGTGATACTCTTTCAACTAAAGTTATTAAACATGATTTACTTTTACCTCTTGATGATACTATAGTATCTCCTTCTCAATGACCAAGAGTTATGCGATCATTAACATTATTATCTCGTTCTTTAATTGATTTACCATTAAATTTACCACGATTTTCTTGAGATCTTCGTTTTTTACCTTTTCTTCTTAAATTTTTACTAGTAACTTTATCAAATAATCCAGAATAAATTCAATTGTAAGTTGTTTTAAAGCTGATAGCTCATTGTTTATGAAAATTTTTAATTCTGCCATAAATTTGTTCAGGTGATCAGCCCAATAATAGTTTTTGTTGTATATATTTGACTAAATCTTTATATTTAAACTTATGAAAAATAATATGTGATTTTTTTCTATTTACAGCTTTATTTTGTGCAATTAATGAAAAATAATGATCATTATCTTTATTTCTATTAACTTCTCGAATAATAGTACTAATACTTCGATTAAGATTTTTAGCTATTTCATTAATTTTAACTTTAAATTTCAATTGATTCTCAATATAAATTCTTTCATCTATCCCAATATGTTTATAACTCATATAAAAACTCCTTACTTTTTCTAAACTAAATTTAGCATTATGAAATTTTTATATGAGAATTTTTTGCAATTTTATTTACTTGCACTTACAAGTATAATTCAGCAAAAAAGATTTTAATTAAAAAATGTTGGCTGTTATGATATAAAATTAGATTTTTTTAATGCTATACTTATTTATAAAGTTTAAAATAATATGAAAGGAAGCAATTATGAAAGTAATTAAGGTTAAAAATATTACTAAGTCATATAATGGTAATGTTGTACTGGGACCTATTAATTTAGAAATTGAGAGTGGTAGTTCTGTTGCTATTTTTGGTGTTAATGGTGCTGGTAAAACCACATTATGTGAGATTATTAGTAATACTAAAAATGCAAGTACAGGAGAAATTGAATATAACTTTAATAAAAAGATATTCCATATGTTGTTGGAATAAATTTTCAAGATCAAGTTTATCCTAACTTTATAACAGTTAAAGAATTAATAAATTTTTATCATAAAATTTATTTAGATAAAATAAAACCCGAAATTTTTAATAGTATGTTAGATAAGTTTCAATTAAAAGAATTATACAAACATAAAGTAAATAGTTTATCGGGTGGTCAAAGACAAAGAGTTAATTTATTTTTATCATTATTTCATCAACCAAAAATTTATATTGGTGATGAGATTTCAACTGGTTTAGATGTTAAAACAAGAATTGATATTATTAATTTTTTACAAGAACAAATTAGTTTGAATAACATTACTTTAATTTTAGTTAGTCATAACTTAGATGAAATACAAGCTTTATGTAAACGTATTATTTTTTTAAAGGATGGTCAAATTATTGATGATACTACTGTTGTTGAAGTTACTAAAAAATATGGTTCATTATTAAAATATTATTTAGAAAAAACAGAAACATCATTAGAAATAACTACGAGAAAGGAAAAAAAATAATGCTAGCAATGTTTCAATTATTATTTGGTT
This sequence comes from Spiroplasma ixodetis, assembly GCF_027923845.1. GTDB lineage: Bacteria > Bacillota_I > Bacilli_A > Mycoplasmatales > VBWQ01 > Spiroplasma_E > Spiroplasma_E ixodetis_A. The sequence goes on from NZ_AP026933.1 coordinate 1,460,880, forward strand.
ATTTTAAGAAATCTTTCCATAGTATTTTCTTTGGCTTTATTTTCCCTATTATTATGTTAACAATTTTAGTTGCTGTATTAACACCTGGTAACCCAAATGCTGCACAAACAGTATTACCGGGGTTAGTGATGTCAGCTTCACCAGTATTAGGAATTGTTACTTTATCAATGACATATTCTGATTTTAAACAATCAATAATTATTAAAAGAATTGGTGCAACACCATTAAAACCATGACAATTTATTAGTAGTATTTTAATATTTCATGTTATTTTAATTTTTATTGGTAGTTTTTGAACATTAGGAATTGGTGTAGCTTTATATCATAATCAGATTAATTGAGAACTAATTAATTGAGGTTATATATTACTAGCAATTCTGCTTTCATCAATTATGTGTTCAGCAGTAGGAATAATGGTTGGTATTCTTGCTTCTGATTTTAAAATTGCTAATGCTTTTGCTTTATTATTATATTTGCCAACGTCATTTTTATCGGGTCAATATATTCCGTATGTAGCCATTAAAGGACAACCAGTTTTAGTTATTATTGCTAAAATTATTCCTTTTTCTTATCCTGTTTCTATTATGAATAGAGGATGAAATAATTATGGTACTCCAAATGATTTAATCAATGCAGCACTTTTTGATAATTACTGAATACCGATTTTAGTTAGTTTACTTTGAATTGGAGCATTAATATTTGGAGCAATTATGGCTTATAAATATCGACGTAAATAAGTAAATAAGAAAAAATATTTGTTTATAAAGAAATTATTTAAATTTTAAAAAATATTTACAAAATAAACAAGCCTAATTAGGCTTGTTTTGATTTATTTTTAAAAATTAATGATACTTAAATTTTGGTCATTTACTTCGGCTATTAATTCCTGAATTAGTAGCAAAAAGATCAAAATTATTAACTTTTTCTACATTTCATGCTGAAAGGTTCTGATTAAATTTTTTGCATTTCAAAACATTCCCATCATATTTGTTACTTTTGAAGTATTTCACTTTGAAATCTCTTGATTAAATTTTTTTGCATCATAAAACATATAACTCATATCTACTATATTTGATATATTTCAAGAAGATATGTTTTGATCAAATGTTAGATTATCAGCAAACATATTACTTAAAGAAGTAATTTTTGTTGGTAATTGATCTGGTACTTTTTCAACGAGGCTTTTTAATAATCTGTGTATCTTTGTTTTACAAAGTTGCTAATTTAGATTAATTCTGTCTTCAAATTTTATCATAAAATGAGCAATTGCTGTATTTCAATTTTGAATAGGCAATGTTCATTTTTTTTGTTATATTTTCAATTGCCAAGTAAAATATTTTGAAAACTGCCATATCATTAGGAAAAACTTTTTTATTTCTGATGATTTTTCGTAATTGACTATTAACAGATTCAATAGCATTTGTAGTATAAATCACTCTTTTGATTTCTACTGGATAACTAATAAAAACCATTAAATTATCTCAATTTTTATATCAAGATTTAGTAATTTGAGGATATTGTTTATTTCATTTACTTTCAAACGATTCTAAAGCTTGCATTGCTTGTTCTTCACTACATGCACTATAAATTGGTTTTAAATCTGCAACTAGACCTTTTCGATGTTTGTATGAAACATATTTTAAACTATTTCTAATTTGATGAACAATGCATAATTGATGTTCTGTTTTAGGATAAACTGATTGTATTGCTTCTGACATGCCTGTTAAATTATCACTACAAGCAATAAGAATATCATTTAAGCCACGATTTTTCATTTCTGTGAAATTAGATAATCAAAACTTAGAACCTTCATTTTCACTAATTCATAATCCTAAAACATCTTTTTTGCCTTCTAAATCAACTCTAATGCTATATAAACTGATTTGTTAATAATCCGTTTATCTTGTCGTACTTTAACTACTATACAATCAAAATAAACAATAGGATAAATACTTTCTAATGGTCGATTTTGTCATGCTTTAACATCATCAATAACATCATCAGTAATTTGACTAATAACACTTTGGAATGGCAACCCTTTTTAGGACTATTTTTTGGTAGACATTTGTTCATGATATTTAACGGGAGTTAGGTAGTTTAGAGTGCTGTGAATTCTTATGTTGTTATATCAATTTATGTAATCAAATAATTCTAATTTTAATTGGATTAATGATGTAAAATTTTTATCATTAATAAACTCTGTTTTGAAAGTTTTAAAAGTTGCTTCAGCAACAGCATTGTCATAAGGACATCCTTTTTTGCTTAAAGAACGGGTAATATTGAATGCTAATAAAAGTTTATCAATAGTTTTATTATTGAATTCATTACCGCGATCGCTATGAAATATTTGAATATCTTTTAAACAGCGATTTGAGTGCATAAATGCTTGATGTACTAATGATGCATCTTTTTTAACTCCAACACTATGTCCAATAATTTCGCGGTTGTACAGGTCTACTAATAGGCAAATATAGTTTCATTTACCATTAACTTGAACATAAGTTAAATCACTGACAATAACTTCATTTTTAATTCTATTATTAAAGTCTCTATTAACAAGATTGGTAATTTGACTATCATTGACTTTATTATGATGATTTTTGAATGATAATTTAGTGTATTTTGATATTAAATTATGCTTATTCATAATTTTTTTAATTTTTCTGCGTGATAAATAAATTTCTTGGTTTGCTAGTATGACTTTTAATCTTCTAGTACCATAAACTTCTTTATTTTCTTTAAAAGCACTAATAACAGCTTCATCATAAATATTATTTTGAATTTTTTCTTTTTTCTTTAAATTAAAATAATATGTTGATTTAGAGAGTTTTAAAAAACGACACATTGTGCGAATTTTATATTTAACTTTATTTTTAGTAATAATTTCTATTTTCTGCCTATTATTAGTGCTGCTTGCTTTAAAATATCATTTTCCATTCGTAACTGTTTTAATTCTTTATTTGCTTGAATTAATTGTTTTTCTAAATCTGAAAGATTATTTTTAATTTTAAAACTACCTGAATTAGTAAATTGTTTAATTCATTTATAAGTAGTTGCTCTTGTAACATTATATTAACATTATATTCTTTAGCAAGACAAGACACTGACTTACCACTTTGATATAAAGCTACTATTTGCTTTTTAAATTCGTCGGTATATGAGTTAATATTGGTCATAATTATAGTTCCTTTCTTTTAACAAATTTGTTCACTTGTCTACGTAATTAGTGTCCAATAAAGTGTAACCCATCCAGATAAAGAACCTAGTGTATTGCAATTAATTTTAAAAAAAATTAGTTAAAAAGATTCGTATTAAGAATCATCGAAAAGAAAAAACTAGTTTTTGTATAATTGATTCGCAAAGTGTTAAAAATACAGATACTACTGAAAATAAAGGTTATGATGCTGGTAAAAAGATTTCAGGAATAAAACGTCATATTGCAGTTGATACGCAAGGTTTACCACATGCAATTTACATAACTACAGCAGAAAAAACAGATCGTAATAGTGCTATCATAATGATTAAAAGTGAAAAAGAAAATCTTTCTACAGTTCAAAAAATAATAGTAGATGCTGGCTATACTGGTGAAAAATTTGCTTCTGCAATCAAAACAATCATAAATGCAAATGTTGAAGTTGTAAAACGTAATGAATTACATTCTTTTGTAGTACTACCAAAAAGATGAGTTGTAGAACGAAGCTTTGCATGATTAGAAAAATGCAGAAGATTATGAAAAAATTGTGAAAGAAAACTAAATACTAGTTTACAAATGGTTGTTCTGTCCTTTATTTCAATTTTATTAAAAAGATTCTAAACAGGTTCTAAGAAACTAGTTAAATTACCTGTGGTTGTTGCAAGTGTTAAAACACTTAATGTTTTGATTAATATTTTCATTAAGATCTCCTTTTTTGTTTTTCCCCAATAACTTCTTAAGTTTAAGAAGTTAATTTATATTTTAAGTTGTTTAAAATATAAATGCAATAAGTGTTTAGTTTATGATAGAAATAAAAATATATAAATATTAGGAAAAAATTTTATGTTATTAGTAAGGTTAAATGTAATAAAAAAGTTATATAATATATTTTTTGCATCCAATTTGTTTTTTTTAAAAAAAGATATTTTATGATATTATTAAATTAATTTAATAACTGTTAATTACTAGTATAGATAGTTTTACCTATATTAGTTTTTTTGTTTTTATTAAATTAATTTAATTAAAAAAATATTATATACGGACTTCTCTCCACAAGTACATGTGGGGAGAAGTCCGTTGAATTTATTAGAAAGAAGTTAAAATATGGCAAACGGCAGAGAAGTTATTATTACTAATAATTTAAATAATCCAAGTATAAAAAGTTTATTATTAATTGATGAATTTAGTAATAAAATTGGTGACGCATTACTTATTATTGATTTAGAAAAAAAGAAGATATTTTAGAAAGTATATTTATTGAAGAAAAATATCGTAAGCAACAATATGGTAGTTTACTTATTTACAAAATTTTTGAGATATGTCATAGCAATAATATCGAAAACCTTATTTTATTATCAGATCCAACTAATGCTACTGTCGGTGAATTTTATGAAAAATTAGGATTCACTTATGCATGAAATAAAAAAACTTTTTTTTATGATTATGAAATTAATATACCTCATGCAATTTTTAATAAAAGAGATGATATTAAAAAGTGAAAAAATATTAAAATAAAAGAAATTTTTATTGATTTTGATAAGTCAAAATCAAAAGCTATAAATGATGAACAAAAGATATTAAAGGATAGTGAAATATTATCTAGTATTTTAGATAAAGTTTTAATACATGAAGAATCAATTTTAAAGGAGGATTATCAAAAAGTTATTGATTGATTTAATCAACAAAGAGAACAAATAATCAAAAATCCAAAACAATGATGAAATACTTTAACCCCCAAACAAGTAGATGTTGTTAAAAATGAGGCAAAAAAATGGTGAAATAACTTAACACCAGAACAAAGAAAAATAAAATTATTAGAAAAACAAGCATATCAAAAAAAGACAATAAAAAAGATGATACTCCTTTATTGTGTGATTTTGATCAAAATATAAAAAATAAATTAGACTGCATGCAGTCTATGAAAACATCAACTCCTGTTTTTAAAAAGATAATTTTAATATTTAGATTTTTTCTTTTCTCAAATGTCTTGTTTTTTAAAATTAACAATGTAAAATAAAATACATAATTAATTTAAAATATAAAAGAGTAAAATTAAATGGTAATTTAGAGACTTAGTGGTTGCTGTAAACTAAGCAAGTTTAATTTGAAGGTAACTTATATTATTAGTAATTTAAATAATAATTAAGTGGATTTACTTTGTAAATGAATTAGGATGGTACCGCGTTAAAAAACGTTCCTATTTGTGGAATGTTTTTTATTTTAAAAAGGAGTATAACAAATGAATAGAAATTTAAACAAAAAATATAATCATATTGAAATTGAAAAGGATCGTTATCAACAATGAGTAAAATCTGGATTATTTAAGGCAAATGTTAGTTCTATTAATCCTACATTTTCTATTATCTTACCACCACCCAATGTAACCGGACTTTTACATTTAGGTCATGCTTGAGATAGTACTATCCAAGATTTATTAATTCGTTATAAACGTTTACAAGGATTTAATACTTTATTTATACCCGGTATGGATCATGCTGGCATTGCCACACAAGTTAAAGTTGCACAACGTATTAAAGAAGAACAAAAACTTAATTTGCAAGAATTAGGTAAAGATAAATTTTTACAACAAGCATGAAAATGAAAAACAGAATATGCACAAAACATAAGAAAACAGTGAGCAAAACTTGGTTTAGCATTAGATTATTCGCATGAAGTATTTACTTTAGATGAAAATGTTAAACAAGCAGTTAATGAAGTATTTGTAAAGTTATATAAAGAAGGTTTAGTTTATAGAGGAAAAAAGATAGTAAATTGAGATCCAGAATTAAAAACCGCTATTTCTAATATTGAATTAAATTATCATGAAACAAAAGGAAAAATGTATTATTTAAAATATTTTATAGAAAATAGTAGTGAATTTATTACTATTGCTACTACCAGACCAGAAACAATGTTTGCTGATCAGTGTATAGTTGTAAATAGTAAAGATAAACGTTATTTACAATTTATTGGTAAAATGGTTATTAATCCGGCTAATAAAATGTTAATTAAAGTCATTGCTGATGATTATGTTGATATGAATTTTGGAACGGGTGCTATGAAATGTACACCGGCTCATGATGCTAATGACTATGAAATTGCATTACGTCACAATTTAGCAATGCCTATTTGTATGAATGTTGATGGAACTATGAATGAATTAGCACAATCATATATTAATCAAGATCGAATGGTATGTCGTAAACAATTAGTTGAACAATTAAGAAAAGAAAATTTAGTTGTAAAGGTTGAAGACCATCTTCATCAAGTTGGTTATTCAGAAAGAAGTAACGCTATTATTGAATCATATTTATCACAACAATGATTCATAAAAATGAAACCATTAGTTGAAATGATTATTGATAAACAAAAAAATAAGAAAACAAAGATTGATTTTCATCCAATATTATTTGAACAACAACTTTTGCAGTGATTAAATAATATTCAAGATTGATGTATTTCCCGTCAATTGTGATGGGGTCATTCGCTTCCGGTTTGATATCATAAAAAAACTAAGAAAATTTATGTTGATACTAATCCACCATCACCAATTAACGATTATATTCAAGAATCAGACGTATTAGATACATGATTTTCTAGCGGTTTATGACCTTTTGTAACCTTGGGTTGACCACAAAAAAATGTTGATTTGCAAAAATATTATCCAATATCAGTATTAGTTACTGCTTATGATATTTTATTTTTTTGAGTTGCACGAATGATGTTTATGGGTTGAAAATTTACTAATCAAAAACCATTTACTAATGTTTTAATTCATGGTTTAATTCGTGATGAACAAGGTAGAAAAATGTCAAAATCATTAAATAATGGAATTGATCCAATGGAAGTTATTAAAAAGTATGGTGCGGATGCTTTACGTTACTTTTTAGTTAGCAATTGTGCTCCCGGTCAAGATTTAAGATTTAGTATTACTAAAGTTGAGTCAGCTTGAAATTTCAATAATAAGTTATGAAACGCTGCACGTTATGTGCTAATGAATATTGATGATAAGTTTCAATTGGATGAAAATATTGTCTATAATAATTCGTTATCATTTATTGATCAATGAATTTTACAAGAACTTAATCAATTGATTATTTATGTAGAGCAATATATGGAAAAATATGAATTTGTTTTAGTAGTTAAAGCACTATCAAATTTTATATGAAATAAATATTGTTCTTGATATATTGAATTAAATAAAGTTAATTTACAAAATCAAGAACAACAAAGTAACTCATTACAAACATTATATTATGTTTTACAGCAAATTATTATTATGGTTCATCCCTTTATTCCCTTTATTACAGAAGCAATTTATGAAGAAATGGGGTATAAAAATAGCATTTTAACAAATAAGTTTCCTAAAGTTAAAGTTATGGAAAAAACAAAAGTTGTAACACAATTTGTTGAAATATTAATTGAAATTATTGGTAATATTCGAGAAATTCGTAAAGAACTTAATTTATCTTTAAAATTACCGTTAACTATTCATATCAATACGACTAATTCTTTTTTTGAAGTAGAAAAAAATACTTTAAATCCTTATTTATTACAATTAACTAATAGTCAAATTGTTACTATTAGTGATAGTCCGTTGTCTGTTAATAATAAAATAATTAAAATTATTAATTCAGCAGTAATAGAAATTAATGTTTCAAATTTATTTAATAAAGAAGAACAATTAGCAAAATTAAAAGGGAATTAGTTTATATTGAAAATGAAATAAAACGTAGTAAAGATATTTTAAATAACCAACAATTTTTAGCAAAGGCACCACCAACAAAAGTTGAAATAGAAAAGCAGAAATTAGAAAAGTATCAAAATCAAAAAAATTAATCAATGCCAAGATTAAAGAATTATAAAAAACTTTTATTTTAATTCAAGTTGAAAAATTTCATTATTTTCCAATTTAATATCATCAATACCTACGGAAATGTTTAGTAATCTGTGTAACTTACAAAAATAACTATGTTTAATTAATTCTAGTAAATATAATTAAATGACTAGAAAGAGTGAGTTACAGATGGCTAAAAAAGATAACTTTAATAATAATGATCCAATATCAAAAGCAGTAGATTTATTACTAGAAAATACTGAAGATTTAACAACAGTTTTTAAACCTGGCGGTTTATATAAAGAATTAACAAAAAGATTAGTTGAAAAAATGTTGAATTCTGAAATGCAAAATTATTTAGGATATGAAAAAAATCAACATAGTACTACTGAAAATGCTCGTAATGGTACAAGTTCAAAAAAATTAATAACTCAACAAGGTAAAATTGAAATTGATGTACCAAGAGATCGCAATAGTAATTTTACTCCTGTAATAGTTCCTAAAAGGCAAAGAAGATTTGATGGTTTTGATCAACAAGTTCTTTCCTTGTATGCAAAAGGAATGACATTATCTGACATTAGAATGCAGTTGCAAGAGTTATATCATGGTGCTGATATTAGTGAAAGTGTTATTAGTCAAATTACTGATGATATTATTGATGATGTTAAAGCATGACAAAATCGACCATTAGAAAGTATTTATCCTATTGTTTATTTTGATTGTATAGTAGTTAAAGTACGACAAGATAAACGGATTATTAACAAATCAGTTTATATAGCATTAGGAGTTGATTTAGAAGGCAAAAAAGATGTTTTAGGATTATGAATTAGTGAAAATGAAGGTTCTAAGTTTTGATTATCTAATTTCACAGAAATGAAAAATCGTGGCTTAAATGATATTCTTATTGCTTGTAGTGATAATTTAACAGGCATGTCAGAAGCAATACAATCAGTTTATCCTAAAACAGAACATCAATTATGCATTGTTCATCAAATTAGAAATAGTTTAAAATATGTTTCATACAAACATCGAAAAGGTCTAGTTGCAGATTTAAAACCAATTTATAGTGCATGTAGTGAAGAACAAGCAATGCAAGCTTTAGAATCGTTTGAAAGTAAATGAAATAAACAATATCCTCAAATTACTAAATCTTGATATAAAAATTGAGATAATTTAATGGTTTTTATTAGTTATCCAGTAGAAATCAAAAGAGTGATTTATACTACAAATGCTATTGAATCTGTTAATAGTCAATTACGAAAAATCATCAGAAATAAAAAAGTTTTTCCTAATGATATGGCAGTTTTCAAAATATTTTACTTGGCAATTGAAAATATAACAAAAAAATGAACATTGCCTATTCAAAATTGAAATACAGCAATTGCTCATTTTATGATAAAATTTGAAGACAGAATTAATCTAAATTAGTAACTTTGTAAAACAAAGATACACAGATTATTAAAAAGCCTCGAATTTATGTTTATTTAAATTTTATATTCATTTTTTAAAATTATTTTGTTCTATAAAAAATAAGAACAATTTAATTATAACACTTTTATTTTATATTTTAACACTTATTTAAGTTAAATATTTTAATTAAAATTCTACAATAAAACATAAAATTATTAAGCAAACTGCACAATTGTGCAGTTTTGAAGTATTTAAGATTTACATTTTTTGTGATTTACTACTAGAACTTTGACTTTTACTTGTTGAAGCTTCACTGTTTACTTTTGATTTTTCTTTTTCAAATCCAAGAGCATTGGCAACTCTTTCTCGTCTTTCACGTTCGTTTTTTTCGCCTCACGCTTTATTTATTCTTTCAGCATCTTTTGCTTGTTTATCTTTATCCGCTTGACTTCATTCATTACATGATCTTCACATATTTATCTTCTCCCTTATTATTTTTATTGAATATTTTTTTCTACCCTTAAAATATTCAATAAAAGTATATAATTTTAAAACTAAAAATGTGTAAAAAATAATAAAAAATCATTATTTTTTCAAAATAGTCATTAAAAATTTATCACTTATCGATTATGTTAATAAACATTTTACCTTATTTCAGTTATGATTTGTAATTGTTGAAGGTTGTAATTCTTGTTGGTTTACTGTATTTCGTATAGATGAATCAAAATTGTTCTTATTTTTTGATTCAATATTTAGATTTTCTAGAACACTATTTGATTTATTACTTATTAGTTGATTTGGAATTTCTTCTTTCCTATTATCAATTTTTTGTTTTAAAATATCATATTGTGTTTGTAATTTAGTTTCTAGTTTATCATTTGTTAAATTTTTAATTATTGATTGACGTTCTTTTTTTTTTTTCTTTTAGTTCTTCATTATTACATATTTTGTTAGAAATTCATGATCAAACTTTTTTTGATTTTGGTGAAAATACTTCTGCCCCTCCTCTAAGGACTATAGCAATACCACCAATTACAAGACTCATTATTAATAATGGAGGATGAATAAGATTAATAGCCACTACACCTAAGGGTATTATTAATCAACTAATTATTCATATACCTATTTCTTTTTTAGTTGGTTTTAGTTTAAAATCTTGTTGTTTTTTAAAAAGTCTTTAATTGGTAAAAACTGACAATTATTATATTTTGAAGTGTCTTCCATTAGTACAATATCTTTTTTATATTCACTGATATTTTTATAATTTTTTATTTGTTGAACAACTTGTATATCACTATTTATAAGTTCTTGAAAATAAATTACTTCTTCAGTAATGGAATTATCAATATTTACAAAAGTAGTTATAAAAATTATTTTATCTTCTATTGGTAAAATTTCTTCGTGAATTTTATTAATACCTGTTTTTTTACTTTGTTTTTCATCATAAATTGTTATAGCATTATATGAATATTTTGCCAAATTAACATTGCTTTGTTTTAATTTTTCAATCTCATTTTTTAATTGTTGATTATCTTTTCTAGTTTTTGAACTTTTTTTTGAACTTGTATTAGTTCTTCTACATTTAATGTTGTTCAATTTAAGTAATTTTTAAATTTTGTTCATATATCATTATTGGTTTCTTGCTCTTTTACTTCATTTGTTAAATTATTAGTAACTTGTTCTAAATTTTCTCTATTATTTTTTGATAAATTATCATTAATTAGCTGATTATTAGCAATATTTTTTTCAATAATTTTAAATGTTTTTCCCCCATGTCTTTTCTTTTTTTTGAAAGTAATGTTTGGTTGATTTAGAACATTTTCTATGGATTTATTTTTTGATAAAAAATCATATGTTTGAGATTTACTTTTATCTATTGTTGCCATTATAATATCTCCTTTTAAACATTAAAACCCATTTACTTTGGTATAAAAGTAATGGGTTAAAACTTATATATTTGATAACAACTACATGTTATCAAATTTTGTGTATTTTGCAATTAGTTAAAGTTTTAACCAAAATTGAGTTATGAAATATCTATATTATTAAATATTTCAATGTGATGTTGTTCTATTTTTCAGTTATATGCTTGTAGTTGATCATTAATAAATTTTTTCATGCTTTCGTTTGGTACAAGTCATTTGATGTGAATATTTTGTAGTAAATAACTACGTAAGTTATTTAATTTCAATTTAAATTTCTCTTTTGATTTGCGTGTTCTTTCAAACTCAATAATCATATCTTTATCTTCATAATGAACTAATAAATCAGGATAACCTTGTTTACTTTTAGTATTTCCTCAAACGTCTTTTATCAAGTGACCTTCTGATTTTAGTTCTTTTTCTGTTTGATAGGAAATTATATCTTTTTGTTGACAAAGTCATTTTATAAGTGAATTTTGATGAGTTAGTTCGTTGTAATTAATTTTAATTATTTGCTGAATTATACTTGTAAGTGCAAGTAAATAAAATTGCAAAAAATTCTCATATAAAAATTTCATAATGCTAAATTTAGTTTAGAAAAAGTAAGGAGTTTTTATATGAGTTATAAACATATTGGGATAGATGAAAGAATTTATATTGAGAATCAATTGAAATTTAAAGTTAAAATTAGTGAAATAGCTAAAAATCTTAATCGAAGTATTAGTACTATTATTCGAGAAGTTAATAGAAATAAAGATAATGATCATTATTTTTCATTAATTGCACAAAATAAAGCTGTAAATAGAAAAAAATCACATATTATTTTTCATAAGTTTAAATATAAAGATTTAGTCAAATATATACAACAAAAACTATTATTGGGCTGATCACCTGAACAAATTTATGGCAGAATTAAAAATTTTCATAAACAATGAGCTATCAGCTTTAAAACAATTTACAATTGAATTTATTCTCGATTATTTGATAAAGTTACTAGTAAAAATTTAAGAAGAAAAGGTAAAAAACGAAGATCTCAAGAAAATCGTGGTAAATTTAATGGTAAATCAATTAAAGAACGAGATAATAATGTTAATGATCGCATAACTCTTGGTCATTGAGAAGGAGATACTATAGTATCATCAAGAGGTAAAAGTAAATCATGTTTAATAACTTTAGTTGAAAGAGTATCACGATTTACTTTAGCAATGTTAGTTAAAAACAAAACTACTAAAGTTATTAATAAAAATATCATTCATTATTTATCAATTCTTCCTAAAAATATTGTTAAAACTATTACTTTTGATCGTGGTAAAGAATTTGCAAATTGACAACAACTTGAAAAAAAGTTAGATGTGAAAATTTATTTTGCAAATCCATATTCACCTTGACAAAGAGGTACTAATGAAAATACTAATGGTTTAATTAGAGAAAAATTTCCTAAAAAATTTATTTTTTCAAAAACTAATAAAAATGAAGTTCATAAATTTATATTGTCTTTAAACCAAAGACCCAGAAAAATACTAAATTATCTTTCACCAATCGAATATTTGAATAGAAAAATAATTTAGTTGCACTTACCTTTACAATTTTGCATTTTATTTCCTTGTCCTAATTTTTGATTGAGGCTTTTTAATAATCTGTGTATCTTTGTTTTACAAAGTTACTAATTTAGATTAATTCTGTCTTCAAATTTTATCATAAAATGAGCAATTGCTGTATTTCAATTTTGAATAGGCAATGTTCATTTTTTTGTTATATTTTCAATTGCCAAGTAAAATATTTTGAAAACTGCCATATCATTAGGAAAAACTTTTTTATTTCTGATGATTTTTCGTAATTGACTATTAACAGATTCAATAGCATTTGTAGTATAAATCACTCTTTTGATTTCTACTGGATAACTAATAAAAACCATTAAATTATCTCAATTTTTATATCAAGATTTAGTAATTTGAGGATATTGTTTATTTCATTTACTTTCAAACGATTCTAAAGCTTGCATTGCTTGTTCTTCACTACATGCACTATAAATTGGTTTTAAATCTGCAACTAGACCTTTTCGATGTTTGTATGAAACATATTTTAAACTATTTCTAATTTGATGAACAATGCATAATTGATGTTCTGTTTTAGGATAAACTGATTGTATTGCTTCTGACATGCCTGTTAAATTATCACTACAAGCAATAAGAATATCATTTAAGCCACGATTTTTCATTTCTGTGAAATTAGATAATCAAAACTTAGAACCTTCATTTTCACTAATTCATAATCCTAAAACATCTTTTTTGCCTTCTAAATCAACTCCTAATGCTATATAAACTGATTTGTTAATAATCCGTTTATCTTGTCGTACTTTAACTACTATACAATCAAAATAAACAATAGGATAAATACTTTCTAATGGTCGATTTTGTCATGCTTTAACATCATCAATAACATCATCAGTAATTTGACTAATAACACTTTCACTAATATCAGCACCATGATATAACTCTTGCAACTGCATTCTAATGTCAGATAATGTCATTCCTTTTGCATACAAGGAAAGAACTTGTTGATCAAAACCATCAAATCTTCTTTGCCTTTTAGGAACTATTACAGGAGTAAAATTACTATTGCGATCTCTTGGTACATCAATTTCAATTTTACCTTGTTGAGTTATTAATTTTTTTGAACTTGTACCATTACGAGCATTTTCAGTAGTACTATGTTGATTTTTTTCATATCCTAAATAATTTTGCATTTCAGAATTCAACATTTTTTCAACTAATCTTTTTGTTAATTCTTTATATAAACCGCCAGGTTTAAAAACTGTTGTTAAATCTTCAGTATTTTCTAGTAATAAATCTACTGCTTTTGATATTGGATCATTATTATTAAAGTTATCTTTTTTAGCCATCTGTAACTCACTCTTTCTAGTCATTTAATTATATTTACTAGAATTAATTAAACATAGTTATTTTTGTAAGTTACACAGATTACTAAACATTTCCTAAAAGTTAATAAGAATTTTTGTTATATATTTATGTTAATTAAATTATTAAAATGTTTTTATAATTTATAAAATTGAGTATTTTAATTGTAATATTTTTAAATTAGTAGTAAGATAGATTTACAATTTCATAAAAATCCAAATTATTTCTTGTCTAAAATATAATAAGACTATATAAGATTTAATTTATTCCGGATTTTTGACAATCTCCCACATTTGATTTGTTTCAAACTTGCTATATATGCAAGACATTGTTTTTCAGTTTGAAAAGTATTATTGAACTTATTCAATTTCATTGTTTCCTCCACAAGTACATGTGGGGAGAAGTCCGTAAATTTTTTAGGAAATTTTTCTCTAATTAAACCATTAGTATTTTCATTAGTACCTCTTTGTCAAGGTGAATATGGATTTGCAAAATAAATTTTCACATCTAACTTTTTTTCAAGTTGTTGTCAATTTGCAAATTCTTTACCACGATCAAAAGTAATAGTTTTAACAATATTTTTAGGAAGAATTGATAAATAATGAATGATATTTTTATTAATAACTTTAGTAGTTTTGTTTTTAACTAACATTGCTAAAGTAAATCGTGATACTCTTTCAACTAAAGTTATTAAACATGATTTACTTTTACCTCTTGATGATACTATAGTATCTCCTTCTCAATGACCAAGAGTTATGCGATCATTAACATTATTATCTCGTTCTTTAATTGATTTACCATTAAATTTACCACGATTTTCTTGAGATCTTCGTTTTTTACCTTTTCTTCTTAAATTTTTACTAGTAACTTTATCAAATAATCCAGAATAAATTCAATTGTAAGTTGTTTTAAAGCTGATAGCTCATTGTTTATGAAAATTTTTAATTCTGCCATAAATTTGTTCAGGTGATCAGCCCAATAATAGTTTTTGTTGTATATATTTGACTAAATCTTTATATTTAAACTTATGAAAAATAATATGTGATTTTTTTCTATTTACAGCTTTATTTTGTGCAATTAATGAAAAATAATGATCATTATCTTTATTTCTATTAACTTCTCGAATAATAGTACTAATACTTCGATTAAGATTTTTAGCTATTTCATTAATTTTAACTTTAAATTTCAATTGATTCTCAATATAAATTCTTTCATCTATCCCAATATGTTTATAACTCATATAAAAACTCCTTACTTTTTCTAAACTAAATTTAGCATTATGAAATTTTTATATGAGAATTTTTTGCAATTTTATTTACTTGCACTTACAAGTATAATTCAGCAAAAAAGATTTTAATTAAAAAATGTTGGCTGTTATGATATAAAATTAGATTTTTTAATGCTATACTTATTTATAAAGTTTAAAATAATATGAAAGGAAGCAATTATGAAAGTAATTAAGGTTAAAAATATTACTAAGTCATATAATGGTAATGTTGTACTGGGACCTATTAATTTAGAAATTGAGAGTGGTAGTTCTGTTGCTATTTTTGGTGTTAATGGTGCTGGTAAAACCACATTATGTGAGATTATTAGTAATACTAAAAATGCAAGTACAGGAGAAATTGAATATAACTTTAATAAAAAGATATTCCATATGTTGTTGGAATAAATTTTCAAGATCAAGTTTATCCTAACTTTATAACAGTTAAAGAATTAATAAATTTTTATCATAAAATTTATTTAGATAAAATAAAACCCGAAATTTTTAATAGTATGTTAGATAAGTTTCAATTAAAAGAATTATACAAACATAAAGTAAATAGTTTATCGGGTGGTCAAAGACAAAGAGTTAATTTATTTTTATCATTATTTCATCAACCAAAAATTTATATTGGTGATGAGATTTCAACTGGTTTAGATGTTAAAACAAGAATTGATATTATTAATTTTTTACAAGAACAAATTAGTTTGAATAACATTACTTTAATTTTAGTTAGTCATAACTTAGATGAAATACAAGCTTTATGTAAACGTATTATTTTTTTAAAGGATGGTCAAATTATTGATGATACTACTGTTGTTGAAGTTACTAAAAAATATGGTTCATTATTAAAATATTATTTAGAAAAAACAGAAACATCATTAGAAATAACTACGAGAAAGGAAAAAAAATAATGCTAGCAATGTTTCAATTATTATTTGGTTATTTTAAGAAATCTTTCCATAGTATTTTCTTTGGCTTTATTTTCCCTATTATTATGTTAACAATTTTAGTTGCTGTATTAACACCTGGTAACCCAAATGCTGCACAAACAGTATTACCGGGGTTAGTGATGTCAGCTTCACCAGTATTAGGAATTGTTACTTTATCAATGACATATTCTGATTTTAAACAATCAATAATTATTAAAAGAATTGGTGCAACACCATTAAAACCATGACAATTTATTAGTAGTATTTTAATATTTCATGTTATTTTAATTTTTATTGGTAGTTTTTGAACATTAGGAATTGGTGTAGCTTTATATCATAATCAGATTAATTGAGAACTAATTAATTGAGGTTATATATTACTAGCAATTCTGCTTTCATCAATTATGTGTTCAGCAGTAGGAATAATGGTTGGTATTCTTGCTTCTGATTTTAAAATTGCTAATGCTTTTGCTTTATTATTATATTTGCCAACGTCATTTTTATCGGGTCAATATATTCCGTATGTAGCCATTAAAGGACAACCAGTTTTAGTTATTATTGCTAAAATTATTCCTTTTTCTTATCCTGTTTCTATTATGAATAGAGGATGAAATAATTATGGTACTCCAAATGATTTAATCAATGCAGCACTTTTTGATAATTACTGAATACCGATTTTAGTTAGTTTACTTTGAATTGGAGCATTAATATTTGGAGCAATTATGGCTTATAAATATCGACGTAAATAAGTAAATAAGAAAAAATATTTGTTTATAAAGAAATTATTTAAATTTTAAAAATATTTACAAAATAAACAAGCCTAATTAGGCTTGTTTTGATTTATTTTTAAAAATTAATGATACTTAAATTTTGGTCATTTACTTCGGCTATTAATTCCTGAATTAGTAGCAAAAAGATCAAAATTATTAACTTTTTCTACATTTCATGCTGAAAGGTTCTGATTAAATTTTTTTGCATTTCAAAACATTCCCATCATATTTGTTACTTTTGAAGTATTTCACTTTGAAATCTCTTGATTAAATTTTTTTGCATCATAAAACATATAACTCATATCTACTATATTTGATATATTTCAAGAAGATATGTTTTGATCAAATGTTAGATTATCAGCAAACATATTACTTAAAGAAGTAATTTTTGTTGGTAATTGATCTGGTACTTTTTCAACGAGGCTTTTTAATAATCTGTGTATCTTTGTTTTACAAAGTTGCTAATTTAGATTAATTCTGTCTTCAAATTTTATCATAAAATGAGCAATTGCTGTATTTCAATTTTGAATAGGCAATGTTCATTTTTTTGTTATATTTTCAATTGCCAAGTAAAATATTTTGAAAACTGCCATATCATTAGGAAAAACTTTTTTATTTCTGATGATTTTTCGTAATTGACTATTAACAGATTCAATAGCATTTGTAGTATAAATCACTCTTTTGATTTCTACTGGATAACTAATAAAAACCATTAAATTATCTCAATTTTTATATCAAGATTTAGTAATTTGAGGATATTGTTTATTTCATTTACTTTCAAACGATTCTAAAGCTTGCATTGCTTGTTCTTCACTACATGCACTATAAATTGGTTTTAAATCTGCAACTAGACCTTTTCGATGTTTGTATGAAACATATTTTAAACTATTTCTAATTTGATGAACAATGCATAATTGATGTTCTGTTTTAGGATAAACTGATTGTATTGCTTCTGACATGCCTGTTAAATTATCACTACAAGCAATAAGAATATCATTTAAGCCACGATTTTTCATTTCTGTGAAATTAGATAATCAAAACTTAGAACCTTCATTTTCACTAATTCATAATCCTAAAACATCTTTTTTGCCTTCTAAATCAACTCCTAATGCTATATAAACTGATTTGTTAATAATCCGTTTATCTTGTCGTACTTTAACTACTATACAATCAAAATAAACAATAGGATAAATACTTTCTAATGGTCGATTTTGTCATGCTTTAACATCATCAATAACATCATCAGTAATTTGACTAATAACACTTTGGAATGGCAACCCTTTTTAGGACTATTTTTTGGTAGACATTTGTTCATGATATTTAACGGGAGTTAGGTAGTTTAGAGTGCTGTGAATTCTTATGTTGTTATATCAATTTATGTAATCAAATAATTCTAATTTTAATTGGATTAATGATGTAAAATTTTTATCATTAATAAACTCTGTTTTGAAAGTTTTAAAAGTTGCTTCAGCAACAGCATTGTCATAAGGACATCCTTTTTTGCTTAAAGAACGGGTAATATTGAATGCTAATAAAAGTTTATCAATAGTTTTATTATTGAATTCATTACCGCGATCGCTATGAAATATTTGAATATCTTTTAAACAGCGATTTGAGTGCATAAATGCTTGATGTACTAATGATGCATCTTTTTTAACTCCAACACTATGTCCAATAATTTCGCGGTTGTACAGGTCTACTAATAGGCAAATATAGTTTCATTTACCATTAACTTGAACATAAGTTAAATCACTGACAATAACTTCATTTTTAATTCTATTATTAAAGTCTCTATTAACAAGATTGGTAATTTGACTATCATTGACTTTATTATGATGATTTTTGAATGATAATTTAGTGTATTTTGATATTAAATTATGCTTATTCATAATTTTTTTAATTTTTCTGCGTGATAAATAAATTTCTTGGTTTGCTAGTATGACTTTTAATCTTCTAGTACCATAAACTTCTTTATTTTCTTTAAAAGCACTAATAACAGCTTCATCATAAATATTATTTTGAATTTTTCTTTTTTCTTTAAATTAAAATAATATGTTGATTTAGAGAGTTTTAAAAAACGACACATTGTGCGAATTTTATATTTAACTTTATTTTTAGTAATAATTTCTATTTTCTGCCTATTATTAGTGCTGCTTGCTTTAAAATATCATTTTCCATTCGTAACTGTTTTAATTCTTTATTTGCTTGAATTAATTGTTTTTCTAAATCTGAAAGATTATTTTTAATTTTAAAACTACCTGAATTAGTAAATTGTTTAATTCATTTATAAGTAGTTGCTCTTGTAACATTATATTAACATTATATTCTTTAGCAAGACAAGACACTGACTTACCACTTTGATATAAAGCTACTATTTGCTTTTTAAATTCGTCGGTATATGAGTTAATATTGGTCATAATTATAGTTCCTTTCTTTTAACAAATTTGTTCACTTGTCTACGTAATTAGTGTCCAATAAAGTGTAACCCATCCAGATAAAGAACCTAGTGTATTGCAATTAATTTTAAAAAAAATTAGTTAAAAAGATTCGTATTAAGAATCATCGAAAAGAAAAAACTAGTTTTTGTATAATTGATTCGCAAAGTGTTAAAAATACAGATACTACTGAAAATAAAGGTTATGATGCTGGTAAAAAGATTTCAGGAATAAAACGTCATATTGCAGTTGATACGCAAGGTTTACCACATGCAATTTACATAACTACAGCAGAAAAAACAGATCGTAATAGTGCTATCATAATGATTAAAAGTGAAAAAGAAAATCTTTCTACAGTTCAAAAAATAATAGTAGATGCTGGCTATACTGGTGAAAAATTTGCTTCTGCAATCAAAACAATCATAAATGCAAATGTTGAAGTTGTAAAACGTAATGAATTACATTCTTTTGTAGTACTACCAAAAAGATGAGTTGTAGAACGAAGCTTTGCATGATTAGAAAAATGCAGAAGATTATGAAAAAATTGTGAAAGAAAACTAAATACTAGTTTACAAATGGTTGTTCTGTCCTTTATTTCAATTTTATTAAAAGATTCTAAACAGGTTCTAAGAAACTAGTTAAATTACCTGTGGTTGTTGCAAGTGTTAAAACACTTAATGTTTTGATTAATATTTTCATTAAGATCTCCTTTTTTTTTTTCCCCAATAACTTCTTAAGTTTAAGAAGTTAATTTATATTTTAAGTTGTTTAAAATATAAATGCAATAAGTGTTTAGTTTATGATAGAAATAAAAATATATAAATATTAGGAAAAAATTTTATGTTATTAGTAAGGTTAAATGTAATAAAAAAGTTATATAATATATTTTTTGCATCCAATTTGTTTTTTTTAAAAAAAGATATTTTATGATATTATTAAATTAATTTAATAACTGTTAATTACTAGTATAGATAGTTTTACCTATATTAGTTTTTTTGTTTTTATTAAATTAATTTAATTAAAAAAATATTATATACGGACTTCTCTCCACAAGTACATGTGGGGAGAAGTCCGTTGAATTTATTAGAAAGAAGTTAAAATATGGCAAACGGCAGAGAAGTTATTATTACTAATAATTTAAATAATCCAAGTATAAAAAGTTTATTATTAATTGATGAATTTAGTAATAAAATTGGTGACGCATTACTTATTATTGATTTAGAAAAAAGAAGATATTTTAGAAAGTATATTTATTGAAGAAAAATATCGTAAGCAACAATATGGTAGTTTACTTATTTACAAAATTTTTGAGATATGTCATAGCAATAATATCGAAAACCTTATTTTATTATCAGATCCAACTAATGCTACTGTCGGTGAATTTTATGAAAAATTAGGATTCACTTATGCATGAAATAAAAAAACTTTTTTTTATGATTATGAAATTAATATACCTCATGCAATTTTTAATAAAAGAGATGATATTAAAAAGTGAAAAAATATTAAAATAAAAGAAATTTTTATTGATTTTGATAAGTCAAAATCAAAAGCTATAAATGATGAACAAAAGATATTAAAGGATAGTGAAATATTATCTAGTATTTTAGATAAAGTTTTAATACATGAAGAATCAATTTTAAAGGAGGATTATCAAAAAGTTATTGATTGATTTAATCAACAAAGAGAACAAATAATCAAAAATCCAAAACAATGATGAAATACTTTAACCCCCAAACAAGTAGATGTTGTTAAAAATGAGGCAAAAAAATGGTGAAATAACTTAACACCAGAACAAAGAAAAATAAAATTATTAGAAAAACAAGCATATCAAAAAAAGACAATAAAAAAAGATGATACTCCTTTATTGTGTGATTTTGATCAAAATATAAAAAATAAATTAGACTGCATGCAGTCTATGAAAACATCAACTCCTGTTTTTAAAAAAGATAATTTTAATATTTAGATTTTTTCTTTTCTCAAATGTCTTGTTTTTTAAAATTAACAATGTAAAATAAAATACATAATTAATTTAAAATATAAAAGAGTAAAATTAAATGGTAATTTAGAGACTTAGTGGTTGCTGTAAACTAAGCAAGTTTAATTTGAAGGTAACTTATATTATTAGTAATTTAAATAATAATTAAGTGGATTTACTTTGTAAATGAATTAGGATGGTACCGCGTTAAAAAACGTTCCTATTTGTGGAATGTTTTTTTATTTTAAAAAGGAGTATAACAAATGAATAGAAATTTAAACAAAAAATATAATCATATTGAAATTGAAAAGGATCGTTATCAACAATGAGTAAAATCTGGATTATTTAAGGCAAATGTTAGTTCTATTAATCCTACATTTTCTATTATCTTACCACCACCCAATGTAACCGGACTTTTACATTTAGGTCATGCTTGAGATAGTACTATCCAAGATTTATTAATTCGTTATAAACGTTTACAAGGATTTAATACTTTATTTATACCCGGTATGGATCATGCTGGCATTGCCACACAAGTTAAAGTTGCACAACGTATTAAAGAAGAACAAAAACTTAATTTGCAAGAATTAGGTAAAGATAAATTTTTACAACAAGCATGAAAATGAAAAACAGAATATGCACAAAACATAAGAAAACAGTGAGCAAAACTTGGTTTAGCATTAGATTATTCGCATGAAGTATTTACTTTAGATGAAAATGTTAAACAAGCAGTTAATGAAGTATTTGTAAAGTTATATAAAGAAGGTTTAGTTTATAGAGGAAAAAAGATAGTAAATTGAGATCCAGAATTAAAAACCGCTATTTCTAATATTGAATTAAATTATCATGAAACAAAAGGAAAAATGTATTATTTAAAATATTTTATAGAAAATAGTAGTGAATTTATTACTATTGCTACTACCAGACCAGAAACAATGTTTGCTGATCAGTGTATAGTTGTAAATAGTAAAGATAAACGTTATTTACAATTTATTGGTAAAATGGTTATTAATCCGGCTAATAAAATGTTAATTAAAGTCATTGCTGATGATTATGTTGATATGAATTTTGGAACGGGTGCTATGAAATGTACACCGGCTCATGATGCTAATGACTATGAAATTGCATTACGTCACAATTTAGCAATGCCTATTTGTATGAATGTTGATGGAACTATGAATGAATTAGCACAATCATATATTAATCAAGATCGAATGGTATGTCGTAAACAATTAGTTGAACAATTAAGAAAAGAAAATTTAGTTGTAAAGGTTGAAGACCATCTTCATCAAGTTGGTTATTCAGAAAGAAGTAACGCTATTATTGAATCATATTTATCACAACAATGATTCATAAAAATGAAACCATTAGTTGAAATGATTATTGATAAACAAAAAAATAAGAAAACAAAGATTGATTTTCATCCAATATTATTTGAACAACAACTTTTGCAGTGATTAAATAATATTCAAGATTGATGTATTTCCCGTCAATTGTGATGGGGTCATTCGCTTCCGGTTTGATATCATAAAAAAACTAAGAAAATTTATGTTGATACTAATCCACCATCACCAATTAACGATTATATTCAAGAATCAGACGTATTAGATACATGATTTTCTAGCGGTTTATGACCTTTTGTAACCTTGGGTTGACCACAAAAAAATGTTGATTTGCAAAAATATTATCCAATATCAGTATTAGTTACTGCTTATGATATTTTATTTTTTTGAGTTGCACGAATGATGTTTATGGGTTGAAAATTTACTAATCAAAAACCATTTACTAATGTTTTAATTCATGGTTTAATTCGTGATGAACAAGGTAGAAAAATGTCAAAATCATTAAATAATGGAATTGATCCAATGGAAGTTATTAAAAAGTATGGTGCGGATGCTTTACGTTACTTTTTAGTTAGCAATTGTGCTCCCGGTCAAGATTTAAGATTTAGTATTACTAAAGTTGAGTCAGCTTGAAATTTCAATAATAAGTTATGAAACGCTGCACGTTATGTGCTAATGAATATTGATGATAAGTTTCAATTGGATGAAAATATTGTCTATAATAATTCGTTATCATTTATTGATCAATGAATTTTACAAGAACTTAATCAATTGATTATTTATGTAGAGCAATATATGGAAAAATATGAATTTGTTTTAGTAGTTAAAGCACTATCAAATTTTATATGAAATAAATATTGTTCTTGATATATTGAATTAAATAAAGTTAATTTACAAAATCAAGAACAACAAAGTAACTCATTACAAACATTATATTATGTTTTACAGCAAATTATTATTATGGTTCATCCCTTTATTCCCTTTATTACAGAAGCAATTTATGAAGAAATGGGGTATAAAAATAGCATTTTAACAAATAAGTTTCCTAAAGTTAAAGTTATGGAAAAAACAAAAGTTGTAACACAATTTGTTGAAATATTAATTGAAATTATTGGTAATATTCGAGAAATTCGTAAAGAACTTAATTTATCTTTAAAATTACCGTTAACTATTCATATCAATACGACTAATTCTTTTTTTGAAGTAGAAAAAAATACTTTAAATCCTTATTTATTACAATTAACTAATAGTCAAATTGTTACTATTAGTGATAGTCCGTTGTCTGTTAATAATAAAATAATTAAAATTATTAATTCAGCAGTAATAGAAATTAATGTTTCAAATTTATTTAATAAAGAAGAACAATTAGCAAAATTAAAAGGGGAATTAGTTTATATTGAAAATGAAATAAAACGTAGTAAAGATATTTTAAATAACCAACAATTTTTAGCAAAGGCACCACCAACAAAAGTTGAAATAGAAAAGCAGAAATTAGAAAAGTATCAAAATCAAAAAAAATTAATCAATGCCAAGATTAAAGAATTATAAAAAACTTTTATTTTAATTCAAGTTGAAAAATTTCATTATTTTCCAATTTAATATCATCAATACCTACGGAAATGTTTAGTAATCTGTGTAACTTACAAAAATAACTATGTTTAATTAATTCTAGTAAATATAATTAAATGACTAGAAAGAGTGAGTTACAGATGGCTAAAAAAGATAACTTTAATAATAATGATCCAATATCAAAAGCAGTAGATTTATTACTAGAAAATACTGAAGATTTAACAACAGTTTTTAAACCTGGCGGTTTATATAAAGAATTAACAAAAAGATTAGTTGAAAAAATGTTGAATTCTGAAATGCAAAATTATTTAGGATATGAAAAAAATCAACATAGTACTACTGAAAATGCTCGTAATGGTACAAGTTCAAAAAAATTAATAACTCAACAAGGTAAAATTGAAATTGATGTACCAAGAGATCGCAATAGTAATTTTACTCCTGTAATAGTTCCTAAAAGGCAAAGAAGATTTGATGGTTTTGATCAACAAGTTCTTTCCTTGTATGCAAAAGGAATGACATTATCTGACATTAGAATGCAGTTGCAAGAGTTATATCATGGTGCTGATATTAGTGAAAGTGTTATTAGTCAAATTACTGATGATATTATTGATGATGTTAAAGCATGACAAAATCGACCATTAGAAAGTATTTATCCTATTGTTTATTTTGATTGTATAGTAGTTAAAGTACGACAAGATAAACGGATTATTAACAAATCAGTTTATATAGCATTAGGAGTTGATTTAGAAGGCAAAAAAGATGTTTTAGGATTATGAATTAGTGAAAATGAAGGTTCTAAGTTTTGATTATCTAATTTCACAGAAATGAAAAATCGTGGCTTAAATGATATTCTTATTGCTTGTAGTGATAATTTAACAGGCATGTCAGAAGCAATACAATCAGTTTATCCTAAAACAGAACATCAATTATGCATTGTTCATCAAATTAGAAATAGTTTAAAATATGTTTCATACAAACATCGAAAAGGTCTAGTTGCAGATTTAAAACCAATTTATAGTGCATGTAGTGAAGAACAAGCAATGCAAGCTTTAGAATCGTTTGAAAGTAAATGAAATAAACAATATCCTCAAATTACTAAATCTTGATATAAAAATTGAGATAATTTAATGGTTTTTATTAGTTATCCAGTAGAAATCAAAAGAGTGATTTATACTACAAATGCTATTGAATCTGTTAATAGTCAATTACGAAAAATCATCAGAAATAAAAAAGTTTTTCCTAATGATATGGCAGTTTTCAAAATATTTTACTTGGCAATTGAAAATATAACAAAAAAATGAACATTGCCTATTCAAAATTGAAATACAGCAATTGCTCATTTTATGATAAAATTTGAAGACAGAATTAATCTAAATTAGTAACTTTGTAAAACAAAGATACACAGATTATTAAAAAGCCTCGAATTTATGTTTATTTAAATTTTATATTCATTTTTTAAAATTATTTTGTTCTATAAAAAATAAGAATAATTTTATTATAACACTTTTATTTTATATTTTAACACTTATTTAAGTTAAATATTTTAATTAAAATTCTACAATAAAACATAAAATTATTAAGCAAACTGCACAATTGTGCAGTTTTGAAGTATTTAAGATTTACATTTTTTGTGATTTACTACTAGAACTTTGACTTTTACTTGTTGAACCTTCATTGTTTATTTTTGATTTGTCTTTTTCAAATCAAAAAGCATTAGAATTTTTTTCTCGTCTTTCACGTTCGTTTTTTTCTCCTCAAGCTTTGTTAGCTTCTTCAGCTCTTTTGTTAAGTTTGTCTTTATCTGCTTGACTTCAATTATTATTTGATCTTCACATATTTACTTTCTCCTTTGATTATTTTTGAATATTTTTTTCTACCCTTAAAATATTCAATAAAAGTATATAATTTTAAAACTAAAAATGTGTAAAAAATAATAAAAAATCATTATTTTTTCAAAATAGTCATTAAAAATTTATCACTTATCGATTATGTTAATAAACATTTTACCTTATTTCAGTTATGATTTGTAATTGTTGAAGGTTGTAATTCTTGTTGGTTTACTGTATTTCGTATAGATGAATCAAAATTGTTCTTATTTTTTGATTCAATATTTAGATTTTCTAGAACACTATTTGATTTATTACTTATTAGTTGATTTGGAATTTCTTCTTTCCTATTATCAATTTTTTGTTTTAAAATATCATATTGTGTTTGTAATTTAGTTTCTAGTTTATCATTTGTTAAATTTTTAATTATTGATTGACGTTCTTTTTTATTTTTTTCTTTTAGTTCTTCATTATTACATATTTTGTTAGAAATTCATGATCAAACTTTTTTTGATTTTGGTGAAAATACTTCTGCCCCTCCTCTAAGGACTATAGCAATACCACCAATTACAAGACTCATTATTAATAATGGAGGATGAATAAGATTAATAGCCACTACACCTAAGGGTATTATTAATCAACTAATTATTCATATACCTATTTCTTTTTTAGTTGGTTTTAGTTTAAAATCTTGTTGTTTTTTTAAAAAGTCTTTAATTGGTAAAAACTGACAATTATTATATTTTGAAGTGTCTTCCATTAGTACAATATCTTTTTTATATTCACTGATATTTTTATAATTTTTTATTTGTTGAACAACTTGTATATCACTATTTATAAGTTCTTGAAAATAAATTACTTCTTCAGTAATGGAATTATCAATATTTACAAAAGTAGTTATAAAAATTATTTTATCTTCTATTGGTAAAATTTCTTCGTGAATTTTATTAATACCTGTTTTTTTACTTTGTTTTTCATCATAAATTGTTATAGCATTATATGAATATTTTGCCAAATTAACATTGCTTTGTTTTAATTTTTCAATCTCATTTTTTAATTGTTGATTATCTTTTTCTAGTTTTTGAACTTTTTTTTGAACTTGTATTAGTTCTTCTACATTTAATGTTGTTCAATTTAAGTAATTTTTAAATTTTGTTCATATATCATTATTGGTTTCTTGCTCTTTTACTTCATTTGTTAAATTATTAGTAACTTGTTCTAAATTTTCTCTATTATTTTTTGATAAATTATCATTAATTAGCTGATTATTAGCAATATTTTTTCAATAATTTTAAATGTTTTTCCCCCATGTCTTTTCTTTTTTTGAAAGTAATGTTTGGTTGATTTAGAACATTTTCTATGGATTTATTTTTTGATAAAAAATCATATGTTTGAGATTTACTTTTATCTATTGTTGCCATTATAATATCTCCTTTTAAACATTAAAACCCATTTACTTTGGTATAAAAGTAATGGGTTAAAACTTATATATTTGATAACAACTACATGTTATCAAATTTTGTGTATTTTGCAATTAGTTAAAGTTTTAACCAAAATTGAGTTATGAAATATCTATATTATTAAATATTTCAATGTGATGTTGTTCTATTTTTCAGTTATATGCTTGTAGTTGATCATTAATAAATTTTTTCATGCTTTCGTTTGGTACAAGTCATTTGATGTGAATATTTTGTAGTAAATAACTACGTAAGTTATTTAATTTCAATTTAAATTTCTCTTTTGATTTGCGTGTTCTTTCAAACTCAATAATCATATCTTTATCTTCATAATGAACTAATAAATCAGGATAACCTTGTTTACTTTTAGTATTTCCTCAAACGTCTTTTATCAAGTGACCTTCTGATTTTAGTTCTTTTTCTGTTTGATAGGAAATTATATCTTTTTGTTGACAAAGTCATTTTATAAGTGAATTTTGATGAGTTAGTTCGTTGTAATTAATTTTAATTATTTGCTGAATTATACTTGTAAGTGCAAGTAAATAAAATTGCAAAAAATTCTCATATAAAAATTTCATAATGCTAAATTTAGTTTAGAAAAAGTAAGGAGTTTTTATATGAGTTATAAACATATTGGGATAGATGAAAGAATTTATATTGAGAATCAATTGAAATTTAAAGTTAAAATTAGTGAAATAGCTAAAAATCTTAATCGAAGTATTAGTACTATTATTCGAGAAGTTAATAGAAATAAAGATAATGATCATTATTTTTCATTAATTGCACAAAATAAAGCTGTAAATAGAAAAAAATCACATATTATTTTTCATAAGTTTAAATATAAAGATTTAGTCAAATATATACAACAAAAACTATTATTGGGCTGATCACCTGAACAAATTTATGGCAGAATTAAAAATTTTCATAAACAATGAGCTATCAGCTTTAAAACAATTTACAATTGAATTTATTCTCGATTATTTGATAAAGTTACTAGTAAAAATTTAAGAAGAAAAGGTAAAAAACGAAGATCTCAAGAAAATCGTGGTAAATTTAATGGTAAATCAATTAAAGAACGAGATAATAATGTTAATGATCGCATAACTCTTGGTCATTGAGAAGGAGATACTATAGTATCATCAAGAGGTAAAAGTAAATCATGTTTAATAACTTTAGTTGAAAGAGTATCACGATTTACTTTAGCAATGTTAGTTAAAAACAAAACTACTAAAGTTATTAATAAAAATATCATTCATTATTTATCAATTCTTCCTAAAAATATTGTTAAAACTATTACTTTTGATCGTGGTAAAGAATTTGCAAATTGACAACAACTTGAAAAAAGTTAGATGTGAAAATTTATTTTGCAAATCCATATTCACCTTGACAAAGAGGTACTAATGAAAATACTAATGGTTTAATTAGAGAAAAATTTCCTAAAAAATTTATTTTTTCAAAAACTAATAAAAATGAAGTTCATAAATTTATATTGTCTTTAAACCAAAGACCCAGAAAAATACTAAATTATCTTTCACCAATCGAATATTTGAATAGAAAAATAATTTAGTTGCACTTACCTTTACAATTTTGCATTTTATTTCCTTGTCCTAATTTTTGATTGAGGCTTTTTAATAATCTGTGTATCTTTGTTTTACAAAGTTACTAATTTAGATTAATTCTGTCTTCAAATTTTATCATAAAATGAGCAATTGCTGTATTTCAATTTTGAATAGGCAATGTTCATTTTTTTGTTATATTTTCAATTGCCAAGTAAAATATTTTGAAAACTGCCATATCATTAGGAAAAACTTTTTTATTTCTGATGATTTTTCGTAATTGACTATTAACAGATTCAATAGCATTTGTAGTATAAATCACTCTTTTGATTTCTACTGGATAACTAATAAAAACCATTAAATTATCTCAATTTTTATATCAAGATTTAGTAATTTGAGGATATTGTTTATTTCATTTACTTTCAAACGATTCTAAAGCTTGCATTGCTTGTTCTTCACTACATGCACTATAAATTGGTTTTAAATCTGCAACTAGACCTTTTCGATGTTTGTATGAAACATATTTTAAACTATTTCTAATTTGATGAACAATGCATAATTGATGTTCTGTTTTAGGATAAACTGATTGTATTGCTTCTGACATGCCTGTTAAATTATCACTACAAGCAATAAGAATATCATTTAAGCCACGATTTTTCATTTCTGTGAAATTAGATAATCAAAACTTAGAACCTTCATTTTCACTAATTCATAATCCTAAAACATCTTTTTGCCTTCTAAATCAACTCCTAATGCTATATAAACTGATTTGTTAATAATCCGTTTATCTTGTCGTACTTTAACTACTATACAATCAAAATAAACAATAGGATAAATACTTTCTAATGGTCGATTTTGTCATGCTTTAACATCATCAATAACATCATCAGTAATTTGACTAATAACACTTTCACTAATATCAGCACCATGATATAACTCTTGCAACTGCATTCTAATGTCAGATAATGTCATTCCTTTTGCATACAAGGAAAGAACTTGTTGATCAAAACCATCAAATCTTCTTTGCCTTTTAGGAACTATTACAGGAGTAAAATTACTATTGCGATCTCTTGGTACATCAATTTCAATTTTACCTTGTTGAGTTATTAATTTTTTTGAACTTGTACCATTACGAGCATTTTCAGTAGTACTATGTTGATTTTTTTCATATCCTAAATAATTTTGCATTTCAGAATTCAACATTTTTTCAACTAATCTTTTTGTTAATTCTTTATATAAACCGCCAGGTTTAAAAACTGTTGTTAAATCTTCAGTATTTTCTAGTAATAAATCTACTGCTTTTGATATTGGATCATTATTATTAAAGTTATCTTTTTTAGCCATCTGTAACTCACTCTTTCTAGTCATTTAATTATATTTACTAGAATTAATTAAACATAGTTATTTTTGTAAGTTACACAGATTACTAAACATTTCCCAATTTTGAATAGGCAATGTTCATTTTTTTATTTTAGAGTTTATTTTTTCTTGTTGTTGTTCAACTTCATTTTGTATATTTTTTAATATTTCTTTACTATCTTGCATTTTAATTACTCCTTTTTTTACTATTAATGTAAGTTTTTTGTATTGTTGTCTGTTAAAAGCATATCCATGAACTTTTCAATATCTTCTTCTTCAAAAGTATCTTTTAAACAATTAAAACAAAAACGTGAATATCTATCATTCATCTTTAATCTAAAACAATAGGCACAAGCAGGATAATCACACATTATACAATTTCTGTTAGCAGGTCTATTACAAAATTTTGACATTACAAACTGACATTTATTATCTTTGATATGCTGTTCATATTTTTTTCAAAATTCTTTTTCTTTTTCTTTGTTAATCATAATTTATTCTCCTTTTTCCTTAATTTTACTTATAAATTGTACTATTTTTGATTATTTTTACAAGTATTCTTTTAAACGCAAAATAACGCCTAAATTAAAGGCGTTTATTTTATGAGACCTATACTATTAATGATATTGAAATTATTTATTATATTTTAAATATGAAAGCATTTTTTAAAATATTTTTTATTTTATTTAAAATTACACTTATATATTTATATAATGGCTTTTCTCCCTTTATGTACTATTTTTAAATCTTATCACATAAATGCTGAGAAAAGCCTATCTACGAACTTCTCCCCACATTTTTAAATAAAACATAGCATTACAGTTTCAAAACTAGGTATGTTATTGAATTTATATGCAGCTTCTTTTGCATATAAATGAATATGATGTTTTGCAACTTTGATATGTGTTTTAAATGTTCTTCGTATATGTTTTCATACTGACTCAATTTGGTTGGTATTTACACCAGTTTTTGAAACATAGCCATCTTGATGGTTAACTGTTTCATGCTTAGTGAAAACCGATTTCAAATCGCGATATCCTTTTCAAAAATCAGTATGTACAACACACTTTGAAGAAATGTGGTTTATTGCAAACTGCAAAAGATTTTTACTGTTTGCGTTTTTCAATACTTTCACAATCAGATTGTTGGTTGTTTTTTCATAAATACCAACAATCAAGGTTTTATTCAACAAGGATCTTCCTTGTTTTTTAAACCCCATATGTGAAAGATACATTTCATCCATTTGCACTATGCCTTCAACAATGAATTGAGGTTTTTGTTTAGCAATGGCACTTCGGATTTTATGACCCATTCTTCAAGCTGTTTTCAAGGTCACTCCCAATTCTTTTGCAACATCAGTTGATGGAATTCCATGTTTGGTGTTTATTCATCTAAAATGAGATAAAACCAAGATATTAAAGGTGTTTGTGACTTTGAAAATATAGTGCCCGTGAGAATACTGAATGTTTGATGACATTTCAAACATCTCATTCTTCTTAAATTAGAAGTATTCAAATTAAAACTAGAACACCTACTACATTTGATTTGTTTCAAACTTGCTATATATGCAAGACATTGTTTTTCAGTTTGAAAAGTATTATTGAACTCATTCAATTTCATTGTTTCCTCCACAAGTACATGTAGGGAGAAGTTCGTATATAATAATTAAGTAAATTAATTTTTTAAATATATTTACAATAAATTTAGATTTTTTTAAAATAGTTAGGAGAAATAAATTTGAATTTTAATTATAAATGAAATTTTAGAGAACAAAATGCAAAAATTGATAAATTAGTTTTAGAACATATAACAAAAAAATGAGAAAAATGAGATTGAAGAATAAAAAATACAAGAGATAAAAAGAAATATAAAATTGTTGATTATCAATATCGAACAAGAAAAACAATGTATGGATTAGTAACTTATAAAAGAAGAATTTATGAATATTTTGATGAAAAATTACAAAAATTAGTTCGTATTTGT
Organism: Spiroplasma ixodetis; assembly: GCF_027923845.1. GTDB lineage: Bacteria > Bacillota_I > Bacilli_A > Mycoplasmatales > VBWQ01 > Spiroplasma_E > Spiroplasma_E ixodetis_A. The sequence continues at coordinate 1,493,629 of NZ_AP026933.1, forward strand.
TTAGTTGATGAATGACTACAATTACCTAAGTATAAAAGAATTGGTGAAGATATTGAACAAACTATTATTGAATATTTTGCTGATGGAAAAAGATACCATGATATTTGTGCTATTTGTAAAAAAGCAGGTATTAGTGTTAGTACTGTTCATAGAGTTTTTAAAAATTTAGAAGTAATTGGTTCAAATCCAGTAAAAGTAAAATTAGAAAAAAATCAACCTATTTTTGTAGCAATTGATGATGGACATCGAGAGGCTTTTTAATAATCTGTGTATCTTTGTTTTACAAAGTTACTAATTTAGATTAATTCTGTCTTCAAATTTTATCATAAAATGAGCAATTGCTGTATTTCAATTTTGAATAGGCAATGTTCATTTTTTTGTTATATTTTCAATTGCCAAGTAAAATATTTTGAAAACTGCCATATCATTAGGAAAAACTTTTTTATTTCTGATGATTTTTCGTAATTGACTATTAACAGATTCAATAGCATTTGTAGTATAAATCACTCTTTTGATTTCTACTGGATAACTAATAAAAACCATTAAATTATCTCAATTTTTATATCAAGATTTAGTAATTTGAGGATATTGTTTATTTCATTTACTTTCAAACGATTCTAAAGCTTGCATTGCTTGTTCTTCACTACATGCACTATAAATTGGTTTTAAATCTGCAACTAGACCTTTTCGATGTTTGTATGAAACATATTTTAAACTATTTCTAATTTGATGAACAATGCATAATTGATGTTCTGTTTTAGGATAAACTGATTGTATTGCTTCTGACATGCCTGTTAAATTATCACTACAAGCAATAAGAATATCATTTAAGCCACGATTTTTCATTTCTGTGAAATTAGATAATCAAAACTTAGAACCTTCATTTTCACTAATTCATAATCCTAAAACATCTTTTTTGCCTTCTAAATCAACTCCTAATGCTATATAAACTGATTTGTTAATAATCCGTTTATCTTGTCGTACTTTAACTACTATACAATCAAAATAAACAATAGGATAAATACTTTCTAATGGTCGATTTTGTCATGCTTTAACATCATCAATAACATCATCAGTAATTTGACTAATAACACTTTCACTAATATCAGCACCATGATATAACTCTTGCAACTGCATTCTAATGTCAGATAATGTCATTCCTTTTGCATATAAAGAAAGAACTTGTTGATCAAAACCATCAAATCTTCTTTGCCTTTTAGGAACTATTACAGGAGTAAAATTACTATTGCGATCTCTTGGTACATCAATTTCAATTTTACCTTGTTGAGTTATTAATTTTTTTGAACTTGTACCATTACGAGCATTTTCAGTAGTACTATGTTGATTTTTTTCATATCCTAAATAATTTTGCATTTCAGAATTCAACATTTTTTCAACTAATCTTTTTGTTAATTCTTTATATAAACCGCCAGGTTTAAAAACTGTTGTTAAATCTTCAGTATTTTCTAGTAATAAATCTACTGCTTTTGATATTGGATCATTATTATTAAAGTTATCTTTTTAGCCATCTGTAACTCACTCTTTCTAGTCATTTAATTATATTTACTAGAATTAATTAAACATAGTTATTTTTGTAAGTTACACAGATTACTAAACATTTCCGACATCGAAAATTTTGAGATTTTAAACGTAAAGGTATAAAACACTCTATGAGATTAATAACAACATATACAGATAATATTAATCATAAAGTACAAAATAAAAGAGTAAAGGCAATTATTAGACCAACAAGAACAGCAATTGGAGTTAAAAAAACTGCTGAATTTGTTAAAGAACATTGTCAAAAATTTTATGAAAATGTTGAACAAGCAAAAATAATTATTTGTGGGGATAGTGCTGGATGAATTAAAGATGTAGCAGATTATCTTGGTGCTGAGTTTGTTTTAGATAAATTCCATTTAATTATAACATTATATCTTGGTATAATGGCGGGAAATAAAGGAAAATATTGAAGTGAATATAATAATTGTAAAGATTTCATTAATAATGGTCAATATGAACAATTAATTGATTATTTATATAAAGAATTAGATAATCATAAAAAGTTAAAAAAACAATATTTTAAAAATAATAAAAAGGTATTGTTAATCAAGGTGCAAAATGAAATATTGGTTGTTTTACTGAAACAAATATTTGACATGTTTTAAAAGAAATGATTGTTAATAGAACATATAGTATTTTTATTTATATGCTGAATTATACTTGTAAGTGCAAGTAAATAAAATTGCAAAAAATTCTCATATAAAAATTTCATAATGCTAAATTTAGTTTAGAAAAAGTAAGGAGTTTTTATATGAGTTATAAACATATTGGGATAGATGAAAGAATTTATATTGAGAATCAATTGAAATTTAAAGTTAAAATTAATGAAATAGCTAAAAATCTTAATCGAAGTATTAGTACTATTATTCGAGAAGTTAATAGAAATAAAGATAATGATCATTATTTTTCATTAATTGCACAAAATAAAGCTGTAAATAGAAAAAAATCACATATTATTTTTCATAAGTTTAAATATAAAGATTTAGTCAAATATATACAACAAAAACTATTATTGGGCTGATCACCTGAACAAATTTATGGCAGAATTAAAAATTTTCATAAACAATGAGCTATCAGCTTTAAAACAATTTACAATTGAATTTATTCTGGATTATTTGATAAAGTTACTAGTAAAAATTTAAGAAGAAAAGGTAAAAAACGAAGATCTCAAGAAAATCGTGGTAAATTTAATGGTAAATCAATTAAAGAACGAGATAATAATGTTAATGATCGCATAACTCTTGGTCATTGAGAAGGAGATACTATAGTATCATCAAGAGGTAAAAGTAAATCATGTTTAATAACTTTAGTTGAAAGAGTATCACGATTTACTTTAGCAATGTTAGTTAAAAACAAAACTACTAAAGTTATTAATAAAAATATCATTCATTATTTATCAATTCTTCCTAAAAATATTGTTAAAACTATTACTTTTGATCGTGGTAAAGAATTTGCAAATTGACAACAACTTGAAAAAAGTTAGATGTGAAAATTTATTTTGCAAATCCATATTCACCTTGACAAAGAGGTACTAATGAAAATACTAATGGTTTAATTAGAGAAAAATTTCCTAAAAAATTTATTTTTTCAAAAACTAATAAAAATGAAGTTCATAAATTTATATTGTCTTTAAACCAAAGACCCAGAAAAATACTAAATTATCTTTCACCAATCGAATATTTGAATAGAAAAATAATTTAGTTGCACTTACCTTTACAATTTTGCATATAAAAATGGTTATTTTTAAATGTAATCAAATAAATTTAAAAACATAATTTTACTTATTTTAAAATAAAAAATTAAAAAAACTTATTAAATTAAAAGTTAATAAGAATTTTTGTTATATATTTATGTTAATTAAATTATTAAAATGTTTTTATAATTTATAAAATTGAGTATTTTAATTGTAATATTTTTAAATTAGTAGTAAGATAGATTTACAATTTCATAAAAATCCAAATTATTTCTTGTCTAAAATATAATAAGACTATATAAGATTTAATTTATTCCGGATTTTTGACAATCTCCCACATTTGATTTGTTTCAAACTTGCTATATATGCAAGACATTGTTTTTCAGTTTGAAAAGTATTATTGAACTTATTCAATTTCATTGTTTCCTCCACAAGTACATGTGGGGAGAAGTCCGTAAATTTTTAGGAAATTTTTCTCTAATTAAACCATTAGTATTTTCATTAGTACCTCTTTGTCAAGGTGAATATGGATTTGCAAAATAAATTTTCACATCTAACTTTTTTCAAGTTGTTGTCAATTTGCAAATTCTTTACCACGATCAAAAGTAATAGTTTTAACAATATTTTTAGGAAGAATTGATAAATAATGAATGATATTTTTATTAATAACTTTAGTAGTTTTGTTTTTAACTAACATTGCTAAAGTAAATCGTGATACTCTTTCAACTAAAGTTATTAAACATGATTTACTTTTACCTCTTGATGATACTATAGTATCTCCTTCTCAATGACCAAGAGTTATGCGATCATTAACATTATTATCTCGTTCTTTAATTGATTTACCATTAAATTTACCACGATTTTCTTGAGATCTTCGTTTTTTACCTTTTCTTCTTAAATTTTTACTAGTAACTTTATCAAATAATCCAGAATAAATTCAATTGTAAATTGTTTTAAAGCTGATAGCTCATTGTTTATGAAAATTTTTAATGGCTTTTCTCCCTTTATGTACTATTTTTAAATCTTATCACATAAATGCTGAGAAAAGCCTATCTACGAACTTCTCCCCACATTTTTAAATAAAACATAGCATTACAGTTTCAAAACTAGGTATGTTATTGAATTTATATGCAGCTTCTTTTGCATATAAATGAATATGATGTTTTGCAACTTTGATATGTGTTTTAAATGTTCTTCGTATATGTTTTCATACTGACTCAATTTGGTTGGTATTTACACCAGTTTTTGAAACATAGCCATCTTGATGGTTAACTGTTTCATGCTTAGTGAAAACCGATTTCAAATCGCGATATCCTTTTCAAAAATCAGTATGTACAACACACTTTGAAGAAATGTGGTTTATTGCAAACTGCAAAAGATTTTTACTGTTTGCGTTTTTCAATACTTTCACAATCAGATTGTTGGTTGTTTTTTCATAAATACCAACAATCAAGGTTTTATTCAACAAGGATCTTCCTTGTTTTTTAAACCCCATATGTGAAAGATACATTTCATCCATTTGCACTATGCCTTCAACAATGAATTGAGGTTTTTGTTTAGCAATGGCACTTCGGATTTTATGACCCATTCTTCAAGCTGTTTTCAAGGTCACTCCCAATTCTTTTGCAACATCAGTTGATGGAATTCCATGTTTGGTGTTTATTCATCTAAAAATGAGATAAAACCAAGATATTAAAGGTGTTTGTGACTTTGAAAATATAGTGCCCGTGAGAATACTGAATGTTTGATGACATTTCAAACATCTCATTCTTCTTAAATTAGAAGTATTCAAATTAAAACTAGAACACCTACTACATTTGATTTGTTTCAAACTTGCTATATATGCAAGACATTGTTTTTCAGTTTGAAAAGTATTATTGAACTCATTCAATTTCATTGTTTCCTCCACAAGTACATGTGGGGAGAAGTTCGTTTTTAATTCTGCCATAAATTTGTTCAGGTGATCAGCCCAATAATAGTTTTTGTTGTATATATTTGACTAAATCTTTATATTTAAACTTATGAAAAATAATATGTGATTTTTTTCTATTTACAGCTTTATTTTGTGCAATTAATGAAAAATAATGATCATTATCTTTATTTCTATTAACTTCTCGAATTAGTACTAATACTTCGATTAAGATTTTTAGCTATTTCACTAATTTTAACTTTAAATTTCAATTGATTCTCAATATAAATTCTTTCATCTATCCCAATATGTTTATAACTCATATAAAAACTCCTTACTTTTTCTAAACTAAATTTAGCATTATGAAATTTTTATATGAGAATTTTTTGCAATTTTATTTACTTGCACTTACAAGTATAATTCAGCATTTTTTTAAAATAAAACAACGATATATGAATTGTCTCATATACCATTGTATTTAAAATTACAATTTGAAAATCAAAAATAATTATTTTTGATTTTCAGTTTCATATATTTTTTTATATTCTTCTGCCATTTTTACATATTTACCTTTTTCTTCATTTGTCATTTCTTTTCAATGATTACCAATAAGTTTGGCAACTTCTGCAACTTTTGATTTAAGTTCTGGTTTTTGTTGAATAATCTCTGATCTTTTCTCTTTACTAAAAAGCATATAAGCATTCATTGGTCTTTTAACTTTATTTGACATATTTTCACTTCCCAAATTTTATTTTTGTGCAAATTTTGTTACTGTATTATCAAATGATTTTTGATAGCATTTACCACTACAATATATAAATTTATCTCTATATAGAAAATCAAATTTATACTCTTTTTCACATGATGCTAAATAACATTTAGTTGTAATAATTGCCATTTAATTTTACCCCCTTAAATTTAAATGTATATTATTATTTTATAATATTTCTGCAATTAATTTTTAATATGCTTAAATTAACAATTCACTTAACCAAATACAAAAATTATCCACGATTGCGATTTTTTAACTTTAATGATTGCATACAAATTTGCTTTTTAAGTTGTTGAATTTCTGTTGCTTGATTTTTAAATTTTGAAAAAGAAATGCTTTTACCTGATATTTCTTTAAATTCCATTTCTGCTATTTGTTTGAATAAAATATTATTTTTATTTATTTTAACAGGCAATTTTGTTTTTTTATCAATCCATCTTTGATTAATTTCAGAAATATTAACAGATCTATTATATTTTGATTTAATATATTGAATTTTACTATTAATAGTCACGGAAGCATAACTATTTTTTGGATTAGTAGAAAATAATTGAATTTTTATATGAGTTGGATAACTTCTAATTATTATACCAGGACGATATTTTTGTTTATTATTTTGATCTAAATCACCATCTAATTTTACTCTAACACCATCTCCTTTTTCATATTTTTTTCACTTAACATTAAAAGATATTTTCTTTTGATTCATAAATATTAACCTCTCATAAATAAATTGACAACATATATAAAGTTATGTATAATTTATATGTAAATGCTTTAAGCATGGTTTCCCAGTCTTGTTACTGGGTTTTATTTTTTAAATTATTAAGGCTTTTCTCCCTTTATGTACTATTTTTAAATTTTATCACATAAATGCTGAGAAAAGCCTATCTACGAACTTCTCCCCACATTTTTAAATAAAACATAGCATTACAGTTTCAAAACTAGGTATGTTATTGAATTTATATGCAGCTTCTTTTGCATATAAATGAATATGATGTTTTGCAACTTTGATATGTGTTTTAAATGTTCTTCGTATATGTTTTCATACTGACTCAATTTGGTTGGTATTTACACCAGTTTTTGAAACATAGCCATCTTGATGGTTAACTGTTTCATGCTTAGTGAAAACCGATTTCAAATCGCGATATCCTTTTCAAAAATCAGTATGTACAACACACTTTGAAGAAATGTGGTTTATTGCAAACTGCAAAAGATTTTTACTGTTTGCGTTTTTCAATACTTTCACAATCAGATTGTTGGTTGTTTTTTCATAAATACCAACAATCAAGGTTTTATTCAACAAGGATCTTCCTTGTTTTTTAAACCCCATATGTGAAAGATACATTTCATCCATTTGCACTATGCCTTCAACAATGAATTGAGGTTTTTGTTTAGCAATGGCACTTCGGATTTTATGACCCATTCTTCAAGCTGTTTTCAAGGTCACTCCCAATTCTTTTGCAACATCAGTTGATGGAATTCCATGTTTGGTGTTTATTCATCTAAAAATGAGATAAAACCAAGATATTAAAGGTGTTTGTGACTTTGAAAATATAGTGCCCGTGAGAATACTGAATGTTTGATGACATTTCAAACATCTCATTCTTCTTAAATTAGAAGTATTCAAATTAAAACTAGAACACCTACTACATTTGATTTGTTTCAAACTTGCTATATATGCAAGACATTGTTTTTCAGTTTGAAAAGTATTATTGAACTCATTCAATTTCATTGTTTCCTCCACAAGTACATGTGGGGAGAAGTTCGATTATTAATTTGGTTGTTTTTTGATAAATGCCAACAATCAAGGTTTTATTCACCAAGGATCTTCCTTGTTTTTTAAAACCCATGTGTGAAAGATACATTTCATCAATTTGCACTGTACCTTCAACAATAAATTGAGGTTTTTGTTTTGCAATACGTGTTCTGATTTTATGAGTCATTCTTCAAGCAGTTTTCAAAGTCACTCCCAATTCTTTTGCAATATCTGTTGATGGAATTCCATGTTTGGTGTTTATTCATCTAAAGATAAGATAAAACCAAGATGTTAAAGATGTTTGTGACCTTGAAAATATGGTGCCTGTGAGAATGCTAAATGTTTGATTACATTTCAAACATCTCATTCTTTTTAAATCAAAAGTATTCAAATTAAAACTAAAACACCTAATACATTTGTTTTTTTCAAATTTGCTATATATGCAAGACATTGCTGTTCAGTTTGAAAAGCATTGTTGAATTCATTCAGTGTCATTGTTTCCTCCACAAGTACATGCGGGGAGAAGTCCGTTAAAAAGTTACCTTAATTGGTAACTTTTTTTATATTTTTAAATTTTATTATAAACTTGTAGAGAAATTTGAATTATATATTCCTGTACTTGTTGAAGGTTGTTCAATTATTTCTAAATTATTTATTTCATTTCTAATATTATCTTCAATGGATTTATTTTCTTTATCTTTAATAACACTATTTATTATTGAACAACTAGCAGAAGTCATTGTTAAAATAGGAGAAATTATAGAACCAACGTTAGGAACAAATGCAGTCGCACCAGCAGCTAAATTAGTTATATTAGCACTTCATTCTGAAATAGTAGTTAAATTTGAATAATTAGAATTATTTTTTAATTCTTCAAATTTAATTTCAAGTTCATCTTTATTAATATCATTTATTAATTCATTGCTATTTTTAATTAAACTTTTTATATAATTTTCAAATTTATTTTTAGTTTCATTTAATTTTTTTATTTTTTCGTATATATTTTCATTTTCTATTTTCTGAATTTGAATGTTATAATCATAATTATTTAATTCTTTAAAATTAATCTCAATTTCATCACTAATAATTTCATCATTTTCATTTATTTTTTTGCAAGTTATTGACTTTAATTCTTTTTTACCTAGTTTTGGATGTTGAAAAATATTATTTAATTTTAATTTAATATAATTTTCATTTGTTTCTTGATTTAAATTATCTTTTATTAAAAAGTTTTCAATTTTTTGATAAATAACTTTAGTTGTATGATTATTTTCTTTTTTTAAGTTTAATTTTTTTATAATTTTTCTTCCTTTTTTTGAATGATTTAAAATTGGTTTTATAAAAGTTTTCAATTTATTTTATCCTTTCAATATTTAAATATTTTATAAGTTTATCTTATTACTTATAAGTCATTTTTTAATTTAGTCATAATTATTTTATAATCTTTGCACTTTTTTAGGTTCTAATTGTTTTAATTCTAAATTAATTTTTTTTTTTTCAACTGCTTTTTTTAATTCGTATTTTTTTCTACTAAATTTTTCTTTCTTTAAATAAATATTTTCTTTTTTTAATTTACTATTTTCTTCTTTTAAATTTTCAATTTCTTGGGTAAAAAGGCTTTGACTTGAAATTTCATTATTAATGAATGGTGAAGGAAAAAAAGGACTAGGTGTTCTATATTCTGTAACTTCATTTTTAATATTTTCCAAAGTTTTAATAAATCCTGGACTATTATTGGTAATACGTTGCATTTGCTTAAATTTACTATTTTCTTCTTTTAATTTTTCAAGTTCATTAGCAGCTTCTACAAATTTGAATTCATTTTGAATTAATTTATATTGAATTTCGTTTTTTTCTATTTTTAAATTATATAGTTCAATAGCTAAAAATGTAGTTAATTTTTTTTGAATTTCTTGTTGTATTTGATATTTATTTATTAATTCATTTTTTTCGTTAATTATTGCCATTTCATAAATATTTGTTCAAAGGTTAATGTTATTAAAATCTTGATCAAACAAATTATTAAAAGCGTCTTGCTCTTCATAATATAAAATATAAGCAAATTCTTTTTTAATTACTTTTTCTTTTTCATCTATATTTTCACTTTCTAATTGACAATAATAATCATTTAAATATTTATTCATTTATCATCATAAGTTCCTTTATATTATTTTTATTAAAGTAAATGAGTTAAAAACTTATATTAAGTTTTATGAGTTTATTTTACACCATTATTTTATTTATATTTGTTTAAACTTTTTTATGTGGAATGGCAACCTTTTTTAGGACTATTTTTTGGTAGACATTTGTTTTTGATACCTAACTGGAGTTAGGTAGTTTAGAGTACTGTGAATTCTTATGTTGTTATATCAATTGATGTAATCAAATAATTCTAATTTTAATTGGATTAATGATGTAAAATTTTTATCATTAATAAATTCAATTTTGAAAGTTTTAAAAGTTGCTTCAGCAACAGCATTGTCATAAGGACATCCTTTTTTGCTTAAAGATCGAGTTATGTTGAAAGCTAATAAAAGTTTATCAATAGTTTTATTATTGAATTCATTACCGCGATTAGTATGAAATATTTCAATATCTTTTAAACAGTGATTTGATTGCATAAATGCTTGATATACTAATGATGGATCTTTTTTAACTCCAACACTATGTCCAATAATTTCGTGGTTAAATAGGTCGATTAATAGGCAAATATAGTTTTATTTACCATTAACTTGAACATAAGTTAAATCACTAACAATAACTTCATTTTTAAGTCTATTATTAAAGTTTCTATTAACAAGATTGGTAATTTGACTATCATTGACTTTATTATGATGATTTTTGAATGATAATTTAGTGTATTTTGATATTAAATTATGCTTATTCATAATTTCTTTAGTTTTTCTGCGTGATAAATAAATTTCTTGGTTTGTTAGTATGACTTTTAATCTTCTAGTACCATAAACTTCTTTATTTTCTTTAAAAGCACTAATAACAGCTTGTTCATAAATATTATTTTGAATTTTATTTTTTTTCTTTAAATTAAAATAATATGTTGATTTATAGAGTTTTAAAAAATGACACATTGTGCGAATTTTATATTTAGATTTATTATTTGCAATAATCTCTACTTTCTGCCTATTATTAGTGCTGCTTGCTTTAAAATATCAATTTCCATTCGTAACTGTTTTAATTCTTTATTTGCTTGAATTAATTGTTTTTCTAAATCTGAAAGATTATCTTTAGTTTTAAAACTACCTGAATTAGTAAATTGCTTAATTCAATTGTAAGTAGCTGCTCTTGTAACATTGTATTCTTTAGCAAGGCAAGATACTGATTTGCCACTTTGATATAAAGCTACTATTTGCTTTTTAAATTCATCTGAATATGAGTTAATATTGACCATAATTATAGTTCCTTTCTTTTAACTAATTTGTTCACTTGTCTATGTAATTAGTGTCCAATAAAGTGTAACCCATCCATTACTTTCCTTATCTTTTATAAAATATTTATTTTTTTAATTTCGTTTTTAATCCTTTATTTTTTGCTAGTTTTAGCCAGCAAATATCGTTCTTTATCTGCATTAGCTAACGGCTTGATATTTTTCTTATTCAGTTATATCTAATTCAATTCATTGTTTATTTAAAGATTTAACAATTTCAGTTGATTTTAAATCAGGATGAGTCGCTTTAAAATCGTTACGCTTATCTTTAAGAAAAAAAGAAATAAGCATTCATTGGTTGTTTTGGAGCATTAGCATTTTTCATCTTTTTAGTTCTTTTAATTTTTAAATTGATTTTCATCTCCTTCTTTTTTTAAAGAACAACTGGGACATTTATTAGGATAACTGGCATTACAACTACGACAACTAACTGATTTATTTACTTTTTTATTTTTTTCGAACTTCTCCCCACATGTACTTGTGGGGAGAAGTTCGAAAAAATATTTAACAAATAGATTTATGCACGATTACGATTTTTTGAATTAGAATGTTTTAATAACTCAATCTCATTTTTAACTTGTTCAATTTCATGGTTTAACTTTTGTATTTTTTCATTTATTAATAAATTGAATAATAATTTAGGCTCATATTTTCTTTTTTTAAAGGCTTTAATTAATAAATTTTCTGTAAATTCAAAATTTATTGTCTCAAATGAATTTAAAGAAAAATTAATAAATTTTTTAGTTTCTACACTTACATTTAAATTACATTCTTTAATAATTTTTTGTCTTAGAACCTGTTTAGAATCTTTTAGAAAATAAGGTAAAATTACTATATATTTTAAAATAAGAGGTATATATGCATAAAAATTATCCAAGTCATGTTACTAAAGAACAATTTGAGAACATAAAATCAACTTTAGAAAACAGCAAAAAGAAAACAAAACCAAGAAATTTAGATTTATATGAAGTGTTTTGTGCAGTTTTATATGTATTAAAAAGTGGTTGTCAATGAAGAATGTTACCAAAAAATTTTCCAAAATGACAAACTGTATATTATTATTTCCAAATTTGAAGTAAAAACAATGATAAAGAACCTAGTGTATTGCAATTAATTTTAAAAAAAATTAGTGCTGAATTATACTTGTAAGTGCAAGTAAATAAAATTGCAAAAAATTCTCATATAAAAATTTCATAATGCTAAATTTAGTTTAGAAAAAGTAAGGAGTTTTTATATGAGTTATAAACATATTGGGATAGATGAAAGAATTTATATTGAGAATCAATTGAAATTTAAAGTTAAAATTAATGAAATAGCTAAAAATCTTAATCGAAGTATTAGTACTATTATTCGAGAAGTTAATAGAAATAAAGATAATGATCATTATTTTTCATTAATTGCACAAAATAAAGCTGTAAATAGAAAAAAATCACATATTATTTTTCATAAGTTTAAATATAAAGATTTAGTCAAATATATACAACAAAAACTATTATTGGGCTGATCACCTGAACAAATTTATGGCAGAATTAAAAATTTTCATAAACAATGAGCTATCAGCTTTAAAACAATTTACAATTGAATTTATTCTGGATTATTTGATAAAGTTACTAGTAAAAATTTAAGAAGAAAAGATAAAAAACGAAGATCTCAAGAAAATCGTGGTAAATTTAATTAATATCTGTAAAATCAAAATATTTAGATTTTAATATAACTTTTGCATCTTTAAAATTTCAAATTTTACCTGTATCTGTATGTATAGGATTAGATTTTAATTCAAAATAATAAGGTAATAATAATTTATAATCATCATTTAAACCTTTATTAATTGACATATTAGAATAGATATATTTTGATAACATAATTATTATTTGTTTAAAAATTTGTATTTGTGGTAATTTTATGTAATTTGGATAATCAAGTTCTCATTGTTTAAATAAATTACTAATTACTTCATCAGATTTTTGTCCTTCAAATTTAGAACGTAATTTATCTAACTCATTTGGTTGATTTGGATTTAAAGATGCACCATCAAAATTTCTATTGTAAGTATATGTATAAGTAAGCATATCTAATAATACTTTTTGTAAACTATCAATTGGTGGTTTATCATTTACTTCAATTTCAATTGAATTAAAGTTTTGTGATAACTCAATAGCAATATATTTACTAGGATATGGTGGGGTTGGTTCTCTATGACTATATAATATATATTGTTCATTCTTTTTCATTTTAAAATCAGCTAATTTTTTAGGTACTGGTGCTGGTCCATCATATTTACCAATTTTTGCATATGTTATTTTTGCATTATTAATAATTTCTTTTCTTGTTTCACTTCCACCACCAATAGCAATTAAATCTAAAACTGATTTTTCTTGACTTATAAATTGTTTTGCTAAATTTCAAGGTAATATTTGTTCACTAAATCATTGTTGTAATATTCTAACTTTTGGTTGAGTTTCAATGGGCATTGATAACAGCGGAAATGCTATCTTATCTTTAACAAATAACTTTGGGTATACTTCCATATTGTCAACTTCACCAAGTACCTTTATATTGCCAAAAATCATGCTTCTAGGGGCTTTAATTTTTAAACCAGTAACTTTTGTATCTTTATCTAATGGTTTTTGTAATTTAATAATTATTGGATAACCATCTCTTGTTTTAAAATCTTTAATTTTAATAATAGTTATACTTTTAGTACTTCTAGTTTTTGGATTTTGATAAGGTTGTGAATAATTATTAATGATATATAAATTATCAATATTATTTTCAGTTAATGGTTCATTAATAGATACTGCATATAACTTAAATTGATTTAATAAATTTATTTCTTGAAAAATTAAATTTTTAATATCAGTCATACTATATTCAATAGTATTATCATTAATGTTTGTACTTGCTCTTTGATTTAATTGCATAGTAAAATCAGATGTTTCAACTGCAATAGTTTTTAATACTTTATCAATATCAATAAAACCTATTTTAATAGTATTTGCTGAAAATCTTAAACTATTATTTTCATTATTTTTAAATAAACGTTCAATTTCATAAATATATATTGTTCTTTTTTTAAATTCATCATATGCTCTATTAATATCTGGGTCACTAGTAGCACTCATCATATTAGTAAAATCATAAGGAATATTATTAATTAAATAATCATTTTCTACTTCTGCTTGATTAATTTTAGTTTGCTTCTGTTTCTGTGGAAACTTCGTTTGTGGTTTGTTGTTGTTTTCCATTGTTCTCTCCTATTAATTGGTTATTTTCGGGATTAAATAATTTTAATTTAACAGTTAAATTATTAATTTCTTGTTCATCATTAATATTAAATGTTTTACTATTTAATAAATCTTTATCCATACTTACTAATATTTGAATAAATTTAAGAATATCAATATTAAATTGTCATAATTTTTGTTCAATATAATTAATTGTTGAAATATTTACTGCTGTACTTTCCGGAACTGATTGTTGTGCAGATTTCTTTTGGCTTGGTATATGAATACCACAACGTTTAAATATTTCATTAACATTTCAATCGTATATATCAGTTAAATTTTTACCTTTAAAATTACTATTTGTCATATTGATATTTTCATTTTGTTCATTATTATCTCCACCACTTTTAAATATGTAGTTTTTAGTAACTAATGTTCTTACTGCTTCTTCTAATGTTGATTGAACATTACCATAAGTTTGACTAAATATAAATTTAGGTGAATTTAAAATTGTATCTAAAACAATTTGTTCATAAATAACATCTAATGCTTTAATTTTATCCATTACTTTATTACAATCTGCTAATTCATTTGCTTTATTTCGCATAATTGCTATTGGTATATAATTAATATTTAATGTTTGTTCTTGTGCTAAATTAGGATTATTAATGTATGATTTAAAATCTAATGGAAATTGTTTTTTATTATCACTAATACTATAAATTGCACGATTAATTATTACTTGTTCATTATTTAATGTATAAACTTCAAATAATCTTACAGTTTGTGAATTTTGTTGATAACTATCATAAAAAATAGTACATTGAATTAATTTACCAGTAATATCATAAACTCTTTGTTGTATATCTACTACTTGAAAATATAAATCATCATTAGCAATATAAATTAAATAACCACTAATTCCTAATTTACTTAATTTAAAAATAGAATTTCAATTTTTTCTATAAAATTCTTGTTTAATTAAATATTGTTTAATAGTTTCATTATTAATTTCTAATGGAGCATTATATAAATTAGCATTATTTTCTGCTACAAAATCAGTAAAATAAGTTTCATGGTTAAAATCATTAAAACCAAAATAATTTAAAATTGAAGCATGTGTACTTTTATTTTTATTGGTTAAAAATTTTACTTTTTCATTTTGATTATCATTAATATTGCTTTTATCTTTTCTAAAAAATCTACCTAACATAATATTTACCACCTTTTTTTAAAATATTTGATTAATTTTTAATACAATTTTTACAATAATAAATATTATTAAACCAGCAACAGCAGAAGATAATAAAACTCCAATTAAACCTAAAATAATTTTTATAATTTTAAAAAACATAATATTATTCCTGTAATTCTTCTAATTTTCATGTATTTCCTTTAACATTACCTTTTAAAGAATAAATAGTAATAAATTTTGCATGATTAACTGATAAAACTAATACATTACTATTATTGTTAAAAACTTCTATTTCTACACCTGCTATTTTATTATCAGTTATAATAAATTCTTGAATTGCAAAAACTGGATTATATATATTTCAAGAATAATAAACTCTGTATCGTTTATTAACTATAAAATTATAAGTAATTTGTCAATTATCTCATTTATTTTTTTCTCTTGTTCCTACTTCTTTTCAATTTGAACCACTTGGACTTGGTGTTGGATTATTTTTTAATTCAATATCTCAAATATTTTCTTCTATTTCATTTGTAGTTAAACTACCAGACCTTATTTGTAATTTTGATTTAATATCAACTTTAATAGTATCTTGTAATTCTTCTAATGAAAATATATTCCCATATTGTTTATTTCCACCAATAATAATTAATTGACTTTTATTACCATCAACAGTTCCTAATTTAATAATTAATGAAGCATCTTCATTATCAATTTTACCTTTAACAAGCATATAATCTCCACCTATATATGCAGAACTCTTAAACTCTATTTTTAGTTTTACACTTGTTTGATTAAAAGGTGGTTTATCTCATGTTATAAATACTCTATAATATTTATTAAAACTAAGAGCAAAATCTTCTCATGTACGATTATCAAGACTTTTACCTATTATTTTTCAATTTTCTTTATCTTGTTTTTTATCAATATTACTTTTATTTTCATTAATAGCACCAACAACTGTTTTATTAGTAGTTTCTAAATCATTATCTGTGATATCTTGTTTTTTTCTATTAATTTCTCCTAAATCATCTTCTAATTTTTTATCTATTTCTTCTTTTTTATAATAATCAGTTAAATCAGTAGAACCACCAGTAGCACTAATTTTATTATTTTCATCAATTTTAATATTTTCACCAGCAGTTAATTTATCTTGTTTTTTATCTAATAAATTATTAGTTTCTAGTTTTGTATAATAATCACGTTCAGTACCTTCTTCCGATATAAATTCAGTTGGTGTATCTATTCCTTGATATTGATATATTTCTTGTATATCACCAATTAAATTAATTTTTCCACGTTCAGGATAGGAATTACCTCCACCCCTAAATTTTTTATTTCTATTGTCATAGTAAATAGTTCCAATATTTAAAATATTTTTATTTTGTATTTGTTCTTTATAAGTCATGGAATCAACATTTAACAATTCAAATTCATGAAAAATATTATTTAAATAAATTTTAATTATTTTATAAAATTTCATAAAGTTATTTTCTGTTGAATATTGATAACTGATTTTAATAAAATATCATTTCAACATTTCTATATTATTATTTTCAACTTTTTTTCATAAAGGACTAGTTTCAATATTAAATCAATTATTTTTGATATCATCAATGTTTTCATTTGTTTTAGTTAATTCACTATTTAATTTGGTAATTTCATTTTCATTAGTAGTAATTCGTTTTTGTTGTTTAGCAGAAAAATCACAAGTTGGTGCATGTGTATAATCACCAATTTGTGGATTATTTTGTAATGCTTCGGGGGGTAATGTACCAATTTCATCAGGTCAATCTAAAATCATTGTTTCAGTTTCTTTATCATAATCAGTTGCAACATAACCTTTATTAATAAATTTACTAACAGGACCTCTATATATTTCATTTTCATTATCATCAACTAAATCATCATATAATTTAATTTGTTTTAATAATGTAAATTCTTTTTGTTCTTTTATTAATTCATCAACTTGATTTCTAGTATAAAATGCTTTTAAGTCAATTTTTTCAACATCTATTTCATCATCATTATAACTTGAAAATATTTGTTTTAATTCTGTTAATCTTGCTCATATTTTCATTCTACTAGGTGCTAAATCTCAAACATTAATTGTAGGAGTACTATTTGCACTAAATTGATTACCATTATTAAATTGAATAGTAGCATCAACATTAAATTCAATTGGTGTACGATTAAATACTCAATGTTCAACCATAACATAAACCATATCTCTTAATGTTTCTTTAATTAATTCATCTTTAAAACTATCAAAAGGAAATTTAGATAAAATAAAATCAAGATAAGCATTAATATCATTTTGCGCGCGAATAGCAAAAGTTATAAATCAATCATTAATATTTGGTCATGTTTGTATATATTGTTGTGGAGTTTCTGTAATTTTTCCAGTTAATGGATATCAGTTATTATAATTTTCAAGACTGACATCAGTTCAAAGTTTATTAATCATAATTTATCATTCCTTAAAAAATGCTTGTTTATAATGATGAGTATGTTTTTTTGGTTTTTTATGTGTTATATGTTCAATTTCTTTTTGTATTTTATTTTTACCTTTTTTTATTTTTTTCTTACTTTTTGTTACAACTTGACTATATGCAAACTTTTCTAAATGATGTAATAATCCAGTACCAAATAGAGTATTAACACTAAATTTTAAACCAACATTTTTAAATGATTTGTTAATATTTTCAATAGGATTAGGCTTTTCTCCCTTTATGTACTATTTTTAAATCTTATCACATAAATGCTGAGAAAAGCCTATCTACGGACTTCTCCCCACATTTTTAAATCAAACATAGAATTACAGTTTCAAAACTAGGTATCTTGTTGAATTTATATGCAGCTTCTTTAGCATATAAATGAACATGATGTTTTGCAACTTTGATATGTGTTTTAAATGTTCTTCTTATATGTTTTCAAACTGATTCAATTTGGTTGGTATTTACACCAATTTTTGAAACATAGCCATCTTGATGGTTAACTGTTTCATGCTTAGTGAAAACTGATTTAAAATCGCAATATCCTTTTCAAGAATCAGTATATACAAGACATTTTGAAGAAATGTGGTTTTTTGCAAACTGCAAAAGTTTTTTACTCTTTGCGTTTTTCAATACTTTCACAATTAAATTATTGGTTGTTTTTTGATAAATGCCAACAATCAAGGTTTTATTCACCAAGGATCTTCCTTGTTTTTTAAAACCCATATGTGAAAGATACATTTCATCAATTTGCACTGTACCTTCAACAATAAATTGAGGTTTTTGTTTTGCAATACGTGTTCTGATTTTATGAGTCATTCTTCAAGCAGTTTTCAAAGTCACTCCCAATTCTTTTGCAATATCTGTTGATGGAATTCCATGTTTGGTGTTTATTCATCTAAAGATAAGATAAAACCAAGATGTTAAAGATGTTTGTGACCTTGAAAATATGGTGCCTGTGAGAATGCTAAATGTTTGATTACATTTTAAACATCTCATTCTTTTTAAATCAGAAGTATTCAAATTAAAATTAAAACACCTAATACATTTGTTTTCTTTCAAATTTGCTATATATGCAAGACATTGCTGTTCAGTTTGAAAAGCATTGTTGAATTCATTCAGTTTCATTATTCCCTCCACAAGTACATGTGGGGAGAAGTCCGTAGGATTATTAATAGCATTTACTACTTTATGATAAGTTCTAATAGTTCTAAATATTTCTCTATATACTTTAAAACTATCTCTAATTACTTGTTGCACCACTGGTGGAGCAAATGCTATTGCTTTTAATCATTTATTTTGATTAACTCCATAACCAATGTATCAACCACTATATCAACGATATCAATGGAATGGATGTATTTGAGTAACAAAAGTTTTTGCTTTAAGAATACTATCAACAACTGTAATTGGTTTATATTTAGGATTGCGATGATAAATAGTAATTGCACATTTATCTAATGACAAAGGTTGAATTTTACAACCCATAAATACTGGTGAATTTAATGGAATTAATTGTGCATGTTTAATTGCTCTTTTTTCTGCACTAGTAAATAAATCAGTTGCTTTTTCTTTTAATTTCTGAATTTTTTCAAATGCTTGTTTTTCTAACTTTTCAAATTTTTCTTGTAATTTATATATACTTTCTCGTATTTTTTCAAAATATGGTGTATCTTTTCAAAATTTATTTAAACCTTTTTTTTAAATAAAATCTAATATCAAAATATTTAAAAGTTTGATTTGCTTTTAAAACAAGTTGATGAATAACATTATTTTTAAAATTAAATTTAATAGAATTAGCACGAATTTTTTGTAAATCTAAAATTAAAGTTTTTCCATATCTATTTTCTGAATGTATTGTATGAACTAAATTTAATCAATCATGTTGATTCATTTTTAATACTTCTTTTAAATCAGTATTAAATTTTTTTTAAAAAGTTATTTGCTTTTTCAATATCTTTAATTTTAAATTTAGGAGTTAATTGTGGACTTAATTTTATTAATGTATTTTGTAATAATAAATAATCTTTTAACTCTTGTGCTTCTAATTTTTGAAAATTGTTCTTATATTCTCTTTCAGCAACATATCCTAAATTTTGTATTATTGTTTCACGATTGGGAGCAAAACTATAATTCATTAAATAACGTTTATTACCAATAATTTTATCTGTTAAAATTTCTTTTCCACTTACTTGACTAATAATTTCTTGTAAGTTTTTTGCTTCTTTAATACCAACTTGTTCTAATGTTTTAGTTTTTTGTGCTAACTTAATAAATTTAGTTGTACGATAACCACGACTAATTTTATTAAGTCCAGCAAATGCTGGTAATATATTAAAAAAAGTATTTAATGGTGTTACATTTCCTTTTAAATAATCATAAACTTGATTAATAGTAAAATCAGTTAAAAACTCTACACCAACAGCACTAATACTAGCAATTAAATCACTTGCACCTAATCCAAGTGCAAAACTTTCACTTAATCCGCCAGTAAAAGGAGCAAGTGCTACTGCTATAACTTGTACACCAATCATTTCTAAAATTTCTCATCAAAAACTTTTATTTTCTTGTTGTTTACTTATTCTAGTATGTTTTGGTTTATTTATGTTTAAAAGTATTGCTGTACTAGTTGTACCGATTGGCATGATATTAATTTCCTTTATTTAAGAGTTATTTTAATCAGATTTGTTGTTCCTTTATAATTTAAGTCATTAACATTAGCAGTAATAGTTATGTATAAGTCACCTGCTTTTTGTTTTTGATTACTTACATTAGTTTTTCCTTGTGCATCACTAAAATATTTAATAGTTGGATTTGTTAAATTAGGATTTAATGATTTAAGTTCATTAGTACTTTTTATTTGTGTATTTAATTCACTATTATTGTTATTAACATTTGCAGTAATATCAGTTGTTAAACTTGTAATTTTAGTTTTTAAATCAGTTTTATCAGTATTAATAATTCCACATGCCATTCAACGTGATGTTGTTTCATTATTAGAAATATAAGGTATTGCTTGACCTGTAACTTCTCCACCAACTAAATACATTCTTCCAACTTTACCATCTGCCACTTCTTGAACATAAATAATTGTATCTTGCAACATATATCTTTTCATTGCTCTTGGCGTTGCTAAAACAAATGACATAATTTCATCATCATTTTTATCATTTTTAAAAGTCATATAGTCATCCATTACAATTTGACATAATACACCTTTAATATATAAATCATTACCATTTAATCTTAATTGTTGTGCAATTTCATTATCAGTAATTAAACCTTTATTATCTGCCAAGTAAACTATACTATCATAAAGAGCATTAGTAATAAAGAATCTACAATTTGCAATATTTCTATATTGAAATAATGTATTTCATGCCCCCAACATTGCTTCTACATATTTAATTGCTTGTGATTTTGGTTCTGTTGATTTTTCAATCATAAATTTAATTGCATATTTTGCAATTACATTAGTATTGTTATTAGCTAAATAATCTGCTAAATCATTAGCAACTTCATATTGCATACTTTGTAATAAATTTTGTCCATTTTCTGCTAATAAATCTTTTGCTGCAATTGTTTCGCCAGCAACAGCTTCTTCTGTAATTTCTTTAATAATTTTATCTGTATCAGCATATCCGACATCTATTCTTTTACTCTTATCATTTCATTGAAGAACTTTAACTTTTGGGTCTTTTGGTTTTTAACTATAAATTCAATTCTTGTTGAATTAACCATTTCGATAGGAAAAAAACTTGCCCATGGACTATTTGATTGTTTAAAAATTCTATAAATTCTGGTGCTTCTACTAATTTTTCGGTATTATCTAAATTTTGTTTGAATGGTACTGCCATTTTTTATTTTCCTTCCTTATAATTTATTTTTATTTTTATAATCCAATAAAGCATTTTTTATTGAATTTGGTTGATTTGTTATTATTGTTTGTGGTTTGCCACCTGTATTAATTGTTTCTTTAAATACTGGTTGTTCTTTAATCATTTTTTTAATAGTTTCTTCAATTTTTGAATTTTCTAAATTATTAGTTTTAAATTTTAAATAATCATAAAATTCAGTTTTAACTTGATATTTTTAAATATATTAATCATTTCTTTTTCTTTAATTTCTTGATTAAGTTTATTTAACTTATTTTCTGCTTCATTAACTTTATTTTCTATTTCTTGTGAAGAAGCATTATTTTCAGTTAAAAGTTCAGTTGTTTGTTGAACATTATTTTCATTTTCTAACATTTAATATTCTCTAATCTTATCCCAATAATCAATCTTTAACTAATTGTGGCATTTCACTTATTAATTTTTTATAATCATTAACTGCATTTTCTAATGTATCAATATCAGAAAATTTAAAACAATTATCAATATGTAAATCAAAATCTCTATCAATACTAATATCTTGTTTTCTATATTTTTCATTAAATTCAATTTTTGTCATATTATTTTTCTCCTTTATTAATCTTTTCATTTAATTTTGCTAATTTTTTTTGATGTTTTATAATTTTGTTATTTGCTCTAACATGTTTTGGAGTTGTGATAAATCTTTTTAATAAAACAATAATTTCTCTGCAAATTAATGTTCCAACACTTGTTCCAATAATTATTAATTCATGTAAAAATTCTTTCATTTCAATATTTTCCTTTCAACTATTTATTTTTAATTTTTAATTATTCATCAAATTCACCTTTATTAATTCTTTCAATCATTGATTGTGAATTACTTATAACTTCTACTAATACAGATAGTTTTTTTTCTAATTCTTCTATTTGTTCTTTATATGTTTTTATTTCATTATTATAATATTCAAGTAATTTTTCTTTATTCATTATTTTTCACCTCCTTTATAAACTCATGTGATTATAATCTCAATTTAATGAAGTATTATCATTATTTAATGGTACTTCGCTCATATTATCACTACCATATTGACTAGTTGTTTCACTATTAATTGTGAATCTATTATCATTAATTAATGTTGCAGTTTCATTATTAAATGAAGTTTCTTGCATTTCTTGAATATGATTAGTTGTTTCCATTGGTAGTAAATTATGGATTATTTCACTTGCACCAGCAATTATGGTAGGTACTGCATAAGCATTATTAAAATCATTATTAATACCCATTGCTACACCACTAGAAATTAAACAACCACCAGTAGCCATATTACAAATCTTTCTTATTGTTTCAAATCTATTAGGAATTAATTCAGTTAATCCACTGATAAGATTTGATATACCATAAGCATTTAAACTAATATAAGTATCTCAATCCATTAATGACTGATTTTCTTGTTTATTTAATAGTAATCATGGAGGACCTTCTGTTGTAGTTGTAGTAGTTATTGGAGTTGGTGTTGTTGGAATAATAGGAGTAATATTATTTTCACTTCATTTACTATAATTTGCTAATCCAATTGTTCCTAAACCTAATAATATTTTTTTAGAACTATTAATTAATTTAGTTTTAGTATTTGGTCTTTGATTTAAATTTCATATATCTAAACCTAATTTTTTACCAAATAATAAACTATTAATTGAACCTAATAATGGATTACTTATTACTTGACCATAATAAGCACTTGTACCAATCATTGCACAAATAGGACTTATACCAGTTCTAATTAATTTAATTAAAGTATAATTTGATTGATTTTCTATATTTGGCATTTTATTCTCCTTTAATTTTCTAATTTTTTAATTGTTACTTTAATTCAACCTTGATAAACATCATTATCACCAACTATTAATGCAACATTACTTTCTGGGTCCGAAACAATTATGTGTTTGGATTTAACATTTGGGTATTGTCTTAAAATAATTGCTCTAATATCATTACTTGTATGAATTGCTTTTGGAAATGGTGATAATATTTCAATTTCATCTTTATTTTCAAACAAAGTAGGTAATATAATCATTAGTCAAATTCTCCATTTTCAATTCTTTCTGGAAATGTTTAGTAATCTGTGTAACTTACAAAAATAACTATGTTTAATTAATTCTAGTAAATATAATTAAATGACTAGAAAGAGTGAGTTACAGATGGCTAAAAAAGATAACTTTAATAATAATGATCCAATATCAAAAGCAGTAGATTTATTACTAGAAAATACTGAAGATTTAACAACAGTTTTTAAACCTGGCGGTTTATATAAAGAATTAACAAAAAGATTAGTTGAAAAAATGTTGAATTCTGAAATGCAAAATTATTTAGGATATGAAAAAAATCAACATAGTACTACTGAAAATGCTCGTAATGGTACAAGTTCAAAAAAATTAATAACTCAACAAGGTAAAATTGAAATTGATGTACCAAGAGATCGCAATAGTAATTTTACTCCTGTAATAGTTCCTAAAAGGCAAAGAAGATTTGATGGTTTTGATCAACAAGTTCTTTCCTTGTATGCAAAAGGAATGACATTATCTGACATTAGAATGCAGTTGCAAGAGTTATATCATGGTGCTGATATTAGTGAAAGTGTTATTAGTCAAATTACTGATGATGTTATTGATGATGTTAAAGCATGACAAAATCGACCATTAGAAAGTATTTATCCTATTGTTTATTTTGATTGTATAGTAGTTAAAGTACGACAAGATAAACGGATTATTAACAAATCAGTTTATATAGCATTAGGAGTTGATTTAGAAGGCAAAAAAGATGTTTTAGGATTATGAATTAGTGAAAATGAAGGTTCTAAGTTTTGATTATCTAATTTCACAGAAATGAAAAATCGTGGCTTAAATGATATTCTTATTGCTTGTAGTGATAATTTAACAGGCATGTCAGAAGCAATACAATCAGTTTATCCTAAAACAGAACATCAATTATGCATTGTTCATCAAATTAGAAATAGTTTAAAATATGTTTCATACAAACATCGAAAAGGTCTAGTTGCAGATTTAAAACCAATTTATAGTGCATGTAGTGAAGAACAAGCAATGCAAGCTTTAGAATCGTTTGAAAGTAAATGAAATAAACAATATCCTCAAATTACTAAATCTTGATATAAAAATTGAGATAATTTAATGGTTTTTATTAGTTATCCAGTAGAAATCAAAAGAGTGATTTATACTACAAATGCTATTGAATCTGTTAATAGTCAATTACGAAAAATCATCAGAAATAAAAAAGTTTTTCCTAATGATATGGCAGTTTTCAAAATATTTTACTTGGCAATTGAAAATATAACAAAAAAATGAACATTGCCTATTCAAAATTGAAATACAGCAATTGCTCATTTTATGATAAAATTTGAAGACAGAATTAATCTAAATTAGTAACTTTGTAAAACAAAGATACACAGATTATTAAAAAGCCTCTTCTTTCTTTTAAAGAAAAGACATATTCTGTATAAGTTCTATGTGGATTTTTATCATTTATAATTTCATCGATATCTAAAATTAATTTTTCTTTATTAATACAATTTTTATGTCTTGATTTATTAATTTCATCAACTTTATTTCTATGTTCTTTACAATATACTCTTCCATATTCATCAAATTGCTCTTCTGTCATATTTTCACATTGTATTTGTTCAAAATGTTCATCATGTGGTGGTATTAAACTAGTAAATTTAGTAGTTTGAGTAAATGTACATCTATTCATTATCAAATTCACCTTTTTCTATTTTTTCAATTAATAAAGGCTTTTCTCCCTTTATGTACTATTTTAATTTTATCACATAAATGCTGAGAAAAGCCTATCTACGGACTTCTCCCCACATTTTTAAATCAAACATAGCATTACAGTTTCAAAACTAGGTATCTTGTTGAATTTATATGCAGCTTCTTTAGCATATAAATGAACATGATGTTTTGCAACTTTGATATGTGTTTTAAATGTTCTTCTTATATGTTTTCAAACTGATTCAATTTGGTTGATATTTACACCAATTTTTGAAACATAGCCATCTTGATGGTTAACTGTTTCATGCTTAGTGAAAACTGATTTAAAATCGCAATATCCTTTTCAAGAATCAGTATATACAAGACATTTTGAAGAAATGTGGTTTTTTGCAAACTGTAAAAGATTTTTACTCTTTGCGTTTTTCAATACTTTCACAATTAAATTATTGGTTGTTTTTTGATAAATGCCAACAATCAAGGTTTTATTCACCAAGGATCTTCCTTGTTTTTTAAAACCCATATGTGAAAGATACATTTCATCAATTTGCACTGTACCTTCAACAATAAATTGAGGTTTTTGTTTTGCAATACGTGTTCTGATTTTATGAGTCATTCTTCAAGCAGTTTTCAAAGTCACTCCCAATTCTTTTGCAATATCTGTTGATGGAATTCCATGTTTGGTGTTTATTCATCTAAAGATAAGATAAAACCAAGATGTTAAAGATGTTTGTGACCTTGAAAATATGGTGCCTGTGAGAATGCTAAATGTTTGATTACATTTTAAACATCTCATTCTTTTTAAATCAGAAGTATTCAAATTAAAACTAAAACACCTAATACATTTGTTTTCTTTCAAATTTGTTATATATGCAAGACATTGCTGTTCAGTTTGAAAAGCATTGTTGAATTCATTCAGTTTCATTATTCCCTCCACAAGTACATGTGGGGAGAAGTCCGTTAATAAATTTAAAATATTTTTGTCAAAATCAGAGTTTGTATAATTAATTTTTTTAGTTCATTTAATTATATCTTTCATATATTTAAGTAATTTTTCTTTATTCATAATTTAAGCTTTCTTTCCTAACTCTTTTATTTTGTTTTTGTTTACATAAGTTATTACATTTATGAGCAAAAACTCTACCATAACCACATTTATTATTCTTTTTTATTTTTATTATCATTATTTATTTTCTTCTCATATGATATTTCCACAACTATTACAATTTTCAAGTTTTTCTCAATTTTTAAAATTATTTTCAAAATCATTTATCAATTTTTTAAACTTATTTAAGTCATATTTATCAATACAAATATCATCTAGGTTTAAAGTAAAATCTCCATTTATTGAAAAATGACCAATATTAATTCCTTCTCATTCTTCTTTTCATTTGTTTAAAAATTCATTTATTGTCATTATTTTTTCTCCTTATTTTTAATTTGATTAGAAATTTCACTTAATATTTTTAATACTTTATATTCATTTTTTAATTCTTTAATAATAAATATTAAAATTATTATTAGTGTTATACTTGTTATTAATATTGGTACTATTAATAAAATTTTTCATAATATCATTTTTTACTCTTTTCATTTTTTAAATCATTTAACATTAATTGAACAAAATGTACGATTTTTAGGAATGTTTAAAGTATTAAATATTTGACCAGTTACTAAAATTTCATCATTTTTGTTTAATAAAATACATCGATTATAAAGTTTTGGATTGTTAAAAATTAAAGTAACATAGTTTAATCCATTTCATTGTCCACGAACACTATAATATAATCCTTTATTACCTTTTTCGTAATATTTTGCTTCAATACTGTTACTGAGTTTTATTGTTAATTTGACATAATTGGCTTTATCTTTCATTTTTATAATTCCTTAAATAATATTGAATGTGTTTATATGCATCTTGTTCATGTTTTGTTAATTTTATATTTCCTTTATAATTTTCTATTTTAGTTTTATTTTTTGGTTCACTTCCTAAATAATCTCAATTCATAACATCTTCTACTAATACCATTAATGTACCAATAGTTTTAGGAGTTGCTAATGGATTAGTTAATAATTGTTTTGAATTTAAAAAGAAATTTTCGACAATAACTAATATTTTTTATTATCAGAATGTTTTTTAATTAATAAAAAGTATTTTTTATACAAATTTTTACTTTCTAAAACTGTTTTAGTTTTAAATGTTTCATTAAAAATAATATTATTGGTTTCATTTGAATATATAACAATTCCATTATTACCAATACCAGCGGGGTCAATACCAATAATTAAGTCATATTGCATTAATTAAGTTAACCTCTAATAACTGTTTTAATAATTTCTAAATTACAATTACATCAACAATATTTACATTCTTCAATAAATTCTTTATGACCACAAACTAAATTATCTTTTTTTAAATCATCAATCAGTTTAATTAGTCCTATTTTAAATTCAATATCATCACTGTCTGGTATGCAAATCGTTCCTCTTTTAGTTAAATATTCTTTATCCATATTTATACCTCCTACTTAACTTAATATTTAAAATACAGTCATAACAAATTGCTTTACTATTTTTATCTCTTAAAAAATATTTTCTTGTTTTTATATCATTAGTATTAAAGAATAAATAATCTAATTTATTTTGTTTACATGTTCAACAAAAATACTTTTTCATTATGATTTGAAATTCCTTTCCTAATATGTTCTATTGCTTCTAGCATAAAGAACATATATTTTTATTTTTAAATTATTAATACCACTACTATTAGTTTTATTCATTCCAGCAATTCTGGGCTCAAAAATAAATTATGAAATTTTAAAAAACATTGAGGCATTCGATTCAATATTTATTTAATTTGTGTTGAACAAATTAATATTTTAATTGAACCGGCCCCGCTCAATTTTTTTTACAAGTTTGAAATTTATTTTCTCGCCCAAAAATTTTTTCAAAAAAAATAAAAAATAAAACCAACACTTGCTCACTGGGGAGTGGCAAGGTTGGTTAAATAAAGAATAGAATTAATATAGTAGGTTCCCTAGTAGGTCTATATATACTAGTTTCTAATTCGCTCCCACCCCAAGAATTACCATTAAATGGTTAGTATAATTTATTAGGTATCACTCCACTTATTATTTATCCATGCAAGTCCACATGTTCTAGCTACTATTTTTAACAACTGTGTTGTAGTTCACTTTTTTAGTTCCTTAACACGTGTTGATAATAGTATTAAAGAGGGTTATTAAAAATTTTAAAATTTTACAATTACAAAAAAAGACAAGATTATTTCTTGTCTTTTTCCTTTGATAATAATTTTTATTTTATCTTATAAAATCTATATTTTTTAAAATACGTCGAATATAAATTTAAGGGTAAAAGAGAATTTAATTTATCTATCATCATTTTTAAATGGTAATTTTGAAAAGAATTTATTTATCTAGTAATTCATCTTCCTACTTTTTTGGGAACCTCCCAAAGATTTTTTATGCTTGTTATGTTAAAAATGTAGTTTTACCTATTTCTTTTTTGAATAATATTGGAAATAAGAAAGGTAAATGTTATGTTGGTAATAAACAAAAGTTAAGAAATAATACTGTTCGTACTAAAACTAATTTAATTCAAAAAGCATTACATAATTTTTATGATAGTAAAATGTTGAGTTTTGTTACTTTAACTTATAAAGATAATATACAAGATATTAAAAAAGCAAAAAAAGATATTCGTTTATTTTTTCTTAAATTAAAAAAATGATGAAATGACCCTAAACGTTTTGAACATTTGGGAGAATTAAAATATTTTTATGTTTATGAATATCAAGAACGTGGGGCTATTCATTTTCATATAATTTTTAATAGAAAGATATATAAAAGTATGTTAGCAGAATGATGAACTCACGGTTTTAATGATTTAAAAGTAGTTAAAAAAGGTACAAATGAATTTGTTATTAAATATTTAGGAAAATATGTTACAAAAGCATTAGATGATGTTAAATCTATAAATCAAGCAGATGTAGGTGTAAAGGCTTATGCTTTTAGTCGTAATTGTAAAAATCCTATTGTAGTTCGTGGAATTAAGAAATTAACAATTGGAGATATAATTAAAGCAAGTTTTAATGCTACAAATGTATTTTATTTTAAAACTCAAAGAGATAGTAGTGGTGATACTGTTATGATTGGTGGTATTATTGAAAGTACTGTTGTAAATGATTATTTTAAAGAATATGAAGATTACGAAAGATATGTATATTTAAGTGCTTTATCGTATAAGCATTATTTACGAACTAGTGAAATCGGTTATTTAATTCAAAGAGATAAAGATGTTTTGATTTGGGCAGAGAAAGTTTTTGGTAATAAAGTTGAAAAAATAGATTTTAAGAAAAAAGTTTTACATTAGAAAAAAAACTAGTTTTTCTATATTTTTACTTGTATATATATATATATATATATATAATGGTTAATGAATACTAGTAATTACCGTAATTCTTACTAGTGTTCGTTTTTTTATTGTATTTTTATTTTTTATGTTATAATAATTCTGTAAGTATAGGTTTACCCTACTATGCTTAACTTATTAAATTTTTAATTTAATGAATTACGGAGGTTAAGTATTTTTTTATGTTTAAAGTACAGTTAGTTAATATTGAAAAAGGGCGTATTATTCCCGATAAAAATAATAAAGGTCAAACATTAAAGTTTGATGTTTTGAAGTTTGTAGAAATAAATAAACAAACAAGCGTGCCAACTGGTCAAACACGTGATAAATGATATAATCCGGAATTTGCTAGTGATTTTAATAATTGTTTATCTACTGTTGATTTAAAAGTTGGTAATTTTTATTCACTTGAACTTGATTTAAGCGGTAATATTAAAAAACTTTCTAATTGAAAATAGTTATTTATTAAAAGGGTAATTTTAAGTAATTATTAATTATGTTAGAACCTGTTTAGAATCTTTTAGAAAATAAGGTAAAATTACTATATATTTTAAAATAAGAGGTATATATGCATAAAAATTATCCAAGTCATGTTACTAAAGAACAATTTGAGAACATAAAATCAACTTTAGAAAACAGTAAAAAGAAAACAAAACCAAGAAATTTAGATTTATATGAAGTGTTTTGTGCAGTTTTATATGTATTAAAAAGTGGTTGTCAATGAAGAATGTTACCAAAAAATTTTCCAAAATGACAAACTGTATATTATTATTTCCAAATTTGAAGTAAAAACAATGATAAAGAACCTAGTGTATTGCAATTAATTTTTAAAAAAATTAGTTAAAAAGATTCGTATTAAGAATCATCGAAAAGAAAAAACTAGTTTTTGTATAATTGATTCGCAAAGTGTTAAAAATACAGATACTACTGAAAATAAAGGTTATGATGCTGGTAAAAAGATTTCAGGAATAAAACGTCATATTGCAGTTGATACGCAAGGTTTACCACATGCAATTTACATAACTACAGCAGAAAAAACAGATCGTAATAGTGCTATCATAATGATTAAAAGTGAAAAAGAAAATCTTTCTACAGTTCAAAAAATAATAGTAGATGCTGGCTATACTGGTGAAAAATTTGCTTCTGCAATCAAAACAATCATAAATGCAAATGTTGAAGTTGTAAAACGTAATGAATTACATTCTTTTGTAGTACTACCAAAAAGATGAGTTGTAGAACGAAGCTTTGCATGATTAGAAAAATGCAGAAGATTATGAAAAAATTGTGAAAGAAAACTAAATACTAGTTTACAAATGGTTGTTCTGTCCTTTATTTCAATTTTATTAAAAAGATTCTAAACAGGTTCTAATACTTCGATTAAGATTTTTAGCTATTTCATTAATTTTAACTTTAAATTTCAATTGATTCTCAATATAAATTCTTTCATCTATCCCAATATGTTTATAACTCATATAAAAACTCCTTACTTTTTCTAAACTAAATTTAGCATTATGAAATTTTTATATGAGAATTTTTTGCAATTTTATTTACTTGCACTTACAAGTATAATTCAGCATATAAATTAATACATATAAGTATTAAGTTTAATATATAATTTTATTAATTTCTTTTTCTGTAATAAACTTATCAATCTTCCCTTGCGCTAAGATTGGGCTACCACCACCCTTACCATTATATGTTTTTAATATTTTTTGTAAAATATTATTACTTTGATACTGTTTATTATTATGCAATTCTTTACTTGAAGCAACTAATACTAAATATTCTTGATTATTAATTTTATTAATAAAAATAATAATAATATTTTGATATTGATTACGATAATGTTCAATTATTTCTCTTAATGTTTTAATATCTAAATTTTCAAAATTTGCAATTAATAATTTATAATTATTTTCATTTTTTGGAACTAAAGTTAAATATTTTTTCACTATCTTCTGACGATTTAATTCTTCAAAATTAATTTGTCATTTTTTAAATAAACCATGTAATTCTAGTAATAACATTTTTCCTTTTCTTCAATCAGCAGCTACCACTTTTAAATTATTAATAGTATCATATATTTTTTCAATTTCTTCTTCTTGCATACAATTATCTTTATTTTTTTGATATTGAATAAATAAACTATTGCTTTGTTCTTTAATCATCATTATTTGTTGTGTTAAGTATTCATTAATAGTTTTTAATGATGTTAAAGCATGAATTCGATAAGAACCAGATCCTTTTGACTCAACATTAGTTATTAATAATTGTTCTACTTCTTGTGAATTATAACAATGAGTACCCCCACAAAGTTCAATTGAAAAATTACCAAACTTAATTACTCGAACTTTTTCTTCATATTTTTCACCAAAAAAAGCTAAAGCTCCAATTTTGATTGCTTCTTCATATGTACAATAAATAATTTCACAAGGATATTTACCTTTAATTCATTTACTTACTTGTTGTTCTATACTTATAATTTGTTTTAAAGTTAACATTTGATAATGACTAAAATCTAATCGTAAATATTGATAATTATTAAAACTTCCAGATTGCATAACATGTAAACCTAATAATTTTCTTAAAGCAGCATGTAATAAATGAGTTCCTGAATGATTTTTTCTTGTATAAAAACGATGTGAACTATTAATTTGTGCTTCAACAATTTCTGTTTGTGTTAATTCACCTTTTACTTCCACTTGATGAATATGCTGTTTTTGTGGTCCTTGTTGTACATCAATAACAGAGGCCGTTCCATTTTCTCCTGTGATAATGCCATCATCAGATGCTTGTCCCCCCTTTTCTGCATAAAAAGGTGTTTCATTTAAAATTAAATAACCTTTTTCATTTTTTAAAAATTTTACCTCATGCTCTGATTTAAACATAAAAACAATATTTGTATTTATTTGTTCTTTATCATAACCAACAAAGGTTGAAGGAACTTTTAAATTAGTTAGTAATGAAGATTGAATTGTTAATGCTTGATGATTAATTCTTACTTTTCTTGTATTATCTTTACTGTTATCCAATAACTTTTGAAAACCTTTTAAATCAACAGTAGCATTTTCTTCATTTGCAATCTCTAATGTTAATTCAATAGGATAACCATAGGTATCAAATAATTTAAAAGCCGCAGTTGCATCTACTTTTTTATTATCACTAATAACTTGTAATAATAATTGTTTTCCTGTTATTAATGTTGTTCAAAATTTTAATTCTTCGCTTTTAATAATATTAGTTACTAAATCGACTTTTTCATGTAATTCTTGATAATGTTGACCCATAACTTTTATAATAATTGAAACTAACTTAAACAAAAATGGTTCATTAATATTAAGTTTTTGTCCATATACAACAGCTCTTCTAATCAATCTTCGTAATACATAACCACGATCTTTATTACTAGGAAAAACACCATCACTAATTGCAAAAACTAAGCAACGAATATGATCAGCAATAATTTTAAATGCAGTATTAATAGTTTTTTGCTTAATCTCTTGTGTAAAATAATTATTAATATCATAACGAAAATTTGTCAATTTTTCACATTCATGAATAATATTTTGAAATAAATCAGTATCAAAGTTAGTTGGCACATCTTGTAAAATTGCTACTAGTCTTTCTAATCCTGCACCAGTATCAATATTTTTTCTTGGTAAATCAGTATAATTATTTTTGCCATCATTATTAAATTGTGAAAAAACAATATTTCAAATTTCAATATAACGATCATTTTCAATATCATCTTTTAATAATTTAATACCAATATTTTTAGGATCATATTTAATACCACGATCATAATAAATTTCAGTATTAGGACCACAAGGACCTTGACCCATATCTCAAAAGTTAGTAGATCTTGTACCTTTAATAATACGTTCTTTTGGTAATTTAATAATATTTAATCATAAATTATATGTTTCTTTATCTTCATTAAAAACTGTTACATATAATAAATTAGCATCTAAATTTAATCATTTTTTACTAGTTAAAAATTCTCATCCTCAAATAATAGCTTCTTTTTTAAAATAATCACCAATTGAAAAATTACCTAACATTTCAAAAAAAGTTTGATGTCTTGCTGTAATACCAATATTTTCAATATCATTAGTTCTAATTGCTTTTTGTGAATTTGCTAATCTTTTAGCAATTGGGGTTTGTCGTCCATCAAAATATGGTTTTAATGTAGCAACTCCAGAATTAATCCACAATAATGAAGGATCATCATTTGGAACAAGTGATGCACTTTCTAAAATGTGATGATCATAACTTTTAAAAAAATTTAATCAAGTTGTTCTAACTTTATCTGTTGTTCATTTTATTAACATAATAATTTCTCCTCAAAATAATAAAAATTCCTATCAAAATAGGAACGTTTTTTAACGCGGTACCATCCTAATTCACTTACAAAGTAAATGCGCTTAATTAATGATTAAAATTGTTAAATTAGGAGCTTCTAATTAATAATGGTTAAGTGCTTACACTATTCACTCTCGCTGAAAACTAATTATTATTAATTATACTTATCTAATTTAGATTAATATAAATATTAATTTCAATTTTAATATTAACCATAAATATTAGTTATTACAAGCAAAAAGATAAAATTATGAAATATTTTTATAAATTAAAAAGAAAAAAATATTAATTATTAACTTTATATAATAAAAATTACAAGAAAGATTTTTTCTATTTAATTAAAAATATAATTTAACTGGTATTATTGGGAGCGTACCGATGTTGTCAATAATATTCAAATTTGTCTTAAAATTATAAAGTTAGACGAGAATAATTTTGACTTCAATATGCAATTTTAATCTAGAAATGTTTAGTAATCTGTGTAACTTACAAAAATAACTATGTTTAATTAATTCTAGTAAATATAATTAAATGACTAGAAAGAGTGAGTTACAGATGGCTAAAAAAGATAACTTTAATAATAATGATCCAATATCAAAAGCAGTAGATTTATTACTAGAAAATACTGAAGATTTAACAACAGTTTTTAAACCTGGCGGTTTATATAAAGAATTAACAAAAAGATTAGTTGAAAAAATGTTGAATTCTGAAATGCAAAATTATTTAGGATATGAAAAAAATCAACATAGTACTACTGAAAATGCTCGTAATGGTACAAGTTCAAAAAAATTAATAACTCAACAAGGTAAAATTGAAATTGATGTACCAAGAGATCGCAATAGTAATTTTACTCCTGTAATAGTTCCTAAAAGGCAAAGAAGATTTGATGGTTTTGATCAACAAGTTCTTTCCTTGTATGCAAAAGGAATGACATTATCTGACATTAGAATGCAGTTGCAAGAGTTATATCATGGTGCTGATATTAGTGAAAGTGTTATTAGTCAAATTACTGATGATGTTATTGATGATGTTAAAGCATGACAAAATCGACCATTAGAAAGTATTTATCCTATT
Organism: Spiroplasma ixodetis; assembly: GCF_027923845.1. Taxonomy (GTDB): domain Bacteria; phylum Bacillota_I; class Bacilli_A; order Mycoplasmatales; family VBWQ01; genus Spiroplasma_E; species Spiroplasma_E ixodetis_A. Next base: position 1,529,185 of record NZ_AP026933.1, read on the forward strand.
GTTTATTTTGATTGTATAGTAGTTAAAGTACGACAAGATAAACGGATTATTAACAAATCAGTTTATATAGCATTAGGAGTTGATTTAGAAGGCAAAAAGATGTTTTAGGATTATGAATTAGTGAAAATGAAGGTTCTAAGTTTTGATTATCTAATTTCACAGAAATGAAAAATCGTGGCTTAAATGATATTCTTATTGCTTGTAGTGATAATTTAACAGGCATGTCAGAAGCAATACAATCAGTTTATCCTAAAACAGAACATCAATTATGCATTGTTCATCAAATTAGAAATAGTTTAAAATATGTTTCATACAAACATCGAAAAGGTCTAGTTGCAGATTTAAAACCAATTTATAGTGCATGTAGTGAAGAACAAGCAATGCAAGCTTTAGAACCTGTTTAGAATCTTTTTAATAAAATTGAAATAAAGGACAGAACAACCATTTGTAAACTAGTATTTAGTGAACATCTAGAATAAAGTAGACACAGAATTGTAACCTTTGTGTTAAAAATACTTTAAGGAAGGTGTTCATTTTTTTATGGCTAAATGACTATCAAAAGAAGAAAAGTTAAAAATAATAAAAATAAGTAAAATTAAAACAATTGATAAAACCGCATTAGAGTATGGTATTGGTCGATCATCAATAAAAGAATGAATTAAAGCATATAAATTATTAGGTGAAAAAGGTTTAGAATATGGCAATGGAATTCGTGCTAAAAAAACCAAAAGAACAGGTCGACCCAAATCTTTAAATTTTAATGAAATGACAAAACAAGAATTAATTGAATATATTGAGGCAATGAACGATATAAAAAAGTATTTAGAAAAATCGACAAAAAAGAAGAAATATTTTGTGATTTTCTCATTGAAGAAAAAATATCAGATTAGTTATTTATGTTGATTATTAAATGTTTCAAAATCAGGATATTATAAGTGAATTAAGAATGGAATGAATGAATTTAATAAATGAGATACATTTTTAGCTAATATAATTAAAAATATTTTTTATGAATTTCAAGAAATTTATGGTTATAAAATGATAACTTTATGAATTAACAAAATTTATAATTTAAAATTAAAATTTCATATTGTATATAGATATATGAAAAATATGAGTTTAAAAGCTAAGGTTCGCATAAAAAAATTTGATTATAGAACTAAATCAGGAAGTTTAAGATATGATAATTTATTAAAACGTGATTTTTCAACTACTAATTTAAATGAAAAATTAGGTACTGATATAACTTATTTATTAACTAATGGTAAAACATATTATTTATCAATTGTTAAAGATTTTCATAATAATGAAATATTAGATTATAAAATAAGTGCAAGTTTAGACATGACATTTGTTGTCCAAAACATTATCCAAGCTTGAGTTAATGCTCAAAAACCTACTTCATGAATTTTACAATCAGATCAAGGATTTCACTATACAAATCCTTCTTATAAAATTTTATGTGATGAATTAAAAATAAAAATTTCAATGTCTAGAAGAGGTAATTCCTGTGATAATGGTGCTACTGAAACTTGATTTGGAACAATGAAAACAGAATTTCTATATCAAATTCCAAGAAAAAATAGAACTATTGAATGAATACAAGACAACTTACCTAAATATATTTACTTTTATAATAATTATCGACCTCAAATAAAATTAAAAGGAATGAGTCCAATCGAATATCGATTAGCTCATTCCAAACCAACAAATAATTACTTCATACCTATAAATTTAACACTTACAAACGCTATTTTATAAAATTTAATAAAAGGTTACTTTTATTGTCCACTTTTCTTGACAAGTTCATTAGTTTTCTTTCACAATTTTTTCATAATCTTCTGCATTTTTCTAATCATGCAAAGCTTCGTTCTACAACTCATCTTTTTGGTAGTACTACAAAAGAATGTAATTCATTACGTTTTACAACTTCAACATTTGCATTTATGATTGTTTTGATTGCAGAAGCAAATTTTTCACCAGTATAGCCAGCATCTACTATTATTTTTTGAACTGTAGAAAGATTTTCTTTTTCACTTTTAATCATTATGATAGCACTATTACGATCTGTTTTTTCTGCTGTAGTTATGTAAATTGCATGTGGTAAACCTTGCGTATCAACTGCAATATGACGTTTTATTCCTGAAATCTTTTTACCAGCATCATAACCTTTATTTTCAGTAGTATCTGTATTTTTAACACTTTGCGAATCAATTATACAAAAACTAGTTTTTTCTTTTCGATGATTCTTAATACGAATCTTTTTAACTAATTTTTTTAAAATTAATTGCAATACACTAGGTTCTTTATCATTGTTTTTACTTCAAATTTGGAAATAATAATATACAGTTTGTCATTTTGGAAAATTTTTTGGTAACATTCTTCATTGACAACCACTTTTTAATACATATAAAACTGCACAAAACACTTCATATAAATCTAAATTTCTTGGTTTTGTTTTCTTTTTGCTGTTTTCTAAAGTTGATTTTATGTTCTCAAATTGTTCTTTAGTAACATGACTTGGATAATTTTTATGCATATATACCTCTTATTTTAAAATATATAGTAATTTTACCTTATTTTCTAAAAGATTCTAAACAGGTTCTTAGAATCGTTTGAAAGTAAATGAAATAAACAATATCCTCAAATTACTAAATCTTGATATAAAAATTGAGATAATTTAATGGTTTTTATTAGTTATCCAGTAGAAATCAAAAGAGTGATTTATACTACAAATGCTATTGAATCTGTTAATAGTCAATTACGAAAAATCATCAGAAATAAAAAATTTTTTCCTAATGATATGGCAGTTTTCAAAATATTTTACTTGGCAATTGAAAATATAACAAAAAAATGAACATTGCCTATTCAAAATTGAAATACAGCAATTGCTCATTTTATGATAAAATTTGAAGACAGAATTAATCTAAATTAGTAACTTTGTAAAACAAAGATACACAGATTATTAAAAAGCCTCGTTAACTGTGTAAATTATAATCCTTTTAATCTTTAAACAAAAAATCATAAGTATTACTTACGATTTCTATTTTGTTTACGTTCATTTTCAGTCAAGAATTTTTTACGCATACGAATATTTTGTGGTGTTACTTCAACTAATTCATCGCTAGCAATAAATTCTAAAGATTCTTCTAAACTAAAAATAGTTGGTGGTGTTAATCTAACAGCTTCATCATTACCTGAACTTCTAGTATTTGTTAATTGTTTTGCTTTGCAAGGATTAACATCTAAATCTTTATCACGATTACTTAAACCAATAATCATTCCTTCATACACTTTAGTTTGTGGTTTAACAAATAAAGTACCACGTTCTTCTAAAGAATTTAAAGCATAAGGTAATGTTGTCCCTGTAATCATACTTACTAGAACGCCATTTCTATTATTATTAATTTCGCCTTTTAATGGTTCATATGTAAGGAAACTACGAACCATAACACCCGTTCCACGAGTAATATTAACGTATTGACGACCAAATCCAATTAATCCTCTTGTTGGAATATGAAAAATAATTTTATCACGAACATTATCAGAATCCATATTAGTCATAATACCTTTTCTTAGATTTAAATTATTAATAACAGTACTACTATATTCAGTAGGATGATTTAAAATAATTTCTTCGACTGGTTCAGTGGTGTGTCCTTTTTCATCTTTTTTAAATACTACTTCCGGTTTAGAAATACCTAATTCAAAGCCTTCGCGACGCATATTTTCAATTAAAACAGATAAATGTAATTCACCACGACCAAAAACTTTAAAACCATCAGCATTACTTCCGGATAATTGTTCTATTTTTAAACCAACATTAGTTTCTAATTCTCTTGTTAAACGTTCTTTAATTTTATTACTAGTTACTAGTTTACCTTCAGTTCCAGAAAATGGTGAATTATTGACAAGGAAATTCATTGACATTGTTGGAGCCTGTATTGTAATTGGTTCCATTGGCACAACATTATCTTTATCACAAATAGTATTACCAATTGTTATATTTTCAATACCCGCTATGCAAACAATATCACCAGCAACAGCGTTTTTAACAGCTACTCGTTTTAATCCTTGATAAACAAATAAATATTTTACTTTTGCTTTTCTTTTTAAATCATAATCATCAACAACAATTATTTCTTGTCCTTCAGAAATAGTACCTTGAAATAATCTACTAATTCCAATTCTGCCAATAAAACTATCATAATCTAATGAACTAATTTGCATTTGTAAAGGCTCATTATATTTTACTAATTTAGAAATTTTAGCATGTTTAATAATTGTTTCAAATAATGGTTCTAAATTTTCGCTTGGTTGATTCAATTCATATTGGGCAATACCTTGTTTAGTAATTCCATAAAGTGTTGGAAAGTCTAACTGTTCATCATTAGCATTTAATTCCATAAAAAGTTCTAATACTTCATCTTTTACTTCTTCAATTCTTTGGTCCTTTTTATCAATTTTGTTAATCATTAAAATTGGATTTAAGTTATGTTCTAGTGCTTTTTGCAATACAAAACGAGTTTGTGGCATTGGTCCTTCAACACTATCAACTAGTAAAATAACACAGTCTACTGTTTTCATAATTCTTTCAACTTCAGAGGAAAAGTCAGCATGACCAGGTGTATCAATAATATTAATTTTTGTATTACCATGCATGATTGAACAATTTTTAGAATAAATAGTAATTCCTCGTTGACGTTCTTGATCATTACTATCCATTATTTGTTCAACAATAACTTGGTTTTGATGAAAAATATTTGATTGCTTTAATAAAGCATCAACTAATGTTGACTTTCCAACATCGACATGTGCTATCACTGCAATATTAATAATTTTTTGTTCAGCAGAAACTTTTTCTTGTTCAGACATTATTCATTCTCCGTTATTCTTAAATTTTGACATTATATAAATTATACGCAATATTTTTAAATTTAGTAAAATAATTAAAAAAATAATTTATTTAAAATGATTTTTTGACATATAATAATTATCTAAATCTTATGATTTGTGATTTTTTTCATTTTCATCAGTTTTGTTTCTATATTTACTTTTATCATTATTATTTAAAAAATTATTTTGTTGTATTTGTTGGGTTGATAAATATGTTTGTATATCATTAAAATTATTTGCATATAAAAAAGAACCTCAACAATTATTTGAAATATTAAGTGAATTAAATTTATTTGTAGGTGAATTAATAAATCAAGAAAACATAACAGATGAAGAATTACAATATTTATTTACAATATCTCATCAATTTTCAGAACAATTAAAAAATGAAAAACCATTAGATTTATCACTATCAATTAAAAAACAAAGACTACAACAAGAACCATTAGATTTATCATTACCAAATAAAAATCAAATATGAAAATTAACAACAAAAATTAACACATCTTTAATTAATAAAAAACATTATACTAATACATTAGAAACACACACTAAGAACCTGTTTAGAATCTTTTAGAAAATAAGGTAAAATTACTATATATTTTAAAATAAGAGGTATATATGCATAAAAATTATCCAAGTCATGTTACTAAAGAACAATTTGAGAACATAAAATCAACTTTAGAAAACAGCAAAAAGAAAACAAAACCAAGAAATTTAGATTTATATGAAGTGTTTTGTGCAGTTTTATATGTATTAAAAAGTGGTTGTCAATGAAGAATGTTACCAAAAAATTTTCCAAAATGACAAACTGTATATTATTATTTCCAAATTTGAAGTAAAAACAATGATAAAGAACCTAGTGTATTGCAATTAATTTTAAAAAAAATTAGTTAAAAAGATTCGTATTAAGAATCATCGAAAAGAAAAAACTAGTTTTTGTATAATTGATTCGCAAAGTGTTAAAAATACAGATACTACTGAAAATAAAGGTTATGATGCTGGTAAAAAGATTTCAGGAATAAAACGTCATATTGCAGTTGATACGCAAGGTTTACCACATGCAATTTACATAACTACAGCAGAAAAAACAGATCGTAATAGTGCTATCATAATGATTAAAAGTGAAAAAGAAAATCTTTCTACAGTTCAAAAAATAATAGTAGATGCTGGCTATACTGGTGAAAAATTTGCTTCTGCAATCAAAACAATCATAAATGCAAATGTTGAAGTTGTAAAACGTAATGAATTACATTCTTTTGTAGTACTACCAAAAAGATGAGTTGTAGAACGAAGCTTTGCATGATTAGAAAAATGCAGAAGATTATGAAAAAATTGTGAAAGAAAACTAAATACTAGTTTACAAATGGTTGTTCTGTCCTTTATTTCAATTTTATTAAAAAGATTCTAAACAGGTTCTAAAGATAGTTTATTTATTGAAAAAAAATATCAAAACCTAGTAGCATTTTTATATATCATTATTGATACTTGCAATTGCATTAGTTATTTCAGAAATTTTAAATCTGTAATTAATTAAAGTACTAATTTTTAAATTTCTATTCATCAATTCAAGTAATTTTTGTTTTCTTTCATTCATATTTTTACCTCTTTCCATTTTTTTGATAGTCTGATCTCAAATTTCTTAATAATTATAATTTGTGTACAAGTACTAAAATCTCTATAATAACTAACTTATATCTATTTTTTAGATTTAATATCTATTTAATTTAAAATTTTTCTATAAACTTTTTTAAAAGTTTTACACACTTTAATAATAACACTTTATAGAAATTGATAAAATTATAATAAATATTTCATTTTTTTATAAAACTATATTTTTATTTATTATTTTTGGGAGGTTCCCAAAAAAGTAGGAAGATGAATTACTAGATAAATAAATTCTTTTCAAAATTACCATTTAAAAATGATGATAGATAAATTAAATTCTCTTTTACCCTTAAATTTATATTCGACGTATTTTAAAAAATATAGATTTTATAAGATAAAATAAAAATTATTATCAAAGGAAAAAGACAAGAAATAATCTTGTCTTTTTTTGTAATTGTAAAATTTTAAAATTTTTAATAACCCTCTTTAATACTATTATCAACACGTGTTAAGGAACTAAAAAAGTGAACTACAACACAGTTGTTAAAAATAGTAGCTAGAACATGTGGACTTGCATGGATAAATAATAAGTGGAGTGATACCTAATAAATTATACTAACCATTTAATGGTAATTCTTGGGGTGGGAGCGAATTGGAAACTAGTATATATAGACCTACTAGGGAACCTACTATATTAATTCTATTCTTTATTTAACCAACCTTGCCACTCCCCAGTGAGCAAGTGTTGGTTTTATTTTTTATTTTTTTTGAAAAAATTTTTGGGCGAGAAAATAAATTTCAAACTTGTAAAAAAAATTGAGCGGGGCCGGTTCAATTGCTGAATTATACTTGTAAGTGCAAGTAAATAAAATTGCAAAAAATTCTCATATAAAAATTTCATAATGCTAAATTTAGTTTAGAAAAAGTAAGGAGTTTTTATATGAGTTATAAACATATTGGGATAGATGAAAGAATTTATATTGAGAATCAATTGAAATTTAAAGTTAAAATTAGTGAAATAGCTAAAAATCTTAATCGAAGTATTAGTACTATTATTCGAGAAGTTAATAGAAATAAAGATAATGATCATTATTTTTCATTAATTGCACAAAATAAAGCTGTAAATAGAAAAAAATCACATATTATTTTTCATAAGTTTAAATATAAAGATTTAGTCAAATATATACAACAAAAACTATTATTGGGCTGATCACCTGAACAAATTTATGGCAGAATTAAAAATTTTCATAAACAATGAGCTATCAGCTTTAAAACAATTTACAATTGAATTTATTCTGGATTATTTGATAAAGTTACTAGTAAAAATTTAAGAAGAAAAGGTAAAAAACGAAGATCTCAAGAAAATCGTGGTAAATTTAATGGTAAATCAATTAAAGAACGAGATAATAATGTTAATGATCGCATAACTCTTGGTCATTGAGAAGGAGATACTATAGTATCATCAAGAGGTAAAAGTAAATCATGTTTAATAACTTTAGTTGAAAGAGTATCACGATTTACTTTAGCAATGTTAGTTAAAAACAAAACTACTAAAGTTATTAATAAAAATATCATTCATTATTTATCAATTCTTCCTAAAAATATTGTTAAAACTATTACTTTTGATCGTGGTAAAGAATTTGCAAATTGACAACAACTTGAAAAAAGTTAGATGTGAAAATTTATTTTGCAAATCCATATTCACCTTGACAAAGAGGTACTAATGAAAATACTAATGGTTTAATTAGAGAAAAATTTCCTAAAAAATTTATTTTTTCAAAAACTAATAAAAATGAAGTTCATAAATTTATATTGTCTTTAAACCAAAGACCCAGAAAAATACTAAATTATCTTTCACCAATTGAATATTTGAACGAACTTCTCCCCACATGTACTTGTGGAGGAAACAATGAAATTGAATGAGTTCAATAATACTTTTCAAACTGAAAAACAATGTCTTGCATATATATCAAGTTTGAAACAAATCAAATGTAGTAGGTGTTCTAGTTTTAATTTGAATACTTCTAATTTAAGAAGAATGAGATGTTTGAAATGTCATCAAACATTCAGTATTCTCACGGGCACTATATTTTCAAAGTCACAAACACCTTTAACATCTTGGTTTTATCTCATTTTTAGATGAATAAACACCAAACATGGAATTCCATCAACTGATGTTGCAAAAGAATTGGGAGTGACCTTGAAAACAGCTTGAAGAAGGGGTCATAAAATCCGAAGTGCATTGCTAAACAAAAACCTCAATTCATTGTTGAAGGCATAGTGCAAATGGATGAAATGTATCTTTCACATATGGGGTTTAAAAAACAAGGAAGATCCTTGTTGAATAAAACCTTGATTGTGAAAGTATTGAAAAACGCAAACAGTAAAAATCTTTTGCAGTTTGCAATAAACCACATTTCTTCAAAGTGTGTTGTACATACTGATTTTTGAAAAGGATATCGCGATTTGAAATCGGTTTTCACTAAGCATGAAACAGTTAACCATCAAGATGGCTATGTTTCAAAAACTGGTGTAAATACCAACCAAATTGAGTCAGTATGAAAACATATACGAAGAACATTTAAAACACATATCAAAGTTGCAAAACATCATATTCATTTATATGCAAAAGAAGCTGCATATAAATTCAATAACATACCTAGTTTTGAAAATGTAAGGAAATGTTTAGTAATCTGTGTAACTTACAAAAATAACTATGTTTAATTAATTCTAGTAAATATAATTAAATGACTAGAAAGAGTGAGTTACAGATGGCTAAAAAAGATAACTTTAATAATAATGATCCAATATCAAAAGCAGTAGATTTATTACTAGAAAATACTGAAGATTTAACAACAGTTTTTAAACCTGGCGGTTTATATAAAGAATTAACAAAAAGATTAGTTGAAAAAATGTTGAATTCTGAAATGCAAAATTATTTAGGATATGAAAAAAATCAACATAGTACTACTGAAAATGCTCGTAATGGTACAAGTTCAAAAAAATTAATAACTCAACAAGGTAAAATTGAAATTGATGTACCAAGAGATCGCAATAGTAATTTTACTCCTGTAATAGTTCCTAAAAGGCAAAGAAGATTTGATGGTTTTGATCAACAAGTTCTTTCCTTGTATGCAAAAGGAATGACATTATCTGACATTAGAATGCAGTTGCAAGAGTTATATCATGGTGCTGATATTAGTGAAATTGTTATTAGTCAAATTACTGATGATGTTATTGATGATGTTAAAGCATGACAAAATCGACCATTAGAAAGTATTTATCCTATTGTTTATTTTGATTGTATAGTAGTTAAAGTACGACAAGATAAACGGATTATTAACAAATCAGTTTATATAGCATTAGGAGTTGATTTAGAAGGCAAAAAAGATGTTTTAGGATTATGAATTAGTGAAAATGAAGGTTCTAAGTTTTGATTATCTAATTTCACAGAAATGAAAAATCGTGGCTTAAATGATATTCTTATTGCTTGTAGTGATAATTTAACAGGCATGTCAGAAGCAATACAATCAGTTTATCCTAAAACAGAACATCAATTATGCATTGTTCATCAAATTAGAAATAGTTTAAAATATGTTTCATACAAACATCGAAAAGGTCTAGTTGCAGATTTAAAACCAATTTATAGTGCATGTAGTGAAGAACAAGCAATGCAAGCTTTAGAATCGTTTGAAAGTAAATGAAATAAACAATATCCTCAAATTACTAAATCTTGATATAAAAATTGAGATAATTTAATGGTTTTTATTAGTTATCCAGTAGAAATCAAAAGAGTGATTTATACTACAAATGCTATTGAATCTGTTAATAGTCAATTACGAAAAATCATCAGAAATAAAAAGTTTTTCCTAATGATATGGCAGTTTTCAAAATATTTTACTTGGCAATTGAAAATATAACAAAAAAATGAACATTGCCTATTCAAAATTGAAATACAGCAATTGCTCATTTTATGATAAAATTTGAAGACAGAATTAATCTAAATTAGTAACTTTGTAAAACAAAGATACACAGATTATTAAAAAGCCTCTTTCCACCAAATAAACTAGTAATTGCTCAACCAAAAGAAAAGTTGAACAATAACCAATTGTTACTAATAAACCAGTAATAATACCAGTCATTGCTAGATATTTAATTGAGCGAAAACGATACATCTTTTCCTCCTAGATTACCAAAAATATTAGTTATTTTTTTAGCTGAATTATACTTGTAAGTGCAAGTAAATAAAATTGCAAAAAATTCGGAAATGTTTAGTAATCTGTGTATCTTTGTTTTACAAAGTTACTAATTTAGATTAATTCTGTCTTCAAATTTTATCATAAAATGAGCAATTGCTGTATTTCAATTTTGAATAGGCAATGTTCATTTTTTTGTTATATTTTCAATTGCCAAGTAAAATATTTTGAAAACTGCCATATCATTAGGAAAAACTTTTTTATTTCTGATGATTTTTCGTAATTGACTATTAACAGATTCAATAGCATTTGTAGTATAAATCACTCTTTTGATTTCTACTGGATAACTAATAAAAACCATTAAATTATCTCAATTTTTATATCAAGATTTAGTAATTTGAGGATATTGTTTATTTCATTTACTTTCAAACGATTCTAAAGCTTGCATTGCTTGTTCTTCACTACATGCACTATAAATTGGTTTTAAATCTGCAACTAGACCTTTTCGATGTTTGTATGAAACATATTTTAAACTATTTCTAATTTGATGAACAATGCATAATTGATGTTCTGTTTTAGGATAAACTGATTGTATTGCTTCTGACATGCCTGTTAAATTATCACTACAAGCAATAAGAATATCATTTAAGCCACGATTTTTCATTTCTGTGAAATTAGATAATCAAAACTTAGAACCTTCATTTTCACTAATTCATAATCCTAAAACATCTTTTTTGCCTTCTAAATCAACTCCTAATGCTATATAAACTGATTTGTTAATAATCCGTTTATCTTGTCGTACTTTAACTACTATACAATCAAAATAAACAATAGGATAAATACTTTCTAATGGTCGATTTTGTCATGCTTTAACATCATCAATAACATCATCAGTAATTTGACTAATAACAATTTCACTAATATCAGCACCATGATATAACTCTTGCAACTGCATTCTAATGTCAGATAATGTCATTCCTTTTGCATACAAGGAAAGAACTTGTTGATCAAAACCATCAAATCTTCTTTGCCTTTTAGGAACTATTACAGGAGTAAAATTACTATTGCGATCTCTTGGTACATCAATTTCAATTTTACCTTGTTGAGTTATTAATTTTTTTGAACTTGTACCATTACGAGCATTTTCAGTAGTACTATGTTGATTTTTTTCATATCCTAAATAATTTTGCATTTCAGAATTCAACATTTTTTCAACTAATCTTTTTGTTAATTCTTTATATAAACCGCCAGGTTTAAAAACTGTTGTTAAATCTTCAGTATTTTCTAGTAATAAATCTACTGCTTTTGATATTGGATCATTATTATTAAAGTTATCTTTTTTAGCCATCTGTAACTCACTCTTTCTAGTCATTTAATTATATTTACTAGAATTAATTAAACATAGTTATTTTTGTAAGTTACACAGATTACTAAACATTTCCAGTAGAAATCAAAAGAGTAATTTATACTACAAATGCTATTGAATCTGTTAATAGTCAATTACGAAAAATCATCAGAAATAAAAAAGTTTCGGACTTCTCCCCACATGTACTTGTGGAGGGAATAATGAAACTGAATGAATTCAACAATGCTTTTCAAACTGAACAGCAATGTCTTGCATATATAGCAAATTTGAAAGAAAACAAATGTATTAGGTGTTTTAGTTTTAATTTGAATACTTCTGATTTAAAAAGAATGAGATGTTTAAAATGTAATCAAACATTTAGCATTCTCACAGGCACCATATTTTCAAGGTCACAAACATCTTTAACATCTTGGTTTTATCTTATCTTTAGATGAATAAACACCAAACATGGAATTCCATCAACAGATATTGTAAAAGAATTGGGAGTGACTTTGAAAACTGCTTGAAGAATGACTCATAAAATCAGAACACGTATTGCAAAACAAAAACCTCAATTTATTGTTGAAGGTACAGTGCAAATTGATGAAATGTATCTTTCACATATGCGTTTTAAAAAACAAGGAAGATCCTTGGTGAATAAAACCTTGATTGTTGGCATTTATCAAAAAACAACCAATAATTTAATTGTGAAAGTATTGAAAAACGCAAAGAGTAAAAATCTTTTGCAGTTTGCAAAAACCACATTTCTTCAAAATGTCTTGTATATACTGATTCTTGAAAAGGATATTGCGATTTTAAATCAGTTTTCACTAAGCATGAAACAGTTAACCATCAAGATGGCTATGTTTCAAAAATTGGTGTAAATACCAACCAAATTGAATCAGTTTGAAAACATATAAGAAGAACATTTAAAACACATATCAAAGTTGCAAAACATCATGTTCATTTATATGCTAAAGAAGCTGCATATAAATTCAACAAGATACCTAGTTTTGAAACTGTAATGCTATGTTTGATTTAAAAATGTGGGGAGAAGTCCGTAGATAGGCTTTTCTCAGCATTTATGTGATAAAATTAAAATAGTACATAAAGGGAGAAAAGCCAAAAGTTTTTCCTAATGATATGGCAGTTTTCAAAATATTTTACTTGGCAATTGAAAATATAACAAAAAAATGAACATCGCCTATTCAAAATTGAAATACAGCAATTGCTCATTTTATGATAAAATTTGAAGACAGAATTAATCTAAATTAGTAACTTTGTAAAACAAAGTTACACAGATTATTAAAAAGCCTCTACTAAATCTTGATATAAAAATTGAGATAATTTAATGGTTTTTATTAGTTATCCAGTAGAAATCAAAAGAGTGATTTATACTACAAATGCTATTGAATCTGTTAATAGTCAATTACGAAAAATCATCAGAAATAAAAAAGTTTTTCCTAATGATATGGCAGTTTTCAAAATATTTTACTTGGCAATTGAAAATATAACAAAAAAATGAACATTGCCTATTAAAAATTGAAATACAGCAATTGCTCATTTTATGATAAAATTTGAAGACAGAATTAATCTAAATTAGTAACTTTGTAAAACAAAGATACACAGATTATTAAAAAGCCTCCGTTTTTCAATACTTTCACAATTAAATTATTGGTTGTTTTTTGATAAATGCCAACAATCAAGGTTTTATTCACCAAGGATCTTCCTTGTTTTTTAAAACCCATATGTGAAAGATACATTTCATCAATTTGCACTGTACCTTCAACAATAAATTGAGGTTTTTGTTTTGCAATACGTGTTCTGATTTTATGAGTCATTCTTCAAGCAGTTTTCAAAGTCACTCCCAATTCTTTTGCAATATCTGTTGATGGAATTCCATGTTTGGTGTTTATTCATCTAAAGATAAGATAAAACCAAGATGTTAAAGATGTTTGTGACCTTGAAAATATGGTGCCTGTGAGAATGCTAAATGTTTGATTACATTTTAAACATCTCATTCTTTTTAAATCAGAAGTATTCAAATTAAAATTAAAACACCTAATACATTTGTTTTCTTTCAAATTTGCTATATATGCAAGACATTGCTGTTCAGTTTGAAAAGCATTGTTGAATTCATTCAGTTTCATTATTCCCTCCACAAGTACATGTGGGGAGAAGTCCGATATAATATTATATAAATCAATTGTTAAATAAATATAAATAAGAAAAATGATTTATTTTAAATTTTTAAAATCTAGAAAATAATGAATATGAAATTTAAATAATACATTTTTTATGATAAAAGTATTAAAAAAATATTATTGTTCTTTTGCAATAATAAATCAAAAATTGATTATAGAAAGATATTACATATATCAATTATGTTATACTATTTTTATAAGTTATTTTGTGGAGACTGTTAAGAGGTGATATTCTTATGATTAAAAATGGCATTAAAATATCAAAATCTCAATCTCGTGGTGATGAAGTTGGGTTACTTTTTTTCTTATTAGTAATCTTCTTTTTCCTAATAGTTAGTTTAACTAGATTTTCAATAATTGGTAAAGTACTTGATGATTTTCTTTTTTCTTTTTTATTTGGATGAGTGAAATATGCTGTTTATTTCTTTCTTTTTTTAATGATTATTCCTTTAGCTTTTGGTTATCGCATGCAATTTAAATTGAAGTATATTTTTGTTACTTTTTTATTTTTAATGATTAGTTGTTGGACAACACAAACTTTAACTTTAATAATTTTAGGAAAGAATAATTTATGAACTAGTTATTATAATTTAAATCTATTAAATATTAGTGAAATATACGTTAAAACATGATGAAATACAAATGCTATAAATAATTATCTAGGTTTTTTTGCTTCACCAATTTCTTTTAAAGACTTTAGTGTTGAAACCTTTTTTCCAGCATATGCTACTGGTGGCATTATTAGTAATGTTTTAATAGGTATTTTTAATTATGGTTTTTTTGTTACTAATTTAATTGCAAACTTTATTAGTATTTTTTCTTTAACTTGTTTATTTATTTTTAATAAACCTTTTATTTTCTTTAGCAAAATGAAACAAATTATTATTAATAATAAAAATAAAAAGCAAAAAAATAAAATAAATGCTGATTTAAAACAAAAATATATTAAGTTAAAAAAAGAAAAATTATTAATTGATAAACAAGTTAAAAAATCTTTTAGAAAAGAAAATAATTTTAATAAGGAATCAAAGGAGGAACCATCTATATCACCAGTAAAAAAAGCAGAAATAAAACAAAATGAAATAAAACAAAATGATAATAGCGACATTATCAATAAACCTTCTTCACCTATTGTTTATTTTAATGAAAATAGTTATTTAACTCCTTTTGGTAAAATTGACCTTGAAAAACAAAAAGATGTAATGAGTAATAGCAAAGGTACTCTGGTAGTTAAAAAAGTTTAGAAGATAGTATTTTAAATCGTGAAATTATTAATGATAACGAGACTATTATTAATAACGAATCATAAGTAATTAATAATGAATAAAATTAAGAGTTTACTTTAGGATAAAACATTATATTAATGTTAAAATCAAAGTATCTTTTAATTTGTTAATAAATTTAGGTGAACTAATGGCAGAAAAATCTTTACTACAAATGAAAATTAAACTTTTACCTAATATTGCTGGATGCTATTTATTTAAAGATATACATAATAATTTAATTTATGTTGGTAAAGCTAATTCATTAAAAAAACGAGTAACTTCATATTTAAATAAAGCCAGTAATTTTAAAACAATGTTATTAGTTAATGATATTCATGATGTTGAATACATTACGACATCTAATGAAAAAGAGGCTTTAATTTTAGAACAAACATTGATTAAAAAACATCATCCTAAATATAATATTTTGTTAGCAGATGATAAAAAATATCCTTATATTCAAATCACTAATAATCGTGATCCACAATATCGTTATGTACGTAGTGCTACTAAAAAAGAGGGACATTATTATGGACCATTTCCCGATGGTACTGGTGCGCGTGAAATTTTAAAGTTATTGGAACGAATTTTTCCATTACGAAAATGTGCTGGTAATCTTGGTAAACCTTGTTTATATTATCATTTACAGCAATGTTCTGGTGCTTGTTTTAAATCAGTACCTATTACTTATTATGAAGATATGATTAGTAAAATTGATCAATTTTTCAAAGGGAATGTTACTGCTGTTAAAAAAATATTAATTAATAATATGAATATTAGTGTTGAAAACTTACAATTTGAAAATGCTAATCGTATTAAAATTTTGTTATCAAAAATAGATCTATTTTTATCACAACAAGTTGTTGAGTTTCAAGATTATGGAAATCGCGATTTTATTAATTTTTTAATTGAAAATGAAATGGTTGTTTTAATTACTTTATTTTATCGTAATGGTAAATTGCAAGCTAAAGATGAACAAATAGTTCAAAATAATTACTTAGAAATTCAAGATTTAATTCGTAATTATTGTCAACAACTATATAGTAAAAATACATTGCCAAATGAAATATATTTACCATCAAATATTGATTTAAACCAATTAAAATTATTATTTCCACAAATAAAATTTATTAATCCAATTAAAGGAACAAAAGAACATATTTTAACATTGGCAAAAACCAATGCCATTTATGCATGAAATAATTATTTACAGACTAATCAGTTTAATGCGCCGTTAAATATGATGAAAGTATTATCACAATGATTAAAAATTCCTAATTTAAATCATTTAGAGGTTTTTGATGTTTCTAATCTTCAACAAAGTGCTAGTGTTGGTGGTATGATTGTTTATAAGAATGGTAATCCTAGTTTTAATGATTATCGCAAATTTTTATTAGATCCAAAAATTATTGATGATTATCATCGTTTTTGTGAAATGATTTATCGTAGATATCATCACTTAGTTATTAATAAATTGCCACTTCCTGATTTAATTATTGTTGATGGTGGAAAACCACAAATTAGTGCTACATTAGAACAACTAACATTATTAAACTTAACAATTCCTATTATTGGATTAGTTAAAAATAAAAAACATCAAACTGATAAAATTATAAATGATAAAATGCAAATTATTAATATTCCTAAGACTGATGCTTGTTTTTTATTTTTGAGTAAATTACAAGATCAAGTTCATAATTATGCAATTAAATATCATAAAGCAAAGCGAAGTCAATCAATGATAAGTAGTGTTTTATCATCAGTACCAGGAATTGGTTTACAATTACAAAATAAAATATTACAGCAATTTCCAACTTGACAATTATTGCAAAATGCTACAAAAACAGAACTTTCATCATTAGTTAAATCAAAAGTAATTTTAGAAAAACTATGAAAAGAATTACATAGTTTTGAATAATATGTTATTAAGAAATAAATAATAACGTAAATAAGATATTTATCTAAGTTACTAATGTAAAAATATCAAAAGTTAGATAAAAAATATCTTAATGTTTTAAGATATTGAAAATTTTAACGTATTGCTTTCGTTTGTGAAAGAATTTTGCATTTGTAAATCGATACTACTAATATGTTCTCAACTCTCAATACTATTTTTATCTTTTGGCATATAATAGTCAATAATTTTTTTTCTATTTTCACTAGCATTTTTATTAATTTCTTTTTTTTCAATTGGATTTCAATTTGGAGATGAAGGAATTAATTGTTTTATAAATACTTTATTTTTATAAGTTAATTGATGTTCTTTTTTAATAGTCAAAGTATTTTTTGGTTGTAATAACATACAAGCATGATTTCATGCCGAATTTCCCGAATTATCTTGATAATCAATATCAACTGGTCATTCATTTATTAAATAAGTTACTAATTTTTGTCAATCATTTAATACTGCTATATGTAATAATGAATAATTTTCTTTTCCAAACTTTAGAATATTAATAAAATCTTTTTTTAGAGAATGATTATTAAGTTCTGAATTAATATTTTTAAGTTTTTGATTTAAATTATGTTTATAGTTATCAATGATTTCAATAATTTCTTCTTGATTATCTTTTATTTCATTAGTTTTTTTAGTTGTTCATTTAAAACATTATTAATGTTTAGTATCATTTCTTTAGCATTTATTAAATTTTCTGCCTTTAGTTGATTTAGTTGATTTATTTGCTCGATTATTCTTGCTATTTTTATATGGTTATTTTTATTGGCCATCATTAAAGCTGTATTACCATTTTGATTTGCATAATTAAGATTAGCGTTATTTTCTATTAAACTATTAACAATTTTTAAAAAACCATTTTCAGCAGCTAAGATTAAAGCCGTATCACCAACTTGATTTGTATGATTAACATTGGAGCTATTTTTTATTAAAGCATTAGTAATTTCTAAAAAACCATTTTCAGCAGCTATCATTAAAGGACTGTAACCAGATTGATCTGAATAATTAACATTAACATTTTTTGCTAGTAAAGTGTTAACTATTTCCAAATAACCTTTTCAAGTACTTCATATTAAAGCTGTATCACCTTTTTCATTTACATAATTAATATTGGTATTATGTATTATTAAACTATTAACTATATTTAGATAACCATTTCGCGCGCTTCATATTAAAGCATTATTATTTATTTGATTTGTATGATCGGCATTAGCATTATGCGCTATTATAACATTAGCTATATCTAAATATCCGTTTGTAGCGGCTCACTTGAAAGCAGTGTAACCTTCTATATTTTCATGATTAATATTATGTTGCATTATTAAGCTATTAACAATATTTAAGTGTCCGTTTCTGGCGGCTCATATTAAAGCTGTATCACCATAACGATTTTCATGATTAATATTAGCAAAATTATCGATTAAGAGATTAATGATTTCATGGTGTCCGTTTTTAGCAGCTAAGATTAAAGCGGTTTCATCATTATCTTCATTTATATGATTAACATTGGCATTATGTGTTATTAATACATTAACGATATTTAAGTGTCCGTTTTTAGCAGCTAGTGTTAAAGCAGTATTATTAAAATTATTAGGATGATCAATATTAATATTATGTTGCATTATTAAGATATTAACGATATTTAAGTGTCCGTTTTTAGCAGCTAAGATTAAAGCAGTTTCATTACCATTATTTTCATGATTAATATTAGCGTTATTTTCTATTAGTGTATTAACTATTTCAATATGATTATTTTCAGCAGCTAATAATAAAGCAGTATTACCAAATATATTAGCATGATTAATATTAGCATCATTTTCTAGTAAATTTTTAACGATATTTAAGTGTCAATTTCAGTCGGCTAGTGTTAAAGCACTAAAATTATTTATAGTTAAATAATTAACATCAGCAACATTATTTATCAGTAAAATATTAATTGTATCTAAATCGCCATTTCAAGCACTATTTATTAATTTTGCATTTAAATCGTCATTCATTTTTTTACTCCTTTAACAATAAAAAACCCATTTATTTTGTAAACATTAAAATAAGTAAGCGATAAAATTCTATAATCTTTATAAGATTATTATATTTATTTTTTTTATGATTCAAATATTAACTTTTAATTAATTTAAAAGTTAATAGTTTTTTTATATTTATTTTTATAGCTGTTTTATTAATAATTAAACGGACTTCTCCCCACATGTACTTGTGGAGGGAATAATGAAACTGAATGAATTCAACAATGCTTTTCAAACTGAACAGCAATGTCTTGCATATATAGCAAATTTGAAAGAAAACAAATGTATTAGGTGTTTTAATTTTAATTTGAATACTTCTGATTTAAAAAGAATGAGATGTTTAAAATGTAATCAAACATTTAGCATTCTCACAGGCACCATATTTTCAAGGTCACAAACATCTTTAACATCTTGGTTTTATCTTATCTTTAGATGAATAAACACCAAACATGGAATTCCATCAACAGATATTGCAAAAGAATTGGGAGTGACTTTGAAAACTGCTTGAAGAATGACTCATAAAATCAGAACACGTATTGCAAAACAAAAACCTCAATTTATTGTTGAAGGTACAGTGCAAATTGATGAAATGTATCTTTCACATATGGGTTTTAAAAAACAAGGAAGATCCTTGGTGAATAAAACCTTGATTGTTGGCATTTATCAAAAAACAACCAATAATTTAATTGTGAAAGTATTGAAAAACGCAAAGAGTAAAAATCTTTTGCAGTTTGCAAAAAACCACATTTCTTCAAAATGTCTTGTATATACTGATTCTTGAAAAGAATATTGCGATTTTAAATCAGTTTTCACTAAGCATGAAACAATTAACCATCAAGATGGCTATGTTTCAAAAATTGGTGTAAATACCAACCAAATTGAATCAGTTTGAAAACATATAAGAAGAACATTTAAAACACATATCAAAGTTGCAAAACATCATGTTCATTTATATGCTAAAGAAGCTGCATATAAATTCAACAAGATACCTAGTTTTGAAACTGTAATTCTATGTTTGATTTAAAAATGTGGGGAGAAGTCCGTAGATAGGCTTTTCTCAGCATTTATGTGATAAAATTAAAATAGTACATAAAGGGAGAAAAGCCTAATTAAAAATTATTAGTTAAATATTTATTTTAAATGTATTATCTTAAATTTTGTATAGAAACCTTTAACTTTAAATTATAAAATTGATTTAGTTCTTTTATCGACATTATCTTTAAATAAATAAATATATGATAAAATGAAAATGAAATAAATTGTAGTAAGGAGTTTTTTTTCATGGCAAATAAACCAAAAAACAGTGTTTATAATGAATCATCAATTCAAATTTTAGAAGGTCTAGAAGCAGTTAGAAAAAGACCTGGAATGTATATTGGTTCTACTGATAATCGTGGTCTTCATCATCTAGTTTGAGAAATTGTTGATAATGGTATTGATGAAGTATTAGCTGGTTTTTGTACTAGTATTGTTGTTACTATTAATGTTGATAAGTCAGTTACTGTTGAAGACAATGGTCGTGGTGTTCCAACTGGTATGCATGCTTCAAAAAAAAGTACTCCCGAAGTTATTTATACGGTTTTACATGCTGGTGGAAAATTTGACACTAATAGTTATAAAACCTCGGGTGGTTTACATGGCGTTGGTGCTTCAGTAGTAAATGCTTTAAGTAATTGAATGATTGTTACTATTCATCGTGATAAAAAAATTCATGAAATTAAATTTAAAAATGGTGGTAAGATTGATCAAAGTTTAAAAATGATTGGTAACACTTATAAAACAGGAACTAGGGTACAATTTTTACCTGATTTTCATCGTGTTTTTCTAGGTTGTGATTGAAATGTTCATTTATTTGAACAACATTTACGTGAAAGTGCTTTTTTAATTAATGATTTAAGTATTCAATTAATTGATAAGAGGACAGGTACTGAAGAAACTTTTCATTATGAAAATGGCTTAGTTGCTTTTATGCAATATTTAAATAAAGATAAAAAAAATTTATCACCAATTGTTAGTTTAAAAGGTAAACAAAATAATATTGACGTTGAAATTGTATTACAATATACGGAAGATTATAGCGAAACGTTAGTAGGGTTTGCCAATAACGTTAAAACTGTTGATGGTGGAAGTCATTTAGTTGGTTTTAAAAGTGGTTTAACAAAAGCTATTAATGAATATGCAAGAAAACAAGAATTATTAAAAGCAAAAGATAAAAATTTAGAAGGTAATGATTTGCGAGAAGGTTTGGTTGCTATTGTTTCGTTGCGTATTCCTGAAAATTTAATTCAATACGAAGGTCAAACAAAAGGTAAATTAGGAACGCCCGAAGCAAGAATTGTTGTTGATAATATTGTTAATGAAAGATTTTCATTTTGACTTCACGAAAATAGTGATGCTGCTAAAAAAATTATTGATAAAGCCATTAAGGCTCGTGATATTCGTAATGCTTTAAGAAAAGAACGTGAATCATTGCGTAATAAAAGTAAAGATACGCAAAAATTTTTAGTAGGTAAATTGGTGCCCGCACAAAGTAAAAATCCTAATATTAATGAATTATTTTTAGTGGAAGGAGATTCTGCTGGTGGCAGTGCCAAGTCAGGTCGTGATCGTAAGTTCCAAGCGATATTACCGTTAAAAGGAAAAGTAATTAATGCTGAAAAAACTAAAGTAATTGATCTTTTTAATAATGAGGAAATTAGTATGATTATTAATGCGATTGGTGCTGGTGTTGGTAACGAATTTAGTATTGAAAATTGTAATTATAATAAAGTCATTATTATGACTGATGCCGATACTGATGGTGCCCATATTCAAATTTTATTACTAACTTTTTTCTATCGTTATATGCGAGATTTAATTACTTCGGGTAATATTTATATTGCATTACCGCCTTTATTTAAAATTTCTTTTAAAGAAGAAGAGCAAGAGAAACATGTATATGTTTGAAATGAGTTAGAATTAAAAGATAAAGTTGAAACAATTAAAGGTAAATATGACCTGCAACGTTATAAAGGTTTAGGAGAAATGAATGCTGAACAATTATGAGAAACAACTATGGACCCAAACGTCCGTCAATTAATTAAAATTACTATTGAGGATGCTCTATCAGCAGAAACAGAAATTCAAATATTAATGGGTGATAAACCAGAAAAAAGACGAAAATGAATTGAAGAAAATATTTCTTTTGAAACTAGTGATTATTAAGAAAAAAGGAGTTTATAAGTTATGAATAGTAAAGAAGAGATTCAACAAAATAATGAACAAATTTTATCTTATCCTATTGATGATATTGTTGCAGAACGTTTTGGTCGATATGCCAAATATATTATTTTAGAACGAGCATTGCCCGATGTCCGTGATGGTTTGAAGCCAGTTCAACGTCGAATTTTGCATGCTATGAATGATTTGGGTTTAACCAATGATAAAGCATATAAAAAAGCAGCTCGTGTTGTTGGAGAAGTAATTGGTAAATATCATCCTCATGGTGATACAGCAGTTTATGCTGCGATGTGTAGAATGGCACAAGAGTGAAAGGTAGCATGACCATTAGTACAAATGCACGGTAATAAAGGTTCAATTGATGGTGATAATCCTGCTGCGATGCGATATACAGAAGCACGTTTATCATTAATTTCAGAATTATTATTGAAGGATATTAAGAAAAATACTATTAGTTTAATTAAAAATTTTGATGAATCAGAAACAGAACCAACAGTTTTACCTGCCTATTTTCCAAATTTATTAGTAAATGGTGCTTCTGGAATTGCCGTTGGAATGGCAACTAATATTCCACCTCATAATTTACAAGAAGTAATTAATGCAATTGTCATGAGAATTAATAATCCACAATGTAATTTAAGCGAATTAATGCGTGTTATTAAGGGTCCTGACTTTCCAACCGGAGGAATTATTCAAGGTATTAAAGGTATTAAAGAAGCTTATCGTTCTGGTAAGGGGCGAATTGCAATTCGTGCCAAAACTCATATTAATAATGAAGGTGAAATTCCACAAATAATTATTACCGAAATTCCATTTGAAGTTATTAAACAAGATTTAATTAAAAAAATTGATGATGTTAAAACATTAGCAAAAATTCATGGTATTAAAGAAGTACGTGATGAAACGGATCGTTTTGGTTTACGAATAGTTATTGATTTAGTAGAAGATAGTAAACCACAAGAAATTTTAAATTATTTATTTAAAAATACCAATTTACAAATTTATTATAACTTTAATTTAGTAGCAATTGCTAACAAAAAACCAGTACAAATGAGTTTAATTAATATGTTAGATTTTTATATTAATCATCAAATTGATGTTGTTACTAAGCGTTCACAATATGACTTAGCACAATTAGAACGAAGATTAGAGATTGTTAATGGTTTAGTTATTGCATTAAGTGAAGTTGATAAAGTAATTAAAATTATTAGAACATCAACTGACCGTATGCAAGCAAAATTAAATTTAATATCAGCTTTTAATTTTACTGATATTCAAGCAGAAGCAATTGTACAATTGCGTTTATATCGTTTAACTGCTACTGATATTCAATCATTAGTTTTAGAAAAAGCAGATATTGAAAGTAAAATTATTGTTTTACAAGAAATTCTTAATAATGAAAATTCACTACGTCAAGTTATTATTACTGAGTTAGAACAAATTAATTCTAATTTTTCTGGATTAAGAAAATCACAAATTCAAGGTGAAATTTCTGAAATTACAATTGATGAAAAAGCAACATTGCGACAAGAAAATGTATTTGTTAGTATTAGTTATGATGGTTGAATTAAGGTAATAAGTAGTAAAGTATTTTTACAAAATCTTGATTATCAAGATTTTGGGCGTAAGCCAAATGATGTTATTATTGGTGGAGCAATGTTCAATAATTTTAATAATTTATTATTTTTTACAAATAAAGGTAATTATTTTTTAATACCAATTTTTAAATTAGAAGAAAATAAATGGAAAGATAATGGTATTCATGTTAATACGTTATGTAAACTTGAAGGAAATGAAAAAATTATTAGTGTTGCGCAAGTTAATAGTTTTGAACAGCCAAATGTAAATATAGTAGTCGCTACTAGATATGGTTTAATTAAAAGAATGCCACTTTTAGAGTTAGCAACTACCAGATTTAATAAAACCGCCAAATATGTTAAGTTAAAAGAGAACGATAGTGTTATTAGTGTTAATAGTACTACCGGTCATGATTTTATTGTTATTAGTACTCGCAAGGGTATGACTTTAAAATATTTAGAAACGAAAGTTCCATTATTAACTAAAACTGCAACAGGTGTTAAAGCTTTGAAAATTAATTCTGAAGAAGATGAAGTGGTAGGAATGGCTTGTGGTAATAGTAATGATATTTATGCAATGTTAACATCAGTTGGAACAATTAAACGAATGTTATTCAATACTATTGAACAAACTTCACGAACAACAAAAGGTAATAAAGTAATAAAAGTTCCTAAAAGTAAAAGTATTAGTATTATTAAAACTTTCTTATCACCAGCAACATCTTTTATTAATATATTAACGAAAAAAGAAAAATGATTAGTGATTAAAGCAAGTGACATTAATCTTAGCAAGGTAAATGAAGGAACTGGCAAAGTAGTTGCTGATGATATTATTGCTGGCGGTAGTAATTTAGTGATTGATTTAAAAACTGATGTTATTGATGCTGATATATCATCAATATCAGAAAATTTTGATGGAAAAGAAAGCAACAATGGTATTTAAAATAAACTTTTTTGTTGAAAATTATGGACTTTTTAAAGAATTAGTTTTTTTGATTTTCATAATATAAATTTAAATAATAATTTTAGTTAAGAGTGAATAGGATATGACTTATATCAATGCTATAATTATTATGGTAGTGATTTAAGGAGGAAGTATAGATGACAAATAATATTATTAAATATCAATCTCTAATTAATGGTGAGTTGTATGAAAATGGTAATTGAATATCAGTTATCAATCCCACCACTAATAAAATAGCAGGCCAAGTTCCTGCCTTAACTAAAGTTGAAATTAAAAAAGTATATGAATCTGCAAAATTTGCTCAAAAAAATTGAGAACAAATGCCTATTTTAAAAAGAATTTCTTTTTTAAATTCTTGAAAACAATTAATTATTCGCGATAAATTAATACTTGCTGAATTAATGACTAATGAAATTGCTAAAGGCACAAAAGCAGCTTACAGTGAAATTGATAGAACAGTTGAATATATTGAATATACTTTACAAGAAGCATTACGTCTTCATCCTGAATCTTATACAGGTGATAGTTGAGGAAGTATGAACAAATTAGCTGTTTTTGAATACGTACCAAAAGGAATTGTTCTTGCTATTTCTCCTTTTAATTATCCGATAAATTTATCAGTCTCTAAAATATTTCCAGCACTTGTGACTGGTAATAGTGTTGTTTTTAAACCCGCAACACAAGGATCATTGGTGGGATTACACTTAGCTAAATTAGCTAAAGAAGCTAACATTCCTAATGGTGTTTTTAATGCTATAAGTGGTAAAGGTAGTGAAATTGGTGATAGTTTAGTTGAAAATGAAGCAATTAATGTTATTTCTTTTACTGGTAGTGCTGTTGTTGGTAATCGTATTTCACAGAAATCTTTAAAAGCTGATTTGATTTTAGAATTAGGAGGTAAAGATCCAGCAATAGTGCTTAATGATGCTGATCTTGAAGATACAGCAACCAAAATCATTAAAGGTGCATTTAGTTATTCAGGACAACGCTGTACTGCTATTAAAAGAGTGTTAGTACAAAGAACAATTAGTAGCAAATTAATTCCAATTTTAAAAGAAAAAGTTGAAAAGTTAACTGTTGGTTTGCCCACAGATAATTGTGATATTACTCCTGTTATTGATCAATCAACAGTTGATAATGCTAAAAAATTAATTAAAGATGCTTTAGATAAAGGAGCCAATTGTTTAGTTGGTAATAAATTTAAAGAAAATTTAATGTGACCAACTATTATTACTGACGTAACAACAAAAATGAATTTAGCATGAGAAGAACCTTTTGCACCATTGTTGCCGATTATTATTTTTGATGAAGTAAAAGAAGCAATTAATATTGCAAATGATTCACAATATGGTTTACAAGCTTCTGTTTTTACTACTAATATTAATAGTGCAATGAGTATTGCTAAATTATTAGAAGTTGGAAGTGTTAATATTAACGATCAGTCACAACGTGGTCCCGATCACTTTTCTTTTGTTGGTGTTAAGGATTCGGGTCTTGGCGTACAAGGTATTCGTCCTTCGTTACTTGCTTTTACTAGACCAAAAGGGATTGTTATTAATTGAAAAACAAAAATTTAAAAGAAAAAATAAAACTTATTTTAATAAAAAAATAAGTTTTATTTTTTTATTAAAATAGTGGTAAGATAAAAATGTAATAAATTTTTGTCCTTGTTAATTAGATTTTTATTTTTTTAACATTCTTATATAAAAAGCATAATAAAAATATTACATATCATTGTAACTTTTATTTTAAAAAGTAAGTTATTAAAATAGTGCCGAGGATAAAGTACTGTTACATGAAATGCAAAAAATATGGAGGTAAATATGGCAAAACGAAAAATTGTCCTTGTTGGATGTGGAGCTGTTGGTAGTAGTTTTATTTACAGTGCCATTAATCAAGGTTTAGCCCAAGAATATGTATTAATTGATGCTTTTGAAGGTATAGCTGAAGGTAATGCGATTGATTTTGCTGATTGTCAAGCAGCTTTAGATCATCCTTTTATTTCAATTAAGGCGGGAAATTACAGCGATTGTAAAGATGCTGATATTATTGTTATTACTGCTGGAAGACCACAAAAAGATGGTGAAACAAGATTAAATATGGTAGCAGATAATGCCAAAATTATGAAGAGCATTGCTTTAGAAATTAAAAAATCAGGATTTAAAGGTGTTACTATTATTGCATCTAATCCTGTTGATATTATGACAACTGTTTATCAAAAAATTACACAATTTGATTATCATCAAGTATTAGGTTCTGGTACAATTTTAGATACCTTACGTTTACAATATTTAATTGGAGAAAAAATTGCAGTTAATCCAAAGTCAGTTGCTGCTTATGTAATTGGTGAACATGGTGATTCTTCAATGATTCCTTGAAGTTCGGTTTCGGTAGGTAATAAAACTATTTATCAACAAATTACTGAAGGTAGAATTAAAGAAAAAGATTTAGAAGAATTAAGAAAAGAAGTAGCACAAAGAGCTTATAAAATTATTAAATTAAAGCGTGCAACTTTTTATGGTATTGGTGCAGCATTGGCATTATTAGTAAGAAATATCCTTGAAGGACAAAATCACGTTTTAGTAGCAGGTGCTTATTTACAGGGAGAATATGGACAGCAAGGTTTTTATATTGGTGTACCAACAATACTTTACGAAAAAGGTTGAAAAAGAGTAGTTCAGTTACCATTAACGAAAGAAGAGCAAACGGCATTTGATAAATCTTGTGCAATTATTAAAGAAACTTTAGAAACAGCTTTTGCTGCTATTAAATAAAAGATAGGAGTAGTTTATTCGTGAATACAAGTGTAGAAAATATCAATAATGAAGAAACATTAACAAGTATTGAAACTTATATTGCTGTTTATAAGTATGCATTAAAGAAAGCAGAAAGTCCGTTATTAAAAACTTTTTTAATGGGTATTGCGGCTGGACTTTTTGTTGGTATTGCTTATATTGCGGCTATTTTTGGTAGTAGAGGATTAAGTGATAAGGGTATTAAAAATTTAACATTTGGTTTTATTTTTACTTTAGCAATTACTATGATTGTCTTTATGGGTGGTGAACTTTTTACTTCTAATTCCATGATATTTATGCCATTAATAAAAAAACAAGTTAAGTTAACAAGAATGTTAATTAACTTACTAGTAGTATTAATTGGTAATTTTATAGGTTGTTTTATTCTTTCATTATTTACATGATGAGCAGGATTTTTTGATAATCAAGCTTTTTTGGATAATGCTGTTAGTATTTTTAATCATAAATTAGTAATGTCTTGATGAAAAGCCTTTTTTAGTGGTATATTATGTAATTTTTTAGTAGCAGGAAGTGTTTATATTTCTCATGCCACTCGTTCATCTACTGCTAAATTTTTATTAATAGGATTAGTAATTATGGTTTTTGCCTTATCTGGTTTTTCTCACGTTGTAGCAAATTTTTATGTTTGAGGATTAGGGCCTTTATTTAATATTTATGGAATTCATAGTGGATTTAATGACTTTTTACAATTTGGTTATCAAGTACAACTTCCAACCTTATTTGGTAATTTTATTGGTGGTGGTATTTTATTACCTGGTATGTATTATTTAATCTTTAGAAAAGAATTACCAAAAATAACATTATAAATATATTATTAGTTTAATATAAAAATTAAGGCTTTTCTCCCTTTATGTACTATTTTAATTTTATCACATAAATGCTGAGAAAAGCCTATCTACGGACTTCTCCCCACATTTTTAAATCAAACATAGCATTACAGTTTCAAAACTAGGTATCTTGTTGAATTTATATGCAGCTTCTTTAGCATATAAATGAACATGATGTTTTGCAACTTTGATATGTGTTTTAAATGTTCTTCTTATATGTTTTCAAACTGATTCAATTTGGTTGGTATTTACACCAATTTTTGAAACATAGCCATCTTGATGGTTAATTGTTTCATGCTTAGTGAAAACTGATTTAAAATCGCAATATCCTTTTCAAGAATCAGTATATACAAGACATTTTGAAGAAATGTGGTTTTTTGCAAACTGCAAAAGATTTTTACTCTTTGCGTTTTTCAATACTTTCACAATTAAATTATTGGTTGTTTTTTGATAAATGCCAACAATCAAGGTTTTATTCACCAAGGATCTTCCTTGTTTTTTAAAACCCATATGTGAAAGATACATTTCATCAATTTGCACTGTACCTTCAACAATAAATTGAGGTTTTTGTTTTGCAATACGTGTTCTGATTTTATGAGTCATTCTTCAAGCAGTTTTCAAAGTCACTCCCAATTCTTTTGCAATATCTGTTGATGGAATTCCATGTTTGGTGTTTATTCATCTAAAGATAAGATAAAACCAAGATGTTAAAGATGTTTGTGACCTTGAAAATATGGTGCCTGTGAGAATGCTAAATGTTTGATTACATTTTAAACATCTCATTCTTTTTAAATCAGAAGTATTCAAATTAAAATTAAAACACCTAATACATTTGTTTTCTTTCAAATTTGCTATATATGCAAGACATTGCTGTTCAGTTTGAAAAGCATTGTTGAATTCATTCAGTTTCATTATTCCCTCCACAAGTACATGTGGGGAGAAGTCCGAAAATTAATCCATTACTTTAGTTTTAAGTAATGTATTTATTAATTTTATGAAAATAAATTAATTGTAAATAGAAGTTATTTGATAAGTATATTTTAAAATTTGTCAAATTAAAGATTTTAAAAAGGAGAATGGTTTTGATAAAAAATATTTTTTAGAAAATATATTAGAATACTTTAATATTAATTTTTTATTGCATTTATTTTTTTTGAAAATTAAAATGTAATTAACTTCTTAAATTTAAGAAGTTAATGGGGAAAAAAGGGGGTTTTCATCATGAAAGCATTATTAAAAACATTAAGTGTTTTAACACTTGCAACAACTGTTAGCAGTTTAAGTAGTATTTTAAATACTAATAATATAGGTACGAATGCTAATCAGTTACAAGATTTAAAATATAATCTTCAACAAAGTAAAGATGATATTTCTTTAATTAATTTGAATAAAAAAGGTAAATTTTATTTTTTTAATAATAATCTTGGTTTAGTGATTAATGGAAATCAATTATGATTTTTAGATAAAGATAAGAAGTTTCAAGAAATTTCTAATCCTGATCATATAAGATTCACTGAATTCACTAATGGTCAAGGAGGAAATTACGGAATTTTAACAGAAAAATTTACCAAAAACCTGTATTTATTAACTTTTAATGGTGTTTTAACTTCATTAAAAATAGAAATATTTAAAGAATTTAATCTTTATGGCAAGGTAACAGCAATTAGTAATACAAAATTTTTAATTGAAACAAAAATTTTAAATCATACTATACTTACTCTTGGAGAAATAAAAGATCAAAAATTAATGCCATTAAAATTTGTTTCTTTATTTCATACAATAAAAGAAATTAACTATATTCGTGATGATGGAGTTATTATTAAGTCAGATAATGGAGACTATAGTCTTTTAGTAAGTAATTCCGATTTTACTATTAATAAATTATCGTGAACAGCAAAATATTTTTTTAAAACTAATAGAGAAGTTTGAGTAATTAAAGATGATAATAATCAAGTATTAATTTATGATTATGTAAGTAATACATATTCTGAATTAGATCTTTATGGAATTGATATTATTAGATTAAATAGTAAAACATATATTTTAAAAGAAGATAGTAAAAATATTCAAATTATTGATTCATCAGGTCAAGTTATTAAAGGAAAATATAATTTTGAAATTTCTGATGATTATGATTTATTGAATATTAATAGTCAATTATTACTTTTATTTGATCGACAACAAAAAATGACAGTTAGAATAATTGAGAGAAATCTTAATTCTGAAAATGAATTAGTTGTATTAAAAACAATAAATTTAACTAATGAAATAAGTGAAATAAAATTATTAAATAATCAAGAAAATAAGGGTAAATCTTCAACTAATTTTTTCGTTAAAAAATTAAATAATCCAAATTATGTTCTTAATATTGATGCAAATATAAACAAAATTGAGAATTTAGAAGTTAATACTAAAAGTATTCCTGATGGAATGAATGGCGAAATTAATAGATATAATAAAACAGTTAGTATTTTTACACAGTATAAAACTGATGACTTATATTGATATCAAGTATTTTAAATAATATTATTTAAATAATTACCTAGTTACTGATATTTTGTATTTTTAATATTAGTAACATTTTTTCATATAAGGAAGTTTAAAAATAATTCCTTTATTTAATTGAACTAACTATTTAATTATGCAATAATATTGTAATGTATATAACTCAATTATTATTAAGGAGGCGCACAATGCGTGATGGATTAACTTTAAGATGTGAAGTTTGCAAAGAAGAAAATTATATTGCTGATCGTAATAAAAAAACTAAGCCTGAAAAATTAGAAACAAAAAAACATTGTTCTCGTTGTAATCAACATACACTACATAAAGAAAAGAAATAAGTTTTACTTATTTCTTTTCTTTAATTTGCAGTACAATATACTTAGTTATTAATTAATGATTTATTAAAAGGATTGAATTTAAAATGAAAAATTTAAATAAAAAAGAAATTATTGAAACAATATTAACCAAAAATAAAATAGATGCTATGTTATTTTACTCTCCCGAAAATCGCTTTTGATATAGTGATTTTATTTCAACGTTAGGTTATTTATTGATTAGCAAAAATGATGCAAATTTATTATTAGATGGAAGATATATTACTGAGGGAAAAGAAAATGCCAAAAATGTTAAATGCATTCAATTTAGTAATATTTTTTCTTCGTTGAAAGATTTATTAAAATCACAAAAAATTAAAAAAATTGGTTTTGAAGCAGAATATATTACTATTGCTCAATTAGAAAGTTGAAAGCAAGAAATTAAAGATATTGAATTTGTTCCAATTTATGTTAGTTCATTAAGAATGATTAAAGATGAAATCGAAATTGCACGAATTGCAAAAGCTTGTGCTATTGGTGATTTGGCTTTTAATGAAGTTTTAAGCTTTATCCGACTTGGTGTTAGTGAAAAAGATGTTGAAGATATAATATTACGTTCATTTGTTAAAAATGGTGCAACAAAAGCATCATTTGATACTATTGTTGCTTCTGGAGAAAGAGGAGCAATGCCTCATGGTAAAGCTAGTAATAAAAAAATTGGCAATAATGAGTTAATTACTTGTGACTTTGGTTGTGTATATGAAGGTTTTTGTTCAGATATGACTAGAACTTTTGCGATTGGTAAAGTTAATCCAAAATTAATTGAAATTCATGAAATAGTTAAATCAGCACAAATGGCAGGAATTAAGGCTGTAAAACCAGGTATAGCTATTGGTGAAATTGATAAGATTTGTAGAGAATATATTAAAGAAAAGGGTTATGAACAATATTTTACTCATGGTACTGGTCATGGACTTGGTATTGAAATTCATGAATCGCCTTGAGTTATTAAAAATGAATCTACTATTTTAGTTCCGGGAATGGTTATTACTGTTGAACCAGGTATTTATATTCCTAATTTAGGTGGTGTTAGAATTGAAGATGATATTTTAGTTACCAAAGATGGTTATCAAATTTTAACAAAATCATCTCGTGAAATTGACATTTGAAAGGAGAAAAAATAAAAATGATTAACGTTAATGATTTTAAACCAGGAATTACTTTTTTACATAATAAAACTGATATTTTAATAGTTATTGAATCAGCACATTCTAAAAGTGGACGTGGACAAGCGCATGTGAAGGTAAAAGCAAAAAATTTAAGGACACAAGCTATTATTAGTATTACTTTTACCGGTGGTGATACAGTTTATCCAGCTATTATTGATAAACGACCAGCAATTTATAGTTATGATGATGGTATGTATTCAGTTTTTATGGATAATGAAGATTATAATGAAATTAGGATTGATCAATCACGCTTATCATGAGAAAAAAAATTTTTAGTTCCTGGTAATGAAGTATCATTAAGGGTTTATAAAAATTTAGAAATATTAGGTATTGATTTACCTCCTTCGGTAATATTAGCGGTTGTTGATGCTCCACCAGGAGTCAAGGGAAATAGTGTTTCTAATACGACAAAAACAGCTATTTTAGAAAATGGTTTACAATTACAAGTACCAATGTTTATTAATAATGGTGATAAAATTGTAGTAAGTACAGATGAAGGGAAATACAAAAATCGCGCTTAAGAAAGGTGAATATTATGGAAATACTTATTGAAGAAAGTAAAGTTGGAACATTAAAATTATCTTCGTTAGTTATTAAAAAATTTATTTATATGTTATTAATTAATGATAACTATCAATTAACATTAGAAGATGTTGAAGTTCTAATGTTAGAAACAAATGATATTACTGCTATTAATAATAATATTGTTGTGCGAATAAAATTAATTGTTAATCCAAATGAAGATTTAGTAAATTTAAAAAAAAAATTAATAATTTAATTTTAAGACGTACTGAATCAGCTTTAAATTTATTTTTATTAAATATTCATATAATATTTATTGCTAAAACTAAGGAAGTAGAAATCAACAATGCAAGAACAAAAGAAGATAACCCAGCATCATAAAAGAATTGGCATGATGGAAGTATTATATCAATATTTCCTTGAAGGCCAATCACAACAAGCATTTAAACAATTTCTTTTTGAAGAAGAAGGTAAGAGTTTAATTACTGAACAATGTGAGATATTAAATAAAATAATTGATTATGAATATGATTTAATAGATTTAATTAATAAAAATTTAAAACAAGGATGAGATTTTGAAAATTTAAAACCAATTGAACAAGCAATTTTAATTTTAGCAGTGTATGAAATTGTCCATACTAAAACAGATAAAAAAATTATTATTAATGAAGCTATTATTATAACTAAAGCTTATTGTCCAAATGATGCTTATAAATACATTAATGGTGTTTTAGATAAAATAAATAAGTAATTATAACTAGTATATGATTGAATTTAGTTAATAACTATATTTCTAATATAAATATATTATCTTATTTTAAAGATATTTTTTATGTTATAATGTAATATTTTTGTTCAATGTAACTATTTTTTAAAAATTAATAGTTAAAAAATAAAAAAATAAAGTATAATATATTTTAATAAACTTAATATAAGTTTTTACCCATTGTTTTTTTAAAGCAAATGGGTTCTTTTGTTTTTAAAAAGGAGAAGTATATATGCCATTAACTAAAGAAGAATCTTTTTTACTATTAGATAAAGAAATTAATAAATTAGATGAAAAAATATCTTAGAACCTGTTTAGAATCTTTTTAATAAAATTGAAATAAAGGACAGAACAACCATTTGTAAACTAGTATTTAGTTTTCTTTCACAATTTTTTCATAATCTTCTGCATTTTTCTAATCATGCAAAGCTTCGTTCTACAACTCATCTTTTTGGTAGTACTACAAAAGAATGTAATTCATTACGTTTTACAACTTCAACATTTGCATTTATGATTGTTTTGATTGCAGAAGCAAATTTTTCACCAGTATAGCCAGCATCTACTATTATTTTTTGAACTGTAGAAAGATTTTCTTTTTCACTTTTAATCATTATGATAGCACTATTACGATCTGTTTTTTCTGCTGTAGTTATGTAAATTGCATGTGGTAAACCTTGCGTATCAACTGCAATATGACGTTTTATTCCTGAAATCTTTTTACCAGCATCATAACCTTTATTTTCAGTAGTATCTGTATTTTTAACACTTTGCGAATCAATTATACAAAAACTAGTTTTTTCTTTTCGATGATTCTTAATACGAATCTTTTAACTAATTTTTTTAAAATTAATTGCAATACACTAGGTTCTTTATCATTGTTTTTACTTCAAATTTGGAAATAATAATATACAGTTTGTCATTTTGGAAAATTTTTTGGTAACATTCTTCATTGACAACCACTTTTTAATACATATAAAACTGCACAAAACACTTCATATAAATCTAAATTTCTTGGTTTTGTTTTCTTTTTGCTGTTTTCTAAAGTTGATTTTATGTTCTCAAATTGTTCTTTAGTAACATGACTTGGATAATTTTTATGCATATATACCTCTTATTTTAAAATATATAGTAATTTTACCTTATTTTCTAAAAGATTCTAAACAGGTTCTTATATTGATAAAAAAAATACAGAATTAAAATTAAATATTTCATTAATCGAAGAGGAGGAATTTTTTACATTAGATGAAGAAATCAATGAATTAACTGGACAAATATTTGATGAAGAAGATAAAAATATAAAATTAATAGGAGAAATTAAAGTATTAGAAAAAAATATTAAAGTTCTAGAAAAACAAAAAAACCAAAAAAATTGAAAACTAACTTTTTTAAATGTATTTACTTTTGGTATTTTTAAATATTATAAAAACAAAAATATTGATAAGCAAATTAAAGAAATAAAAATTAAGAGAGAATGTTTGAAACAAACGATAAATAATAATAAAAATATTATTAAATTGTTAAAAATTCAAAACGGACTTCTCCCCACATGTACTTGTGGAGGGAATAATGAAACTGAATGAATTCAACAATGCTTTTCAAACTGAACAGCAATGTCTTGCATATATAGCAAGTTTGAAACAAATCAAATGTAGTAGGTGTTTTAATTTTAATTTGAATACTTCTGATTTAAAAAGAATGAGATGTTTAAAATGTAATCAAACATTTAGCATTCTCACGGGCACTATATTTTCAAAGTCACAAACATCTTTAACATCTTGGTTTTATCTCATTTTTAGATGAATAAACACCAAACATGGAATTCCATCAACTGATATTGCAAAAGAATTGGGAGTGACCTTGAAAACAGCTTGAAGAATGACTCATAAAATCCGAAGTGCCATTGCTAAACAAAAACCTCAATTTATTGTTGAAGGTACAGTGCAAATGGATGAAATGTATCTTTCACATATGGGGTTTAAAAAACAAGGAAGATCCTTGGTGAATAAAACCTTGATTGTTGGCATTTATCAAAAAACAACCAATAATTTAATTGTGAAAGTATTGAAAAACGCAAAGAGTAAAAATCTTTTGCAGTTTGCAAAAAACCACATTTCTTCAAAATGTCTTGTATATACTGATTTTTGAAAAGGATATTGCGATTTTAAATCAGTTTTCACTAAGCATGAAACAGTTAACCATCAAGATGGCTATGTTTCAAAAACTGGTGTAAATACCAACCAAATTGAATCAGTTTGAAAACATATACGAAGAACATTTAAAACACATATCAAAGTTGCAAAACATCATGTTCATTTATATGCTAAAGAAGCTGCATATAAATTCAACAAGATACCTAGTTTTGAAACTGTAATGCTATGTTTTATTTAAAAATGTGGGGAGAAGTTCGTAGATAGGCTTTTCTCAGCATTTATGTGATAAAATTAAAATAGTACATAAAGGGAGAAAAGCCATTCAAAAATTAAAAATTATTAAAAAAACTAATATTCTTTTAAAAAAATTATTTTTTGTTAACAATCGATTAATTAAAATTAATAAAGAATTTTTTCAACAGTTAGATAATTTAAAAAATCAAATAGCAAAAATAGTAGATCCTATTAATAATGATTCTTCATTAGAACAAAATTCTTCTGGATATAATAGTGATGATGATAGTCATATTGAAGTACTTTCTGAATCTGAGAAAAAAGATGATATTTTAAAAATATCTTTAAATAAAAAAGTATCTTTAGTGAAGAAATAGAAGTAGATGTTACTGTTAATAAATTAAATTTGGCTTTTCTCCCTTTATGTACTATTTTAATTTTATCACATAAATGCTGAGAAAAGCCTATCTACGAACTTCTCCCCACATTTTTAAATAAAACATAGCATTACAGTTTCAAAACTAGGTATCTTGTTGAATTTATATGCAGCTTCTTTAGCATATAAATGAACATGATGTTTTGCAACTTTGATATGTGTTTTAAATGTTCTTCGTATATGTTTTCAAACTGATTCAATTTGGTTGGTATTTACACCAGTTTTTGAAACATAGCCATCTTGATGGTTAACTGTTTCATGCTTAGTGAAAACTGATTTAAAATCGCAATATCCTTTTCAAAAATCAGTATATACAAGACATTTTGAAGAAATGTGGTTTTTTGCAAACTGCAAAAGATTTTTACTCTTTGCGTTTTTCAATACTTTCACAATTAAATTATTGGTTGTTTTTTGATAAATGCCAACAATCAAGGTTTTATTCACCAAGGATCTTCCTTGTTTTTAAACCCCATATGTGAAAGATACATTTCATCCATTTGCACTGTACCTTCAACAATAAATTGAGGTTTTTGTTTAGCAATGGCACTTCGGATTTTATGACCCATTCTTCAAGCTGTTTTCAAGGTCACTCCCAATTCTTTTGCAACATCAGTTGATGGAATTCCATGTTTGGTGTTTATTCATCTAAAAATGAGATAAAACCAAGATGTTAAAGATGTTTGTGACTTTGAAAATATAGTGCCCGTGAGAATGCTAAATGTTTGATTACATTTTAAACATCTCATTCTTCTTAAATTAGAAGTATTCAAATTAAAACTAGAACACCTACTACATTTGATTTGTTTCAAACTTGCTATATATGCAAGACATTGTTTTTCAGTTTGAAAAGTATTATTGAACTCATTCAATTTCATTGTTTCCTCCACAAGTACATGTGGGGAGAAGTTCGTTAAATTTTAATGATGATGATAGTGATATTGAAGTACTTTCTGAATCCGAGCAAGAAGATGATATATTTTTAAGTAAAGATAGTGGTTTGAACATCTAGAATAAAGTAGACACAGAATTGTAACCTTTGTGTTAAAAATACTTTAAGGAAGGTGTTCATTTTTTTATGGCTAAATGACTATCAAAAGAAGAAAAGTTAAAAATAATAAAAATAAGTAAAATTAAAACAATTGATAAAACCGCATTAGAGTATGGTATTGGTCGATCATCAATAAAAGAATGAATTAAAGCATATAAATTATTAGGTGAAAAAGGTTTAGAATATGGCAATGGAATTCGTGCTAAAAAAACCAAAAGAACAGGTCGACCCAAATCTTTAAATTTTAATGAAATGACAAAACAAGAATTAATTGAATATATTGAGGCAATGAACGATATAAAAAAGTATTTAGAAAAATCGACAAAAAAGAAGAAATATTTTGTGATTTTCTCATTGAAGAAAAAATATCAGATTAGTTATTTATGTTGATTATTAAATGTTTCAAAATCAGGATATTATAAGTGAATTAAGAATGGAATGAATGAATTTAATAAATGAGATACATTTTTAGCTAATATAATTAAAAGGAAATGTTTAGTAATCTGTGTAACTTACAAAAATAACTATGTTTAATTAATTCTAGTAAATATAATTAAATGACTAGAAAGAGTGAGTTACAGATGGCTAAAAAAGATAACTTTAATAATAATGATCCAATATCAAAAGCAGTAGATTTATTACTAGAAAATACTGAAGATTTAACAACAGTTTTTAAACCTGGCGGTTTATATAAAGAATTAACAAAAAGATTAGTTGAAAAAATGTTGAATTCTGAAATGCAAAATTATTTAGGATATGAAAAAAATCAACATAGTACTACTGAAAATGCTCGTAATGGTACAAGTTCAAAAAAATTAATAACTCAACAAGGTAAAATTGAAATTGATGTACCAAGAGATCGCAATAGTAATTTTACTCCTGTAATAGTTCCTAAAAGGCAAAGAAGATTTGATGGTTTTGATCAACAAGTTCTTTCCTTGTATGCAAAAGGAATGACATTATCTGACATTAGAATGCAGTTGCAAGAGTTATATCATGGTGCTGATATTAGTGAAAGTGTTATTAGTCAAATTACTGATGATGTTATTGATGATGTTAAAGCATGACAAAATCGACCATTAGAAAGTATTTATCCTATTGTTTATTTTGATTGTATAGTAGTTAAAGTACGACAAGATAAACGGATTATTAACAAATCAGTTTATATAGCATTAGGAGTTGATTTAGAAGGCAAAAAGATGTTTTAGGATTATGAATTAGTGAAAATGAAGGTTCTAAGTTTTGATTATCTAATTTCACAGAAATGAAAAATCGTGGCTTAAATGATATTCTTATTGCTTGTAGTGATAATTTAACAGGCATGTCAGAAGCAATACAATCAGTTTATCCTAAAACAGAACATCAATTATGCATTGTTCATCAAATTAGAAATAGTTTAAAATATGTTTCATACAAACATCGAAAAGGTCTAGTTGCAGATTTAAAACCAATTTATAGTGCATGTAGTGAAGAACAAGCAATGCAAGCTTTAGAATCGTTTGAAAGTAAATGAAATAAACAATATCCTCAAATTACTAAATCTTGATATAAAAATTGAGATAATTTAATGGTTTTTATTAGTTATCCAGTAGAAATCAAAAGAGTGATTTATACTACAAATGCTATTGAATCTGTTAATAGTCAATTACGAAAAATCATCAGAAATAAAAAAGTTTTTCCTAATGATATGGCAGTTTTCAAAATATTTTACTTGGCAATTGAAAATATAACAAAAAAATGAACATTGCCTATTCAAAATTGAAATACAGCAATTGCTCATTTTATGATAAAATTTGAAGACAGAATTAATCTAAATTAGTAACTTTGTAAAACAAAGATACACAGATTATTAAAAAGCCTCAATTAAAAATATTTTTTATGAATTTCAAGAAATTTATGGTTATAAAATGATAACTTTATGAATTAACAAAATTTATAATTTAAAATTAAAATTTCATATTGTATATAGATATATGAAAAATATGAGTTTAAAAGCTAAGGTTCGCATAAAAAAATTTGATTATAGAACTAAATCAGGAAGTTTAAGATATGATAATTTATTAAAACGTGATTTTTCAACTACTAATTTAAATGAAAAATTAGGTACTGATATAACTTATTTATTAACTAATGGTAAAACATATTATTTATCAATTGTTAAAGATTTTCATAATAATGAAATATTAGATTATAAAATAAGTGCAAGTTTAGACATGACATTTGTTGTCCAAAACATTATCCAAGCTTGAGTTAATGCTCAAAAACCTACTTCATGAATTTTACAATCAGATCAAGGATTTCACTATACAAATCCTTCTTATAAAATTTTATGTGATGAATTAAAAATAAAAATTTCAATGTCTAGAAGAGGTAATTCCTGTGATAATGGTGCTACTGAAACTTGATTTGGAACAATGAAAACAGAATTTCTATATCAAATTCCAAGAAAAAATAGAACTATTGAATGAATACAAGACAACTTACCTAAATATATTTACTTTTATAATAATTATCGACCTCAAATAAAATTACGGACTTCTCCCCACATGTACTTGTGGAGGGAATAATGAAACTGAATGAATTCAACAATGCTTTTCAAACTGAACAGCAATGTCTTGCATATATAGCAAATTTGAAAGAAAACAAATGTATTAGGTGTTTTAGTTTTAATTTGAATACTTCTGATTTAAAAAGAATGAGATGTTTAAAATGTAATCAAACATTTAGCATTCTCACAGGCACCATATTTTCAAGGTCACAAACATCTTTAACATCTTGGTTTTATCTTATCTTTAGATGAATAAACACCAAACATGCAATTCCATCAACAGATATTGCAAAAGAATTGGGAGTGACTTTGAAAACTGCTTGAAGAATGACTCATAAAATCAGAACACGTATTGCAAAACAAAAACCTCAATTTATTGTTGAAGGTACAGTGCAAATTGATGAAATGTATCTTTCACATATGGGTTTTAAAAAACAAGGAAGATCCTTGGTGAATAAAACCTTGATTGTTGGCATTTATCAAAAAACAACCAATAATTTAATTGTGAAAGTATTGAAAAACGCAAAGAGTAAAAATCTTTTGCAGTTTGCAAAAAACCACATTTCTTCAAAATGTCTTGTATATACTGATTCTTGAAAAGGATATTGCGATTTTAAATCAGTTTTCACTAAGCATGAAACAGTTAACCATCAAGATGGCTATGTTTCAAAAATTGGTGTAAATACCAACCAAATTGAATCAGTTTGAAAACATATAAGAAGAACATTTAAAACACATATCAAAGTTGCAAAACATCATGTTCATTTATATGCTAAAGAAGCTGCATATAAATTCAACAAGATACCTAGTTTTGAAACTGTAATGCTATGTTTGATTTAAAAATATGGGGAGAAGTCCGTAGATAGGCTTTTCTCAGCATTTATGTGATAAAATTAAAATAGTACATAAAGGGAGAAAAGCCTAAAATTAAAAGGAATGAGTCCAATCGAATATCGATTAGCTCATTCCAAACCAACAAATAATTACTTCATACCTATAAATTTAACACTTACAAACGCTATGGAAATGTTTAGTAATCTGTGTAACTTACAAAAATAACTATGTTTAATTAATTCTAGTAAATATAATTAAATGACTAGAAAGAGTGAGTTACAGATGGCTAAAAAAGATAACTTTAATAATAATGATCCAATATCAAAAGCAGTAGATTTATTACTAGAAAATACTGAAGATTTAACAACAGTTTTTAAACCTGGCGGTTTATATAAAGAATTAACAAAAAGATTAGTTGAAAAAATGTTGAATTCTGAAATGCAAAATTATTTAGGATATGAAAAAATCAACATAGTACTACTGAAAATGCTCGTAATGGTACAAGTTCAAAAAAATTAATAACTCAACAAGGTAAAATTGAAATTGATGTACCAAGAGATCGCAATAGTAATTTTACTCCTGTAATAGTTCCTAAAAGGCAAAGAAGATTTGATGGTTTTGATCAACAAGTTCTTTCCTTGTATGCAAAAGGAATGACATTATCTGACATTAGAATGAAGTTGCAAGAGTTATATCATGGTGCTGATATTAGTGAAAGTGTTATTAGTCAAATTACTGATGATGTTATTGATGATGTTAAAGCATGACAAAATCGACCATTAGAAAGTATTTATCCTATTGTTTATTTTGATTGTATAGTAGTTAAAGTACGACAAGATAAACGGATTATTAACAAATCAGTTTATATAGCATTAGGAGTTGATTTAGAAGGCAAAAAAGATGTTTTAGGATTATGAATTAGTGAAAATGAAGGTTCTAAGTTTTGATTATCTAATTTCACAGAAATGAAAAATCGTGGCTTAAATGATATTCTTATTGCTTGTAGTGATAATTTAACAGGCATGTCAGAAGCAATACAATCAGTTTATCCTAAAACAGAACATCAATTATGCATTGTTCATCAAATTAGAAATAGTTTAAAATATGTTTCATACAAACATCGAAAAGGTCTAGTTGCAGATTTAAAACCAATTTATAGTGCATGTAGTGAAGAACAAGCAATGCAAGCTTTAGAATCGTTTGAAAGTAAATGAAATAAACAATATCCTCAAATTACTAAATCTTGATATAAAAATTGAGATAATTTAATGGTTTTTATTAGTTATCCAGTAGAAATCAAAAGAGTGATTTATACTACAAATGCTATTGAATCTGTTAATAGTCAATTACGAAAAATCATCAGAAATAAAAAGTTTTTCCTAATGATATGGCAGTTTTCAAAATATTTTACTTGGCAATTGAAAATATAACAAAAAAATGAACATTGCCTATTCAAAATTGAAATACAGCAATTGCTCATTTTATGATAAAATTTGAAGACAGAATTAATCTAAATTAGTAACTTTGTAAAACAAAGATACACAGATTATTAAAAAGCCTCAACGCTATTTTATAAAATTTAATAAAAGGTTACTTTTATTGTCCACTTTTCTTGACAAGTTCAGTTTTAATGAAGATGATGATAGTGATATTGAAGTACTTTCTGAGTTAGAACAAGAAAATGATAATGTAAAAATATATTCAAAGTCAAGCACTATCAATTTTGAAAGACAATTATCAGATATACCAGAAGAAGAAATTACAATAACATCTTCAAGTAAGGATAGTAGTTTTAATGAAGATGATGACGGCAGTGATATTGAAGTACTTTCTAAATCAGTGGAAGAAGAAGATGCTAAAATATTTGGAAATTGTTGTTTTAGTCAAAATTTAATAAACAATTTCGCGAAAAGTTTTTCTACAGTACCTCCTATTTTACAAAAAAGTATTTTAACTAGTTAAAATACTTTTCGGACTTCTCCCCACATGTACTTGTGGAGGGAATAATGAAACTGAATGAATTCAACAATGCTTTTCAAACTGAACAGCAATGTCTTGCATATATAGCAAATTTGAAAGAAAACAAATGTATTAGGTGTTTTAGTTTTAATTTGAATACTTCTGATTTAAAAAGAATGAGATGTTTAAAATGTAATCAAACATTTAGCATTCTCACAGGCACCATATTTTCAAGGTCACAAACATCTTTAACATCTTGGTTTTATCTTATCTTTAGATGAATAAACACCAAACATGGAATTCCATCAACAGATATTGCAAAAGAATTGGGAGTGACTTTGAAAACTGCTTGAAGAATGACTCATAAAATCAGAACACGTATTGCAAAACAAAAACCTCAATTTATTGTTGAAGGTACAGTGCAAATTGATGAAATGTATCTTTCACATATGGGTTTTAAAAAACAAGGAAGATCCTTGGTGAATAAAACCTTGATTGTTGGCATTTATCAAAAAACAACCAATAATTTAATTGTGAAAGTATTGAAAAACGCAAAGAGTAAAAATCTTTTGCAGTTTGCAAAAAACCACATTTCTTCAAAATGTCTTGTATATACTGATTCTTGAAAAGGATATTGCGATTTTAAATCAGTTTTCACTAAGCATGAAACAGTTAACCATCAAGATGGCTATGTTTCAAAAATTGGTGTAAATACCAACCAAATTGAATCAGTTTGAAAACATATAAGAAGAACATTTAAAACACATATCAAAGTTGCAAAACATCATGTTCATTTATATGCTAAAGAAGCTGCATATAAATTCAACAAGATACCTAGTTTTGAAACTGTAATGCTATGTTTGATTTAAAAATATGGGGAGAAGTTCGTAGATAGGCTTTTCTCAGCATTTATGTGATAAAATTAAAATAGTACATAAAGGGAGAAAAGCCATACTTTTTTTAAAACATATTAGTGAAAAAAATAAAAATAATAATTAAAAATAAAAAAGTAAGTATAATTTAATTTATAAACTAAATATAGTTTTTAACCTATTGCTTTATTTAT
Organism: Spiroplasma ixodetis; assembly: GCF_027923845.1. Lineage (GTDB taxonomy): Bacteria > Bacillota_I > Bacilli_A > Mycoplasmatales > VBWQ01 > Spiroplasma_E > Spiroplasma_E ixodetis_A. The sequence continues at coordinate 1,573,688 of NZ_AP026933.1, forward strand.
AAGTAAATGGGTTTTTTTAATTTTTAAAGGAGAAAAAAATGTTAATCGAAAAAATTAATATATTAAAAAAAGCAAAAGAAGAATTGGATAAAGAAATATTTTTTATTGAGAAAAAAAGTGAAGAAATAGTTGAGCAAATTGAATCTTTAGAAAATAAAATTAAACGTTTAAAAAAATTAAAAAAATCAAAAAAAATACAACTATTTTCAAATATTAATAAACAAATTAAAAAAACAGAATTAAATATAAAAACTTTAATAGAAGAAATTGATGAAAATGAAAAAAATGCACAACCATTTAAAAATTCAAAATTAAATATTTTAAAAGAAATTATTGATTTACAAGGTCAGTTATATGAAAATAAAGTTAAGAGATATAAAGAAATATTTGAACAATTAGATTTTATTTTAAAAAATAAAAACTTTGAAGAATTAGAACATTCTATATATCCATCTAAGAAAAATCCTTTTGAAGAAGATGGTGATACAGAATTATTTGATAGTATTAGTTTCTCAGCAATTCAAATTAAGGATTTAGAACAAAAAATATTTGATTTTGAAGAAAAAAATAAAGAAATATTAGATAAAATTGATTTACTTGAACGTGATATTCAAGATTTAAGAGAAAAAAAGCAGAAAAAAATTGACAAATAACTTTTGTAAATACTATTAGTTTTGGTATTTTTAAATATGTTAGAAACAAAAAAGTTAATAAAGAAATTAAAGAAATAAAATTGAAAACAAGAAATTTAAGAGAAGAAATAAATGAAAATGAAAAAAATATTAAACCACTTAAAGTTTTGAAATTAAATATTTTTGAAAATATTATTAATTTACAAGTCAGTTTGATTAATAAAATTACAAATGAAAAAAATGAAGAAATTTTTGATAAATTAAATTTAATTTCAGAAAATGAAATATCAAAGCAATTTGATGAAAAGAATCCTTTTTCTAGTAAAAAAGAATTAATTTCAAGAGTTAATAGTCAATATAGTGATCTTGGTTTTGAAACAGATATTGAAAAAAATCAATCTTGTTTTAGTTTGCCAAATGAAGATAAAGCAGAAGAAAAATTAAGTTCTTCTTTGAGATTAATAAATTCTTTATAAGAAAAAAAGATTTTAGTTAAGAATGGATTTAAAAAGTTATTATTTAAAATAACTTTTTAAATTTATATATTAAATATGGCTTTTCTCCCTTTATGTACTATTTTTAAATTTTATCACATAAATGCTGAGAAAAGCCTATCTACGGACTTCTCCCCACATTTTTAAATCAAACATAGCATTACAGTTTCAAAACTAGGTATCTTGTTGAATTTATATGCAGCTTCTTTAGCATATAAATGAACATGATGTTTTGCAACTTTGATATGTGTTTTAAATGTTCTTCTTATATGTTTTCAAACTGATTCAATTTGGTTGGTATTTACACCAATTTTTGAAACATAGCCATCTTGATGGTTAACTGTTTCATGCTTAGTGAAAACTGATTTAAAATCGCAATATCCTTTTCAAGAATCAGTATATACAAGACATTTTGAAGAAATGTGGTTTTTTGCAAACTGCAAAAGATTTTTACTCTTTGCGTTTTTCAATACTTTCACAATTAAATTATTGGTTGTTTTTTGATAAATGCCAACAATCAAGGTTTTATTCACTAAGGATCTTCCTTGTTTTTTAAAACCCATATGTGAAAGATACATTTCATCAATTTGCACTGTACCTTCAACAATAAATTGAGGTTTTTGTTTTGCAATACGTGTTCTGATTTTATGAGTCATTCTTCAAGCAGTTTTCAAAGTCACTCCCAATTCTTTTGCAATATCTGTTGATGGAATTCCATGTTTGGTGTTTATTCATCTAAAGATAAGATAAAATCAAGATGTTAAAGATGTTTGTGACCTTGAAAATATGGTGCCTGTGAGAATGCTAAATGTTTGATTACATTTTAAACATCTCATTCTTTTTAAATCAGAAGTATTCAAATTAAAACTAAAACACCTAATACATTTGTTTTCTTTTAAATTTGCTATATATGCAAGACATTGCTGTTCAGTTTGAAAAGCATTGTTGAATTCATTCAGTTTCATTATTCCCTCCACAAGTACATGTGGGGAGAAGTCCGTTAAATATAATTAATTATCAATGATATTATTGGCAATTAAATATAATAAATAAGTAACATTATGTACTTATTTATTTCAATGTTATAATTATTTTAAGATTAAATTTAAAAATATATAATTAGATTGGAAGTAAAAAATGATTCCCGAATATCGATTATTTAACCATCTTTTGCTTTTAAAAAGTAATTATTTTTTTAAGCGCGAAATTAAAAAAAAAATAGGTCATTTAAAAGCAAAAGATTATCGTAATACTTATAACTTAATATTTAATAGTAATCAAAATTTAATGTTTATGAAAATAATAAGTGTTTATTTATATTTCAATAAAATTTCTTATAAAGAATATTTAAGATTAGTTGCAAATTTTATATTAACTATTTCTGCTTTAATTCCTACTTTTAAGCGTCAAGAAAAACAGTTAGATGATTATCAAAATGCCAAGGAACTTTTATTATTACTTGGATGTAAAGATCAAATAAAAGTTTGGTTTGATGATACTTCAAAAGTAGTATTACCTGATTTTTTGATAAATAATTCTAATTTGAAAAAAGAAAGTTTGCTAATAATTAAAAGATTGGTAAATATTAGTGGTAATATTTTTATTAATTTAACTAAGAATGAAACAAACATAAAAAATAATTATGAGTTTGGAAGTTTATTAATGTTATTTTATTTGTTGGATTTAGAAACCAGAAAAACATTGCTGACAAAAGATAGTACTGATTTAAATTTAAAAGCTTTTTTTTCATATGAAACTTTATTTACTAATAAGTTGATAATTTTAGATGAATTGGTTAAATGCGCTATGCGCTTAGAACAAACTAATTTTAATTTTTATATTAGAATAATGAATTATTCTTTGTTAGGAAATTATCAATAAATTAAGGATAAAAAATATGAATAATTATGATGTAAAAGTTGATAATATTAAAAGTAAATTTTTAAATATTAATAAAGATATTATTATTGCTTTACCTTCTATTTATGATCAAAATATTGCTTATGAAGTTTATTTAGTTTTTGATGGTAAAGATATGTTACTTAATAGTAATAGTAATATTTTATTTGAAAATAATAGTAATTGTATTTTTATTGGTATTGGTAGTACCAATAATATGACTCGTTTTAATGATTTAGCAACTTATACCAATGATGATGTAAAAATATTAATGACAAAATATTTTCCTGAATTAAAAAAAAGTAACATTGATTTTCTTGGTGGTAATGGTAAAAATTACTTAGAATTTATTATTAATGAGGTTATACCATTTGTTATTAAAAAGTTTAATTTAAAAATTAAAAATTTAAATGCCATTGGTTGTTCTTTGGGGGCATATTTTTGTTTACAAATGTTATATTTATCAAAATTACAATTTACAAAATTATTATTATTTTCGCCAGCAATTTGATTTAATTCACAAATTATTGAAGATTTAAAAACTAAATTTTTAAATAATAATCAACCTTTAATAGTTGAACTATGGGTAGGAAAAAAAGAACCAAAGTTTTTTGAAGGCAAATTAGTAACAAATTATGAAAGTAATACTATTGAATTAAAAAAAATATTAACTAATAGAAAAATTACTACTAATCTAGTAATTGATGAAAATGGTGCTCATGGTTTTAAATGATGAATTAAATATATTAATGAAAATCCTTTAATTCTTATTAGCTAATTGAAACTATGATTTTTCTTTTTTTCTAAAAATATTATTAATTTTTAGAATTAAAATAATACTTGCAAAAAATAATACAATAGTATTAGTTTTAATAATAGCAGGTTGATTAGACAATATTGCAAAAATAATTCATGTTATTGCTGATAGTACAAAAATAATATACATATATAATGATAATGATTTTGTATCTCTGGTGCGAATTATTTTAAAACTTTGGGGAATTAAAACAATACTAGTTAAAATTGCTCCAATTCAAGATAAAATATTAATTGTAAGTTCCATATCTTTCTCTCCTAAATTCTTACTATATTTTAGTATTCTAAATTTTATTATAAGATATTAATGGTTAAGTTGATAGTAAAAATAATAATTTTAAGTATAATTATTTGGGCGAATAACAAATTTAACAAATTTTATTCAATATAATATATTATAAAAATAACTTCCTAATTTTTTTAACCCTTGAATTAAAAATAAATGACAAAAGACGAGAATAAAAATCTTGTCTTTTTTTGTAATTGTAAAATTTTTAATAACCGTCTTTAACGCTATTATCAACACGTGTTAGGGAACTAAAAAAGTGAACTACAACACAGTTGTTAAAAATAGTAGCCAGAGCATGTGGACTTGCATGGATAAATAAAAAGTGGAGTGATACCTAATAAAATATACTAACCATTTAATGGTAATTCTTGGGGTGGGAGCGGATTGGAAACTAGTATATATAGACCTGTTATAGGGACCTATTGTATTAATTCTATTCTTTATTTAACCAACCTTGCCACTCCCCAGTGAGCAAGTGTTGGTTTTATTTTTTATTTTTTTTTGAAAAATTTTTTTGGGCGAGAAAATAAATTTCAAACGCTGAATTATACTTGTAAGTGCAAGTAAATAAAATTGCAAAAAATTCTCATATAAAAATTTCATAATGCTAAATTTAGTTTAGAAAAAGTAAGGAGTTTTTATATGAGTTATAAACATATTGGGATAGATGAAAGAATTTATATTGAGAATCAATTGAAATTTAAAGTTAAAATTAGTGAAATAGCTAAAAATCTTAATCGAAGTATTAGTACTATTATTCGAGAAGTTAATAGAAATAAAGATAATGATCATTATTTTTCATTAATTGCACAAAATAAAGCTGTAAATAGAAAAAAATCACATATTATTTTTCATAAGTTTAAATATAAAGATTTAGTCAAATATATACAACAAAAACTATTATTGGGCTGATCACCTGAACAAATTTATGGCAGAATTAAAAATTTTCATAAACAATGAGCTATCAGCTTTAAAACAATTTACAATTGAATTTATTCTGGATTATTTGATAAAGTTACTAGTAAAAATTTAAGAAGAAAAGGTAAAAAACGAAGATCTCAAGAAAATCGTGGTAAATTTAATGGTAAATCAATTAAAGAACGAGATAATAATGTTAATGATCGCATAACTCTTGGTCATTGAGAAGGAGATACTATAGTATCATCAAGAGGTAAAAGTAAATCATGTTTAATAACTTTAGTTGAAAGAGTATCACGATTTACTTTAGCAATGTTAGTTAAAAACAAAACTACTAAAGTTATTAATAAAAATATCATTCATTATTTATCAATTCTTCCTAAAAATATTGTTAAAACTATTACTTTTGATCGTGGTAAAGAATTTGCAAATTGACAACAACTTGAAAAAAGTTAGATGTGAAAATTTATTTTGCAAATCCATATTCACCTTGACAAAGAGGTACTAATGAAAATACTAATGGTTTAATTAGAGAAAAATTTCCTAAAAAATTTATTTTTTCAAAAACTAATAAAAATGAAGTTCATAAATTTATATTGTCTTTAAACCAAAGACCCAGAAAAATACTAAATTATCTTTCACCAATTGAATATTTGAATAGAAAAATAATTTAGTTGCACTTACCTTTACAATTTTGCAAATAAAAAAAGAGATCAATAATTTAATAGAAAAAAATGCTAATCTAAATTATACAAACGAAAATGGTGATAGTCCTTTAATAGTAGCAAGTCACTATTATCAACTTATCAAGTCACTATTATCAACTTATAGATTCCATTAAAATTTTAATAGAAAATGGCGCTAATATCAACCACGCAAACCAAAATGGTGATACAGCACTAATAATATCTACTAAAAAAGGTTATTTAAGTATAATTAATGTTTTAATAAAAAATGGCGCTAATATCAACCACGCAAACCAAAATGGTGATACAGCCTTGCATTTAGCTGCTAAAATGGACTAGCACAAATAGTTAATACTTTACTAATAAATAATGCAAATATTCATTTCATAAATCAAAATGGTGATACGGCTTTGACAATCATTATTAATAATAGTTTATTTTATGATAAAAACATAAAAAATATATTAGAAAACATATTTTATCAAGAATATGAAGAATATATTACAAATAAGGCGAAAGTAGAAATTATTAAGGCTTTTCTCCCTTTATGTACTATTTTAATTTTATCACATAAATGCTGAGAAAAGCCTATCTACGGACTTCTCCCCACATTTTTAAATCAAACATAGAATTACAGTTTCAAAACTAGGTATCTTGTTGAATTTATATGCAGCTTCTTTAGCATATAAATGAACATGATGTTTTGCAACTTTGATATGTGTTTTAAATGTTCTTCTTATATGTTTTCAAACTGATTCAATTTGGTTGGTATTTACACCAATTTTTGAAACATAGCCATCTTGATGGTTAACTGTTTCATGCTTAGTGAAAACTGATTTAAAATCGCAATATCCTTTTCAAGAATCAGTATATACAAGACATTTTGAAGAAATGTGGTTTTTTGCAAACTGCAAAAGATTTTTACTCTTTGCGTTTTTCAATACTTTCACAATTAAATTATTGGTTGTTTTTTGATAAATGCCAACAATCAAGGTTTTATTCACCAAGGATCTTCCTTGTTTTTTAAAACCCATATGTGAAAGATACATTTCATCAATTTGCACTGTACCTTCAACAATAAATTGAGGTTTTTGTTTTGCAATACGTGTTCTGATTTTATGAGTCATTCTTCAAGCAGTTTTCAAAGTCACTCCCAATTCTTTTGCAATATCTGTTGATGGAATTCCATGTTTGGTCTTTATTCATCTAAAGATAAGATAAAACCAAGATGTTAAAGATGTTTGTGACCTTGAAAATATGGTGCCTGTGAGAATGCTAAATGTTTGATTACATTTTAAACATCTCATTCTTTTTAAATCAGAAGTATTCAAATTAAAATTAAAACACCTAATACATTTGTTTTCTTTCAAATTTGCTATATATGCAAGACATTGCTGTTCAGTTTGAAAAGCATTGTTGAATTCATTCAGTTTCATTATTCCCTCCACAAGTACATGTGGGGAGAAGTCCGATTATTAAATATAGGCCAGAATTTTCAAATAACTCATTATTTCATGATATTAAAGATAATATATTAATACATTTAAATACAAATAATTCAGTAAAAAATATAAAAGAAAATTTAATATTAATTGGATTAAAAATCAATAAGAAAAAAATTTTAAAAATTGAACAAAGAATAATGAAAATATTTAAATGTAACATTAATAAATTAAATACTAATCAAGAAAAAGAAAAAAAATGACAGAAAAAAATTAAACAAGAATTAAAAGAAGAAAATTATCCACAAAATAAGCCATCAACAAGCGGATATATAAAAAATTAAATTTATCACAAATATAATGAATGAGGCTTTTTAATAATCTGTGTATCTTTGTTTTACAAAGTTACTAATTTAGATTAATTCTGTCTTCAAATTTTATCATAAAATGAGCAATTGCTGTATTTCAATTTTGAATAGGCAATGTTCATTTTTTTGTTATATTTTCAATTGCCAAGTAAAATATTTTGAAAACTGCCATATCATTAGGAAAAACTTTTTTATTTCTGATGATTTTTCGTAATTGACTATTAACAGATTCAATAGCATTTGTAGTATAAATCACTCTTTTGATTTCTACTGGATAACTAATAAAAACCATTAAATTATCTCAATTTTTATATCAAGATTTAGTAATTTGAGGATATTGTTTATTTCATTTACTTTCAAACGATTCTAAAGCTTGCATTGCTTGTTCTTCACTACATGCACTATAAATTGGTTTTAAATCTGCAACTAGACCTTTTCGATGTTTGTATGAAACATATTTTAAACTATTTCTAATTTGATGAACAATGCATAATTGATGTTCTGTTTTAGGATAAACTGATTGTATTGCTTCTGACATGCCTGTTAAATTATCACTACAAGCAATAAGAATATCATTTAAGCCACGATTTTTCATTTCTGTGAAATTAGATAATCAAAACTTAGAACCTTCATTTTCACTAATTCATAATCCTAAAACATCTTTTTTGCCTTCTAAATCAACTCCTAATGCTATATAAACTGATTTGTTAATAATCCGTTTATCTTGTCGTACTTTAACTACTATACAATCAAAATAAACAATAGGATAAATACTTTCTAATGGTCGATTTTGTCATGCTTTAACATCATCAATAACATCATCAGTAATTTGACTAATAACACTTTCACTAATATCAGCACCATGATATAACTCTTGCAACTGCATTCTAATGTCAGATAATGTCATTCCTTTTGCATACAAGGAAAGAACTTGTTGATCAAAACCATCAAATCTTCTTTGCCTTTTAGGAACTATTACAGGAGTAAAATTACTATTGCGATCTCTTGGTACATCAATTTCAATTTTACCTTGTTGAGTTATTAATTTTTTTGAACTTGTACCATTACGAGCATTTTCAGTAGTACTATGTTGATTTTTTTCATATCCTAAATAATTTTGCATTTCAGAATTCAACATTTTTTCAACTAATCTTTTTGTTAATTCTTTATATAAACCGCCAGGTTTAAAAACTGTTGTTAAATCTTCAGTATTTTCTAGTAATAAATCTACTGCTTTTGATATTGGATCATTATTATTAAAGTTATCTTTTTTAGCCATCTGTAACTCACTCTTTCTAGTCATTTAATTATATTTACTAGAATTAATTAAACATAGTTATTTTTGTAAGTTACACAGATTACTAAACATTTCCTAATGAATAAAAATAGTTACCATTATGGTAACTATTTTACAATTTATATTTAATAAAAATTATCGTTTTTTAATAGTACTTTGTTGACGTTTCATTGCTTGCATTACTGATTTAATTTGAGATTCAGTAGGTTTACGCCCCATTTGTAAATACATTGCACGAATCATATTTTCATTAATAGGAGGATTTTTCTGTAATTGTTTTTCGAAAATCTTCTTAGTAACAATAAAACCAACTAATCCACCAATTAACGCACTAGCAATGCCAATGATTAATACTGCTCACCAAACCATCATTATTAATTTCTCCTTACTTACTGTTTAAAAACTTATTAATTTTATCACACACTTGATTTGATGTAAAGCCATATTTTTCTAGTACTACCTTATCAGGAGCAGAAATACCAAAAGTACTTACGCCAATAACAAAGCCATTACCTGTAACATATTTATATCAACTATCTTTAGAACCCATTTCAATAGCAACTTTTATAATATCATTAGGTAAAATTTTATTTTGATATGTTTTATCTTGTTTATCAAAAATAAAAGTAGAAGGCATTGAAACTACACGAACATTAAGTTTTTGATCGTTTCATAGTTGTTCTTGACTAGCAATAGCCAACGAAACTTCACTACCGGTAGCAATAATAATTAAATCTAAAGCTTTACTACTCTTCTCTTTACTAATAATATAAGCACCTTTTTGAACTGCCTCAATATTACTATTTGCAAGTTGTGGTAAATTTTGTCTAGTAATAATAATAGCACTAGGGTTAGTTTTGCTAGATAATGCGATTAAATATGCACCAATTGTTTCTTTTGTATCAGCGGGGCGAATTACATTAAAATTAGGAATAGTTCTTAACATTGTTAGTTGTTCAACTGGTTCATGGGTAGGACCATCTTCGCCAACTGCGATACTATCATGACTAAAAATAAACAAAGATGGAATTGACATTAAAGCTGCTAATCGTAATGCAGGCTTTAGATAATCACTAAACACAAGAAAAGTAGAACCAAAAGGAATTGTGCCTTGATGTAACGTCATACCGTTAACAATAGCGCCCATTGCAAATTCTCTTATTCCATAATGAATATGTCTTCCTGAATGATCAAGAGGTAAAAAGTCTTTATCTGTTACTAATGCTTTAGTTGAGCCAGTTAAATCAGCACTACCACCAATTAATGTTGGACAATGAGCTGATAAAAGTTTTAAAATATTACCAGAGTCTACTCTTGTTGCTTGTGGATTTACTCCAATAATTGAAGTTCAATCAATTTTATTTAATTGATAATCTTCATTAAAAATTTCATTTTTCAATGCTGATTTAATTTCATTATACAATTTTGGATATAATTTTGCATATTTTTCAACTTTTTGATTTCAAACTAATTCTATTTTAGAACCATGATTAAGTGCTGTTTGTGTGAAGTAAGTACTTACTTCTTTTGGAACAGTAAATTCAGGATATTCTCAGTTTAAATTTTTAGCAACTGTTTTAATATCTTCCATTAAAGGAGAGCCATGAACACTGGGTGTTCCTTGTTTACTAGCCCCATAACCAATTATAGTTTTAATTTCAATTAAAGTTGGTTTATCACTAAGTTTTGCTTTTTTAATAGCTTCAGAAATAAGTTTATCATCTTCACCATCTTCAACTTTTAAATAATTTCACTCTAATGCTTGAAGACGCATTTTTAAATTTTCTGAATATACTAATTTAACAGATGAATCTAATTGAACATCATTTGAATCATATAAAATAATTAGTTTATTTAATTTAAAATGTCCAGCAAAACTAAGTGCTTCTTGCGCAATACCTTCTTGTAAATCACCATCACCACAAATTGCATATGTATAATGATCAATAATATTAAGATCTTTTTGATTATATTTAGCGCCAAGAAAACTCTCAGTAAGCGCCATTCCAACAGCATTAGCGATACCCTGACCTAATGGCCCAGTAGCCGTCTCTACTCCATAGTCTAAATGATATTCGGGATGACCGGGTGTATTACTATTTAATTGACGGAATTGTTTTATATCATTGATTGTATATTTATAACCAGCATGATGTAATATTGAATATAATAAAGCACTACCATGACCTGCTGATAAAACAAATCGATCACGATTAAATCATTTTGGATTTTTTGGATTAAAAGATAAATGATTTTTGAATAAAGAAAAAGTCATTGGTGAAGCACCTAAAACAATACCAGGATGGCCACTTTTAGCAGCATTAACTGCTTGTACTCCTAACATACGAATTGAATTAATAGTTAATTTATCTAAATTAATTTTATTTTCCATAATTTCTCCTTAAATTTTTAATAGTTATTATTTAATATAATATTAACAATATTCTTAATAAAATAAGTAATTTTTTAAAAATAATTAAAAAAGTATAAATAATAATGACAAAAATATAATTTTATTTTAACTAAGGCTTTTCTCCCTTTATGTACTATTTTTAAATCTTATCACATAAATGCTGAGAAAAGCCTATCTACGGACTTCTCCCCACATTTTTAAATCAAACATAGAATTACAGTTTCAAAACTAGGTATCTTGTTGAATTTATATGCAGCTTCTTTAGCATATAAATGAACATGATGTTTTGCAACTTTGATATGTGTTTTAAATGTTCTTCTTATATGTTTTCAAACTGATTCAATTTGGTTGGTATTTACACCAATTTTTGAAACATAGCCATCTTGATGGTTAACTGTTTCATGCTTAGTGAAAACTGATTTAAAATCGCAATATCCTTTTCAAGAATCAGTATATACAAGACATTTTGAAGAAATGTGGTTTTTTGCAAACTGCAAAAGATTTTTACTCTTTGCGTTTTTCAATACTTTCACAATTAAATTATTGGTTGTTTTTTGATAAATGCCAACAATCAAGGTTTTATTCACCAAGGATCTTCCTTGTTTTTTAAAACCCATATGTGAAAGATACATTTCATCAATTTGCACTGTACCTTCAACAATAAATTGAGGTTTTTGTTTTGCAATACGTGTTCTGATTTTATGAGTCATTCTTCAAGCAGTTTTCAAAGTCACTCCCAATTCTTTTGCAATATCTGTTGATGGAATTCCATGTTTGGTGTTTATTCATCTAAAGATAAGATAAAACCAAGATGTTAAAGATGTTTGTGACCTTGAAAATATGGTGCCTGTGAGAATGCTAAATGTTTGATTACATTTTAAACATCTCATTCTTTTTAAATCAGAAGTATTCAAATTAAAATTAAAACACCTAATACATTTGTTTTCTTTCAAATTTGCTATATATGCAAGACATTGCTGTTCAGTTTGAAAAGCATTGTTGAATTCATTCAGTTTCATTATTCCCTCCACAAGTACATGTGGGGAGAAGTCCGTTAACTAATTTGAATCTTTGAACAAATTAAAAAAGAAAAGATCACCCCAAGATAAAAAAAATAATATTTCATCTTAAATAAGATAACTCTTTTCTTAATATTTTACATTTGTGATGTTCTTGGTTTATTTAAATTTGTTAATGGTGCGTTTGTTGAGTCATTGTTTACTTGTTGTTTATTAAAAGCTTTTCCATATGATTTTGAAAATAATGTTGGATTTGTTTTTGGCTTTTTACTACATGATTCTGATATTTTTTTTCATTTTTTACTAATTTCTAATTCAATTTTCTTATTTTTATTAATTTTTCCAAAAGTTACTAATTTAATAAATAAATTTAAAAATTTATTTATTTTTTGTTGTTCTAAGAACCTGTTTAGAATCTTTTTAATAAAATTGAAATAAAGGACAGAACAACCATTTGTAAACTAGTATTTAGTTTTCTTTCACAATTTTTTCATAATCTTCTGCATTTTTCTAATCATGCAAAGCTTCGTTCTACAACTCATCTTTTTGGTAGTACTACAAAAGAATGTAATTCATTACGTTTTACAACTTCAACATTTACATTTATGATTGTTTTGATTGCAGAAGCAAATTTTTCACCAGTATAGCCAGCATCTACTATTATTTTTTGAACTGTAGAAAGATTTTCTTTTTCACTTTTAATCATTATGATAGCACTATTACGATCTGTTTTTTCTGCTGTAGTTATGTAAATTGCATGTGGTAAACCTTGCGTATCAACTGCAATATGACGTTTTATTCCTGAAATCTTTTTACCAGCATCATAACCTTTATTTTCAGTAGTATCTGTATTTTTAACACTTTGCGAATCAATTATACAAAAACTAGTTTTTTCTTTTCGATGATTCTTAATACGAATCTTTTTAACTAATTTTTTTAAAATTAATTGCAATACACTAGGTTCTTTATCATTGTTTTTACTTCAAATTTGGAAATAATAATATACAGTTTGTCATTTTGGAAAATTTTTTGGTAACATTCTTCATTGACAACCACTTTTTAATACATATAAAACTGCACAAAACACTTCATATAAATCTAAATTTCTTGGTTTTGTTTTCTTTTTGCTGTTTTCTAAAGTTGATTTTATGTTCTCAAATTGTTCTTTAGTAACATGACTTGGATAATTTTTATGCATATATACCTCTTATTTTAAAATATATAGTAATTTTACCTTATTTTCTAAAAGATTCTAAACAGGTTCTAAAACTTTAATTTCTTCTATTTCAGATTTTTTGATTACTTGCATTAAATTTGATTGTCTTTTTGCTGATTTTTCAAGTTCTTCTTGTTCTTCTAAATATAAACCAATTGCTTTATTATTTCTTTCTTGTCTTTTTAATGATAAAGCTTCTAATGTAATCGCTCTATCAATATCTTCTTGCTCTTGTTCTACATTAAATTGGTCTTGCAATGACAATGCAATCGCTCTATCAATATCTTCTCTTTCTTTCTCAGATACTTCTTCTGATTGTAATGTTTTATAAGGTTCATCAACAACTAAAAAACCAAATTCATCATCTTCATTGGTTGCTTGTAAATCTAAACTACTTTCATAAAGAGATGGTGAAATGGTTGGTTCGGAAATTATTGCCTTTTCTTGATGATTATTATTTGTATGTTGAATTTGACGTTGAACAATCTTAGAACCTGTTTAGAATCTTTTTAATAAAATTGAAATAAAGGACAGAACAACCATTTGTAAACTAGTATTTAGTTTTCTTTCACAATTTTTTCATAATCTTCTGCATTTTTCTAATCATGCAAAGCTTCGTTCTACAACTCATCTTTTTGGTAGTACTACAAAAGAATGTAATTCATTACGTTTTACAACTTCAACATTTGCATTTATGATTGTTTTGATTGCAGAAGCAAATTTTTCACCAGTATAGCCAGCATCTACTATTATTTTTTGAACTGTAGAAAGATTTTCTTTTTCACTTTTAATCATTATGATAGCACTATTACGATCTGTTTTTTCTGCTGTAGTTATGTAAATTGCATGTGGTAAACCTTGCGTATCAACTGCAATATGACGTTTTATTCCTGAAATCTTTTTACCAGCATCATAACCTTTATTTTCAGTAGTATCTGTATTTTTAACACTTTGCGAATCAATTATACAAAAACTAGTTTTTTCTTTTCGATGATTCTTAATACGAATCTTTTTAACTAATTTTTTTAAAATTAATTGCAATACACTAGGTTCTTTATCATTGTTTTTACTTCAAATTTGGAAATAATAATATACAGTTTGTCATTTTGGAAAATTTTTTGGTAATATTCTTCATTGACAACCACTTTTTAATACATATAAAACTGCACAAAACACTTCATATAAATCTAAATTTCTTGGTTTTGTTTTCTTTTTGCTGTTTTCTAAAGTTGATTTTATGTTCTCAAATTGTTCTTTAGTAACATGACTTGGATAATTTTTATGCATATATACCTCTTATTTTAAAATATATAGTAATTTTACCTTATTTTCTAAAAGATTCTAAACAGGTTCTTACTTCCTTTGGGTCTTACTCCTTGTTTTAGTATTTCCTCTTCAGTAACTAATTTTACTTCTGTCTCTACTTTAAATGTTTGTGATGAGGGAATTGATGTTTCTTTAAATTCTTTTACTATTATGTCAGATTGTTTTTCTTTTTCTAACGATAATTTTTTTGCCAGTTCCACTTGTTCTTCTTCTGATAATCTCATGATTTCATCAATAAGACCTGGATCAATTGCAAGTTGTTCCATTTGTTCAAGTGTGAATGTTCTCATTTGTTCCATTGTAAATACTGGTGTTTGTTTTTTATCAATCGCTTCTCTTTGCTCTTTTGTCAATGAACGGATTTGTTGTGTTGTGAATGCAAATGTTGGCGATAATTTTAATTTTCTAATATAAGTTTCAGCTGCCATTATTTCTTCTTCCTTTCTAAAAATAAAAAAACCCATTTATTTTAAAATTAAAACGGACTTCTCCCCACATGTACTTGTGGAGGGAATAATGAAACTGAATGAATTCAACAATGCTTTTCAAACTGAACAGCAATGTCTTGCATATATAGCAAATTTGAAAGAAAACAAATGTATTAGGTGTTTTAATTTTAATTTGAATACTTCTGATTTAAAAAGAATGAGATGTTTAAAATGTAATCAAACATTTAGCATTCTCACAGGCACCATATTTTCAAGGTCACAAACATCTTTAACATCTTGGTTTTATCTTATCTTTAGATGAATAAACACCAAACATGGAATTCCATCAACAGATATTGCAAAAGAATTGGGAGTGACTTTGAAAACTGCTTGAAGAATGACTCATAAAATCAGAACACGTATTGCAAAACAAAAACCTCAATTTATTGTTGAAGGTACAGTGCAAATTGATGAAATGTATCTTTCACATATGGGTTTTAAAAAACAAGGAAGATCCTTAGTGAATAAAACCTTGATTGTTGGCATTTATCAAAAAACAACCAATAATTTAATTGTGAAAGTATTGAAAAACGCAAAGAGTAAAAATCTTTTGCAGTTTGCAAAAAACCACATTTCTTCAAAATGTCTTGTATATACTGATTCTTGAAAAGGATATTGCGATTTTAAATCAGTTTTCACTAAGCATGAAACAGTTAACCATCAAGATGGCTATGTTTCAAAAATTGGTGTAAATACCAACCAAATTGAATCAGTTTGAAAATATATAAGAAGAACATTTAAAACACATATCAAAGTTGCAAAACATCATGTTCATTTATATGCTAAAGAAGCTGCATATAAATTCAACAAGATACCTAGTTTTGAAACTGTAATTCTATGTTTGATTTAAAAATGTGGGGAGAAGTCCGTAGATAGACTTTTCTCAGCATTTATGTGATAAAATTAAAATAGTACATAAAGGGAGAAAAGCCAATTAAAATAAGAGGATTAAAAAACTTTATATTCTTTTGTAGAATATTATCATAATAATAATATTTTTCCAATAAATTCGTATTATTTTTTTTCATTGAGTTATAAATAAATATTATAACTTAAAAAGGACTTATTTAATATGCAAATTATTAATATTGAAACATATTGTAAAGTACGTTTGAACTTGTCAAGAAAAGTGGACAATAAAAGTAACCTTTTATTAAATTTTATAAAATAGCGTTTGTAAGTGTTAAATTTATAGGTATGAAGTAATTATTTGTTGGTTTGGAATGAGCTAATCGATATTCGATTGGACTCATTCCTTTTAATTTTATTTGAGGTCGATAATTATTATAAAAGTAAATATATTTAGGTAAGTTGTCTTGTATTCATTCAATAGTTCTATTTTTTCTTGGAATTTGATATAGAAATTCTGTTTTCATTGTTCCAAATCAAGTTTCAGTAGCACCATTATCACAGGAATTACCTCTTCTAGACATTGAAATTTTTATTTTTAATTCATCACATAAAATTTTATAAGAAGGATTTGTATAGTGAAATCCTTGATCTGATTGTAAAATTCATGAAGTAGGTTTTTGAGCATTAACTCAAGCTTGGATAATGTTTTGGACAACAAATGTCATGTCTAAACTTGCACTTATTTTATAATCTAATATTTCATTATTATGAAAATCTTTAACAATTGATAAATAATATGTTTTACCATTAGTTAATAAATAAGTTATATCAGTACCTAATTTTTCATTTAAATTAGTAGTTGAAAAATCACGTTTTAATAAATTATCATATCTTAAACTTCCTGATTTAGTTCTATAATCAAATTTTTTTATGCGAACCTTAGCTTTTAAACTCATATTTTTCATATATCTATATACAATATGAAATTTTAATTTTAAATTATAAATTTTGTTAATTCATAAAGTTATCATTTTATAACCATAAATTTCTTGAAATTCATAAAAAATATTTTTAATTATATTAGCTAAAAATGTATCTCATTTATTAAATTCATTCATTCCATTCTTAATTCACTTATAATATCCTGATTTTGAAACATTTAATAATCAACATAAATAACTAATCTGATATTTTTTCTTCAATGAGAAAATCACAAAATATTTCTTCTTTTTTGTCGATTTTTCTAAATACTTTTTTATATCGTTCATTGCCTCAATATATTCAATTAATTCTTGTTTTGTCATTTCATTAAAATTTAAAGATTTGGGTCGACCTGTTCTTTTGGTTTTTTTAGCACGAATTCCATTGCCATATTCTAAACCTTTTTCACCTAATAATTTATATGCTTTAATTCATTCTTTTATTGATGATCGACCAATACCATACTCTAATGCGGTTTTATCAATTGTTTTAATTTTACTTATTTTTATTATTTTTAACTTTTCTTCTTTTGATAGTCATTTAGCCATAAAAAAATGAACACCTTCCTTAAAGTATTTTTAACACAAAGGTTACAATTCTGTGTCTACTTTATTCTAGATGTTCAGTTTAATACACATTATTTATTTAAGTTTTTTATTTTTTGCTAATTTCAAAAAAAAATGTTTATAATTAAATCAACACTTTTTAATGACTAAAGTGTTATAAAATATATATTTATTAATTTTTTAAATAATTATTTAAAAAAAAGAGGTATAAAATTATGAATAAATATTTAATTTTTTTAAGTGTGATACCACCTTTAACTTTTTTAGGAAACAATATTAATAATATAAATATTGAAAATACTGTACTAATAAATCAATTAGAAGAAAATAATGCTTCATTCAATAACCAATTTAACTATTTAAGCAATAGTGAGTGAATTACTAATCAATCAATAACAGATCATAAATTTTATAGTTATGATACATTATCTTTAGCAAAATACACTTTTCCTAAAGCAAGGAATACTTTTTTAGTAGATAACTATGGTAACCTAGTTTATAACCCTAATATAAATATTCCTGATAAAGATAAAGTAAATATTGAAAATACAAAACAAGAAATGAACAGCCACAAAAAAGTAACTATTATTAAAGATGATTATAATCCATATAGTAAAAGTGAATATTTTGATTCATACTTTACTGGTTATAATAATTGAAAATATATTCAACAAGGTGATATTGAAAAACATATTGATATTTCTAATCAAGCAGGTGCTGATAAAGTTGAACATAGCAATAATCTAAATGAAACACTAGGTTTATATTATATTGCTAAAGCAACACATGATAATAAAATTAGTAAGACAATAGCTAATAACTTAGCAATGTATTTTATTAATCAAACTAGTTTAAAAGGGCAAATTAACAATCAATTAACTAGTAACATTATTAATTTAATTATTGATAATCAAAATGTTTATAATTTTTTGAATAAATCACCACTAACATTAACTACTAAAAACTATTCATTAAATTGAATTTTTGATAAAAGTAATAATCTAGTTGCTATTTATTATAATAATTGAAAAAACACTAATAATATTATTAATGATAAAATAAATTATTCTTTTTCAGATTGACATAATGGAACATCAATCGCTACTGATAATTCTAATATTTATAATATTCTTAAGTGAAGCAATTATGCGAGAGACTGAAATACCTTCAGTAATATGTATCCAACTTTTTGTTTTATTAATTCATATTTCAAAGTATCAACTTCAACAGGAATTGAAAGTAGCAATTGAACAATATAAAAACCAATTTTAATGCTAATGTTCTTTTTTTGCTTATATTAATACTTAGAAATTGCTCTTAACTTAGATCTTTGACTGTTATATTTTTTATTCTTCATTTGGTCGTATGACATATGTTAACATTGCATTAAACAACATAAATTTTGATAACATAATGAACAATTTATAACTTTATTTACAATTTTTAATGAATCTTTTAAATCTTTGTCTTACATTATGATTAAATTTATTATATTGTATTTCATAATTGTGTATCATAAAATATTTTTGATGATGTTTTATGAAACATATTTTAAATATTTCTATTTTGAATACAATGTTAATTTTCAATTATATATATTTTGAAAATAAGGTATTTTTTTGTTAACCTGTTTAGAATCTTTTAGAAAATAAGGTATTACTATATATTTTAAAATAAGAGGTATATATGCATAAAAATTATCCAAGTCATGTTACTAAAGAACAATTTGAGAACATAAAATCAACTTTAGAAAACAGCAAAAAGAAAACAAAACCAAGAAATTTAGATTTATATGAAGTGTTTTGTGCAGTTTTATATGTATTAAAAAGTGGTTGTCAATGAAGAATGTTACCAAAAAATTTTCCAAAATGACAAACTGTATATTATTATTTCCAAATTTGAAGTAAAAACAATGATAAAGAACCTAGTGTATTGCAATTAATTTTAAAAAAATTAGTTAAAAAGATTCGTATTAAGAATCATCGAAAAGAAAAAACTAGTTTTTGTATAATTGATTCGCAAAGTGTTAAAAATACAGATACTACTGAAAATAAAGGTTATGATGCTGGTAAAAAGATTTCAGGAATAAAACGTCATATTGCAGTTGATACGCAAGGTTTACCACATGCAATTTACATAACTACAGCAGAAAAAACAGATCGTAATAGTGCTATCATAATGATTAAAAGTGAAAAAGAAAATCTTTCTACAGTTCAAAAAATAATAGTAGATGCTGGCTATACTGGTGAAAAATTTGCTTCTGCAATCAAAACAATCATAAATGCAAATGTTGAAGTTGTAAAACGTAATGAATTACATTCTTTTGTAGTACTACCAAAAAGATGAGTTGTAGAACGAAGCTTTGCATGATTAGAAAAATGCAGAAGATTATGAAAAAATTGTGAAAGAAAACTAAATACTAGTTTACAAATGGTTGTTCTGTCCTTTATTTCAATTTTATTAAAAAGATTCTAAACAGGTTCTTATATTTTCAATTGCCAAGTAAAAGGAAATGTTTAAATTTCTAAATTAATATAAGAAATATTTTCATTATATTTGTCAAATAAATTAATATTAGTTAAGTTTATTTCTTGTTTGTCAGTTATTAAAATTAAATCATAATTACCAGCACCAAATATCCCACTAATTTCAATCCGATTTAAATTATTAATTGGATTTTTAATTTGCAATTCAAATTCATTTTTATTATCAATTTGTAATATTTCTTCATAAAATTCTAATTTAGAAAATAATTGTGATTTATTTGAGCCATATAAATTTAAAAAATTTTCAATTTTATTATTACTAATAATTTCTCTTGTAAAATATTTTCCATATTCGCCATTACCTAATGTTCAATCAGCAGGAATTAATGAAGGTATATTATTGCTTTCTAATTCATTTGTAATAGATAATCAGTTAAATTGATTATCATCAAGTTTAAATAATTCATTTTGACTGATATCATTATTTTTTAATTTAATATTATTTATATCTGTAAAATCAAAATATTCAGATTTTAGTATTACTTTTACATCTTTATATTTTCAACTATCATCATTATTAGAATGTATAGGATTTGATTTTAATTCAAAATAATAAGGTAATAAAATTTTATTATCATCATTTAGACCTTTATTTATTGATAATGTTGAATAAATATACTTTGATAACATAATAAATACTTGTTTAAATATTTTAACTTGTTGCAAATTTATGTAATTTGGATAATCTAATTCTCATTGTTTAAATAAGTTAGTAATAACTTCATCAGGTTTTTGACCTGAGAATTTATCACGTAATTTTGCTATTTCATTTGTTGGTTTACCCTTATCATCATAATCTGCACCATCAAAATTTCTATTATAATTATATGTATAACTTAGCATATCTAATAATAAATGTTGTAAACTATCATTATGAACTTGTCAAGAAAAGTGGACAATAAAAGTAACCTTTTATTAAATTTTATAAAATAGCGTTTGTAAGTGTTAAATTTATAGGTATGAAGTAATTATTTGTTGGTTTGGAATGAGCTAATCGATATTCGATTGGACTCATTCCTTTTAATTTTATTTGAGGTCGATAATTATTATAAAAGTAAATATATTTAGGTAAGTTGTCTTGTATTCATTCAATAGTTCTATTTTTTCTTGGAATTTGATATAGAAATTCTGTTTTCATTGTTCCAAATCAAGTTTCAGTAGCACCATTATCACAGGAATTACCTCTTCTAGACATTGAAATTTTTATTTTTAATTCATCACATAAAATTTTATAAGAAGGATTTGTATAGTGAAATCCTTGATCTGATTGTAAAATTCATGAAGTAGGTTTTTGAGCATTAACTCAAGCTTGGATAATGTTTTGGACAACAAATGTCATGTCTAAACTTGCACTTATTTTATAATCTAATATTTCATTATTATGAAAATCTTTAACAATTGATAAATAATATGTTTTACCATTAGTTAATAAATAAGTTATATCAGTACCTAATTTTTCATTTAAATTAGTAGTTGAAAAATCACGTTTTAATAAATTATCATATCTTAAACTTCCTGATTTAGTTCTATAATCAAATTTTTTTATGCGAACCTTAGCTTTTAAACTCATATTTTTCATATATCTATATACAATATGAAATTTTAATTTTAAATTATAAATTTTGTTAATTCATAAAGTTATCATTTTATAACCATAAATTTCTTGAAATTCATAAAAAATATTTTTAATTATATTAGCTAAAAATGTATCTCATTTATTAAATTCATTCATTCCATTCTTAATTCACTTATAATATCCTGATTTTGAAACATTTAATAATCAACATAAATAACTAATCTGATATTTTTTCTTCAATGAGAAAATCACAAAATATTTCTTCTTTTTTGTCGATTTTTCTAAATACTTTTTTATATCGTTCATTGCCTCAATATATTCAATTAATTCTTGTTTTGTCATTTCATTAAAATTTAAAGATTTGGGTCGACCTGTTCTTTTGGTTTTTTTAGCACGAATTCCATTGCCATATTCTAAACCTTTTTCACCTAATAATTTATATGCTTTAATTCATTCTTTTATTGATGATCGACCAATACCATACTCTAATGCGGTTTTATCAATTGTTTTAATTTTACTTATTTTTATTATTTTTAACTTTTCTTCTTTTGATAGTCATTTAGCCATAAAAAAATGAACACCTTCCTTAAAGTATTTTTAACACAAAGGTTACAATTCTGTGTCTACTTTATTCTAGATGTTCATTAGTTGGTGCATCTTTAATTTCTATTTCAATGTCATCAAATTTATTATTAGTTGCAACATATTGATAAAATTGACTTTCACCTACAAAATCTCAAACTTCTTTATCCTTTAATTCTTTTTGACTTTTTAATGGTCATTTACCACCTAAAACATTACTAAACTCATATCCTAATCAAGCATGGGTTATTCTTGCATTATTAATAACTTCTCTTCTTGTTACAGAACCACTACTAATTTTAATTAAGTCTAAAACTGATTTTTCTTGTCCAATAAATTGTTTTGCTAAATTTCAAGGTAATATTTGTTCACTAAATCATTGTTGTAATATTCTAACTTTTGGTTGAGTTTCAATAGGCATTGACAACAGCGGAAATGCTATCTTATCTTTAACAAATAACTTTGGGTATACTTGCATATTGTCAACTTCACCAAGTACCTTTATATTGCCAAAAATCATGCTTCTAGGGGCTTTAATTTTTAAACCAATTACTTTGGTATCTTTATCTAATGGTTTTTGTAATTTAATAATGATTGGATAACCATCTCTTGTTTTAAAGTCTTTAATTTTAATAATAGTAATACTTTTAGTACTTCTTGTTTTTGGATTTTGATAAGGTTGTGAATAATTATTAATTATATATAAATTATCAATATTATTTTCAGTTAAGGGTTCATTAATAGATACTGCATATAACTTAAATTGATTTAATAAATTTATTTCTTGAAATATTAAATTTTTAATATCAGTCATACTATATTCAATTGTATTATCATTAATATTAGTGCTTGCTCTTTGATTTAATTGCATAGTAAAGTCTGATGTTTCAACAGCAGTAGTTTTTAATACTTTATCAATATCAATAAAACCTATTTTAATAGTATTTGCTGAAAATTTTAAACTATTATTTTCATTATTTTTAAATAAACGTTCAATTTCATAAATATATATAGTTCTTTTTTTAAATTCATCATATGTTCTATTAATATCAGGGTCACTAGTAGCTCTCATCATATTAGTAAAGTCATAAGGAATATTATCTATTAAATAATCATTTTCTACTTCTGCTTGATTAAGTTTAGTTTGGGAAATGTTTAGTAATCTGTGTAACTTACAAAAATAACTATGTTTAATTAATTCTAGTAAATATAATTAAATGACTAGAAAGAGTGAGTTACAGATGGCTAAAAAAGATAACTTTAATAATAATGATCCAATATCAAAAGCAGTAGATTTATTACTAGAAAATACTGAAGATTTAACAACAGTTTTTAAACCTGGCGGTTTATATAAAGAATTAACAAAAAGATTAGTTGAAAAAATGTTGAATTCTGAAATGCAAAATTATTTAGGATATGAAAAAAATCAACATAGTACTACTGAAAATGCTCGTAATGGTACAAGTTCAAAAAAATTAATAACTCAACAAGGTAAAATTGAAATTGATGTACCAAGAGATCGCAATAGTAATTTTACTCCTGTAATAGTTCCTAAAAGGCAAAGAAGATTTGATGGTTTTGATCAACAAGTTCTTTCTTTATATGCAAAAGGAATGACATTATCTGACATTAGAATGCAGTTGCAAGAGTTATATCATGGTGCTGATATTAGTGAAAGTGTTATTAGTCAAATTACTGATGATGTTATTGATGATGTTAAAGCATGACAAAATCGACCATTAGAAAGTATTTATCCTATTGTTTATTTTGATTGTATAGTAGTTAAAGTACGACAAGATAAACGGATTATTAACAAATCAGTTTATATAGCATTAGGAGTTGATTTAGAAGGCAAAAAAGATGTTTTAGGATTATGAATTAGTGAAAATGAAGGTTCTAAGTTTTGATTATCTAATTTCACAGAAATGAAAAATCGTGGCTTAAATGATATTCTTATTGCTTGTAGTGATAATTTAACAGGCATGTCAGAAGCAATACAATCAGTTTATCCTAAAACAGAACATCAATTATGCATTGTTCATCAAATTAGAAATAGTTTAAAATATGTTTCATACAAACATCGAAAAGGTCTAGTTGCAGATTTAAAACCAATTTATAGTGCATGTAGTGAAGAACAAGCAATGCAAGCTTTAGAATCGTTTGAAAGTAAATGAAATAAACAATATCCTCAAATTACTAAATCTTGATATAAAAATTGAGATAATTTAATGGTTTTTATTAGTTATCCAGTAGAAATCAAAAGAGTGATTTATACTACAAATGCTATTGAATCTGTTAATAGTCAATTACGAAAAATCATCAGAAATAAAAAAGTTTTTCCTAATGATATGGCAGTTTTCAAAATATTTTACTTGGTAATTGAAAATATAACAAAAAAATGAACATTGCCTATTCAAAATTGAAATACAGCAATTGCTCATTTTATGATAAAATTTGAAGACAGAATTAATCTAAATTAGTAACTTTGTAAAACAAAGATACACAGATTATTAAAAAGCCTCTTAGTTTGTTTCTGTTTCTGTGGAAACTTCGTTTGTGGTTTGTTGTTGTTTTCCATTGTTCTCTCCTATTAATTGGTTATTTTCGGGGTTAAATAATTTTAATTTAACAGTTAAATTATTAATTTCTTGTTCATCATTAATATTAAATGTTTTACTATTTAATAAATCTTTATCAACACTTACTAGTATTTGAATAAATTTAAGAATATCAATATTAAATTGTCATAATTTTTGTTCAATATAATTAATAGTTGAAATATTTACTGCTGTACTTTCGGGAACTGATTGTTGTGCAGATTTCTTTTGACTTGGTATATGAATACCACAACGTTTAAATATTTCATTAACATTTCAATCGTATATATCAGTTAAATTTTTACCTTTAAAATTGCTATTTGTCATATTGATATTTTCGTTTTGTTCATTATTATCTCCACCACTTTTAAATATGTAGTTTTTAGTAACTAATGTTCTTACTGCTTCTTCTAATGCTGATTGAACATTACCATAGGTTTGACTAAATATAAATTTAGGTGAATTTAAAATTGTATCTAAAACAATTTGTTCATAAATAACATCTAATGCTTTAATTTTATCCATTACTTTATTACAATCTTCTAATTCATTTGCTTTATTTCGCATAATTGCTATTGGTATATAATTTATATTTAGTATTTGTTCTTGTGCTAAATTAGGATTATTAATGTATGATTTAAAATCTAATGGAAATTGTTTTTTATTATCACTAATACTATAAATTGCACGATTAATAGTTACTTGTTCATTATTTAATGTATAAATTTCAAATAATCTTACAGTTTGTGCATTTTGTTGATAACTATCATAAAAAATAGTACATTGAATTAATTTGCCAGTAATATCATAAACTCTTTGTTGTATATCTACTACTTGAAAATATAAATCATCATTAGCAATATAAATTAAATAACCACTAATTCCTAATTTGCTTAATTTAAAAATAGAATTTCAATTTTTTCTATAAAACTCTTGTTTAATTAAATATTGTTTAATAGTTTCATTATTAATTTCTAATGGTGCATTATATAAATTAGCATTATTTTCTGCTACAAAATCAGTAAAATAAGTTTCATGATTAAAATCATTAAAACCAAAATAATTTAAAATTGAAGCATGAGTACTTTTATTTTTATTAGTTAAAAATTTTACTTTTTCATTTTGATTATCACTAATATTACTTTTATCTTTTCTAAAAAATCTACCTAACATAATATTCACCACCTTTTTAAAAGATTTGATTAATTTTTAATACAATTTTTACTATAATAAATATAATTAAACCAGCAACAGCAGAAGATAATAAAACTCCAATTAAACCTAAAATAATTTTTATAATTTTAAAAAACATAATATTATTCCTGTAATTCTTCTAATTTTCATGTATTACCTTTATAACTACCTTTAAGAGAGTAAATAGTAATAAATTTTGCATGATTGACTGATAAAACTAATACATTACTATTATTGTTAAAAACTTCTATTTCTACACCTGCTATTCTATCATCAGTTATAATAAATTCTTGAATAGCATAAACTGGATTATATATATTTCAAGAATAATAAACTCTATAATGTTTATTCTCTTGAAAATCATAAGTAATTTGTCAATTATCTCATTGATTTTTCTCTCTTGTTCCTACTTCTTTTCAATTTGAACCACTTGGACTTGGTGTTGGATTATTTTTTAATTCAATATCTCAAATATTTTCTTCTATTTCATTTGTAGTTAAACTACCAGACCTTATTTGTAATTTTGATTTAATATCAACTTTAATAGTATCTTGTAATTCTTCTAATGAAAATATATTCCCATATTGTTTATTTCCACCAATAATAATTAATTGACTTTTATTACCATCAACAGTTCCTAATTTAATAATTAATGAAGCATCTTCATTATCAATTTTACCTTTAACAAGCATATAATCTCCACCTATATATGCAGAACTCTTAAACTCTATTTTTATTTTTATACTTGTTTGATTAAAAGGTGGTTTATCTCATGTTATAAATACTCTATAATATTTATTAAAACTAAGAGCAAAATCTTCTCATATACGATTATCAAGACTTTTACCAATTATTTGGGAAATGTTTAGTAATCTGTGTAACTTACAAAAATAACTATGTTTAATTAATTCTAGTAAATATAATTAAATGACTAGAAAGAGTGAGTTACAGATGGCTAAAAAAGATAACTTTAATAATAATGATCCAATATCAAAAGCAGTAGATTTATTACTAGAAAATACTAAAGATTTAACAACAGTTTTTAAACCTGGCGGTTTATATAAAGAATTAACAAAAAGATTAGTTGAAAAAATGTTGAATTCTGAAATGCAAAATTATTTAGGATATGAAAAAAATCAACATAGTACTACTGAAAATGCTCGTAATGGTACAAGTTCAAAAAAATTAATAACTCAACAAGGTAAAATTGAAATTGATGTACCAAGAGATCGCAATAGTAATTTTACTCCTGTAATAGTTCCTAAAAGGCAAAGAAGATTTGATGGTTTTGATCAACAAGTTCTTTCCTTGTATGCAAAAGGAATGACATTATCTGACATTAGAATGCAGTTGCAAGAGTTATATCATGGTGCTGATATTAGTGAAAGTGTTATTAGTCAAATTACTGATGATGTTATTGATGATGTTAAAGCATGACAAAATCGACCATTAGAAAGTATTTATCCTATTGTTTATTTTGATTGTATAGTAGTTAAAGTACGACAAGATAAACGGATTATTAACAAATCAGTTTATATAGCATTAGGAGTTGATTTAGAAGGCAAAAAAGATGTTTTAGGATTATGAATTAGTGAAAATGAAGGTTCTAAGTTTTGATTATCTAATTTCACAGAAATGAAAAATCGTGGCTTAAATGATATTCTTATTGCTTGTAGTGATAATTTAACAGGCATGTCAGAAGCAATACAATCAGTTTATCCTAAAACAGAACATCAATTATGCATTGTTCATCAAATTAGAAATAGTTTAAAATATGTTTCATACAAACATCGAAAAGGTCTAGTTGCAGATTTAAAACCAATTTATAGTGCATGTAGTGAAGAACAAGCAATGCAAGCTTTAGAATCGTTTGAAAGTAAATGAAATAAACAATATCCTCAAATTACTAAATCTTGATATAAAAATTGAGATAATTTAATGGTTTTTATTAGTTATCCAGTAGAAATCAAAAGAGTGATTTATACTACAAATGCTATTGAATCTGTTAATAGTCAATTACGAAAAATCATCAGAAATAAAAAAGTTTTTCCTAATGATATGGCAGTTTTCAAAATATTTTACTTGGTAATTGAAAATATAACAAAAAAATGAACATTGCCTATTCAAAATTGAAATACAGCAATTGCTCATTTTATGATAAAATTTGAAGACAGAATTAATCTAAATTAGTAACTTTGTAAAACAAAGATACACAGATTATTAAAAAGCCTCATTATTTTTCAATTTTCTTTATCTTGTTTTTTATCAATATTAGTTTTATTTTCATTAATAGCACCAGCAACTGTTTTATTAGTAGTTTCTAAATTAGGAATTTCTTGATTTATAGCATTTATTTGAAATGCTATTGGAAACATTGCTTTTGTATCTTCTAATTTTTTATTTACTTCTTCTTTTTTATAATAATCTGATAAATCTGTACTTCCACCAGTAGCACTAATTTTATTATTTTCATCAATCTTAATATTTTCACCAGCAATTAATTTATCTTGTTTTTTATCTAATAAATTATTAGTTTCTTGTTTTGTATAATAATCACGTTCAGTACCTTCTTCCGATATAAATTCAGTTGGTGTATCTATTCCTTGATATTGATATATTTCTTGTATATCACCAATTAAATTAATTTTTCCACGTTCAGGATAGGAATTACCTCCACCACTAAATTTTTTATTTCTATTGTCATAGTAAATAGTTCCAATATTTAAAATATTTTTATTTTGTATTTGTTCTTTATAAGTCATGGAATCAACATTTAACAATTCAAATTCATGAAAAATATTATTTAAATAAATTTTAATTATTTTATAAAATTTCATAAAGTTATTTTCTGTTGAATAGTGATAACTGATTTTAATAAAATATCATTTCAACATTTCTATATTATTATTTTCAACTTTTTTTCATAAAGGACTAGTTTCAATATTAAATCAATTATTTTTGATATCATCAATGTTTTCATTTGTTTTAGTTAATTCACTATTTAATTTGGTAATTTCATTTTCATTTGTAGTAATTCGTTTTTGTTGTTTAGCAGAAAAATCACAAGTTGGTGCATGCGTATAATCACCAATTTGTGGATTATTTTGTAATGCTTCGGGGGGTAATGTACCAATTTCATCAGATCAATCTAAAATCATTGTTTCAGTTTCTTTATCATAATCAGTTGCAACATAACCTTTATTAATAAATTTACTAACAGGACCTCTATATATTTCATTTTCATTATCATCAACTAAATCATCATATAATTTAATTTGTTTTAATAATGTAAATTCTTTTTGTTCTTTAATTAATTCATCAACTTGATTTCTAGTATAAAATGCTTTTAAATCAATTTTTTCAACATCTATTTCATCATCATTATAACTTGAAAATATTTGTTTTAATTCTGTTAATCTTGCTCATATTTTCATTCTACTTGGTGCTAAATCTCAAACATTAATCGTAGGAGTACTATTTGCACTAAATTGATTACCATTATTAAATTGAATAGTAGCATCAACATTAAATTCAATTGGTGTACGATTAAATACTCAATGTTCAACCATAACATAAACCATATCTCTTAATGTTTCTTTAATTAATTAATCTTTAAAACTATCAAAAGGAAATTTAGATAAAATAAAATCAAGATAAGCATTAATATCATTTTGAGCACGAATAGCAAAAGTTTTAAATCAATCATTAACAATTGGTCATGTTTGTATATATTGCTGTGGCGTTTCTGGATGGGTTACACTTTATTGGACACTAATTACATAGACAAGTGAACAAATTAGTTAAAAGAAAGGAATTATAATTATGGTCACTATTAACTCATATTCAGATGAATTTAAAAAACAAATAGTAGCTTTATATCAAAGTGGCAAATCAGTATCTTGCCTTGTTAAAGAATACAATGTTACAAGAGCAGCTACTTACAATTGAATTAAGCAATTTACTAATTCAGGTAGTTTTAAAACTAAAGATAATCTTTCAGATTTAGAAAAACAATTAATTCAAGCAAATAAAGAATTAAAACAGTTACGAATGGAAATTGATATTTTAAAGCAAGCAGCACTAATAATAGGCAGAAAGTAGAGATTATTGCAAATAATAAATCTAAATATAAAATTCGCACAATGTGTCATTTTTTAAAACTCTCTAAATCAACATATTATTTTAATTTAAAGAAAAAAAATAAAATTCAAAATAATATTTATGAACAAGCTGTTATTAGTGCTTTTAAAGAAAATAAAGAAGTTTATGGTACTAGAAGATTAAAAGTCATACTAGCAAACCAAGAAATTTATTTATCACGCAGAAAAATTAAAGAAATTATGAATAAGCATAATTTAATATCAAAATACACTAAATTATCATTCAAAAATCATCATAATAAAGTCAATGATAGTCAAATTACCAATCTTGTTAATAGAGACTTTAATAATAGAATTAAAAATGAAGTTATTGTCAGTGATTTAACTTATGTTCAAGTTAATGGTAAATGAAACTATATTTGCCTATTAGTAGACCTATTTAACCGCGAAATTATTGGACATAGTGTTGGAGTTAAAAAAGATGCATCATTAGTATATCAAGCATTTATGCACTCAAATCACTGTTTAAAAGATATTGAAATATTTCATACTGATCGCGGTAATGAATTCAATAATAAAATTATTGATAAACTTTTATTAGCTTTCAACATAACTCGATCTTTAAGCAAAAAAGGATGTCCTTATGACAATGCTGTTGCTGAAGCAACTTTTAAAACTTTCAAAATTGAATTTATTAATGATAAAAATTTTACATCATTAATCCAATTAAAATTAGAATTATTTGATTACATCAATTGATATAACAACATAAGAATTCACAGTACTCTAAACTACCTAACTCCAATTAGTTATCAAAAACAAATGTCTACCAAAAAATAGTCCTAAAAAGGGTTGCCATTCCAACCACTATAAGTTCCAACATAAATATCACCATTTTGTGCAATTTCACTAGTGATAACTGTTTCTTTATTCAATTGATTTTCTATTTTTTTAGGTGTAAATGGGTTATTATTTTCATTTGTAATAATAATGTCTTTATTATTTAATTTATTTGATTTAAGACCATGACTTACAACATTATTCGTAAATACTGGTTTTAAATTACTTGCACTTGTACCTACCAAAGTAGAAACTACAAGCATACTTAATAAGTTTTTCATATTATTGGTTCTCCTTTAATTTATAATTATTTAACACAATTAATTATCTCAAACAATAACTTCTTCGTTAAAATCCAAATCATTATTTTCATATAAATTTTCAATTCCTGAATTATTTAAAGTATAATTAACATTTTTAAAAGCACTATCTAAATCAATTTTCTTATCAGTTGTTAATGTTTCATTTTCAATATTAGGATTATTTAAATTATTTTCCTGTTTGCGATAATCTAAAAAAGTAACATTTTCAGCAACAACTTCAGTAATATATTGTTCTTTTCTATCTTGATTTATTATTTTTCTTACTGAAAGTCTTCCTGATAATGAAATCAAAGAACCTTTACCTAAATATTCACACATTTTTTCAGCAACTTTATTTCAAGCAACACATGAAATAAAATCAGCTTGATTTGAAATATTATTAACTGCAATAGTAAAAAAAGTAAAAGGTTTTTCACTTTGAGTTTTATATAATTTTAAATCACGAGCAAGTCTGCCTATTAATATAACTTTGTTCATTTTATTGGTTCTCCTTATTTTTTGTTATTACATTTAAATTTTTAGTACTTAACGAAAGTTTTTTATTATCTTTATCAATACTAATAATTTCAACTTTGATAACTTCACCAATTGAAAAATAATCTTCTACATTATTTACAAAACTGTTACTTATATTAGAAATATGTATTAGTCCTGTGTAATTATTGGGACATTTACAAAAAACTCCAAAACTTACAATATTATTAATGGTTACTTCGATAATATCTCCAATTTTAAATTCTGTTTGTTCCATTTTTTATTCTCCTTTATTGATAAAATTATCTAAATATTTATATATTAACGGACTTCTCCCCACATGTACTTGTGGAGGCAATAATGAAACTGAATGAATTCAACAATGCTTTTCAAACTGAACAGCAATGTCTTGCATATATAGCAAATTTGAAAGAAAACAAATGTATTAGGTGTTTTAATTTTAATTTGAATACTTCTGATTTAAAAAGAATGAGATGTTTAAAATGTAATCAAACATTTAGCATTCTCACAGGCACCATATTTTCAAGGTCACAAACATCTTTAACATCTTGGTTTTATCTTATCTTTAGATGAATAAACACCAAACATGGAATTCCATCAACAGATATTGCAAAAGAATTGGGAGTGACTTTGAAAACTGCTTGAAGAATGACTCATAAAATCAGAACACGTATTGCAAAACAAAAACCTCAATTTATTGTTGAAGGTACAGTGCAAATTGATGAAATGTATCTTTCACATATGGGTTTTAAAAAACAAGGAAGATCCTTGGTGAATAAAACCTTGATTGTTGGCATTTATCAAAAAACAACCAATAATTTAATTGTGAAAGTATTGAAAAACGCAAAGAGTAAAAATCTTTTGCAGTTTGCAAAAAACCACATTTCTTCAAAATGTCTTGTATATACTGATTCTTGAAAAGGATATTGCGATTTTAAATCAGTTTTCACTAAGCATGAAACAGTTAACCATCAAGATGGCTATGTTTCAAAAATTGGTGTAAATACCAACCAAATTGAATCAGTTTGAAAACATATAAGAAGAACATTTAAAACACATATCAAAGTTGCAAAACATCATGTTCATTTATATGCTAAAGAAGCTGCATATAAATTCAACAAGATACCTAGTTTTGAAACTGTAATTCTATGTTTGATTTAAAAATGTGGGGAGAAGTCCGTAGATAGGCTTTTCTCAGCATTTATGTGATAAAATTAAAATAGTACATAAAGGGAGAAAAGCCTATATTAATTATACCATTTTTTCTATATTAAATATAGAAAAAAACCTATATATTTAGTGTTTTTTGAGTATTATTTTTAATTGACATTTCAATTTTTATTATACTTTTTTTCTATCATTTCTAAATGTTTGTCACACATTTTAAAATCACCCTTAATAGTTTTTTTGACATCTTTAATTTTCAAAGTTTTAGAACATTCTTTACAGCCTAACAATCACGTGATATCTTTCCCGTCAACTTTTTGCATAAAACCACCACCTAAATTAATATGCCTTTATTTGGTTCATATTTGCCGTTTTTAGCGTTATTTGAGTTTATGAATACTAAACCATTCATAAACTCTTTTCAACGCTTTATATTTGTTAAAACACTATATTATTATACATTGTTCCACATTGTTTACAAATTCTGCTTTTCTTTAAAAGTTTTTAAAACAAAATTTTTTTCAATTTCTAAAATTTCATTTAGTGAAAAAGATTTATTAAATTTTTCATCTAAAGTCTTAATATAATATTGTCAATCTTGATTATCAGTTTTTAATCAAATAGTTTCACTTATCAATTTTTCTAAATCTCACAGTTGAAACACTAACATTGAAGTTTGAGAAATAAAATAAGCATTACAATTACCGCTTAAATTATTCTCCTTTAATCATTTTTGATAAGTTGATAAAAGCTCTTGTTCTTTACTTGTTAATTGCATTATTCTCATCCCCCTAATCTTTTCATGAATTTTGATTAGAATTATTATTATTACTTTTTTGTTCATTTAAAATTTGTAAAATCATATCTAATTTTTGATTTATGTTATTATCAAAACTAATCATATTTTTTAAAGTTAATTTACTATGTGTAGCTAGACTTAAAGCGTCA
This sequence comes from Spiroplasma ixodetis, assembly GCF_027923845.1. Classification (GTDB taxonomy): domain Bacteria; phylum Bacillota_I; class Bacilli_A; order Mycoplasmatales; family VBWQ01; genus Spiroplasma_E; species Spiroplasma_E ixodetis_A. The sequence continues at coordinate 1,607,758 of NZ_AP026933.1, forward strand.
TTTGATTTATTTAACTGCTTTGAACTAATAAATCTTGCACTAATTTCTTTTTCACCAATTGAACCATCACCAGTACCTTTATATGTTTTTGTTAAATTTAGGTTTAATTTAGTTAAATCAATGCCATAAAAGTATCATAATTTAGTACTTGATTTATTTGCATAATGCTTTCCTAAATAATGAATCTTTACTTTTTTATTAGTAACATCAATACCACTCTCTTCTAACATTTCTTGAATTACTGTTTGATAGTGGTTATTTTTTCCAATTTCTCCCGTGATAGTACTGTATTTACTTATTTGCTTATTTTTAAATAAGGGATTGTATTCTGTTGATAATAAATAATGATATTCATTATTTTTAACGACATAGGGTAAAATAGTAACTCCTTGGTTATTACATCAAGGTTCTTCAACACCATGCATAAATTCAACTTTAATTAATTTTAAATATTCTTTATTCATAAAAAATATCTTCCTTTCAAATAAAATTTAAAAATAAAAATTACAACCAAAGTAATAGGTTGTAACTCGTTTATTTTTAAAATCTTTTTTTCATTTATAAAGAAGATAAAAAAATATATCTTTAGATAGGCTTATACTTTGCGAGAGTACCTAATACTTAAATATTGAATTTTTATGATTTAAATCTATCATATTTATTTAATAAATCAAGTTTAAATAAAAAAATCGTTACCAGTGCCTCTCGCAAAAGCCACACCAGTAACTAGATAATTGTACAATAAATATGCAAATAAATGAATTATAAATAATAAATTTTCTATTTTTTACTGATTGATACATTAACTTTACGCTTACAATTTACATTAATACATAAATAAAAATGACCATATTTACTTATTCTTAAAACCATAATTCATTTGCATAAGTAACAAACTTTGTTTTTTGTGTCAATATCCTTATTTTTAATAATTATTCCACATAATTTGTAGTTTGGACAAGAAACATAAAAATTATTACTTTTTAATTTAATTTGACAAATTGGGAATTTTTTTATAATTAATTTATGTTCTTGTTTTTCTGTTTGATGTTTTATTTTAACATAATTATATTTTTTAATTTCATCAATATAAGGTGAATAATTTCCACTTTCAGTCAGCAAATAAACAATATTTTTAGTCCTTGTTAATGCTACATAAAAAATACGACGTTCTTCATTAGCATTCATTTCTTCATTAATATTTTCAAATAAACTACATACAGGGTCATTAATAATTTGAGAAGGTAATCCATGAAGATGATTACTAACATTTAATACAAAAACAAAATCAGCTTCTAATCCCTTAGAACCTGTTTAGAATCTTTTAGAAAATAAGGTAAAATTACTATATATTTTAAAATAAGAGGTATATATGCATAAAAATTATCCAAGTCATGTTACTAAAGAACAATTTGAGAACATAAAATCAACTTTAGAAAACAGCAAAAAGAAAACAAAACCAAGAAATTTAGATTTATATGAAGTGTTTTGTGCAGTTTTATATGTATTAAAAAGTGGTTGTCAATGAAGAATGTTACCAAAAAATTTTCCAAAATGACAAACTGTATATTATTATTTCCAAATTTGAAGTAAAAACAATGATAAAGAACCTAGTGTATTGCAATTAATTTTAAAAAAAATTAGTTAAAAAGATTCGTATTAAGAATCATCGAAAAGAAAAAACTAGTTTTTGTATAATTGATTCGCAAAGTGTTAAAAATACAGATACTACTGAAAATAAAGGTTATGATGCTGGTAAAAAGATTTCAGGAATAAAACGTCATATTGCAGTTGATACGCAAGGTTTACCACATGCAATTTACATAACTACAGCAGAAAAAACAGATCGTAATAGTGATATCATAATGATTAAAAGTGAAAAAGAAAATCTTTCTACAGTTCAAAAAATAATAGTAGATGCTGGCTATACTGGTGAAAAATTTGCTTCTGCAATCAAAACAATCATAAATGCAAATGTTGAAGTTGTAAAACGTAATGAATTACATTCTTTTGTAGTACTACCAAAAAGATGAGTTGTAGAACGAAGCTTTGCATGATTAGAAAAATGCAGAAGATTATGAAAAAATTGTGAAAGAAAACTAAATACTAGTTTACAAATGGTTGTTCTGTCCTTTATTTCAATTTTATTAAAAAGATTCTAAACAGGTTCTTAGAAGCATGAACTGTTATAAACTTAATTTTTGCTTGTGGAAAATTTTTTAAAAATATAGTAGTACTTTTATTATTTTTTTGATAAAAATATCCATCAATTCATAATTGTTCTATACTAATATTTGTACGTGCTAAAATTAAGAATTCATAATTTTTATCTTCTTGATAATGTTTTTCAATTAATCTAGCAACAATCTCAGATTGATTAGTTTCTTCAGAATAAGAATTTTTGACTTTATATTCATAAATTATTATTGGATAAAAATGTTCTTTTTTAGATTGTAAATACTTATGAATCATATTATTATCTTTAGTAATATATTTACTAGTAATTTCAATTAATTGTTGTGAATTACGATAAGTATTATTAATAAAACTAACAGATGCTTCAGAATGTTTTAATAAATTAATAAATAATTCAACACGAGATCCACTAAAACCATAAATAGATTGTCAATCATCACCAACAAAATAAAATTTTTTTACTTGTCGATCGACAAGTAATTGATTAATTAATTTCATTCTTAAGGGTGAAACATCTTGAAATTCATCAATAATTAAATATTGATAAGGGTTATGATATTTTTTGATTCTTATTATTAAATTATACATATTTCTTTAAAAATTTTTAAAGAAATATGTATTTTTATTTCGGTAATGTTTAAACATAAACACCAAGTTCAAATAACCTTTAAAACTTTTAGTTTCTTATTTTATACAGGAACTTTTTTTATTTTCAAATTCTGAATTACCAACTTGATAATATTTAATAAGTTAAACATTACCCTTTGATTTTTTCATTTTATTTTTTTGATGGTCAAAAATTGATTTTAATTTTTTATCATCTTTAATTTCTGATGGCTTTTCTCCCTTTATGTACTATTTTTAAATCTTATCACATAAATGCTGAGAAAAGCCTATCTACGAACTTCTCCCCACATTTTTAAATAAAACATAGCATTACAGTTTCAAAACTAGGTATGTTATTGAATTTATATGCAGCTTCTTTTGCATATAAATGAATATGATGTTTTGCAACTTTGATATGTGTTTTAAATGTTCTTCGTATATGTTTTCATACTGACTCAATTTGGTTGGTATTTACACCAGTTTTTGAAACATAGCCATCTTGATGGTTAACTGTTTCATGCTTAGTGAAAACCGATTTCAAATCGCGATATCCTTTTCAAAAATCAGTATGTACAACACACTTTGAAGAAATGTGGTTTATTGCAAACTGCAAAAGATTTTTACTGTTTGCGTTTTTCAATACTTTCACAATCAGATTGTTGGTTGTTTTTTCATAAATACCAACAATCAAGGTTTTATTCAACAAGGATCTTCCTTGTTTTTTAAACCCCATATGTGAAAGATACATTTCATCCATTTGCACTATGCCTTCAACAATGAATTGAGGTTTTTGTTTAGCAATGGCACTTCGGATTTTATGACCCATTCTTCAAGCTGTTTTCAAGGTCACTCCCAATTCTTTTGCAACATCAGTTGATGGAATTCCATGTTTGGTGTTTATTCATCTAAAAATGAGATAAAACCAAGATATTAAAGGTGTTTGTGACTTTGAAAATATAGTGCCCGTGAGAATACTGAATGTTTGATGACATTTCAAACATCTCATTCTTCTTAAATTAGAAGTATTCAAATTAAAACTAGAACACCTACTACATTTGATTTGTTTCAAACTTGCTATATATGCAAGACATTGTTTGGAAATGTTTAGTAATCTGTGTAACTTACAAAAATAACTATGTTTAATTAATTCTAGTAAATATAATTAAATGACTAGAAAGAGTGAGTTACAGATGGCTAAAAAAGATAACTTTAATAATAATGATCCAATATCAAAAGCAGTAGATTTATTACTAGAAAATACTGAAGATTTAACAACAGTTTTTAAACCTGGCGGTTTATATAAAGAATTAACAAAAAGATTAGTTGAAAAAATGTTGAATTCTGAAATGCAAAATTATTTAGGATATGAAAAAAATCAACATAGTACTACTGAAAATGCTCGTAATGGTACAAGTTCAAAAAAATTAATAACTCAACAAGGTAAAATTGAAATTGATGTACCAAGAGATCGCAATAGTAATTTTACTCCTGTAATAGTTCCTAAAAGGCAAAGAAGATTTGATGGTTTTGATCAACAAGTTCTTTCCTTGTATGCAAAAGGAATGACATTATCTGACATTAGAATGCAGTTGCAAGAGTTATATCATGGTGCTGATATTAGTGAAAGTGTTATTAGTCAAATTACTGATGATGTTATTGATGATGTTAAAGCATGACAAAATCGACCATTAGAAAGTATTTATCCTATTGTTTATTTTGATTGTATAGTAGTTAAAGTACGACAAGATAAACGGATTATTAACAAATCAGTTTATATAGCATTAGGAGTTGATTTAGAAGGCAAAAAAGATGTTTTAGGATTATGAATTAGTGAAAATGAAGGTTCTAAGTTTTGATTATCTAATTTCACAGAAATGAAAAATCGTGGCTTAAATGATATTCTTATTGCTTGTAGTGATAATTTAACAGGCATGTCAGAAGCAATACAATCAGTTTATCCTAAAACAGAACATCAATTATGCATTGTTCATCAAATTAGAAATAGTTTAAAATATGTTTCATACAAACATCGAAAAGGTCTAGTTGCAGATTTAAAACCAATTTATAGTGCATGTAGTGAAGAACAAGCAATGCAAGCTTTAGAATCGTTTGAAAGTAAATGAAATAAACAATATCCTCAAATTACTAAATCTTGATATAAAAATTGAGATAATTTAATGGTTTTTATTAGTTATCCAGTAGAAATCAAAAGAGTGATTTATACTACAAATGCTATTGAATCTGTTAATAGTCAATTACGAAAAATCATCAGAAATAAAAAAGTTTTTCCTAATGATATGGCAGTTTTCAAAATATTTTACTTGGCAATTGAAAATATAACAAAAAAATGAACATTGCCTATTCAAAATTGAAATACAGCAATTGCTCATTTTATGATAAAATTTGAAGACAGAATTAATCTAAATTAGTAACTTTGTAAAACAAAGATACACAGATTATTAAAAAGCCTCCATTGTTTTTCAGTTTGAAAAGTATTATTGAACTCATTCAATTTCATTGTTTCCTCCACAAGTACATGTGGGGAGAAGTTCGTTTCTGATTTATTTTTCTGATAATTAAAAGCAAATTTTACTTGCTCTTTATAATTATCTATTGGTTTAAATTTTAGAGTAAAATGCTCAGGATTTTCAAAAATTTCACCAGTTTTAGGATTTCTAACAGTTCTCTCATTTACTTTCATAACTATAAATTTACCAAAATTTATTATATTTACATTTTCACCTTTAACATTAGTTTCAATAATAATTTTAAATAATTCATTAACACATTTTTGAACATTATTTTTATCAACTCATGTTCTCTTTTGAATTTCTTTAATTAAATCATTTTTAGTCATAAATTCACTTCCTTAAATTTTTTATTATTTTAAAAAAATAAAGGTTCTAAATTTAAAAAACTAAAACCAAATATATCATCATTTTTATTAAATTCCATACAATCGTTATAGCCACTAAGTTTTAGTTTAACAAATTTATGTTTTTTTGTAGTTGAATATTTTAATTTGCCAAATCAATTTCATTCAACTTCAAAACCTGATTCATCATTTTGTTTAAAAACTATTTCTTCTAAATTTAATTCAAGAAAATATCTTTTTAAAGATCAAGATGTAGTTACTAGTTCTTTAAATTCACCCTCACTATATCGTATAAATTCTTTTTCATTAATTTTAGTTCTTTCTTTATTAGCATATATATCATACGTTTTTATATCAACTCCAACACTATTAAAAATATAATCAAAATGTTTTGTTCAATTTAAATCTAATTGACCTTCACTTTTTGTCAGTTGCTTTGATTTCATAAATTACTTTCCTTATCTTTGAATATTTTTTTCTTTAATTTCGTTTTCAATCTTTTATTTTTTGCTAGTTTTAGCAAGCAAATATCGTTCTTTATCCGCATTAGCTAACGCTTGATATTTTTCTTTTTCAGTTATGTCTAATTCAATTCATTGTTTATTTAAAGATTTAACAATTTCAGTTGATTTTAAATCAGGATGAGTCGCTTTAAAATCGCTTCGCTTATCTTTAAGAAAAAAGAAATAAGCATTCATTGGTTGTTTTGGAGCATTAACATATTTTATCTTTTGAGTTCTTTTAATTTTCTGATTTTTAAGTGTTTTTGGCATATAAATAACCCCCTAAATTTTCTTACTATAATTTTACATGATTTAAAAATTAGTTTTTCATATACTTATTTTTAAATAAAATCTATCCACGATTACGATTTTTTAACTTTAAGTCTTGCACACAAATTTGCTTTTTCAGTTGTAGAATTTCCTTTGCTTGTTCTTGAAGTTTTATTTCTCATTCTTTTATTTTTGTCAAATCTAAATTTTTATCAAAAATTTCTTTATATTCCATTTCAATTACTTTATGAAAGAAAACATTCTTTTTATTAATTTGAATTCTTTTTCCTTTTTCAAATCAGTAACTGTGAATTACAGAATGACTGATTGTTACATGATAAATCGGTCTAACATAAGATACTTTATTACCAATCAAACATTTATAATAAGTATCTATACCTTTTTTTGTACTAAGAAGTTGTATTTTAACATGACTTGGATAGGATTTAATAACAATGGCTGGACGATACTTTTGCTTACCTAATTCATCAATATCTCCAGTAATTGTTACCTTTATGCCAGTTCCTTTTTGTAGTTGTCTTCATTTTACTTGCATTTTTTTCTTACTTTCTAGTTCTAAATTTGACATATTTACAAATTAATTATATAATTAATTTGTTAGTACAGTTATACTGTGCAAGGGAGTATAGCTCCCGACTTCTCCTAGTTAGAAATAACTAGGTGTTTTTTATTTTGCAAATCCACACTTTAATAAATTTAATCATAATTATAATTGGTCAATAATTTGCTCTAATAAAGCAGAAACTGAAAGATTATTTTGCTTAGCAATATTTTTTAATTTATTAATTTTATTTGGCAATATAGTTAAATTTAATGGTATTCTACGAATACTTTTATTTTTAGGAACAATGTTTATTTTGTTATAAACATTTTCTTGTTTGATATGTTCGTTATTTCCAATTAAATTATTTGTTAAATTATCAATATCTTTTAATTTTGAATCTTTAAAAAGATTAACTTTTTTTTCCATACTACAAAACTCCTTTTTTTTCTAGTTCGTTTACAATATTAAAATATGGATTTTCTATGGGTTTTAATGTTTTAATAACTGGTACACCCGTTATCTCACTTAGTTTATACTTTTGCTTTTTGCGAATTTCTTGTTTTATTAAAAATTTATTTAAATTACTATCGTTTAAATTATTTGTAAAATCTTTTGATATTGTATAATGATCAAAATTAGATAAAACAATAGCGTTAATATTATTTTTTATTTTAATAGATTTTGTTATTGCTTCTCACATTTTAAATATTGTTTCAACTGCTCTTCAAGAATGTATAGAATTGTCAGAAACAATAATAATATTATTTGCTACTGAATAAGCATTTACATTGATTATATTTAAACTAGGATTTGTATCAATTATTATATAATCATAATTATTTTTGGCTTTTCTCCCTTTATGTACTATTTTAATTTTATCACATAAATGCTGAGAAAAACCTATCTACGGACTTCTCCCCACATTTTTAAATCAAACATAGCATTACAGTTTCAAAACTAGGTATCTTGTTGAATTTATATGCAGCTTCTTTAGCATATAAATGAACATGATGTTTTGCAACTTTGATATGTGTTTTAAATGTTCTTCTTATATGTTTTCAAACTGATTCAATTTGGTTGGTATTTACACCAATTTTTGAAACATAGCCATCAAGATGGCTAACTGTTTCATGCTTAATGAAAACTGATTTAAAATCGCAATATCCTTTTCAAGAATCAGTATATACAAGACATTTTGAAGAAATGTGGTTTTTTGCAAACTGCAAAAGATTTTTACTCTTTGCGTTTTTCAATACTTTCACAATTAAATTATTGGTTGTTTTTTGATAAATGCCAACAATCAAGGTTTTATTCACCAAGGATCTTCCTTGTTTTTTAAAACCCATATGTGAAAGATACATTTCATCAATTTGCACTGTACCTTCAACAATAAATTGAGGTTTTTGTTTTGCAATACGTGTTCTGATTTTATGAGTCATTCTTCAAGCAGTTTTCAAAGTCACTCCCAATTCTTTTGCAATATCTGTTGATGGAATTCCATGTTTGGTGTTTATTCATCTAAAGATAAGATAAAACCAAGATGTTAAAGATGTTTGTGACCTTGAAAATATGGTGCCTGTGAGAATGCTAAATGTTTGATTACATTTTAAACATCTCATTCTTTTTAAATCAGAAGTATTCAAATTAAAATTAAAACACCTAATACATTTGTTTTCTTTCAAATTTGCTATATATGCAAGACATTGCTGTTCAGTTTGAAAAGCATTGTTGAATTCATTCAGTTTCATTATTCCCTCCACAAGTACATGTGGGGAGAAGTCCGTTATTTTTTAAATAACTAAAATTTTTATCAATTATATTTCTTAATTTAAACTCTCTACCAAATTGACTAGATAATTTAATTTCTAAATCTGCCATTAATATATTTGTAGGAATAATATTAATTTTATTAAAATTAGTTTTACAAACAACACTATTTATTTCTAAATTTTCATTTAAAAATAAATCATTTGCAAGTGATTTATGGGGATTTAATTGACAGCATTGAGTTAGATTACCTTGTGGGTCTAAATCAATTAATAAAATTCTTTTATTTTTTTCTAAGGCAAGAAAGCAAGAAAGATTAAAAGTAAAATTAGTTTTACCAACCCCACCTTTTAATGAACCAATAGTAACAATTTTCATATTAATTCTCCTTATTTATTGAATGCGCATATTTAATGATATGCGCATAAATAATAACACAAAAATAAATGTATTTTATTATATATATATATATTATTTATTTAATACATAAAATATTTTGTGAGCATGCGTATATATAATTTCATAATAAATTACATGTAATTTATTATATTAAAATATATTTCAATATTTCAAACAAATAATTTTTAATGATTATCAAAATCTTGCATAATTTTTTTCACTTCTTCATCACTTAAAATTGGTTTTTCAATTATTTTATTTTTTTGTTTTTCAAAATTATTTATTTTTAAATTAGGTTTATTATCATACTCTTTAAATGATTTATATTCTTTTTTAGTTGGTACTTTTTCAAGTTCAGGATTCTGCGCATTAAATTTCTCTAAATCTAAATGCGTATTTAAAATAATTTTACTATATTTTCTACCAACTTTTATCAATTCATAAGTAAAAATAATATCAGTTTTTAATAAATCTTTTTTTACTGGTTCTAAAATTCTTTTTTTAAAATCTCCAATATTTTTAAAATAACTACTATTCAAAGATAAATTTAAAATATTAGATAATTGTTTAAAATCTCACTCATGTATATAAGTTGGAACTCTTTTGGTTTTAGCATTCATATACAAATAACTTCGCAAATACTCATATAAACGAAGGGAATATTTACTTGTAACATTTTTTGTATAAGGCAAATAAATATTTGTATAATCAGATTTTAAATCTAAATAATGTTCTGCTATTAAACTTTGATGAATTTCTAAACAAATCTTTCCTTTTATATTCCCACCTTGTAAAAATAAATTAATAAACTTAAAATCTCCACTATTTTCATCAAATAAAAAAAACTTATTTGTGTTATATTTTGAATTTCTTTTTGAATTACTGTCATTTCTTTATTTTTATGAATAACTTTTTCATAAAGTTTATGTTGTTGAATACCATAATAATTACAAAAATCATTAAGTCAATATTCCATATATTTATGTTTTTCATTTTTCTTTCAATCGAGTTTACCAATTGAACTTAAAATAGCAAAATTAAATAACTTCATAGTTAATATTCCAGCACTCTCATTAGTTACTGCACGAACAATTGTATTTGACTTTTTAATAAATTTATTATCTTTTTTATCAACTAAAGTGTTTGACATAAATTTACCCCTTGAACTTTTTGAAAATCTAATAACTATTATAACATAATATATCCGTATATACTCAAATTCATATCCGTATATACTCAAATTCATATCCGTATATACTCAAATTCATATCCGTATATACTCAAATTCATATGATTTTTTATATATTCATTATAGAAAATTCTATATTAAATAATATATAATAAATATTAATAATATATGATAATTACAAAAATTAGTTTTTTTTGGTAATTATTAACACATAAAATATTAAAATAAGACATATATATAATAAAAAATATTATTTTTAATTTGAGTATATACGGATATGAATATTTTATAATAAATGAAATAATAGTTTTTTGAATGTTAAATTTTGAAAAAAAATAATATTTATAATTCATTAATTAATATATTTATTGTACAATTATCTAGTTACTGATGTGGTCTTTTAGTCGAGGTGGCATCAGTAACAATTATATTTAATTAAAGATTAGAGTTGAATTTTTAATTAAATGTGATAAATTTAAATTATAAATTATAAAAATTTAATACTAAAAATAGGTACACCTCGACTAAAATTATGACCTATCTAAAAAAACAATATCAGTTTATATAGCATTATTGACATTAGAATGAGTAATATCATTTATTTAGGCAAAAAAGATGTTTTAGGATTATGATAAATTAGTGAGAAATGAAGGTTCTAATTTTAGTGATGTTCTAACAGAAATGAAAAATCGTGGATATAATTGCTTGTAGTGATAATTTAACAGGCATGTCAGAAGCAATACAATTCAATTATGCATTGATCAAATTAGAAATGTTTAAAATATGTTTCATAAAATTAGTTGCAGATTTAAAACCAATTTATAGTGCATGTAGTGAAGAACAAGCAATGCAAGCTTTAGAATCGTTTGAAAGTAAATGAAATAAACAATATCCTCAAATTACTAAATCTTGATATAAAAATTGAGATAATTTAATGGTTTTTAAGTTATCCAGTAGAAATCAAAAGAGTGATTTATACAAATGCTATTGAATCTGTTAATAGTCAATTTAATGATAAGTTTTCAAAAGATTTTACTTGGCAATTGAAAATATAACAAAAAAATGAACATTGCCTATTCAAAATTGAAATACAGCAATTGCTCATTTTATGATAAAATTTGAAGACAGAATTAATCTAAATTAGTAACTTTGTAAAACAAAGATACACAGATTATTAAAAAGCCTCCACAAAACACTTCATATAAATCTAAATTTCTTGGTTTTGTTTTCTTTTTGCTGTTTTCTAAAGTTGATTTTATGTTCTCAAATTGTTCTTTAGTAACATGACTTGGATAATTTTTATGCATATATACCTCTTATTTTAAAATATATAGTAATTTTACCTTATTTTCTAAAAGATTCTAAACAGGTTCTCAGATAATGTCATTCCTTTTGCATACAAGGAAAGAACTTGTTGATCAAAACCATCAAATCTTCTTTGCCTTTTAGGAACTATTACAGGAGTAAAATTACTATTGCGATCTCTTGGTACATCAATTTCAATTTTACCTTGTTGAGTTATTAATTTTTTTGAACTTGTACCATTACGAGCATTTTCAGTAGTACTATGTTGATTTTTTTCATATCCTAAATAATTTTGCATTTCAGAATTCAACATTTTTTCAACTAATCTTTTTGTTAATTCTTTATATAAACCGCCAGGTTTAAAAACTGTTGTTAAATCTTCAGTATTTTCTAGTAATAAATCTACTGCTTTTGATATTGGATCATTATTATTAAAGTTATCTTTTTTAGCCATCTGTAACTCACTCTTTCTAGTCATTTAATTATATTTACTAGAATTAATTAAACATAGTTATTTTTGTAAGTTACACAGATTACTAAACATTTCCATTTTTTATTATTATAATAATTTAAGTAAATCTATTCGAAAAAATTTATCTAATTTTTCTCATCCAAGATCACGATTTTGTTCAGGAGTCATTATTCAACGACCAAAAGCTTCTGGAAATAAGTCAATATATGATGTTCTTCCATATCAACTTCTAACAATACCATAACTTAAAAGTTTTTGATAAGATTTATTATTAATCTTAGTTCCTTTTGCTAATGATAAAATCATATATTTTCTTGCATCAAAATTATTATTTTGTTTATTACGAATTAAAGAATCCAAAATATGACCATATTCATGTACCATAACTTCCATTCCATACTTTATATCTCTAAAAATATCTGTATCAAGTATTATTTTAGTATTACACATATTATTATTACAAGAACCAAAATATGCTTCTCCTGACATATTTATTTTTAGACTGTTCTCACAATTTTTGATCTAATTCAATTTTTTCTAACATTTTAAAAACATTATTTTTTCCATATAATTGAGCTAAAATATTATAAAAACGACATATTGCTGTTTTTAATTCATCAATGTTTGCATTTATATGATAATTACTAATTGTTTTAATAAATGATTCAAAATCAATTTTGCCATCAAATAAAAGATGATGATCATTAAATTGTTTTTTTAAATCTTCAAAATTTTCAAAATTATCATTATTATTTTCCAACTTTTTAAAAGCATTATTTGATTCTTCATTTGCTTTAAATTTAACTTGTTCATTTAAAATATTAATAAAATCATTTACAGCAGGTAAATTTTTAAATTCATTATCATTTAAAATATCATTTTTTCCAAATAAAATTTCTTGATGATGTTGATAAGAATAAGTAGGAACTTGTTCATCTCTTATATTCAAATCAGGAACAATATAATCTAACGTTACAAAAGATCTATTAGGACTATATTTAAGCTTTACTGTTCCAATATAAATATCTTCATTTATTGAAGTAATTATTGCTTGATTTTGGTTATTAACAATTTTAATTTCCAAACTAGTTACATCTATATTATATTTATTACTAAAAATATGAACATCTAGAATAAAGTAGACACAGAATTGTAACCTTTGTGTTAAAAATACTTTAAGGAAGGTGTTCATTTTTTTATGGCTAAATGACTATCAAAAGAAGAAAAGTTAAAAATAATAAAAATAAGTAAAATTAAAACAATTGATAAAACCGCATTAGAGTATGGTATTGGTCGATCATCAATAAAAGAATGAATTAAAGCATATAAATTATTAGGTGAAAAAGGTTTAGAATATGGCAATGGAATTCGTGCTAAAAAAATCAAAAGAACAGGTCGACCCAAATCTTTAAATTTTAATGAAATGACAAAACAAGAATTAATTGAATATATTGAGGCAATGAACGATATAAAAAAGTATTTAGAAAAATCGACAAAAAAGAAGAAATATTTTGTGATTTTCTCATTGAAGAAAAAATATCAGATTAGTTATTTATGTTGATTATTAAATGTTTCAAAATCAGGATATTATAAGTGAATTAAGAATGGAATGAATGAATTTAATAAATGAGATACATTTTTAGCTAATATAATTAAAAATATTTTTTATGAATTTCAAGAAATTTATGGTTATAAAATGATAACTTTATGAATTAACAAAATTTATAATTTAAAATTAAAATTTCATATTGTATATAGATATATGAAAAATATGAGTTTAAAAGCTAAGGTTCGCATAAAAAAATTTGATTATAGAACTAAATCAGGAAGTTTAAGATATGATAATTTATTAAAACGTGATTTTTCAACTACTAATTTAAATGAAAAATTAGGTACTGATATAACTTATTTATTAACTAATGGTAAAACATATTATTTATCAATTGTTAAAGATTTTCATAATAATGAAATATTAGATTATAAAATAAGTGCAAGTTTAGACATGACATTTGTTGTCCAAAACATTATCCAAGCTTGAGTTAATGCTCAAAAACCTACTTCATGAATTTTACAATCAGATCAAGGATTTCACTATACAAATCCTTCTTATAAAATTTTATGTGATGAATTAAAAATAAAAATTTCAATGTCTAGAAGAGGTAATTCCTGTGATAATGGTGCTACTGAAACTTGATTTGGAACAATGAAAACAGAATTTCTATATCAAATTCCAAGAAAAAATAGAACTATTGAATGAATACAAGACAACTTACCTAAATATATTTACTTTTATAATAATTATCGACCTCAAATAAAATTAAAAGGAATGAGTCCAATCGAATATCGATTAGCTCATTCCAAACCAACAAATAATTACTTCATACCTATAAATTTAACACTTACAAACGCTATTTTATAAAATTTAATAAAAGGTTACTTTTATTGTCCACTTTTCTTGACAAGTTCAATATCTATAATTTCTTTTTTTACTTTTTCATCATCATTTATAGCAGTTATGTTTTGTCCAATATAAATTTTACCTAAATTTCTTTTTCCTTTAGGAAAAATTATTTCTAAGTTTTTTTTCTTTTCAATTTCAATTTCTTCTTCAATATTTTCTTCCATTTCAGAATTATATAAAATACCAGTAGTTGCACCACTAATTAAAACCGCAGAACTAATTATTCCGGCAATAATTTTTGAATTTTTATTTTTTTTAGACATATAATACTCCTCCATATTTTGATTTCAGAAATAAGTTCTTTATATTCTTGCCTTTGATATCAATAGATATAGACTAGTATTGTTTTTATTTATAATTTGTTTTATTAACAATTAAGATGAAAATTGTTTTAGATTTCTAAAACAATCAGTAAAAATTTTTAAAATTAGTTGATAAGGACTATTGATAATAATATAAATTTTATTAATAATCAAAAAATTATTGATTAGCACACTCTGGGCATTTCATAATTTTTCTTGCTGTTTTTGAGTTTGAAGCTAAATCATTACCATTAATTTCTTTATTACAACTTGAACAATGTAATACTTTTCTTTTTTTCATATCTCAATCTCCTTTATTTTTTTTATTAATGCTTAAAATTATAGCATCATTAATAAAAAATGCTTTTTTGATGAAAACAAAAAGGTAGTTATGCCACTCATCAATTAATAATTTTTATAAAATTTGATAATTAATAACTATTATAATATTTTTTTCTTATTATTTATGTTGAAAATAAACTCTAAAAATATTATTAATTATTTATTAAAAATTGGTTTAATACTATTTTCAACCAATATTTTAAGTTATTAATAATTATTTTATGACTTATTTACTATTAAATATTCATAAAATAGAGCCAAACGCCATGATAATATGTGGTAAAGCATTAATATAAGTTCATGTTGACTTATAATCTACATCTTTGCCAACAAATAAACCAATAACTATTATAACTGAAAGAAATGATATAAATAGTGCTCATAGTCTTGATCATAATCCAGGTTTAACTGAAAATGGTATTAGAATATAAATAATACCTATTATAACTAATGTAGCTCCATTTTCATTTCAGCCATAGAAACTATAAGTTATAACTCCCGCTGCATACAATAAACTAAAAACAATAATTCATACAGCACCAATTAGCATTAATATTTTAGGTAAAGTTAATAACTTAAGACTTTTCATTTTTTTCCTCCTTAAATATTTTTTACATTAATTGTGATTTTAGTATTTTTTTAATATTATTAATATCATCAATTGTAACATTTTCTTTTGTCCTATTAATTAAAAACCCTTTTTCACGAATATATTTTGGAATAATATGAACATGATAATGAAACACTTCTTGAAATGCTTCGCTACCATTATTAGTTAAAATATTAAATCCTTTAATTTCGGGAATAGTTTTTATTAGCAAATTAGCAATTTTATGAGTTGTGATACTAACATCACTCACTATTTTGGGTGTAGTATCAATAAAAGTTTCAAAATGCTGCTTTGGAATTACTAGAATGTGTCCTTTAGTTACGGGATTGATATCCATGAATGCTGCTGTATTTGTATCTTCAAAAATTAAGTTATTTGTATCTTTAATAATTGTACAAAAAATGCATGCTTTATTTGTCATATATTTCACCTCAACTTACTTTATAAGTATAACTTAAAATATTAAGTATTATTATGGATAAAACTCTTTTACCTTATTTCAAAATCCTTCTTCATATATATTATTTTTTGGAATATATGTTGGAAATAAATTTTGAGCAGCGATTTTAAAGTTTTCAGCTACTGGTGAATCGTTAGTTGCAGAATCACTAGCAGATATAGAATATAACATTTGTCAAAATATATTTCACTTTGTTTCTTGGGTAATAGTGCTTTCGTTAGCATCACCCCTTATATACTTAGAGAAATCTGTCTCAAGACTAGCATTACCACTATTGTTTCATGAATGAATTAAATTACTAATTTCTGGAACTCAGCCTTTGTTTTTATTATTTAAAAAACTAAAATCTAAATTTTGTAAAAGGTTTAGGAAATAAATAGGAGCAGAGTAAGTAAATGTAGCAATATTATTATTCGTAGTGTAATGTAATCCACCATTATTTACTCAACTTGCAGCTTCTTGGGTAGTAGTAGCAGTACTTAAGAAACCATTAGCACCAAAATTAGGATCAATTTCACTAATAGTTGAGGCATTACCGCTTGTTAATTGAGTAAAAAAATCAGAATTTAAAGTTTTTTCTTTTCCTGAATCATCATTTTTAACAATCGACTCTCACTTTGGAGATTCAGAAGGACTACTATTTCATTTTTGATCAATGCTTTGCGCATTTGCTAAATCAGTAGTAAAGTTTCAATTTACATTATAGTTACTCTTTTGTCAACCAGTAGTATCTTGTAATTGACTTATGTAAAGGTTATTTGTTTGGGTTGAAATTATAGGTTTACCTGCTTCATTATCTTTAATATCAACAATATTGTCTAAAATATAAGACATTGTAAATAAAGTTTGATTTAATTCTGGTAAAATTTGATATTGATAATATTGTTGATAACGAAAACGTAATCATCATTGGAAACGTTTTAAATATTTTGAATAAGTTGGAATATCAGTACCAGAAAGACCTTTTTGTGTTTTATTAATACCAGCACTACTATTTCATTTTTTAGCATCATTTGGTAATAATTTACCAATTTCATTACTATAATTGTCATCTGGATGTTTAGCAATGGCAGCTAATTGTTCATCAAAAGCAGCATCTTTATCACCATAATCTTTATATAAACTATCAGGAGTAAATATTTGATCAGGATCATTAACTTTATCAGTATCTTTATTTTTTTCTTTATAAAATTCTACATTTTGATAATTAAATTTACTTGTACCATCCTGATGTCAACTTTGATTTTGAAATAATAACTCATTATTATCTGCTGCTGATACTTTATCTAGTGAATTAGCTGTATTAATACCACTTAAGTACTTTTGAGTTAATAAATTTAATCCTAAATCATCTTTAAGTTTTATAAAAGCTTTATTGGCTTCTCCCATTGTAGTAGTACCATTTGCATTTTTTGTGTCTTCACTATAATGAAGTTTCTTATGAAAAAATTCATAAAATTTTTGCTGAGCAATTGTTCCTTCAACATCTTTTAAAATAAAATCAAGACCTTGTGAATAAGTATTCTTAAACTGAGCAGAAATCGTTTCATTAAAGTTTACTCCTAAAAAATTAAATAATACACGATTTTTATAATCATCAGGAATTTTACCACTAGGTAAATTACTCATATCACGTTCATTATCACAAGCAACTAATAATAATACAGGGCCAGATAAAAGAGTAACTGAAGTTAATAATGGTAAAATCTTTTTTATCTTTTTCATTTTTTATACCTCCCGTCTAAGAACTAATGATACTTGGATCATATCATCATAATGTTCGTTTCCCAACAACATCTAGATAATTAGCAATATTAGTATCCATACGAGCAACTGGTGCATCTTGTGTAAAGCCATCTCATGTATTATTAGTTTTTATAATATTATCCTTAAATGTTGCATTAATATTAATACCTTGTCTATTGTTTCAACGATTTTCTTTAGTTTTATCAAATCAACTTTTCATTTTTTCAACAAAGTCATTAATTTTCTTATCAGTTGGATCAAGAGGACTTGAACCAAATATATCCTGTAAATTTCAATGAATTAAACTTGAGTTATTATTAAAGTATAAATTATAATCTCATCAAGTTGCATCACCAAGGCTACCAGTACCTCCAGTAAAGGCTGTTAATGCATCATTTAAATTAAAAGTAGGAGTTGTATTTGGAGTATATTTTTGTAGTAAAAAACCAGTTTGTAAATAATCAAGATAAGGAGAATCAGATAATCCACCTGGACGCTCAGATAACGGTGCTAAGTCTTTTCACTGATAAGTATCTTTTCTATGATTTTTAAATGTTTTAATTATATTATAAGTTAATTCATCGCTTTTAGGTTTGTCTTGCTGTTGATATGTGATACCTGGCGTTTGAATAAAATGAATACCACCAGTATCAATAAAAATGCCAACTCCAGGTCCATTATTAACTGCAGCATCAGGAAGTTGTGGTCCTTTTATATCTTTCATATAAACTAAATCATTATATTGACTAGTACCATCTTTACCTTTATCTTTAATACTATCGCGGTCTATATAAGGAATTAAGTCATCTAAACCCTTTTCCTTGTCAGTTGGTGAAGTAAATTGTGTTAATTTATATGGTTGAATACCATCAACATTTTTACCAACACCTTCAGCACTAGTTACATAACGATATAAGTAATAATAAAAAGGACTATTCTCTTGTGAAGATTTAGTAATATCCATTAATCCTAAATCACCAGTTTTACTAACATCAGTAATAGCGGTCCCTTTTTCTTCGGTGAATGTTTGATCGAAACCATTGGTTCTAATATTGTTTAAAATTTCATTAATTTTAGTTTTATTTTGAGAAAACTGAGAAGCATTAATCTTTTCTTGTAAAGGTTTAGCAGTAGAGTCAAAAGGAATAACAATTTGACGAGTTCAAATTAATTCTTGATTTCTTAACATTACTTTAGCTATTTTAGATTGATTATCACTTAATAAGCCATCAATAGTATTGTATGAATCTGTTTCATAATTACTATCATTCTTATCATCACTAGTTTTTACAACAGGAAGACTAATATTAACACCAGTTCATGTTTTAGCAATTTTGACATTATCGTTTAATTTTGCAATAGCATCTGATTCTGAATTATTAGCATTAGCAACAATTCAAATTTTACTAGAATATTTACCAAGAGCGATACTACCTGCTTTACCATTAATGTATTCTTGTACACTATCATAAGTACCATTTGGATTGTTTTCGCTCTTTACTTGTTCTCATAAATCCTTTAATCAAATATTAATTTCATTTTGATTGTAGTATTTATAATCCTTATAATTACTAGTAACATAACTACGTTGAATAATACCTAAAGCACTCTTTTTTAAAATATTATCAATGTAAGTATTAACATCATCATCGCCCAATACTTTCTTTCATTGTTTTTCTCATGAACGACCATATTTTGCTTGTAATGATTTTATTTTATTTTCCATTTCAGATTGAGCTGCTGTCAAAGCAGCAAGATAATCATCTTTATATTCTGGAGTATTTTTTAAAATTGAAAGATTAATATATTGATTAATATCAGTATATAATGTTTTACCTCATCCACTGTTGGGATTATTTAATAAGTAATTAAAAAAGGTGTCAGTCGTAGTACTTGTATCTATAAAAGCACTATTTCAGTCGAAAACATTAGTTGTGCCTCTTTCATTTGAATTATTACAAGCTATAATAGACATAGTTGATGTTGATGATAACGTGAAAGCTGCAACTAAGGCAAGAATATTGCGCACTTTATTCACTCCTTTTAATTAAATCTATAGCAAAAAAAGATTTTTTAATTTATTTTACTAAGATATCTTAACATAAAATTTATATTTAAGGGATAGTTTTTTCTAATTAATTTTAAAATGAAATAACTAATTACCAATTATTTATTTTAAAAAATTTAAAATATTATTTTTTTTTAAATATTATTACTTTATAGTGCACAAATAATATTTTATTCATTTTTTAATTTTAAGAAAATTAGCACAAAATTAAGTGTATAATCATTAGTATAAGTATATTATATTTGGTGTAATGATATAGGAGTAAATATGAATAAAAAAATAAACATTAATGATAATACCTTTAAAACTGATTTTCCCTTTTTTAAAAATAATCCTGATTTAGTTTATTTAGATACAGCCGCTTCTTCACTAAAACCACAAATAGTTATTGATGCTGTTAGCGATTATTATGAAAAATATTGTATTAATCCACATAGTCAAGATTATCAACTTGCTGTTAAGGGAAATGATATATTTGAAGATACTAGAAAAACAATTAGTAAATTTATTAATAGTAACGAAAACGAAATAGTTTTTTGTCCTTCAGCAACTTTTGCTTATAATCAAATTGCTTTTGGCTTAGAAAAATATTTACAAGAAAATGATGAAATTTTATTAACCACTTTAGAACATAGCTCATTACTCTTACCATTTTATCGTTTGATACAAACTAAAAAAATTAAAATAAAATTTATTGAAACAAATAAACAAGGATTCATTACTGTTAAAAGTTTAAAAAAAGTTTTAACACCTAAAACCAGAATAGTTGCTTTTGCAAATATTAATAATTCTTTAGCAATAGAAAATGATACTGAAACATTAACTAATTTTATTAAAGAATATGGTAAAAAAAATGTTAAAAGTGATAATTGAATTTTTAAAAATATTTTAGTAATAATAGATGGTGCACAATCAATAGGACATATAAAAACTGATGTTAAAAATTGAAATATTGATTTTTTTGGATTTTCTGGTCATAAAGTTTTTGGTCCAACTGGAATCGGTGTCTTTTGAGGAAAAAACGAATGATTAAATATGCTAGATCCACTAATATTGGGTGGAGGCATGAATGGTGATATTTATGAAAATGGGAAATTTAACTTATTAAATAGTCCTTATCGTTTTGAAGGTGGAACACAAAATATTGCGGGTGTATTTGGGCTAGGTGCAGCTATTAAGTATTTATTAAACATTGGTATTGAAAATATTAGAAATCATGAAATTTTACTAAAAAAATACGCAATTGAACAATTAACAGCGCATTTAGGAAATAATATTGAAATTTATAATATTGATGGCAATAGTAGTAACATAATATTTAATATTAAAAAAGTATTTGCACAAGATGTTGCTAATTTTTTAGGAACACAAAATATATGCGTACGCAGTGGAACTTATTGTGCTAAATTATTACCTAATATAATTAACGCTGAAGTAACAATTCGTCTTAGTTTTTACATATATAATTGTAAAAAAGATATTGACTTATTAGTAATATCTTTAAAAAAAGGGATTAATGAAGGAGGAGATTTTTTAAATGAATTCTTTTAATAACAATCAAGACTATTATCGCAAACTAATTGTTGAACACTATAGTAATCCAAAAAATAAAGGTTTTAAAAATTTACCAAATAGTTTGACATATCATCAAAACAATGAATCATGTGTTGATAATTTTCATGTTGAAATTTCTATTAAAAATAAAGTTATTAATAGCGCACGCTTTACTGGAATTGGGTGTGCTATTTCAAATGCTGCAACCGATCTTTTTTGTATTTTAATTGAAGGTAAAACAATATCACAAATAAAAGAAATTATTATTAATTATCAAGCAATGTTATCAGAAAAGCAATTTAATGATAAAATAATTGAAAATATGATTGCTTTTAAAAATGTACCAAGACAGCGTAATCGAATTAAATGTGCCCTTATTGGTATTAATGGTATTAATAAAATAATTGAGAAAGAATGTGAAAAAAATGGAAATGGAAATTAAGGATAAAATTAGTTTAAGAACCATTTATTTAAAAAAATTAAAAAATGTTTCTAAAAATAATTATCAAAAGTGAAATAAAATTATTTTCAATAAATTTAATGAATCACATTATTTTAAACAAAATAATGTATTTGCTCTTTATAATTCCTTACCATATGAAGTAGAAACTAAAGAAATTATTGAATTATTATGAAAAAATCTAAAACAAGTTTGTTTACCAAGAATGAATGGTGAACATTTGGAATTTTACTTTATTAATAGTTGAAACGATATCGTATTTGATAATGATTTTAAAATTGGACAACCAAGTTTAAATTGCCAAAAAGTTATAGGAAGTCAAATTGATTGTATGTTAGTACCATTAATTGCCTTTGATAAAGATTATTACCGTATTGGTTATGGTAAAGGTTTTTACGACCGTTATTTATCTAAAAATAAATTTAACTTTAGTAAAATAGGACTTGGTTTTGCTATTCAAAAAATTCTTTATATAATTAATCACGATAATTGAGATATACCATTAGACTATATTTTTACTAATTAATATTTTAATCTAAAATTAAATACACTAATCAATAAATAAAAGATAGTTTAATTAATCAAATTATCTTTTTTTATTTTGCAAAATTGTAAAGGTAAGTGCAACTAAATTATTTTTCTATTCAAATATTCGATTGGTGAAAGATAATTTAGTATTTTTCTGGGTCTTTGGTTTAAAGACAATATAAATTTATGAACTTCATTTTTATTAGTTTTTGAAAAAATAAATTTTTTAGGAAATTTTTCTCTAATTAAACCATTAGTATTTTCATTAGTACCTCTTTGTCAAGGTGAATATGGATTTGCAAAATAAATTTTCACATCTAACTTTTTTTCAAGTTGTTGTCAATTTGCAAATTCTTTACCACGATCAAAAGTAATAGTTTTAACAATATTTTTAGGAAGAATTGATAAATAATGAATGATATTTTTATTAATAACTTTAGTAGTTTTGTTTTTAACTAACATTGCTAAAGTAAATCGTGATACTCTTTCAACTAAAGTTATTAAACATGATTTACTTTTACCTCTTGATGATACTATAGTATCTCCTTCTCAATGACCAAGAGTTATGCGATCATTAACATTATTATCTCGTTCTTTAATTGATTTACCATTAAATTTACCACGATTTTCTTGAGATCTTCGTTTTTTACCTTTTCTTCTTAAATTTTTACTAGTAACTTTATCAAATAATCCAGAATAAATTCAATTGTAAATTGTTTTAAAGCTGATAGCTCATTGTTTATGAAAATTTTTAATTCTGCCATAAATTTGTTCAGGTGATCAGCCCAATAATAGTTTTTGTTGTATATATTTGACTAAATCTTTATATTTAAACTTATGAAAAATAATATGTGATTTTTTTCTATTTACAGCTTTATTTTGTGCAATTAATGAAAAATAATGATCATTATCTTTATTTCTATTAACTTCTCGAATAATAGTACTAATACTTCGATTAAGATTTTTAGCTATTTCACTAATTTTAACTTTAAATTTCAATTGATTCTCAATATAAATTCTTTCATCTATCCCAATATGTTTATAACTCATATAAAAACTCCTTACTTTTTCTAAACTAAATTTAGCATTATGAAATTTTTATATGAGAATTTTTTGCAATTTTATTTACTTGCACTTACAAGTATAATTCAGCATATTTTTTATCAAAATGAATTCAAAATTAAAAAAACAACAAATAATATTTTTAGTAAATCTTAATACTAAAAAATAAATATTTCTAAAAAAAATAATGAAAAAATACATAGGAGGCAAATAAACATGCGTTTATATAACTTAACGTGTGCTAAACTTTTAAGTTCATTATCTTTATTAACTATTAATTCAAAGCATTGTTATTTAAATAAAGAAGAACGAGCTATAGAACAAGTTGATAATTTATACGTTATTGGTGATAGTTTATCAGATAATGGTGCACTTGTTGGAGCTGGAACACAATTTTTTAAAGGTAATAAAATCCTTCCAAAAATTCAAGAAATTAAAATGGAGGAACCTTATCATAATAATCAGTTTTGTAATGGTCCAAATGCAGTTAGTATTGTAGCAAATTATTTTCATAAACCTTTAACACCAGCATGGAAATTTTAAAAAATACAATTTGTTGGCAAAACTTATCAACAAATTGGCGAAAATTATGCTGTTGGTGCTGCTAGATTAGGATATAGTATTTATCCAGGTGGATTTTTTGTTAGTAAATTTTCAGCACAAGCACAAGTTACTTCTCTACTTTCACAACATAAAAATATTAATGATCATGATTGAGTACTATATGTAATGGGGGCTAATGATCTTTTAGCAGTAATGCAAGATACAACTTCTCCTTTCTTAACATGAAAACTTTATTTAGATTCTGCAATCCTTAATGAAAAAATATCACTAATGTGACTACTTAAACATCATGTAGCGAATATTGTTGTTACTGATGTTCCAGATATTAGTGAAACTCCTGCTTATAATAATGATCCTATCCTAGAAACAAAAGCAGCAGCTTTTAAATATTTTCATTCACAATGAAAAGCAATGATAAAAACTTTTAAAGAAGATTACCCAAAACAAATTAATGATTTTGAACTTTCATCAGTTGTTAAACAAACATTAAATGATTTAGGTAAAAGGGGAATGAATATTAAAGAAGGAGCTAGTGATATTAGTTTTTATGAATCATTTTTAAAAAATGGGATTTTACAACCCAAATTAAATCCGGGTGTAACTTTAGATACAGTTAATAACTACTTTTTTGTCGATACTGTTCATCCAACTGAAATACCATCAAAAGTAATTGGTATGCAGTTAGCTCATTTTATTACTAATAAAATTAAACAAAATTTAAATGATTAACAAAAAAATAAAAAATAGGAGGTACAAATTATATGTATAAAAGCAATGGAAATTATGAAGCATTTGCACAAACTAAACCAGCACAAGAAATAGAAGATAAAAAAGCATTTTTAGTAGGAGCAGGATTAGCTTCTTTAGCCGCTGCTACATTTTTAATCAGAGATGCAAAAATGAATCCAGAAAATATCCATATTTTTGAAGAATTAAGTATTGCTGGTGGTAGTTTAGATGGGATTTTAAATCCAGATAAGGGTTTCATTATTCGTGGTGGACGAGAAATGAAAAACCATTTTGAATGTCTATGAGATTTATTTCGTTCTATTCCATCTTTAGAAATTGAAGGGGCTTCAGTTTTAGATGAATTTTACTGATTAAATAAAGAAGATCCAAATTATTCTAAGTGTCGACTTATTCATCAACAAGGGAAAAG
The DNA here is from genome assembly GCF_027923845.1 of Spiroplasma ixodetis. Classification (GTDB taxonomy): domain Bacteria; phylum Bacillota_I; class Bacilli_A; order Mycoplasmatales; family VBWQ01; genus Spiroplasma_E; species Spiroplasma_E ixodetis_A. The sequence continues at coordinate 1,633,221 of NZ_AP026933.1, forward strand.
AACAGAAGATGATGGTAAGTTTACTTTAAATGAAGAGGCTTGTAAAAAAATAATTCAATTATTTTTCGAACTTCTCCCCACATGTACTTGTGGAGGAAACAATGAAATTGAATGAGTTCAATAATACTTTTCAAACTGAAAAACAATGTCTTGCATATATAGCAAGTTTGAAACAAATCAAATGTAGTAGGTGTTCTAGTTTTAATTTGAATACTTCTAATTTAAGAAGAATGAGATGTTTGAAATGTCATCAAACATTCAGTATTCTCACGGGCACTATATTTTCAAAGTCACAAACACCTTTAATATCTTGGTTTTATCTCATTTTTAGATGAATAAACACCAAACATGGAATTCCATCAACTGATGTTGCAAAAGAATTGGGAGTGACCTTGAAAACAGCTTGAAGAATGGGTCATAAAATCCGAAGTGCCATTGCTAAACAAAAACCTCAATTCATTGTTGAAGGCATAGTGCAAATGGATGAAATGTATCTTTCACATATGGGGTTTAAAAAACAAGGAAGATCCTTGTTGAATAAAACCTTGATTGTTGGTATTTATGAAAAAACAACCAACAATCTGATTGTGAAAGTATTGAAAAACGCAAACAGTAAAAATCTTTTGCAGTTTGCAATAAACCACATTTCTTCAAAGTGTGTTGTACATACTGATTTTTGAAAAGGATATCGCGATTTGAAATCGGTTTTCACTAAGCATGAAACAGTTAACCATCAAGATGGCTATGTTTCAAAAACTGGTGTAAATACCAACCAAATTGAGTCAGTATGAAAACATATACGAAGAACATTTAAAACACATATCAAAGTTGCAAAACATCATATTCATTTATATGCAAAAGAAGCTGCATATAAATTCAATAACATACCTAGTTTTGAAACTGTAATGCTATGTTTTATTTAAAAATGTGGGGAGAAGTTCGTAGATAGGCTTTTCTCAGCATTTATGTGATAAGATTTAAAAATAGTACATAAAGGGAGAAAAGCCTTATTTTTTTACAAAAGAAGTAAATCTAAGTAATAAAACAATCGAAGAAGTATTTCCAGAAGATTTTTTTAAATCAAATTTTTGATGATATTGATCATCAATGTTTGCTTTTGAAAAATGACATAGTGCTATGGAAATGAGAAGATATATTATAAGATTCATTCATCATCTTGGTGGATTACCAGATTTATCAGCACTTAAATTTACCAAATACAATCAATACGAATCACTTGTTTTACCATTAATTTCTCACTTAGAAGAACAAGGTGTTGTTTTTCACTATGAAACAACAGTAAAAAATATTATAATTTCAGAAAATGAACATAATGAAAAAATTGCAAAAAAAATCATTTTTCAAAAAAAGAATAAAGAACAACAAATAATATTAAAAGAAAATGATTTCGTTTTTGTAACTAATGGCAGTATTACTGAAAGTACAACATACGGCGATCATAATACTCCAGCACCAATTAGTGAACAACTCCAATTAGGTGGAAGTTGAGAATTATGAGAAAATTTGGCAAAGCAAAGTGAAGATTTTGGAAAACCAGAAAAATTTTATGCAAATTTACCAAAAGAAAGTTGATTTATCTCAGCAACATTAACAACTCTAGATAAAAAAATAGCACCTTATATTGAAAAAATTAGTAAAAGAGATCCATATGCTAAAAAAGTTGTAACTGGTGGAATGAACATCTAGAATAAAGTAGACACAGAATTGTAACCTTTGTGTTAAAAATACTTTAAGGAAGGTGTTCATTTTTTTATGGCTAAATGACTATCAAAAGAAGAAAAGTTAAAAATAATAAAAATAAGTAAAATTAAAACAATTGATAAAACCGCATTAGAGTATGGTATTGGTCGATCATCAATAAAAGAATGAATTAAAGCATATAAATTATTAGGTGAAAAAGGTTTAGAATATGGCAATGGAATTCGTGCTAAAAAAACCAAAAGAACAGGTCGACCCAAATCTTTAAATTTTAATGAAATGACAAAACAAGAATTAATTGAATATATTGAGGCAATGAACGATATAAAAAAGTATTTAGAAAAATCGACAAAAAAGAAGAAATATTTTGTGATTTTCTCATTGAAGAAAAAATATCAGATTAGTTATTTATGTTGATTATTAAATGTTTCAAAATCAGGATATTATAAGTGAATTAAGAATGGAATGAATGAATTTAATAAATGAGATACATTTTTAGCTAATATAATTAAAAATATTTTTTATGAATTTCAAGAAATTTATGGTTATAAAATGATAACTTTATGAATTAACAAAATTTATAATTTAAAATTAAAATTTCATATTGTATATAGATATATGAAAAATATGAGTTTAAAAGCTAAGGTTCGCATAAAAAAATTTGATTATAGAACTAAATCAGGAAGTTTAAGATATGATAATTTATTAAAACGTGATTTTTCAACTACTAATTTAAATGAAAAATTAGGTACTGATATAACTTATTTATTAACTAATGGTAAAACATATTATTTATCAATTGTTAAAGATTTTCATAATAATGAAATATTAGATTATAAAATAAGTGCAAGTTTAGACATGACATTTGTTGTCCAAAACATTATCCAAGCTTGAGTTAATGCTCAAAAACCTACTTCATGAATTTTACAATCAGATCAAGGATTTCACTATACAAATCCTTCTTATAAAATTTTATGTGATGAATTAAAAATAAAAATTTCAATGTCTAGAAGAGGTAATTCCTGTGATAATGGTGCTACTGAAACTTGATTTGGAACAATGAAAACAGAATTTCTATATCAAATTCCAAGAAAAAATAGAACTATTGAATGAATACAAGACAACTTACCTAAATATATTTACTTTTATAATAATTATCGACCTCAAATAAAATTAAAAGGAATGAGTCCAATCGAATATCGATTAGCTCATTCCAAACCAACAAATAATTACTTCATACCTATAAATTTAACACTTACAAACGCTATTTTATAAAATTTAATAAAAGGTTACTTTTATTGTCCACTTTTCTTGACAAGTTCAGAATTTGGAATGGCAACCCTTTTTAGGACTATTTTTTGGTAGACATTTGTTCATGATATTTAACGGGAGTTAGGTAGTTTAGAGTGCTGTGAATTCTTATGTTGTTATATCAATTTATGTAATCAAATAATTCTAATTTTAATTGGATTAATGATGTAAAATTTTTATCATTAATAAACTCTGTTTTGAAAGTTTTAAAAGTTGCTTCAGCAACAGCATTGTCATAAGGACATCCTTTTTTGCTTAAAGAACGGGTAATATTGAATGCTAATAAAAGTTTATCAATAGTTTTATTATTGAATTCATTACCGCGATCGCTATGAAATATTTGAATATCTTTTAAACAGCGATTTGAGTGCATAAATGCTTGATGTACTAATGATGCATCTTTTTTAACTCCAACACTATGTCCAATAATTTCGCGGTTGTACAGGTCTACTAATAGGCAAATATAGTTTCATTTACCATTAACTTGAACATAAGTTAAATCACTGACAATAACTTCATTTTTAATTCTATTATTAAAGTCTCTATTAACAAGATTGGTAATTTGACTATCATTGACTTTATTATGATGATTTTTGAATGATAATTTAGTGTATTTTGATATTAAATTATGCTTATTCATAATTTTTTTAATTTTTCTGCGTGATAAATAAATTTCTTGGTTTGCTAGTATGACTTTTAATCTTCTAGTACCATAAACTTCTTTATTTTCTTTAAAAGCACTAATAACAGCTTCATCATAAATATTATTTTGAATTTTTTCTTTTTTCTTTAAATTAAAATAATATGTTGATTTAGAGAGTTTTAAAAAACGACACATTGTGCGAATTTTATATTTAAATTTATTTTTAGTAATAATTTCTATTTTCTGCCTATTATTAGTGCTGCTTGCTTTAAAATATCATTTTCCATTCGTAACTGTTTTAATTCTTTATTTGCTTGAATTAATTGTTTTTCTAAATCTGAAAGATTATTTTTAATTTTAAAACTACCTGAATTAGTAAATTGTTTAATTCATTTATAAGTAGCTGCTCTTGTAACATTATATTCTTTAGCAAGACAAGACACTGACTTACCACTTTGATATAAAGCTACTATTTGCTTTTTAAATTCGTCGGTATATGAGTTAATATTGGTCATAATTATAGTTCCTTTCTTTTAACAAATTTGTTCACTTGTCTACGTAATTAGTGTCCAATAAAGTGTAACCCATCCAGAAACTGAAGATGATACAGTTTTTACAACCAAATATTCAGTGAGAACTGCTATGGAAGTCGTCTATAAATTATTAAACGTTGATAGAGGAATACCAGAAGTTTTTGCTTCAGCATATGATATTAGAGTACTATTGAATTCAACTCATATTTTATGAGATAAGAAAAAAATTAATGATATACAAGTTCCTCTCATCTTAAAAATTTTCCGTAGAGGTGCATTAAAAAAAATCAAGGGAACTTTTCTAGAAGAATTACTTGAAAAATCTGGATTACTATAATAAATTCCAATATTTTTAAGGCTTTTCTCCCTTTATGTACTATTTTAATTTTATCACATAAATGCTGAGAAAAGCCTATCTACGGACTTCTCCCCACATTTTTAAATCAAACATAGCATTACAGTTTCAAAACTAGGTATCTTGTTGAATTTATATGCAGCTTCTTTAGCATATAAATGAACATGATGTTTTGCAACTTTGATATGTGTTTTAAATGTTCTTCTTATATGTTTTCAAACTGATTCAATTTGGTTCGTATTTACACCAATTTTTGAAACATAGCCATCTTGATGGTTAACTGTTTCATGCTTAGTGAAAACTGATTTAAAATCGCAATATCCTTTTCAAGAATCAGTATATACAAGACATTTTGAAGAAATGTGATTTTTTGCAAACTGCAAAAGATTTTTACTCTTTGCGTTTTTCAATACTTTCACAATTAAATTATTGGTTGTTTTTTGATAAATGCCAACAATCAAGGTTTTATTCACCAAGGATCTTCCTTGTTTTTTAAAACCCATATGTGAAAGATACATTTCATCAATTTGCACTGTACCTTCAACAATAAATTGAGGTTTTTGTTTTGCAATACGTGTTCTGATTTTATGAGTCATTCTTCAAGCAGTTTTCAAAGTCACTCCCAATTCTTTTGCAATATCTGTTGATGGAATTCCATGTTTGGTGTTTATTCATCTAAAGATAAGATAAAACCAAGATGTTAAAGATGTTTGTGACCTTGAAAATATGGTGCCTGTGAGAATGCTAAATGTTTGATTACATTTTAAACATCTCATTCTTTTTAAATCAGAAGTATTCAAATTAAAATTAAAACACCTAATACATTTGTTTTCTTTCAAATTTGCTATATATGCAAGACATTGCTGTTCAGTTTGAAAAGCATTGTTGAATTCATTCAGTTTCATTATTCCCTCCACAAGTACATGTGGGGAGAAGTCCGATTTTTAATAATATTTATAAGCTGAATTATACTTGTAAGTGCAAGTAAATAAAATTGCAAAAAATTCTCATATAAAAATTTCATAATGCTAAATTTAGTTTAGAAAAAGTAAGGAGTTTTTATATGAGTTATAAACATATTGGGATAGATGAAAGAATTTATATTGAGAATCAATTGAAATTTAAAGTTAAAATTAGTGAAATAGCTAAAAATCTTAATCGAAGTATTAGTACTATTATTCGAGAAGTTAATAGAAATAAAGATAATGATCATTATTTTTCATTAATTGCACAAAATAAAGCTGTAAATAGAAAAAAATCACATATTATTTTTCATAAGTTTAAATATAAAGATTTAGTCAAATATATACAACAAAAACTATTATTGGGCTGATCACCTGAACAAATTTATGGCAGAATTAAAAATTTTCATAAACAATGAGCTATCAGCTTTAAAACAATTTACAATTGAATTTATTCTGGATTATTTGATAAAGTTACTAGTAAAAATTTAAGAAGAAAAGGTAAAAAACGAAGATCTCAAGAAAATCGTGGTAAATTTAATGGTAAATCAATTAAAGAACGAGATAATAATGTTAATGATCGCATAACTCTTGGTCATTGAGAAGGAGATACTATAGTATCATCAAGAGGTAAAAGTAAATCATGTTTAATAACTTTAGTTGAAAGAGTATCACGATTTACTTTAGCAATGTTAGTTAAAAACAAAACTACTAAAGTTATTAATAAAAATATCATTCATTATTTATCAATTCTTCCTAAAAATATTGTTAAAACTATTACTTTTGATCGTGGTAAAGAATTTGCAAATTGACAACAACTTGAAAAAAGTTAGATGTGAAAATTTATTTTGCAAATCCATATTCACCTTGACAAAGAGGTACTAATGAAAATACTAATGGTTTAATTAGAGAAAAATTTCCTAAAAAATTTATTTTTTCAAAAACTAATAAAAATGAAGTTCATAAATTTATATTGTCTTTAAACTAAAGACCCAGAAAAATACTAAATTATCTTTCACCAATCGAATATTTGAATAGAAAAATAATTTAGTTGCACTTACCTTTACAATTTTGCATTTTTTGATAAAAATCATATAAACGATGTTCAGAAGTTTGATAACGTTTGAACATTAAGTTATTAATTCAAATATAAAAATATTGTAAACTGAAAACTAAACCAAAAACAAAAACAACAGCATTAGCAGCGATTAATCATCCATATTCGCCATTTGAATAATCAAAGAAAAAATATGGATATCATGTATCTCTTGGTGGATGACCAGTTTCTATAAAATCTAAATAACGTAAATGACCTCTAATTAGAATAACAATACAATAAATTGCTGGATAAATAACAATTAATCATAAATATATTTTATGTTGTTGTTTCATATTAATATATTGATGACCTGACGTAACAATAAAACTAGTAATCATAATTATTGGCATTAATAAGTGTAAAATTAATGTTGTAATTCAATTATAAGCACTGTATTGTTTTGGATCTTGCTCAGCAGTGAAAATACCTATTCAAAATACTAACATCGTAATAGTAATATAAACAGTTACTGCTAATCGAGTTTGAAAACTTGGTTTAGTACCACGAAAATAAGAATCAAATAAATAAACACAAAAATAAATAACAACCATATAATTACTCTCAGTAGTAAAAAAAGCATAGTAGTTACTTACTCGTTCACCATATCCTAAATGTTCAAATTTTTCCATTGGATAATATATTGCACTAATTAAATCAATAATTAAAAATAAAATTATCATTATTAATGCAGATAAATGTATATAAAAGTTGGCTTTGTTACTTAATTTATACATAATAATCCCACATCTTTTCTTTTTTCTTTGTATTATAATTCTAACATTAATTGTGTATTTTCTTCTAAATGTTCTAAGAACCTGTTTAGAATCTTTTAGAAAATAAGGTAAAATTACTATATATTTTAAAATAAGAGGTATATATGCATAAAAATTATCCAAGTCATGTTACTAAAGAACAATTTGAGAACATAAAATCAACTTTAGAAAACAGCAAAAAGAAAACAAAACCAAGAAATTTAGATTTATATGAAGTGTTTTGTGCAGTTTTATATGTATTAAAAAGTGGTTGTCAATGAAGAATGTTACCAAAAAATTTTCCAAAATGACAAACTGTATATTATTATTTCCAAATTTGAAGTAAAAACAATGATAAAGAACCTAGTGTATTGCAATTAATTTTAAAAAAATTAGTTAAAAAGATTCGTATTAAGAATCATCGAAAAGAAAAAACTAGTTTTTGTATAATTGATTCGCAAAGTGTTAAAAATACAGATACTACTGAAAATAAAGGTTATGATGCTGGTAAAAAGATTTCAGGAATAAAACGTCATATTGCAGTTGATACGCAAGGTTTACCACATGCAATTTACATAACTACAGCAGAAAAAACAGATCGTAATAGTGCTATCATAATGATTAAAAGTGAAAAAGAAAATCTTTCTACAGTTCAAAAAATAATAGTAGATGCTGGCTATACTGGTGAAAAATTTGCTTCTGCAATCAAAACAATCATAAATGCAAATGTTGAAGTTGTAAAACGTAATGAATTACATTCTTTTGTAGTACTACCAAAAAGATGAGTTGTAGAACGAAGCTTTGCATGATTAGAAAAATGCAGAAGATTATGAAAAAATTGTGAAAGAAAACTAAATACTAGTTTACAAATGGTTGTTCTGTCCTTTATTTCAATTTTATTAAAAAGATTCTAAACAGGTTCTAATACTCCTAACTTATTTAATAGTTGATAATTAGTTTTAGTAATATTAGTTCGTAGTTGTAAATCATTTTTTGAAGTAATTGCTTGTTCACTCCTTGCTTTAACAATGGCTATGTTTCAAAAATTGGTGTAAATACCAACCAAATTGAATCAGTTTGAAAACATATAAGAAGAACATTTAAAACACATATCAAAGTTGCAAAACATCATGTTCATTTATATGCTAAAGAAGCTGCATATAAATTCAACAAGATACCTAGTTTTGAAACTGTAATTCTATGTTTGATTTAAAAATGTGGGGAGAAGTCCGTAGATAGGCTTTTCTCAGCATTTATGTGATAAAATTAAAATAGTACATAAAGGGAGAAAAGCCATAAAAAATTAAAAGTTGGTTATTTTATTAATGCCAAAGATGGTGTATTAAACCAAGCACTAGTTGAAAATATTGGTTGCTTTACTGAAACTAATATTAAACAAATTTTAAAAAAAATGATTGGTGATAGAACCTATAACATTGATATGTATACAAAAATGGTTAATTTTAAATGCTATCAAATAAATACAGCAATACAATTATTATAAATTAACCACTTCAATTTAAAGATAACTAAAAATAAAATAAAACTTATTAAAGATGCTTTAATAAGAATTTTTGAGTTATAAAAGTAAGTATTATTGTTGACTAATATTTTACAAGTGTTAAGATTAACATACAATTGCATATTGAAGTCAAAATTATTCTCGTCTAACTTTATAATTTTAAGACAAATTTGAATATTATTGACAACATCGGTACGCTCCCTTCAAGGTAAAAAAAGAAAGTTTTTATTTTTGAAAATGATTAGTTATCGACATCTTCGACACGCTCCCAAATAATTTAATAAATGTTTATACCTAATATAGAAATTAATCTATATTAGGTTTTATTAAATTAAAATATTAGAAAAGGAAGATTAAAAGATGGCTAGTAAAGTAATCCAATCAGAAAGTGAGTATCAAGAACTTGAAAATCAACAATTAATAATAAATATTTTTGAAAAATTTGAATTTAATTTAAATTTTATAAATATGAGTTATGAAGATTTATTAATATTAAATATAAAATTATTAAATAATGAATTTAATTATGTTTATCAAGAGATTATTAAGAATAATGAAATAAATGAAAAATTATCTTTCATTTTTATTGAATGTATTAATCAAGGTTTTTCTCAAGAAAAAGCACAATATTCTATTCAAGAACAAATAACTAAGCATATAGTAGAAAGTTTTTTAATTAAAGAACAAGAACAAAAAATGGTAAATGAAATAAATCAATTTGATTTTATAAATGCACCATCAACTAGTACTGGTATATATCATTTACCATCATTTAAAATACAACTTAACTTATAATTACATTTATTTAGATTATTATTTGCAAAAAAATGTCATAATATAATATTGTAAATTAATAAGTGAAAAACAACTAAGTAAATTATATAAAAACCATTCTTTTCAGAATGGTTTTTATATAACTATATTTTAATGTTTTATTAAATTTATTATTAGGAAATTATTTTTTATCTAATAATGTAAACATTTTCTTTTTGTATACTTCAACACCAGGTTGGTTAAATGGGTCAACACCTAATAATTTTGCACTAACAGCACAAGCCTTCATAAAGAAATAACTAGCATAACCAAACATTTTGCTATCCATTGTATCCCATTCTAATAAAATATTTGGAGTTTTTCCTACTATTTCATCACTATGAGCTTCAATAGTTCCTTGTAAGGCAATATTATTAATTTCATGTAAAGAATGTTTTGTTAAATAGTTTAATTGATCATTGTTTTCTTTATCAAGTGGAATTTTGATATCTTCATTAGGTTTTTTGATTTTTATTACTGTTTCAAAAAACATTTTTGAACCTTCTTGAATAAATTGGCCCATTGAATGTAAATCAGTTGAAAAAACAACACTAGCTGGTAATAATCCTTTGCCATCCTTACCTTCTGATTCACCAAATAATTGTTTTCATCATTCACATAACATTTGCATTTGTAATTCATAGCTTACTAAAATTTCAACTGCTTTATTATTAGTTTTATGTAAATGATAGCGAGAAACTGCATATAAATAAGCATTATTAACATCAATTTTATCACTTTTACATTCTTTTGCTGCTAATTGTGCACTAGCAATAATTTCTTCACAGTTAATTCCTGCTACCATCATCGGAAAAATACCAACAGGAGTTAAAACAGAGTATCTACCACCGATATTATCGGGGATAACAAAGCTTTCATATCCTTCTTCTTTTGCCAAATCATGGAGTACTCCTCTTGTTTTATCAGTAGTAGCGATAATTCTGTTATTAACAATATTCTTATTTTTCTTTTGTTTAATTAATAGTTCTTTTAACAAACGAAAGGCAATTGCTGGTTCAGTAGTAGTTCCTGATTTAGAAATAACATTAATGGCAAATTCTTTATCTTTTAAATATGATAAAACTTGGTGAACATAAGTTGAACTCATAGTATTACCCATATAAATTACTTTAACAGGAGCAGTATTATTAAATAAACCTTGCACCATATCAATTCCTGCTCTAGCACCTAAATATGATCCACCAATACCAATTACTACTAAAACTTGTATTTCTTTTTGTAGTTTCAATGCTAGAGTTTTCATTCGCTTTCAAGACTCTTGAAAAGTAATGTCTTTTTGGTATGCAAATGGAAAATCAATTCATCCTAATCAACCATCTTCATTTTTAGCATTACTTTCCAGTTCGGCGTTAATCGCCGTTACTTTTTCTTGATATAAAGTTGATAATTCTTTCATATCTAAATTAGTAAACTTTAAATTAGTTTTTATCACTATTCTATAACCTCCTTATAGTATTTAAAATTAAAATATTAATTCGTAATAATACTATTTAATATTTATAATAAAAATATAGTTGTAAAAATTTTAGATTGCAAGAAAAATAGTATTTTAATTATTTTCTTCTTTTTTAAATCAATTATCAACAGTTTCTCTTATTGGTGCAAATCCTTTACCATTTTCTTCAATTGAAGAATTATTGTTTGCCACTAATCCTTGTTCTTTTGTACTTAAACTTAATTGTTGTTTAGTATGATCAATACCTGTTATTTCTGCTTTAACTGATGTACCAATTGTAAAATAATCACTAACATTTTTAACAAATTTAGGGGTAATACGACTAATGTGAATTAAACCAGAAAATCCATTTGGACACTTACAAAAAACTCCAAATTCCTTTATTCCAGTTGGAGTTACGGTAATAATGTCACCAACTTGAAATTGTTGAACATTTGATTCATTTTCTTCATTTTTAATAATTGTACTCATAATAAGTTAATTCCTCTTTCTTTTGTATAATTTAATAATACATAAAAATATTATAACATTATATTTAATCTTGAAGTTAAAATTAATAATATTAATTTTATGAATTTCTAAACATTAGAATGAGAAATTATTAATTGATTTTAAATTTAAAGATTATTAGAATATTAAATTTGTTAGCAACTTGTTTGTTTTTAAAGAAATGAATGTTATTTGTAACAATATTACTAATTTTTTTTAATATTTTTCTTTATTTTATACTTAAAACGGTAATTTAAAATAAATATTTTTATTTTATGCAAAATTGTAAAGGTAAGTGCAACTAAATTATTTTTCTATTCAAATATTCGATTGGTGAAAGATAATTTAGTATTTTTCTGGGTCTTTAGTTTAAAGACAATATAAATTTATGAACTTCATTTTTATTAGTTTTTGAAAAAATAAATTTTTTAGGAAATTTTTCTCTAATTAAACCATTAGTATTTTCATTAGTACCTCTTTGTCAAGGTGAATATGGATTTGCAAAATAAATTTTCACATCTAACTTTTTTTCAAGTTGTTGTCAATTTGCAAATTCTTTACCACGATCAAAAGTAATAGTTTTAACAATATTTTTAGGAAGAATTGATAAATAATGAATGATATTTTTATTAATAACTTTAGTAGTTTTGTTTTTAACTAACATTGCTAAAGTAAATCGTGATACTCTTTCAACTAAAGTTATTAAACATGATTTACTTTTACCTCTTGATGATACTATAGTATCTCCTTCTCAATGACCAAGAGTTATGCGATCATTAACATTATTATCTCGTTCTTTAATTGATTTACCATTAAATTTACCACGATTTTCTTGAGATCTTCGTTTTTTACCTTTTCTTCTTAAATTTTTACTAGTAACTTTATCAAATAATCCAGAATAAATTCAATTGTAAATTGTTTTAAAGCTGATAGCTCATTGTTTATGAAAATTTTTAATTCTGCCATAAATTTGTTCAGGTGATCAGCCCAATAATAGTTTTTGTTGTATATATTTGACTAAATCTTTATATTTAAACTTATGAAAAATAATATGTGATTTTTTTCTATTTACAGCTTTATTTTGTGCAATTAATGAAAAATAATGATCATTATCTTTATTTCTATTAACTTCTCGAATAATAGTACTAATACTTCGATTAAGATTTTTAGCTATTTCACTAATTTTAACTTTAAATTTCAATTGATTCTCAATATAAATTCTTTCATCTATCCCAATATGTTTATAACTCATATAAAAACTCCTTACTTTTTCTAAACTAAATTTAGCATTATGAAATTTTTATATGAGAATTTTTTGCAATTTTATTTACTTGCACTTACAAGTATAATTCAGCGTGATAAATCTGAATATAAATCATATAGATTTAGAAAAAGAAAATTAAAAGCAAAAAAAGGTTTATTAACATATAAACGACGTATTTGTACACATTATAACAAAAAAACACAAAAAATTGAATACGTATCTTTATTAGATAATTATCTTGGTGTTAAAAAATATAGTAAACTTGCACCTAATGTTATTAAACAAATTTTGAAATATTTTGCTGATGATAAAAAATATCGTGATGTTTGTGATACTTTTATTGAAGATTTAATAAGTAATAGTACAGTTTGTAGAACATATCAAAAATTTGAATTACCAAAAGCAAATATCCCTAAAATAGTATTAGAAAAAAATCAAACTTTATATATAAATATTGATGATGGTCATAGAAAATTTAAGTTTAATGAAAAACACAATACTAAAAATTGTAAAAAATGTTCTATGAGATTAATAGTATTTTGTACTGGTAAAAAGAAAAATGGAAAATTAATTAATAAAAGAGCAGCATGTCAAATAAGAGTATCAAAAACAGAAATTGGTGCAGAAAAAACTGCAAAATTAATTGAAAAATATGGTAATTTATTTTTTGAAAACTTTGACCAAGCAAATTTAGTAGTTTGTGGAGATAGTGCAAAATGAATTAGAAAAACTGCTACAATTTTAAATGCTAAATTTATTTTAGATAAATTCCATGCTTTTCATGTTTTATTTCTTGGCATAATAGCAGGAAGAAGAAAAAATAAAATCGCTAAATTACACTATCAAAATGCAATAACTTTATTTGAAAAAGGTCAATATTATGAATTAATTGATTTTTTACAATCATTAACTTTACAATATAAAAAATTAAAAGTTGGTTATTTTATTAATGCAAAAGATGGTGTATTAAACCAAGCACTAGTTGAAAATATTGGTTGCTTTACTGAAACTAATATTAAACAAATTTTAAAAAAAATGATTGGTGATAGAACCTATAACATTGATATGTATACAAAAATGGTTAATTTTAAATGCTATCAAATAAATACAGCCATCCAGTTATTATAAATTAAAATTAAAATTAAAATTTTAAAATAAATGAAAAATAAAATAAAACTTATTAAAGATGCTTTAATAAGAATTTTTGAGTTATAAAAGTAAGTATTATTGTTGACTAATATTTTTCAAGTGTTAAGATTAACATACAATTGCATATTGAAGTCAAAATTATTCTCGTCTAACTTTATAATTTTAAGACAAATTTGAATATTATTGACAACATCGGTACGCTCCCAATTATTTTACGAACTTCTCCCCACATGTACTTGTGGAGGGAATAATGAAACTGAATGAATTCAACAATGCTTTTCAAACTGAACAGCAATGTCTTGCATATATAGCAAATTTAAAAGAAAACAAATGTATTAGGTGTTTTAGTTTTAATTTGAATACTTCTGATTTAAAAAGAATGAGATGTTTAAAATGTAATCAAACATTTAGCATTCTCACAGGCACCATATTTTCAAGGTCACAAACATCTTTAACATCTTGATTTTATCTTATCTTTAGATGAATAAACACCAAACATGGAATTCCATCAACAGATATTGCAAAAGAATTGGGAGTGACTTTGAAAACTGCTTGAAGAATGACTCATAAAATCAGAACACGTATTGCAAAACAAAAAACTCAATTTATTGTTGAAGGTACAGTGCAAATTGATGAAATGTATCTTTCACATATGGGTTTTAAAAAACAAGGAAGATCCTTGGTGAATAAAACCTTGATTGTTGGCATTTATCAAAAAACAACCAATAATTTAATTGTGAAAGTATTGAAAAACGCAAACAGTAAAAATCTTTTGCAGTTTGCAAAAAACCACATTTCTTCAAAATGTCTTGTATATACTGATTCTTGAAAAGGATATTGCGATTTTAAATCAGTTTTCACTAAGCATGAAACAGTTAACCATCAAGATGGCTATGTTTCAAAAATTGGTGTAAATACCAACCAAATTGAATCAGTTTGAAAACATATAAGAAGAACATTTAAAACACATATCAAAGTTGCAAAACATCATGTTCATTTATATGCTAAAGAAGCTGCATATAAATTCAACAAGATACCTAGTTTTGAAACTGTAATGCTATGTTTGATTTAAAAATGTGGGGAGAAGTCCGTAGATAGGCTTTTCTCAGCATTTATGTGATAAAATTTAAAAATAGTACATAAAGGGAGAAAAGCCTTATTTTATTATTTTATCATAATTTCTATTCTAAATATAAAAATCATTAAATAATATGGATAAAAATTTATTATTTATATAAATTTATTTTATTTAAAACTCTACTTTAATTAAATAACATCCTTAACAATAGTAATGCCATTTTTAAGCATTGAATATCATGCATATTGATTTAAAATATGAGCTGGATGCTCTGGTTGATCATAAGTATTTGTCATTGTCATTGGAACAATAACATTTACTTCTTTATTGTGCTGATTAAATCAAGTTTTACAACTAATAGCAAATTGATAAATACAAATATCAGTACAACAACCAACAATAATAATGTTATCCCATTGTAAATTTGGCTTAAAATCAAAAGCAAAAAAACCATTAGTACTATTTTTTTTAATAATCTTAATATTCTCAAATTTTAATTCTTCTACTAACTCTGATTCAATAGTATTTTCCAAACAATGACTAGGAAAAGTATGGAATTCGGGACTATGTTCATTATGAGCATCATTAAAAGCAATAACTTTGGTTTCATTAGTATTTACTTTTGCTAATAAATCTTTAATTGGTTTAATAATTGAATTAATATTAGGTGAAAATAAATTTCCTTTTTTAGCAAAGCCATTAACCATATCAACAATAAATATAATATTATGACCTTTTAAAGTTTTAAAATCTAAATTAACTATTTTATCCAAAGTTTTATTTATCATTTCAATAAATGAATCATTATTTTTCATTATTCACCTCTATTTTTTAAAAATTAATCGTTTAATAATAAATCAAATTATACTACAGCCAGAACAAATTGGCATTAAGAAAATAGTAAAAATAATTCCTACTTTTAAAAAGAAAATATCTACTGTTATTCCTTGACTACTTTGATAGGTTAAACTATCAATTACACCATTTATATAAATAAAATTAAATCCATTAAAAATATCTATTTTAATACTTAATAACATAATTAACCCTAATAATAAAAATATAAAACCAGAAAAAAATAAAATAGTAATTATTTTTTCATCAAGAGGTAATTTTTTTCATCAATTTTTAGTTATCATTATTATCACCTATTTTTTTTAAGAACCTGTTTAGAATCTTTTTAATAAAATTGAAATAAAGGACAGAACAACCATTTGTAAACTAGTATTTAGTTTTCTTTCACAATTTTTTCATAATCTTCTGCATTTTTCTAATCATGCAAAGCTTCGTTCTACAACTCATCTTTTTGGTAGTACTACAAAAGAATGTAATTCATTACGTTTTACAACTTCAACATTTGCATTTATGATTGTTTTGATTGCAGAAGCAAATTTTTCACCAGTATAGCCAGCATCTACTATTATTTTTTGAACTGTAGAAAGATTTTCTTTTTCACTTTTAATCATTATGATAGCACTATTACGATCTGTTTTTTCTGCTGTAGTTATGTAAATTGCATGTGGTAAACCTTGCGTATCAACTGCAATATGACGTTTTATTCCTGAAATCTTTTTACCAGCATCATAACCTTTATTTTCAGTAGTATCTGTATTTTTAACACTTTGCGAATCAATTATACAAAAACTAGTTTTTTCTTTTCGATGATTCTTAATACGAATCTTTTTAACTAATTTTTTTTAAAATTAATTGCAATACACTAGGTTCTTTATCATTGTTTTTACTTCAAATTTGGAAATAATAATATACAGTTTGTCATTTTGGAAAATTTTTTGGTAACATTCTTCATTGACAACCACTTTTTAATACATATAAAACTGCACAAAACACTTCATATAAATCTAAATTTCTTGGTTTTGTTTTCTTTTTGCTGTTTTCTAAAGTTGATTTTATGTTCTCAAATTGTTCTTTAGTAACATGACTTGGATAATTTTTATGCATATATACCTCTTATTTTAAAATATATAGTAAT
Organism: Spiroplasma ixodetis; assembly: GCF_027923845.1. Classification (GTDB taxonomy): domain Bacteria; phylum Bacillota_I; class Bacilli_A; order Mycoplasmatales; family VBWQ01; genus Spiroplasma_E; species Spiroplasma_E ixodetis_A. Next base: position 1,650,377 of record NZ_AP026933.1, read on the forward strand.
TTTACCTTATTTTCTAAAAGATTCTAAACAGGTTCTAAGGCTTTTCTCCCTTTATGTACTATTTTAATTTTATCACATAAATGCTGAGAAAAGCCTATCTACGGACTTCTCCCCACATTTTTAAATCAAACATAGCATTACAGTTTCAAAACTAGGTATCTTGTTGAATTTATATGCAGCTTCTTTAGCATATAAATGAACATGATGTTTTGCAACTTTGATATGTGTTTTAAATGTTCTTCTTAGAACCTGTTTAGAATCTTTTTAATAAAATTGAAATAAAGGACAGAACAACCATTTGTAAACTAGTATTTAGTTTTCTTTCACAATTTTTTCATAATCTTCTGCATTTTTCTAATCATGCAAAGCTTCGTTCTACAACTCATCTTTTTGGTAGTACTACAAAAGAATGTAATTCATTACGTTTTACAACTTCAACATTTGCATTTATGATTGTTTTGATTGCAGAAGCAAATTTTTCACCAGTATAGCCAGCATCTACTATTATTTTTTGAACTGTAGAAAGATTTTCTTTTTCACTTTTAATCATTATGATAGCACTATTACGATCTGTTTTTTCTGCTGTAGTTATGTAAATTGCATGTGGTAAACCTTGCGTATCAACTGCAATATGACGTTTTATTCCTGAAATCTTTTTACCAGCATCATAACCTTTATTTTCAGTAGTATCTGTATTTTTAACACTTTGCGAATCAATTATACAAAAACTAGTTTTTTCTTTTCGATGATTCTTAATACGAATCTTTTTAACTAATTTTTGGATGGGTTACACTTTATTGGACACTAATTACGTAGACAAGTGAACAAATTTGTTAAAAGAAAGGAACTATAATTATGACCAATATTAACTCATATACCGACGAATTTAAAAAGCAAATAGTAGCTTTATATCAAAGTGGTAAGTCAGTGTCTTGTCTTGCTAAAGAATATAATGTTACAAGAGCAGCTACTTATAAATGAATTAAACAATTTACTAATTCAGGTAGTTTTAAAATTAAAAATAATCTTTCAGATTTAGAAAAACAATTAATTCAAGCAAATAAAGAATTAAAACAGTTACGAATGGAAAATGATATTTTAAAGCAAGCAGCACTAATAATAGGCAGAAAATAGAAATTATTACTAAAAATAAAGTTAAATATAAAATTCGCACAATGTGTCGTTTTTTAAAACTCTCTAAATCAACATATTATTTTAATTTAAAGAAAAAGAAAAAATTCAAAATAATATTTATGATGAAGCTGTTATTAGTGCTTTTAAAGAAAATAAAGAAGTTTATGGTACTAGAAGATTAAAAGTCATACTAGCAAACCAAGAAATTTATTTATCACGCAGAAAAATTAAAAAAATTATGAATAAGCATAATTTAATATCAAAATACACTAAATTATCATTCAAAAATCATCATAATAAAGTCAATGATAGTCAAATTACCAATCTTGTTAATAGAGACTTTAATAATAGAATTAAAAATGAAGTTATTGTCAGTGATTTAACTTATGTTCAAGTTAATGGTAAATGAAACTATATTTGCCTATTAGTAGACCTGTACAACCGCGAAATTATTGGACATAGTGTTGGAGTTAAAAAAGATGCATCATTAGTACATCAAGCATTTATGCACTCAAATCGCTGTTTAAAAGATATTCAAATATTTCATAGCGATCGCGGTAATGAATTCAATAATAAAACTATTGATAAACTTTTATTAGCATTCAATATTACCCGTTCTTTAAGCAAAAAAGGATGTCCTTATGACAATGCTGTTGCTGAAGCAACTTTTAAAACTTTCAAAACAGAGTTTATTAATGATAAAAATTTTACATCATTAATCCAATTAAAATTAGAATTATTTGATTACATAAATTGATATAACAACATAAGAATTCACAGCACTCTAAACTACCTAACTCCCGTTAAATATCATGAACAAATGTCTACCAAAAAATAGTCCTAAAAAGGGTTGCCATTCCAGAACAACGCAGTAAGAATTCAATTAATGAAACAAGCACATCTAGCATTAAAGCAAACTCAACAATTAATAAAGAGATGTAGTTATTGAAAAATATTTCCATTTATTATTAATAATGGTGCTATACCTTTAACTGAAACTGGTTATAAACCAATTAATAGTAAAATAAGTGATTTTGGTCAATATGAATTAATATTAACTGGTACTACTCCAGTTGTATGTATTTGAAAAAATAGTACAAAAATATATCAAAAAAATAAAGGTAAAATTAATGAAGAAACACATAAAACAACCGGTCAAGATGAATTTTATACAAAACAATATAAAATAGGTGATTATTGAAATGCTTATTTAATTGATGATACAAGTGGTGTTGATTTTAGTAATTTACCAAATAATCAAATATTTAAAACAGTACAAACTAAAAGACAATATACTTTAGTAATGTTTGAAGAACATATTACAATTGATGATTATTTACAATTTTTTTGTGTATTTAATGATGAAAATGAAAATATTGGTGGTAATAGTAGTAAAAATCAAGATAGACAATTATTATATATTTCAAATGTAACAAATTATTATAGTCCTTATAATGGTGCATTTAGTATGCAAGTATTAACTTTTAGTAGTTTAAATGATAGAGTAATTAGTAGTGGTCAAAATACACTTGATTTTGTACAATATGCAAGCCCGGGTAGTGGTTATGCTTTCCCTACTATTCAAGAAGGAAAAGTAACATTAAATCGTACTTTAATGCGTGATATAGGAGTAAGATATAGTCATAGACAAAGTTATGGATTAGAATTATTATCAAGTTGTTATTATTATGGAAGACCTATAATTCAAGGGCAAGAACCAATTCAACAAGGAACAAAAGAAATATTTGAAAGTAAAGTATTTGCTTCAAGAAGATTATTTATTGCTGGTAATAATGATTTATCTACAACTGATATTAAAAATAATGGTGGTTTACTTGCTGGTATAAATGATAAAATAACAACAAGTAGTCATCCAGAAACTACATTTTATAATATTATGGATGCAAAACCAACTGGATTTAGTAATTTTAAAGATTTTAAAGAATGATTAAAAACTTCATTAAATTTTCAAGATAATTTATTTGTAACAAAAGATTTTAAAGGTATGCTTTCTTTTGATAAAGATAAAGCAAGATTAAGTAATGGTACATCAGTAGGAGAAGCAAAATTCTTTTGAGATAGTGAATGAAATATAAATAATTTAACGGGTAATTATAATGTTGATATGTCAAGTAATTTTAAATATAAAGACCCAGATACTCATTTAATTATAGGAAGTCCAACGGTTGATTATTCAAAAATAAGTCAAAAATATATGTCAGCAATATTAAATTTTAATTCAGTTGTATTTAGTCCTTTAATACAAATGCCTTATGATTCAAATCAATGATTACCTTTTGCTTTAAGTGATATTCCTTTAATTGGTAAATTATTAAATGCTTTAACATTAGGTATTTGAAGTAGTTGAGTTATTACTCAAAATGCTCAACAATATAAAAAAATGTTATATTTTAATGGTTTTATGTCAGCATTTTTTACAAGTAATTTAGAAAGTATTATTGGTAATGGTGGATTAATTCCTTTAAATGCATTTACAAATGATAATGATTTTACTATTGGTAAATTATTAGGAGCAAATGTTTCAACAACTGCTATGACTATGAAATTAAGTGATAGAGTAAGTGTTTATCCATGAGACCCTACTTCTGGACAGAAATTAACTGAAAAAGAACAAATAAGTACTGTTGATTTATCACAAAAGAAAAATAATAAAGTATATATTTTAGCAGAAGATACTGAGTTTTTAGATATTGCTTCACCATTTACAAATGAAGATAAAGATTGTCAATGAAATCCTACAAGTAATGGTGTAATTGATGGTTCAAATTATGCTTATATTATTGATACAATTGTTACACAAAGTTTACATCAAGGTGAAGAAAGACATACATTTTATAGTGATAATCCTTTTACTTATCAAGGAGATTATAATGAAATATCTGTTGCTCAATTTAGATATAATAATATGGGTGCTTTAACTGGTAATGCTTTTAATTGAACAACTTTATATAAATTAAATCATGATGAGCATTCAGAAACAGAAGAAACAAAATTTAGTTATCCAGCAAAAATATTACCACCAAGTCCTCAAAATATAGCAAAATCAATAATTATTAATCCAGATTTAAAAATTGATATGACAGCAAACGATATAGATTTAACAGATACAAGTTCAATACCAGTAAAAGATAATACTGAAAATTGATGACTTGCTAATCAGAATAAACAAGTTAATTATGAAATTGATTTGAAATCATTATTAGACCCAACTTTATTAATTTATAGTTTTAATGATTTACAACGTTATTATAAGAGTATAACTATATATTATGATTATAATATTGAAACAGAAAAAGAAATAAAAAATGTTTCTACAACAGAGATAACAACTAATTTGTCAGGTACAGAAAGTTTTAAACCATCTAAAAATGAAAATACAAGTATAACTATTAATTTAAAAGATTTAATTTTAAGAAATATACCACCACGTGATGGAAATCATCTTTATCATTGAAAACATGCAAATAGTGATTATGAATATATAAAAAGTAGAACTGGAACATCATATATGTATGGGCTTACTGACAGTGATTACATTTTAAATAGTTACGAATTTACTATAAAAGATAACGGAGCATTTCATGATTGAAATATTGAATTTAATAACAAAAAATCAATGGGTTTATCAATAGTTAATGATAAATTAAAATGAAATTTTTATTTACAAGCAACATTTGGAAAAATTGAAAACAGAATTATTATTGATACTGTACCAGTTCAACATGGTTATGCTTATATTACAATCAAATCATTAAAAGTAAATATTTATAAAATAATATTGAATAATAGATAATATTGATATAATTTAAATAAAATTATTTAAAAAGACAAAGGAGTTATTATGTCAAGAAGTATTATTTCTTTAATAGCAATATCAATTATAATTGGAGTATTAGTTTTTGGATATTTAATTAATAAAGGCACAAAATTATGCAATGAAAATAATACTTTTGGAGTTTTGTTACTTTTTATTGCATTAAATATTTTTGGACTAATTTTTGGTTGTTGTATTATTTCAAATTTAAGGTATAAGGAAAAAAACATTATATGATAAATTGGATAAATTTTTAGATAAACAAGAAAAAAATGATTAAAAAGAAAAATTACATTATTTGTAATAATGAATTTACTATAAACATTATTGATATTGACAGTTCTTTTTATTTATATCATTGTAGTGGAAGTTGTTATGAAAAAAAATTTGTTAAAATATAAATATTAATGTTATAATGTACTGAACTTACCGAGGAAATGTTTAGTAATCTGTGTAACTTACAAAAATAACTATGTTTAATTAATTCTAGTAAATATAATTAAATGACTAGAAAGAGTGAGTTACAGATGGCTAAAAAAGATAACTTTAATAATAATGATCCAATATCAAAAGCAGTAGATTTATTACTAGAAAATACTGAAGATTTAACAACAGTTTTTAAACCTGGCGGTTTATATAAAGAATTAACAAAAAGATTAGTTGAAAAAATGTTGAATTCTGAAATGCAAAATTATTTAGGATATGAAAAAATCAACATAGTACTACTGAAAATGCTCGTAATGGTACAAGTTCAAAAAAATTAATAACTCAACAAGGTAAAATTGAAATTGATGTACCAAGAGATCGCAATAGTAATTTTACTCCTGTAATAGTTCCTAAAAGGCAAAGAAGATTTGATGGTTTTGATCAACAAGTTCTTTCCTTGTATGCAAAAGGAATGACATTATCTGACATTAGAATGCAGTTGCAAGAGTTATATCATGGTGCTGATATTAGTGAAAGTGTTATTAGTCAAATTACTGATGATGTTATTGATGATGTTAAAGCATGACAAAATCGACCATTAGAAAGTATTTATCCTATTGTTTATTTTGATTGTATAGTAGTTAAAGTACGACAAGATAAACGGATTATTAACAAATCAGTTTATATAGCATTAGGAGTTGATTTAGAAGGCAAAAAAAATGTTTTAGGATTATGAATTAGTGAAAATGAAGGTTCTAAGTTTTGATTATCTAATTTCACAGAAATGAAAAATCGTGGCTTAAATGATATTCTTATTGCTTGTAGTGATAATTTAACAGGCATGTCAGAAGCAATACAATCAGTTTATCCTAAAACAGAACATCAATTATGCATTGTTCATCAAATTAGAAATAGTTTAAAATATGTTTCATACAAACATCGAAAAGGTCTAGTTGCAGATTTAAAACCAATTTATAGTGCATGTAGTGAAGAACAAGCAATGCAAGCTTTAGAATCGTTTGAAAGTAAATGAAATAAACAATATCCTCAAATTACTAAATCTTGATATAAAAATTGAGATAATTTAATGGTTTTTATTAGTTATCCAGTAGAAATCAAAAGAGTGATTTATACTACAAATGCTATTGAATCTGTTAATAGTCAATTACGAAAAATCATCAGAAATAAAAAAGTTTTTCCTAATGATATGGCAGTTTTCAAAATATTTTACTTGGCAATTGAAAATATAACAAAAAAATGAACATTGCCTATTCAAAATTGAAATACAGCAATTGCTCATTTTATGATAAAATTTGAAGACAGAATTAATCTAAATTAGTAACTTTGTAAAACAAAGATACACAGATTATTAAAAAGCCTCTACCAATAAGGTAACTTTTTTTGTATTTTAAATTTTAATTATAAAGTTGTTATATTACTTGTAGAAAAATTAGGTTTATTATCAATTGGTAAATGTTGTTCATTATTTATAGAATTTGTAAATTCATCAGTTCATTTAGTTATATTTTTTAATTCATTACTAATAACTCTTTTGTCAGGTTTTTTTTCTAAGTTATTTATATCAAAGATTTCTCTTTTTGTTCTTATAGATTCATCATCATTATATAATCTAATTCCATTACCCATTCTTATTCAACAATCAAGAGGTGCCCCTGAAGTTTTTCATTCACAATATTGCTTTGCAAATACTCTTAAAAAATAATCATTATTTTCTCAATAAAAAGTTAGACCAAATCTCTGATTCACCCATAACTTAGCTCATCCATCTTCATCAGAAAATTTTTGTAAATTATTTTCTTTTCAAGAAGGAATTTCTCCTTTAGTATTTTCAATTATATCATAAAATTTATTATTTCTATTATCTTTTATTTTCATAAAATAACTAAGATCATATGTATCACCTGGATGATGACCAGTGTTTGGATTACCATTATAAATTCAAGATCCTCATTTCACTTTAAGACCTCAGCCATCAGAAAACACATCACCTATAAATTCTAATTTTTTAAAGTTATCAATTGGATTTATATGCTTTAAATTCATTATATAATCTTCATTATTATTATAATTGTTTAATGTTGGGGTTATATGCATTTGTCAATTATATTTGTTTTCTTTATAATATATTTTTAATTCTTTATTTAAATCTGAACTTTTTAAATTTGATAATATTTCTCCAATTAATTTTAACTCACTTCCAACTAAATAAGTTTTTAAGAAATATACACTACCATCTTTTTTTGTTGCATAAAATTTATCTTTAGCAAAATTTTTTATACTAGTTACTTCTTCACCATAAAAATTATCTTCTTCATAAACATTTCCGGAATGAACTAAATAAAGACCATTATCTGAACCAATATAGATATCACCAGTTTTCAAATTTCCTTTTGTATTTTCATCTAAAACTTGTATTGTTGTTACTTTGCCTTTGATATTTACTTTATTGGCTTTTACTTCATCTGTAGATAAACTATAAAGTTCTCCTTTATTATTCAAAAAATAATCAGTTAATTTATTTATATTTGTTCAATTTTGGTCATAACATATTAATTCTGCCATTCTTTTTATTCGAGGATTACATTGATTCAAATACTCTAGAAATCTTCAAGAAAATATAGCTACCATTATTCTTAATGGCTGAGGATTACTTCAATTAATAGGCACACGATTACGATTATTTAAAAATGATAAAAAATTTTCTACTAAATTTCTTATATCTGTGTTTGAATTTTCTCTTAGAAATTGAGCAGATTCTTGTGTACTCCTATCTCAATTTGTTACAATTGGTTGAAAGAAATCTCAATTTCTTCCTTGAGCAACTATTTGATTAGGATGATTGTAATTTGGAATATAATGATTAGAAACCATTTGTATTCTATTTAAATCATCAAAATCTATAATAAAATTAGGATTATAACTATTTCTAATTGCTGATTGAACTGTTGGAAATCGCATACTTTCTGATGTAATTAAAGGAATAGTAATAATACTATTTCTAACTTCTCTATTATTATAAATATTATTAATATCTCTTACTATTCTTTCTCAATTAAAATTACCAGAATGTTCAAGTGAAATATAGTTTCCATCAAAATTTAAATTAATATTATTATTAACATCATTTATATAATTTGTAACATTTTGCAAACTAGCATCAGAGAAATATCTATATGAATGATTAATTATATATCCTTGTAAATATAAATCTATTGAACGATAAACTCATCTCATTGACCCAGTAATTTCATTTTCTTCATTTACAAGATTAACAGTTATAGTAAAATAATTATATGGTGAATTTTGATTTATAAAACTAAACATAGGAAGATTTATATTGGAATTATTTTCATTAATATGAAATATAATATTCTGTCTCTGCAGTTGACTATTGATTTGATTTAACTGATTAAAAAAAACAATTGGATTATTTGAAATTTCTAAAATAATTGTTGTTTGGAAAATTTTTGGTTGATTTTGTCTTTTATGTCTGTTTCTACTTTTTTGATGACGGTGTTTATGATGTTCATTATGTGTAGTTAAATTGCTATTTCATAATGGTAAATTTAATAAACTTGTTTGATTGTTTGCTAAAGTTAGTTCTTGATTTTCTATTAATGATATATTAGTAGTATTTTTACTAACTCAATCTTTAATATTTTGATTATCAATTGACTTAGCATTAATACCTTGAGTTTTATCATTAAATAATGGTGCTGATAATAATCATAATTTAAATCAATAACTTGGATTAAAATATTTCATAATTTTATACCTCTTTATTTTAAACATAAAAAACCCATTTACTTTAAAATAAAGTAATGAGTTAAAAACTTATATTAAGTTTATGAGTTTATTCTACACCATTATTTTATTTATACTTGTTTAAACTTTTTTATAAGCTGAATTATACTTGTAAGTGCAAGTAAATAAAATTGCAAAAAATTCTCATATAAAAATTTCATAATGCTAAATTTAGTTTAGAAAAAGTAAGGAGTTTTTATATGAGTTATAAACATATTGGGATAGATGAAAGAATTTATATTGAGAATCAATTGAAATTTAAAGTTAAAATTAATGAAATAGCTAAAAATCTTAATCGAAGTATTAGTACTATTATTCGAGAAGTTAATAGAAATAAAGATAATGATCATTATTTTTCATTAATTGCACAAAATAAAGCTGTAAATAGAAAAAAATCACATATTATTTTTCATAAGTTTAAATATAAAGATTTAGTCAAATATATACAACAAAAACTATTATTGGGTTGATCACCTGAACAAATTTATGGCAGAATTAAAAATTTTCATAAACAATGAGCTATCAGCTTTAAAACAATTTACAATTGAATTTATTCTGGATTATTTGATAAAGTTACTAGTAAAAATTTAAGAAGAAAAGGTAAAAAACGAAGATCTCAAGAAAATCGTGGTAAATTTAATGGTAAATCAATTAGAACCTGTTTAGAATCTTTTAGAAAATAAGGTAAAATTACTATATATTTTAAAATAAGAGGTATATATGCATAAAAATTATCCAAGTCATGTTACTAAAGAACAATTTGAGAACATAAAATCAACTTTAGAAAACAGCAAAAAGAAAACAAAACCAAGAAATTTAGATTTATATGAAGTGTTTTGTGCAGTTTTATATGTATTAAAAAGTGGTTGTCAATGAAGAATGTTACCAAAAAATTTTCCAAAATGACAAACTGTATATTATTATTTCCAAATTTGAAGTAAAAACAATGATAAAGAACCTAGTGTATTGCAATTAATTTTAAAAAAATTAGTTAAAAAGATTCGTATTAAGAATCATCGAAAAGAAAAAACTAGTTTTTGTATAATTGATTCGCAAAGTGTTAAAAATACAGATACTACTGAAAATAAAGGTTATGATGCTGGTAAAAAGATTTCAGGAATAAAACGTCATATTGCAGTTGATACGCAAGGTTTACCACATGCAATTTACATAACTACAGCAGAAAAAACAGATCGTAATAGTGCTATCATAATGATTAAAAGTGAAAAAGAAAATCTTTCTACAGTTCAAAAAATAATAGTAGATGCTGGCTATACTGGTGAAAAATTTGCTTCTGCAATCAAAACAATCATAAATGCAAATGTTGAAGTTGTAAAACGTAATGAATTACATTCTTTTGTAGTATTACCAAAAAGATGAGTTGTAGAACGAAGCTTTGCATGATTAGAAAAATGCAGAAGATTATGAAAAAATTGTGAAAGAAAACTAAATACTAGTTTACAAATGGTTGTTCTGTCCTTTATTTCAATTTTATTAAAAAGATTCTAAACAGGTTCTTAGAACCTGTTTAGAATCTTTTAGAAAATAAGGTAAAATTACTATATATTTTAAAATAAGAGGTATATATGCATAAAAATTATCCAAGTCATGTTACTAAAGAACAATTTGAGAACATAAAATCAACTTTAGAAAACAGCAAAAAGAAAACAAAACCAAGAAATTTAGATTTATATGAAGTGTTTTGTGCAGTTTTATATGTATTAAAAAGTGGTTGTCAATGAAGAATGTTACCAAAAAATTTTCCAAAATGACAAACTGTATATTATTATTTCCAAATTTGAAGTAAAAACAATGATAAAGAACCTAGTGTATTGCAATTAATTTTAAAAAAATTAGTTAAAAAGATTCGTATTAAGAATCATCGAAAAGAAAAAAACGGAAATGTTTAGTAATCTGTGTAACTTACAAAAATAACTATGTTTAATTAATTCTAGTAAATATAATTAAATGACTAGAAAGAGTGAGTTACAGATGGCTAAAAAAGATAACTTTAATAATAATGATCCAATATCAAAAGCAGTAGATTTATTACTAGAAAATACTGAAGATTTAACAACAGTTTTTAAACCTGGCGGTTTATATAAAGAATTAACAAAAAGATTAGTTGAAAAAATGTTGAATTCTGAAATGCAAAATTATTTAGGATATGAAAAAAATCAACATAGTACTACTGAAAATGCTCGTAATGGTACAAGTTCAAAAAAATTAATAACTCAACAAGGTAAAATTGAAATTGATGTACCAAGAGATCGCAATAGTAATTTTACTCCTGTAATAGTTCCTAAAAGGCAAAGAAGATTTGATGGTTTTGATCAACAAGTTCTTTCCTTGTATGCAAAAGGAATGACATTATCTGACATTAGAATGCAGTTGCAAGAGTTATATCATGGTGCTGATATTAGTGAAAGTGTTATTAGTCAAATTACTGATGATGTTATTGATGATGTTAAAGCATGACAAAATCGACCATTAGAAAGTATTTATCCTATTGTTTATTTTGATTGTATAGTAGTTAAAGTACGACAAGATAAACGGATTATTAACAAATCAGTTTATATAGCATTAGGAGTTGATTTAGAAGGCAAAAAAGATGTTTTAGGATTATGAATTAGTGAAAATGAAGGTTCTAAGTTTTGATTATCTAATTTCACAGAAATGAAAAATCGTGGCTTAAATGATATTCTTATTGCTTGTAGTGATAATTTAACAGGCATGTCAGAAGCAATACAATCAGTTTATCCTAAAACAGAACATCAATTATGCATTGTTCATCAAATTAGAAATAGTTTAAAATATGTTTCATACAAACATCGAAAAGGTCTAGTTGCAGATTTAAAACCAATTTATAGTGCATGTAGTGAAGAACAAGCAATGCAAGCTTTAGAATCGTTTGAAAGTAAATGAAATAAACAATATCCTCAAATTACTAAATCTTGATATAAAAATTGAGATAATTTAATGGTTTTTATTAGTTATCCAGTAGAAATCAAAAGAGTGATTTATACTACAAATGCTATTGAATCTGTTAATAGTCAATTACGAAAAATCATCAGAAATAAAAAAGTTTTTCCTAATGATATGGCAGTTTTCAAAATATTTTACTTGGCAATTGAAAATATAACAAAAAAATGAACATTGCCTATTCAAAATTGAAATACAGCAATTGCTCATTTTATGATAAAATTTGAAGACAGAATTAATCTAAATTAGTAACTTTGTAAAACAAAGATACACAGATTATTAAAAAGCCTCGAAAAAACTAGTTTTTGTATAATTGATTCGCAAAGTGTTAAAAATACAGATACTACTGAAAATAAAGGTTATGATGCTGGTAAAAAGATTTCAGGAATAAAACGTCATATTGCAGTTGATACGCAAGGTTTACCACATGCAATTTACATAACTACAGCAGAAAAAACAGATCGTAATAGTGCTATCATAATGATTAAAAATGAAAAAGAAAATCTTTCTACAGTTCAAAAAATAATAGTAGATGCTGGCTATACTGGTGAAAAATTTGCTTCTGCAATCAAAACAATCATAAATGTAAATGTTGAAGTTGTAAAACGTAATGAATTACATTCTTTTGTAGTACTACCAAAAAGATGAGTTGTAGAACGAAGCTTTGCATGATTAGAAAAATGCAGAAGATGTTATGAAAAAATTGTGAAAGAAAACTAAATACTAGTTTACAAATGGTTGTTCTGTCCTTTATTTCAATTTTATTAAAAAGATTCTAAACAGGTTCTTAAAGAACGAGATAATAATGTTAATGATCGCATAACTCTTGGTCATTGAGAAGGAGATACTATAGTATCATCAAGAGGTAAAAGTAAATCATGTTTAATAACTTTAGTTGAAAGAGTATCACGATTTACTTTAGCAATGTTAGTTAAAAACAAAACTACTAAAGTTATTAATAAAAATATCATTCATTATTTATCAATTCTTCCTAAAAATATTGTTAAAACTATTACTTTTGATCGTGGTAAAGAATTTGCAAATTGACAACAACTTGAAAAAAAGTTAGATGTGAAAATTTATTTTGCAAATCCATATTCACCTTGACAAAGAGGTACTAATGAAAATACTAATGGTTTAATTAGAGAAAAATTTCCTAAAAAATTTATTTTTTCAAAAACTAATAAAAATGAAGTTCATAAATTTATATTGTCTTTAAACCAAAGACCCAGAAAAATACTAAATTATCTTTCACCAATCGAATATTTGAATAGAAAAATAATTTAGTTGCACTTACCTTTACAATTTTGCTTTTATAAAGCTAATGTTAATAACCTTATTAGTTGTTATAATTTTTATCCACAAAGATATACCGGTGCTGATATTGACTTTTTTTGTTTAAATCAATCTGAAAGCGTTGTTAATAAAATTCCATTTGCCAGCTTTGTTACATTATTAGGAAAAGATAAAATTGGACCTTGAAAATATAATGATAATTTACCAACATTAGAACTGCATCGTGATTGACCATTGGTACACAAATTCGTCATTATATTGCTTTATGCATTGATATGATAATTATTGCTAACCAGTTTTTAACAGAATATGATTTGAAAATGATAAATGAAATTGATTATAAAAATTTATCGTTAAAAATTGAGTTAAATTCTAATATTACTGATAGTGAACAACAGATTCTTTTTGACAAAAATATTCATAAAGTTAGATCTGATTTAGCACGAGATATAATTCGTAGTGTTATTTCTCGAGTTATATATCAAGAATTAGATATCCCTGCTAACAATACTAATCAATGATTAGAAAAAGGTGATGTTGTTATTCTTAATAATAAATCACAAAATTATCGCGGTGAATTACATATTATTACAAATAAAATTAAAAATGATGGTATTCGTAACGTTGTTGGTAAACTCTCTAAGAACCTGTTTAGAATCTTTTAGAAAATAAGGTAAAATTACTATATATTTTAAAATAAGAGGTATATATGCATAAAAATTATTCAAGTCATGTTACTAAAGAACAATTTGAGAACATAAAATCAACTTTAGAAAACAGCAAAAAGAAAACAAAACCAAGAAATTTAGATTTATATGAAGTGTTTTGTGCAGTTTTATATGTATTAAAAAGTGGTTGTCAATGAAGAATGTTACCAAAAAATTTTCCAAAATGACAAACTGTATATTATTATTTCCAAATTTGAAGTAAAAACAATGATAAAGAACCTAGTGTATTGCAATTAATTTTAAAAAAATTAGTTAAAAAGATTCGTATTAAGAATCATCGAAAAGAAAAAACTAGTTTTTGTATAATTGATTCGCAAAGTGTTAAAAATACAGATACTACTGAAAATAAAGGTTATGATGCTGGTAAAAAGATTTCAGGAATAAAACGTCATATTGCAGTTGATACGCAAGGTTTACCACATGCAATTTACATAACTACAGCAGAAAAAACAGATCGTAATAGTGCTATCATAATGATTAAAAGTGAAAAAGAAAATCTTTCTACAGTTCAAAAAATAATAGTAGATGCTGGCTATACTGGTGAAAAATTTGCTTCTGCAATCAAAACAATCATAAATGCAAATGTTGAAGTTGTAAAACGTAATGAATTACATTCTTTTGTAGTACTACCAAAAAGATGAGTTGTAGAACGAAGCTTTGCATGATTAGAAAAATGCAGAAGATTATGAAAAAATTGTGAAAGAAAACTAAATACTAGTTTACAAATGGTTGTTCTGTCCTTTATTTCAATTTTATTAAAAAGATTCTAAACAGGTTCTAAAGAAGATTTAAATTTTATTCCATTTTTAGTGTCAAATCGTTCATTTAGATTTATTTTATAAATAAATTTTTATTTTATTTATTAAAAAAATAAACATTTAAAATATGATAAAATCATTAAGTATTATTAAATAATAGTTAGTAAGTGTGAAATTTTAAAAGATAATCTTACTTTTAATTTTTTTTAAAATAAAAAGTTTAATATTGTATAAAAATATTGATAATTTTTTAATTTACTAATATAATTGTTAAAGTAAAATAAAAAATAGGAGCTGACATGAATGCATTCAGTGAAAAAATCACCATCATCAGACAACAAAGAAAACGAAGAACGAACAAGTAGTGAACAAGAGTTTCAACGTCTTTTAAAAGGATTTAGTAAAAAGGCCCAAGAGACTAAAAGAGCAGAAAAAAGACATAAACATTTTCTTTCTGCGCGTGATGAAAAACGCGAAAAACAAAGCGCTGCTGCTAAAAAGAAAAAACATCGTAAGTAATAAAAAGGAAAAAATGGTAATCACTGTTAATTATTATTGGCGGTGATTTTTTATATGAAATATCCTTTTGTTCAACAAGAAACAGAAAATGATTGTGGTTTGGCATGTCTTGCTATGATATATAGGTTTTATTTTAAGAAGAAGTTATTAATTAATGACATAAAAAAAGATATATTTGGGAGCGTACCGATGTTGTCAATAATATTCAAATTTGTCTTAAAATTATAAAGTTAGACGAGAATAATTTTGACTTCAATATGCAATTGTATGTTAATCTTAACACTTGTAAAATATTAGTCAACAATAATACTTACTTTTATAACACAAAAATTCTTATTAAAGTAAACTTTAATAAGTTTTATTTTATTTTTGGTTTTTTAAAATCTTTAATTTTAATTTATAATAATTGAATGGCAGTATTTATTTGATAGCATTTAAAATTAACCATTTTTGTATACATATCAATATTATAAGTTCTATCACCAATCATATGCTTTAAAATTTGTTTAATATTAGTTTCAGTAAAGCAACCAATATTTTCAACTAGTGCTTGGTTTAATACACCATCTTTTGCATTAATAAAATAACCAACTTTTAATTTTTTATATTGCAAAGTTAATGATTGTAAAAAATCAATTAATTCATAATATTGACCTTTTTCAAATAAAGTTATTGCATTTTGATAGTGTAATTTAGCGATTTTATTTTTTTTCTTCTTCCAGCCATTATTCCAAGAAATAAAACATGAAAAGCATGAAATTTATCTAAAATAAATTTAGCATTTAAAATTGTAGCAGTTTTTCTAATTCATTTTGCACTATCACCACAAACTATTAAATTTGCTTGGTCAAAATTTTCAAAAAATAAATTACCATATTTTTCAATTAATTTTGCAGTTTTTTCAGCACCAATTTCTGTTTTTGATACTCTTATTTGACATGCTGCTCTTTTATTAATTAATTTTCCATTTTTCTTTTTACCAGTACAAAATACTATTAATCTCATAGAACATTTTTTACAATTTTTAGTATTGTGTTTTTCATTAAACTTAAATTTTCTATGCCCATCATCAATATTTATATATAAAGTTTGATTTGGTTGCAATAGTATTTTAGGGATATTTGCTTTTGG
Source organism: Spiroplasma ixodetis (assembly GCF_027923845.1). Lineage (GTDB taxonomy): Bacteria > Bacillota_I > Bacilli_A > Mycoplasmatales > VBWQ01 > Spiroplasma_E > Spiroplasma_E ixodetis_A. Next base: position 1,667,011 of record NZ_AP026933.1, read on the forward strand.
TAATTCAAATTTTTGATATGTTCTACAAACTGTACTATTACTTATTAAATCTTCAATAAAAGTATCACAAACATCACGATATTTTTTTATCATCAGCAAAATATTTCAAAATTTGTTTAATAACATTAGGTGCAAGTTTACTATATTTTTTCACACCAAGATAATTATCTAATAAAGATACGTATTCAATTTTTTGTGTTTTTTTTTGTTATAATGTGTACAAATACGTCGTTTATATGTTAATAAACCTTTTTTTACTTTTAATTTTCTTTTTCTAAATCTATATGATTTATATTCAGATTTATCACATGTACTTCATAAATAATCATCTATTTCTTTAAATAATTCTTCTGTTTGTTGTAAATTTAATTCATCTTGATTAAAATAGTGTTTGTCTCAATCAAAATGATTTACGAATGGTAATTTTAACATTTTTAATGTTCCTTTCAAAATTTTATTTGTTAATAATTTAATTGTATTGTTTATAAAAATTAGGGAGTAAAATATGGCTTTTATTAGTAGTTATGCACAACTGAATAAAAAATATAATCTTAATTTTAGTGATAATAATTATGGTTTTAGTTGAGATATTTTTAAAGCATTTGTTGGTGATGAATGAGCAGAATATTTTACTACTAATTGTTTTTATCGTTTTATACCAACAGCACGTGGAACAAGAAAAACTTGAAACTGTTTAGCATTTGATTTATTTATATGTTGTAATTTTAGTGATAGTAGTGTTCAAGAAGTAAGACGCTATGAAAATACTCATAGTGAAACTACAATTGGCGCTTTAATGAATGTTTGTCAAGTTTTATTAGATACATATAATATTAATTTACTACCTAATAATCCACATGGAATTAAATGAAAAATTACTAAGGATGGTGGTTGTATTATTTTTCCTAATAATCAACAAATTGACTTTATTGGTTATGCTAATGGTAATAAAATTTTTGGAAAAGAAGCGGGTGGGTCAAGTTTTTTAGGTTCAAGAACAGATGAAATTATTATGGCAGAAGAAAAAGAAACACTAACAGAAAAGCAATTAACATATCGATATGAACGTTTACAAAACTCTATGTTTAGAAGTAATCGTATTAAAGTATCAAAAGAACCTATTAAAGAATGAAGTTGAACGTTTATTGATAAAAATATATATAGTCCTAATTTTGGAAAAAAAATTACTCGCTATTTTTATAAAAGTTTCTTTATTACTTTTACATGTAATCCTTATGATAAATATCATCCATTTTATTTAAAATACTGTACGCCATTTTTACCATTAAATGATAAAGTGATGGAAAATCTTAAAAAAAATGGCAAAATTTATTATGAAAATCAAGATATGTTTAGTGGTTTAGGTTTATTTGTTTTAAGATTTACTATTCAACCATTTTGAAATAAATTACCAGATATTCAAAAAAGAACATTATTAGAAATGAAAAAAAAGTAATCCTGATGAATTTAATACTGTTTTTTATGGTTTTGAATTTTTAGATAGTGATGCAACAATTTTCCCATTTCAAAAAACTGTAAAGTGCTGACAACCATATGATTTAAAAGAATTTTATAATTCAAAAAAAGATATGTATAAATTTGATTTTTATTCAGTTGGTGTGGATTGAGCAACTGGTCATAAAGACCATACTGTATTTATAGTAGTGGGTTTTAAAGAATATAATAATACTGGTTATTATGATGCTTATATTATTTGTGAATTAGTAGTTACTCCAAATGATTTTATAAATGAAAATGAAAAAATTAATGCTTATGTTAATGAAATTTTAGGATTAATTGATAATTTTGAAAATTTTGAACAAGCAATTTATTTTTATGATGATAAAGCACGAACTGCCATTGATTGATTAAATCAAAAATTAATAGATGAACATAATACTATTTTAATCACACAAACTGCTATTAAACATGCTTCAAATTTAAATCAAGAAGCAGGATTAACTAATAGAGTAGTTTGAATGAGAAACATTATGAGTTATGGAAACTTTTATGCAAATAAAGATGATTTACCAAAGACTACTCAATGTTTAGAAGAATTACGTTATGACCAAACCAAAACTAACATTCCTGATAAAAATATGTATCAAGACCCGTATGATGGATTATTTTATGCATTGTATCCATATAAAAATGTAATTAGGGGTAAAAATAATGCTACTGTGAAAAAAAGCATCTTCACATTTGCCATATAATAAACAACTACAATATCATTAATAGTATAGGTATCACAAAATAAACGCCTTTAATTTAGGTGTTATTTTGCATTTAAAAGCATACTTGTAAAAATAATCAAAAATGGTACAATTTAGAAGTAAAATTAAGAAAAAAAGGAGTAATTTAATGAATCCAGAATTTTTAAAATTAATTAAAAAAAGACTTTATGTATGGTGTTGAAGAACCTTGATGTAATAACCAAGGAGTGGCAATATTACCCTATGTTTTAAAAGACAATCAATATTATTTTTTATTATTAACTAATGAAAATAATCCATTATTTAAAGATAAAAAAATAAGTAAATATAGTACTATCACTGGTGGACTTGAAAATTTAGATCCTTATCAAACTGTAATTAATGAGATGCTTGAGGAAACTGGAATTAATGTTAAAAATGATAAATCAAAAATTTATTATTTAGGTAAACATTATGCAAATAAGTCAAGTACAAAATTATGATATTTTTTTGCTATAAATTTAACAAATCTAAATTTAGATTTGAATGCAATTTACAAAGGTAAAGGTGATGGAACAAAAGCAGAAGAAGTAATCAGTGCAGAATTTGTAAATTATAAAGATTTAAACAAATCAAATGATGCTTTATGCTTAGTTAACAAAGAAAAATTTTTTTTTCATTTCAAAAGAAAAGGAAGATTTAAAAGAAAAAATTGAAAATGAAGAAAAAGAACTATTTGCTTATAATATATTTGAATTTATATTTAATGATTTTAATGATAAAAATCCTTTAAAATCATATGAATCATTTAATGCTATGACTAAAAATTGAAATAATCATGTTGATAAAAGACTTAGTTCAATTGATAAATCATGAATGATTTTTGATTCATCATCTGAAAAAGCTCAAAATTTTAAAAGAAAAGCTGAAAAAAATATAATTGAAGAAGCAATTATGAAATGAGTTGAAGAACATGATGATGAAAAATATTCCCTTGAAGAAATACAAAATGGAAAATGATGAAATGAAGTAAGCAATGAACAATGAAATGATTGAAATGATAAACTAAATAATAAAATTAAAAAAATAGATAATTCAATATCACCATTAGTCGATAAATTAAAAAAAGAAGCTGAAAATTTTGAAAATTCATTGTTTAAATATGCCATTAATAAATTAGCAGATAATTATCCTACGATTGAAAATAATTCAAATTCAAATAAAAGAATTTGAAGACCATTTTAATTATAAAAATAAAGAATAAGTTATCAAAAATTAAGAAAAAATAACAAATTAAAAAAGGAGTAATTTAATATGAAAACATGAATAAAAATAAATTTAAGTAACATAACATTAGCATTAGCACTAACTGGCGCTGTAAGTGGAGTAACTGGTTTAATAATTGGTTCACTAGCACATAATCAAACTAATGGTTATAAATCATATTTAGGACATGACTATATAGTCTACTGGGGGGGCTGGAACAACAATATGAGAAAGAAAAACTAATGATAAACACATAATAGATTTGTATTTTGATAAAGATAAACATATTAATACAGATTTAAAATGAGATGGTCAATATCCAAAAGGATATTTTAATTGATAATTAAATTTCCAAATTAATGTATGAAATATTATCGTTATATTTATCAAATAAATTAATATTAGTTAAACTTATTTCTTGTTTATCGGTTATTAAAATTAAATCATAATTTCCGGCACCAAATATACCACTAATTTCAATCCGATTTAAGTTATTAATTGGATTTTCAATTTGTAATTCAAATTCATTATTATTATCAATTTGTAAAATTTCTTTATAAAATTCTAATTTAGAAAATAATTGAGATTTATTTGAACCATATAAGTTTAAAGCATTTTCAATTTTATTCTTATTAATAATTGTTCTTGTAAAATATTTACCATATTCTCCATTACCTAATGTTCAATCAGCAGGAATTAATGATGGAATATTATTACTTTCAAGTTCATTTGTAATAGATAATCAGTTAAATTGATTATCATCTAGTTTAAATAATTCATTTTGACTAATATCATTATTTTTCAATTTAATATTATTGATATCTGAAAAATCAAAATATTCAGATTTTAATACAACTTTTGCATCTTTAAATTCTCAAACTTTATCTGGTGTAGAATGTATAGGATTTGATTTTATTTCAAAATAATAAGGTAATAATAGTTTAAAATCATCATTTAAACCTTTATTAATAGATAGTGTTGAATAAATATATTTAGATAACATAATTACTATTTTTTTAAATATCTTAACTTGTGGCAAACTTATATAATTTGGATAATCTAATTCTCATTGTTTAAATAAATTAGTAATAATATCATCGGGCTTTTGATTTTCAAATTTAGCACGAATTTTTGTAATATCAAAATTTTCATCACCTTGTTTAAAAGATATTCCATCAAAATTACGATTATAGGTATATGTATAAGTTAACATATCTAATAATACTTTTTGTAAACTATCAACTGTTGGTGCATCTTGTATTTCAACTTCAATATCATCAAATTTATTATTAGTTGCAACATATTGATAAAATTGACTTTCACCCACAAAATCTCAAACTTCTTTATCTTTTAATTCTTTTTGACTTTTTAATGGTCATTTACCACCTAAAACATTACTAAATTCATATCCTAATCAAGCATGTGTAACTCTTGCGTTTTTAATAACTTCTCTTCTTGTTACAGAACCACTACTAATTTTAATTAAATCTAAAACTGATTTTTCTTGTCCAATAAATTGTTTTGCTAAATTTCAAGGTAATATTTGTTCACTAAATCATTGTTGTAATATTCTAACTTTTGGTTGAGTTTCAATAGGCATTGATAACAGCGGAAATGCTATCTTATCTTTAACAAATAACTTTGGGTATACTTCCATATTGTCAACTTCACCAAGTACCTTTATATTTCCAAAAATCATGCTTCTAGGGGCTTTAATTTTTAAACCAATTACTTTTGTATCTTTGTTCAATGGTTTTTGTAATTTAATAATGATTGGATAACCATCTCTTGTTTTAAAATCATTAATTTTAATAATAGTTATACTTTTAGTACTTCTTGTTTTTGGATTTTGATAAGGTTGTGAATAATTATTAATGATATATAAATTATCAATATTATTTTCAGTTAATGGTTCATTAATTGATACAGCATATAACTTAAATTGATTTAATAAATTTATTTCTTGAAATATTAAGTTTTTAATATCAGTCATACTATATTCAATTGTATTATCATTAATATTAGTACTTGCTCTTTGATTTAATTGCATAGTAAAATCAGATGTTTCAACAGCAGTAGTTTTTAATACTTTTTCAATATCAATAAAACCAATTTTAATAGTATTTGCTGAAAATTTTAAACTATTATTTTCATTATTTTTAAATAAACGTTCAATTTCATAAATATATAAAGTTCTTTTTTTAAATTCATCGTATGCTCTATTAATATCTGGGTCACTAGTAGCTCTCATCATATTAGTAAAGTCATAAGGAATATTATCAATTAAGTAATCATTTTCTACTTCTGCTTGATTAAGTTTAGTTTGTTTCTGTGGAAACTTCGTTTGTGGTTTGTTGTTGTTTTCCATTGTTCTCTCCTATTAATTGGTTATTTTCGGGATTAAATAATTTTAATTTAACTGTTAAATTATTAATTTCTTGTTCATCATTAATATTAAATGTTTTACTAGTTAATAAATCTTTATCAATACGTACTAATATTTGAATAAATTTAAGAATATCAATATTAAATTGTCATAATTTTTGTTCAATATAATTAATAGTTGAAATATTTACTGCTGTACTTTCGGGAACTGATTGTTGTGCAGATTTCTTTTGACTTGGTATATGAATACCACAACGTTTAAATATTTCATTAACATTTCAATCGTATATATCAGTTAAATTTTTACCTTTAAAATTGCTATTTGTCATATTGATATTTTCATTTTGTTCATTATTATCTCCGCCACTTTTAAATATGTAGTTTTTAGTAACCAAAGTTCTTACTGCTTCTTCTAATGCTGATTGAACATTACCATAAGTTTGACTAAATATAAATTTAGGTGAATTTAAAATGGTATCTAAAACAATTTGTTCATAAATAACATCTAATGCTTTAATTTTATCCATTACTTTATCACAATCTGCTAATTCATTTGCTTTATTTCTCATAATTGCTATTGGTATATAGTTAATATTTAGTGTTTGTTCTTGTGCTAAATTAGGGTTATTAATGAATGATTTAAAATCTAATGGAAATTGTTTTTTATTATCACTAATACTATAAATTGCACGATTAATAGTTATTTGTTCATTATTTAATGTATAAATTTCAAATAATCTTACCATTTGTGCATTTTGTTCATAACTATCATAAAAAATAGTGCATTGAATTAATTTACCAGTAATATCATAAACTCTTTGTTGTATATCTACTACTTGAAAATATAAGTCATCATTAGCAATATAAATTAAATAACCACTAATTCCTAATTTGCTTAATTTAAAAATAGAGTTTCAATTTTTTCTATAAAATTCTTGTTTAATTAAATATTGTTTAATAGTTTTATTATTAATATCTAATGGAGCATTATATAAATTAGCATTATTTTCTGCTACAAAATCAGTAAAATAAGTTTCATGATTAAAATCATTAAAACCAAAATAATTTAAAATTGAAGCATGTGTACTTTTATTTTTATTAGTTAAAAATTTTACTTTTTCATTTTGATTATCACTAATATTACTTTTTTCTTTTCTTTTAAATAGACTTAACATAATATTCACCACCTTTTTTTAAAATATTTGATTAATTTTTAATACAATTTTTACAATAATAAATATTATTAAGCCAGCAACAGCTGAAGATAATAAAACTCCAATTAAACCTAAAATAATTTTTATAATTTTAAAAAACATAATCTTATTCCTGTAATTCTTCTAATTTTCATGTATTTCCTTTATCATTACCTTTTAAAGAATAAATAGTAATAAATTTTGCATGATTAACTGATAAAACTAATACATTACTATTATTGTTAAAGACTTCTATTTCTACACCTGCTATTTTATTATCAGTTATAATAAATTCTTGAATTGCAAAAACTGGATTATATATATTTCAAGAATAATAAACTCTGTATCGTTTATTAACTATAAAATTATAAGTAATTTGTCAATTATCTCATTGATTTTTTTCTCTTGTTCCTACTTTTTTTCAATTTGAACCACTTGGACTTGGTGATGGATTATTTTTTAATTCAATATCTCAAATATTTTCTTCTATTTCATTTGTAGTTAAACTACCAGACCTTATTTGTACTTTTGATTGAATATCTACTTTAATAGTATCTTGTAATTCTTCTAATGAAAATATATTTCCATATTGTTTATTTCCACCCTCTATAATTAAATCTCATTTTTGATTACCTAAAAATTGTAGATATAAAATAGATTCTTCTCCATTAATTAAACCTTTTGTAAGAAAAAATTTATCATTAATATTACCACCTATATAGTTACTAGTTTTAAATTCTACTTTAATTCTTATATTTACTTGTTCAAATGGTGGTTTTTCTCATGTGATAATTATTCTATAAAGTTTATTAAAATTAATTCCAAAGTCACCATATTTACGATTATTTATACTTTTACCTATTATTTTTCAATTTTCTTTATCTTGTTTTTTATCAATATTAGTTTTATTTTCTTTAAAAGCACCAGCAACTGTTTTATTAGTAGTTTCTAAATTAGGAATTTCTTGACTTATAGCATTTATTTGAAATGCAATAGGAAATTGTGATTTTGTATCTTCTAATTTTTTATCTACTTCTTCTTTTTTATAATAATCAGTTAAATCAGTAGAACCACCAATAGCACTAATTTTATTATTTTCATCAATAGTTATATTAGTACCAGCAATTAATTTATTTTGTTTTTTATCTAATAAATTATTAGTTTCTAGTTTTGTATAATAATCACGTTCAGTACCTTCTTCCGATATAAATTCAGTTGGTGTTCCAGTTCCTTGATATTGATATATTTTAGAAATAAATGCTGAATAATATGTTCCGGGTGTAGCACTAGCGCGAATTTTATAATTACTGCAAGTTAAATATAATCTAATATTATTAGTTTTATCTGAATAAAAAGTATCTAATAGAGTATATGATTTTATTGCATATTCTTCATTTAATTTAAATATAGATTTTCTAATATATTTATATTTATAAATATCACTCTCATAAATATAACCTCATATTACTAATATTTCTTTATTTAAATTATCAGTTGAAAGTTCATTAGATATCTCTTTTCATAATGGACTAGTTTCAATATTAAATCAGTTATTTTTAATATCATCAATATTTTGTTTATTAATCTCAATTTTATTTTCTATTGATTTGATATTATTATCAACTTTAGTTTCTAATAATTTAATATTATTTTCATTTGTAGTAATTCGTTTTTGTTGTTTAGCAGAAAAATCACAAGTTGGTGCATGTGTATAATCACCAATTTGAGGATTATTTTGTAATGCTTCGGGTGGTAATGTACCAATTTCATCAGGTCAATCTAAAATCATTGTTTCAGTTTCTTTATCATAATCAGTTGCAACATATCCTTTATTAATAAATTTACTAACAGGACCTCTATATATTTCATTTTCATTATCATCAACTAAATCATCATATAATTTAATTTGTTTTAATAATGTAAATTCTTTTTGTTCTTTAATTAATTCATCAACTTGATTTCTAGTATAAAATGCTTTTAAATCAATTTTTTCAACATCTATTTTATCATCATTATAACTTGAAAATATTTGTTTTAATTCTGTTAATCTTGCTCATATTTTCATTCTACTTGGTGCTAAATCTCAAACATTAATTGTAGGAGTACTATTTGCAGTAAATTGAGTACCATTATTAAATTGAATAGTAGCATCAACATTAAATTCAATTGGTGTACGATTAAATACTCAATGTTCAACCATAACATAAACCATATCTCTTAATGTTTCTTTAATTAATTCATCTTTAAAACTATCAAAAGGAAATTTAGATAAAATAAAATCAAGATAAGCATTAATATCATTTTGAGCACGAATAGCAAAAGTTTTAAATCAATCATTAACATTAGGTCATGTTTGTATGTATTGCTGTGGTGTTTCTGTAATTTTTCCAGTTAATGGATATCAGTTATTATAATTTTCAAGACTGACATCAGTTCAAAGTTTATTAATCATAATTTATCATTCCTTAAAAAATGCTTGTTTATAATGATGATTATGTTTTTTTGTTTTTTTATGTGTTATATGTTCAATTTCTTTTTGTATTTTATTTTTACCTTTTTTTTATTTTTTTCTTACTTTTTGTTACAACTTGACTATATGCAAACTTTTCTAAATGATGTAATAATCCAGTACCAAATAAAGTATTAACACTAAATTTTAAACCAACATTTTTAAATGATTTGTTAATATTTTCAATAGGATTATTAATAACATTTACTACTTTATGATAAGTTCTAATAGTTCTAAATATTTCTCTATATACTTTAAAACTATCTCTAATTACTTGTTGCACCACTGGTGGAGCAAATGCTATTGCTTTTAATCATTTATTTTGATTAACTCCATAACCAATGTATCAACCACTATATCAACGATATCAATGGAATGGATGTATTTGAGTAACAAAAGTTTTTGCTTTAAGAATACTATCAACAACTGTAATTGGTTTATATTTAGGATTGCGATGATAAATAGTAATTGCACATTTATCTAATGACAAAGGTTGAATTTTACAACCCATAAATACTGGTGAATTTAATGGAATTAATTGTGCGTGTTTAATTGCTCTTTTTTCTGCACTAGTAAATAAATCAGTTGCTTTTTCTTTTAATTTCTGAATTTTTTCAAATACTTGTTTTTCTAACTTTTCAAATTTTTCTTGTAATTTATATATACTTTCTCGTATTTTTTCAAAATATGGTGTATCTTTTCAAAATTTATTTAAACCTTTTTTTAAATAAAATCTAATATCAAAATATTTAAAAGTTTGATTTGCTTTTAAAACAAGTTGATGAATAACATTATTTTTAAAATTAAATTTAATAGCATTAGTACGAATTTTTTGTAAATCTAAAATTAAAGTTTTTCCATATCTATTTTCTGTATGTATTGTATGAACTAAATTTAATCAATCATGTTGATTCATTTTTAATACTTCTTTTAAATCAGTATTAAATTTTTTTTAAAAAGTTATTTGCTTTTTCAATATCTTTAATTTTAAATTTAGGAGTTAATTGTGGACTTAATTTTATTAATGTATTTTGTAATAATAAGTGTTCCATTAATTTTTCTGTTTCTAGTTTTTGAAAATTATTCTTATATTGTCTTTCATCAACATATCCTAAATCTCGTAATACTGTTTCACGATTAGGAGTAAAACTATACTTCATTAAATAACGTTTATTACCAATAATTTTATCTGTTAAAATTTCTTTTCCACTTACTTGACTAATAATTTCTTGTAAGTTTTTTGCTTCTTTAATACCAACTTGTTCTAATGTTTTAGTTTTTTGTGCTAACTTAATAAATTTAGTTGTACGATAACCACGACTAATTTTATTAAGTCCAGCAAATGCTGGTAATATATTAAAAAAAGTATTTAATGGTGTTACATTTCCTTTTAAATAATCATAAACTTGATTAATAGTAAAATCAGTTAAAAATTCTACACCAACAGCACTAATACTAGCAATTAAATCACTTGCACCTAATCCAAGGGCTACACTTTCACTTAATCCACCAGTAAAAGGAGCAAGTGCTACTGCTATAACTTGTACACCAATCATTTCTAAAATTTCTCATCAAAAACTTTTATTTTCTTGTTGTTTACTTATTCTAGTATGTTTTGATTTATTTATGTTTAAAAGTATTGCTGTACTAGTTGTACCAATTGGCATGATATTAATGTCCTTTATTTAAGAGTTATTTTAATTGGATTTGTTGTTCCTTTATAATTTAAGTCATTAACATTTGCAGTAATAGTTATATATAAGTCACCTGCTTTTTGTTTTTGATTACTTACATTAGTTTTTCCTTGTGCATCACTAAAATATTTAATAGTTGGATTTGTTAAATTTGGATTTAATGTTTTAAGTTCATTAGTACTTTTTATTTGTGTATTTAATTCACTATTATTGTTATTAACATTTGCAGTAATATCAGTTGTTAAACTTGTAATTTTAGTTTTTAAATCAGTTTTATCAGTATTAATAATTCCACATGCCATTCAACGTGATGTTGTTTCATTATTAGAAATATAAGGTATGGCTTGACCTGTAACTTCTCCACCAACTAAATACATTCTTCCAACTTTACCATCTGCAACTTCTTGAACATAAATAATTGTATCTTGCAACATATATCTTTTCATTGCTCTTGGTGTTGCTAAAACAAATGACATAATTTCATCATCATTTTTATCATTTTTAAAAGTCATATAGTCATCCATTACAATTTGACATAATACACCTTTAATATATAAATCATTACCATTTAATCTTAATTGTTGTGCAATTTCATTATCAGTAATTAAACCTTTATTATCTGCCAAGTAAACTATACTATCATAAAGAGCATTAGTAATAAAGAATCTACAATTTGCAATATTTCTATATTGAAATAATGTATTTCATGCACCCAACATTGCTTCTACATATTTAATTGCTTGTGCTTTTGGTTCTGTTGATTTTTCAATCATAAATTTAATTGAATATTTTGCAATTACATTAGTGTTGTTATTAGCTAAATAATCTGCTAAATCATTAGCGACTTCATATTGCATACTTTGTAATAAATTTTGTCCATTTTCTGCTAATAAATCTTTTGCAGCAATTGTTTCACCCGCAACAGCTTCTTCTGTAATTTCTTTAATAATTTTATCAGTATCAGCATATCCGACATCTATTCTTTTACTCTTATCATTTCATTGAAGAACTTTAACTTTTGGGTTTTTTGGCTTTTTAACTATAAATTCAATTCTTGTTGAATTAACCATTTCGATAGGAAAAAAACTTGCCCATGGACTATTTGATTGTTTAAAAAATTCTATAAATTCTGGTGCTTCTACTAATTTTTCGGTATTATCTAAATTTTGTTTGAATGGTACTGCCATTTTTTATTTTCCTTCCTTATAATTTATTTTTATTTTTATAATCCAATAAAGAATTTTTTATTGAATTTGGTTGATTTGTTATTATTGTTTGTGGTTTACCACCTGTATTAATTGTTTGTTTAAATACTGGTTGCTCTTTAATCATTTTTTTAATAGTTTCTTCAATTTTTGAATTTTCTAAATTATTAGTTTTAAATTTTAAAAAATCATAAAATTCAGTTTTAACTTGATATTTTTTAAATATATTAATTATTTCTTTTTCTTTAATTTCTTGATTAAGTTTATTTAATTTATTTTCTGCTTCATTAACTTTATTTTCTATTTCTTGTTGAGCATTATTTTCATTTAAAGGTTCAGTTGTTTGTTGAACATTATTTTCATTTTCTAACATTTACATCACCACTTTATTATTTATTTTCTTTATTAATCTTTTCATTTAATTTTGATAATTTTTTTTGATGTTTTATAATTTTGTTATTTGCTCTAACATGTTTTGGAGTTGTGATAAATCTTTTTAACAAAACAATAATTTCTCTGCAAATTAATGTTCCAACACTTGTTCCAATAATTATTAATTCATTTAAAAATTCTTTCATATCAATATTTTCCTTTCAATTATTTATTTTTTAATTATTCATCAAATTGACCACCATTAATTCTTTCAATCATCGATTTTGAATTACTTATAATGCTTACTAATAAGGCAATTTCTTTATTTAATTGTTCCATTCTCTCTTTATATGTCTGAATTTCATTATTATAATATTCAAGTATTTTTTCTTTATTCATAAATTATTCACCTCCTTTATAAACTCATGTGATTATAATCTCAATTTAATGAAGTATTATCGTGGTTTAATGGTACTTCGCTCATATTATCACTACCATATTGACTAGTTGTTTCACTATTAATGGCAAATCTAGTATCATTAATTAATCTTGAAGTTTCATTATTAAATGATGTTTCTTGCATTTCTTCAATATGATTAGTTGTTTTCATTGGTAATAAATTATGGATTATTTCACTTGCACCAGCAATTATGGTAGGTACTGCATAAGCATTATTAAAATCATTATTAATACCCATAGTAACACCACTTGATATTAAACATCCACCAGTAGCCATATTACAAATTTTTCTTATTATTTCAAATTTATTAGGTATTAGCTCAGTTAATCCACTAATAAGATTTGAAATACCATAAACATTTAAACTAATATATGTATCTCAATCCATTAATGACTGATTTTCTTGTTTATTTAATAGTAATCATGGAGGACCTTCTGTTGTAGTTGTAGTAGTTATTGGAGTTGGTGTTGTTGGAATAATAGGATTAATATTATTTTCTGTTCATTTACTATAATTTGCTAAACCAATTGTTCCTAAACCTAGTAATATTTTTTTACTACTATTAATTAGTTTAGTTTTAGTATTTGGTCTTTGATTTAAATTTCATATATCTAAACCTAATTTTTTACCAAATAATAAACTATTAATTGAACCTAATACTGGATTTGCAATTACTTGACCATAATAAGCACTTGTACCAATCATTGCACAAATTGGACTTATTCCAGTTCTAATTAATTTAGTTAAAGTATAATTATTTGTTTCCATTTTTATTCTCCTTTAATTTCTAATTTTTTAACTGCTACTTTAATTCAACCTTGATATACATCATTATCACCAACTATTAATGCAACATTACTTTCGGGATCAGAAACAATTATGTGTTTGGATTTAACATTTGGGTATTGTCTTAAAATAATTGTTTTAATATCATTACTTGTATGAATTGCTTTTGGAAATGGTGATAATATTTCAATTTCATCTTTATTTTCAAACAAAGTAGGTAATATAATCATTAATTATTCTCCTTATTTTTAATTTGATTAGCAATTTCACTTAATATTTTTAATACTTTATATTCATTTTTTAATTCTTTAATAATAAATATTAAAAATATTATTAGTGTTATACTTGTTATTAATATTGGTACTATTAATAAAATTTTTCATAATATCATTTTTTACTCTTTTCATTTTTTAAATCATTTAACATTTATTGAACAAAATGCACGATTTTTAGGAATATTTAAAGTATTAAAGATTTGACCAGTTACTATAATTTCATCGTTTTTGTTTAATAAAATACATCGGTTATAAAGCTTTGGATTGTTAAAAATTAAAGTAACATAGTTTAATCCATTTCATTGTCCACGAACACTATAATATAATCCTTTATTACCTTTTTCGTAATATTTTGCTTCAATAGTGTTACTCAGTTTTACTATTAATTTGACATAATTGGCTTTATCTTTCATTTTTATAATTCCTTAAATAATATTTAATATGCTTATATGCATCTTGTTCATGTTTTGTTAATTTTATATTTCCTTTATAATTTTCTATTTTGTTTTTATTTTTTGGTTCACTTTCTAAATAATCTCAATTCATAACATCTTCTGCTAATACTATTAAAGCACCAATAATTTTAGGAGTTGCTAATGGATTTGTTAATAATTGTTTTGAATTTAAAAAGAAATTTTCTACAATAACTAATATTTTTTTTATTATCAAAATGTTTTTTAATTAATAAAAAGTATTCTTTAAATAGATTTTTGCTTTTTAAAACTGTTTTAGTTTTAAATGTTTCATTAAAAACAATATTATTAGTTTTATTTGAGTATATAATAATTCCATTACTACCAATACCAGCAGGGTCAATTCCAATAATTAAGTCATATTGCATTAATCAAATTAACCTCTAACAATTGTTTTAATAATTTCTAAATCACAATTACTTCAGCAATATTTACATTCTTCGATAAACTCTTTATGTCCACAAACTAAATTATTTTTTTGTAAACTATCAATTTGTTTGATTAATCCTACTTTATATTCAATAATCTTTTTTTTTCCATTATGTAAATCATCCCTTTTCAATTATTTTTGCTGTTTGTTTAAGGTATTTAGGTATTTTGTTATAACAACTGTCACATATTAAATAAGGTATTGGTCAATTTTTATATTTAATAGTTTTAGTAGAATTATTAATACATTCTTTTCAAACTTTATCCATACAAACTCTTAATTCACATTTTTTATTTTTATTATTCATAGTTTTTTTTTTCTTTATAAATAAAATATCTTTTCATTATGAGTTGAAATATGTTTATAAGAAGTGACTATATAATTAATTGACAAATCATTATGGTTATATGGATTATTTAGTTTAAAACCTTTTCTGTTTTCTTCTCATGTAACATTATATTTAAAACAAGGATTAGTAATCTTTGTTTTACTATCAGTTATTTCACCAATAAATCAACTATTATGCTGTTCATAAAATGTTAATGGTTCAAGTTTTATATCATTAAGATAATATTCTTTGGGTGTTTCTAGTTTATTAACAGTTATTTTCTGTTCAGAAATATATGGTTCTAATAATTTTGTTAATTCATCACCATTTAATTCTCTTTTAATATTTTCAGAATTAAAAACCCAATATGTGTAATTATTATCAACAATAAAAGAATTATTTTTAATCATTCATTTTGGAAGCGATAATTTATATTCAACATAATCAATAAGAATAGATTGTGGTTTATCTTTAACAATTTGTTCTTTTTTAAATTCTATTTGCATAATAATCCTTTCCTAATATGTCCTGTTGCTTCTAGCATAAAGGACATATATTTTGATTTTTAAATTATTAATAATACTATTATTAGTTTTATTCATTCCAGAAATTCTGGGCTCAAAAATAAATTGTGAAATTTTAAAAAACATTGAGGCATTCGATTCAATATTTATTTAATTTGTGTTAAACAAATTAATATTCTAATTGAACCGGCACCGCTCAATTTTTTTTACAAGTTTGAAATTTATTTTCTTGCCCAAAAATTTTTCAAAAAAAAATAAAAAATAAAACCAACACTTGCTCACTGGTGAGTGGCAAGGTTGGTTAAATAAAGAATAGAATTAATACAATAGGTCCCTACAACAGGTCTATATATACTAGTTTCCAATTCGCTCCCACCCCAAGAATTACCATTAAATGGTTAGTATATTTTATTAGGCATCATCCACTTTTTATTTATCCATGCAAGTCCACATGTTCTAGCTACTATTTTTAACAACTGTGTTGTAGTTCACTTTTTTAGTTCCTTAACACGTGTTGATAATAGTATTAAAGAGGGTTATTAAAAATTTTAAAATTTTACAATTACAAAAAAAGACAAGAATTTTATTCTCGTCTTTTGTCATTTATTTTTAATTCAAGGGTTTAAAAAAGAAAGGAGCTATTTAAGGGAAATGAGTTGTTATCGACATCTTCGGTACGCTCCCATATATTTTTAACAAAATTGGGAATTAATCTTTTAGAATTAAAACAATTGGCTAGTAATTATAATTTATTATTAAAATCTTATAATATTAATTTTGATAAATTAAAATCACTAATAATTGTTAAACCATTAATTATTCAAATATATAATGCTAATGTTGGATTTCATTTTGTAGTTATTTACAAAAAGAAAAAAAATAAATGACTGGTGGCAAATCCAGAAGATATTGAACTTAGTTGAAAAAATATTGAAGATTTTGCAAAAATTTTTACAAATGTTGTTATTTCAACTAATATAATAAATAAACGAACTTCTCCCCACATGTACTTGTGGAGGAAACAATGAAATTGAATGAGTTCAATAATACTTTTCAAACTGAAAAACAATGTCTTGCATATATAGCAAGTTTGAAACAAATCAAATGTAGTAGGTGTTCTAGTTTTAATTTGAATACTTCTAATTTAAGAAGAATGAGATGTTTGAAATGTCATCAAACATTCAGTATTCTCACGGGCACTATATTTTCAAAGTCACAAACACCTTTAATATCTTGGTTTTATCTCATTTTTAGATGAATAAACACCAAACATGGAATTCCATCAACTGATGTTGCAAAAGAATTGGGAGTGACCTTGAAAACAGCTTGAAGAATGGGTCATAAAATCCGAAGTGCCATTGCTAAACAAAAACCTCAATTCATTGTTGAAGGCATAGTGCAAATGGATGAAATGTATCTTTCACATATGGGGTTTAAAAAACAAGGAAGATCCTTGTTGAATAAAACCTTGATTGTTGGTATTTATGAAAAAACAACCAACAATCTGATTGTGAAAGTATTGAAAAACGCAAACAGTAAAAATCTTTTGCAGTTTGCAATAAACCACATTTCTTCAAAGTGTGTTGTACATACTGATTTTTGAAAAGGATATCGCGATTTGAAATCGGTTTTCACTAAGCATGAAACAGTTAACCATCAAGATGGCTATGTTTCAAAAACTGGTGTAAATACCAACCAAATTGAGTCAGTATGAAAACATATACGAAGAACATTTAAAACACATATCAAAGTTGCAAAACATCATATTCATTTATATGCAAAAGAAGCTGCATATAAATTCAATAACATACCTAGTTTTGAAACTGTAATGCTATGTTTTATTTAAAAATGTGGGGAGAAGTTCGTAGATAGGCTTTTCTCAGCATTTATGTGATAAGATTTAAAAATAGTACATAAAGGGAGAAAAGCCTAAATAAATTCTTTATTACTAATAAAAAAAAGATGAATAAAATTAAAAATTTTTCACCATTTTTGATTCCAAATTATTTATATTATTCATTAATTATTATAATTAATAATGGCTTTTCTCCCTTTATGTGCAAAATTGTAAAGGTAAGTGCAACTAAATTATTTTTCTATTCAAATATTCGATTGGTGAAAGATAATTTAGTATCGAACTTCTCCCCACATGTACTTGTGGAGGAAACAATGAAATTCAATGAGTTCAATAATACTTTTCAAACTGAAAAACAATGTCTTGCATATATAGCAAGTTTGAAACAAATCAAATGTAGTAGGTGTTCTAGTTTTAATTTGAATACTTCTAATTTAAGAAGAATGAGATGTTTGAAATGTCATCAAACATTCAGTATTCTCACGGGCACTATATTTTCAAAGTCACAAACACCTTTAATATCTTGGTTTTATCTCATTTTTAGATGAATAAACACCAAACATGGAATTCCATCAACTGATGTTGCAAAAGAATTGGGAGTGACCTTGAAAACAGCTTGAAGAATGGGTCATAAAATCCGAAGTGCCATTGCTAAACAAAAACCTCAATTCATTGTTGAAGGCATAGTGCAAATGGATGAAATGTATCTTTCACATATGGGGTTTAAAAAACAAGGAAGATCCTTGTTGAATAAAACCTTGATTGTTGGTATTTATGAAAAAACAACCAACAATCTGATTGTGAAAGTATTGAAAAACGCAAACAGTAAAAATCTTTTGCAGTTTGCAATAAACCACATTTCTTCAAAGTGTGTTGTACATACTGATTTTTGAAAAGGATATCGCGATTTGAAATCGGTTTTCACTAAGCATGAAACAGTTAACCATCAAGATGGCTATGTTTCAAAAACTGGTGTAAATACCAACCAAATTGAGTCAGTATGAAAACATATACGAAGAACATTTAAAACACATATCAAAGTTGCAAAACATCATATTCATTTATATGCAAAAGAAGCTGCATATAAATTCAATAACATACCTAGTTTTGAAACTGTAATGCTATGTTTTATTTAAAAATGTGGGGAGAAGTTCGTAGATAGGCTTTTCTCAGCATTTATGTGATAAGATTTAAAAATAGTACATAAAGGGAGAAAAGCCTTTAGTATTTTTCTGGGTCTTTGGTTTAAAGACAATATAAATTTATGAACTTCATTTTTATTAGTTTTTGAAAAAATAAATTTTTTAGGAAATTTTTCTCTAATTAAACCATTAGTATTTTCATTAGTACCTCTTTGTCAAGGTGAATATGGATTTGCAAAATAAATTTTCACATCTAACTTTTTTTCAAGTTGTTGTCAATTTGCAAATTCTTTACCACGATCAAAAGTAATAGTTTTAACAATATTTTTAGGAAGAATTGATAAATAATGAATGATATTTTTATTAATAACTTTAGTAGTTTTGTTTTTAACTAACATTGCTAAAGTAAATCGTGATACTCTTTCAACTAAAGTTATTAAACATGATTTACTTTTACCTCTTGATGATACTATAGTATCTCCTTCTCAATGACCAAGAGTTATGCGATCATTAACATTATTATCTCGTTCTTTAATTGATTTACCATTAAATTTACCACGATTTTCTTGAGATCTTCGTTTTTTACCTTTTCTTCTTAAATTTTTACTAGTAACTTTATCAAATAATCCAGAATAAATTCAATTGTAAATTGTTTTAAAGCTGATAGCTCATTGTTTATGAAAATTTTTAATTCTGCCATAAATTTGTTCAGGTGATCAGCCCAATAATAGTTTTTGTTGTATATATTTGACTAAATATTTATATTTAAACTTATGAAAAATAATATGTGATTTTTTTCTATTTACAGCTTTATTTTGTGCAATTAATGAAAAATAATGATCATTATCTTTATTTCTATTAACTTCTCGAATAATAGTACTAATACTTCGATTAAGATTTTTAGCTATTTCACTAATTTTAACTTTAAATTTCAATTGATTCTCAATATAAATTCTTTCATCTATCCCAATATGTTTATAACTCATATAAAAACTCCTTACTTTTTCTAAACTAAATTTAGCATTATAAAATTTTTATATGAGAATTTTTTGCAATTTTATTTACTTGCACTTACAAGTATAATTCAGCGATTGAAATATATTTGGGAGATTGTCAAAAATCCGGAATAAATTAACGGACTTCTCCCCACATGTACTTGTGGAGGGAATAATGAAACTGAATGAATTCAACAATGCTTTTCAAACTGAACAGCAATGTCTTGCATATATAGCAAATTTGAAAGAAAACAAATGTATTAGGTGTTTTAATTTTAATTTGAATACTTCTGATTTAAAAAGAATGAGATGTTTAAAATGTAATCAAACATTTAGCATTCTCACAGGCACCATATTTTCAAGGTCACAAACATCTTTAACATCTTGGTTTTATCTTATCTTTAGATGAATAAACACCAAACATGGAATTCCATCAACAGATATTGCAAAAGAATTGGGAGTGACTTTGAAAACTGCTTGAAGAATGACTCATAAAATCAGAACACGTATTGCAAAACAAAAACCTCAATTTATTGTTGAAGGTACAGTGCAAATTGATGAAATGTATCTTTCACATATGGGTTTTAAAAAACAAGGAAGATCCTTGGTGAATAAAACCTTGATTGTTGGCATTTATCAAAAAACAACCAATAATTTAATTGTGAAAGTATTGAAAAACGCAAAGAGTAAAAATCTTTTGCAGTTTGCAAAAAACCACATTTCTTCAAAATGTCTTGTATATACTGATTCTTGAAAAGGATATTGTGATTTTAAATCAGTTTTCACTAAGCATGAAACAGTTAACCATCAAGATGGCTATGTTTCAAAAATTGGTGTAAATACCAACCAAATTGAATCAGTTTGAAAACATATAAGAAGAACATTTAAAACACATATCAAAGTTGCAAAACATCATGTTCATTTATATGCTAAAGAAGTTGCATATAAATTCAACAAGATACCTAGTTTTGAAACTGTAATTCTATGTTTGATTTAAAAATGTGGGGAGAAGTCCGTAGATAGGCTTTTCTCAGCATTTATGTGATAAAATTAAAATAGTACATAAAGGGAGAAAAGCCTAAATTAATTCATATAGTCTTATTATTTTTTAGACAAGAAATAATTTGGATTTTTATGAAATTCAAGTATATAGGGACTTTGCCCCTAGTTGCTTCGCAACTTACCCCAGTGGCGTAAACGCCACGGCCAACCAACCAAGGTTCTGGTTGGCTTCGACCAATAATATAGGTTTACTCTATTTTAACATCTTTCTTATTTTTCTTAGAATGTTTATTTCTATAATAACAAGTACGGCATACAGTATTTTCAATTTCTTTCTTTTCAGTTTGTAAT
The DNA here is from genome assembly GCF_027923845.1 of Spiroplasma ixodetis. GTDB lineage: Bacteria > Bacillota_I > Bacilli_A > Mycoplasmatales > VBWQ01 > Spiroplasma_E > Spiroplasma_E ixodetis_A. The sequence goes on from NZ_AP026933.1 coordinate 1,688,448, forward strand.
ATATTATCCAACTTATCTAATCCTACTGCTCTAATATCATCAACAGTAAAATCTAATGCTTGTGACTGTTCATAGTCTTTAACAGTACTTAATTCACTCTTTAACGAATGAATATAATTTAAAGCACGACTATTATATTTTTGTAAATAGGACTTAGGAAATCATAAACTAAAAGTCATAGTTTCACCACTATAACTAGGTGGTAATCCACCACGTTTAATTATTTTCTTAGTTTGTCTTTTAGATAAGACAACTTTATTATAGTCATCAACATTAGTATAAATATTCAATTTAAATTTAACTAAAAATAATAAAATACGCATTCTTTTAACTTGCACAATATATTCCACTTTTTCACGTGCTTGTTTTGGTATTCTATCGGGGTGTTGCTCAATCATATACATAATTCCATTAAAATTATGACCTATTAATTTACAAAACATTCCCAAACTTTCTTGTGTTTCTTTAAATTCGGGTGACAAATCATTACTATTAATTTTCAAACCTAACTCATCTAAAACAACCATATCGCACTCTTTAAAAGCATAATTACTATTTAATTGATTAAATTTAAAAACATCATCATAAGAACAGCGATAACTATATTCATTACGTACTTTAATAGGAATAGGACTTACTACCCTACCCTTATGTTTTTGTGCTAAACAACAAGCAAGAGCAGATTTACCAGTACGTGGTGGTGCTGAAATAATATAACTACCTACACGTTGTAATATCTTTATATTTTTTCTAGTTATTAAAAATGGATACAGTATTATTAATAATACAACTCCTAAAAGTAAATAACCATATCAAGGCATCATTTCAACTCCTAACCAACTAAAAATCCAACTGCTTTTAAAAATACTCATAATGTTAAAACTTGTTCTAAACCACTAGTAAAATCAACATTTAAAACAGAACTAATAGTATCATCAAAAATACGCCTTAATAATCCATCAAGTTTAGTAAAAAATTCTCTTAATGGTTCCACGGGTAGAACCTTACCAACAACACCATAAAGTACTCATCTAAAAGCATTACGCAAATGACCAAAAACATCATATCAACTAACACGCTCATACTCAGGGTTAAAAGGACTATTTGGTGGGACTGGTGTTACTTTCTCACTTGAAAAAATATTAATTTGACCAAAATTTAATTGTGGTGAAAAAGTCGGTCTAGTTGATTCTCCATGAACATCGAAAAATACTGTTAAATGTCTTAAATTTGGAACACGAATAGGCATAGTAACAAAATTATATAAATCTTGCTGGTAAATATCATTATCAACTTTACCTTTAAAAACATATTTTGTATCACCAACATTATCTAAAAAACTAAAAACAAAATTAGCAGTAAAAGTTTTAAAATATTCATATTCAAAATAAAACATAAAACCTTGAATATAAAAACTTAAAGGTTTATCAATTTCAAAATTTAACTGTGTTTGAAAATTTATAATTCTTTTACCAGTATTAACAAAATTTAAATTATTAGTATTATTCTTTGCAACATAATTATGATTAAACATGATACGTGAAAATTCATCTAATTGTTTTCTATTAAAAGTATAAACACCAGTCCCCATATCTATCATTTGTGACGGAACACCAACTGTATCACTATAATAATAACACGTATATAAACCTTCATTGTTACCTATAAATTCACCACTAACTAATTTTAAATCCGGTTGGTCAACATCAAAATAAGCAGAATTTCATGGAATTGTTGCTCAATCATCAAAATCATGATATTTAACATGTTTAACCATTTCTTTTGTAATATCATAATTAACAACATTAGGGTCATTTGAAGCAATTAAACTAGTCGGTGCTTGAACAGAAGTATTTACAACAAAAAATAATTTTGCAAACTTAAATCACATAATTATTTACCAAATAAACATTTTAAAATTCACCATGAACCATAAAACAAAACAAATCCAATAAAAAACTGAGTTCCATAAACTACTAAATTTCATAAAATAGTAGTAAAATCATCAACTGGATTACCTATAAACATAGTTCAATAATCAACTATACATTGATGTATTTTATTGTAAATTTCTAAAACACTCATACTTAACACCTACCCAAACAATGACCTAAAAACAAATTTAATAACACGATAAATAAAATTAAAAAATACACCTAATACCAATCAAAAAGTCAAATTAAACAAAATATAAACTTCATCAGTAATATTAGTTTGATTTAAAAATATACCAATATCATTACTAGAAAATATAAAAATAAAATGCAATATACTAATAACAAAATTAGACATAATTAATCACCAATACCAAAGTCACGAGTTGAACTACCAGTAAACTTATTACCACCAGCACCACCTTTAAACTTACCTTGTTGTTTATTTCTTATTTTTACTTTTTCAACGCGTCTTTGATAACTCTTAGCAATTTGTTGACCAGTACCAACACCCAAAGAAACAGAACTTTTACCAATGAACTTAACAGCATATCCTAAACCTAATGTTGGTAACATTAATTCGGGCAAAATAACCCTAAATGCAAATCTAAGCAAAATTAAAAATATCATTAACGTACCCAAATTAAAACCTAAATCACCAAGTGGAAAACTAAAAAACTTCATAAAAATTGAAGCAAATAATTGCATAACTGTTGTAATAAAAGGTATAAACATAATTTCACATCCTAATGTCTTGTAAATCTAAATAATCCCAAAATTAAATAAAATACAAAACTAACATTTATTAAAGCAAGAATAGGCAAAGGTAAAGTGTATAAACTATCATAAAAAAACGACTTAATAAAAAGCGTCACAGTATGTAACCCAGCAAAAGAACTTAAATACTGCATATAAATAGTTTGTACCAATGTATTAACAACTGGTAAAAGTCTACCTAATAAAGGTAAAACAAAAACCAAACTAAAAAATAACTTTACCATTTGCTTACTTCCTTTCTAATTACTAATGTGTTCCATGAATAATATGTCCCACAAATTGTTTGATAAACACTAATACCATAAATACAATTGAAATTAACACTGGTCAATTTGTAAGTGTTCCACCATCGCCAGTAGTAAATACTCAACCAAAAATATAAGTAAAAGCATTTAATAATTGTTGGCCAACACCACCAATCATATTTAATAATGCTGATAATCCAGCAGGCATATTAATCACCCCCTTTCTCTAATTCTCTTTGTTGTTTTTCCATTTCTAATTTACGTTTCTTCTTTTCAAAATCTTTACGACAAAAAATACAATCAGGCTCACTATCATTCTCCTTTATATGTTTTCTATGTTTATATTTTTCTATACCCTCACGTATTCAATTTCTACAAAACCAAAGAATTAAACAAAAACCACCAATATATAACGCATATTTTATAATTTCTTTAAAATCCATTATTTAACACTTCCTTTTTTTCTTTTTTTTAAAAAATCAATTAAACTAAATAATTCATAAACAATTACTAAAACAAAAAGTAAAATATTAATTCCTAAATCTAAACCAATAAAAAAGTCAAAATTACCATTTATAATATTATGTATTTCAGCAACAGTTCAAACCATAGAAAAAAAACCAACAATAAAACAAAAAACATGAAATTTAGAAGTGTCATACCACTTTTTTTTAATTTCTTTATTTTCCATTATTTTTTACCCCCTAAAAAAATCATCATAATTCATATTTTCACTTTAAACACCACCTAGTGTATAAGCATAAGAATAATCCCAATTTAAACTTGCTCTATCTAAATTAATCTCTGACACACTATCATCATTTAAATCAACATCAACCATACCGTCATCTGTACTTTGATAATCATTAACACTAGCATTAATTAATCTTGCCCTTTCATCAGTAAATACTTCTTGTAATTCTGTATTATTATGTGTATTTCCTAATGGCAATAATAAAGTATTAATAATCTCACTTGCACCGGCAATAATTGTAGGAATAGCAAAATAATTATTAAAATTATTATTAATACCCATAGCAACACCACTACTAATCAAGCAACCACCAATACCCATATTTGCTATCTTTCTTATAGTTTGAAATCTATTAGGTATTAACTCCGTTAAACCACTAATAACATTTGCTATACCAAAACTATTTAAAGATATATAAGTATCTCAATCTACAAAAGGAACATCAATTATCGGTTTAACAGTTGTAAATGGTGGATACGTTGGTTTAGGTGGTTCAGTAGGACATGGTGGTCAAAAACAAGGTTCATCTCTTAATAAAGAAACTGACTTATCTACATATTGAACAAACTTAGCATAATTTATTAAACCAATTGTTCCTAATCCTAAAAATATCTTTTTATAACTATTAATAACTTTATTTCTAGTAGTTGGTCTTTGATTAATATTTCATATATCAATTCCTAACTTTTTACTAAATAATAAAGAATTAATAGAACCTAATACTGGGTCTTTTAAATATTGACCATAATAAGCACTTACACCAACCATAGCACTTAAAGGACTTAATCCAGTTCTTAATATTTTAGTCAATGTATAATTACTAGTTTGTTCTAACTCATTAGGCATAAATAAAACTCCTTACTTTATATACTAATAAGGAGCTTATTTATGAATTATAATCTAATCCATTGGGGCTTAATGAAAAATATATAGGAAATGTTTAGTAATCTGTGTAACTTACAAAAATAACTATGTTTAATTAATTCTAGTAAATATAATTAAATGACTAGAAAGAGTGAGTTACAGATGGCTAAAAAAGATAACTTTAATAATAATGATCCAATATCAAAAGCAGTAGATTTATTACTAGAAAATACTGAAGATTTAACAACAGTTTTTAAACCTGGCGGTTTATATAAAGAATTAACAAAAAGATTAGTTGAAAAAATGTTGAATTCTGAAATGCAAAATTATTTAGGATATGAAAAAAATCAACATAGTACTACTGAAAATGCTCGTAATGGTACAAGTTCAAAAAAATTAATAACTCAACAAGGTAAAATTGAAATTGATGTACCAAGAGATCGCAATAGTAATTTTACTCCTGTAATAGTTCCTAAAAGGCAAAGAAGATTTGATGGTTTTGATCAACAAGTTCTTTCCTTGTATGCAAAAGGAATGACATTATCTGACATTAGAATGCAGTTGCAAGAGTTATATCATGGTGCTGATATTAGTGAAAGTGTTATTAGTCAAATTACTGATGATGTTATTGATGATGTTAAAGCATGACAAAATCGACCATTAGAAAGTATTTATCCTATTGTTTATTTTGATTGTATAGTAGTTAAAGTACGACAAGATAAACGGATTATTAACAAATCAGTTTATATAGCATTAGGAGTTGATTTAGAAGGCAAAAAAGATGTTTTAGGATTATGAATTAGTGAAAATGAAGGTTCTAAGTTTTGATTATCTAATTTCACAGAAATGAAAAATCGTGGCTTAAATGATATTCTTATTGCTTGTAGTGATAATTTAACAGGCATGTCAGAAGCAATACAATCAGTTTATCCTAAAACAGAACATCAATTATGCATTGTTCATCAAATTAGAAATAGTTTAAAATATGTTTCATACAAACATCGAAAAGGTCTAGTTGCAGATTTAAAACCAATTTATAGTGCATGTAGTGAAGAACAAGCAATGCAAGCTTTAGAATCGTTTGAAAGTAAATGAAATAAACAATATCCTCAAATTACTAAATCTTGATATAAAAATTGAGATAATTTAATGGTTTTTATTAGTTATCCAGTAGAAATCAAAAGAGTGATTTATACTACAAATGCTATTGAATCTGTTAATAGTCAATTACGAAAAATCATCAGAAATAAAAAAGTTTTTCCTAATGATATGGCAGTTTTCAAAATATTTTACTTGGCAATTGAAAATATAACAAAAAAATGAACATTGCCTATTCAAAATTGAAATACAGCAATTGCTCATTTTATGATAAAATTTGAAGACAGAATTAATCTAAATTAGTAACTTTGTAAAACAAAGATACACAGATTATTAAAAAGCCTCAATATATAATCCATATATAAGCCCCTTATTTAATTTTTATTTATTTTTTTTATTCTCTTTTCTTATTCGTTCCATTTCATTAGCAAATCTGTAACAAATTTGACAACCATATACTCATTCATAAGTAAAATCACTACATTTATGTCTCATAATTTAACTTACTTTCTTGCTCTCTCATTGCCTTATTTAAAGCAATATCTAATATACAATTTGGGCAATAATATTTTCCAGTATATAAATTTTGTAAAACTCTTTTAGGACAAATAACTTGGTCACAAAGTTTACACATATACCTTGCTAAATGAAATAGTTGTCCACATGAACAATTATCATTTTTAGCCATAATTTAAAATTAACTCCTAACATAAAATAAATATTTAAAATTACCCTTTTAATAAATAACTATTTTCAATTAGAAAGTTTTTTAATATTACCGCTTAAATCAAGTTCAAGTGAATAAAAATTACCAACTTTTAAATCAACAGTAGATAAACAATTATTAAAATCACTTGCAAATTCCGGATTATATCATTTATCACGTGTTTGACCAGTTGGCACGCTTGTTTGTTTATTTATTTCTACAAACTTCAAAACATCAAACTTCAATGTTTGACCTTTATTATTTTTATCGGGTATAATACGCCCTTTTTCAATATTAACTAATTGAACTTTAAACATAAAAAAACTTAACCTCGACTATTCATTAAAATTTAATTTAATAAGTTAAGCATAGTAGGGTAAAACCTATACTTATTAATAATATATCATAAAAATATAAAATTTCAACAAAAAATAAAAAAATGAACACTAGTAAGAATAGTCGTAATTACTAATGTTCAATAAACATTATATATATATATATATATATACAAGTAAAAATATAGAAAAACTAGTTTTTTTTCTAATGTAAAACTTTTTTCTTAAAATCTATTTTCTCAACTTTATTACCAAAAACTTTGTCTACCCAAGTCAAAACATCTTTATCTCTTTGAATTAAATAACCAATTTCACTAGTCCGTAAATAATGCTTATGCGATAAAGCACTTAAATATACATAACGTTCGTAATCTTCATATTCTTTAAAATAATCATTTACAACAGTACTTTCAATAATACCACCAATCATAACAGTATTACCGTTACTATCTCTTTGAGTTTTAAAATAAAATACATTTGTTGCTTTAAAACTTGCTTTAATTATATCTTGGATTGTAATTTTTTTAATACCACGAACTACAATAGGATTTTTACAATTACGACTAAAAGCATAAGCCTTTATACCTACATCTGTTTGATTTATAGATTTAACATCATCTATTGCTTTTGTAACATACTTTCCTAAATATTTAATAACAAATTCATTTGTACCTTTTTTAACTACTTTTAAATCATTAAAACCGTGAGTTCATCATTCTGCTAGCATACTTTTATGTATCTTTCTATTAAAAATTATATGAAAATGAATAGCACCACGAGATTGATATTCATAAACATAAAAATACTTTAATTCTCCTAAATGTTCAAAACGTTTAGGGTCATTTCACCATTTCTTTAATTTAAGAAAAAATAAACGAATATCTTTTTTTGCTTTTTTAATATCTTGTATATTATCTTTATAAGTTAAAGTAATAAAACTCAACATTTTACTATCATAAAAATTATGTAATGCTTTTTGAATTAAATTAGTTTTAGTACGAACAGTATTATTTCTTAATTTTTGTTTATTACCAACATAACATTTACCTTTTTTATTTCCAATATTATTTAAAAAAGAAATAGGCAAAACTACATTCTTAACATAACAAGCATAAAAAATCTTTTTAACATAAAAATCTTGTTGAAAATCCATATATAAAACTCGACTATTCTAGGTTTTAAAAAAACCAATTTTATACATTTTAATAACAAACAAATCTTAACATAAAAAATTATAAAATCAAACATAAACAAAAACGATACTTAATGTACATTTATATTACTATTTTTTAAAAAATATTTCAACTAAAATACTTATAATTAAGTTTAGTAAGTGTTAAAATTATGAAGTAAAATTAAGGAGAATTTAAAAATGAAAATTAAAGCACTTAAAAAATTACAGTTATTAACTGTATTATTATTTATTTTTACTATTTTAACTTTAATTATAGGATTAATATTAATAGATTTTAGTCATTTTAATCTTTTTTATTTAAACAAAAAATTAAATTGTATTGATGGATTTTATATGTTAAAACACTTTCAATTAAGTTTTATCATAGAGCATTCTGCAAAATATTTTTATAATTTTGGAACTCATCATATTAAAGAAAATTTTTATGAATGAACTGAATTACGAAGTGGAATTTTTTTGGTTTTATTTTTACTTCCAATTTTATTTTTTATAACTATATCATTAACTTTTTTCATTATTGGTTTCAAAACAAAATTAAAAAATAATAATTTTTGAGATGCTATTCAAAATTGTGAAATAATCAATAATTATTACATTCATTAAAATTATGTTTCTAAATTTATCTTATTACATTTAAAAATAACCATTTTAATATAAATTAAAATATTATATGTTCTATTACCAAGCATTTCTTTTAAAACATGTCAAATATTAGTTTCAGTAAAGCAACCAATATTTCATTTTGCACCTTGATTTTCAATACCTTCTTTATTATTTTTAAAGTATTGTTTTTTTAATTTTTTATGATTATCTAATTGATTATATAAATAGTTAATTAATTGTTCATATTGACCATTATTAATTAAATATTTACAATGATTATATTCTTCTAAATATTTTTCTTTATTTCCAGCCATTATTCCAAGATATAATGTTCTAATTAAATGAAATTTATCTAAAACAAACTGTGCACCTAAATAATCAGCAACTTCTTTAATTCATCCTGCACTATCACCACAAATAATAATTTTTGCTTGTTCAATATTTTCATAAAATTTTTGACAATGTTCTTTAACAAATTCAGCAGTTTTTTTAACTCCAATTGGAGTTCTTGTTTTTCTTATAATTGCTTTTACTCTTTTATTTTGTACTTTATGATTAATATTATCTGTATATGTTACTATTAATCTCATAGAGTGTTTTGTACCTTTACGTTTAAAATCTCAAAATTTTCGATATCCATCATCAATTGCTACAAAAATAGGTTGATTTTTTCCAATTTTACTTTTACTGGATTTGCTTCAATTACTTCTAAATTTTTAAAAACTCTATGAATAGAACTAAGACTAATATTTGCTTTTTTTATGATATCTCAAATATCTCTGTATCTTTTTCCATCAGCAAAATATTCAATAATAGTTTGTTCAACATCTTCACCAATTCTTTTATATTTTGGTAGTTCTAGTATTTCATCAACCAAACAAACACGAATTCATTTTTGTAATTTTTCATCAAAATATTCATAAATTCTTCTTTTATAAGTTACTAATCCATGTATAGTTTTTCTTGTTCGATATTGATAATCAACAATTTTATATTTATTTTTATCTCTTGTATTTTTTATTCTTCAATCTCATTTTTCTCATTTTTTTCTTATATGTTCTAAAACTAATTTATCAATTTTTGCACTTTGTTCTCTAAAATTTCATTTATAATTAAAATTCATATTTATTTCTCCTAACTATTTTAAAAAAATTAAAATTTATTATAAATATATTTAAAAAATTAATTTACTTAATTATTATATAAATATATAAGTGTTATTTTAAATAAAATAAAAAATATTTTAAAAAATGCTTTCATATTTATCATATAATAAACAATTTCAATACAATTAATAGTATACCATCACAAAATAAACGCCTTTAATTTAGGCGATATTTTGCATTTAAAAGGATACTTGTAAAAATAATCAAAAATAGTACAATTTATAAGTAAAATCAAGGAAAAAAGGAGTAATTAAAGATGAAAACATGAATAAAAACAAATTTAAGTAAAATAACATTAGCATTAGCACTAACTGGTGCTACAACCGGAACAATAGGATTAATCATGGGGGGTGCTTACCCACGAAAATAGTAAAGATTTATCATTTTATAATTATGACCGTATAAAAACTGTTGGTGGTAAAGGAGCAATTATATGGTCACAACCTATGAATAATCAACACAAAATATTTTTGTATTTTGATATTAAATCAAGACATCAAGGAGATATAAAATGAGATGGCAAATATCCCGATGGATATTTTAACAAATAATATTGATATTTATATATAAACATATATAATTTCAATAAGAACTAAATAAAGTTTTTTTAACTCATTGCTTTATTTTTAAAGTAAATGAGTTTTTTATTTTTAAGGAGATTTAAAAAATATGATTACAAAAAAAGAACAAGATTTTATTAATGGTCAAATATTAGAAAATCAAAAAAATATTGAAGAAATTGAAAAACAAATTCAAAATTTAGAAAAAGAAAGAAATTATTTTCAAAATGAAATTTCAATAAATGAAATTACAATAAAAAATTTTAAAACTAATATTATTTTTTGAAGTGAACAAAAGGAAAAAATAGAAACAAAAATAATTAATTATAAAAATCAAATTTTAAAGTTAAAAAAACAAAAAATTAATATATTTAAAAATTTTTTTATTAAAATTTTTTCATTTGGAAAAATCAATATAAATCAAAATATTAATAATTTAATTCAACAAGAAGAGAAAAATTGTGAATTATTAAAAGAAACAAATTTAAATAATCAGAAAAAAATTGAAACTTTAAATTTAACTTATAATGAAAAAAAAGAAAATCATAAAAATTTAATAACTAATATTAATAAAATAACTGAAAATATAAATAAATTATTGAACCATAATAATAAATTATTACAAAATAATAGTAATTTATTATTTAACTTATTAAATCAAAAACAACAAAAAGTAATTATCAAAGTTGATGAACAAACGATTGAAAAATATGAATCAGAAATATTTAAACTTAATGAGAAAATTTGTGATTTAGAAAATAAATTATTATCTAGCAGTAGTGATGAAGGATTTCATTCGAAATCTACATCAACAAATTCTTTACCTTCAAGTAATTCATTGTCTTTAAATAAACAACAAAAACCACAAATACCAAAAGTGATTAATAATCTAAAAGAAAAAATTAAACCATGAGAAGAAACTTTAAGAGAATATCCAACAGAAAAAGGTATTCAAAAAAATAAGTTAAATTTCTAAATTAATGTATGAAATATTCTCGTTATATTTATCAAATAAATTAATACTATTTAAATTTATTTCTTGTTTATCTGTTATTAAAATTAAATCATAGTTACCAGCGCCAAATATACCACTAATTTCAATCCGATTTAAGTTATTAATCGGATTGAAATTAGTAATTCAAATTTGTTATCATTATCAATCTTTAAAATTTCTTTATAAAATTCTAGCGGACTTCTCCCCACATGTACTTGTGGAGGGAATAATGAAACTGAATGAATTCAACAATGCTTTTCAAACTGAACAGCAATGTCTTGCATATATAGCAAATTTGAAAGAAAACAAATGTATTAGGTGTTTTAGTTTTAATTTGAATACTTCTGATTTAAAAAGAATGAGATGTTTAAAATGTAATCAAACATTTAGCATTCTCACAGGCACCATATTTTCAAGGTCACAAACATCTTTAACATCTTGGTTTTATCTTATCTTTAGATGAATAAACACCAAACATGGAATTCCATCAACAGATATTGCAAAAGAATTGGGAGTGACTTTGAAAACTGCTTGAAGAATGACTCATAAAATCAGAACACGTATTGCAAAACAAAAACCTCAATTTATTGTTGAAGGTACAGTGCAAATTGATGAAATGTATCTTTCACATATGGGTTTTAAAAAACAAGGAAGATCCTTGGTGAATAAAACCTTGATTGTTGGCATTTATCAAAAAACAACCAATAATTTAATTGTGAAAGTATTGAAAAACGCAAAGAGTAAAAATCTTTTGCAGTTTGCAAAAAACCACATTTCTTCAAAATGTCTTGTATATACTGATTCTTGAAAAGGATATTGCGATTTTAAATCAGTTTTCACTAAGCATGAAACAGTTAACCATCAAGATGGCTATGTTTCAAAAATTGGTGTAAATACCAACCAAATTGAATCAGTTTGAAAACATATAAGAAGAACATTTAAAACACATATCAAAGTTGCAAAACATCATGTTCATTTATATGCTAAAGAAGCTGCATATAAATTCAACAAGATACCTAGTTTTGAAACTGTAATGCTATGTTTGATTTAAAAATGTGGAGAGAAGTCCGTAGATAGGCTTTTCTCAGCATTTATGTGATAAAATTAAAATAGTACATAAAGGGAGAAAAGCCAATTCTAGTTTTGAAAATAATTGATATTTATTTGAACCATATAAATTTAAAGCATTTTCAATTTTGTTTTTATCAATCATTGCTCTTGTAAAATATTTTCCATATTCACCATTACCTAATGTTCAATCTGCTGGAATTAATGATGGTATATTATTACTTTCTAATTCATTTGTAATAGATAATCAGTTAAATTGATTGTCATCTAGTTTGAATAGTTCATTTTGACTGATATCATTATTTTTTAATTTAATATTATTCATATTCGTAAAATCAAAATAATCGGATTTTAATACTACTTTTACATCTTTAAATTCTCAAATTTCGTTAGAACCTGTGTGTATAGGATTTGATTTTAATTCAAAACAATAAGGTAATAATAATTTATAATCATCATTTAAACCTTTATTTATTGATATATTAGAATAAATATTGTTTGATAACATAATAACTATTTGTTTAAATATTTGTACTTGTGGTAAATTGACATAATTTGGATAATCTAATTTTCATTGTTTAAATAAATTAGTAATTACATCTTCTGGTTTTTGTCCTTCAAATTTTGAACGTAATTCTGCTATTTTAGAAGTTAAATCATTAGGTTGAAATCCATCAAAGTTTCTATTATAAGTATATATAAGTTAACATATTTAATAATACTTTTTGTAAACTATCAATAGTTGGTGCATCTTTAATTTCTATTTCAATATCATCAAATTTATTATTAGTTGCAACATATTGATAAAATTGACTTTCACCTACAAAATCTCAAACTTCTTTATCCTTTAATTCTTTTTGACTTTTTAATGGTCATTTACCACCTAAAACATTACTAAACTCATATCCTAATCAAGCATGGGTTATTCTTGCATTATTAATAACTTCTCTTCTTGTTACAGAACCACTACTAATTTTAATTAAGTCTAAAACTGATTTTTCTTGTCCAATAAATTGTTTTGCTAAATTTCATGGTAATATTTGTTCACTAAATCATTGTTGTAATATTCTAACTTTTGGTTGAGTTTCAATAGGCATTGATAACAGCGGAAATGCTATTTTATCTTTAACAAATAATTTAGGGTATACTTCCATATTGTCAACTTCACCAAGTACTTTTATATTACCAAAAATCATGCTTCTAGGGGCTTTAATTTTTAAACCAGTTACTTTTGTATCTTTATCTAATGGTTTTTGTAATTTAATAATAATGGGATAACCATCTCTTGTTTTAAAATCTTTAATTTTAATAATAGTAATACTTTTAGTACTTCTTGATTTTGGATTTTGATAAGGTTGTGAATAATTATTTATGATATATAAATTATCAATATTATTTTCAGTTAAAGGTTCATTAATAGATACTGCATATAACTTAAATTGATTTAATAAATTTATTTCTTGAAAAATTAAATTTTTAATATCAGTCATACTATATTCAATTGTATTATCATTAATATTAGTACTTGCTCTTTGATTTAATTGCATAGTAAAAGTCTGATGTTTCAACAGCAGTAGTTTTTAATACTTTTTCAATATCAATAAAACCTATTTTAATAGTATTTGCTGAAAATTTTAAACTATTATTTTCATTATTTTTAAATAAACGCTCAATTTCATAAATATATAAAGTTCTTTTTTTAAATTCATCGTATGCTCTATTAATATCTGGGTCACTACTAGCACTCATCATATTAGTAAAATCATAAGGAATATTATCTATTAAATAATCATTTTCTATTTCTGCTTGATTAAGTTTAGTTTGTTTCTGTGGAAACTTCGTTTGTGGTTTGTTGTTGTTTTCCATTGTTCTCTCCTATTAATTGATTATTTTCGGGATTAAATAATTTTAATTTAACTGTTAAGTTATTAATTTCTTGTTCATTATTAATATTAAATGTTTTACTATTTAATAAATCTTTATCTACACTTACTAATATTTGAATAAATTTAAGAGTATCGATATTAAATTGTCATAATTTTTGTTCAATATAATTAATAGTTGAAATATTTACTGCTGTACTTTCGGGAACTGATTGTTGTGCAGATTTCTTTTGACTTGGTATATGAATTCCACAACGTTTAAATATTTCATTAACATTTCAATCGTATATATCAGTTAAATTTTTACCTTTAAAATTACTATTTGTCATATTGATATTTTCGTTTTGTTCATTATTATCTCCACCGCTTTTAAATATGTAATTTTTAGTAACTAATGTTCTTACTGCGTCTTCTATTAAAGATTGAACATTGCCATAAGTTTGACTAAATATAAATTTAGGTGAGTTTAAAATAGTATCTAAAACAATTTGTTCATAAATAACATCTAATGCTTTAATTTTATCCATTACTTTATTACAATCTGCTAGCTCATTTGCTTTATTTCTCATAATTGCTATTGGTATATAGTTAATATTTAGTGTTTGTTCTTGTTCTAAATTGGGATTATTAATATATTCTTTAAAAGATAATGGAAATTGTTTTTTACTATCATTAACACTATAAATTGCACGGTTAATTGTGACTTGTTCATTATTTAATGTATAAATTTCAAATAATCTTACCATTTGTGCATTTTGTTCATAACTATCATAAAAAATAGTGCATTGAATTAATTTACCAGTAATATCATAAACTCTTTGTTGTATATCTACTACTTGAAAATATAAGTCATCATTAGCAATATAAATTAAATAACCACTAATTCCTAATTTGCTTAATTTAAAAATAGAGTTTCAATTTTTTCTATAAAATTCTTGTTTAATTAAATATTGTTTAATAGTTTTATTATTAATATCTAATGTAGCATTATATAAATTAGCATTATTTTCTGCTACAAAATTAGTAAAATAAGTTTCATGATTAAAATCATTAAAACCAAAATAATTTAAAATTGAAGCATGTGTACTTTTATTTTTATTAGGGCTTTTCTCCCTTTATGTACTATTTTAATTTTATCACATAAATGCTGAGAAAAGCCTATCTACGGACTTCTCCCCACATTTTTAAATCAAACATAGAATTACAGTTTCAAAACTAGGTATCTTGTTGAATTTATATGCAGCTTCTTTAGCATATAAATGAACATGATGTTTTGCAACTTTGATATGTGTTTTAAATGTTCTTCTTATATGTTTTCAAACTGATTCAATTTGGTTGGTATTTACACCAATTTTTGAAACATAGCCATCTTGATGGTTAACTGTTTCATGCTTAGTGAAAACTGATTTAAAATCACAATATCCTTTTCAAGAATCAGTATATACAAGACATTTTGAAGAAATGTGGTTTTTTGCAAACTGCAAAAGATTTTTACTCTTTGCGTTTTTCAATACTTTCACAATTAAATTATTGGTTGTTTTTTGATAAATGCCAACAATCAAGGTTTTATTCACCAAGGATCTTCCTTGTTTTTTAAAACCCATATGTGAAAGATACATTTCATCAATTTGCACTGTACCTTCAACAATAAATTGAGGTTTTTGTTTTGCAATACGTGTTCTGATTTTATGAGTCATTCTTCAAGCAGTTTTCAAAGTCACTCCCAATTCTTTTGCAATATCTGTTGATGGAATTCCATGTTTGGTGTTTATTCATCTAAAGATAAGATAAAACCAAGATGTTAAAGATGTTTGTGACCTTGAAAATATGGTGCCTGTGAGAATGCTAAATGTTTGATTACATTTTAAACATCTCATTCTTTTTAAATCAGAAGTATTCAAATTAAAATTAAAACACCTAATACATTTGTTTTCTTTCAAATTTGCTATATATGCAAGACATTGCTGTTCAGTTTGAAAAGCATTGTTGAATTCATTCAGTTTCATTATTCCCTCCACAAGTACATGTGGGGAGAAGTCCGTTTATTAGTTAAAAATTTTACTTTTTCATTTTGATTATCACTAATATTACTTTTTTCTTTTCTTTTAAATAGGCTTAACATAATATTCACCACCTTTTTTTAAAATATTTGATTAATTTTTAATACAATTTTTACAATAATAAATATTATTAAGCCAGCAACAGCTGAAGATAATAAAACTCCAATTAAACCTAAAATAATTTTTATAATTTTAAAAAACATAATCTTATTCCTGTAATTCTTCTAATTTTCATGTATTTCCTTTATCATTACCTTTTAAAGAATAAATAGTAATAAATTTTGCATGATTAACTGATAAAACTAATACATTACTATTATTGTTAAAGACTTCTATTTCTACACCTGCTATTTTATTATCAGTTATAATAAATTCTTGAATTGCAAAAACTGGATTATATATATTTCAAGAATAATAAACTCTGTATCGTTTATTAACTATAAAATTATAAGTAATTTGTCAATTATCTCATTGATTTTTTTCTCTTGTTCCTACTTCTTTTCAATTTGAACCACTTGGACTTGGTGTTGGAGGAATATCTTTTAATTCAATATCTCAAATATTTTCTTCAATTTCATTAGTTTCTAAACTTCTTGAATTAATTTTTAATTTTGGTGTAATATCTATTTTAATAGTATCTTGTAATTCTTCTAATGAAAATATATTTCCATATTGTTTATTTCCTCCAATAATAATTAATTGACTTTTTCTATTAACAGTTCCTAATTTAATAATTAATGAAGCATCTTCATTATCAATTTTAGCTTTAACAAGTATATAATCTTCACCTATATGAGTAGAACTAGATTTAAATTCTATTTTTAGTTTTACACTTGTTTGATTAAAAGGTGGTTTATCTCATTTTATAAATACTCTATAATATTTATTAAAACTAAGAGCAAAATCTTCTCATGTACGATTATCAAAACTTTTACCTATTATTTTTCATACTTCTTTATCTTGTTTTTTATCAATATTTGATTTATTTTCATTAATAGCACCAGCAACTGTTTTATTAGTAGTTTCTAAATTAGGAATTTCTTGGCCAACAGCATTTAATTAAAATGTAATAGGAAACTGTGACTTTACATCTTCTAATTTTTTATCTACTTCTGGTTTTGTATAATAATTATTTGAATCAACTCCGCCACCAGTAGCACTAATAACATTATCTTTAATAGTAATATTATCACCAGCAGTTAATTTATCTTGTTTTTTATCTAATAATTGATTAGTTTCTATTTTTGTATAATAATCACGATCAGCATTTTCTTCTGCTATAAATTCAGTTGGTTTCCCTTTTCCTTGGTATTCATAAACATGTTCAATATTACAGTTAAAATAATCCGTTTTACCATCAATATCAACGACAAATTGATTTTCATTAGTAAGAAAACTTAACATTATAGAAACTGAATTATTGATATCTCTTAAAAAATATATAGTTTCAAGTGGTATCATTAATTGTCCAATACTATCTTTAATATATATTTTTGTATTTTTTTGTGAATAAAATTTTTCTGGCAAATTTATATACGGACTTCTCCCCACATGTACTTGTGGAGGGAATAATGAAACTGAATGAATTCAACAATGCTTTTCAAACTGAACAGCAATGTCTTGCATATATAGCAAATTTGAAAGAAAACAAATGTATTAGGTGTTTTAATTTTAATTTGAATACTTCTGATTTAAAAAGAATGAGATGTTTAAAATGTAATCAAACATTTAGCATTCTCACAGGCACCATATTTTCAAGGTCACAAACATCTTTAAGAACCTGTTTAGAATCTTTTAGAAAATAAGGTAAAATTACTATATATTTTAAAATAAGAGGTATATATGCATAAAAATTATCCAAGTCATGTTACTAAAGAACAATTTGAGAACATAAAATCAACTTTAGAAAACAGCAAAAAGAAAACAAAACCAAGAAATTTAGATTTATATGAAGTGTTTTGTGCAGTTTTATATGTATTAAAAAGTGGTTGTCAATGAAGAATGTTACCAAAAAATTTTCCAAAATGACAAACTGTATATTATTATTTCCAAATTTGAAGTAAAAACAATGATAAAGAACCTAGTGTATTGCAATTAATTTTAAAAAAATTAGTTAAAAAGATTCGTATTAAGAATCATCGAAAAGAAAAAACTAGTTTTTGTATAATTGATTCGCAAAGTGTTAAAAATACAGATACTACTGAAAATAAAGGTTATGATGCTGGTAAAAAGATTTCAGGAATAAAACGTCATATTGCAGTTGATACGCAAGGTTTACCACATGCAATTTACATAACTACAGCAGAAAAAACAGATCGTAATAGTGCTATCATAATGATTAAAAGTGAAAAAGAAAATCTTTCTACAGTTCAAAAAATAATAGTAGATGCTGGCTATACTGGTGAAAAATTTGCTTCTGCAATCAAAACAATCATAAATGCAAATGTTGAAGTTGTAAAACGTAATGAATTACATTCTTTTGTAGTACTACCAAAAAGATGAGTTGTAGAACGAAGCTTTGCATGATTAGAAAAATGCAGAAGATTATGAAAAAATTGTGAAAGAAAACTAAATACTAGTTTACAAATGGTTGTTCTGTCCTTTATTTCAATTTTATTAAAAAGATTCTAAACAGGTTCTAACATCTTGGTTTTATCTTATCTTTAGATGAATAAACACCAAACATGGAATTCCATCAACAGATATTGCAAAAGAATTGGGAGTGACTTTGAAAACTGCTTGAAGAATGACTCATAAAATCAGAACACGTATTGCAAAACAAAAACCTCAATTTATTGTTGAAGGTACAGTGCAAATTGATGAAATGTATCTTTCACATATGGGTTTTAAAAAACAAGGAAGATCCTTGGTGAATAAAACCTTGATTGTTGGCATTTATCAAAAAACAACCAATAATTTAATTGTGAAAGTATTGAAAAACGCAAAGAGTAAAAATCTTTTGCAGTTTGCAAAAAACCACATTTCTTCAAAATGTCTTGTATATACTGATTCTTGAAAAGGATATTGTGATTTTAAATCAGTTTTCACTAAGCATGAAACAGTTAACCATCAAGATGGCTATGTTTCAAAAATTGGTGTAAATACCAACCAAATTGAATCAGTTTGAAAACATATAAGAAGAACATTTAAAACACATATCAAAGTTGCAAAACATCATGTTCATTTATATGCTAAAGAAGTTGCATATAAATTCAACAAGATACCTAGTTTTGAAACTGTAATTCTATGTTTGATTTAAAAATGTGGGGAGAAGTCCGTAGATAGGCTTTTCTCAGCATTTATGTGATAAAATTAAAATAGTACATAAAGGGAGAAAAGCCTTTATATAATTAATACTTCATATAACTATGTATCATTTTTCTAAATTTAAATTTATATTTTCAACTTTTTTTCATAAAGGACTAGTTTCAATATTAAATCAATTATTTTTAATATCTTGAACTTGATTATTTATTAAATTAATACTATTTTCATTAGTAGTAATTCGTTTTTGTTGTTTAGCAGAAAAATCACACGTTGCAGCATGTGTATAGTCACCAATTTGTGGATTATTTTGTAATGCTTCGGGTGGTAATGTACCAATTTCATCAGGTCAATCTAAAATCATTGTTTCAGTTTTTGGATCATATTCAGTTGCTACATAACCTTTATTTATAAAGTTTGTAACACGACCCCTATATACTCATTTTCATTATCATCAATTAAATCATCATATAATTTCATTTGTTTTGATAATGTAAATTCTTTTTGTTCTTTAATTAATTCATCAACTTGATTTCTAGTATAAAATGCTTGTAAGTCAATTTTTTCAATATCTATTTCATCTTGATTATAACTTAAAAATACTTGTTTTAATTCTGTCAATCTTGCTCATATTTTCATTCTACTAGGTGCTAAATCTCAAACATTAATCGTAGGAATACTACTTGCACTAAATTGACTACCATTATTAAATTGAATAGTAGCATCAACATTAAATTCAATTGGTGTACGATTAAATACTCAATGTTCAACCATAACATAAACCATATCTCTTAATGTTTCTTTAATTAATTCATCTTTAAAACTATCAAAAGGAAATTTAGATAAAATAAAATCAAGATAAGCATTAATATCATTTTGAGCACGAATAGCAAAAGTTTTAAATCAATCATTAACATTAGGTCATGTTTGTATATATTGCTGTGGTGTTTTTGTAATTTTTCCAGTTAATGGATATCAGTTATTATAATTTTCAAGACTGACATCAGTTCAAAGTTTATTAATCATAATTTATCATTCCTTAAAAAATGCTTGTTTATAATGATGAGTATGTTTTTTTGTTTTTTTATGTGTTATATGTTCAATTTCTTTTTGTATTTTATTTTTGCCTTTTTTTAATTTTTTCTTACTTTTTGCTACAACTTGACTATATGCAAACTTTTCTAAATGATGTAATAATCCACTACCAAATAAAGTATTTACTGAAAATTTTAAACCAACATTTTTAAATGATTTGTTAATATTTTCAATAGGATTATTAATAACATTTACTACTTTATGATAAGTTCTTATTATTCTAAATATTTCTCTATATACTTTAAAACTATCTCTAATTATTTGTTGCACCACTGGTGGAACAAATGCTATTGCTTTTAATCATTTATTACGATTAATACCATAACCCATGTATCAACCACTATATCAACGATATCAATGAAATGGATGTATTTGAGTAACAAAAGTTTTTGCTTTAAGAATACTATCAACAACTGTAATTGGTTTATATTTAGGATTGCGATGATAAATAGTAATTGCACATTTATCTAATGATAAAGATTGAATTTTACAACCCATAAATACTGGGGAATTTAATGGAATTAATTGTGCATGTTTAATTGCTCTTTTTTCTGCACTAGTAAATAAATCAGTTGCTTTTTGTTTTAATTTATTAATTTTTTCAAATGCTTGTTTTTCTAACTTTTCAAATTTTTCTTGTAATTTATATATACTTTCTCTTATTTTTTCAAAATATGGTGTATCTTTTCAAAATTTATTTAAACCTTTTTTTAAATAAAATCTAATATCAAAATATTTAAAACTTTGATTTGCTTTTAAAACAAGTTGATGAATAACATTATTTTTAAAATCAAATTTAATAACATTAGCACGAATTTTTTGTAAATCCAAAATTAAAGTTCGGACTTCTCCCCACATGTACTTGTGGAGGGAATAATGAAACTGAATGAATTCAACAATGCTTTTCAAACTGAACAGCAATGTCTTGCATATATAGCAAATTTGAAAGAAAACAAATGTATTAGGTGTTTTAGTTTTAATTTGAATACTTCTGATTTAAAAAGAATGAGATGTTTAAAATGTAATCAAACATTTAGCATTCTCACAGGCACCATATTTTCAAGGTCACAAACATCTTTAACATCTTGGTTTTATCTTATCTTTAGATGAATAAACACCAAACATGGAATTCCATCAACAGATATTGCAAAAGAATTGGGAGTGACTTTGAAAACTGCTTGAAGAATGACTCATAAAATCAGAACACTTATTGCAAAACAAAAACCTCAATTTATTGTTGAAGGTACAGTGCAAATTGATGAAATGTATCTTTCACATATGGGTTTTAAAAAACAAGGAAGATCCTTGGTGAATAAAACCTTGATTGTTGGCATTTATCAAAAAACAACCAATAATTTAATTGTGAAAGTATTGAAAAACGCAAAGAGTAAAAATCTTTTGCAGTTTGCAAAAAACCACATTTCTTCAAAATGTCTTGTATATACTGATTCTTGAAAAGGATATTGCGATTTTAAATCAGTTTTCACTAAGCATGAAACAGTTAACCATCAAGATGGCTATGTTTCAAAAATTGGTGTAAATACCAACCAAATTGAATCAGTTTGAAAACATATAAGAAGAACATTTAAAACACATATCAAAGTTGCAAAACATCATGTTCATTTATATGCTAAAGAAGCTGCATATAAATTCAACAAGATACCTAGTTTTGAAACTGTAATTCTATGTTTGATTTAAAAATATGGGGAGAAGTCCGTAGATAGGCTTTTCTCAGCATTTATGTGATAAAATTAAAATAGTACATAAAGGGAGAAAAGCCTCTATTTTCTGTGTGTATTGTATGAACTAAATTTAATCAATCATGTTGGTTCATAGATAGTACTTTTTTTAAATCAGTATTAAATTTTAAAAAGTTATTTGCTTTTTCGATATCTTTAATTTTAAATTTAGGAGTTAATTGTGGACTTAGTTTTATTAATGTATTTTGTAATAATAAGTAATCTTTTAATTCTTGTGCTTCTAATTTTTGAAAATTATTTTTATATTGTCTTTCAGCAACATAACCTAAATCTCGTAATACTGTTTCACGATTAGGAGTAAAACTATAATTCATTAAATAACGTTTATTACCAATAATTTTATTTGCAAAATTGTAAAGGTAAGTACAACTAAATTATTTTTCTATTCAAATATTCGATTGGTGAAAGATAATTTAGTATTTTTCTGGGTCTTTGGTTTAAAGACAATATAAATTTATGAACTTCATTTTTATTAGTTTTTGAAAAAATAAATTTTTTAGGAAATTTTTCTCTAATTAAACCATTAGTATTTTCATTAGTACCTCTTTGTCAAGGTGAATATGGATTTGCAAAATAAATTTTCACATCTAACTTTTTTTCAAGTTGTTGTCAATTTGCAAATTCTTTACCACGATCAAAAGTAATAGTTTTAACAATATTTTTAGGAAGAATTGATAAATAATGAATGATATTTTTATGGCTTTTCTCCCTTTATGTACTATTTTTAAATTTTATCACATAAATGCTGAGAAAAGCCTATCTACGAACTTCTCCCCACATTTTTAAATCAAACATAGCATTACAGTTTCAAAACTAGGTATCTTGTTGAATTTATATGCAGCTTCTTTAGCATATAAATGAACATGATGTTTTGCAACTTTGATATGTGTTTTAAATGTTCTTCTTATATGTTTTCAAACTGATTCAATTTGGTTGGTATTTACACCAATTTTTGAAACATAGCCATCTTGATGGTTAACTGTTTCATGCTTAGTGAAAACTGATTTAAAATCGCAATATCCTTTTCAAGAATCAGTATATACAAGACATTTTGAAGAAATGTGGTTTTTTGCAAACTGCAAAAGATTTTTACTCTTTGCGTTTTTCAATACTTTCACAATTAAATTATTGGTTGTTTTTTGATAAATGCCAACAATCAAGGTTTTATTCACCAAGGATCTTCCTTGTTTTTTAAAACCCATATGTGAAAGATACATTTCATCAATTTGCACTGTACCTTCAACAATAAATTGAGGTTTTTGTTTTGCAATACGTGTTCTGATTTTATGAGTCATTCTTCAAGCAGTTTTCAAAGTCACTCCCAATTCTTTTGCAATATCTGTTGATGGAATTCCATGTTTGGTGTTTATTCATCTAAAGATAAGATAAAATCAAGATGTTAAAGATGTTTGTGACCTTGAAAATATGGTGCCTGTGAGAATGCTAAATGTTTGATTACATTTTAAACATCTCATTCTTTTTAAATCAGAAGTATTCAAATTAAAACTAAAACACCTAATACATTTGTTTTCTTTTAAATTTGCTATATATGCAAGACATTGCTGTTCAGTTTGAAAAGCATTGTTGAATTCATTCAGTTTCATTATTCCCTCCACAAGTACATGTGGGGAGAAGTCCGATTTTTATTAATAACTTTAGTAGTTTTGTTTTTAACTAACATTGCTAAAGTAAATCGTGATACTCTTTCAACTAAAGTTATTAAACATGATTTACTTTTACCTCTTGATGATACTATAGTATCTCCTTCTCAATGACCAAGAGTTATGCGATCATTAACATTATTATCTCGTTCTTTAATTGATTTACCATTAAATTTACCACGATTTTCTTGAGATCTTCGTTTTTTACCTTTTCTTCTTAAATTTTTACTAGTAACTTTATCAAATAATCCAGAATAAATTCAATTGTAAATTGTTTTAAAGCTGATAGCTCATTGTTTATGAAAATTTTTAATTCTGCCATAAATTTGTTCAGGTGATCAGCCCAATAATAGTTTTTGTTGTATATATTTGACTAAATCTTTATATTTAAACTTATGAAAAATAATATGTGATTTTTTTCTATTTACAGCTTTATTTTGTGCAATTAATGAAAAATAATGATCATTATCTTTATTTCTATTAACTTCTCGAATAATAGTACTAATACTTCGATTAAGATTTTTAGCTATTTCACTAATTTTAACTTTAAATTTCAATTGATTCTCAATATAAATTCTTTCATCTATCCCAATATGTTTATAACTCATATAAAAACTCCTTACTTTTTCTAAACTAAATTTAGCATTATGAAATTTTTATATGAGAATTTTTTGCAATTTTATTTACTTGCACTTACAAGTATAATTCAGCAAATAAAAAAATTAGCACCCTTATTATGGTGCTAATTTAATAATATTTTTATAATATTTTATTATCTTGATTTTTTGTTCATAGTAAAGCTAATGAAATAATAGCAGCAGCAATACAACCATAAAAGTAATAAAATACATAATCTCAGTTTTCATTACCAATACCAGCAATTACTATTTTTGAAAAAAGAGCATCACCAAGAAAATAACCAGATAATCCTGTAAATCCTGAAGCAGTAGCAGCTGCTTTCTTATTTGTTAGTTCAATAGCAGTAGCACCAATCATTGCTTGTGGCATATAAACACCAAAACCAGCAATCATTAAAGCAGTAATAAGCATAGGCATATTACCACGAGCAGCAACTTGCAATAAAACCAGTCCACAAAGTGCAATTAATAATCCAAATATCATTAATGGTGCTTTACGATTATTAAAAAATCACTTAGCAAAATATGCTGCAGAAATACCACCAAATAAACCAGATAATTCAAAACAGGCAGCAAATCATTTACTATGTTTTAAATCTAAACCATGAACATCTTTCATTAAAATTAATGTTCATCCTGCCAGTCCTTGTCGTACAACATATACTCAAATATTAGCAAATGCTAATATTCATAAAAATTTATTTTTTAAAATATACTTTACAAAAATTTCTTTTCAATTAAGTTCTGCTTTTTCTTCTTTATGTTCTAGAACACCTTTTCATTTTTCAACAGTAGGTAACCCTTCTGCTTCGGGGCGATCACGTAATCCTCATAAACATAATGGAATCATACCTAAAGCAAAAATACTAGGAATTCAAAAATATAAACCATAAATTGTTCCACCCGGATCAAGTACTGTTACTAAAGAAATAACAACAACTGGTAATAAAGCAGCACCAATATTTTGTCCTGAGTTTCAAATTCCAATACGTCCTGAACGTTCTTTATCAGTAAATCAATGAGAAAATAGTCTAGCTGTAGCTGGTCAACCCATACCTTGGAAAACAGCCAACATCGCAATCAAACTCAACATCATTACAAATGGGCCAACACTAATTTTAGTTCCAGCAAAAGCAACTACACCACCCATAATAATATTTAAAATAGAAGAAACAAATAATCCAACAATCATGATTACTCTTCCTGAACTACGGTCAGCGACATTTCCAACAATAAATTTAGCACCACCATAAACAACCGCAAAAATTGTTCCCATTAAAGCATACTCCATTTTAGTTATGCTACCATTGCTTTCTAAAGCAGAACCCGCTACTGTATACGCTTGACGAGTAAAGTAGTAAAGAATATATGATAAAATGCTAAAACCAAAAACTTGATTACGTAAAATAATAAATTTTTTATTAACTTGCTTTAAGTCTTCACTAAAAATTTCTTTTTTTGCAGGTGGCTTAAAAACACATGCAAGTCTATTAAAAACAGACATTTTTTACTCTCCTTCTAAAAGAATGCATAAATTATAGTAACCCAAATAACCTGCTCTTAAAAACTTAATATAAACATACTTTAACACATAGGTTTTTACAATTTTTGTTTTTGTGGAAAAATAAATAATATTAAAAATTAAAAAATAACTCTCTACCAAACTATTTTTTTGAAATACCATAAATAAATATTAACTCTACACCTTTTAAAATTCATTTACATCTATTTATTAAACAGTTTTATAAAATATACTAATAATTTATTTATCCCCTTCTCAAATTGTTTAGTCCTAACCTATAAATTGTTTATTCCTAACCTATATATTTCAGATTATAACAGATATATTCTAAAATTGAAAAGATATTTCTTTAATTTTAAACAAAATAATTTACAATTTTCTTAGAACCTGTTTAGAATCTTTTAGAAAATAAGGTAAAATTACTATATATTTTAAAATAAGAGGTATATATGCATAAAAATTATCCAAGTCATGTTACTAAAGAACAATTTGAGAACATAAAATCAACTTTAGAAAACAGCAAAAAGAAAACAAAACCAAGAAATTTAGATTTATATGAAGTGTTTTGTGCAGTTTTATATGTATTAAAAAGTGGTTGTCAATGAAGAATGTTACCAAAAAATTTTCCAAAATGACAAACTGTATATTATTATTTCCAAATTTGAAGTAAAAACAATGATAAAGAACCTAGTGTATTGCAATTAATTTTAAAAAAATTAGTTAAAAGATTCGTATTAAGAATCATCGAAAAGAAAAAACTAGTTTTTGTATAATTGATTCGCAAAGTGTTAAAAATACAGATACTACTGAAAATAAAGGTTATGATGCTGGTAAAAAGATTTCAGGAATAAAACGTCATATTGCAGTTGATACGCAAGGTTTACCACATGCAATTTACATAACTACAGCAGAAAAAACAGATCGTAATAGTGCTATCATAATGATTAAAAGTGAAAAAGAAAATCTTTCTACAGTTCAAAAAATAATAGTAGATGCTGGCTATACTGGTGAAAAATTTGCTTCTGCAATCAAAACAATCATAAATGCAAATGTTGAAGTTGTAAAACGTAATGAATTACATTCTTTTGTAGTACTACCAAAAAGATGAGTTGTAGAACGAAGCTTTGCATGATTAGAAAAATGCAGAAGATTATGAAAAAATTGTGAAAGAAAACTAAATACTAGTTTACAAATGGTTGTTCTGTCCTTTATTTCAATTTTATTAAAAAGATTCTAAACAGGTTTGGAATGGCAACCCTTTTTAGGACTATTTTTTGGTAGACATTTGTTCATGATATTTAACGGGAGTTAGGTAGTTTAGAGTGCTGTGAATTCTTATGTTGTTATATCAATTTATGTAATCAAATAATTCTAATTTTAATTGGATTAATGATGTAAAATTTTTATCATTAATAAACTCTGTTTTGAAAGTTTTAAAAGTTGCTTCAGCAACAGCATTGTCATAAGGACATCCTTTTTTGCTTAAAGAACGGGTAATATTGAATGCTAATAAAAGTTTATCAATAGTTTTATTATTGAATTCATTACCGCGATCGCTATGAAATATTTGAATATCTTTTAAACAGCGATTTGAGTGCATAAATGCTTGATGTACTAATGATGCATCTTTTTTAACTCCAACACTATGTCCAATAATTTCGCGGTTGTACAGGTCTACTAATAGGCAAATATAGTTTCATTTACCATTAACTTGAACATAAGTTAAATCACTGACAATAACTTCATTTTTAATTCTATTATTAAAGTCTCTATTAACAAGATTGGTAATTTGACTATCATTGACTTTATTATGATGATTTTTGAATAATAATTTAGTGTATTTTGATATTAAATTATGCTTATTCATAATTTTTTTAATTTTTCTGCGTGATAAATAAATTTCTTGGTTTGCTAGTATGACTTTTAATCTTCTAGTACCATAAACTTCTTTATTTTCTTTAAAAGCACTAATAACAGCTTCATCATAAATATTATTTTGAATTTTTTCTTTTTTCTTTAAATTAAAATAATATGTTGATTTAGAGAGTTTTAAAAAACGACACATTGTGCGAATTTTATATTTAACTTTATTTTTAGTAATAATTTCTATTTTCTGCCTATTATTAGTGCTGCTTGCTTTAAAATATCATTTTCCATTCGTAACTGTTTTAATTCTTTATTTGCTTGAATTAATTGTTTTTCTAAATCTGAAAGATTATTTTTAATTTTAAAACTACCTGAATTAGTAAATTGTTTAACGGACTTCTCCCCACATGTACTTGTGGAGGGAATAATGAAACTGAATGAATTCAACAATGCTTTTCAAACTGAACAGCAATGTCTTGCATATATAGCAAATTTGAAAGAAAACAAATGTATTAGGTGTTTTAATTTTAATTTGAATACTTCTGATTTAAAAAGAATGAGATGTTTAAAATGTAATCAAACATTTAGCATTCTCACAGGCACCATATTTTCAAGGTCACAAACATCTTTAACATCTTGGTTTTATCTTATCTTTAGATGAATAAACACCAAACATGGAATTCCATCAACAGATATTGCAAAAGAATTGGGAGTGACTTTGAAAACTGCTTGAAGAATGACTCATAAAATCAGAACACGTATTGCAAAACAAAAACCTCAATTTATTGTTGAAGGTACAGTGCAAATTGATGAAATGTATCTTTCACATATGGGTTTTAAAAAACAAGGAAGATCCTTGGTGAATAAAACCTTGATTGTTGGCATTTATCAAAAAACAACCAATAATTTAATTGTGAAAGTATTGAAAAACGCAAAGAGTAAAAAACTTTTGCAGTTTGCAAAAAACCACATTTCTTCAAAATGTCTTGTATATACTGATTCTTGAAAAGGATATTGCGATTTTAAATCAGTTTTCACTAAGCATGAAACAGTTAACCATCAAGATGGCTATGTTTCAAAAATTGGTGTAAATACCAACCAAATTGAATCAGTTTGAAAACATATAAGAAGAACATTTAAAACACATATCAAAGTTGCAAAACATCATGTTCATTTATATGCTAAAGAAGCTGCATATAAATTCAACAAGATACCTAGTTTTGAAACTGTAATTCTATGTTTGATTTAAAAATGTGGGGAGAAGTCCGTAGATAGGCTTTTCTCAGCATTTATGTGATAAGATTTAAAAATAGTACATAAAGGGAGAAAAGCCTTGTTTAATTCATTTATAAGTAGCTGCTCTTGTAACATTATATTCTTTAGCAAGACAAGACACTGACTTACCACTTTGATATAAAGCTACTATTTGCTTTTTAAATTCGTCGGTATATGAGTTAATATTGGTCATAATTATAGTTCCTTTCTTTTAACAAATTTGTTCACTTGTCTACGTAATTAGTGTCCAATAAAGTGTAACCCATCCAATATTTTATCGTTTAATGTTTTAAAAATTAAAACTAATGATAAAATTAAACCATAAAATAAATTAAAAGAAAAGGTAGTGAACACATGCATAATGAAAGCAAAATACAACATATTAATTCTATAAAAGAAGTTGAGCAACTTTTACAATCAAAAAAAATAACAGTAATTGATTTTTCAGCAGAATGATGTGGTCCTTGTAAAATGTTAGGGCCAAGATTTGAAAATGTTGCTAATGACGAAAAACACAAAAATATTAATTTTATTAAAGTTGATGTTGACAAAGCTAAAGAACTAGCAAAAGAGTATGAAATCCAATCAATTCCAACATTAATTTATTTTAATAAAGAAGGAAAAGAAATTAAAAAAACTTTTGGTTTAGTTTCTGAAAAAGATATGACTAATATTATCGAAGAAATGGGAAAATAAGGTATTTATAATGGCTATTAAATTAATTGTTCTTGATCTAGATGGAACTTTACTAAAAAGTAGATGAAAAATTCATCCTAAAAATCTAATTGCAATTCAAAAAGCATATCAAAAAAATATTAAAGTTATTATTGCAACAGGAAGAGCACCAAGTTCAACCATTGATATTGCAAAAGCATGTTTAATGCACGAAAAAACCGGTCATATTATTTGTTATAATGGTGGTAACATCCTTGATATTACTAATGATAATAGATTAGATATATTATATGAAAAATCATTAACAAAAGAGCAAATACAAACAATAGTTAAATTTGCTAATAAAAATAATTTAGCAATGTGAGGATATAGTACCGATAATAAAACAGGCTTAATTAATCGCAGATCACTAAAAGTTAAAATTATGGAAAATTTTAATAACCTACCAACTAAACAAATTGATGAGAATACCGATGAGGGTATGTATAAAATTTTATTATTTTGTAAAAAGAAAAAACAAGTTAATCCAATTTTAGAACAATTAAATACTATAAAAAATTTAGAACTTGCTACTTCTTCTCATAGTGTTATCGAAATTAATCCAATTGGTATTAATAAAGCTGCTGCTGTACAATTTTTATGCAAAAAATGAAATATTACTCCTGACCAAGTACTAGCTTGTGGTGATGGTATGAATGATTATAAATTAATAAAGTGGGCTAAATATGGTATTGCAATGCAAAATGCTCATCCTAATTTAAAAGAAATAGCATATGATGTTACTAGTAAAAATACTTGTGGTGGTGTTGCAAAAGCTATCGATAAATATGTATTTCCTAAATCAGAGTTTGAATAAATAATAGTTTAATTTTCTAATATAGTTTATTATCAAATATAACTTTAAAAATGCTGGTAATTGTCCAGCATTTTTAATTCAATATCCTTTATACTTAACTAAATATTTTTATTTTTAATTTGGATGGGTTACACTTTATTGGACACTAATTACGTAGACAAGTGAACAAATTTGTTAAAAGAAAGGAACTATAATTATGACCAATATTAACTCATATACCGACGAATTTAAAAAGCAAATAGTAGCTTTATATCAAAGTGGTAAGTCAGTGTCTTGTCTTGCTAAAGAATATAATGTTACAAGAGCAGCTACTTATAAATGAATTAAACAATTTACTAATTCAGGTAGTTTTAAAATTAAAAATAATCTTTCAGATTTAGAAAAACAATTAATTCAAGCAAATAAAGAATTAAAACAGTTACGAATGGAAAATGATATTTTAAAGCAAGCAGCACTAATAATAGGCAGAAAATAGAAATTATTACTAAAAATAAAGTTAAATATAAAATTCGCACAATGTGTCGTTTTTTAAAAATCTCTAAATCAACATATTATTTTAATTTACGGACTTCTCCCCACATGTACTTGTGGAGGGAATAATGAAACTGAATGAATTCAACAATGCTTTTCAAACTGAACAGCAATGTCTTGCATATATAGCAAATTTGAAAGAAAACAAATGTATTAGGTGTTTTAGTTTTAATTTGAATACTTCTGATTTAAAAAGAATGAGATGTTTAAAATGTAATCAAACATTTAGCATTCTCACAGGCACCATATTTTCAAGGTCACAAACATCTTTAACATCTTGGTTTTATCTTATCTTTAGATGAATAAACACCAAACATGGAATTCCATCAACAGATATTGCAAAAGAATTGGGAGTGACTTTGAAAACTGCTTGAAGAATGACTCATAAAATCAGAACACGTATTGCAAAACAAAAACCTCAATTTATTCTTGAAGGTACAGTGCAAATTGATGAAATGTATCTTTCACATATGGGTTTTAAAAAACAAGGAAGATCCTTGGTGAATAAAACCTTGATTGTTGGCATTTATCAAAAAACAACCAATAATTTAATTGTGAAAGTATTGAAAAACGCAAAGAGTAAAAATCTTTTGCAGTTTGCAAAAAACCACATTTCTTCAAAATGTCTTGTATATACTGATTCTTGAAAAGGATATTGCGATTTTAAATCAGTTTTCACTAAGCATGAAACAGTTAACCATCAAGATGGCTATGTTTCAAAAATTGGTGTAAATACCAACCAAATTGAATCAGTTTGAAAACATATAAGAAGAACATTTAAAACACATATCAAAGTTGCAAAACATCATGTTCATTTATATGCTAAAGAAGCTGCATATAAATTCAACAACATACCTAGTTTTGAAACTGTAATGCTATGTTTTATTTAAAAATGTGGGGAGAAGTTCGTAGATAGGCTTTTCTCAGCATTTATGTGATAAGATTTAAAAATAGTACATAAAGGGAGAAAAGCCTATCTACGAACTTCTCCCCACATGTACTTGTGGAGGAAACAATGAAATTGAATGAGTTCAATAATACTTTTCAAACTGAAAAACAATGTCTTGCATATATAGCAAGTTTGAAACAAATCAAATGTAGTAGGTGTTCTAGTTTTAATTTGAATACTTCTAATTTAAGAAGAATGAGATGTTTGAAATGTCATCAAACATTCAGTATTCTCACGGGCACTATATTTTCAAAGTCACAAACACCTTTAATATCTTGGTTTTATCTCATTTTTAGATGAATAAACACCAAACATGGAATTCCATCAACTGATGTTGCAAAAGAATTGGGAGTGACCTTGAAAACAGCTTGAAGAATGGGTCATAAAATCCGAAGTGCCATTGCTAAACAAAAACCTCAATTCATTGTTGAAGGCATAGTGCAAATGGATGAAATGTATCTTTCACATATGGGGTTTAAAAAACAAGGAAGATCCTTGTTGAATAAAACCTTGATTGTTGGTATTTATGAAAAAACAACCAACAATCTGATTGTGAAAGTATTGAAAAACGCAAACAGTAAAAATCTTTTGCAGTTTGCAATAAACCACATTTCTTCAAAGTGTGTTGTACATACTGATTTTTGAAAAGGATATCGCGATTTGAAATCGGTTTTCACTAAGCATGAAACAGTTAACCATCAAGATGGCTATGTTTCAAAAACTGGTGTAAATACCAACCAAATTGAGTCAGTATGAAAACATATACGAAGAACATTTAAAACACATATCAAAGTTGCAAAACATCATATTCATTTATATGCAAAAGAAGCTGCATATAAATTCAATAACATACCTAGTTTTGAAACTGTAATGCTATGTTTTATTTAAAAATGTGGGGAGAAGTTCGTAGATAGGCTTTTCTCAGCATTTATGTGATAAGATTTAAAAATAGTACATAAAGGGAGAAAAGCCAATAATATTTATGATGAAGCTGTTATTAGTGCTTTTAAAGAAAATAAAGAAGTTTATGGTACTAGAAGATTAAAAGTCATACTAGCAAACCAAGAAATTTATTTATCACGCAGAAAAATTAAAAAATTATGAATAAGCATAATTTAATATCAAAATACACTAAATTATCATTCAAAAATCATCATAATAAAGTCAATGATAGTCAAATTACCAATCTTGTTAATAGAGACTTTAATAATAGAATTAAAAATGAAGTTATTGTCAGTGATTTAACTTATGTTCAAGTTAATGGTAAATGAAACTATATTTGCCTATTAGTAGACCTGTACAACCGCGAAATTATTGGACATAGTGTTGGAGTTAAAAAGATGCATCATTAGTACATCAAGCATTTATGCACTCAAATCGCTGTTTAAAAGATATTCAAATATTTCATAGCGATCGCGGTAATGAATTCAATAATAAAACTATTGATAAACTTTTATTAGCATTCAATATTACCCGTTCTTTAAGCAAAAAAGGATGTCCTTATGACAATGCTGTTGCTGAAGCAACTTTTAAAACTTTCAAAACAGAGTTTATTAATGATAAAAATTTTACATCATTAATCCAATTAAAATTAGAATTATTTGATTACATAAATTGATATAACAACATAAGAATTCACAGCACTCTAAACTACCTAACTCCCGTTAAATATCATGAACAAATGTCTACCAAAAAATAGTCCTAAAAAGGGTTGCCATTCCACACAAGGAAAAACTAATGTAAGTAATCAAAAACAAAAAGCAGGTGACTTATACATAACTATTACTGCAAATGTTAATGACTTAAATTATAAAGGTTCAACAAATCCAATTAAAATAACTCTTAAATAAAGGAAATTAATATCATGCCAATTGGTACAACTAGTACAGCAATACTTTTAAACATAAATAAACCAAAACATACTAGAACAAGTAACCAACAAGAAAATAAAAGTTTTGGAAATGTTTAGTAATCTGTGTAACTTACAAAAATAACTATGTTTAATTAATTCTAGTAAATATAATTAAATGACTAGAAAGAGTGAGTTACAGATGGCTAAAAAGATAACTTTAATAATAATGATCCAATATCAAAAGCAGTAGATTTATTACTAGAAAATACTGAAGATTTAACAACAGTTTTTAAACCTGGCGGTTTATATAAAGAATTAACAAAAAGATTAGTTGAAAAAATGTTGAATTCTGAAATGCAAAATTATTTAGGATATGAAAAAAATCAACATAGTACTACTGAAAATGCTCGTAATGGTACAAGTTCAAAAAAATTAATAACTCAACAAGGTAAAATTGAAATTGATGTACCAAGAGATCGCAATAGTAATTTTACTCCTGTAATAGTTCCTAAAAAGGCAAAGAAGATTTGATGGTTTTGATCAACAAGTTTTCTTTCCTTGTATGCAAAAGGAATGACATTATCTGACATTAGAATGCAGTTGCAAGAGTTATATCATGGTGCTGATATTAGTGAAAGTGTTATTAGTCAAATTACTGATGATGTTATTGATGATGTTAAAGCATGACAAAATCGACCATTAGAAAGTATTTATCCTATTGTTTATTTTGATTGTATAGTAGTTAAAGTACGACAAGATAAACGGATTATTAACAAATCAGTTTATATAGCATTAGGAGTTGATTTAGAAGGCAAAAAAGATGTTTTAGGATTATGAATTAGTGAAAATGAAGGTTCTAAGTTTTGATTATCTAATTTCACAGAAATGAAAAATCGTGGCTTAAATGATATTCTTATTGCTTGTAGTGATAATTTAACAGGCATGTCAGAAGCAATACAATCAGTTTATCCTAAAACAGAACATCAATTATGCATTGTTCATCAAATTAGAAATAGTTTAAAATATGTTTCATACAAACATCGAAAAGGTCTAGTTGCAGATTTAAAACCAATTTATAGTGCATGTAGTGAAGAACAAGCAATGCAAGCTTTAGAATCGTTTGAAAGTAAATGAAATAAACAATATCCTCAAATTACTAAATCTTAATATAAAAATTGAGATAATTTAATGGTTTTTATTAGTTATCCAGTAGAAATCAAAAGAGTGATTTATACTACAAATGCTATTGAATCTGTTAATAGTCAATTACGAAAAATCATCAGAAATAAAAAAGTTTTTCCTAATGATATGGCAGTTTTCAAAATATTTTACTTGGCAATTGAAAATATAACAAAAAAATGAACATTGCCTATTCAAAATTGAAATACAGCAATTGCTCATTTTATGATAAAATTTGAAGACAGAATTAATCTAAATTAGTAACTTTGTAAAACAAAGATACACAGATTATTAAAAAGCCTCCATTCTAATGTCAGATAATGTCATTCCTTTTGCATACAAGGAAAGAAAACTTGTTGATCAAAACCATCAAATCTTCTTTGCCTTTTAGGAACTATTACAGGAGTAAAATTACTATTGCGATCTCTTGGTACATCAATTTCAATTTTACCTTGTTGAGTTATTAATTTTTTTTGAACTTGTACCATTACGAGCATTTTCAGTAGTACTATGTTGATTTTTTTCATATCCTAAATAATTTTGCATTTCAGAATTCAACATTTTTTCAACTAATCTTTTTGTTAATTCTTTATATAAACCGCCAGGTTTAAAAACTGTTGTTAAATCTTCAGTATTTTCTAGTAATAAATCTACTGCTTTTGATATTGGATCATTATTATTAAAGTTATCTTTTTTAGCCATCTGTAACTCACTCTTTCTAGTCATTTAATTATATTTACTAGAATTAATTAAACATAGTTATTTTTGTAAGTTACACAGATTACTAAACATTTCCGCTGAAATCATAACTGTAAAACTTATAATCAGTTATTGATTGGTTAGTAATTCAATCACTAGTATCTAAAACATTTCATTGATTATTAAATAATGAATTTGTAGAATTCTTTATTGATGATTTATTTGTTAAGCTACTGTTATTAACAATATTATCATTAATACTATTAATAACAGTATTACTTGTTAAAGTTAATGTTGTTAATGTACTTAATGTCATTAGTAATTGTTTCATTCATATACCTACCTTTTAAATAATACAATTTTAATAATTAGATATCTTTTTATATATACTCATTAAAATTATAACGATATTGAACTTATATCGTTATTTATAATATAACACAAATTTTTCTTATTTTTTTTAATAAAATCTCATTTAAAAATGTCTAAAAATTAACCTAATATTTGGAATTAAGTTAATAATAAAAAAATATATTATAATTAAACTATACACAGATAGAACTTTTGTTCTTAATGATGTTTAGAGAGAGGTGAAAGTAATGGAATTTGATTTTGATGTTATTACTATTGGTGCTGGTGTTATTGGTGCTGCTATTAGTGATGAATTATCAAAAAGAAACTTAAAAGTAGTTATTTTAGAAAAAAATTTAAGAATTGCCCAAGAAACATCAGAAGCAAATTCTGGAGTCATTCATGGTGGATTTGATCCAACACCAGGAAAACTAAATGCTAAATTAAATCTAGAGGGCAGAAAATTATATGAAAATGATTGATTTAAAAATTTAGATTTTCCATGAAAAAAAATTGATTCTTTAATACTTGCTTTTAGCAAAGAAGAAAACTCAGAAATACAAAAATTATATGCACGCGGTATTACTAATGGTCTTGCTAAAAAAGAATTATCAATATTAACAAGAGAAGAAGTAATTTCATTAGAACCTAATGTTAATCCAAAAGTTACTAGTGCACTACTTTGTTCTGCTTCATATGCTGTTGATCCAGTATTATTAACACAATCTTTAATTAATCGCATGATTAAAAATAAAGGACAACTAAAAGTTGATCATCAAGTAATTAATATTGAAACATTAAATTCAGGTTTTCGAGTTACTTGTTTAAATAATCAAAAAAAAGTAACTTTTACTTCAAAATATATTATTAATGCTGCTGGTCATTATGCTGATGATATTGCAAAGTTAATAAATTGTCAAGATTTCACTTTAAAAACTAGAAGAGGACAGTATTGTATTCTTGAAAAAACCGAAAATCATATTATAAATAATCACATTCTATTTATGATACCTACTATTCATGGTAAAGGAGTAATAGTTGCCCCAATGCTTGATGGTCATATCTTGGTGGGTCCTACTTCTCATGAAAATGTACCGAAAAGTGATACTAGATTAATTACAATTGAAGATATTGAACTTATTAATAAAATTGGTCTAAAAATTATTCCAACTTTAAATATTAATAAAACTTGTAAAGTAATTAGTGGTTCACGAGCAATTTGTGTTGAAACTGATGATTTTTTCATAAAATTTGCTAGTAATAATCCTAACTTTATTAATGTTGCTGGTATTAAATCACCAGGTCTAAGTTCAGCACCAGCAATTGCTTTACTAGTAGCAAATATGATAAAAAATATTTAATTTAAGGAGGAAAATATTATGCCAGAAGTCTCACAAGTAATTATTGGTGAACTATTTGGCACATTTATCCTAATTTTACTAGGAAATTGTGTTGTTGCCAACGTTTTATTAAAAAAACGGGAGCGTACCGATGTTGTCAATAATATTCAAATTTGTCTTAAAATTATAAAGTTAGACGAGAATAATTTTGACTTCAATATGCAATTGTATCTTAATCTTAACACTTGAAAAATATTAGTCAACAATAATACTTACTTTTATAACACAAAAATTCTTATTAAAGCATCTTTAATAAGTTTTATTTTATTTTTTGGTTTTTTTAAAATTTTAATTTTAATTTATAATAACTGGATGGCTGTATTTATTTGATAGCATTTAAAATTAACCATTTTTGTATACATATCAATGTTATAGGTTCTATCACCAATCATTTTTTTTAAAATTTGTTTAATATTAGTTTCAGTAAAGCAACCAATATTTTCAACTAGTGCTTGGTTTAATACACCATCTTTTGCATTAATAAAATAACCAACTTTTAATTTTTTATATTGTAAAGTTAATGATTGTAAAAAATCAATTAATTCATAATATTGACCTTTTTCAAATAAAGTTATTGCATTTTCATAGTGTAATTTAGCGATTTTATTTTTTCTTCTTCCTGCCATTATGCCAAGAAATAAAACATGAAAAGCATGGAATTTATCTAAAATAAATTTAGCATTTAAAATTGTAGCAGTTTTTCTAATTCATTTTGCACTATCACCACAAACTATTAAATTTGCTTGGTCAAAGTTTTCAAAATATAAATTACCATATTTTTGAATAAATTTAGCTGTTTTTTCTGCACCAATTTCTGTTTTTGATACTCTTATTTTACAAACTGCTCTTTTATTAATTAATTTTCCATTTTTCTTTTTACCAGTACAAAATACTAATAATCTCATAGAACATTTTTTACAATTTTTAGTATTGTGTTTTTCATTAAACTTAAATTTTCTATGTCCATCATCAATATTTATATATAAAGTTTGATTTTTTTCTAATACTATTTTAGGTATATTTGCTTTTGGTAATTCAAATTTTTGATATGTTCTACAAACTGTACTATTACTTATTAAACCTTCAATAAAAGTATCACAAACATCACGATACTTTTTATCATCAGCAAAATATTTTAAAATTTGTTTAATAACATTTGGTGCAAGCTTACTATATTTTTTAACACCAAGATAGTTATCTAATAAGGATACGTATTCAGTTTTTTGTTTTTCTATGTTATAATGTTTACAAATACGCCGTTTATAAGTTAGTAAACCCTTTTTTGCTTTTAATTTTCTTTTTCTAAATCTATATGATTTATATTCAGATTTATCACATATACTTCATAAATAATCATCTATTTTGGAAAATAATTCTTCTGTTTGTTTTAAACTTAATTCATCTTGATTAAAATCATGTTTGTCTCAATCAAAATTATTAGTAAATGGTAATATAAACATTTTTAATGTTCCTTTCTAATTTTTGTTTGTTAATAATTTAAGTTTAATTTTTTTTAAAAAATAAGGAGTAAATATGGCTTTTATCACTAGTTATGCACAATTAAATAAAAAATATAATCTTAATTTTAGTGATAATAATTATGGTTTTAGTTGAGATATTTTTAAACAATTTGTTGGTGATGAATGAGCAGAATTTTTCACAACCAATTGTTTCTATCGTTTTGTTCCAACAGCACGGGGAACAAGAAAAACTTGAAACTGTTTAGCATTTGATTTATTTATATGTTGTAATTTTAGTGATAGTAGTGTCCAAGAAGTAAGAAGATATGAAAATACTCATAGCGAAACTACAATTGGTGCTTTAATGAATGTTTGTCAAGTTTTATTAGATACATATAATATTAATTTATTACCTAATAATCCACATGGCATTAAATGAAAAATTACTAAGGATGGGGGATGTATTATCTTTCCAAGTAATCAACAAATTGATTTTATTGGTTATGCTAATGGTAATAAAATTTTTGGAAAAGAAGCAGGTGGTTCAAGTTTTTTAGGTTCAAGAACAGATGAAATTATTATGGCAGAAGAAAAAGAAACTGGATGGGTTACACTTTATTGGACACTAATTACGTAGACAAGTGAACAAATTTGTTAAAAGAAAGGAACTATAATTATGACCAATATTAACTCATATACCGACGAATTTAAAAAGCAAATAGTAGCTTTATATCAAAGTGGTAAGTCAGTGTCTTGTCTTGCTAAAGAATATAATGTTACAAAAGCAACTACTTATAAATGAATTAAACAATTTACTAATTCAGGTAGTTTTAAAATTAAAAATAATCTTTCAGATTTAGAAAAACAATTAATTCAAGCAAATAAAGAATTAAAACAATTACGAATGGAAAATGATATTTTAAAGCAAGCAGCACTAATAATAGGCAGAAAATAGAAATTATTACTAAAAATAAAGTTAAATATAAAATTCGCACAATGTGTCGTTTTTTAAAACTCTCTAAATCAACATATTATTTTAATTTAAAGAAAAAGAAAAAATTCAAAATAATATTTATGATGAAGCTGTTATTAGTGCTTTTAAAGAAAATAAAGAAGTTTATGGTACTAGAAGATTAAAAGTCATACTAGCAAACCAAGAAATTTATTTATCACGCAGAAAAATTAAAAAAATTATGAATAAGCATAATTTAATATCAAAATACACTAAATTATCATTCAAAAATCATCATAATAAAGTCAATGATAGTCAAATTACCAATCTTGTTAATAGAGACTTTAATAATAGAATTAAAAATGAAGTTATTGTCAGTGATTTAACTTATGTTCAAGTTAATGGTAAATGAAACTATATTTGCCTATTAGTAGACCTGTACAACCGCGAAATTATTGGACATAGTGTTGGAGTTAAAAAGATGCATCATTAGTACATCAAGCATTTATGCACTCAAATCGCTGTTTAAAAGATATTCAAATATTTCATAGCGATCGCGGTAATGAATTCAATAATAAAACTATTGATAAACTTTTATTAGCATTCAATATTACCCGTTCTTTAAGCAAAAAAAGGATGTCCTTATGACAATGCTGTTGCTGAAGCAACTTTTAAAACTTTCAAAACAGAGTTTATTAATGATAAAAATTTTACATCATTAATCCAATTAAAATTAGAATTATTTGATTACATAAATTGATATAACAACATAAGAATTCACAGCACTCTAAACTACCTAACTCCCGTTAAATATCATGAACAAATGTCTACCAAAAAATAGTCCTAAAAAGGGTTGGCATTCCACTTCAGTATTTTCTAGTAATAAATCTACTGCTTTTGATATTGGATCATTATTATTAAAGTTATCTTTTTTAGCCATCTGTAACTCACTCTTTCTAGTCATTTAATTATATTTACTAGAATTAATTAAACATAGTTATTTTTGTAAGTTACACAGATTACTAAACATTTCCTTTTTCTCTCGTTATTGTTATTCTCTAACATTATATCCATATTTTATATTTCCTTTTTAAAATAAATAGTGTATTAAACTTATATTAAGTTTATGTTTTTGATTTTAGCATCTTTTTTAATTTAGAAAAATAGTTACCAAAATGGTAACTATTTTTATTTTGCTATAAATTTATTATTAATTTTAGTTTTATGTTGGATTGATAAACTTATTTTATTTATTTCATCAATAAAATTATTATCTTTTTCTATATCTCAACCATTTTTTTGATCAATTTCTTTTGTTATTTTTTCCAATTCTATTTTGATTTCTTTTAAACTAGTTTTATTAATATTATTATTTAATCTTTTTTCAATATTTTGAATTTTTATATCAATTTCATAATATCAAGTGGTATCTACAACATTGCAAAGTGGTTCTTGTATTCAAGCATGGTACATTTTTCTTTCTTCAAATCCTTCTGGAAGTTTTATTTCTTCTTTAATTTCAGCAATTAATTTATATATACTTTTTATTTTTTTAACTTTACTATACATATCTTTTTATCTTCCTTTCAAAAAAATAAAAAACCCATATACTTTAAAAATTAAAATAATGAGTTGAAAACTTAAATTAAGTTTAAAAAATTGTATCATAATATCTAGAATATTTGGTGTTAAATTTTTATACATATTTTTAAAATATAAAAAAATAGGGCTTTTCTCCCTTTATGTACTATTTTAATTTTATCACATAAATGCTGAGAAAAGCCTATCTACGGACTTCTCCCCACATTTTTAAATCAAACATAGAATTACAGTTTCAAAACTAGGTATCTTGTTGAATTTATATGCAGCTTCTTTAGCA
Organism: Spiroplasma ixodetis; assembly: GCF_027923845.1. Taxonomy (GTDB): domain Bacteria; phylum Bacillota_I; class Bacilli_A; order Mycoplasmatales; family VBWQ01; genus Spiroplasma_E; species Spiroplasma_E ixodetis_A. Next base: position 1,730,554 of record NZ_AP026933.1, read on the forward strand.
TATAAATGAACATGATGTTTTGCAACTTTGATATGTGTTTTAAATGTTCTTCTTATATGTTTTCAAACTGATTCAATTTGGTTGGTATTTACACCAATTTTTGAAACATAGCCATCTTGATGGTTAACTGTTTCATGCTTAGTGAAAACTGATTTAAAATCGCAATATCCTTTTCAAGAATCAGTATATACAAGACATTTTGAAGAAATGTGGTTTTTTGCAAACTGCAAAAGATTTTTACTCTTTGCGTTTTTCAATACTTTCACAATTAAATTATTGGTTGTTTTTTGATAAATGCCAACAATCAAGGTTTTATTCACCAAGGATCTTCCTTGTTTTTTAAAACCCATATGTGAAAGATACATTTCATCAATTTGCACTGTACCTTCAACAATAAATTGAGGTTTTTGTTTTGCAATACGTGTTCTGATTTTATGAGTCATTCTTCAAGCAGTTTTCAAAGTCACTCCCAATTCTTTTGCAATATCTGTTGATGGAATTCCATGTTTGGTGTTTATTCATCTAAAGATAAGATAAAACCAAGATGTTAAAGATGTTTGTGACCTTGAAAATATGGTGCCTGTGAGAATGCTAAATGTTTGATTACATTTTAAACATCTCATTCTTTTTAAATCAGAAGTATTCAAATTAAAACTAAAACACCTAATACATTTGTTTTCTTTTAAATTTGCTATATATGCAAGACATTGCTGTTCAGTTTGAAAAGCATTGTTGAATTCATTCAGTTTCATTATTCCCTCCACAAGTACATGTGGGGAGAAGTCCGAAAAATAGTTATAGATAAATAAAACTACTCAATTGAGTAGTTTTATTTATCTTCTTCAATTTTTACTGTCATTTCTTGATCATCAAAAACAAATTTAACTTTTTTATCATCTTTTTTATTAACAGCATCACTGGGTTTATCATTTTTTTTATTTTCAAATAAAGGTTTTGGTTTTTTCTTTAATTCTTTTTCATTTTTTAAATAATATTTTTGAACTATATCAAAAAGTTCATTATTTAAACTACCATCTTTATATCTCTTTTTAAATTTATAAAAATACTTATAACGCTTATCTAAAATTATTGATTTAATTTCATTAAAGAGTATAAAAGCATTTCTACTTGAAAATTTATAATTATTTTTACCTATTTTTACTAAATTATCACTTATAATATTATTTATTTTAAACTTAAATCTTTTTCTTTTAAAAAGAAAAATAACTAAAATAAAAATAAAAGTTAGCATTAATAATAATATTGATAATCCTATGATTATTCAGTCCTTTATTGAAAAATCTGATCAATTAACTAAAAACATTATATTTAAATTATTTTGCATATAAATAACCCCCTAAATTTTCTTAATATATAAATTTGCGTCATTTTATAAACAAGTTCTTCTTATCTTTTATTTTGGATAAATTACATTTAAAATTACACTTCCAATAACTAAAGGGTCATCATAAGTCATTTCAACTGTTAAAGTAGTTGGTTTAATGTTCATATTATTATATTTTAAATTACCTAAAATAATTTTTTCTTTTATTAAATTTGATTGTGGATTACTTTCAATTAGTCTCTCTTTAATAACCTCCTTTACAGTTTCTGGACTTGTCATTTTCAATTTGTCTTCAGGTTTTAATTGCAGATTTGTTTTGTTTTTGAAAATTACTGCTAAAGTTTGTTTATTATCACTAATTGATGATTGTTTAGAGATCGAATCATTTGATTTTTTTTAATTTTTTCTTCCTCTTCTTCTTCTTTTTTTCCTTCTGTTTCGGCAATAGCTGTCATACCACCAGCAATGGTGGCTCCAATTAAAACTGCAGAGCCGATAAGACCAGCAATAATTTTTGTTGATTTCTTCTTCTTTTTCTTTTCTTCTTCATCTTCTTCTGACATAAATTACAAACCTCTTTTCTAAGCCCTTAATTTTTTTCTAAGTTAATTTTACATGATTAAAAATAATCTATTGACATTTTACTTTTATTAGAGTAGAAATTTAAATAAACAATTAGTTGTATAAATTACTGATGTATTTTTTTATTTTTTGAAAATTAATAATCTTAAACATTAAAATAGTAATTATTATTACTTTTAATAAAGTTTTTTATCTTATTTTTTAAAGAACTTAGTAAAAATAAGATAAAATATTAATATTGCATTAAAGAAAAAGGTGAACGCATGTCATTTCAACAATTTAATTTACAACCATGACTAATTGAAAATTTAAAAAAAGAAAAACTAATTAATCCAACACCAGTCCAAACCGAAATTATTCCTTTAGCATTAACTAATAAAAACTTAATTATTAAAAGTGCTACTGGTAGTGGTAAAACTCATACTTATTTAATTCCAATTTTAAATAATTGTAATGTTACTTTAAAAGTAACACAAGCAGTTATTATTACACCTACTCGTGAACTTGCTCAACAAACGTTCAATTTTTTAAAAGCTTTAATCAAAGATCAAAATATTAGCATTGCTTGTTTAGTCAGTGGCAAAGATATTATTCGTCAAAGTAATAATTTAAGTAATAATCAACCACAAATTGTAATTGGAACTCCAACTAGATTAAAACGTTTATATGAACTTAATATGTTAGCAATTACTACTACTAACACTTTAGTTATTGATGAATGTGATATGTTATTTGATATGGGATTCATGGAAGATTTAGATTTTTTAATTACTAAAATGAATAAAAATACTCAAATTATGACTTTTTCAGCAACAATATTACCCCAACTAGTTACTTGATTAAAAAAATATATTACTAACGCTACTACAATTAGTATTGATAATAAATCTCAAAAAATTCAACATATTTTTATTAATCGTCATCATCAAGATAGTAAAAAACAACTACAATCATTATTAACAATGTTTGATCCTTATTTATGCTTAATTTTTGTTAATAACAAAGAAAATATTGAAGAAATTGCAAACGTCTTAATTGAAGAAAATAAAAAAGTAGCAATCTTACATGGTGGATTACCAGCACGAGAACGTTCTCAAACTTTTAAACGTATTAAAAATTTTGAATATCAATATGTTGTTTGTTCAGATATCGCAGCACGTGGTATTGATATTGAAGGGGTATCTCATGTTATCTCTTTACAATTACCGACAAATAATCTAGAATATTATTTTCATCGAGCAGGGCGAACAGGACGAGCTAACTATTCAGGTATTTCTTATGTATTTTATGATAAGAGTGATAATTCTACTATTCATAAGTTAAAAAATTTAAATGTTCCAATAGAATACTATAAAATTAAAGATAATAAGTTACTACCAGAAATTAGTAATGACAACATCGTTGCTCATAAACGAAAAATAGAAAGAAATAAAGAAGAGCAATATGTTATTAATCGCTTTAAAAAAAATAAAAATGTAACTCCTGGTTATAAGAAAAAATTTAATAAAGATTTAGAAGCAATAAAAAAAGAAACAAGAAAACAACACATTAAAGCATCAATTAAGAAAATTAAAAAAACACAAGCAATTGCAAGAAGAAAAAAACTTTTTGATGAAAATTAATAATGAAAGAGGAAGCAAGATGGAAAATGACAAATTAATTATTGGATCTCATGTTTCAATGAAAGCACCAAAATATTTATTGGGTGCTCTTGAAGAGGCTCTAAGTTATAATGCCAATACGTTTATGTTTTATACAGGTGCTCCACAAAATACAATTCGTAAACCAACCAAAGCATTATTTATTAAAGAATTTACAGAAAAACTAATTGAAAAAAATATTGATATTAATAATCTTATTGTTCATGCTCCTTACATTATTAATCTGGCTAATAGTATTAACAAAAGTACTTACCAATTAGCAGTAGATTTCTTACGACAAGAAATAATTCGCTGTCAAGATATTGGCATTAAAACTTTGGTTTTACATCCAGGTAGCGCTGTTGGTGCTTTACCAGAAACTGCTTTAGAACAAATTGTTAAAGGACTAAATGCAGCATGTTTAGAAAAACAAACTGTAAAAATTGCTTTGGAAACAATGTCAGGAAAAGGTAGTGAAGTAGGAACTACTTTTGAACAACTTCAATATATTATTAATAATGTAAAAAGACCCGAACTAATTGGTGTTTGTTGAGATACTTGTCACTTATCTGATGCTGGTTATGATCTTAATAATAATTTAGAACAAATAATACAAAAATTTGATCAACTTATTGGATTAGATAAATTATTAGTTATTCATGTTAATGATTCTAAAAACCCAATCAATGCTCATAAAGATCGTCATGCTAACTTAGGAATGGGTTATCTTGGTTTTCAAACTTTAATTAACATTATTTATCATCCATTGTTGCTTACTAAAATAAAAATTTTAGAAACGCCATGAATTAATGGCCATCCACCTTATTTACATGAAATTAAAATGATAAGAACAAAAAAATATAATAAAGAAATTTTAGAATCATTAGGAACTAGCAAATAATGAAAAGAATTGGCATTTTTGGTGGAACTTTTGATCCATTTCATAATCAACATTTAAACATTGTAAATACAGCTTATCATAAACTTTCACTTGATGAAGTTTGAATTTTACCAACAAAACAAAATCCGTTAAAAGATAGTGTCAGTGCCAGCGATCAACAAAGAGTCGATATGATTAATTTAGTTATTAAAAACTATTTTTGAATAAAATTAAATGATTATGAACTAACAAGTAAGCAACCTAGTTATACTATTAATACTATTAACTACTTTATTGAAAACTATCCAAATCACAAATTCTTTTTTATTATTGGTTCTGATAATTTATATACCTTAAATAAATGACAAGGAATTGAACAGTTAATTAATTTAGTTAAAATTATTGTTGTTAATCGCCCTCATTATCGTAAAACATTAGAACTAATGTCAAAATACAAATGTCAAAATTTAGTAGTTCGACCAAGCAGTGATATTAGCTCTGCCAAAATTAGAAATGGTGAAATTATTAATCAAATCGATATTAAAATTAATGATTATATTAACAATAATTTAATATATAGTTATGAGCGTTTAAAAGCAAATTTGGATAACAATAGAACTGAACATTGTATTAATGTTGGTAAAATGGCTGTTAAATTAGCAATCCATTATAACGAAGATGCTAATAAAGCCCTAATTGCTGGAACTTATCATGACCTTTGCAAACAATGAAGTAAAAATAAAATGACTAAATTTTTAACAAAATATAATAAAGAAATTTTACAAGAACCATTTCCAGTTTGACATGGTTATGTAGCAGCATTGTATTTAAAAAATCATTATCAGTACCATGATGATTTAGTTCTTCATGCAATTGCTAAACACACTACTGGTGCAAACGAAATGAAAACTTTAGAATTAATAGTATTATTAGCAGATAAAATATCAATTGAACGTAACCATTATTATGTTGAAGAATTAAGAAAACTTGCCTTTCAAGATTTAACTGTTGCTTTTAAATACTATCTAGAAATTTTAAAAAAGCATTTACTAGAGCAAAAAAACCATTAAATAATAAGTTTTTAACAATATATGAAGCGTGAAGTAATAAAAATTAACAAATAGTATCTATAGTAAAATACTTATTTATTAATTATTTAAGGCTTTTCTCCCTTTATGTACTATTTTTAAATTTTATCACATAAATGCTGAGAAAAGCCTATCTACGGACTTCTCCCCACATTTTTAAATCAAACATAGCATTACAGTTTCAAAACTAGGTATCTTGTTGAATTTATATGCAGCTTCTTTAGCATATAAATGAACATGATGTTTTGCAACTTTGATATGTGTTTTAAATGTTCTTCTTATATGTTTTCAAACTGATTCAATTTGGTTGGTATTTACACCAATTTTTGAAACATAGCCATCTTGATGGTTAACTGTTTCATGCTTAGTGAAAACTGATTTAAAATCGCAATATCCTTTTCAAGAATCAGTATATACAAGACATTTTGAAGAAATGTGGTTTTTTGCAAACTGCAAAAGATTTTTACTCTTTGCGTTTTTCAATACTTTCACAATTAAATTATTGGTTGTTTTTTGATAAATGCCAACAATCAAGGTTTTATTCACCAAGGATCTTCCTTGTTTTTTAAAACCCATATGTGAAAGATACATTTCATCAATTTGCACTGTACCTTCAACAATAAATTGAGGTTTTTGTTTTGCAATACGTGTTCTGATTTTATGAGTCATTCTTCAAGCAGTTTTCAAAGTCACTCCCAATTCTTTTGCAATATCTGTTGATGGAATTCCATGTTTGGTGTTTATTCATCTAAAGATAAGATAAAACCAAGATGTTAAAGATGTTTGTGACCTTGAAAATATGGTGCCTGTGAGAATGCTAAATGTTTGATTACATTTTAAACATCTCATTCTTTTTAAATCAGAAGTATTCAAATTAAAACTAAAACACCTAATACATTTGTTTTCTTTCAAATTTGTTATATATGCAAGACATTGCTGTTCAGTTTGAAAAGCATTGTTGAATTCATTCAGTTTCATTATTCCCTCCACAAGTACATGTGGGGAGAAGTCCGTTATTTAATATATAATATTAAAGAAAAGGGAAGTATAACTTAAAACAGAAGATGTATTTGTTCAGTAATGATTGCAAAATTGAATACTGATATTTATTAAGTGATTGATTTAAAAAACCAGAATATAAAGATACTTTAAATTATATAATAGATAGTAATTGTCGTTATTTTTTTAATTATATTCCATTAAAAGAATTGGGTTTACCACTATAACAAATAAAAATAAATTATTAATAAGGAGAACAAATATTATGTCCAAAAAAAATAAAACAAAAATTACTGCTTCGCCGACAAAAGAAAATACAACAGCAAAAATAAAAAAAAGCGTGACTGATTATAATGAATTAAAAATAAAAAAAAGTGGTTTCTTAAGCGCAGTTATTAAATACTTTAAAAAATATCCACTACTTTATCTAATTGCAATACTAACCACTATTGCTTCTTCAATAATTTCAGTAATTATTCCTAAAATTACTAATAATTTTTTAGCTACCCCCGATGGTTTTCAATGAGAAAAAATTACTACTTTAGCTTATATTTTAATTAGTTTACAAATTGCATCAGGATTATTTATGTACTTTCGTAATTTAACAGGAAGCATCATTGGTGTTAAAGTTGAAATTGAATATCGAAATAAAGTTTTAAAACATTTACTAGATTTAGATATGTCATATTATGAAGATCGCAAAATTGGTGACACTTTAACAAAACTAATTAGTGATACTAGTGTTATTGGTGAAAATATGCAATCTATTCCTTTAACTATGCTTAGTTCAATTGTGACTTTTTTTGGTTCAATTTACGTTATTTTTTCTTTAAATTGACAATTATCATTAATTGTTTTAGGTATTGTTTTATCAATTTTAATAATATCAGTATTAAATGTTCAAATTATTCGTTATTTAAACTATAAATGAAGAAAAGTTTACACTGAAGTTAATGCTGATATTACTGATCGACTAAATACTATTACTTTAATTAAAAGTAATGCTACAGAAAAAAGTGAAAATAAAAGATTTTCTAATGAACATCTTAAATATTATCAAGCAGCAAAAAAAACTATTACTTTTGAAAGTTTTACTAGAGCATTACTAATTACATTACTAACAGGAATTAACATTGTTGGTTTAGTTGCTGGTTTCATGTTTGTAAGTAAACACATCATTAGTGTTTCAACACTAATTGCTTTTTTATTAGCAGTCAACACTTTAATTTTCCCAGTTATTCAAAGTATTCAATTCTTAGGTAATTGAGCTAAAACATCAACTTCAATTTTAAGAGTTAATGAAATTCTTAATATTAAACCAAAAATAGTTAATAAAGAAAAAGCCTTACCAGTAAAACAAATTACTAGTGATATTATTTTTGAAAATGTTAATTTCCGCTATGATGAAAAAGAAGACTGAATTTTAAATAACTTCTCTTTCACTTTTGAAAAAGGTAAAAGTTATGCTATTGTTGGTGCAACTGGTGTCGGAAAAACTACTATTTCTAAGTTATTACTACGTTACTATGACCCTACTGAAGGAAGAATTTTAATTAATAATAATACTGATTTACGTGATATTGACTTAGCACAATACTTACATCATATTGGCTATATTGAACAAGATCCACAAATTTTATTTGGCACATTTGCCGAAAACATTAGTTATACTAAGCAAGGAGCAACTTTAGAAGAAATCAAAATTGCTGCAAGTAAAGCTAACTTACATGATTACATTGAACAATTACCTAATGGTTATAATACAATTTTAGGTGAACGTGGGATTAACTTATCTGGTGGTCAAAAACAAAGAGTAGCTATTGCTCGTATCTTTTTAAAAAATCCAGAACTATTAATTTTAGATGAAGCTACTAGTGCTTTAGATAATATTGTCGAAAAGGAAATACAAGCACAATTTAATAAATTAATGATTGGTCGTACTAGTATTATTATTGCCCATCGTTTATCAACAATTAAAACTGTTGATAAGATTTTAGTTTTAGAAAAAGAAAAAGGTTTAGTTCAAGTTGGTACTTTTGATGAATTAAAAGTTAAAGAAGGTCACTTTAAACATTTATATGAAGCTGGAATTATGGGGTAAAATTTTTAATGAACCATTAATATTCCCATATTTAAATTAAAAAATAAAATTAATATTTTCAAATTTAGTAAGGAATATAATAATATGAAAAATAATAATTCCTATGAAGATAAACTTAATGCAATAGTTAAATTAGAAAGTTATATATTTGAATATATAGATTTTTTTGCTTCAGTTTTATTAAATGAGGCTTCTAAAGAAAAAAAGTGATCTTATGATCAAAAACAAATACAAAAATTACTAAATGCTAGAGTTAATATTACAAGTATTAGTAATGATTTAATTATATTAGAAAAATCTAAATGTAGTATTATCACTAATATTAGAACTTTAGTAAATTATTTATATGATGTGTATGAACTTGTTTATTTTTCTTTTGAAATTTTAAACATATATAAAAGTAAAAATTTAACTAAAAAAAATAAAAGTAAAATAAATAAAATTAAAAATAATTTTGAGAAATTAAATATTATTTTTTGATTAAAATTTATGCGTAATTTATTAACACATAGTATTTTTATGCAAGGTTACAATTCAGAAAAAAAGCAAGTATCATATGAAAATTTAAAAACAAAATTAAATTTTGCAGTTAAAAATAATTTAAGGCTTTTCTCCCTTTATGTACTATTTTAATTTTATCACATAAATGCTGAGAAAAGCCTATCTACGGACTTCTCCCCACATTTTTAAATCAAACATAGCATTACAGTTTCAAAACTAGGTATCTTGTTGAATTTATATGCAGCTTCTTTAGCATATAAATGAACATGATGTTTTGCAACTTTGATATGTGTTTTAAATGTTCTTCTTATATGTTTTCAAACTGATTCAATTTGGTTGGTATTTACACCAATTTTTGAAACATAGCCATCTTGATGGTTAACGGAAATGTTTAGTAATCTGTGTAACTTACAAAAATAACTATGTTTAATTAATTCTAGTAAATATAATTAAATGACTAGAAAGAGTGAGTTACAGATGGCTAAAAAAGATAACTTTAATAATAATGATCCAATATCAAAAGCAGTAGATTTATTACTAGAAAATACTGAAGATTTAACAACAGTTTTTAAACCTGGCGGTTTATATAAAGAATTAACAAAAAGATTAGTTGAAAAAATGTTGAATTCTGAAATGCAAAATTATTTAGGATATGAAAAAAATCAACATAGTACTACTGAAAATGCTCGTAATGGTACAAGTTCAAAAAAATTAATAACTCAACAAGGTAAAATTGAAATTGATGTACCAAGAGATCGCAATAGTAATTTTACTCCTGTAATAGTTCCTAAAAAGGCAAAGAAGATTTGATGGTTTTGATCAACAAGTTCTTTCCTTGTATGCAAAAGGAATGACATTATCTGACATTAGAATGCAGTTGCAAGAGTTATATCATGGTGCTGATATTAGTGAAAGTGTTATTAGTCAAATTACTGATGATGTTATTGATGATGTTAAAGCATGACAAAATCGACCATTAGAAAGTATTTATCCTATTGTTTATTTTGATTGTATAGTAGTTAAAGTACGACAAGATAAACGGATTATTAACAAATCAGTTTATATAGCATTAGGAGTTGATTTAGAAGGCAAAAAGATGTTTTAGGATTATGAATTAGTGAAAATGAAGGTTCTAAGTTTTGATTATCTAATTTCACAGAAATGAAAAATCGTGGCTTAAATGATATTCTTATTGCTTGTAGTGATAATTTAACAGGCATGTCAGAAGCAATACAATCAGTTTATCCTAAAACAGAACATCAATTATGCATTGTTCATCAAATTAGAAATAGTTTAAAATATGTTTCATACAAACATCGAAAAGGTCTAGTTGCAGATTTAAAACCAATTTATAGTGCATGTAGTGAAGAACAAGCAATGCAAGCTTTAGAATCGTTTGAAAGTAAATGAAATAAACAATATCCTCAAATTACTAAATCTTGATATAAAAATTGAGATAATTTAATGGTTTTTATTAGTTATCCAGTAGAAATCAAAAGAGTGATTTATACTACAAATGCTATTGAATCTGTTAATAGTCAATTACGAAAAATCATCAGAAATAAAAAAAGTTTTTCCTAATGATATGGCAGTTTTCAAAATATTTTACTTGGCAATTGAAAATATAACAAAAAAATGAACATTGCCTATTCAAAATTGAAATACAGCAATTGCTCATTTTATGATAAAATTTGAAGACAGAATTAATCTAAATTAGTAACTTTGTAAAACAAAGATACACAGATTATTAAAAAGCCTCTGGTTAACTGTTTCATGCTTAGTGAAAACTGATTTAAAATCGCAATATCCTTTTCAAGAATCAGTATATACAAGACATTTTGAAGAAATGTGGTTTTTTGCAAACTGCAAAAGATTTTTACTCTTTGCGTTTTTCAATACTTTCACAATTAAATTATTGGTTGTTTTTTGATAAATGCCAACAATCAAGGTTTTATTCACCAAGGATCTTCCTTGTTTTTTAAAACCCATATGTGAAAGATACATTTCATCAATTTGCACTGTACCTTCAACAATAAATTGAGGTTTTTGTTTTGCAATACGTGTTCTGATTTTATGAGTCATTCTTCAAGCAGTTTTCAAAGTCACTCCCAATTCTTTTGCAATATCTGTTGATGGAATTCCATGTTTGGTGTTTATTCATCTAAAGATAAGATAAAACCAAGATGTTAAAGATGTTTGTGACCTTGAAAATATGGTGCCTGTGAGAATGCTAAATGTTTGATTACATTTTAAACATCTCATTCTTTTTAAATCAGAAGTATTCAAATTAAAACTAAAACACCTAATACATTTGTTTTCTTTCAAATTTGCTATATATGCAAGACATTGCTGTTCAGTTTGAAAAGCATTGTTGAATTCATTCAGTTTCATTATTCCCTCCACAAGTACATGTGGGGAGAAGTCCGTAATTTAATTATGTTATCTGAAAAACAGATTTTTAATAAAAACAAAATTATTAATCAACAACTAAAAAAAATGGATTATGATAATTTAATTATTAATAGTTTTATTCATTATTTTAAAATAGTTAATGATAATGAAAGAAGTACATGAATTTTAAATCTTATTAAAGAAGAAAAAATGGAAAAATATATTGGGCGGTTGTCAAATTTACGAAATAATTAATTATTATATTAGTAACTTATTTCCAAAAATGAATTATTTGAAAAATAATGAAAATTAGACAAAATTACTCTCTTTAACCCTTAAATTTAAATTTATATTCGACGTATTTTAAAAAATATACATTTTAAAAAAATTATTCTCAAACTTATTAAGGAAAAAGACAAGAAATAATCTTGTCTTTTTTTTGTAATTGTAAAATTTTAAAATTTTTAATAACCGTCTTTAACGCTATTATCAACACGTGTTAGGAAACTAAAAAAGTGAACTACAACACAGTTGTTAAAAATAGTAGCCAGAGCATGTGGACTTGCATGGATAAATAATAAGTGGAGTGATACCTAATAAAATATACTAACCATTAATGGTAATTCTTGGGGTGGGAGCGAATTGGAAACTAGTATATATAGACCTGTTATAGGGACCTATTGTATTAATTCTATTCTTTATTTAACGAACCTTGCCACTCCCCAGTGAGCAAGTGTTGGTTTTATTTTTTATTTTTTTTTGAAAAATTTTTTTGGGCGAGAAAATAAATTTCAAACTTGTAAAAAAAATTAAGCGGTGCCGGTTCAATTAAAATAGGCTTTTCTCCCTTTATGTACTATTTTAATTTTATCACATAAATGCTGAGAAAAGCCTATCTACGGACTTCTCCCCACATTTTTAAATCAAACATAGAATTACAGTTTCAAAACTAGGTATCTTGTTGAATTTATATGCAACTTCTTTAGCATATAAATGAACATGATGTTTTGCAACTTTGATATGTGTTTTAAATGTTCTTCTTATATGTTTTCAAACTGATTCAATTTGGTTGGTATTTACACCAATTTTTGAAACATAGCCATCTTGATGGTTAACTGTTTCATGCTTAGTGAAAACTGATTTAAAATCGCAATATCCTTTTCAAAAATCAGTATGTACAACACACTTTGAAGAAATGTGGTTTATTGCAAACTGCAAAAGATTTTTACTGTTTGCGTTTTTCAATACTTTCACAATTAAATTATTGGTTGTTTTTTGATAAATGCCAACAATCAAGGTTTTATTCACCAAGGATCTTCCTTGTTTTTTAAAACCCATATGTGAAAGATACATTTCATCAATTTGCACTGTACCTTCAACAATAAATTGAGGTTTTTGTTTTGCAATACGTGTTCTGATTTTATGAGTCATTCTTCAAGCAATTTTCAAAGTCACTCCCAATTCTTTTGCAATATCTGTTGATGGAATTCCATGTTTGGTGTTTATTCATCTAAAGATAAGATAAAACCAAGATGTTAAAGATGTTTGTGACCTTAAAAATATGGTGCCTGTGAGAATGCTAAATGTTTGATTACATTTTAAACATCTCATTCTTTTTAAATCAGAAGTATTCAAATTAAAATTAAAACACCTAATACATTTGTTTTCTTTCAAATTTGCTATATATGCAAGACATTGCTGTTCAGTTTGAAAAGCATTGTTGAATTCATTCAGTTTCATTATTCCCTCCACAAGTACATGTGGGGAGAAGTCCGTTAAATAAATATTGAATCGAATGCCTTAATGTTTTTTAAAATTTCACAATTTATTTTTGAGCCCAGAATTGCTGGAATTAATAAAACGAATAGTAGTATTATTAATAATCTAAAAATCAAAATATATGTTCTTTATGCTAGAAGCAACAGAACATATTAGGAAAGGATTATTATGCAAATAGAATTTAAAAAAGAACAAATTGTTAAAGATAAACCACAATTTATTCTTATTGATTATGTTGAATATAAATTATCACTTCCAAAATGAATGATTAAAAATAATTCTTTTATTGTTGATAATAATTACACATATTGAGTTTTTAATTCTGAAAATATTAAAAGAGAATTAAATGGTGATGAATTAACAAAATTATTAGAACCATATATTTCTGAACAGAAAATAACTGTTAATAAACCAACTGCTCCAAAAGAATATTATCTTAATGATATAAAATTTGAACCACTAACATTTTATGACCAGCATAATAGTTGATTTATGGGTGAAATAACTGATAACAAAACTAAAATTACTAATCCTTGTTTTAAATATAACATTACGTGAGAAGAAAACAGAAAAGGTTTTAAAATAAATAATCAATATAAACATGATGATTTACCAATTAATTATATAGTTACTTCTTATAAGGAAATTTCAACTCATAATGAAAAAGTATTTTTGTTGAACATGTAAACAAAATAAATTAGATTATTTATTATTTAATACTAATGATATAAAAACAAGAAAATATTTTTTAAGAGATAAAAATAGTAAAGCGATTTGTTATGACTGTATTTTAAATATTAGGTTAAGTAGGAGGTATAAATATGGATAAAGAATATTTAACTAAAAGAGGAACGATTTGCATACCAAACAGTGATGATATTGAATTTAAAATAGGACTAATTAAACTGATTGATGATTTAAAAAAAGATAATTTAGTTTGTGGTCATAAAGAATTTATTGAAGAATGTAAATATTGTTGATGTAATTGTAATTTAGAAATTATTAAAACAGTTATTAGAGGTTAACTTAATTAATGCAATATGACTTAATTATTGGTATTGACCCCGCTGGTATTGGTAATAATGGAATTGTTATATATTCAAATGAAACTAATAATATTATTTTTAATGAAACATTTAAAACTAAAACAGTTTTAGAAAGTAAAAATTTGTATAAAAAATACTTTTTATTAATTAAAAAACATTCTGATAATAAAAAAATATTAGTTATTGTCGAAAATTTCTTTTTAAATTCAAAACAATTATTAACTAATCCATTAACAACTCCTAAAACTATTGGTACATTAATGGTATTAGTAGAAGATGTTATGAATTGAGATTATTTAGGAAGTGAACCAAAAAATAAAACTAAAATAGAAAATTATAAAGGAAATATAAAATTAACAAAACATGAACAAGATGCATATAAACACATTCAATATTATTTAAGGAATTATAAAAATGAAAGATAAAGCCAATTATGTCAAATTAACAGTAAAACTGAGTAACAGTATTGAAGCAAAATATTACGAAAAAGGTAATAAAGGATTATATTATAGTGTTCGTGGACAATGAAATGGATTAAACTATGTTACTTTAATTTTTAACAATCCAAAGCTTTATAACCGATGTATTTTATTAAACAAAAACGATGAAATTATAGTAACTGGTCAAATCTTTAATACTTTAAATATTCCTAAAAATCGTGCATTTTGTTCAATAAATGTTAAATGATTTAAAAAATGAAAAGAGTAAAAAATGATATTATGAAAAATTTTATTAATAGTACCAATATTAATAACAAATATAACACTAATAATATTTTTAATATTTATTATTAAAGAATTAAAAAATGAATATAAAGTATTGAAAATATTAAGTGAAATTGCTAATCAAATTAAAAATAAGGAGAATAATTAATGATTATATTACCTACTTTGTTTGAAAATAAAGATGAAATTGAAATATTATCACCATTTCCAAAAGCAATTCATACAAGTAATGATATTAGAGCAATTATTTTAAGACAATACCCAAATGTTAAATCAAAACACATAATTGTTTCTGACCCCGAAAGTAATGTTGCATTAATAGTTGGTGATAATTACGTTTATCAAGGTTGAATTAAAGTAACAATTAAAAAATTAGAAAATTAAAGGAAAATAAAATGATTAATGATTATGAATGACTATGATATTGTGATAGTTATGGTTGTAAAAATAATAATAGTAATCAAGAAATATATGTTTGCTCAATTAAAAAAGATACAAAATTAGGATTATGTAAAACTCATTTTAATAATTACAAAAATATAACAATTGATTATGTTATTGAAATTAAAGGAGAATAAAAAAATGAAAAAGGAAAAAATTAAAATTAGAAATTATGAATTTGAATTAAATTCTTATGTAGTAGATTCTTTATTAGATGTTATAAGAGAACTGATAAAAACAAATAAAGGAGAATAAACATGACTAAACGCGAATTTTTAATTAAATGAAATGTAGATGAAAAATTATGATTTATTAATAATGTTGAATTTTTAAATTCAGATACACATATAATTTTTAATTGAAATGATAATTATTTAAGCATTGATTATTATTCAAAAGAGATGAAAAAATTTATAGAACTATGCTGAATTATACTTGTAAGTGCAAGTAAATAAAATTGCAAAAAATTCTCATATAAAAATTTCATAATGCTAAATTTAGTTTAGAAAAAGTAAGGAGTTTTTATATGAGTTATAAACATATTGGGATAGATGAAAGAATTTATATTGAGAATCAATTGAAATTTAAAGTTAAAATTAGTGAAATAGCTAAAAATCTTAATCGAAGTATTAGTACTATTATTCGAGAAGTTAATAGAAATAAAGATAATGATCATTATTTTTCATTAATTGCACAAAATAAAGCTGTAAATAGAAAAAAATCACATATTATTTTTCATAAGTTTAAATGCAAAATTGTAAAGGTAAGGAGGCTTTTTAATAATCTGTGTATCTTTGTTTTACAAAGTTACTAATTTAGATTAATTCTGTCTTCAAATTTTATCATAAAATGAGCAATTGCTGTATTTCAATTTTGAATAGGCAATGTTCATTTTTTTGTTATATTTTCAATTGCCAAGTAAAATATTTTGAAAACTGCCATATCATTAGGAAAAACTTTTTTATTTCTGATGATTTTTCGTAATTGACTATTAACAGATTCAATAGCATTTGTAGTATAAATCACTCTTTTGATTTCTACTGGATAACTAATAAAAACCATTAAATTATCTCAATTTTTATATCAAGATTTAGTAATTTGAGGATATTGTTTATTTCATTTACTTTCAAACGATTCTAAAGCTTGCATTGCTTGTTCTTCACTACATGCACTATAAATTGGTTTTAAATCTGCAACTAGACCTTTTCGATGTTTGTATGAAACATATTTTAAACTATTTCTAATTTGATGAACAATGCATAATTGATGTTCTGTTTTAGGATAAACTGATTGTATTGCTTCTGACATGCCTGTTAAATTATCACTACAAGCAATAAGAATATCATTTAAGCCACGATTTTTCATTTCTGTGAAATTAGATAATCAAAACTTAGAACCTTCATTTTCACTAATTCATAATCCTAAAACATCTTTTTTGCCTTCTAAATCAACTCCTAATGCTATATAAACTGATTTGTTAATAATCCGTTTATCTTGTCGTACTTTAACTACTATACAATCAAAATAAACAATAGGATAAATACTTTCTAATGGTCGATTTTGTCATGCTTTAACATCATCAATAACATCATCAGTAATTTGACTAATAACACTTTCACTAATATCAGCACCATGATATAACTCTTGCAACTGCATTCTAATGTCAGATAATGTCATTCCTTTTGCATACAAGGAAAGAACTTGTTGATCAAAACCATCAAATCTTCTTTGCCTTTTAGGAACTATTACAGGAGTAAAATTACTATTGCGATCTCTTGGTACATCAATTTCAATTTTACCTTGTTGAGTTATTAATTTTTTTGAACTTGTACCATTACGAGCATTTTCAGTAGTACTATGTTGATTTTTTTCATATCCTAAATAATTTTGCATTTCAGAATTCAACATTTTTTCAACTAATCTTTTTGTTAATTCTTTATATAAACCGCCAGGTTTAAAAACTGTTGTTAAATCTTCAGTATTTTCTAGTAATAAATCTACTGCTTTTGATATTGGATCATTATTATTAAAGTTATCTTTTTTAGCCATCTGTAACTCACTCTTTCTAGTCATTTAATTATATTTACTAGAATTAATTAAACATAGTTATTTTTGTAAGTTACACAGATTACTAAACATTTCCAAGGTAAGTGCAACTAAATTATTTTTCTATTCAAATATTCGATTGGTGAAAGATAATTTAGTATTTTTCTGGGTCTTTGGTTTAAAAACAATATAAATTTATGAACTTCATTTTTATTAGTTTTTGAAAAAATAAATTTTTTAGGAAATTTTTCTCTAATTAAACCATTAGTATTTTCATTAGTACCTCTTTGTCAAGGTGAATATGGATTTGCAAAATAAATTTTCACATCTAACTTTTTTCAAGTTGTTGTCAATTTGCAAATTCTTTACCACGATCAAAAGTAATAGTTTTAACAATATTTTTAGGAAGAATTGATAAATAATGAATGATATTTTTATTAATAACTTTAGTAGTTTTGTTTTTAACTAACATTGCTAAAGTAAATCGTGATACTCTTTCAACTAAAGTTATTAAACATGATTTACTTTTACCTCTTGATGATACTATAGTATCTCCTTCTCAATGACCAAGAGTTATGCGATCATTAACATTATTATCTCGTTCTTTAATTGATTTACCATTAAATTTACCACGATTTTCTTGAGATCTTCGTTTTTTACCTTTTCTTCTTAAATTTTTACTAGTAACTTTATCAAATAATCCAGAATAAATTCAATTGTAAATTGTTTTAAAGCTGATAGCTCATTGTTTATGAAAATTTTTAATTCTGCCATAAATTTGTTCAGGTGATCAGCCCAATAATAGTTTTTGTTGTATATATTTGACTAAATCTTTATATTTAAACTTATGAAAAATAATATGTGATTTTTTTCTATTTACAGCTTTATTTTGTGCAATTAATGAAAAATAATGATCATTATCTTTATTTCTATTAACTTCTCGAATAATAGTACTAATACTTCGATTAAGATTTTTAGCTATTTCATTAATTTTAACTTTAAATTTCAATTGATTCTCAATATAAATTCTTTCATCTATCCCAATATGTTTATAACTCATATAAAAACTCCTTACTTTTTCTAAACTAAATTTAGCATTATGAAATTTTTATATGAGAATTTTTTGCAATTTTATTTACTTGCACTTACAAGTATAATTCAGCAATAAATCATTTAGTTATTACTGCTTCTTCTGCTTATACTGCTGAAACATTAACATGAGAATCTTATACAGAAGATATAGTATCAATTAATAATATTATTTCAACTATTGTTCGTGCTACAGTAATGAGATTTGTTAATGAATATTTTATTAAAATGCATTAAATACAATTTTTGAACCAGTAAAAAATTATTTCGGACTTCTCCCCACATGTACTTGTGGAGGGAATAATGAAACTGAATGAATTCAACAATGCTTTTCAAACTGAACAGCAATGTCTTGCATATATAACAAATTTGAAAGAAAACAAATGTATTAGGTGTTTTAATTTTAATTTGAATACTTCTGATTTAAAAAGAATGAGATGTTTAAAATGTAATCAAACATTTAGCATTCTCACAGGCACCATATTTTCAAGGTCACAAACATCTTTAACATCTTGGTTTTATCTTATCTTTAGAACCTGTTTAGAATCTTTTAGAAAATAAGGTAAAATTACTATATATTTTAAAATAAGAGGTATATATGCATAAAAATTATCCAAGTCATGTTACTAAAGAACAATTTGAGAACATAAAATCAACTTTAGAAAACAGCAAAAAGAAAACAAAACCAAGAAATTTAGATTTATATGAAGTGTTTTGTGCAGTTTTATATGTATTAAAAAGTGGTTGTCAATGAAGAATGTTACCAAAAAATTTTCCAAAATGACAAACTGTATATTATTATTTCCAAATTTGAAGTAAAAACAATGATAAAGAACCTAGTGTATTGCAATTAATTTTAAAAAAATTAGTTAAAAAGATTCGTATTAAGAATCATCGAAAAGAAAAAACTAGTTTTTGTATAATTGATTCGCAAAGTGTTAAAAATACAGATACTACTGAAAATAAAGGTTATGATGCTGGTAAAAAGATTTCAGGAATAAAACGTCATATTGCAGTTGATACGCAAGGTTTACCACATGCAATTTACATAACTACAGCAGAAAAAACAGATCGTAATAGTGCTATCATAATGATTAAAAGTGAAAAAGAAAATCTTTCTACAGTTCAAAAAATAATAGTAGATGCTGGCTATACTGGTGAAAAATTTGCTTCTGCAATCAAAACAATCATAAATGCAAATGTTGAAGTTGTAAAACGTAATGAATTACATTCTTTTGTAGTACTACCAAAAAGATGAGTTGTAGAACGAAGCTTTGCATGATTAGAAAAATGCAGAAGATTATGAAAAAATTGTGAAAGAAAACTAAATACTAGTTTACAAATGGTTGTTCTGTCCTTTATTTCAATTTTATTAAAAAGATTCTAAACAGGTTCTTAGATGAATAAACACCAAACATGGAATTCCATCAACAGATATTGCAAAAGAATTGGGAGTGACTTTGAAAACTGCTTGAAGAATGACTCATAAAATCAGAACACGTATTGCAAAACAAAAACCTCAATTTATTGTTGAAGGTACAGTGCAAATTGATGAAATGTATCTTTCACATATGGGTTTTAAAAAACAAGGAAGATCCTTGGTGAATAAAACCTTGATTGTTGGCATTTATCAAAAAACAACCAATAATTTAATTGTGAAAGTATTGAAAAACGCAAAGAGTAAAAATCTTTTGCAGTTTGCAAAAAACCACATTTCTTCAAAATGTCTTGTATATACTGATTCTTGAAAAGGATATTGCGATTTTAAATCAGTTTTCACTAAGCATGAAACAATTAACCATCAAGATGGCTATGTTTCAAAAATTGGTGTAAATACCAACCAAATTGAATCAGTTTGAAAACATATAAGAAGAACATTTAAAACACATATCAAAGTTGCAAAACATCATGTTCATTTATATCCTAAAGAAGCTGCATATAAATTCAACAAGATACCTAGTTTTGAAACTGTAATTCTATGTTTGATTTAAAAATGTGGGGAGAAGTCCGTAAATAGGCTTTTCTCAGCATTTATGTGATAAAATTAAAATAGTACATAAAGGGAGAAAAGCCAATTATTTTTGCCCTCAAAATAATGATCATACATTGCTACAATCATTTAAAAATTGAGTTAAAAATCAAAATAAATTAAGTCAATTAGGAGTCTTTATCGTTAGTTTTCTTTTATTAGCGCCATTACTAATGCTATTAAAACTTATGCAGCAGATGTTACACAAAATAAAGGAGATTGAAAAAAAGCTTGAATTCAATTTAAAGAAACATTTCCAAAATTAGGAATGGTATTATCAGCACTTGGTGTAACTAGTTCTGATTTATATAATTTAACAAATAAAATGAAACCAGCTTTTAAATTAAAATATAAACAAAAAGAACAACAAAAGATTATTGATGAAGTATTATCTGAATTACCAAATATAATAAATCAAGCAAATGGAAATACTGCTAGTGATGGAAGAAGTTTTCTTACTAGAAGAATAAATGGTCATATTAATAATATTAATGAATGAGATGAAAATGATGTGCAAGATATAAATAACTCAGATAGAGAATCTCTTATTCCTAATAATAATCATAATCATGATCGTTCTCTTATCCAATGCGTAACTATCTAATTATATTAATATAGTGAAAAGATTCCTACTTTTAATGAAATTAAAAGTAGGAATTAATATATGAAAAATATTTAAAAATATTAAAATCATTTTTATTTATAAAAAGTTTAAATTATAATAAATATTTTATACAATATTTCATTTTTTTTTATTATAATTTAGTAGACTATTAATAAACATATTTTATAAGGAGTGAAATATATATAATGTTAAAAATGAAAGGTATTGGTGCTAGTAATGGCATTGCTCTAGCCAAAGCATTAATCTTAAAACATGAAACTATCAAAACTAATCCTAAAAAAATTAATGAAAAAGAAATAGAAGGAGAAGTTAAAAAGTTACATGATGCCTTAAAAATAGCAGGTGATGAAATTAAACAACTCATCCAAAATACAACAAAAACTTTGGGTGAAGAAAAAGCCGCTGTTTTTGAAGCTCATTTTTTAGTAACAACTGATCCAGTATTAATTGAAGATACTGAAAAGTTAATTAAAGAAGAAAAATATAATGCTGCTAATGCTTTAGAAAGTACTGCTAATAAAGCAATTGCAACATTGCAAGCAATGGATGATGATTATTTTCGTGAACGTGCTGCTGATGTTATTGATGTGCGTGATCGAATTTTACGTAAAATTTTAAATATTAAAACTATTGATTTAAGTGCAATTAAAGAAGAAACAATTATTGTTAGTCATGATCTAACACCTTCAGAAACAAGTCAATTGAATCCTAAGTTTGTTAAAGGATTTTTATGTGATATTGGTGGTAGAACTTCTCATGCAGCAATTATGGCTCGTAGTCTTGGTATTCCAGCAGTTCTTGGGTTAAAAAATGTTACTACAAAAGTAAAAAATAATCAATTTTGTGTATTAGATGGTAATACTGGTGAAATTGAAATTGATTTAAATAGTAGTGAAAAAAATAAATGAGTTGCTAAACAAAACGCATGAATTGAAGAACAAAAAGAATTATTAGTATTTAAAGGTAAATTAACTAAAACCAGTGATAATCATGAAGTAAAGTTAGAAGCAAATATTGGTTCACCTAAAGATATGATTAAAGCAATTGAATATGATGCACAAGGAGTAGGACTTTTTAGAAGTGAATTTCTTTATATGGAAAGTAGTGATTTTTCAAGTGAAGATATTCAATTTGAAGAATATAAAAAAGTATTGTCTGCTACTAAACATAAAGTTGTTATTAGAACTTTAGATATTGGTGGTGATAAAGAATTATCATATTTAGATTTACCAAAAGAAATGAATCCTTTCCTTGGTTATCGTGCCATTCGTTTGTGTTTAGATCGTAAAGATATTTTTAAAACTCAGTTACGTGCTTTAATTCGTGCTTCAGCTTTTGGTAAATTAGCTATTATGTTTCCAATGATTGCTACTGTTGAAGAATTTAAAGCAGCTAAATCATTATATGAAACTTGCAAAAAAGAATTAATTAAAGAAAAAGTTAAAGTTAGTGATGATATTCAAGTTGGAATGATGATTGAAATTCCAGCAGCAGCAGTTAATGCAGAAATATTTGCTAAATATGCGGATTTCTTTTCAATTGGAACTAATGATTTAATTCAATATAGTTTAGCCGCTGATCGTATGTCAGAAAAAGTGTCTTATTTATATCAACCATATCATCCATCAATTTTACGTTTGATTAAGATGACAATTGATGGTGGACATAAATATAATCGTCCTGTTGCCATGTGTGGTGAAATGGCTGGTGATAAAATTGCTGTTCCACTACTAGTTGGTCTAGGGCTAGATGAATTTTCAATGTCTGCATCTAGTGTTTTAGAAACTAGAAAAATTATTAGTACTTTAAATAAAAAGGATACAGAAATATTAGCATCAAAAGCATTACAATGTGAAACCAATGAAGAAGTTAAATCATTAGTAGAAAAATTTTTATCAAAAAAATAAAAATATTATTTATTTTTAAAGTTACATTATTTAATGTTAAAATTATAAACATCTAATTTACATAATTTTGAGGAGAATCGACATATGTTTTTCAAGAAAAAAAAACAATTACCTTTATTAATTTATGCACCAGTTACTGGTAAAGTTATTAACCTTAGTAAAGTTGAAGATCCAGTATTTGCTCAGGAAATGTTAGGGACTGGTTTTGCTATTATTCCTGAATATAAAGGTAAAGATGGAGTTGAATTTGTATCACCATTTGATGGAAAATTAGCAACAGTATTTAATACAGGACATGCTTATGGTATTAAAGATGTAAATACAGGTATTGAATGTTTAGTTCATATTGGTATTGATACTGTTGAATTAGCTGGTAAGGGCTTTGATATTAAAGTTGAACAAGGTAAACCAATTAAAAAATCAGAAGTAATGGTAGTTGCTAATTTACAAGAAGTTAAGAATAAAGGTAAAAAAGTAACAACACCAATTGTTTTCACTAATGAAACAATGGAAGTAAAGCAAGAGAGAGAGAGAGAGAGAGAGAGAGAGAGAGAGAGAGAGAGAGAGAGAGAGAGAGAGAGAGAGAGAGAGATTTAAAGAGATAGAGAGAGAGAGTTTTTAGATGGGTGAATCATTAGGTTCTGAGCATTAGAGAGAGAGAGAGAGAGAGAGAGAGAGAGAAAGAGAGAGAGAGAGAGAGAGAGAGAGAGAGAGAGAGAGAGAGAGAGAGAGAGAGAGAGAGAGAGAGAGAGAGAGAGAGAGAGAGAGAGAGAGAGAGAGAGAGAGAGAGAGAGAGAGAGAGAGAGAGAGAGAGAGAGAGAGAGAGAGAGAACGAAGCTTTGCATGATTAGAAAAATGCAGAAGATTATGAAAAAATTGTGAAAGAAAACTAAATACTAGTTTACAAATGGTTGTTCTGTCCTTTATTTCAATTTTATTAAAAAGATTCTAAACAGGTTCTAAGGATAAATGAGTTTTACATGATAGTGAATTATTTACTAAACTTTCTAAAATGAATTTAAGTCTTGGTTCTTATTATGATGTTGAAATAACGTGAGAAGCAAAAATTATTGACATACATAATTTAAAAACTAAATAGTTATTTATTATAGGGTAATTGTTAAATAATTATTTAAAGGATTTAAGTTATGTCAAAAATTAATAATTGTGCTTGTGAACAACATTTTCATTTAGCAATGTATATATGTAAACTTTGTGACCAAGTTATTTGTCCTAAAAGAGTTTTACAAAATTTATATACTGGAAAATATTACTGTCCAAATTGCATATTAGATATTGCTTTGGTTAAACAAAAAGAACAATTACAACAAAAAAAAATTAAAAATTAAATAAGGGAGGCTTTTTAATAATCTGTGTATCTTTGTTTTACAAAGTTACTAATTTAGATTAATTCTGTCTTCAAATTTTATCATAAAATGAGCAATTGCTGTATTTCAATTTTGAATAGGCAATGTTCATTTTTTTGTTATATTTTCAATTGCCAAGTAAAATATTTTGAAAACTGCCATATCATTAGGAAAAACTTTTTTATTTCTGATGATTTTTCGTAATTGACTATTAACAGATTCAATAGCATTTGTAGTATAAATCACTCTTTTGATTTCTACTGGATAACTAATAAAAACCATTAAATTATCTCAATTTTTATATCAAGATTTAGTAATTTGAGGATATTGTTTATTTCATTTACTTTCAAACGATTCTAAAGCTTGCATTGCTTGTTCTTCACTACATGCACTATAAATTGGTTTTAAATCTGCAACTAGACCTTTTCGATGTTTGTATGAAACATATTTTAAACTATTTCTAATTTGATGAACAATGCATAATTGATGTTCTGTTTTAGGATAAACTGATTGTATTGCTTCTGACATGCCTGTTAAATTATCACTACAAGCAATAAGAATATCATTTAAGCCACGATTTTTCATTTCTGTGAAATTAGATAATCAAAACTTAGAACCTTCATTTTCACTAATTCATAATCCTAAAACATCTTTTTTGCCTTCTAAATCAACTCCTAATGCTATATAAACTGATTTGTTAATAATCCGTTTATCTTGTCGTACTTTAACTACTATACAATCAAAATAAACAATAGGATAAATACTTTCTAATGGTCGATTTTGTCATGCTTTAACATCATCAATAACATCATCAGTAATTTGAGACTAATAACACTTTCACTAATATCAGCACCATGATATAACTCTTGCAACTGCATTCTAATGTCAGATAATGTCATTCCTTTTGCATACAAGGAAAGAACTTGTTGATCAAAACCATCAAATCTTCTTTGCCTTTTAGGAACTATTACAGGAGTAAAATTACTATTGCGATCTCTTGGTACATCAATTTCAATTTTACCTTGTTGAGTTATTAATTTTTTTGAACTTGTACCATTACGAGCATTTTCAGTAGTACTATGTTGATTTTTTTCATATCCTAAATAATTTTGCATTTCAGAATTCAACATTTTTTCAACTAATCTTTTTGTTAATTCTTTATATAAACCGCCAGGTTTAAAAACTGTTGTTAAATCTTCAGTATTTTCTAGTAATAAATCTACTGCTTTTGATATTGGATCATTATTATTAAAGTTATCTTTTTTAGCCATCTGTAACTCACTCTTTCTAGTCATTTAATTATATTTACTAGAATTAATTAAACATAGTTATTTTTGTAAGTTACACAGATTACTAAACATTTCCGAAATTTTGGTAATGTAAGTATCCATAGAATTGATTGTGGAATAGCTCCTACAGAATAAATTAAATTCGATTTTCATTACTTTCAAAATTTTAAAAATCAACTTTCAATAGCCTTACTTAAATAAAATTCTTCAATAATATAAATAAACATACAAAAAGTTATCAGAAATGATAACTTTTTGTAAATAAATTAACGGACTTCTCCCCACATGTACTTGTGGAGGGAATAATGAAACTGAATGAATTCAACAATGCTTTTCAAACTGAACAGCAATGTCTTGCATATATAGCAAATTTAAAAGAAAACAAATGTATTAGGTGTTTTAGTTTTAATTTGAATACTTCTGATTTAAAAAGAATGAGATGTTTAAAATGTAATCAAACATTTAGCATTCTCACAGGCACCATATTTTCAAGGTCACAAACATCTTTAACATCTTGATTTTATCTTATCTTTAGATGAATAAACACCAAACATGGAATTCCATCAACAGATATTGCAAAAGAATTGGGAGTGACTTTGAAAACTGCTTGAAGAATGACTCATAAAATCAGAACACGTATTGCAAAACAAAAACCTCAATTTATTGTTGAAGGTACAGTGCAAATTGATGAAATGTATCTTTCACATATGGGTTTTAAAAAACAAGGAAGATCCTTGGTGAATAAAACCTTGATTGTTGGCATTTATCAAAAAACAACCAATAATTTAATTGTGAAAGTATTGAAAAACGCAAAGAGTAAAAATCTTTTGCAGTTTGCAAAAAACCACATTTCTTCAAAATGTCTTGTATATACTGATTCTTGAAAAGGATATTGCGATTTTAAATCAGTTTTCACTAAGCATGAAACAGTTAACCATCAAGATGGCTATGTTTCAAAAATTGGTGTAAATACCAACCAAATTGAATCAGTTTGAAAACATATAAGAAGAACATTTAAAACACATATCAAAGTTGCAAAACATCATGTTCATTTATATGCTAAAGAAGCTGCATATAAATTCAACAAGATACCTAGTTTTGAAACTGTAATGCTATGTTTGATTTAAAAATGTGGGGAGAAGTCCGTAGATAGGCTTTTCTCAGCATTTATGTGATAAAATTTAAAAATAGTACATAAAGGGAGAAAAGCCTAAATTAAATATAAATCTTATATAATTACTTCAATTATGTTAATTTACTATAACTTGTATTGGGTTTATTACTATCATTATACTTTTTTTCATGATTAACAATACTCTTAATGTTATTGAAATTATTTTTTTGTTGTTCTAAAATTCTAATTTTTTTATCTTTTTCTATCCTTAATAAATTCATTTCGGATTTTAAATTATTTTTTTCTTGTTCTTGATTTTTATTTAAAAATTCTAAGTTAATAATTTTTCCTTCAATATATTTAATATGTCTTCAATGAAATGTAATTCTTTCTCTCATTGCTCTATTTTCTTGACAATTTCCACTTTTTTCTAAACATGGTGAAGATAATAATTTTTTATATTCTGAATCTTCTCTTTTAAGTTCTTCTAAAAAATTAGATACTTGTCTTTGATTATCACTTATATTTTTGATACAAGTTTCTAAATTACTTTTAATAATAACCATTTTTTGTTCAATTAAATTTATTTCTACATTTAATATATTTATTTCTTGCTCTCTATTCATCTTTTTTCCTTTCAATCTAAACTCATTTATTTTAAAATAAAAACTATATTAAGTTTATAATAATTATAAATTAATAATTTTTAATGGCTTTTCTCCCTTTATGTACTATTTTTAAATCTTATCACATAAATGCTGAGAAAAGCCTATCTACGAACTTCTCCCCACATTTTTAAATAAAACATAGCATTACAGTTTCAAAACTAGGTATGTTATTGAATTTATATGCAGCTTCTTTTGCATATAAATGAATATGATGTTTTGCAACTTTGATATGTGTTTTAAATGTTCTTCGTATATGTTTTCATACTGACTCAATTTGGTTGGTATTTACACCAGTTTTTGAAACATAGCCATCTTGATGGTTAACTGTTTCATGCTTAGTGAAAACCGATTTCAAATCGCGATATCCTTTTCAAAAATCAGTATGTACAACACACTTTGAAGAAATGTGGTTTATTGCAAACTGCAAAAGATTTTTACTGTTTGCGTTTTTCAATACTTTCACAATCAGATTGTTGGTTGTTTTTTCATAAATACCAACAATCAAGGTTTTATTCAACAAGGATCTTCCTTGTTTTTTAAACCCCATATGTGAAAGATACATTTCATCCATTTGCACTATGCCTTCAACAATGAATTGAGGTTTTTGTTTAGCAATGGCACTTCGGATTTTATGACCCATTCTTCAAGCTGTTTTCAAGGTCACTCCCAATTCTTTTGCAACATCAGTTGATGGAATTCCATGTTTGGTGTTTATTCATCTAAAAATGAGATAAAACCAAGATATTAAAGGTGTTTGTGACTTTGAAAATATAGTGCCCGTGAGAATACTGAATGTTTGATGACATTTCAAACATCTCATTCTTCTTAAATTAGAAGTATTCAAATTAAAACTAGAACACCTACTACATTTGATTTGTTTCAAACTTGCTATATATGCAAGACATTGTTTTTCAGTTTGAAAAGTATTATTGAACTCATTCAATTTCATTGTTTCCTCCACAAGTACATGTGGGGAGAAGTTCGTTTTTAATTTTAATTTTTTAACTTACTTTGTATATCCTTTTTTAATTATTTACTTAATTTATATAAAAAAATATTAAAAATGAGAGTATTATCTCTCATTTATCTTTTTAATAAAATTAATATTTCAAAATTATATGATTAACAGTAAAACTAAATAAATATAATCTGTTAAATTCTAACTAAGGGTTACACCTTGCAAGTTAATATTCCATACTCGATCACGGAAACATTTAACTGTATCAACGCTTCAATTAATGCTTACATAAACATTTTCTTCATCATGTCAAATATGAATATAACCATGTAATTCAAGAAAGGCTCCTCAAAATCCACCATCATAATAGTAACTAAGCTCAAATATATTTTTGTTTCTATCATTACTAATATCATTAGTACTAATACTTAATTGCGAACCTTTTAATTTTTGATCAGTATAAGTATTACAATAAAGACTAAAATACGAATTATCACCAAAACTTAATTTACTAAACTTATTAGAAAAACTATCTCAATCTGGTGCATAATTTGTTCAATTAGATAATAGAGGAATATCAGAGCTGGTTCAAGTACTTTTTAACGAACCAACACTATTAGTTTCATTATAATTATAATTTAGTTGATCATTATTAATACTACTACTATCAACAGTAAAATCAGCAACTATCTTTCCTTTATAAATAGTTTCATCACCACTAATAGTTACTTGTTGATTAGTAATATCATCTTCACTAAATTTAATTGCATCTAACTTTACATTTGGATTACTTTTGCTAATCGCAGTTTTAATTTCTTCAATATTTGGTTTTGATAATCCATTAGTTTTAATTGTTCCTAAATTTAAATTTTTAAAAACATCACTTAAAAGCTCTGTTTTATCACAATCATAAGTAACAACAATACTATCATTACTATAAAATTTACCATCACCATTAATAACTGCACTATTATCAGTAATTTTATCAACTATAATTTTGCTTACATCAAGATTATAGTTAGCGGTTTTAAGTGCTAAAATTAATTGCTCTTTACTTGGTGTATTTTGTCCAGGAATATTCAAAGTTGGTAATTTATTATTTAAAACACTATTTAAATCAATAAGTAAATTATTAATTACTACATCAGCACCAGTGTATACATATTGATTAATAGATTTAATAGTAACACTATTATTTTGCAACGTTACTTGAATAGCATTCATATTTAACCTTGAATATTGTTTTTTCAATGCACTACTAACATCTTCTAAAGTTATTACTTTTCCTATAATAGCAATTTTATCTAATCCCTTATTAATAACGTCTTTAAGAACCTGTTTAGAATCTTTTTAATAAAATTGAAATAAAGGACAGAACAACCATTTGTAAACTAGTATTTAGTTTTCTTTCACAATTTTTTCATAATCTTCTGCATTTTTCTAATCATGCAAAGCTTCGTTCTACAACTCATCTTTTTGGTAGTACTACAAAAGAATGTAATTCATTACGTTTTACAACTTCAACATTTGCATTTATGATTGTTTTGATTGCAGAAGCAAATTTTTCACCAGTATAGCCAGCATCTACTATTATTTTTTGAACTGTAGAAAGATTTTCTTTTTCACTTTTAATCATTATGATAGCACTATTACGATCTGTTTTTTCTGCTGTAGTTATGTAAATTGCATGTGGTAAACCTTGCGTATCAACTGCAATATGACGTTTTATTCCTGAAATCTTTTTACCAGCATCATAACCTTTATTTTCAGTAGTATCTGTATTTTTAACACTTTGCGAATCAATTATACAAAAACTAGTTTTTTCTTTTCGATGATTCTTAATACGAATCTTTTTAACTAATTTTTTTTAAAATTAATTGCAATACACTAGGTTCTTTATCATTGTTTTTACTTCAAATTTGGAAATAATAATATACAGTTTGTCATTTTGGAAAATTTTTTGGTAACATTCTTCATTGACAACCACTTTTTAATACATATAAAACTGCACAAAACACTTCATATAAATCTAAATTTCTTGGTTTTGTTTTCTTTTTGCTGTTTTCTAAAGTTGATTTTATGTTCTCAAATTGTTCTTTAGTAACATGACTTGGATAATTTTTATGCATATATACCTCTTATTTTAAAATATATAGTAATTTTACCTTATTTTCTAAAAGATTCTAAACAGGTTCTAAGAGTTGTGTTTTTTTATTTTCAAAAACCAAAGGTAAGTTTTTGGTTGCCATAAACTCTGCTTGTTTTATAGAAATAGGAATAAAATTATCAAAAATTTTTATATCTTTTTTATCAACATTATTTTTTATAGTTTTTATCATTTGTAAATGAATTTTCGTTCTTTTATTTATTAATGTAGGTAATACACCTAATATTTTCGGATTAATTTTATGATATTGTTTAATTTCATCTATATAGTTTAATAAACGATTAAATCCTTGATAACTATAAGCTTCTGCTTGCATTGGAATAATAATACAATCGACTGCAAATAAAATGTTAACCATTGTTAAACCCATAGAAGGAGGACTATCAATAAAAATAAAATCATAATCATTTTTTATAAGTTCAATAAGTAATTTTAGAGAATAAAATTGCTTATTTTCATCATTTCATTTTTTATTAATATTAATGTCAAAGAAAGACATTTTTGAATTTGATGGCAAAAGATGAAGTTTTCCATTTTCAATTAATATTTGTAATATTACATCATTAATATTTACATTATTAAATATAATATCATAAATAGTATATTTTAATGCTTCTACATTTTGACCAAAACTAGATCCAACATTACCTTGTGCATCCATATCAATAATCAATACTTTATGTCCTTGTAATGCTAATAAAGAAGCACAATTAACTGTTAAAGTAGTTTTTAATACTCCACCTTTATTATTTATAAAAGATAAAACTTTACTCATATTTTTCTCCTTTTTATTTAAATAATAAATACATTATAAATAAATATTCATTAAATATTAAATAAATAATAATTACATATTATTTATTTAAATAATGTTATTTTTCTTGATTTTTAATACAAGTTCTAAACTTAAATTTTCTTTGATTTTTAATATATGCTGAATTATACTTGTAAGTGCAAGTAAATAAAATTGCAAAAAATTCTCATATAAAAATTTTATAATGCTAAATTTAGTTTAGAAAAAGTAAGGAGTTTTTATATGAGTTATAAACATATTGGGATAGATGAAAGAATTTATATTGAGAATCAATTGAAATTTAAAGTTAAAATTAGTGAAATAGCTAAAAATCTTAATCGAAGTATTAGTACTATTATTCGAGAAGTTAATAGAAATAAAGATAATGATCATTATTTTTCATTAATTGCACAAAATAAAGCTGTAAATAGAAAAAAATCACATATTATTTTTCATAAGTTTAAATATAAAGATTTAGTCAAATATATACAACAAAAACTATTATTGGGCTGATCACCTGAACAAATTTATGGCAGAATTAAAAATTTTCATAAACAATGAGCTATCAGCTTTAAAACAATTTACAATTGAATTTATTCTGGATTATTTGATAAAGTTACTAGTAAAAATTTAAGAAGAAAAGGTAAAAAACGAAGATCTCAAGAAAATCGTGGTAAATTTAATGGTAAATCAATTAAAGAACGAGATAATAATGTTAATGATCGCATAACTCTTGGTCATTGAGAAGGAGATACTATAGTATCATCAAGAGGTAAAAGTAAATCATGTTTAATAACTTTAGTTGAAAGAGTATCACGATTTACTTTAGCAATGTTAGTTAAAAAGAGGCTTTTTAATAATCTGTGTATCTTTGTTTTACAAAGTTACTAATTTAGATTAATTCTGTCTTCAAATTTTATCATAAAATGAGCAATTGCTGTATTTCAATTTTGAATAGGCAATGTTCATTTTTTTGTTAGAACCTGTTTAGAATCTTTTAGAAAATAAGGTAAAATTACTATATATTTTAAAATAAGAGGTATATATGCATAAAAATTATCCAAGTCATGTTACTAAAGAACAATTTGAGAACATAAAATCAACTTTAGAAAACAGCAAAAAGAAAACAAAACCAAGAAATTTAGATTTATATGAAGTGTTTTGTGCAGTTTTATATGTATTAAAAAGTGGTTGTCAATGAAGAATGTTACCAAAAAATTTTCCAAAATGACAAACTGTATATTATTATTTCCAAATTTGAAGTAAAAACAATGATAAAGAACCTAGTGTATTGCAATTAATTTTAAAAAAATTAGTTAAAAAGATTCGTATTAAGAATCATCGAAAAGAAAAAACTAGTTTTTGTATAATTGATTCGCAAAGTGTTAAAAATACAGATACTACTGAAAATAAAGGTTATGATGCTGGTAAAAAGATTTCAGGAATAAAACGTCATATTGCAGTTGATACGCAAGGTTTACCACATGCAATTTACATAACTACAGCAGAAAAAACAGATCGTAATAGTGCTATCATAATGATTAAAAGTGAAAAAGAAAATCTTTCTACAGTTCAAAAAATAATAGTAGATGCTGGCTATACTGGTGAAAAATTTGCTTCTGCAATCAAAACAATCATAAATGCAAATGTTGAAGTTGTAAAACGTAATGAATTACATTCTTTTGTAGTACTACCAAAAAGATGAGTTGTAGAACGAAGCTTTGCATGATTAGAAAAATGCAGAAGATTATGAAAAAATTGTGAAAGAAAACTAAATACTAGTTTACAAATGGTTGTTCTGTCCTTTATTTCAATTTTATTAAAAAGATTCTAAACAGGTTCTAAGAGCAATTCTAATATCAAGATTTAAATTTAGTATTACTTTACCGGTATATTTTTTTTGATTTGTACTAGTAATAGTGGCACTATTAGTAGCAGTAATTTCTATTGCAATAAAAGAAGTATCTAACTTTTCTTGGTAAGTATCACGTAAT
Source organism: Spiroplasma ixodetis (assembly GCF_027923845.1). Taxonomy (GTDB): domain Bacteria; phylum Bacillota_I; class Bacilli_A; order Mycoplasmatales; family VBWQ01; genus Spiroplasma_E; species Spiroplasma_E ixodetis_A. The sequence continues at coordinate 1,764,118 of NZ_AP026933.1, forward strand.
GCTCTCATTACATCATTATTTGATGGTATATCATGACCATTAGTCTTAACCATTAAATCTTTTTTATTAATAATAGTACTTAAATCAACACTATCATTAGTACTAAATGTAACTGTTACCTTACCAGTATAAAGAGGAATAACATCAGCGCCCGTAATACCTGTAATAGTTGCTTCTTTATTAGAAATAACATCAATTTTAAGGCGATCCATTTCTAAATTAGAATATTTTTCTTGAATACGACTGTAAACGGCTTCCACAGTAGGTTTTTGACCATTAGTACTAAAATTACCAATGGATGCTCCATCAACAATTATTGTTCTAATATCAATAGTTTGGATTTGATAAGTAATTTTAATTTTATCTTGACTATAAAAAATACCATCACCAACAACAAAAGCATAATTAGTTGTTTTATTAATAATTATAATATTATCAGTATGAAGTTCATGATTTAAAATAAATAGTTGTGATTTTAATTCATAATCTGTAGGTATTGTTCCTCGATGTTCCTCTAGTACAATTTTTAAATCTGTTTGTGTTAAATCTTTTTTTAAATCTTTTTTAAATATAATTAGATTACGGACTTCTCCCCACATGTACTTGTGGAGGGAATAATGAAACTGAATGAATTCAACAATGCTTTTCAAACTGAACAGCAATGTCTTGCATATATAGCAAATTTAAAAGAAAACAAATGTATTAGGTGTTTTAGTTTTAATTTGAATACTTCTGATTTAAAAAGAATGAGATGTTTAAAATGTAATCAAACATTTAGCATTCTCACAGGCACCATATTTTCAAGGTCACAAACATCTTTAACATCTTGATTTTATCTTATCTTTAGATGAATAAACACCAAACATGGAATTCCATCAACAGATATTGCAAAAGAATTGGGAGTGACTTTGAAAACTGCTTGAAGAATGACTCATAAAATCAGAACACGTATTGCAAAACAAAAACCTCAATTTATTGTTGAAGGTACAGTGCAAATTGATGAAATGTATCTTTCACATATGGGTTTTAAAAAACAAGGAAGATCCTTGGTGAATAAAACCTTGATTGTTGGCATTTATCAAAAAACAACCAATAATTTAATTGTGAAAGTATTGAAAAACGCAAACAGTAAAAATCTTTTGCAGTTTGCAAAAGACCACATTTCTTCAAAATGTCTTGTATATACTGATTCTTGAAAAGGATATTGCGATTTTAAATCAGTTTTCACTAAGCATGAAACAGTTAACCATCAAGATGGCTATGTTTCAAAAATTGGTGTAAATACCAACCAAATTGAATCAGTTTGAAAACATATAAGAAGAACATTTAAAACACATATCAAAGTTGCAAAACATCATGTTCATTTATATGCTAAAGAAGCTGCATATAAATTCAACAAGATACCTAGTTTTGAAACTGTAATGCTATGTTTGATTTAAAAATGTGGGGAGAAGTCCGTAGATAGGCTTTTCTCAGCATTTATGTGATAAAATTTAAAAATAGTACATAAAGGGAGAAAAGCCTTAGATTATTACATGCCGTTGTACTAGCAGTGACTGCACTTGATAATAATAATGCACCCATAAATAATAATGGTTTTTTCATATATATACCTCATTTAAATATTGTAAAAAATTAATAATTATTTTAAAGTGATTATATCATAATTTAAAAAAAATTAAATTCTAGATTTTTAAATGATTTTATTAAAAAATAGCGTTTTATATATTTTACATTTTTAATGTATGTACTTTTAATGAAGGAGTCGAAACGGAAATATTTTGTACATCTTTATTAATTTTATTAATAACAAAATTTGATATTTTATTATCATTTTCTAAGTTTTTCTTTATAAAAAATTGTTTTTTATAACATTCAAAATACTGTTCTTTTCAATATTTAACTATTTCTTTTTCTTTTTTATAAAGTTTAATAGAAAATTTATATCAGAATTTATTTATTGATAATTCTAACTCAAGATTATTAAATAAGAATTCATTATTTATATTTTTACTTAATAAAAAGTTTTGATGATCTAAAAGTTGAATTTTTATTTCTTGAAAATTATAATTTTTTTCTAAAATTGAATCTTTTATCATATCTATATTTTCTTCACAATAGTTATTTTTATTAAATATGATTTCATTTAAAATTTCATTATTACGTTTATATAATTCTTTTATATTTAATATTTTTTCATTTATCTCTTTTAAATCTTCTTCTCTCATTTTTTTTCCTTTCAAAAAAATTCATTTATTTTAATTTTTAAAATAAACTATAAATAATAACGGACTTCTCCCCACATGTACTTGTGGAGGGAATAATGAAACTGAATGAATTCAACAATGCTTTTCAAACTGAACAGCAATGTCTTGCACAAATAAAAAATTACAAGAGGAAATAAAAACAGCAAACGTTTTTGCTGATAATATTATTGAAATAAATAAGGTTTTTGATATAAAGACAAACCCAGAAAGTATAAAAAGTTGTTATATTTAAAAAATAAATTATTCTTTTATTTTAACTCTTTTGACTCAATTTCATCAATGTTGTTACTTCTTCTTCTGTCAAATAACGATATTCACCCATTGTTAAACCTTTTAAAGTAATATTAGCAACTTGTAAACGTTTTAAAGTAATTACTCTACTTCCTATTGCTTTAATCATACGTTTAACTTGTTGATTTTGTCCCTCATGAATGGTTAGATGTAGTAAAGTATTTTCTTTTTTTATATTTTTATAAATTATTTTAACAATAGCAGGAGAAGTTGTAAATGAAGTTGATAAAATAATACCATCTTGTAGTTTTTTAATAGCATTTGATGACAAAATACCACTTGCCAATACTTCATATACCTTATCTATTTTATAACGAGGATGAATAATAGCATTAGTAAATTCACCATCATTAGTCATTAACAACAAACCTGAAGTATCAAAATCTAAACGACCGACTGGGTAAATTCTACTATTAATATTAGTAAAATAATTCATTACCGTTGGTCGATTTTTAGGATCACTGACTGTTGTTAAACAATTAGGTGGTTTATAAAATGCTAAATAAATATGATTAGATTGCTTAATAATTTGATTATTAACTTTAATAACATCACTACTTGTAACTTTAAAACCTAACGTTGTAATAATTTGCCCATTAACTGTTACTTGCCCATTAATAATTAGTAATTCTGCTTTTCGTCGTGAACATACTCCAGAATTAGCAATAGCTTTTTGCAAGCGTTCTAAATCATTATTCATTAGTAAAGTTGTAGATTTCTTGTTCATCATTTTGGTTATTAAATTGAGGCAAAGTTGGTAATTGAGTTAAAGATTCGATATTAAAATGATCCATAAATTCATCAGTTAAATCATATAAAATTGGTTTTCCTGGTAATTCACTACGACCAATCTCAGTAATTAAATTTAAACTTTTTAGTTTAAAAATAATAGAATCACAATTTACACCACGAATATCTTCAATTTGTGGTTTAGTAACTGGATGATTATAAGCAATAATAGCTAGTGTTTCTAAAGCTGCTTGTGATAAACGTATTAAAGGTTGTTGTTTTAATAGTTGATAGCGATTATAATGAATAGGTTTTGTTGTTAATTTATAAATATTACCAACTTTAATTAAACTTAAACCACTGGTATCATCATCATTTAATTTCATTTGTAAAGACACAATTAAATTTTCAACAGTCTTTGGTTTTTTTGTTAATTCTAAATATTCAGCAAGTGTTAATAAATCAAGGCCTTCATTGCCAGCAATAAATAATAAACCTTCTAAAACTGCTAATCTTTCGTTTGTTTTTCAATTGCTATTATTCATTTTTCTCACCTCGATAAATTACTGTAATTTCAGTAAAAGTATTAGTTTGTATAATATGTAAAATTTGATGATTTGCAAGATCTAAAATTGCAATAAAAGTAATAATAAAATAATGTAAAGTTAATGCTTTAGTAAAAAATAATTGTTCTAAAGTAAAGTGTTGCTTGGGGTTTTTCTTCAGTAACTGTTTAATTTCTTTAGCTCGATCTTCAGCTGAAATTAAGTTTAATGCTAAATTAACTGGTAATTTATTTTCATTTTGTAGTCTATTAAATAAGTTTAACATTGCTTGTGTTAATTTATTAATATTATTTTTTACCAAAATTGGTGTAATTTCATCAACTAAATATGTTTTTAAATCACTAGGTGTTTTTGTTAATAATTGGGTTCTATATAAAGCCTGTTCTTTAAAATAATTACTTATTTCTTTGAATTTTTTATATTCTAATAAACGAGCAATTAATTTATGACGATTAACTTCATTTTCATAAGCACTATCTACCACTAGTTCTTGTTTTGGTAATAATTGTTTTGATTGCAATTCTAATAAATAAGCAGCAATCGGTAAATATTCACTTACTAAATCAATGTTTTTAATTAATTCTTCATTAATAAAATTAACATATTGGTTAGTAACATCATTTAGATTTAAATCTAAAATATCAATATTTTTTTCTTTAATTAAATGCAAAAGCAAATCCATTGGTCCTTGAAAAGATTCAATTGTAATTACTGGTTGTAACATTATTCTCGTTCCCTCAATATCATTTTATACTTATTAATATTAATTATAACTTAATTTAATAGTACTTGATTAATCTTTAATAAATAAAAAAACTTATTTTAATTTTTTAATGATTAAAATAAGTTTTAAAAGTTATTATATATTTAAATATTATTATTTAACTTCACGTAACGTAATATGAATATTTTCAACATTTATTTCAAATTTTGAAGATGTCTTTATATCTGGAAAGTCTTTACTTAGGTCATATTCTAATTTAAAGTTTAAATTAAAATAACCATTTTTTTCGTTAGGATTAAGATTAAATCCACTTTCGGGATTAGTAATAGTTATTACACTATCATTTCATTTGGGAACAAGAATACTATAAATTTTATTAATATTAGCAAAATAACCCTTTGTTATAACTTGTTCTTTTATATTATTCATTTCCTTATAATCTGAAAAACTTTCTGAAGCATTTGGTAATTCCTTTACTGCATCAACTGTTCATTCAGAAAATATTTTTGAAATTTGTGTTGTTGCATCAACAAAAGTTTGGTTAATCTGAATAGCAGACTTACTTTCAATATCACCAGTATTAAAAGTAGATTTACCATCATTACCAACTAAGAAATCAATAGTAATATTACTAACATTACCATTAAATACAATTGATTTATCATCATTATTGGTCACCGTTGGATCTGCCATTTTAAATAAAGTTGATTTAGCATCATCTGAAAATTCAAAACTTAAACTTAAACCAGAATATTGAACTTTATCTTTAATGGCAACATTTAAATTTTGTTTAATATATGATAACTGAGTTCTAGCAATATCTTCTTTTGAAGGTGCATCAATTTTTCCACTAATTGGTAAGTTTTCAACATTAACATTTAAAACATTATCTTTAATTTCTCCATTAATAAGTTTCTCAATAAAATCTTTAATTGCATCAGCTTTTTTTTGATCACTAGTATGACTTGTATCATTATTAATTGTAATTTTAATATCTTTAGTAACTGATGGTAAATTTAAATAAGAGATTTCCACTTTTACTCATAAATAACCATTGACTAATTCACTACCAGTTGGTAAAACAAACTTAGGTTTTTCTTTTTCATCATTATCATTATCTTTTTTTGGAACATAGTCCATAATTTTGACATGTGCATCAGGGTGATATCAATTTGTTGGATGTTCATTGGTACTTTCTTTAAGTTTACTAGAGAAAAAGTTACCAATAGCTGTTTGCACAGAAGTATCTAATTTGCTAAAAATTTTACCTTTCATTTCTCCTATATTGGTATCATCTGATAAATTAAGATCAGCCTTAATTTGCACACTACTATCAGTAACAAAAGAGGCAGCAAAATTAAGAATATCCCTTGGAGTCATTTGATTATTTTCACTACCACAAGCAACAACTGTTACAACTGGTGTTGTTGCTAAAGCAAGTGTGCCCAGTAATTTTAATAAAGATTTCACAAAAACGCTCCTTATCATTTCATTTAATTAATATTTTTAAAATACTGTAACATTATAAACAATTTTAAACTAAATTACATTATTATTTCTAAAATTATTGGTTTAATATCGTATTTTTTATTAGTAATCTGAAATGTAGAAATTGCCAAATCTAAAAATTGTTGATGGAAATGTTGATCTTTATTAGTATGGAGTTCCATAATTACACTATTTTTTTCAACTTTTTGACCATGAATTTGTTTTAAATAAATTCCTGCCACCGGATCAATGATATCAGTTTTCGTAGTTCTTCCTGCTCCTAATATTACTGATAATTCACCTAAAGCATAATTATTAGTAAAATCTAAATACCCCAATAATTGCGCCTTAACTTTAATAATATATTTAGCTGGTGGTAATTTATCAATATTATCAAGATATTTAGTATCTCCACCTTGACTTTTAACAAAATCATAAAAAATTTGTAGTGGTTTTTCACTAGTAAACATAGCATTAACTTTATCAATACCCTCTTTTAAGGTTTTTACCTTTTTAGCTCCCAATAAGGCTAAAGCTACTAAATTACTAACAAGGATCTTCAAATCTTCTGGTCCTTTATTTTTTAAACTTAAAATAACTTCTTGTAATTCTAGTGCATTACCAATTGTTCGTCCTAAAGGCTTATTCATATCACTAATAATAGCATAAATTTTTTTATTAAAAGCTTTACCAATATGTACCATTAATTTTGCTAACTCTCTTGCAGTTACTATATCCTGAACAAAGGCACCTTTTCCGCATTTAATGTCTAGTAAAATTAAATCAGCGCCCATTGCTATTTTTTTAGACATAACACTAGCAGCAATTAATGGTAATGAATCAACTGTTCCTGAAACATCACGTAATGCATATAATTTTTTATCAGCAGGCACTAAATTACTAGTTTGACTAATAATACTCATACCAACTTTATTAACAACTTTAATAAAATCTGATATTGCTAAATCACATTTAAAATTTGGAATTATTTCCAGTTTATCAATAGTACCACCAGTAATACCCAATCCTCTTCCAGAAATTTTTGCAACCTTTAATCCACAAGCAGCAGCTATTGGAGCAAATACTAAACTAGTTTTATCACCAACACCACCAGTTGAATGTTTATCAATACTAAAACCAGTAATTTGTGATAAATCCATGGTTTCACCACTATTAATAATATCTTTTGTATATTCTACTAATTCATCATTAGTCATTCCCTGAAAATAAACAGCCATTGCTCAAGCACTAATTTGATAGTCTGGTATTGTTTCATTGGCAATACCTTCTGTTAAAAATTTTAGTTCTTCTTTATTTAAACTTTGTCCTAATTTCTTTTTAGAAATTAAATCAATCATATACATTTTAATAAAACACCTTACTTTCTTTTTATTAAATAACAATTGCAATTGCAATTGCAATAGTTTCATTATGTGATAAAGATAAAAGTAATTGATAATTCTTAATAATAGTTATTGGTTGATTATATTGATTATAGCTAATATCAATATTTTTAAATGTTAACTTTTCTTGTGGTAATGCCTTAAAAATTGCTTCTTTTAATGCTCATCTTCCTGCCAAAAATTCCTGTTGACGTTGTAAAGAATATTGATTAAAAAGTATAATTTCTTTTTTACTTAAAATTCTTTTAGCAAGTTCTTCAATATTTTCTATTCGATTTACTTCAATAATATCTATACCTACACTACGCATTGTTAACTCCTTATATAAAATAAAAGGTTAAAACCCTAAAATCCTTGTTTTTATTATATAATTAATATGAAAGAAAGTGTGATATTAATTTCAATAAATCAAATAAATTTTGAAAAGATGGTGGTATATTAATGACATTTTACTTAAATCAAAAACAAAAATCATTAATTAAAGAACACTACCAAAACTATAAAGTTGATAATAAAAATAGTAGTTATGAATTATTTCAATATCATAATATAACAATTGAAATTTATCAAGAAAAAGTTATTTTTAAAGGTACTAAAGAAGATATTATTGCAGAATATCGCAGTATTTGAAATCAACTTGATGAAAATCAATCACCAGTCATTGGCAATGCTGAATTTGGTATTAATAATTTTTTTGGTCCACTTGTTATTATTAGTTCTTATATTGGTTCAGGTAATTTAGAAAAATTACGTTTACTTAACATTCGCGATTATAAAGACTTATCACAAAGTAAATTTATTGAATTAGCACAAGATATTATGAAAACAATTATTTTTGAGTCAGTAATCATTAACAATCGTAAATATAATCAATGAATTGATGCGGGTTATAGCCCCAATATTATTAAAACTTGAGGAGAAAATCAAGCATTAGTTCGTATGTTACAACATAGAATTCAATATGATACTATAGTTATTGATCAATATATTAATGAAGATACATATTACAAATACATTGAAAATATGAAAGATAATCGTAATAAAATTATTAAAGATAAAGTTCAATTTGTTACTAATGCAGAAAGTAAGTATTTAGCTATCGCTTGTAGTACTATTATTAGTCGTTATTTATTTTTAGAAGAAATTAAAAAAATAAAAGGTATTGACACTAATACAATTCCATTAGGTACTGGAAAAGAAGTTAATGTATTTTTAGAAAAAATTAAAAATGAAAAAACAATTGAATTTAATAAATTTCTTGAACGTCATAGCAAAAAATCATTTACTGAATTTTTTAAATAAATAATTAAAACTTAATTTTTATTAACTATATATAAAAAGATATTTTTTATTTAAAAGCTATTAAATAAATGATATAATCCAAATCAGATATATGTTTAAATATATTTTTAAGTCCTATTTTGTTTATAAAAACAAAATAGGACTTTTATACTTAAAGGAGAAAATAAAATGCCAAATGAAGAAAAAAAGCCTTTATTAGAAAAAAATAAACATAGTAATTATGGAGTTACTCATCAACAACCTTCTATAAATGATAGTAATTCAAGTAGTACTGAAAGTCTTAATAGTTCAAGTACAATTATCGAAATAGAAGATAGTGAAGAAAATAATTGAATAAATTGTAGTAGTCGTTATGGAGGAACAACACAAAAAAAATCAATGATAATGGAAATTGAAAATATGAAACCCAAATTAAAAATAACTTTGATAGTTTAACTTTTTTTAATGAAAGCACTATTACCATTAATAACAATCAATACTGACAAAAACTAACATTTGTTGAAAAAAATGGAACAGTAATTATAGTGATTTTAGAATTATTAAAAATAAACTTTAATAGAAATACAATAGAAATATATAAAAAAGAATACAATGATATTGATAAATATATTGATGATAATTTAGATTTAAAAACTTTTCAAAAAAAAGAAAGAAAATTATCACCCGAAAATCAATTCTTAGAAGGTATTACTATAAAAACTATTAATAATCTTAATAAATTTATAACAAATACCAACGCACTTAATGAACAATTAAAATTATTTAAAGAAAATTCTAATAATAGAGATTTAAATGTTTTATTAAAATTATATAAATATTTAACAATAATACAAAATTTTATTGATCAAACAAAACCAGGAATAATAAGAAATATTGCATATAAATTTTTAGGATTATTAGAAATTTATATTGGACTTACTGGTAAAAATTTACAAAGAGTAGTTTCTAATTTTCCCATTGATGGTAAAGAACACACATCCCAAGATTATATTGATGCTATATTTTAAAATTGACAAAATTATGTTATGGTATTACTTGATACTGCACTTGATTAAGTAACGTTTTTCTTTTATTGTTTGTTTTTATAATTTTTTATGTTAAGATTTGTTTGTTATTAAAATATATAAAATTTGGTTTTTAAAACCTAGATACGAGAATTTTATATGGATATTCAACAAGATTTTTATATTAAAAAGGTTTTTTATGCTTGTTATGTGAAAAATATAGTATTACCTATTTCATTTTTAACTAATATTGGAAATAAAAAAGGTAAATGTTATGTTGGTAATAAGCAAAAATTGAGAAATTGGAATGGCAACCCTTTTTAGGACTATTTTTTGGTAGACATTTGTTCATGATATTTAACGGGAGTTAGGTAGTTTAGAGTGCTGTGAATTCTTATGTTGTTATATCAATTTATGTAATCAAATAATTCTAATTTTAATTGGATTAATGATGTAAAATTTTTATCATTAATAAACTCTGTTTTGAAAGTTTTAAAAGTTGCTTCAGCAACAGCATTGTCATAAGGACATCCTTTTTGCTTAAAGAACGGGTAATATTGAATGCTAATAAAAGTTTATCAATAGTTTTATTATTGAATTCATTACCGCGATCGCTATGAAATATTTGAATATCTTTCAAACAGCGATTTGAGTGCATAAATGCTTGATGTACTAATGATGCATCTTTTTTAACTCCAACACTATGTCCAATAATTTCGCGGTTGTACAGGTCTACTAATAGGCAAATATAGTTTCATTTACCATTAACTTGAACATAAGTTAAATCACTGACAATAACTTCATTTTTAATTCTATTATTAAAGTCTCTATTAACAAGATTGGTAATTTGACTATCATTGACTTTATTATGATGATTTTTGAATGATAATTTAGTGTATTTTGATATTAAATTATGCTTATTCATAATTTTTTTAATTTTTCTGCGTGATAAATAAATTTCTTGGTTTGCTAGTATGACTTTTAATCTTCTAGTACCATAAACTTCTTTATTTTCTTTAAAAGCACTAATAACAGCTTCATCATAAATATTATTTTGAATTTTTTCTTTTTTCTTTAAATTAAAATAATATGTTGATTTAGAGAGTTTTAAAAAACGACACATTGTGCGAATTTTATATTTAACTTTATTTTTAGTAATAATTTCTATTTTCTGCCTATTATTAGTGCTGCTTGCTTTAAAATATCATTTTCCATTCGTAACTGTTTTAATTCTTTATTTGCTTGAATTAATTGTTTTTCTAAATCTGAAAGATTATTTTTAATTTTAAAACTACCTGAATTAGTAAATTGTTTAATTCATTTATAAGTAGTTGCTTTTGTAACATTATATTCTTTAGCAAGACAAGACACTGACTTACCACTTTGATATAAAGCTACTATTTGCTTTTTAAATTCGTCGGTATATGAGTTAATATTGGTCATAATTATAGTTCCTTTCTTTTAACAAATTTGTTCACTTGTCTACGTAATTAGTGTCCAATAAAGTGTAACCCATCCAAAAACCTCAATTTATTGTTGAAGGTACAGTGCAAATTGATGAAATGTATCTTTCACATATGGGTTTTAAAAAACAAGGAAGATCCTTGGTGAATAAAACCTTGATTGTTGGCATTTATCAAAAAACAACCAATAATTTAATTGTGAAAGTATTGAAAAACGCAAAGAGTAAAAATCTTTTGCAGTTTGCAAAAAACCACATTTCTTCAAAATGTCTTGTATATACTGATTCTTGAAAAGGATATTGCGATTTTAAATCAGTTTTCACTAAGCATGAAACAGTTAACCATCAAGATCGCTATGTTTCAAAAATTGGTGTAAATACCAACCAAATTGAATCAGTTTGAAAACATATAAGAAGAACATTTAAAACACATATCAAAGTTGCAAAACATCATGTTCATTTATATGCTAAAGAAGCTGCATATAAATTCAACAAGATACCTAGTTTTGAAACTGTAATGCTATGTTTGATTTAAAAATGTGGGGAGAAGTCCGTAGATAGGCTTTTCTCAGCATTTATGTGATAAAATTAAAATAGTACATAAAGGGAGAAAATCCATAATTATTAATATGTTAGGAGTTAATTAAATTATGGCTAAAAATGATAATTGTTCATGTGAGCAAGCATTTCATTTAGCGATTTATATGTGTAAACTTTCTGACCAAGTTATTTGTCCTAAAAGAGTTTTACAAAACTTATATACTAGAAAATATTATTGTCCAAATTGTATATTAGATATTGCTTTAAATAAATCAATGAGACAACAAGAAAGTAAGTTAAATTATGAGACATAAGTGTAGTGATTGAACTTATGAAAGAGTATTTGGTTGTGAAATGTGTTACAGAGTTGCTAATGAAATGGAACGAATAAGAAAAGAGAATAAAAGAAATAAGTAAAAATTGAATAAGGGGCTTATATATGGATTATATATTTTTCATTAAGCCCCAATGGATTAGATTATAATTCATAAATAAGCTCCTTATTAGTATATAAAGTAAGGAGTTTTATTTATGCCTAGTCAGTTAGAACAAACTAGTAATTATACTTTAACTAAAATTTTAAGAATTGGATTAAGTCCATTAAGTGCTATGGTTGGAGTTAGTGCTTATTATGGTCAATATTTAAAAGACCCAATATTAGATTCTATTAATTCGTTGTTGTTTAGTAAAAAGTTAGGAATTGATATATGGAATATTAATCAAAGACCTACTACTAGAAATAAAGTTATTAATAGTTATAAAAAGATATTTTTAGGTTTAGGAACAATTGGTTTAATAAATTATGCTAAGTTTGTTCAGTATGTAGATAAGTCAGTTTCTTTATTAAGAGATGAACCTTGTTTTTGGCGACCTTGTCCTACTGAACCACCAATTCCTACTCCAATACCAACTTCTAAACCAGTAATTGATAAGCCTTTTGTAGATTGAGATACTTATATATCTTTAAATAGTTTTGGTATAGCAAATGTTATTAGTGGTTTAACTGAGTTAATTCCTAATAGATTTCAAAATATAAGAAAGATAGCAAATATGGGTACTGGTGGTTGTTTGATTAGTAGTGGTGTTGCTATGGGTATTAATAATGATTTTAATAATTATTTTGCTATTCCTACGATTATTGCCGGAGCAAGTGAAATTATTAATATGGCTTTTCTCCCTTTATGTACTATTTTAATTTTATCACATAAATGCTGAGAAAAGCCTATCTACGGACTTCTCCCCACATTTTTAAATCAAACATAGCATTACAGTTTCAAAACTAGGTATCTTGTTGAATTTATATGCAGCTTCTTTAGCATATAAATGAACATGATGTTTTGCAACTTTGATATGTGTTTTAAATGTTCTTCTTATATGTTTTCAAACTGATTCAATTTGGTTGGTATTTACACCAATTTTTGAAACATAGCCATCTTGATGGTTAACTGTTTCATGCTTAGTGAAAACTGATTTAAAATCGCAATATCCTTTTCAAGAATCAGTATATACAAGACATTTTGAAGAAATGTGGTTTTTTGCAAACTGCAAAAGATTTTTACTCTTTGCGTTTTTCAATACTTTCACAATTAAATTATTGGTTGTTTTTTGATAAATGCCAACAATCAAGGTTTTATTCACCAAGGATCTTCCTTGTTTTTTAAAACCCATATGTGAAAGATACATTTCATCAATTTGCACTGTACCTTCAACAATAAATTGAGGTTTTTGGATGGGTTACACTTTATTGGACACTAATTACGTAGACAAGTGAACAAATTTGTTAAAAGAAAGGAACTATAATTATGACCAATATTAACTCATATACCGACGAATTTAAAAAGCAAATAGTAGCTTTATATCAAAGTGGTAAGTCAGTGTCTTGTCTTGCTAAAGAATATAATGTTACAAGAGCAGCTACTTATAAATGAATTAAACAATTTACTAATTCAGGTAGTTTTAAAATTAAAAATAATCTTTCAGATTTAGAAAAACAATTAATTCAAGCAAATAAAGAATTAAAACAGTTACGAATGGAAAATGATATTTTAAAGCAAGCAGCACTAATAATAGGCAGAAAATAGAAATTATTACTAAAAATAAAGTTAAATATAAAATTCGCACAATGTGTCGTTTTTTAAAACTCTCTAAATCAACATATTATTTTAATTTAAAGAAAAAGAAAAAATTCAAAATAATATTTATGATGAAGCTGTTATTAGTGCTTTTAAAGAAAATAAAGAAGTTTATGGTACTAGAAGATTAAAAGTCATACTAGCAAACCAAGAAATTTATTTATCACGCAGAAAAATTAAAAAATTATGAATAAGCATAATTTAATATCAAAATACACTAAATTATCATTCAAAAATCATCATAATAAAGTCAATGATAGTCAAATTACCAATCTTGTTAATAGAGACTTTAATAATAGAATTAAAAATGAAGTTATTGTCAGTGATTTAACTTATGTTCAAGTTAATGGTAAATGAAACTATATTTGCCTATTAGTAGACCTGTACAACCGCGAAATTATTGGACATAGTGTTGGAGTTAAAAAGATGCATCATTAGTACATCAAGCATTTATGCACTCAAATCGCTGTTTAAAAGATATTCAAATATTTCATAGCGATCGCGGTAATGAATTCAATAATAAAACTATTGATAAACTTTTATTAGCATTCAATATTACCCGTTCTTTAAGCAAAAAAGGATGTCCTTATGACAATGCTGTTGCTGAAGCAACTTTTAAAACTTTCAAAACAGAGTTTATTAATGATAAAAATTTTACATCATTAATCCAATTAAAATTAGAATTATTTGATTACATAAATTGATATAACAACATAAGAATTCACAGCACTCTAAACTACCTAACTCCCGTTAAATATCATGAACAAATGTCTACCAAAAAATAGTCCTAAAAAGGGTTGCCATTCCAATTTGAAGATTCTGGTATTGAAGAAGTTTTATCACAACAAATAGAATCAGAAAAATCATCAAATGAAAAAGAAACTGATGACGAAACATCAATAGAAGAATTTCCTATTGACAATCCATATCAATTTGCAAATGATATAAATAACCAACCATCAACAAGTACAGGAATATACCATCCAATGTCATTCAATTAAAAGCACTATTTAAATTTAATTTTTAGTCACTCTTTTTAAAAGAGTGACTTTTTTAATATTTTATATTTATTTTTTTTCTAAAAAATGTACACTGATTTTGGGTATTTTAGATGTATAAGAATAAATATGCCAAAAAAAATAGTGAGAAAGGGATTTTTATGGATGAAAAAAATAAAAGAGAAAAAAAATAGCAAGAATAAAAGAAAAAATTGCAGCTAATAAATTAAAAAAAGAATCCGAAAAAGCTGAAAAAGAAAGACAACAACAAGAAATCGAAAATAAGAAAAAAAATGAAAATAAAAAAACTTTATAAAAATGAAAAATTTTAATATTTTGGTTTTCTTTTTCATTTTGAATTATTATCAACATTACGTTTAAAATCATTTCTATTGTTATGAGATGAAAAATTTAATTTAGTCGGTACTTTAACAACATTTTTAGGTAAATCTCAACCTGTAGTATCTAGTAAAGTAATTTCGTGATTTTGATAATATTGAATTTCTTGAATTTCATTATATTGAACTCTATTACTTACTAAAGTAATAGCAGTGCCTTGTGCTCCAGCACGAGCTGTTCTACCAATACGATGAGTATAGTACTCATATTCGCGTGGAATATCATAATTAAAAACATAATCAATACCATTAATGTCAATTCCTCTAGCAACAACATCAGTAGCAATTAGTACTTTAACCTTACCATTTTTAAATTGTCTCATTGCTTCCATACGTTCTCTTTGACTTTTATCACCGTTAATAACAGCACATTTAATATTATTTTGTTCTAATAATTGTGCGATTTTGTTAGTAAAATCTTTTGTATTTGAAAAAACAATACTTAATTGTGGTTGTAATTTTTGATATAAAGCAACTAATGCAGTTTCTTTTATTATATTACGACAATCAAAATAATATTGTTTAATATTTGCTTGTTGTAATTTTTGACTTTCATCTTCAACACTAATACTAACTGGATTATTTTGATAATCATCAGCAATTTTTAAAACTGGTTTTGACATTGTCGCTGAAAAAAGAACAGTTTGAATATTTTGAGGTGAATTTTCAAATAAGAAATCAATATCTTTTTTAAATCCCATTTTTAACATTTCATCTGCTTCATCTAAAACTAATGTTTTAATTGAATTTAATCTTAAACTGCCACGATTAATATGATCAGTAATTCTTCCTGGTGTTCCAACAACTATGTTACTAGTTCTTAAATCATATAATTGATTTCTAATATTAACACCACCGCATAATAAAGCAACATTAACGCCATTTAAAAAATAAGCATATTTTTTTACTTGTTTAGCAACTTGGATTGCCAATTCTCTAGTTGGACAAACAATAATGGCTTGATTACGATATAATTTTATATCTAAATTATGTAATATAGGTAAGACAAAGGCAGCAGTTTTTCCGGTTCCGGTATGACTTTTTCCAATAATATCTTTTTTTTGTAAAGAAACTGGAATTGTCTTCTTTTGAATTGGTGTTGGGGTAGTATAACCCCATTTAGCAATAGCAGCAGTTAATTCTTGTTTTAAATTTAGTTCTGTAAAACTCATATATTTCTCCTTAAAAATAAATTTTGAATAAATTTAGAAAAAATGATAATTATAACCTGAAAAATAACCTCTAAAAGAGGATTATTTTAAAAAAGGATTAGTTTTATTTATTATTTATATATAATATACTTACTTACATTTTAAAGTATTAATTCATCTAATTTTTCTAAAATTAAAAGTTGTCAAATAATTTCATGATATTATTTATTTCTTTGACATCATTAACAACTTTTTTGATATTTTTTTATCAATCATATCTTAAAAGAAAATTGCGAATTAATCAACAACTTAAATATAATACACTATTTTTAATTAAATGTAAAGATAAATTTATAGAAATGAAAATATAAAAATAATAATTAAAATACTATACAAATTTTTAAATTTATTAAGCTGAATTATACTTGTAAGTGCAAGTAAATAAAATTGCAAAAAATTCTCATATAAAAATTTCATAATGCTAAATTTAGTTTAGAAAAAGTAAGGAGTTTTTATATGAGTTATAAACATATTGGGATAGATGAAAGAATTTATA
Source organism: Spiroplasma ixodetis (assembly GCF_027923845.1). Lineage (GTDB taxonomy): Bacteria > Bacillota_I > Bacilli_A > Mycoplasmatales > VBWQ01 > Spiroplasma_E > Spiroplasma_E ixodetis_A. The sequence continues at coordinate 1,781,129 of NZ_AP026933.1, forward strand.
TTGAGAATCAATTGAAATTTAAAGTTAAAATTAGTGAAATAGCTAAAAATCTTAATCGAAGTATTAGTACTATTATTCGAGAAGTTAATAGAAATAAAGATAATGATCATTATTTTTCATTAATTGCACAAAATAAAGCTGTAAATAGAAAAAAATCACATATTATTTTTCATAAGTTTAAATATAAAGATTTAGTCAAATATATACAACAAAAACTATTATTGGGCTGATCACCTGAACAAATTTATGGCAGAATTAAAAATTTTCATAAACAATGAGCTATCAGCTTTAAAACAATTTACAATTGAATTTATTCTGGATTATTTGATAAAGTTACTAGTAAAAATTTAAGAAGAAAAGGTAAAAAACGAAGATCTCAAGAAAATCGTGGTAAATTTAATGGTAAATCAATTAAAGAACGAGATAATAATGTTAATGATCGCATAACTCTTGGTCATTGAGAAGGAGATACTATAGTATCATCAAGAGGTAAAAGTAAATCATGTTTAATAACTTTAGTTGAAAGAGTATCACGATTTACTTTAGCAATGTTAGTTAAAAACAAAACTACTAAAGTTATTAATAAAAATATCATTCATTATTTATCAATTCTTCCTAAAAATATTGTTAAAACTATTACTTTTGATCGTGGTAAAGAATTTGCAAATTGACAACAACTTGAAAAAAAGTTAGATGTGAAAATTTATTTTGCAAATCCATATTTTCATTATTCACCTTGACAAAGAGGTACTAATGAAAATACTAATGGTTTAATTAGAGAAAAATTTCCTAAAAAATTTATTTTTTCAAAAACTAATAAAAATGAAGTTCATAAATTTATATTGTCTTTAAACCAAAGACCCAGAAAAATACTAAATTATCTTTCACCAATCGAATATTTGAATAGAAAAATAATTTAGTTGCACTTACCTTTACAATTTTGCATTCAGCAAATTAAAAATTTAAATTATATTAGAAATTTTTTATCATAACAAAAATTTTGAAAAATAATATAAATTATCAAACATCAGTATCTGCTTTTTTAATAATTCAATTATCAAATAAAATATGATTATTTTTATAATTCTTAATCATTCCAGTTAAAAAATTAGTGTTTGCATAACGAATAGTTAAATAATTATAACCATGCATACCACCCGCATTTCTTTTAACTTTAAATGTATTATCATCTACTTTTTCCACACTAGTTCTATCACTTAAAGTTGGATTTTTTGCTCCTTTTCAAAGACCATTTAAAGTAACTGAAATATTACCTTTAATAAGATTTTCGGTTGTAGCTTTAGAACTTATTTTTGAACTAATATAGTCACTAATATCACTCATTGTTTTATTATTTTGAACAAAATTATCAAAATCTCCGGGATTCATATATATTGTTAAATTATTATCAGTAGTGATATCAATACGCCCTTTAGCAAATTCACTTTTTGTATAAAATATTTTACCTAATGCTGTTGCTGTTTGCTCTGCTCATTCACCTTGCGTTTGGTTAGGGCTAATATTAATAAAATCTAAAGTCATTGGCGTTAATCTTAATCCTGAAATGCTTCAATCACTAATAGTGATTTTTCCAAAAGCATTAATTTTATTTTTACTTTCTTCAGGCACTCCTTGTTTTCCAACAAGTCACTTAGTAATCTCATCTGAAAAAGTTGTTGCTGTTGGTGATAAATAATTTTTCAAAGAATCAATTGCTTCATCAATTGTAGATTTAGTAAGCGCTTCATACATATGATCACCACTAGCATAAACATCATTTTTTTGAAGAACTTCTGATTGAGCATTAATATCAACTTTAGTAATATTAACTTTATTGTTATTAAGTTTTCTAGTAATTAATTCTTTTGCTTTTTGTAATAAACTTCCACTATCAGTAGTGGTGCTTTCTATTTGTATCATAAAATCTTTTAATACTTTTGTTACATTACCAGTTGAAGCTTCAATTAAAGACTTTAAATTAGCGCCAGTATTAGCGTAATTAAAATCAAAAATATTAGATACTTCAATTTCTGTCTTTTTGTTACTTTCATCTTTATAAGATAATTTTAATTTTAAGTCTGCAGCAAGTTTATATCACATTGTTATGTTATACGTTGCTGGATCATAATTTTCAATACCAAAATCAGCTTTTTCCTTAGTTCAATTGAATTGTTTATTTGTCATTTTTGTTCCATTAAAATCAATTTTTAAAATTTCACTAGTAGTTATATTATTAAATAATGGTTTTAAATCAGATGGTTGTAATAAATAATCCTCAATAATAAGATTTGTAATATCTTTTTGAAGCCTAGTTAAAAATATATCCTTTATTTTACTATCAACCAGAGTGTCACTATCTTTAGGTAAACTATTTAAATTATTAGTAATATCTTTTCCAAATTCACCAAATTCATCTTCAAAAGTTAAATTCTTATATTCACTAATTAAATTTGCAAGTCCTAAACTAATTTGCTCTTTAGCTTTTTTTAATAATTCTTGTACATCAGCATTTTCCGATACTTCATCATCAGTATCAGAACTATTACCATTTCCACATGCCACTACATTTACTGCTAATGGTGCTGTTAATCCAAAAATTGCTAATAATTTTAATATTCCCTTCACTCTAGTACCCTCCTAAAATTTCTTTTAATATATTTTATAAAGTTTTAGTATATTCTATAATATTTATAATTAAAATGTTGTGAATATATTAACTTTAATATTTAAGTAAACTAATAAGTTTATAAAAAATCAAGTTTAATTTAATAATTAAAAAATAAGCATTGTAATCATAATTATTAGATTATCTTTTATATCAAAATTTGTTAAATTTTATTACTTATAATTAAAATGTTTAAATAATTTTTCTTTTTTATGCAGTTTAATAAAAAATATTTTTTCTTTTTCATTAAATTATATTTTATAAACAAAAAAATAATTGATTATAATTGATAATATGTAAAGGAGAAAAAATAATGGACAGATTACTAGAAACCACAACGAAAACTATAGAAAAAACTAAAACCAAAAAGGCAAGTTGATTTAAGTTATTTAGATTAATTATAATTAAAATTAGTTACAGTTTTATTACGGCATTTTTATTTTTATTTTCAATAGTAATTTCGGTATTGAGCATTAGTGTTTTGTTTTTTTTAAATTTATCAATAGAATATTTTATTATTGATTTACAATATTATATTATGATTTTTTATAGTATATTTTTATTTATTTTTATTTTATTAAATGCTATAAAAATTTTTGGTACTCAATTTGAAGATAGTTCTTTCTTATTATTACTTACTAAACCTTATACAAGAAATGTTATTATTTTAACTCAATACGCTACTTTATTTTTTATGAGTTTAACTTTTATTTTCATAAATATTATTGCTTTATTAATATTTGGCGGGATTTGTGGAATTATTATAAAAGTTTCTTATTTAGCTTTTTACGTATTAACTATCCTAAAGTTTTTTGGCTTTTGCTCTTTATTTGCTGTTTTAGTTACTGTTGGTGTAGTAACAATGTTAGTTTTTACTCCATCACAAACAGTTTTTTTAATTTTTGTTATTTTCTGTAGTCTATTTTTATTAGGTGGTTTGCCTTACTCATTAACCAAAATAAATAATGACATTATTAAAATTAATTTTGAAAATAATATCCAATATACTGTTAGTGAAATCAAAGAAGCAATTTTATTTAAACAAAATTTAGAAAAAGGATTAATTAAATATCCAAATTTAACAAAAGCTATTTTTGATTTTTATTCTAATCTTAGTGATCAAGAATTAAAGGATATTAAAAAAAATAATGTTATTAATAAGCGTATTGATTTTTATCAAAAATTAGGATTTATTAAAACAAATCCTACTGTTAAAACTCTTAGTGGTAAAACAACCACTTGAAAACCAATTGAATTTCAAAATAAAGATATATTTATGAAAATTACTTTTAATAGTTATTTTAAAAACTTAGATGAATTAAAAAATAACGTTGATAATAATCAAATTACAGAAGACTTAATTAATATAATTAATGATTATGATAAAAAGTATAATATTGATTCATTTATGGATCTGCAAAGTGGTAAAGCACCTTCACTATTAACATACGATACTGATATTAATAATACTTATATACAAATTACAGGTCCAATATTAGAAAAACCCGTTCCACTATCACCCAAGGAAATTAAAAATATTTTTATTGATACATATGCATATAAATTTGATTTTCGTAATGAATTTAATAAAATTTTTTATAATCCTGTTTATTTTTTAGTTAGAACAACCGAAGAATATATTTATAATCAAATTCATACTTATCGTCAGATTACTAATAATTCTGTTACTAATGATAAAAATTATAAAAATTACATTAGTATTGCAAATAGTTATCAATTTATCAATGCAATAAATTTTATTGAACATTGAAATCAAATTTGAACTTATTTTATGGACTACTATGGTGATTTTTGATTTGAACCTTATGCAACATCTAGTATCGATTTTGATACACAAAAAAATACTTTATTTAGTTATCCTGATTTTAAACTAACACTAAATAATAAAAAAATAAAAACTGATAACATTGATTATTTTCAAAATAATCAATCAGTTCTTGAAATATATTGTGGATTTTCTATCTTTTTATTCTTACTTTCTTATTTAATGTATAATCGAAAAATTGTTAGTTAGGAGAAAACTTATTATGGGAACTACAGAAGACATTATGATTAGTGTCAGAAACTATAACAAAAAATTTAAAAAGTTTAATATTAGTAATATAAATTTTACTGTATTTAAAGGAACTATTCATGCTTTGGTTGGTCAATCTGGTAGCGGAAAATCTGTTTTATTAAAGTCTATCATTGGTGCAATGCCTAGTAACAGATACAGTGGTACAATTAAGGTTAATGATTACAAAGCAGGAAGTGCAAAATCAAAATTAAGTTTAGGTTATTCCTTAAATTTAGAAAACTTTCCACAAGGTTTAACAGCTTATAATTTTCTAAAATATTTAGGACAAACAACCACTATTACCGATAGTGCTCTAGAAGTTAATTTACAAAAATTATTAAATAATTTTAATTTATGAGAACATCGTAATAAGGGTTTAAATTCTTTCTCTTCAGGAATGAAAAATAGAATTATGCTAATTCAAGCCTTAGCACATGATCCAGAACTAGTAATTCTTGATGAACCTGGTGCAAACTTAGATTCAGAGTCACGAAAATATTTTACAAATGTATTAAAAAGATTAAAAGCAGAAGGTAAAACTATTTTCTTAACAACTCATATGATTAACGAGGTTAAAGATATTATTGATGATTGTACTATTATTGATTTGGGAAAAATGCTTTATAGTGGACCAATAGCAAAATTTGATGTTGGCAAAATTTTTATTTTGACTACTAACAATTTACCATTAACAGCCACTATATTAACAAAATATCAATATCAATTTAAATATCTTAAAGATTTAAATGAAATCTTAATTCGCTTAGATACACAAGAAAAAATTGATAATCTTAGTTCAATTTTAAATAAATATAAAATTGGTATTCAAAATCTTTATGAAAAAGAAATAGATTTATCACATTTAAAAAATTTTTTATAAAGCTGAATTATACTTGTAAGTGCAAGTAAATAAAATTGCAAAAAATTCTCATATAAAAATTTCATAATGCTAAATTTAGTTTAGAAAAAGTAAGGAGTTTTTATATGAGTTATAAACATATTGGGATAGATGAAAGAATTTATATTGAGAATCAATTGAAATTTAAAGTTAAAATTAGTGAAATAGCTAAAAATCTTAATCGAAGTATTAGTACTATTATTCGAGAAGTTAATAGAAATAAAGATAATGATCATTATTTTTCATTAATTGCACAAAATAAAGCTGTAAATAGAAAAAAATCACATATTATTTTTCATAAGTTTAAATATAAAGATTTAGTCAAATATATACAACAAAAACTATTATTGGGCTGATCACCTGAACAAATTTATGGCAGAATTAAAAATTTTCATAAACAATGAGCTATCAGCTTTAAAACAATTTACAATTGAATTTATTCTGGATTATTTGATAAAGTTACTAGTAAAAATTTAAGAAGAAAAGGTAAAAAACGAAGATCTCAAGAAAATCGTGGTAAATTTAATGGTAAATCAATTAAAGAACGAGATAATAATGTTAATGATCGCATAACTCTTGGTCATTGAGAAGGAGATACTATAGTATCATCAAGAGGTAAAAGTAAATCATGTTTAATAACTTTAGTTGAAAGAGTATCACGATTTACTTTAGCAATGTTAGTTAAAAACAAAACTACTAAAGTTATTAATAAAAATATCATTCATTATTTATCAATTCTTCCTAAAAATATTGTTAAAACTATTACTTTTGATCGTGGTAAAGAATTTGCAAATTGACAACAACTTGAAAAAAGTTAGATGTGAAAATTTATTTTGCAAATCCATATTCACCTTGACAAAGAGGTACTAATGAAAATACTAATGGTTTAATTAGAGAAAAATTTCCTAAAAAATTTATTTTTTCAAAAACTAATAAAAATGAAGTTCATAAATTTATATTGTCTTTAAACCAAAGACCCAGAAAAATACTAAATTATCTTTCACCAATCGAATATTTGAATAGAAAAATAATTTAGTTGCACTTACCTTTACAATTTTGCATTCAGCAAATTAAAAATTTAAATTATATTAGAAATTTTTTATCATAACAAAAAATTTTGAAAAATAATATAAATTATCAAACATCAGTATCTGCTTTTTTAATAATTCAATTATCAAATAAAATATGATTATTTTTATAATTCTTAATCATTCCAGTTAAAAAATTAGTGTTTGCATAACGAATAGTTAAATAATTATAACCATGCATACCACCCGCATTTCTTTTAACTTTAAATGTATTATCATCTACTTTTTCCACACTAGTTCTATCACTTAAAGTTGGATTTTTTGCTCCTTTTCAAAGACCATTTAAAGTAACTGAAATATTACCTTTAATAAGATTTTCGGTTGTAGCTTTAGAACTTATTTTTGAACTAATATAGTCACTAATATCACTCATTGTTTTATTATTTTGAACAAAATTATCAAAATCTCCGGGATTCATATATATTGTTAAATTATTATCAGTAGTGATATCAATACGCCCTTTAGCAAATTCACTTTTTGTATAAAATATTTTACCTAATGCTGTTGCTGTTTGCTCTGCTCATTCACCTTGCGTTTGGTTAGGGCTAATATTAATAAAATCTAAAGTCATTGGCGTTAATCTTAATCCTGAAATGCTTCAATCACTAATAGTGATTTTTCCAAAAGCATTAATTTTATTTTTACTTTCTTCAGGCACTCCTTGTTTTCCAACAAGTCACTTAGTAATCTCATCTGAAAAAGTTGTTGCTGTTGGTGATAAATAATTTTTCAAAGAATCAATTGCTTCATCAATTGTAGATTTAGTAAGCGCTTCATACATATGATCACCACTAGCATAAACATCATTTTTTTGAAGAACTTCTGATTGAGCATTAATATCAACTTTAGTAATATTAACTTTATTGTTATTAAGTTTTCTAGTAATTAATTCTTTTGCTTTTTGTAATAAACTTCCACTATCAGTAGTGGTGCTTTCTATTTGTATCATAAAATCTTTTAATACTTTTGTTACATTACCAGTTGAAGCTTCAATTAAAGACTTTAAATTAGCGCCAGTATTAGCGTAATTAAAATCAAAAATATTAGATACTTCAATTTCTGTCTTTTTGTTACTTTCATCTTTATAAGATAATTTTAATTTTAAGTCTGCAGCAAGTTTATATCACATTGTTATGTTATACGTTGCTGGATCATAATTTTCAATACCAAAATCAGCTTTTTCCTTAGTTCAATTGAATTGTTTATTTGTCATTTTTGTTCCATTAAAATCAATTTTTAAAATTTCACTAGTAGTTATATTATTAAATAATGGTTTTAAATCAGATGGTTGTAATAAATAATCCTCAATAATAAGATTTGTAATATCTTTTTGAAGCCTAGTTAAAAATATATCCTTTATTTTACTATCAACCAGAGTGTCACTATCTTTAGGTAAACTATTTAAATTATTAGTAATATCTTTTCCAGATTCACCAAATTCATCTTCAAAAGTTAAATTCTTATATTCACTAATTAAATTTGCAAGTCCTAAACTAATTTGCTCTTTAGCTTTTTTTAATAATTCTTGTACATCAGCATTTTCCGATACTTCATCATCAGTATCAGAACTATTACCATTTCCACATGCCACTACATTTACTGCTAATGGTGCTGTTAATCCAAAAATTGCTAATAATTTTAATATTCCCTTCACTCTAGTACCCTCCTAAAATTTCTTTTAATATATTTTATAAAGTTTTAGTATATTCTATAATATTTATAATTAAAATGTTGTGAATATATTAACTTTAATATTTAAGTAAACTAATAAGTTTATAAAAAATCAAGTTTAATTTAATAATTAAAAAATAAGCATTGTAATCATAATTATTAGATTATCTTTTATATCAAAATTTGTTAAATTTTATTACTTATAATTAAAATGTTTAAATAATTTTTCTTTTTTTATGCAGTTTAATAAAAAATATTTTTTCTTTTTCATTAAATTATATTTTATAAACAAAAAAAATAATTGATTATAATTGATAATATGTAAAGGAGAAAAAATAATGGACAGATTACTAGAAACCACAACGAAAACTATAGAAAAAACTAAAACCAAAAAGGCAAGTTGATTTAAGTTATTTAGATTAATTATAATTAAAATTAGTTACAGTTTTATTACGGCATTTTTATTTTTATTTTCAATAGTAATTTCGGTATTGAGCATTAGTGTTTTGTTTTTTTTAAATTTATCAATAGAATATTTTATTATTGATTTACAATATTATATTATGATTTTTTATAGTATATTTTTATTTATTTTTATTTTATTAAATGCTATAAAAATTTTTGGTACTCAATTTGAAGATAGTTCTTTCTTATTATTACTTACTAAACCTTATACAAGAAATGTTATTATTTTAACTCAATACGCTACTTTATTTTTTATGAGTTTAACTTTTATTTTCATAAATATTATTGCTTTATTAATATTTGGCGGGATTTGTGGAATTATTATAAAAGTTTCTTATTTAGCTTTTTACGTATTAACTATCCTAAAGTTTTTTGGCTTTTGCTCTTTATTTGCTGTTTTAGTTACTGTTGGTGTAGTAACAATGTTAGTTTTTACTCCATCACAAACAGTTTTTTTAATTTTTGTTATTTTCTGTAGTCTATTTTTATTAGGTGGTTTGCCTTACTCATTAACCAAAATAAATAATGACATTATTAAAATTAATTTTGAAAATAATATCCAATATACTGTTAGTGAAATCAAAGAAGCAATTTTATTTAAACAAAATTTAGAAAAAGGATTAATTAAATATCCAAATTTAACAAAAGCTATTTTTGATTTTTATTCTAATCTTAGTGATCAAGAATTAAAGGATATTAAAAAAAATAATGTTATTAATAAGCGTATTGATTTTTATCAAAAATTAGGATTTATTAAAACAAATCCTACTGTTAAAACTCTTAGTGGTAAAACAACCACTTGAAAACCAATTGAATTTCAAAATAAAGATATATTTATGAAAATTACTTTTAATAGTTATTTTAAAAACTTAGATGAATTAAAAAATAACGTTGATAATAATCAAATTACAGAAGACTTAATTAATATAATTAATGATTATGATAAAAAGTATAATATTGATTCATTTATGGATCTGCAAAGTGGTAAAGCACCTTCACTATTAACATACGATACTGATATTAATAATACTTATATACAAATTACAGGTCCAATATTAGAAAAACCCGTTCCACTATCACCCAAGGAAATTAAAAATATTTTTATTGATACATATGCATATAAATTTGATTTTCGTAATGAATTTAATAAAATTTTTTATAATCCTGTTTATTTTTTAGTTAGAACAACCGAAGAATATATTTATAATCAAATTCATACTTATCGTCAGATTACTAATAATTCTGTTACTAATGATAAAAATTATAAAAATTACATTAGTATTGCAAATAGTTATCAATTTATCAATGCAATAAATTTTATTGAACATTGAAATCAAATTTGAACTTATTTTATGGACTACTATGGTGATTTTTGATTTGAACCTTATGCAACATCTAGTATCGATTTTGATACACAAAAAAATACTTTATTTAGTTATCCTGATTTTAAACTAACACTAAATAATAAAAAAATAAAAACTGATAACATTGATTATTTTCAAAATAATCAATCAGTTCTTGAAATATATTGTGGATTTTCTATCTTTTTATTCTTACTTTCTTATTTAATGTATAATCGAAAAATTGTTAGTTAGGAGAAAACTTATTATGGGAACTACAGAAGACATTATGATTAGTGTCAGAAACTATAACAAAAAATTTAAAAAGTTTAATATTAGTAATATAAATTTTACTGTATTTAAAGGAACTATTCATGCTTTGGTTGGTCAATCTGGTAGCGGAAAATCTGTTTTATTAAAGTCTATCATTGGTGCAATGCCTAGTAACAGATACAGTGGTACAATTAAGGTTAATGATTACAAAGCAGGAAGTGCAAAATCAAAATTAAGTTTAGGTTATTCCTTAAATTTAGAAAACTTTCCACAAGGTTTAACAGCTTATAATTTTCTAAAATATTTAGGACAAACAACCACTATTACCGATAGTGCTCTAGAAGTTAATTTACAAAAATTATTAAATAATTTTAATTTATGAGAACATCGTAATAAGGGTTTAAATTCTTTCTCTTCAGGAATGAAAAATAGAATTATGCTAATTCAAGCCTTAGCACATGATCCAGAACTAGTAATTCTTGATGAACCTGGTGCAAACTTAGATTCAGAGTCACGAAAATATTTTACAAATGTATTAAAAAGATTAAAAGCAGAAGGTAAAACTATTTTCTTAACAACTCATATGATTAACGAGGTTAAAGATATTATTGATGATTGTACTATTATTGATTTGGGAAAAATGCTTTATAGTGGACCAATAGCAAAATTTGATGTTGGCAAAATTTTTATTTTGACTACTAACAATTTACCATTAACAGCCACTATATTAACAAAATATCAATATCAATTTAAATATCTTAAAGATTTAAATGAAATCTTAATTCGCTTAGATACACAAGAAAAAATTGATAATCTTAGTTCAATTTTAAATAAATATAAAATTGGTATTCAAAATCTTTATGAAAAAGAAATAGATTTATCACATTTAAAAAATTTTTTATAAAATAAAAAACAAAAATTTAACTATAAAATTTCTAATCTTTTTAATTTCTTATAGTATAATTATTTATAAACTTAATATAAGTTTAATTATTTTAAATAAATACCTTTTCATTTTAATAAGGAGAAAAAATGCAAAAAGTTAATGAATGAATAAATAAACATCAACATGAATTTAAGAAAACACTTGAAGAAAAAAATCAAATAAAAATAAATTGAGAATAAGAATACAAAATAATTAATAATTTAAAAGAAGAAATAAACAACAAATATAAAAAAACTTATTTTTTTATTAACTATTACATTTTGCTAATTTTGCTTGATGTTCTAAATTAAAAGTAAATTCACTATTCAATTCTACTTGTAAATTAGGATTTGTTTTTAAACGAATTTTATATTTTTTATAGTAATAAGCAAAGTATCAAGTTATTGCAAAAATCACATTACTTAAAATAAATACTAATTCAATAACAATAGCAACTATTGCACTTGAATCAGTTGCTGTAACTGCATCATAAATAATAGAATAATGTCAAACAAACATTAAACCTAAAGTTACTAAAATAAATGGAAAAGTAATTTTTTCATATCAATTTAGTTTTATTTTTTTATCTAATGCTAATTTTAATACTGTAATTAAAACCATGATATAAATAAATATTGTAATTACAGAAAAAGCTGATGATAAATTAGCAACATTAAAAGCTGATGAATATTGTTGATCAGGATGTAAAACTAACCAAATTCCTTTAATCAAATCAGGAATAACTAATCATAAAATTAACATAACAGATGTTACTATTAAATTAATAACTGCTGCTTTAACAGGAATTCCATCTTTATTTAAATTAAATAACTTATTAGAAATATATCCTTCTTTAGAAAGCGGCTGTAATGTGGTACCACCATATAAAGCGTTTTGCATTGCGATATTAATTTTTAAAGCTAACCCACTAATAATCATTATAATTGGACCACCATAGATAATTATTTTGCTTGTAAAAGGACTTCACGCACCCATATTCATATTTTGAACAAAGACTCTATATCCTAAAAAGAAAATTAATGAAATAACAACATAAAAAATTGTCATAATTATCATAATTAAAGTAATACCTTTACCAATATTTTTTTCAGGATTATTAACGTTTTTACCTGCTGTTGAAAAAATTTCAAAACCAGCAAAGAAAAAGAAACATGAAGTAAAAGTATTCATAAATCCAGCAAAAGAAAATGTACTCTCAGTAGTTCAGTAATTTCAATTTGATGAACCATTAGTTATTGCTAAACTAATTCCAGCAATAACTAAAAATCCGGCTGTTAATCACTTAATAATTGATGTTGTATGTGCCATTTTTTTATATATTTTAATCCCAGCAAAAATAACAGAAGCTGAAATCATATAAATAAAAATTCCAATGAAATCTAAATATAAATCAGAAAATGGTCCTCAATTAGTACTATACCATTGTGGTTGACCATTACTAATAAATTCTGGAGAAAAAGTTCCTCTAATTAACATCATTACTTGAATTGTCACAACAAATGGTAAACAAGCATATTGCATAAAACCTACTAATCAACCTCAGAATCTACCAAAAGTTGTCCTAACATAGATATATGCACCACCATTATTATCAGAATTATGAATTCTAGATAATTTTGCAAAAGCTCATGGACAATTAACCGAAAAAGTAAGAAGAAATCCTTACAGTATCATTCTTTTTGATGAAATCGAAAAAGCCCATCCTGAAGTATTAAATATTTTAGGCTTTTCTCCCTTTATGTACTATTTTTAAATCTTATCACATAAATGCTGAGAAAAGCCTATCTACGAACTTCTCCCCACATTTTTAAATAAAACATAGCATTACAGTTTCAAAACTAGGTATGTTATTGAATTTATATGCAGCTTCTTTTGCATATAAATGAATATGATGTTTTGCAACTTTGATATGTGTTTTAAATGTTCTTCGTATATGTTTTCATACTGACTCAATTTGGTTGGTATTTACACCAGTTTTTGAAACATAGCCATCTTGATGGTTAACTATTTCATGCTTAGTGAAAACCGATTTCAAATCGCGATATCCTTTTCAAAAATCAGTATGTACAACACACTTTGAAGAAATGTGGTTTATTGCAAACTGCAAAAGATTTTTACTGTTTGCGTTTTTCAATACTTTCACAATCAGATTGTTGGTTGTTTTTTCATAAATACCAACAATCAAGGTTTTATTCAACAAGGATCTTCCTTGTTTTTTAAACCCCATATGTGAAAGATACATTTCATCCATTTGCACTATGCCTTCAACAATGAATTGAGGTTTTTGTTTAGCAATGGCACTTCGGATTTTATGACCCATTCTTCAAGCTGTTTTCAAGGTCACTCCCAATTCTTTTGCAATATCAGTTGATGGAATTCCATGTTTGGTGTTTATTCATCTAAAAATGAGATAAAACCAAGATATTAAAGGTGTTTGTGACTTTGAAAATATAGTGCCCGTGAGAATACTGAATGTTTGATGACATTTCAAACATCTCATTCTTCTTAAATTAGAAGTATTCAAATTAAAACTAGAACACCTACTACATTTGATTTGTTTCAAACTTGCTATATATGCAAGACATTGTTTTTCAGTTTGAAAAGTATTATTGAACTCATTCAATTTCATTGTTTCCTCCACAAGTACATGTGGGGAGAAGTTCGATATTTTATTACAAATTCTTTTAATGACAATCGTTTATGAGATTCATCACTCTTCATTATTTTTTCCTCCTTAATATTAATTAATAATTGTAACATTTAAAAAGAAAAATAACAAAATATTTTTCATTAAATATTTTGTTATTAATTAAATTAATGACATGCTGAATTATACTTGTAAGTGCAAGTAAATAAAATTGCAAAAAATTCTCATATAAAAATTTCATAATGCTAAATTTAGTTTAGAAAAAGTAAGGAGTTTTTATATGAGTTATAAACATATTGGGATAGATGAAAGAATTTATATTGAGAATCAATTGAAATTTAAAGTTAAAATTAGTGAAATAGCTAAAAATCTTAATCGAAGTATTAGTACTATTATTCGAGAAGTTAATAGAAATAAAGATAATGATCATTATTTTTCATTAATTGCACAAAATAAAGCTGTAAATAGAAAAAAATCACATATTATTTTTCATAAGTTTAAATATAAAGATTTAGTCAAATATATACAACAAAAACTATTATTGGGCTGATCACCTGAACAAATTTATGGCAGAATTAAAAATTTTCATAAACAATGAGCTATCAGCTTTAAAACAATTTACAATTGAATTTATTCTGGATTATTTGATAAAGTTACTAGTAAAAATTTAAGAAGAAAAGGTAAAAAACGAAGATCTCAAGAAAATCGTGGTAAATTTAATGGTAAATCAATTAAAGAACGAGATAATAATGTTAATGATCGCATAACTCTTGGTCATTGAGAAGGAGATACTATAGTATCATCAAGAGGTAAAAGTAAATCATGTTTAATAACTTTAGTTGAAAGAGTATCACGATTTACTTTAGCAATGTTAGTTAAAAACAAAACTACTAAAGTTATTAATAAAAATATCATTCATTATTTATCAATTCTTCCTAAAAATATTGTTAAAAATATTACTTGGAAATGTTTAGTAATCTGTGTAACTTACAAAAATAACTATGTTTAATTAATTCTAGTAAATATAATTAAATGACTAGAAAGAGTGAGTTACAGATGGCTAAAAAAGATAACTTTAATAATAATGATCCAATATCAAAAGCAGTAGATTTATTACTAGAAAATACTGAAGATTTAACAACAGTTTTTAAACCTGGCGGTTTATATAAAGAATTAACAAAAGATTAGTTGAAAAAATGTTGAATTCTGAAATGCAAAATTATTTAGGATATGAAAAAAATCAACATAGTACTACTGAAAATGCTCGTAATGGTACAAGTTCAAAAAAATTAATAACTCAACAAGGTAAAATTGAAATTGATGTACCAAGAGATCGCAATAGTAATTTTACTCCTGTAATAGTTCCTAAAAGGCAAAGAAGATTTGATGGTTTTGATCAACAAGTTCTTTCTTTATATGCAAAAGGAATGACATTATCTGACATTAGAATGCAGTTGCAAGAGTTATATCATGGTGCTGATATTAGTGAAAGTGTTATTAGTCAAATTACTGATGATGTTATTGATGATGTTAAAGCATGACAAAATCGACCATTAGAAAGTATTTATCCTATTGTTTATTTTGATTGTATAGTAGTTAAAGTACGACAAGATAAACGGATTATTAACAAATCAGTTTATATAGCATTAGGAGTTGATTTAGAAGGCAAAAAAGATGTTTTAGGATTATGAATTAGTGAAAATGAAGGTTCTAAGTTTTGATTATCTAATTTCACAGAAATGAAAAATCGTGGCTTAAATGATATTCTTATTGCTTGTAGTGATAATTTAACAGGCATGTCAGAAGCAATACAATCAGTTTATCCTAAAACAGAACATCAATTATGCATTGTTCATCAAATTAGAAATAGTTTAAAATATGTTTCATACAAACATCGAAAAGGTCTAGTTGCAGATTTAAAACCAATTTATAGTGCATGTAGTGAAGAACAAGCAATGCAAGCTTTAGAATCGTTTGAAAGTAAATGAAATAAACAATATCCTCAAATTACTAAATCTTGATATAAAAATTGAGATAATTTAATGGTTTTTATTAGTTATCCAGTAGAAATCAAAAGAGTGATTTATACTACAAATGCTATTGAATCTGTTAATAGTCAATTACGAAAAATCATCAGAAATAAAAAAGTTTTTCCTAATGATATGGCAGTTTTCAAAATATTTTACTTAGTAATTGAAAATATAACAAAAAAATGAACATTGCCTATTCAAAATTGAAATACAGCAATTGCTCATTTTATGATAAAATTTGAAGACAGAATTAATCTAAATTAGTAACTTTGTAAAACAAAGATACACAGATTATTAAAAAGCCTCTATTACTTTTGATCGTGGTAAAGAATTTGCAAATTGACAACAACTTGAAAAAAAGTTAGATGTGAAAATTTATTTTGCAAATCCATATTCACCTTGACAAAGAGGTACTAATGAAAATACTAATGGTTTAATTAGAGAAAAATTTCCTAAAAAATTTATTTTTTCAAAAACTAATAAAAATGAAGTTCATAAATTTATATTGTCTTTAAACCAAAGACCCAGAAAAATACTAAATTATCTTTCACCAATCGAATATTTGAATAGAAAAATAATTTAGTTGCACTTACCTTTACAATTTTGCACATATATTCTAATTTTAATGATAATAATTATTAAAACCATTTAAGTAAATAACAATCTACTATGTTCACTTATTGAATGTTGATTTGCAAAATCAACATTATTTATTGAAATTATTTCATCTTGTAATAAAGGAATTATTTCTCCTTTATGATGCTTTATTTCTTGTTCAATTTCTTTTTGATGTTGATCTAAATCTTCATTACTTACATTATTAATTAGAGATACTGTTTTCATATTTAGTTCTGTTTGATGAAATTGTCGATCAATAGTAACTAACTCTGTTAAATTCTCTAAATTATTTTCTGCTATTGTTTTATCGATTTGTGATTTTAAAGAAAATGGTTTATTATAAACAAAACCAAACCCCATTGAAACAAAAATAACACAGACTAAAAATAATAATCATTCATTTCCAACAAAATTATCTTTGGCATTTACTAATACTTTTTTATACTTTGTAAATCAAATGAATTTATTTCATTTCAATCAATATTATCTATACGTTGTTGACTTTTTATATTTTCGACTATTACTGGCAAACTTTTATATTTAAAAATATATTCAATTTCTTCTTTAGTAACTTTACTGAAAATACTACATATTTCGATTATTTTACTAAATGCTATTTTATTATCTTCTATTACTTTTATTGAATCCTTTTTTAATTGTTCAATTAAAATTTGAAAATCTAAATTTGAAATTTGCCTTCTTTTTATTACTAACATTTCATGCACTATTTTTATATTTGGCGCTACTTCATGACCATTACGACGATAAGGGTACGGATATTTCATAACTATTTCAGCTGAAGCACCACCAAGTACAGATCTAAGTCAAGAATATATATATATATATTGTATATTTTCAACATCTGTTATATTGCCAGTAATATTAAGTTTGGTTATTCCTGTAACGTGTTCTCTATTAAAAACTTCCATTGAAATAATAAAATCTTTAAAAAACAGAACTAAAATCATTCATAATATGTCCTGCTTCATGTATACAACTTTTAATTTTACCATCTCATGTTTTAATGTTAAAACTATTACCATTTATAATTGATGTAAAATATTGTTTTTTCAATGGTGATAGTTGCACTAATTGACTTGGTTTTAATTCTAAAATTTGTCATAAATAAAATGAACTTACTTGTTGTTTCGTCAATGATTTAACTTGTACTGGGGTCAATGATCTAATTTGTAGTGGTAAAAACTCTTGAATTTGTTTTTCCGTAAATTCTGAAATTTGTTCTTCTGTAAATTTTGAAATTTATTTTGGTTTAAATCATGATATTTGTTCTGGTTTAAAAAATTTAATTTGTATTGGGGTCAATGCTTTAATTTGTTGTATTGTAAAAACTTCAATTTGTTCTCTTGTTAATGATTTAATTTGTTCTTCTGTAAATTCTGAAATTTGTCATGTTCATAATGATAAAATTTGTTCTGGTTTAAATCATGATATTTGTTTAGGCATCAATGATTTAATTTGTTCTTCTGTTAATGCTTTAATTTGTTGTATTGTAAAAATTTGAATTTGTTTTTTTGTTAATGCTTTAATTTGTATTGGGGTCAATGCTTTAATTTGAGAAATTGTTAATAATAAAAAATGTTCTAGAGAAATTTTTGAAATTTGCTCTGGTGCTATTTCTGAAAATTGTGTCGGTGTTAATCAAAAAACTTCTCATAAAAATAATTTAGTTTTTTCTGGTGTAAACTTGTTAATTTGTTCTTCTGTAAAGGATTGAATCTGTTTTTGTGTAAAGTACTGGACTTGTTCTGAAGTAAATCATGGGATTTGTTCTAGTTTAAATCATGGAATTTGAATTGGTGTAAATGCTTGAATTTGAGATGGTTCAAGCGATTTCATTTGTTTTTTGGTAAATGATTGTATTTGTTTTTCTGTAAATTCTGAAATTTGTCATGATTTGAATCATGAAATTTGTTCTGGTTTAAATCATGATATTTGTTTTTCTCTAATTATTATAATATCTCATACTTGAATGTTTTGAATTTGTTCTTTTGTTAATGCTTGAATTTGTAATAAATTTAATTTATAAATTTTCATTATATTTATATTATCAATTGAATTAGTTTCCCTTTTAATTCTATTTAAATTAAAATCTAATATCGTTGTAATATTTTTATTATCAATTAACAATTGATTTCTTGTTATCATTTCATTATTTGTCATAGGTATTGCTATTGATAGATCATGTGTTTTTTTATTTTGTTGGTCAAAACTAAAAGCAGTTAACGTTCATACTTTAAATCAATAATTTGGATTAAAAATTTTCATAATTTATACTATCCTTTCTTTTTAGAAATAAAAAAACCACTTACTTTCAAAAATAAAGTAAAGGGTTAAAAACTTATATTCTTTTAATATTATCGTAATAATACACTATTTTAAAATAGTGTTATAAATAATGCTATTAATTGAAATTTTTATAAAAAAGATAACTTTTAAAAACATATTTAAAAAGTATTAACAATATTACTTAACTAAAAATAAAAAATGATGGCTTTTCTCCCTTTATGTACTATTTTTAAATCTTATCACATAAATGCTGAGAAAAGCCTATCTACGAACTTCTCCCCACATTTTTAAATAAAACATAGCATTACAGTTTCAAAACTAGGTATGTTATTGAATTTATATGCAGCTTCTTTTGCATATAAATGAATATGATGTTTTGCAACTTTGATATGTGTTTTAAATGTTCTTCGTATATGTTTTCATACTGACTCAATTTGGTTGGTATTTACACCAGTTTTTGAAACATAGCCATCTTGATGGTTAACTGTTTCATGCTTAGTGAAAACCGATTTCAAATCGCGATATCCTTTTCAAAAATCAGTATGTACAACACACTTTGAAGAAATGTGGTTTATTGCAAACTGCAAAAGATTTTTACTGTTTGCGTTTTTCAATACTTTCACAATCAGATTGTTGGTTGTTTTTTCATAAATACCAACAATCAAGGTTTTATTCAACAAGGATCTTCCTTGTTTTTTAAACCCCATATGTGAAAGATACATTTCATCCATTTGCACTATGCCTTCAACAATGAATTGAGGTTTTTGTTTAGCAATGGCACTTCGGATTTTATGACCCATTCTTCAAGCTGTTTTCAAGGTCAC
The DNA here is from genome assembly GCF_027923845.1 of Spiroplasma ixodetis. GTDB lineage: Bacteria > Bacillota_I > Bacilli_A > Mycoplasmatales > VBWQ01 > Spiroplasma_E > Spiroplasma_E ixodetis_A. The sequence continues at coordinate 1,800,978 of NZ_AP026933.1, forward strand.
TCCCAATTCTTTTGCAACATCAGTTGATGGAATTCCATGTTTGGTGTTTATTCATCTAAAAATGAAATAAAACCAAGATATTAAAGGTGTTTGTGACTTTGAAAATATAGTGCCCGTGAGAATACTGAATGTTTGATGACATTTCAAACATCTCATTCTTCTTAAATTAGAAGTATTCAAATTAAAACTAGAACACCTACTACATTTGATTTGTTTCAAACTTGCTATATATGCAAGACATTGTTTTTCAGTTTGAAAAGTATTATTGAACTCATTCAATTTCATTGTTTCCTCCACAAGTACATGTGGGGAGAAGTTCGAAAATGATTTACTCATATTTTAATTGTTAACAGCAGCAAGATGATATATAATGATTTATTAGAACCAAATTTAGATAGTTAAAATAGTAGTTTAAATTGAAAGGAGAGCAAATAAAAAATGTTAGAAAAAGAAACCAAAACAAATTTAACAGAAACAACACATGAAAAAAGAATTAAAAATAGTGACTTTCTAATTAATGCTACTGACATTGTTAAAGTATACGGTGATAAAACGGTTTTAAATAAATTAAATATTCAAATTAAAGCTGGTGAGCGAATTGGAATCATTGGTGCAAATGGTAGTGGTAAGTCAACACTGACAGAAATTATTGCTGGTATTAGACATGCAACTTCAGGAGTTATTGAAAAAAAAGAAGGTATTGTTATTGGTTTCCAATTTCAAAAATCAAAATATCCACCAGGGATTACTGTTATGGATATGCTTACTTATTATTTAGAAACATTTAATATCGAAATCAATGTTGGTCAATTAAATGAATTATTAAATACCTATCAATTATCAGCTGCTAAAAATAAAAATAGGCTTTTCTCCCTTTATGTACTATTTTAATTTTATCACATAAATGCTGAGAAAAGCCTATCTACGGACTTCTCCCCACATTTTTAAATCAAACATAGCATTACAGTTTCAAAACTAGGTATCTTGTTGAATTTATATGCAGCTTCTTTAGCATATAAATGAACATGATGTTTTGCAACTTTGATATGTGTTTTAAATGTTCTTCTTATATGTTTTCAAACTGATTCAATTTGGTTGATATTTACACCAATTTTTGAAACATAGCCATCTTGATGGTTAACTGTTTCATGCTTAGTGAAAACTGATTTAAAATCGCAATATCCTTTTCAAGAATCAGTATATACAAGACATTTTGAAGAAATGTGGTTTTTTGCAAACTGTAAAAGATTTTTACTCTTTGCGTTTTTCAATACTTTCACAATTAAATTATTGGTTGTTTTTTGATAAATGCCAACAATCAAGGTTTTATTCACCAAGGATCTTCCTTGTTTTTTAAACCCATATGTGAAAGATACATTTCATCCATTTGCACTGTACCTTCAATAATAAATTGAGGTTTTTGTTTTGCAATACGTGTTCTGATTTTATGAGTCATTCTTCAAGCAGTTTTCAAAGTCACTCCCAATTCTTTTGCAATATCTGTTGATGGAATTGGAAATGTTTAGTAATCTGTGTAACTTACAAAAATAACTATGTTTAATTAATTCTAGTAAATATAATTAAATGACTAGAAAGAGTGAGTTACAGATGGCTAAAAAAGATAACTTTAATAATAATGATCCAATATCAAAAGCAGTAGATTTATTACTAGAAAATACTGAAGATTTAACAACAGTTTTTAAACCTGGCGGTTTATATAAAGAATTAAAAAAAGATTAGTTGAAAAAATGTTGAATTCTGAAATGCAAAATTATTTAGGATATGAAAAAAATCAACATAGTACTACTGAAAATGCTCGTAATGGTACAAGTTCAAAAAAATTAATAACTCAACAAGGTAAAATTGAAATTGATGTACCAAGAGATCGCAATAGTAATTTTACTCCTGTAATAGTTCCTAAAAGGCAAAGAAGATTTGATGGTTTTGATCAACAAGTTCTTTCCTTGTATGCAAAAGGAATGACATTATCTGACATTAGAATGCAGTTGCAAGAGTTATATCATGGTGCTGATATTAGTGAAAGTGTTATTAGTCAAATTACTGATGATGTTATTGATGATGTTAAAGCATGACAAAATCGACCATTAGAAAGTATTTATCCTATTGTTTATTTTGATTGTATAGTAGTTAAAGTACGACAAGATAAACGGATTATTAACAAATCAGTTTATATAGCATTAGGAGTTGATTTAGAAGGCAAAAAAGATGTTTTAGGATTATGAATTAGTGAAAATGAAGGTTCTAAGTTTTGATTATCTAATTTCACAGAAATGAAAAATCGTGGCTTAAATGATATTCTTATTGCTTGTAGTGATAATTTAACAGGCATGTCAGAAGCAATACAATCAGTTTATCCTAAAACAGAACATCAATTATGCATTGTTCATCAAATTAGAAATAGTTTAAAATATGTTTCATACAAACATCGAAAAGGTCTAGTTGCAGATTTAAAACCAATTTATAGTGCATGTAGTGAAGAACAAGCAATGCAAGCTTTAGAATCGTTTGAAAGTAAATGAAATAAACAATATCCTCAAATTACTAAATCTTGATATAAAAATTGAGATAATTTAATGGTTTTTATTAGTTATCCAGTAGAAATCAAAAGAGTGATTTATACTACAAATGCTATTGAATCTGTTAATAGTCAATTACGAAAAATCATCAGAAATAAAAAAGTTTTTCCTAATGATATGGCAGTTTTCAAAATATTTTACTTGGCAATTGAAAATATAACAAAGAAATGAACATTGCCTATTCAAAATTGAAATACAGCAATTGCTCATTTTATGATAAAATTTGAAGACAGAATTAATCTAAATTAGTAACTTTGTAAAACAAAGATACACAGATTATTAAAAAGCCTCATTTGAGTGCATAAATGCTTGATGTACTAATGATGCATCTTTTTTAACTCCAACACTATGTCCAATAATTTCGCGGTTGTACAGGTCTACTAATAGGCAAATATAGTTTCATTTACCATTAACTTGAACATAAGTTAAATCACTGACAATAACTTCATTTTTAATTCTATTATTAAAGTCTCTATTAACAAGATTGGTAATTTGACTATCATTGACTTTATTATGATGATTTTTGAATGATAATTTAGTGTATTTTGATATTAAATTATGCTTATTCATAATTTTTTTTAATTTTTCTGCGTGATAAATAAATTTCTTGGTTTGCTAGTATGACTTTTAATCTTCTAGTACCATAAACTTCTTTATTTTCTTTAAAAGCACTAATAACAGCTTCATCATAAATATTATTTTGAATTTTTTCTTTTTTCTTTAAATTAAAATAATATGTTGATTTAGAGAGTTTTAAAAAACGACACATTGTGCGAATTTTATATGGCTTTTCTCCCCTTTATGTACTATTTTAATTTTATCACATAAATGCTGAGAAAAGCCTATCTACGGACTTCTCCCCACATTTTTAAATCAAACATAGCATTACAGTTTCAAAACTAGGTATCTTGTTGAATTTATATGCAGCTTCTTTAGCATATAAATGAACATGATGTTTTGCAACTTTGATATGTGTTTTAAATGTTCTTCTTATATGTTTTCAAACTGATTCAATTTGGTTCGTATTTACACCAATTTTTGAAACATAGCCATCTTGATGGTTAACTGTTTCATGCTTAGTGAAAACTGATTTAAAATCGCAATATCCTTTTCAAGAATCAGTATATACAAGACATTTTGAAGAAATGTGATTTTTTGCAAACTGCAAAAGATTTTTACTCTTTGCGTTTTTCAATACTTTCACAATTAAATTATTGGTTGTTTTTTGATAAATGCCAACAATCAAGGTTTTATTCACCAAGGATCTTCCTTGTTTTTTAAAACCCATATGTGAAAGATACATTTCATCAATTTGCACTGTACCTTCAACAATAAATTGAGGTTTTTGTTTTGCAATACGTGTTCTGATTTTATGAGTCATTCTTCAAGCAGTTTTCAAAGTCACTCCCAATTCTTTTGCAATATCTGTTGATGGAATTCCATGTTTGGTGTTTATTCATCTAAAGATAAGATAAAACCAAGATGTTAAAGATGTTTGTGACCTTGAAAATATGGTGCCTGTGAGAATGCTAAATGTTTGATTACATTTTAAACATCTCATTCTTTTTAAATCAGAAGTATTCAAATTAAAATTAAAACACCTAATACATTTGTTTTCTTTCAAATTTGCTATATATGCAAGACATTGCTGTTCAGTTTGAAAAGCATTGTTGAATTCATTCAGTTTCATTATTCCCTCCACAAGTACATGTGGGGAGAAGTCCGTTTTATATTTAACTTTATTTTTAGTAATAATTTCTATTTTCTGCCTATTATTAGTGCTGCTTGCTTTAAAATATCATTTTCCATTCGTAACTGTTTTAATTCTTTATTTGCTTGAATTAATTGTTTTTCTAAATCTGAAAGATTATTTTTAATTTTAAAACTACCTGAATTAGTAAATTGTTTAATTCATTTATAAGTAGTTGCTCTTGTAACATTATATTCTTTAGCAAGACAAGACACTGACTTACCACTTTGATATAAAGCTACTATTTGCTTTTTAAATTCGTCGGTATATGAGTTAATATTGGTCATAATTATAGTTCCTTTCTTTTAACAAATTTGTTCACTTGTCTACGTAATTAGTGTCCAATAAAGTGTAACCCATCCAAATTCATTCAGTTTCATTATTCCCTCCACAAGTACATGTGGGGAGAAGTCCGTAAAAATATTATGTTTCTATCTGGTGGTCAACAACAACGACTTAATATATTATTAAGCGTTATTCATAAACCTGACTTGGTTATTTTAGATGAAGTATCAACTGGTTTAGATATTGAAGTTAAGGAAGAAATATTTGATTTTTTACAAAAAAATATTGTTGAAAAAAATGTAGCAATGATTTTAGTTACTCATAACATGAGTGAAATTGAACATTTCTGTACACGTATCATTTATATGCACGATGGTGACATTATTGAAAAACGGACTGTTAAAGAGGTTGTTAAAGAATATGGTTCAGTTCATAACTATATTTCAAAAACATAAAAAACCTACTATTGCTGCAGAAAAAGAAGCATTATCTAAGAACCTGTTTAGAATCTTTTTAATAAAATTGAAATAAAGGACAGAACAACCATTTGTAAACTAGTATTTAGTTTTCTTTCACAATTTTTTCATAATCTTCTGCATTTTTCTAATCATGCAAAGCTTCGTTCTACAACTCATCTTTTTGGTAGTACTACAAAAGAATGTAATTCATTACGTTTTACAACTTCAACATTTGCATTTATGATTGTTTTGATTGCAGAAGCAAATTTTTCACCAGTATAGCCAGCATCTACTATTATTTTTTGAACTGTAGAAAGATTTTCTTTTTCACTTTTAATCATTATGATAGCACTATTACGATCTGTTTTTTCTGCTGTAGTTATGTAAATTGCATGTGGTAAACCTTGCGTATCAACTGCAATATGACGTTTTATTCCTGAAATCTTTTTACCAGCATCATAACCTTTATTTTCAGTAGTATCTGTATTTTTAACACTTTGCGAATCAATTATACAAAAACTAGTTTTTTCTTTTCGATGATTCTTAATACGAATCTTTTTAACTAATTTTTTTAAAATTAATTGCAATACACTAGGTTCTTTATCATTGTTTTTACTTCAAATTTGGAAATAATAATATACAGTTTGTCATTTTGGAAAATTTTTTGGTAACATTCTTCATTGACAACCACTTTTTAATACATATAAAACTGCACAAAACACTTCATATAAATCTAAATTTCTTGGTTTTGTTTTCTTTTTGCTGTTTTCTAAAGTTGATTTTATGTTCTCAAATTGTTCTTTAGTAACATGACTTGGATAATTTTTATGCATATATACCTCTTATTTTAAAATATATAGTAATTTTACCTTATTTTCTAAAAGATTCTAAACAGGTTCTAAGAAAAAAGGTCAGCAAGATCCAAATAAAATTGTAAATGCCGCAAAAACACGCTCTTCTAAACAAATACCGTTATTGAATTTAATGTTTAAATATTATCTAAAAGGCTTCTTTGTCCCATTTTTTCTAATTGTTTATCCAATTCTAATCTTGGGAATTCAAGGAGAATCAATACGGCATACTGGTGCTGATGTTGCTGGCACCATTACTGCCGTTAAACAAATGATTGCTGGTATTGCGATTGTTAATATTATTTCAGTTGGAATATTTATTATTCCTCAAACAATTATTGAATTTAAATTATCTGTATTACTAAAAAGAATTGGTGCAACTAATATTCATCCCTTATTTTTTGTTACTGCTGTAATTATCATCGGTGTATTTGCTTCAATAATTTCTTTCTTATGAACATTATTATGAGGTGGCATTTACTTTGGTGGTACGTATGGCTGAAGTGTTATTGCTCTTCCTACTCAAATTGGTGCTTCGATTCCATGAATTATTATTATTTTTATTACTACTATTGGTTTGGGAATAATGTTAGCATCATTATTTAAGACTATTACTTCATTTATTGCTGTTGCCAACGTATTATATTTACCTGTTGCTTACTTAAGTGGCTCAATTATGCCTATTGATTGAATTACAAGTAGTAAAGTATTAAATATTATTAGTTATTTCTCACCATTTAAATACTCTACTTTGCCTTACTTTGAATGTTGAAATCGAACATTTAAAATGACATGAGAAATGTATTTATATGGAGGTATTAGTTTAATAATACTAGCAATTTTTATGGGAATTGCTGCTCGCAAATTAAAATGACAAGATTAATAATCTAATTTTAAAAGTGATTGGAATTCCCAATCACTTTTAATATTTTTTAATTAGCTGAATTATACTTGTAAGTGCAAGTAAATAAAATTGCAAAAAATTCTCATATAAAAATTTCATAATGCTAAATTTAGTTTAGAAAAAGTAAGGAGTTTTTATATGAGTTATAAACATATTGGGATAGATGAAAGAATTTATATTGAGAATCAATTGAAATTTAAAGTTAAAATTAATGAAATAGCTAAAAATCTTAATCGAAGTATTAGTACTATTATTCGAGAAGTTAATAAAAATAAAGATAATGATCATTATTTTTCATTAATTGCACAAAATAAAGCTGTAAATAGAAAAAAATCACATATTATTTTTCATAAGTTTAAATATAAAGATTTAGTCAAATATATACAACAAAAACTATTATTGGGCTGATCACCTGAACAAATTTATGGCAGAATTAAAAATTTTCATAAACAATGAGCTATCAGCTTTAAAACAATTTACAATTGAATTTATTCTGGATTATTTGATAAAGTTACTAGTAAAAATTTAAGAAGAAAAGGTAAAAAACGAAGATCTCAGAGGCTTTTTAATAATCTGTGTATCTTTGTTTTACAAAGTTACTAATTTAGATTAATTCTGTCTTCAAATTTTATCATAAAATGAGCAATTGCTGTATTTCAATTTTGAATAGGCAATGTTCATTTTTTTGTTATATTTTCAATTGCCAAGTAAAATATTTTGAAAACTGCCATATCATTAGGAAAAACTTTTTTATTTCTGATGATTTTTCGTAATTGACTATTAACAGATTCAATAGCATTTGTAGTATAAATCACTCTTTTGATTTCTACTGGATAACTAATAAAAACCATTAAATTATCTCAATTTTTATATCAAGATTTAGTAATTTGAGGATATTGTTTATTTCATTTACTTTCAAACGATTCTAAAGCTTGCATTGCTTGTTCTTCACTACATGCACTATAAATTGGTTTTAAATCTGCAACTAGACCTTTTCGATGTTTGTATGAAACATATTTTAAACTATTTCTAATTTGATGAACAATGCATAATTGATGTTCTGTTTTAGGATAAACTGATTGTATTGCTTCTGACATGCCTGTTAAATTATCACTACAAGCAATAAGAATATCATTTAAGCCACGATTTTTCATTTCTGTGAAATTAGATAATCAAAACTTAGAACCTTCATTTTCACTAATTCATAATCCTAAAACATCTTTTTTGCCTTCTAAATCAACTCCTAATGCTATATAAACTGATTTGTTAATAATCCGTTTATCTTGTCGTACTTTAACTACTATACAATCAAAATAGGCTTTTCTCCCTTTATGTACTATTTTTAAATCTTATCACATAAATGCTGAGAAAAGCCTATCTACGAACTTCTCCCCACATTTTTAAATAAAACATAGCATTACAGTTTCAAAACTAGGTATGTTATTGAATTTATATGCAGCTTCTTTTGCATATAAATGAATATGATGTTTTGCAACTTTGATATGTGTTTTAAATGTTCTTCGTATATGTTTTCATACTGACTCAATTTGGTTGGTATTTACACCAGTTTTTGAAACATAGCCATCTTGATGGTTAACTGTTTCATGCTTAGTGAAAACCGATTTCAAATCGCGATATCCTTTTCAAAAATCAGTATGTACAACACACTTTGAAGAAATGTGGTTTATTGCAAACTGCAAAAGATTTTTACTGTTTGCGTTTTTCAATACTTTCACAATCAGATTGTTGGTTGTTTTTTCATAAATACCAACAATCAAGGTTTTATTCAACAAGGATCTTCCTTGTTTTTTAAACCCCATATGTGAAAGATACATTTCATCCATTTGCACTATGCCTTCAACAATGAATTGAGGTTTTTGTTTAGCAATGGCACTTCGGATTTTATGACCCATTCTTCAAGCTGTTTTCAAGGTCACTCCCAATTCTTTTGCAACATCAGTTGATGGAATTCCATGTTTGGTGTTTATTCATCTAAAAATGAGATAAAACCAAGATATTAAAGGTGTTTGTGACTTTGAAAATATAGTGCCCGTGAGAATACTGAATGTTTGATGACATTTCAAACATCTCATTCTTCTTAAATTAGAAGTATTCAAATTAAAACTAGAACACCTACTACATTTGATTTGTTTCAAACTTGCTATATATGCAAGACATTGTTTTTCAGTTTGAAAAGTATTATTGAACTCATTCAATTTCATTGTTTCCTCCACAAGTACATGTGGGGAGAAGTTCGTCAAAATAAACAATAGGATAAATACTTTCTAATGGTCGATTTTGTCATGCTTTAACATCATCAATAACATCATCAGTAATTTGACTAATAACACTTTCACTAATATCAGCACCATGATATAACTCTTGCAACTGCATTCTAATGTCAGATAATGTCATTCCTTTTGCATACAAGGAAAGAACTTGTTGATCAAAACCATCAAATCTTCTTTGCCTTTTAGGAACTATTACAGGAGTAAAATTACTATTGTGATCTCTTGGTACATCAATTTCAATTTTACCTTGTTGAGTTATTAATTTTTTTGAACTTGTACCATTACGAGCATTTTCAGTAGTACTATGTTGATTTTTTTCATATCCTAAATAATTTTGCATTTCAGAATTCAACATTTTTTCAACTAATCTTTTTGTTAATTCTTTATATAAACCACCAGGTTTAAAAACTGTTGTTAAATCTTCAGTATTTTCTAGTAATAAATCTACTGCTTTTGATATTGGATCATTATTATTAAAGTTATCTTTTTTAGCCATCTGTAACTCACTCTTTCTAGTCATTTAATTATATTTACTAGAATTAATTAAACATAGTTATTTTTGTAAGTTACACAGATTACTAAACATTTCCATTTTTAATATCTATATTTTCTAATTTTATTAAACTTCTAATCACTTTAAAATTAAAATTTTACTTCTTAAATTCCAAATTTAATATTGATAACTGATCAAATGAAATTTCACTAGGACTATTTGTTAATAAACAAATACCACGATTATTTTTAGGAAAAGCAATAGTATCACGAATTGATTCATTCTTAATTAAAAGCATTAATAAACGATCAATGCCAAAAGCAATACCACCATGTGGAGGAACTCCGTAATTAAAAGCTGATAAGAAAAAACCAAATTTATTTTCAATTTCTGTTTTACTTAAATCTAATAATTCAAAAATCTTTTTCTGTAATTTATAATCATGAATTCTAATGCTTCCACCAGCAATTTCAAAACCATTTAAAACCAAATCATAAGCATCTGCAGTTAAAGTTCCTAAATCTTTATTTTTTATATCTAATAATTTTTCAGGATTTTTTGGACTTGTAAAAGGATGATGACAAGCTTGTCATTTATTTTCTTCCTGTTCAAACATTGGTCAATCAATAATTCAAATAAATTCAAAGTTTTCAATATTATTCATAAAATCTTTATGACTAATTCGTTTTGACAAATCATTAATATAAAAACTTCTAATAGCACCCATAACTTTATTAGCAATATCTTGTTGTTCATATACGAAAATTAAAAAATTATTATTATATTTTATTTTTGATATTTCTTCTGATAAAACTAAATCATCAAACTTTACTTTAGAATTATTATGAATAATTTTTTTCTTAATTAAGTCATAAATTATTAATGTTTTTCCTCCATGCTGATTGCTAATTTCTGTTATTTTTTTTATAGTTGTTTCGTTCATTTTATCATTAACTATAAAACCCTTATAAATAAATCCATCACTATTATTGTTAATATTAATATTTATTAACTTACATGTACAACGTAAATCGGGTTTATCACTACCATATAAATCCATTCCTTGATCATAGGTAATTGATGAAAATGTTGAAGGAATATTACCAATTTTTAAAGTATTAAAAAGACTTATTAGCATATTTTCTACTATTAATTTAATTTCTTTACTAGTAGTAAATGCCATTTCTAAGTCTAATTGTTGAAATTCGGGTTGTCTATCAGCACGAAAATCTTCATCACGAAAACATTTAGCGATTTGATAATATTTGTCAATACCTGATATCATTAATAATTGCTTATAAATTTGTGGTGATTGTGGTAAAGCATAAAAATGTTTTTTTTGAATACGAGCAGGAACTAAAAAATCACGAGCACCTTCTGGTGTTGATTTTGTTAAGCAAGGAGTATCAATTTCTAAAAAATTATTTTGATTCAAAAATGTTCGTAAACAACTAAGAACTTGGTGTTTAAATTTAATATTATAATTCATTGCTGGTCTTCTTAAATCTAAATAGCGATATTGTAAACGTAATTCTTCACTAGCAAGCGTATTATCATTTTTAATAACAAATGGTAAATTAATAGAATTGCTTAATATTTCAATATCTTTTGCTACTACTTCAATCATATCATTAGCAGTTTTTGCATCTTTATTTTTTCGTAAGACAACTGTTCCAATTACTTTTAAAACAGATTCAACTTTAACATTTTTTATTTCTTGATAATATCCGTTATCTGGTTTAACAATGACTTGTGTTGTTCCGTACATATCACGTAAATCAATAAAAATACCAAATTTATTAATACGAATATCTTTAACTCAACCACTAATAATAATTTCTTTTGTAATATCACCCTGCGTTAAATTACCACATGTATGAGTTCTAAAGAGTTTTTCCATATTCTTCATTCTCCTCTAATAATAGATTTTTAACCTTACTAAGCAATTGCTGTTCAGTATCAAAAATTAATTTTATCATTTCTTTTTTAACAAAAGAATAAAAACTAACCTGATTTTTTTCTTTTAAAAATAGTATATTTTTGGCTAAACTACGATCAATAATCTGTGACTTATTTTTATCTTGATATAAATTATATTCCATATCAATATGATAATTTTCTTTACGTAATTGTAATAATAAATCGGAAGCCATTATTAATCCTAATTCGCTTAAAGCAATAATTTGTAAATCAATAATTGGTGGTTTATTAATATTTTTATTTTCTACCAATAATAACATTAATCTTTCAATACCAATTGCAAAACCAATAGCAGGAATTTTTAATGGTGAGCCCAATTCATTAAATAAATTATCATATCTACCACCACCAAGTAAAGTATTTTGACTTTCACCAATTCGTGAATCAATAGTAGTTATTTCAAAAATAATACCATTATAATAATCTAAACCACGAACTAAATGCTCATCAATAATAAAATTAACTTTATTATTTTTTAAACTATTAATAATAGTTGTAAAATATGTTTTTTCTTCATTAGTTAAAAAAACATTTAAATATGGTATTTCTAAATTTAATTTAGTACAAATTTTACAATCAAGAACTCTTAGTGGTGATACATTAACTCTAATTTGACAATTTTCACACAATTGCTTACTTTGATTTAATAATTGTTCTTTAAGTGCTATTTGATATTTATTTTTTGTTTCATTAGATCCAAAATAATTAATATTTAAAGTTAAATTTGGTATTGAAAAACTTTTTATCATTTCTAAGGCCATCATCATTACTTCAACATCAACTAAAGGATGTTTAACACCAACAGTTTCGATACCAAATTGATTAAATTGACGTTGACGCCCTTTTTGAGGTCTTTCATATCGAAACATCGAACCATAATAAAAATACTTTAACGTTTGCTTAGATTTATATAATTTATTTTCAATTATAGCACGAACAATACCTGCTGTTCCTTCAGGACGAAGAGCTAATAATCTATCATTTTTATCATTAAATTGATAAATTTCTTTCTGAATAATATCAGTTGTATCTCCCACAGCTCGTAAAAATAGTTGAGCATTTTCAAAAATAGGAGTAATAAATTCTTGATAATTATATTTAATTGCACACTGTGTTAAAGATTTAATAATATTACGATATATAATAACCTCTTCATTATACATATCACGTGTTCCTCTTGGCTTTTGAAATTGCATACTTTTTTTTACTCCTTTTAATAAAAAATAAATCTTCTAAAAAAACGTTCCTTTATTTTAGGAACGTTTCTTAACGCGGTACCATCCTAATTCATTTACAAAATAAATGCACTTAATTATAATTTATCATATTTAATTAATTAATAATACAAGCTATTTAATGTCATAAAATTAGTTAACCAGTGTTTGCACCAACCACACCGTCTCTTAATGTTTACCCTAAATTTACTTTTAAATGCTGAAAATATTATACTAAAATATTACATAATTATTCTGTTTATTGCAATAATATCAGGAATTTTTTTAATTGATGAAATAATTTGATGTAAACGTTCAATATTAGAAACTTTAATTAAAATTTTTAAACTTCCATGATTTTCCTTAAGTTTATTATTAGCATCAATACTTTGAATTTGTGCCTTTAAATAGCCCAAAATATTTAAAACATCAGTCATCAATGCTGGTCGATCTAAATATTGAATTTGAATTTTTGAATTATAAAGATGATGACTGGTTGCTAATAAATTTCACTTAGTATCAATAATACGTTCTTTCCGCTCTGGCAAACTAACATTAGGACAAATTAAACGATGAACTTTAATACCTTGCCCTTTAGTAATATAGCCCGCAATTGGTTCATCAGGAATAGGTAAGCAACAATGAGCCAATGATGTTTTAGTATTGGGGGCATTTTCAATAATAATTTCATTATTACTACTTAAATTCATTGTTGTTTGTTGTTTAGTTTTTAATTCTTGAAATGTTGCTGAATCACTATATAAAATAGTAGTAACCGCCTGTTCAATTGTATAAGTTCCATTAGCAACATCTAAGCAAAAATCTTCATACGTTTTATATTTTAATGATCTAATTCTTGACATAATAACATTACGTTTTGCAATTTTTCAACGAATGTGATTTTCAATAATATATTCTTCTATTTTTTCCTTTGTTTTTTTTATTTTCTCTTTGTTTTCTGTATCTTTAATTTTATTTTCTTGATTAAATTTTTCTTGCTGATTATTTAAATATTTTTTTATTTTATGTTGAGCAAAATTGGTCTTAACAATATTTAATCAATCACGAGAAGGACGTGCAGTTTTAGCAGTTTTAATTTCAACAATATCCCCTGATTTTAAAACAGTATTAATAGGAGAATAAATACCATTTATTCTTGCACCCACTGTTGTTTCACCAATTTCAGTATGAACTTTAAAAGCAAAATCTAAAACAGTTGAACCAAATGGTAATGTTATAACATTACCATTTGGAGTTAATACATAAATTAAATCACTAAAAATATCTTGTCGAATTTCTTTTTCTAAATTATTATCTTTGGCAATATTATCTGCTAATATGTTTTCATCAACATTTGGATTTAAGTCATTTAAATTTAATATTTCTTGAAAAATATTTAATTTTTCATCAATTTCTGCTTGACGTTTCTTAGGATTTTTATTTTCCCCTTCTTTATATCTTCAATGCGAAGCTGCACCTGCTTCAGCAAAATCTTCCATTTCTTCAGTTCTAATTTGTAATTCATAAATTTCATTATCAAAAACAACAGATGTATGTAATGATTGATACATATTATTTTTTGGTGTTGCAATATAATCTTTAAATCTACCCGGAACAGGAGTAAAACTTTGATGAATATAACCCAAAATGGCATAACAACTATCAATAGAATTAGTAACAACTCTAATTGCTAAAATATCATGTATATCATCAAAATCTTTTCCAAAATAATACATTTTACGATAAATAGAATATAAGTGTTTACTACGACCATAAATTTTAAAAATTAAATTTTTATGTTGTGATAATGTTTTACTTAATTCTTTAATAATTTCATTAACTAATTTTTCACGTTTTTCACGATCTAAATTAATAAGGTTATCAATTTTTTTATACTCTTTAGGATGTAATACTGCAAAAGAACGATCTTCTAGTTCTGATTGTAATTTACGCATACCTAGACGATGAACAATAGAAGCATAAACTTCTAAAGTTTCTTTAGCAATAATTATTTGTTTTTCAGGATTTAAAAAATTAATAGTTCTAATATTATGTAAACGATCTGCCATTTTAATAATAATGACACGAATATCATGAGCTAAACTTAAATATAATTTACGTAAATAATTAGCTTTAATTTCATTTCTTTTTTCTTTTGCAAAATGGCTAACTTTAGTTACAGCTAAAACTAAATTAGCAACTTCCAAACCAAATTCTGCTACTAACTCATCAAAAGTTGTTGGTGTATCTTCTAAAATATCATGTAAAAATCCTGCTTGTATTGAAGAGACATCTAAATGCCATAATACTAAATTGTATGCTGTTGATAAAACATGATAAACATAAGGATCACCATTCTTTCGATATTGATCTTTATGTTTTAATAATGCATATTCATAAGCTACTTTAATTTTTGTAATTTGCTTAGGATCTTTGATAAATGTTTTTGCTTCCGCTAATAATTGATTAAAATCTTTACAAGTTAAATTATTCATTATTTACTACTTATTAAAACTTAATTATTTCTAACAGCGGAATATTATCAAAATGATGTTTATTAGCAAATTTAGAAAGCGAAATTAAAGCAGCAATACCAACTGATTGAGCGTTACTTTGCTTTATTAAATTAAGACAAGCATTAATTGTCCCTGAAGTTGCAATCAAATCATCAATTATTACTACTTTATCTTTTGTTGAAAGTACATTTTGCTGCATTTCTAATATAGCAGTACCGTACTCTAAATCATAAGTTACTTTATAGGTTTTACCTGGTAATTTACCTTTTTTACGTGCAAGAACTAATTTAATACCCAACTTATATGCTATAGCAGCACCAAAAATAAATCCTCTTGCTTCAGGTGCTAAAATTGCTGTTGCTCCACATTTTTTAATAAAATCTATAAAAATATTAACAACACTTTGAAATGCTTCTGGATTACTTAATATTGGGTTAATATCTTTAAATTGGATACCTTTAATTGGAAAATCAGGAATATTAATAATATTTTTTTTTAATGATTCTTTTGTCATTGCAACCACCTATTCATTAATACCTTTAATAACATATTCATCTGCACCAATGAAATGTTTTTTAATTTTATTAATACGTTTTTTATATCTATAAACTCTTCATTTCTCAAAATAAGTTCAAATAAAAGGAGCAATAAAGTAAGATGATACTAAACTTACTATACAACCTATTAATAATGATAAACTAACTATTCAGAAACTAGGAATAATAAACATAACAATTACTGATGTTATTAATACTACACAATTAATAACTAATGTTCTTGGTAAAGCCTTTTGAACACTTTTATTTGAAAT
Organism: Spiroplasma ixodetis; assembly: GCF_027923845.1. Classification (GTDB taxonomy): domain Bacteria; phylum Bacillota_I; class Bacilli_A; order Mycoplasmatales; family VBWQ01; genus Spiroplasma_E; species Spiroplasma_E ixodetis_A. Next base: position 1,817,128 of record NZ_AP026933.1, read on the forward strand.
TTGAATTATTTCTTCTGTGCTAATAACTTGTGTTTGATTATTATTAATCTTAATTTCACGAATATTATCAAAAATTGACATAATACTAATTATTGTTAAAATCATTACTCCCAATAATATTCCAACAATTGAAGTAGAAATTACAATTTGGAAAATACTAATAATAGCAAGTGTCATTAGTAAACTAAAAATAATAGCTAAAATTAAAGGAATAACATAAGTCAATTGAAATCTAATAATAATATAAATTAAAATAACAATAAAAGATAAAGCAATTGAAATAATCATATTAACTAATAAATCTACACCTGACTTAGCAACAACTAGATCAATTTCTCCTCATTGTAAAATAGATTCTTGTTTTCAATTTCTAGTAATCTCTCCTAAAAAATTCTTAAACCTTTGCTGCATACTTTGAGAATTTACTGTTGTTTGAACAATAATCTTAAACTGATATGGTTTTCCTTCACCACCAGCAATTAAGGAAAAATTAATATTTTTAAAATATTTACTAAATTCACTATTATTTTGAATTTCTTTATTAATAAAATCTTTTGCTAATTCTGCTTCTTTAATAATATTGTAACTAGGATCACTTGGATCTTGAGTAATTGTACTCATTCCAACAAAATCAGTTCGTTGATCAAAACCAGAACCAAAATTAGAACCAATTACACCATAAGTAATACCTGAAGCAAGAACAATAACAGCAGAACCTGAAAGAATTCATTTTGTTAATTTATGAAAATAATTTCAGTTATTTATTTTAAGTTTTGAAAAAACATTTTTAAAATTAACTAATATTTTTTTGTCTTTTGCTTTAACTATTTGAATTTTTAACGGTTTTAATGCATTAATTAATTCTTGTTTCAATTTATTAATTTCTTGTGAAAGATTTAATTTTAAATCTTTTACTTTTGACTTATAAACTGATCTTGATTTACTATGTTCTTTTTTTAATTGCTGCTTATCAACTTTAAATTTTTTAATTAATTCTTTAACTTTATTTTTATAACTAATTTTAAGCTGACATTTTTTTGAAATTAATTGTTTTTTTATTTTTTTATCATCAGTTTTAACTTTAACTATTTGAATTTTTAACGGTTTTAATGCATTAATTAATTCTTGTTTCAGTTTATTAATTTCTTGTGAAAGATTTAATTTTAAATCTTTTACTTTTGACTTATAAACTGATCTTGATTTACTATGTTCTTTTTTTAATTGCTGTTTATCAACTTTAATTTTTTTAATTAATGCTTTAACTTTATTTTTATAATTAATTTTAAACTGACATTTTTCTGAAATTAATTGTTTTTTTATTTTTTTATCATCAGTTTTAATATTATTTGTATCTATTGAATTATTTAAAACTATAGTGCTTTTTCTACTAATATTATTAGTTCCTAAAAGTTGAGGTTTATTTTCTAACCAGTTATTTCGTAATAATGTTCATAACATTAATCTTAATAAGATAATTCCAAAAATAATTACACCAAAAGTAGCAATAGAAGTCATAATAATAAAACCTTTGATAGCACGAGTTCCAAATCAGAAAATAGTTAAATTAACAATTAAAATAATAGCGCTACAATCTAATGAAGAAGATAATGTTTTCTTATTTGCTGATTTAAAAGCACTAATCAAAGTTTTACCTTGCATATATTCATTTTTAAAACGTTCCAACAAATTAATAATCGTATCTAATAATAGTGCAAAACCAATAATTAAAGCAATTACGCTTTCAGGAGCAATTATGCCATTAATGAAAACAAAACTAACAATAGTAAATAATAAAAATAATGATATTATAATTAGAACAATAACTCCTAACATACGATAATAAAACAGAACAATAGTCATAAGAACAAAGGTAACTAATATAATAATAACAACTGCAATTTTTAAAGATGTTGCACCTAGCGTTGGACTAACATTAGCATAAGATAACATAGTAAAATTATTTTTTGACAATCCTGATGTTAAAACACTTTTCATTTGTTCAACTGTTTCAAGATTAAAAGTATCTGAATTAATTGAAATACTATTGTTAGTTACTTTAACTTCACCAACTCAATATGGAATATAACGATAATCAATAACATCTTCATGTAAAATATCTGAAACATCTGGTAAACGTAATAAATCTTTAATATAAGGCAATCATGCATTCATAGGTGAACCAACAATAGGGGAAGCAAAAGGATCAAAGCGATTAGCAGGATCATATGTATTTTTTTCATCATTAGTATCAACAGAAAGACTATGAACTGAACCTAAATTATCAGAATAAATTCAATTAATACCAAATTGACCATTTTGATTAGGATTTAATAGTCGTGCTAAAGTAGGGTCTTGTGCTTTAGCTCTAGCTAAAATATCAGTACCTTTACCAAGACCTGGTGTATTATTATCTAATAATGATGTTAATGATGCTTTAATCTTACCATCAGTATCATTTTTAAGATTATCAATTATAAAAACAAGGGAGCGAATACCCTCCATACTACTTCGAATATAATCTAATAACTGACCAATATCTGAATAAATGTAAAATGTATTTTCTTTGGCAGAAGTAAGTTCTTTTAAAACTGAATCATTTTTAACATCAAAAACAAGTTCTGGGCGATGAGTAACAGAATTATTAACAACTTTAATAGCAGAAAACACATCACTAGTTAATAATCTTTTATCTCTTTTTGTTCAAGTAGTATCTTTGTCATCTTTCTTTTCGGTTGCTAATAAGTCATTACCATCTTTATCAACAATATAAGAATAACCACGTCGTGATACACTATGAACAAAAGTAGAAATATCAACTCCCGCATCTTTACTCAACGCTAAATTATACTTATTATTATTACTGCTAGTAATGCTTTCAATGTCAACGTTACTAGTACCTAAAGGGTCAACTCTGTCTTTTAATAAATTAATAACATCTTTTTGTTTACCTTTACCATCATATTGAACTTGTGTTTGATAACCACCAGCAAACTCAATACTTAATTTACTATTATTTTCAACATATTTAGCACTAAACACTACTGAAATTATTATTGTAGAAACAATAATTATTAAACTAAAAATTCTTAAAAAAAATCCAAGATTTTTAGTTTTTCTTGTCTTAGAAGAAGTGTTCATATTTCTTCACTCCTAAATCAATTTATTTGTATAAACATAGATTGTATATTATTTAAGCACTATATAAGAATACCAACATTCGTTATAAATAACAATTGTTTTACAGTAATATCAAAAATAATTATTTTCTAAATAAAATTATATTATTATTAATATACTCTTTACCAATAATTGTTATTTTACGACCCTTAGTTGTCTTAGTAATTAAACCACAATGAATAAGTCAAGGTTCATAATGAATTTCAAGATTTTTTCTTTCTTCATTCAAAAGTTGACAAATAGTTTCAATACTCAAACTTTTATCTAAATTTACATTATTAAACAATGCTAAATATGCCAATTGTAAACTATCTAACCCTAAAGGATAAATTTGCAAAATATTAGTTTCATTTAAATCTACATTCATAAGAACCTGTTTAGAATCTTTTTAATAAGGCTTTTCTCCCTTTATGTACTATTTTTAAATTTTATCACATAAATGCTGAGAAAAGCCTATCTACGGACTTCTCCCCACATTTTTAAATCAAACATAGCATTACAGTTTCAAAACTAGGTATCTTGTTGAATTTATATGCAGCTTCTTTAGCATATAAATGAACATGATGTTTTGCAACTTTGATATGTGTTTTAAATGTTCTTCTTATATGTTTTCAAACTGATTCAATTTGGTTGGTATTTACACCAATTTTTGAAACATAGCCATCTTGATGGTTAACTGTTTCATGCTTAGTGAAAACTGATTTAAAATCGCAATATCCTTTTCAAGAATCAGTATATACAAGACATTTTGAAGAAATGTGGTTTTTTGCAAACTGCAAAAGATTTTTACTGTTTGCGTTTTTCAATACTTTCACAATTAAATTATTGGTTGTTTTTTGATAAATGCCAACAATCAAGGTTTTATTCACCAAGGATCTTCCTTGTTTTTTAAAACCCATATGTGAAAGATACATTTCATCAATTTGCACTGTACCTTCAACAATAAATTGAGGTTTTTGTTTTGCAATACGTGTTCTGATTTTATGAGTCATTCTTCAAGCAGTTTTCAAAGTCACTCCCAATTCTTTTGCAATATCTGTTGATGGAATTCCATGTTTGGTGTTTATTCATCTAAAGATAAGATAAAATCAAGATGTTAAAGATGTTTGTGACCTTGAAAATATGGTGCCTGTGAGAATGCTAAATGTTTGATTACATTTTAAACATCTCATTCTTTTTAAATCAGAAGTATTCAAATTAAAACTAAAACACCTAATACATTTGTTTTCTTTTAAATTTGCTATATATGCAAGACATTGCTGTTCAGTTTGAAAAGCATTGTTGAATTCATTCAGTTTCATTATTCCCTCCACAAGTACATGTGGGGAGAAGTCCGTTTAATAAAATTGAAATAAAGGACAGAACAACCATTTGTAAACTAGTATTTAGTTTTCTTTCACAATTTTTTCATAATCTTCTGCATTTTTCTAATCATGCAAAGCTTCGTTCTACAACTCATCTTTTTGGTAGTACTACAAAAGAATGTAATTCATTACGTTTTACAACTTCAACATTTGCATTTATGATTGTTTTGATTGCAGAAGCAAATTTTTCACCAGTATAGCCAGCATCTACTATTATTTTTTGAACTGTAGAAAGATTTTCTTTTTCACTTTTAATCATTATGATAGCACTATTACGATCTGTTTTTTCTGCTGTAGTTATGTAAATTGCATGTGGTAAACCTTGCGTATCAACTGCAATATGACGTTTTATTCCTGAAATCTTTTTACCAGCATCATAACCTTTATTTTCAGTAGTATCTGTATTTTTAACACTTTGCGAATCAATTATACAAAAACTAGTTTTTTCTTTTCGATGATTCTTAATACGAATCTTTTTAACTAATTTTTTTAAAATTAATTGCAATACACTAGGTTCTTTATCATTGTTTTTACTTCAAATTTGGAAATAATAATATACAGTTTGTCATTTTGGAAAATTTTTGGTAACATTCTTCATTGACAACCACTTTTTAATACATATAAAACTGCACAAAACACTTCATATAAATCTAAATTTCTTGGTTTTGTTTTCTTTTTGCTGTTTTCTAAAGTTGATTTTATGTTCTCAAATTGTTCTTTAGTAACATGACTTGGATAATTTTTATGCATATATACCTCTTATTTTAAAATATATAGTAATTTTACCTTATTTTCTAAAAGATTCTAAACAGGTTCTAACATTAATTTTAATCGTGGATTATTTTCAACATTTGCACCACCTAATTTAACAGCAACATAAATTTCTCTTGATAATTTTTGAAAAATTTTACCACGTTTGTTATCTTGGGCATCTTTACGATGTTTAATATTTGGATATTGTGAATGTCCAGCCATATTCTCATTCCTTTATTTTTTTCTTGTTCATTTTGGAGCTTGCGGTACAGGTATTCTTTTGTGTGCACTATTCTGATGCATAAATTCAATTTTATTAATTACTGATGATAGTATTAATGATTTATTTCCTAGTAAATATTGATCTAATTGTTCATACTTAAATTGCATTTCCATTTCATCGGTTTGTCCATCTCATAAACCAGCAGTTGGCTTACGAATAATGATCTCTTCATTAACTTTTAATATCTTTGCTGCAGCAAAAACATCTTTTTTTAACAAATGAATAATTGGTAATAAATCAACACCACCATCACCATATTTAGTAAAATAACCAATGTGTCATTCGTCACTATTATCTGTTCCTACAACTAAATAATTATGATTTTGTGCATATGCATAAAGAGTATTCATTCTTAATCTAGCTTTTAAATTTCCTAAAATTAATTTTGATTTTTCTATATTAATTTCAGTTTCTAATGTTTTTTTAAAACTTAAAAAAACATTATTTAAATTAACTACTTTGGCATTTAATTTATGAATATTAACTAAATTATTTGCATATTCTAAATCAATATCTGGTGAAAAACAAGGCATAATTAATGCTAAATGATCATTAGGAAAAGCTTTTTTAATCAATAATGCTACTACTGCCGAGTCAACACCACCACTTAAACCAACAATTAAACCTTTGGCATTTGCTTTTTTTACTTCACTTTGTAAAAATTTAATAATTTCATCTAAATATTGTTCTAAATTCATAATTATTCACTCTCTTTTATTTCTTCAGACATTTCAAAAATATTGTTATAATGTCCAGCAATTTTATTATGGGTTTTATTTAAAGTTTCAATGGCTTTATTAGTTGTATCAAAACCAGACTTAACTTTTTCTCATCTATCAACCCAACGATCAAAATCATCTTTGAATAAACGTAATTTTTTTGCCATTTTTTCTAAATTTTTATTGAAATCAATGTCTTTACGATTTTTATCAACTGTAAATAAAACAGCAGATAAAGTAGTAGGAGAGGTAATTCAAACACGTTTCTTAAAAGCATATTCAACAATATCATCAGCAAATTGTGCGTAAATAAAAGCAAATATTTCTTCAGAAGGAATAAACATTACTGCGCTAGAAATCTTATTTTTAATATTAATATATTTTCCAACTTCATCAATTCGTTTACGAATATCATTACGAAAATCTTTTAAATAATTTTCTTTAACTTTAATATCTTCACTTACTAAATACCTTTGATAGTTATCAATTGAAAACTTTGAATCAATAGCAATTCCTTCTTTTTCAGAATCTGTTTTTACATAGGCATCAACAACTTTGCCATCAATTGTTTTATATTGTCGTTCTCATAATTTTTGATTTGAACCCAACATATTAGTCAAAATTTTTTCTAAAACAAATTCACCAACATTACCACGTTTTTTAGTATTAATAAAAACTTCTTGTAAACTTTGAATATTATCATTAATTTTTCCTAAAACAGTTGATGATTCTTGTAACTTTGCTAAATCTTTAATAACATCTACTACTTGTCTTTGAATGACATCAGCATTGCGTTTATAATCATCTTCTTTTTTATCTAAATTTTTTTGAAAATTATCAATATTACTCATTAAATTAATTAATTTTTCGGTTTTATCACGATCTGAACCATTTCATGATATTTTAAAATCATTTAATTGTTCTTTTAAAGTTTCTACTTGCATTTTTAAAAAATCTTGTGCAATTGGGTCACTAGTAACATTCTGACTTTTTTTAATTTGCATATAAATTATTAAGCCACCAATACTACTAATAATTAAAATAACTACCAATAAACTAATTACTATTTCCATTTCCTATTTTCCTTTGCCCTTTTTTATTCTTCTTCTCAAATCATATCATAATTAAAAATCTTAACATGATCACCTTTTTTTATTCCTTGCTTTCTTAATTCATCATAAATTCCTAAATCTTGTAATTTAATTTTAAATAATAAAATATTATGATAATTATTTAAAGGATTTTTTTGATATATTACTTCAACGGTTTTACCAGAAATAGTTCATTGATTACTTGCAATTTTAGTAATAAAAACTTGTGGAACTTCTTCTTTATTAATATATTCATAAAGAATATGTTCTTCATTATTTTCATCATTATTAACTTGATGCAGTTGTTCTTTTTCAACAGCTTTAGCAATATCTTTAATTAATATATCCAAACTAATATGTTTCATAGCAGAAATTGCAATTATTGGTAATTTAATTTGTTCTTTTAATTTTTCTAAATTAGTTTCTGCATCTGGTAAATCAATTTTATTTGCAACAATTAAATGCGGTTTTTTTGTCAAATCTTTATTATAACTTTCTAATTCACTCATAATTAATTGATAATTTAAAAAATGATCTTGAGTCTTATCACTAATATCAATCATATGTACTAAAACTTGACAACGTTCAATATGACGCAAAAATTGTAAACCTAATCCTTTTCCTAAACTAGCTCCCGCTATTAATCCAGGCAAATCCGCCATAACAAAATTATTATTTTTATCAACTCTAACAACACCTAAATGCGGATTAAGAGTAGTAAAAGGATAATCAGCAACTGCTGGAGTTGAAGCAGAAATAGCTCCTAATAATGTTGATTTACCGGCGTTAGGCAACCCAACTAATCCGGCATTAGCCAATAATTTCAACTCACAAATTATTTCAAAATGTTGTCCAGGCATTCCTTTTTCACATATTTTAGGTACTCGATTTATTGCCGAAGCAAAACGAGCATTTCCTCGTCCACCAAGACCACCGGCAGCAATTATTATTTCTTGTTTATCTTTAATAATATCACCAAGAATATTTTGAGTTTTGTTATCTCTAATAATGGTACCCAATGGAACTTTTACATAAGTATTGGTTCCTTTACGTCCATGCATATTTTTGGGTGCACCATTTTTACCATCTTCAGCAGTTATCTCTTTATTTTTACGTAAGTCTAATAGAGTATTCATACCTGAATCACCAATAAAGATAATATTACCGCCTCTTCCTCCATCTCCACCAGATGGACCACCTTTGGCTACATAAAGTTCACGACGAAAAGCAACAACACCATCACCACCTTTGCCAGCAGTAACTTTTAATTTTGTTACATCTATAAAACGCATTTCTTACTCCTTTTTTATATTAATAATAACTCTTATTATATAGTGTTAACATTTTTGTGTAAAATACTATTTTATTTTTCATATAATTTTAGTATACAGATATTATTGGCTGAATTATACTTGTAAGTGCAAGTAAATAAAATTGCAAAAAATTCTCATATAAAAATTTCATAATGCTAAATTTAGTTTAGAAAAAGTAAGGAGTTTTTATATGAGTTATAAACATATTGGGATAGATGAAAGAATTTATATTGAGAATCAATTGAAATTTAAAGTTAAAATTAGTGAAATAGCTAAAAATCTTAATCGAAGTATTAGTACTATTATTCGAGAAGTTAATAGAAATAAAGATAATGATCATTATTTTTCATTAATTGCACAAAATAAAGCTGTAAATAGAAAAAAATCACATATTATTTTTCATAAGTTTAAATATAAAGATTTAGTCAAATATATACAACAAAAACTATTATTGGGCTGATCACCTGAACAAATTTATGGCAGAATTAAAAATTTTCATAAACAATGAGCTATCAGCTTTAAAACAATTTACAATTGAATTTATTCTGGATTTTTTGATAAAGTTACTAGTAAAAATTTAAGAAGAAAAGGTAAAAAACGAAGATCTCAAGAAAATCGTGGTAAATTTAATGGTAAATCAATTAAAGAACGAGATAATAATGTTAATGATCGCATAACTCTTGGTCATTGAGAAGGAGATACTATAGTATCATCAAGAGGTAAAAGTAAATCATGTTTAATAACTTTAGTTGAAAGAGTATCACGATTTACTTTAGCAATGTTAGTTAAAAACAAAACTACTAAAGTTATTAATAAAAATATCATTCATTATTTATCAATTATTCCTAAAAATATTGTTAAAACTATTACTTTTGATCGTGGTAAAGAATTTGCAAATTGACAACAACTTGAAAAAAAGTTAGATGTGAAAATTTATTTTGCAAATCCATATTCACCTTGACAAAGAGGTACTAATGAAAATACTAATGGTTTAATTAGAGAAAAATTTCCTAAAAAATTTATTTTTTCAAAAACTAATAAAAATGAAGTTCATAAATTTATATTGTCTTTAAACCAAAGACCCAGAAAAATACTAAATTATCTTTCACCAATCGAATATTTGAATAGAAAAATAATTTAGTTGCACTTACCTTTACAATTTTGCATTTAATATAAAAAAATCATTACTTTCTTAAAAAAATAATAGATTGAAAACTATATTTAGTTTTTCTTTTACATTGTATATAAATATAATAAATTTACATGATATATACATTAATACTATTTTCTATATACAATTCAATAACTTATAATTCTTTTAAAATAAATTATCGGACTTCTCCCCACATGTACTTGTGGAGGGAATAATGAAACTGAATGAATTCAACAATGCTTTTCAAACTGAACAGCAATGTCTTGCATATATAGCAAATTTGAAAGAAAACAAATGTATTAGGTGTTTTAATTTTAATTTGAATACTTCTGATTTAAAAAGGGCTTTTCTCAGCATTTATGTGATAAGATTTAAAAATAGTACATAAAGGGAGAAAAGCCAAAATTATTAATAATCTAATATTTACTAACAAAAATAAATTATTTTTTAATTTATATTAATTTTATTATAATATTTAATATCATATACAAACACTAAAGTAGGTTAATAATGTTAGAAATCATAAGTCTTAATAATAAACATATTACAATTAAAGTGAAAAAAAATAAAAAAGAAATTTTAAATGCACTAGGTATTATTGATATCAATAATACTAATGAATTTAAAATATTTAATACTCCGTTTGCTCTTGAAATACTACTTAAATATACAAATAATAATGATAAATTAAAACAAATATATGAACACTCACTAATATCATGAAAAAAAATCCAACAAGAAAAAAACTTAAATGATTATCCAGGTAATCCTAAACTAAGAAATTATCAACGTGTTGATGTTGCAATTTTAAAAGCAAATAAAAGATTTGGCTTATTTAATGAAATGCGAACTGGTAAAACACCCACCATTTTAACAGCATTATCAGAAATGAAAACTAATAAAATATTATTTGTTGTTCCTAAGTCAACTATTTTATTAACATGGGTTTCCGAAATTAAAAAATGAACTACCTATAATTGTATTACTATTAAAGATGATATTACTAAAGTGCGAACAGAAAAATATAATCAATTTAAAAATAGTAATAATTGTATTTTAGTAGTTTCTAAAAACACTTTTAAAAATGATATAAAAAATAAATTATTAACTAAATTTGATTTTACATTAGTTATTGATGAAGCACATTTTTTAAGAAACTACAAAACTGCACAAAGTTCAACAATTTTGGAAGTTGCAAATAAAGTATCATCAGTTTATTGTTTAACTGGTACTCCCGCCAACAATCATCCTAGTGATATTTTTGGTATATTAAAAATTATTGATAATAAACTATATAAAAATATTGATTATTGAGATTTTGTTGCTCGTTACTTTGGAATAATTAGAAAACGTATTACTAATTTTGTAACTATTAATATACCAAAACCAAATGTTAAACCACAACTAGCAGCAGAATTTGATTATTTAGTTAAAAAAATATCAATTATGCGTAAACAAATTGATGTACGTAATGAAATGCCAAAAATTATTAAAAATGATTTAATTTTAACTATGCCCAAAGCACAAACTGCAATTTATTGTGATACTCTTGAAACTATGAAACAAGAATTATTTTATAATAAAAAATCTAAAATAACTTTTTTACAAATATTTACCAAATTAAGAACTATTTGTTCAACACCTATTAATGAGGGAATGAAAGAATTAGGAGCAAAATTTAATTGATTACTAGACTACTTACATGATAATGAAAATGATTCAATTATTATTTATAGTAGTTTTAGTGATAAAGGAATTAACATTTTAAGTAACATTTTAGATAAACATAAATTAAATCATCAATTAATTACTGGTAAAGTAAATCATGAACAAAGACTTAAAGCTATTAGTGATTTTCAAAGTAAAAAAGTTAAAATTATTTTATGTAACATTAAATCTACTAATGTTGGTATCACATTAGATCAAGGTGATGTTATGATTTTTCTAGATCGTGAATTAAACCCAACCGAAAATGAGCAAGCTGAAAGTCGCTTTTTTCCAACTCAATTAAACGATAATAAAACTAGAGAAATTATTAATTTATATTGTGCTAATACTATTGATTTAAAAATTAGAGACATCCTTAATAATAAAATTGATATTAATAAAGTTATTAATGATCAAGGTATTAAATTTTTTGAATAATTTTTATTATATTTGCAAAATTGTAAAGGTAAGTGCAACTAAATTATTTTTCTATTCAAATATTCGATTGGTGAAAGATAATTTAGTATTTTTCTGGGTCTTTGGTTTAAAGACAATATAAATTTATGAACTTCATTTTTATTAGTTTTTGAAAAAATAAATTTTTTAAGAAATTTTTCTCTAATTAAACCATTAGTATTTTCATTAGTACCTCTTTGTCAAGGTGAATATGGATTTGCAAAATAAATTTTCACATCTAACTTTTTTCAAGTTGTTGTCAATTTGCAAATTCTTTACCACGATCAAAAGTAATAGTTTTAACAATATTTTTAGGAAGAATTGATAAATAATGAATGATATTTTTATTAATAACTTTAGTAGTTTTGTTTTTAACTAACATTGCTAAAGTAAATCGTGATACTCTTTCAACTAAAGTTATTAAACATGATTTACTTTTACCTCTTGATGATACTATAGTATCTCCTTCTCAATGACCAAGAGTTATGCGATCATTAACATTATTATCTCGTTCTTTAATTGATTTACCATTAAATTTACCACGATTTTCTTGAGATCTTCGTTTTTTACCTTTTCTTCTTAAATTTTTACTAGTAACTTTATCAAATAATCCAGAATAAATTCAATTGTAAATTGTTTTAAAGCTGATAGCTCATTGTTTATGAAAATTTTTAATTCTGCCATAAATTTGTTCAGGTGATCAGCCCAATAATAGTTTTTGTTGTATATATTTGACTAAATCTTTATATTTAAACTTATGAAAAATAATATGTGATTTTTTTCTATTTACAGCTTTATTTTGTGCAATTAATGAAAAATAATGATCATTATCTTTATTTCTATTAACTTCTCGAATAATAGTACTAATACTTCGATTAAGATTTTTAGCTATTTCACTAATTTTAACTTTAAATTTCAATTGATTCTCAATATAAATTCTTTCATCTATCCCAATATGTTTATAACTCATATAAAAACTCCTTACTTTTTCTAAACTAAATTTAGCATTATGAAATTTTTATATGAGAATTTTTTGCAATTTTATTTACTTGCACTTACAAGTATAATTCAGCTAAATCAGAAAGAGCAAACAAACTACCTCCAATAATATTCCCTAAACAACTTGCTAATATTATTTTTTTATTAATCATGTTATTTACCACCTTTTTAATATTTAAATTATTGGTTTAGATATTTTTTTTAAATTAAATGCTTTTCAAGCAAGAGCATCTGCTTCATCATTATATATATCACCACTATGACCTTTAACTCATTTAAAATAAATATTAACATCTTTTGCTATTTTATCATAAAATGCTTTATATGCCTTTGTTTCTACTTTAGTAGTTTTTCATTCACCAGTACATCATTTACTAATTCCAACATAATCATGACAAATTAAAATTGATTTTATATTATTTTCCAAAGCTAACTGCATTGCCTTTTGTGCACCCATTATTTCTCCAGCAACATTTCTTAATTTTGCTCAATTTTCATCATCAAATTTTTCATAAAATATATCTTTTTTGTCATTATTTAAGAAAACAAGTCCATAAGAAAATTGATTAATTTCTTCTTTAAAACTACCATCAGTATATGCTATTACTTCATATTTATAGTGATTTTCAGATTTTATTTGAATTTTATCATCTAAATAATCTTGAGCTTCTTTTTTAGTTGCAAATTTTTTATACTGAGCACCAGCAAAACCTCTAATTTGTATTTCACATTCATTCCAGTTTTCAAATATTCCAATGACTCTACCTTTTTTTACTGCATAAAATTTACTTGCCATAATTATGACTCCTCTATTGTTTATTTTAATTTTACAATAATATTAAATTTTATCTAATTAAAATGACAAATTAAAGCAAAAATATTGCTGATGCTAATTAGCAAGTGACTTTACTAATTAAATAAAATGACACAAAAAAATATGGCTTTTCTCCCTTTATGTACTATTTTAATTTTATCACATAAATGCTGAGAAAAGCCTATCTACGGACTTCTCCCCACATTTTTAAATCAAACATAGAATTACAGTTTCAAAACTAGGTATCTTGTTGAATTTATATGCAGCTTCTTTAGCATATAAATGAACATGATGTTTTGCAACTTTGATATGTGTTTTAAATGTTCTTCTTATATGTTTTCAAACTGATTCAATTTGGTTGGTATTTACACCAATTTTTGAAACATAGCCATCTTGATGGTTAACTGTTTCATGCTTAGTGAAAACTGATTTAAAATCGCAATATCCTTTTCAAGAATCAGTATATACAAGACATTTTGAAGAAATGTGGTTTTTTGCAAACTGCAAAAGATTTTTACTCTTTGCGTTTTTCAATACTTTCACAATTAAATTATTGGTTGTTTTTTGATAAATGCCAACAATCAAGGTTTTATTCACCAAGGATCTTCCTTGTTTTTTAAAACCCATATGTGAAAGATACATTTCATCAATTTGCACTGTACCTTCAACAATAAATTGAGGTTTTTGTTTTGCAATACGTGTTCTGATTTTATGAGTCATTCTTCAAGCAGTTTTCAAAGTCACTCCCAATTCTTTTGCAATATCTGTTGATGGAATTCCATGTTTGGTGTTTGCTGAATTATACTTGTAAGTGCAAGTAAATAAAATTGCAAAAAATTCTCATATAAAAATTTCATAATGCTAAATTTAGTTTAGAAAAAGTAAGGATTTTTTATATGAGTTATAAACATATTGGGATAGATGAAAGAATTTATATTGAGAATCAATTGAAATTTAAAGTTAAAATTAGTGAAATAGCTAAAAATCTTAATCGAAGTATTAGTACTATTATTCGAGAAGTTAATAGAAATAAAGATAATGATCATTATTTTTCATTAATTGCACAAAATAAAGCTGTAAATAGAAAAAAATCACATATTATTTTTCATAAGTTTAAATATAAAGATTTAGTCAAATATATACAACAAAAACTATTATTGGGCTGATCACCTGAACAAATTTATGGCAGAATTAAAAATTTTCATAAACAATGAGCTATCAGCTTTAAAACAATTTACAATTGAATTTATTCTGGATTATTTGATAAAGTTACTAGTAAAAATTTAAGAAGAAAAGGTAAAAACGAAGATCTCAAGAAAATCGTGGTAAATTTAATGGTAAATCAATTAAAGAACGAGATAATAATGTTAATGATCGCATAACTCTTGGTCATTGAGAAGGAGATACTATAGTATCATCAAGAGGTAAAAGTAAATCATGTTTAATAACTTTAGTTGAAAGAGTATCACGATTTACTTTAGCAATGTTAGTTAAAAACAAAACTACTAAAGTTATTAATAAAAATATCATTCATTATTTATCAATTCTTCCTAAAAATATTGTTAAAACTATTACTTTTGATCGTGGTAAAGAATTTGCAAATTGACAACAACTTGAAAAAAGTTAGATGTGAAAATTTATTTTGCAAATCCATATTCACCTTGACAAAGAGGTACTAATGAAAATACTAATGGTTTAATTAGAGAAAAATTTCCTAAAAAATTTATTTTTTCAAAAACTAATAAAAATGAAGTTCATAAATTTATATTGTCTTTAAACCAAAGACCCAGAAAAATACTAAATTATCTTTCACCAATCGAATATTTGAATAGAAAAATAATTTAGTTGCACTTACCTTTACAATTTTGCCCATTAAATAACGAAGCACCATAAAACATTGAACTCATATCTCTCACATTAATTATATTTCAAGATAAATTTTGATTAAATGATAAAGCACCATAAAACATTGCATGCATAGTTGTTACATTAACTACATCTCAGTTTGAAATATCTTGATTAAATTTTTTTGCTCCAGCAAACATCGAACTCATATTTGTTACGTGTGCAATATTTCAACTTGATAGATTTTGATTAAATGATGAAGCATTACTAAACATATAACTCATATCTACCACATTTGATGTATTTCATTTTGAAATATCTTGATTAAATTCTCTTGCATCCATAAACATATTTTTCAAAGATCTAATTTCTGATGGTAATTGATCAGATACTTTTTCTATTGTTACTGGCATTTTAACAACTTGAATTATTCCTTCTCGATTTTGAAAAAATCCAATTTGAATAACCTCTTTGCTATTTATATTTGATAAATCTACTTCACTCGTTTTCACTTGTTTTCCATCTTTGTCAATGTAAATTGTATCTTGCTGAATTTTATTATCTAAAAGTTGAATTTTTTGTGAACTTGTATTTAAGATAACATTAGTTAAATTACCTGTAATTGCTAAAATACTTAATTGTTAATAATGATTTCATAATTAATCACCCTCCAAGTTTTCTCCAATAACTTCTTAAAGTTTAAGAAGATAAATATATTTTAGTATTTTTTAAAAAAATAAATAAACAATAAGTTATAAAAAACAAAGCATTACAATTATCTTTAAATTTAAATTAAATAAAAAGTTATCAATGTACTTGCAAAATGTTCACCGATAACTAAACTATTTTTAAATTGAAACTATTTTTTATTATTAAATTAATAAATAAAATAAAATAAAATACCGGCACTAATGATATTGCAATTAATAATGATAAATATTTTTTCATAAATTAATCCTCCTCAATTTTTACCAATAACTTCTTAAGTTTAAGAAGATAAATATATTTTACATACTTTTAATTATTTTTTAACACTTTTTTCATAAAATTGTATACTAATAACTTATTAACTAAATCTATTGCACTATTTAAAATAATATAAATTTTAATATATAAAACACTTAAAATATAAAAAAATAAGGCTTTTCTCCCTTTATGTACTATTTTAATTTTATCACATAAATGCTGAGAAAAGCCTATCTACGGACTTCTCCCCACATTTTTAAATCAAACATAGCATTACAGTTTCAAAACTAGGTATCTTGTTGAATTTATATGCAGCTTCTTTATCATATAAATGAACATGATGTTTTGCAACTTTGATATGTGTTTTAAATGTTCTTCTTATATGTTTTCAAACTGATTCAATTTGGTTGGTATTTACACCAATTTTTGAAACATAGCCATCTTGATGGTTAACTGTTTCATGCTTAGTGAAAACTGATTTAAAATCGCAATATCCTTTTCAAGAATCAGTATATACAAGACATTTTGAAGAAATGTGGTTTTTTTGCAAACTGCAAAAGATTTTTACTCTTTGCGTTTTTCAATACTTTCACAATTAAATTATTGGTTGTTTTTTGATAAATGCCAACAATCAAGGTTTTATTCACCAAGGATCTTCCTTGTTTTTTAAAACCCATATGTGAAATATACATTTCATCAATTTGCACTGTACCTTCAACAATAAATTGAGGTTTTTGTTTTGCAATACGTGTTCTGATTTTATGAGTCATTCTTCAAGCAGTTTTCAAAGTCACTCCCAATTCTTTTGCAATATCTGTTGATGGAATTCCATGTTTGGTGTTTATTCATCTAAAGATAAGATAAAACCAAGATGTTAAAGATGTTTGTGACCTTGAAAATATGGTGCCTGTGAGAATGCTAAATGTTTGATTACATTTTAAACATCTCATTCTTTTTAAATCAGAAGTATTCAAATTAAAATTAAAACACCTAATACATTTGTTTTCTTTCAAATTTGTTATATATGCAAGACATTGCTGTTCAGTTTGAAAAGCATTGTTGAATTCATTCAGTTTCATTATTCCCTCCACAAGTACATGTGGGGAGAAGTCCGAAAAATAATTAATAAAATGATAAAACAGAAATCATGTAAAATATATAATATAAATTTAAAGGGGGTTAATTAGATTATGCCAATTATTACAACTAAATGCTATATTTCATCATGTGAGAAAGAATATACATTTGACTCTTTATATCGTGATAAATTTATATATTGCAGTGGTAAATGTTATCAACAAGCATTCAATAATACAGTAACAAAATATACACAAAAATAATAAGTTAGTTTTGGAGAGATATTATGAAAAAAGAAAAATTAATAGAACTGATTAACAATAAAATATTATAAGGTTTTTAAAAATGAAAAAAAAGATATTTAAAGAAACTGTTGATGATAATTATTCAACAAAGAAAAGTATTAACTATTATAATAATTGACTTATTATAATTTTTTCATGATTAACAAGTATAACTTTAATAATTAGTTGAGTTTTATGAATTATTTTCTTTAAAAGAGAAACTACTGATTTATTAATCCTTATTGATAATTTAATCACTAAGAACCTGTTTAGAATCTTTTAGAAAATAAGGTAAAATTACTATATATTTTAAAATAAGAGGTATATATGCATAAAAATTATCCAAGTCATGTTACTAAAGAACAATTTGAGAACATAAAATCAACTTTAGAAAACAGCAAAAAGAAAACAAAACCAAGAAATTTAGATTTATATGAAGTGTTTTGTGCAGTTTTATATGTATTAAAAAGTGGTTGTCAATGAAGAATGTTACCAAAAAATTTTCCAAAATGACAAACTGTATATTATTATTTCCAAATTTGAAGTAAAAACAATGATAAAGAACCTAGTGTATTGCAATTAATTTTAAAAAAAATTAGTTAAAAAGATTCGTATTAAGAATCATCGAAAAGAAAAAACGGAAATGTTTAGTAATCTGTGTAACTTACAAAAATAACTATGTTTAATTAATTCTAGTAAATATAATTAAATGACTAGAAAGAGTGAGTTACAGATGGCTAAAAAAGATAACTTTAATAATAATGATCCAATATCAAAAGCAGTAGATTTATTACTAGAAAATACTGAAGATTTAACAACAGTTTTTAAACCTGGCGGTTTATATAAAGAATTAACAAAAAGATTAGTTGAAAAAATGTTGAATTCTGAAATGCAAAATTATTTAGGATATGAAAAAAATCAACATAGTACTACTGAAAATGCTCGTAATGGTACAAGTTCAAAAAAATTAATAACTCAACAAGGTAAAATTGAAATTGATGTACCAAGAGATCGCAATAGTAATTTTACTCCTGTAATAGTTCCTAAAAGGCAAAGAAGATTTGATGGTTTTGATCAACAAGTTCTTTCCTTGTATGCAAAAGGAATGACATTATCTGACATTAGAATGCAGTTGCAAGAGTTATATCATGGTGCTGATATTAGTGAAAGTGTTATTAGTCAAATTACTGATGATGTTATTGATGATGTTAAAGCATGACAAAATCGACCATTAGAAAGTATTTATCCTATTGTTTATTTTGATTGTATAGTAGTTAAAGTACGACAAGATAAACGGATTATTAACAAATCAGTTTATATAGCATTAGGAGTTGATTTAGAAGGCAAAAAAGATGTTTTAGGATTATGAATTAGTGAAAATGAAGGTTCTAAGTTTTGATTATCTAATTTCACAGAAATGAAAAATCGTGGCTTAAATGATATTCTTATTGCTTGTAGTGATAATTTAACAGGCATGTCAGAAGCAATACAATCAGTTTATCCTAAAACAGAACATCAATTATGCATTGTTCATCAAATTAGAAATAGTTTAAAATATGTTTCATACAAACATCGAAAAGGTCTAGTTGCAGATTTAAAACCAATTTATAGTGCATGTAGTGAAGAACAAGCAATGCAAGCTTTAGAATCGTTTGAAAGTAAATGAAATAAACAATATCCTCAAATTACTAAATCTTGATATAAAAATTGAGATAATTTAATGGTTTTTATTAGTTATCCAGTAGAAATCAAAAGAGTGATTTATACTACAAATGCTATTGAATCTGTTAATAGTCAATTACGAAAAATCATCAGAAATAAAAAAGTTTTTCCTAATGATATGGCAGTTTTCAAAATATTTTACTTGGCAATTGAAAATATAACAAAAAATGAACATTGCCTATTCAAAATTGAAATACAGCAATTGCTCATTTTATGATAAAATTTGAAGACAGAATTAATCTAAATTAGTAACTTTGTAAAACAAAGATACACAGATTATTAAAAAGCCTCGAAAAAACTAGTTTTTGTATAATTGATTCGCAAAGTGTTAAAAATACAGATACTACTGAAAATAAAGGTTATGATGCTGGTAAAAAGATTTCAGGAATAAAACGTCATATTGCAGTTGATACGCAAGGTTTACCACATGCAATTTACATAACTACAGCAGAAAAAACAGATCGTAATAGTGCTATCATAATGATTAAAAATGAAAAAGAAAATCTTTCTACAGTTCAAAAAATAATAGTAGATGCTGGCTATACTGGTGAAAAATTTGCTTCTGCAATCAAAACAATCATAAATGTAAATGTTGAAGTTGTAAAACGTAATGAATTACATTCTTTTGTAGTACTACCAAAAAGATGAGTTGTAGAACGAAGCTTTGCATGATTAGAAAAATGCAGAAGATGTTATGAAAAAATTGTGAAAGAAAACTAAATACTAGTTTACAAATGGTTGTTCTGTCCTTTATTTCAATTTTATTAAAAAGATTCTAAACAGGTTCTAAGAACCTGTTTAGAATCTTTTAGAAAATAAGGTAAAATTACTATATATTTTAAAATAAGAGGTATATATGCATAAAAATTATCCAAGTCATGTTACTAAAGAACAATTTGAGAACATAAAATCAACTTTAGAAAACAGCAAAAAGAAAACAAAACCAAGAAATTTAGATTTATATGAAGTGTTTTGTGCAGTTTTATATGTATTAAAAAGTGGTTGTCAATGAAGAATGTTACCAAAAAATTTTCCAAAATGACAAACTGTATATTATTATTTCCAAATTTGAAGTAAAAACAATGATAAAGAACCTAGTGTATTGCAATTAATTTTAAAAAAATTAGTTAAAAAGATTCGTATTAAGAATCATCGAAAAGAAAAAACTAGTTTTTGTATAATTGATTCGCAAAGTGTTAAAAATACAGATACTACTGAAAATAAAGGTTATGATGCTGGTAAAAAGATTTCAGGAATAAAACGTCATATTGCAGTTGATACGCAAGGTTTACCACATGCAATTTACATAACTACAGCAGAAAAAACAGATCGTAATAGTGCTATCATAATGATTAAAAGTGAAAAAGAAAATCTTTCTACAGTTCAAAAAATAATAGTAGATGCTGGCTATACTGGTGAAAAATTTGCTTCTGCAATCAAAACAATCATAAATGCAAATGTTGAAGTTGTAAAACGTAATGAATTACATTCTTTTGTAGTACTACCAAAAAGATGAGTTGTAGAACGAAGCTTTGCATGATTAGAAAAATGCAGAAGATTATGAAAAAATTGTGAAAGAAAACTAAATACTAGTTTACAAATGGTTGTTCTGTCCTTTATTTCAATTTTATTAAAAAGATTCTAAACAGGTTCTAAGAAATTTTTTAAATTCAATTTAACTTTTCCAACTCTGACAATTGCAGTATTGGGGTTTGGCTTCATAATTTTAGGTATTGTTGCTTTTCCTTTTATCTTTTTAAAAAAATGACTTTATTTCTCTAATATTAACTAGAATTATGTTATGAATATCATTATTTTTTATTATTGGATCAATTTTATTTTTTTCCTTTGGTGGATATGCTGCTTTTTATAAATTTGCTTCTGTGATAACTATTCGTAAAAAACTATTTTTCATTATTCCATGAGGATTAGAATTTTTTTATTTTATAGTTTTAATAATTTCTTGTATATGCTTTATTAAAAAAAGTAGAAAAAAGAAATATATGTCACTAGAAGCAAAAGCACTATATTCACAAAATGAAATTAATCAAAACATAACTTCTTCAACAAATAATAATAATAATAATGAACAAGCAATATGAACGCCACAACAAATTGAAGAAGTATGAAATAAAGGAGAAATTATCAATAATTTTAATCCACAATTATACCGTCGAGATTATGCGGGTGCCTTAATGTTTTGACATAATTTTATTGCACAACCGAAGCTTAATGATCCAATTGAAAGTTTAAATTGAACTATTATTTATGAACGTCCCACCACAGCAGATGGAACTAATTATATTAAAAATTTAGTACCCATGAATAATAATAATGCTGTTACTAAAGGTAATAATTTCCCCCATTGAACAACTTCAGTCACTTATGACAGTAAAAAAAATAAAAACATATTTAAAAATAAGTCATGAAAATATAAAGAAAAAAATCAAATAGAATAAAAAAACATATTTAAAAAACTAAGTATTAAAATACTTAGTTTTTTAAATAAAGATTAATTATCCAATTTTAGTTTTAGTTTCAACATTACTTGCTAATACTGTATCCAATACATCTTGACCACCACGAACCTGATGTTGTTCTGGATCAATGCTATGTAACATAATAATAACTTGATGAGCAACATTGATTTTCATATGATTAAATAATTTTGAAGCTTCCTCAATATAAGCTTGTAAGGGATTTAACTGCGCATAACCACGCAAATGGATTCCTGCACGCAGTTTGCTTAAAGCATCAATGTGATTAGTTCAATATTGATCAAAAGTTTGTAAAATAACACTATTTTCAATTTGTTTTATAATAACATCATTTAATTTTTCTCTTTTTTCAAGATAAAAATTATAAGATTTTTCAACAATTAAATCAATATTTTCTTCAATACTTAATCGATTTAACTTTTCTGCAATTAAATCATTAGGTTTAATTAATTTATTTTCAATACCTTTAACTAATTCATCATAATCAATAAACTGTTCTCTACCAACAACTTTATTAAAAATATTTAGTAAATCACGTGCTACTGTTCTGTGCATATTTTTGATTAAATCTAATAAATCATCAGCAAGTAAAATATTATCACGTTGATGATATGTAGCTTCACGATGCTGAGCAATAACATTATCATAATCTAATAAGTTTTTTCGTGCATCAAAATTCATACCTTCAATTTTTTGTTGTGCTCTAGTAATTGATCTAGTTAACATTTTTGATCTAATATAGTCTTCACCTAAACTTGCAAAAGCTTTTTTTAATTTTTCACCACCAAAACGTAACATCAAATCATCTTCAATTGAAACATAAAATCCTGAAAATCCAGGATCACCTTGTCTTCCGGCTCTTCCACGTAATTGATTATCAATTCTTCGTGCTTCGTTTCTTTCAGTACCTAATACAGCAAGGCCACCAAGTTCAATAACACCCTTACCAAGTTTAATATCTGTTCCACGTCCTGCCATATTGGTTGCTAAAGTAATTGATCCTTTTTCACCAGCTCTAGCAATAATATCAGCTTCACGAGCATGATTTTTAGCATTTAAAATCTCATGCTTAATTCCTTCCAAAGTTAACATATTAGCAATTCGTTCTGATACATCAACATTAGCAGTACCAATCAAAATTGGTTGTCCTTTAGTATGTCGTTCTTTAACTTCTGCAATTAAAGATTTAAATTTAGCATTTAATGAAGCAAAAACATGATCGGGTTTATCTTCTCGAATAATTGGTTTATTAGTAGGAATCTTAATTACTCTCATATTATAAATTTTTACAAACTCTTCTTCTTCGGTTTTAGCAGTTCCTGTCATACCACTTAGTTTATTATATAAACGGAAAAAGTTTTGATAAGTAATAGTAGCTACTGTTGTTGTTTCTTGTTGAATTGTAACATTTTCTTTAGCTTGTAAAGCTTGATGAAGTCCATCACTATATACTCTACCAGGCATTAATCTACCAGTAAACTGATCAACTAGCACAATTTCACCATCTTTAACAACATACTCTACATCTAATTTGAAAACATGATTAGCACGAAGTGCATTTTGAATATGATGAAATAATTCCGAGTTATCAATATCAAATAAATTTTTTAAATTAAACTGTTTTTGGGCTTTATTAACACCCGTTACTGTTAATGCAATTTGACGTGATTCTCAATCAATTTTATAATCTTCAGGTATTAAAGTTTTTGCAAAAACATCTGATGCTTGATATAAAGGAGTACGATTTTTTGAACCACCAGAAATAATTAAAGGTGTTCTTGATTCATCAATTAAAACAGAGTCCGCCTCATCAATGATAGCATAATTAAGCTGACGTTGAACTTTTTCTGGATAAACCTTAACCATATTATCACGCAAATAATCAAAGCCTAATTCTGAATTAGTTGTATATGTAACATCTTTTAAATACGCTTCACGTTTTTGATTAGTAGAATGATCACGAAGACTAACGCCAATAGTAATTCCCAAAAATTCTAAAATTGGTCGATTTAATTCGGCATCTCTTGCTGCTAAATATTCATTAACAGTAATAACATGAACACCTTTACTACTTAAAGCATTTAAATAAATTGGCATCACAGCAGTTAAAGTTTTTCCTTCACCAGTTCGCATTTCAGCAACATCGCCATTATGAAGAACAATACCACCAATTAATTGAACAGGATATGGATGTAATCCACTAATTCTTCGTGCTGCTTCTCTAATTGTCGCAAAAGCTTCAACTAAAATATCATCTAAAGTCTCACCTTCTGCCAATCTGGTTCTGAATTCAACTGTTTTATTTGCTAATTCTTCATCTTTAATTTTTCTCATTGTTTCATCAAGGCTAATTATTTCCTTAACTTGTTTATTAATTTTTCGTAAAATTTTACGATCTCACATAAAGTAAATCACCATTTTTTTCTTTATTATTACTTATACTTATTATTACTTGTAAAGTAATAAAATCTTTATTATTTTAACATAAAAAAACTTAGAAAACTTAGTACCCAAAAAAAATTGTATTTATATTATATTTTTTTCTTTCTCTTCGAAGTTAGAAAAAATAATTTACTATAATTATTTTAATTACTATAAAAAACTTGATTATTATATGATTTAATATTACTTTTATTAAAAGATTCCTGGTTAATTTCTGATTTTGTAAGTTCAATAAAATTAATTTTAGATTCTAACATTTTATTTAAATGGAATGGCAACCCTTTTTAGGACTATTTTTTGGTAGACATTTGTTCATGATATTTAACGGGAGTTAGGTAGTTTAGAGTGCTGTGAATTCTTATGTTGTTATATCAATTTATGTAATCAAATAATTCTAATTTTAATTGGATTAATGATGTAAAATTTTTATCATTAATAAACTCTGTTTTGAAAGTTTTAAAAGTTGCTTCAGCAACAGCATTGTCATAAGGACATCCTTTTTTGCTTAAAGAACGGGTAATATTGAATGCTAATAAAAGTTTATCAATAGTTTTATTATTGAATTCATTACCGCGATCGCTATGAAATATTTGAATATCTTTTAAACAGCGATTTGAGTGCATAAATGCTTGATGTACTAATGATGCATCTTTTTTAACTCCAACACTATGTCCAATAATTTCGCGGTTGTACAGGTCTACTAATAGGCAAATATAGTTTCATTTACCATTAACTTGAACATAAGTTAAATCACTGACAATAACTTCATTTTTAATTCTATTATTAAAGTCTCTATTAACAAGATTGGTAATTTGACTATCATTGACTTTATTATGATGATTTTTGAATGATAATTTAGTGTATTTTGATATTAAATTATGCTTATTCATAATTTTTTTAATTTTTCTGCGTGATAAATAAATTTCTTGGTTTGCTAGTATGACTTTTAATCTTCTAGTACCATAAACTTCTTTATTTTCTTTAAAAGCACTAATAACAGCTTCATCATAAATATTATTTTGAATTTTTTCTTTTTCTTTAAATTAAAATAATATGTTGATTTAGAGAGTTTTAAAAAACGACACATTGTGCGAATTTTATATTTAACTTTATTTTTAGTAATAATTTCTATTTTCTGCCTATTATTAGTGCTGCTTGCTTTAAAATATCATTTTCCATTCGTAACTGTTTTAATTCTTTATTTGCTTGAATTAATTGTTTTTCTAAATCTGAAAGATTATTTTTAATTTTAAAACTACCTGAATTAGTAAATTGTTTAATTCATTTATAAGTAGCTGCTCTTGTAACATTATATTCTTTAGCAAGACAAGACACTGACTTACCACTTTGATATAAAGCTACTATTTGCTTTTTAAATTCGTCGGTATATGAGTTAATATTGGTCATAATTATAGTTCCTTTCTTTTAACAAATTTGTTCACTTGTCTACGTAATTAGTGTCCAATAAAGTGTAACCCATCCATAGTAGTTAAAGTACGACAAGATAAACGGATTATTAACAAATCAGTTTATATAGCATTAGGAGTTGATTTAGAAGGCAAAAAAGATGTTTTAGGATTATGAATTAGTGAAAATGAAGGTTCTAAGTTTTGATTATCTAATTTCACAGAAATGAAAAATCGTGGCTTAAATGATATTCTTATTGCTTGTAGTGATAATTTAACAGGCATGTCAAAAGCAATACAATCAGTTTATCCTAAAACAGAACATCAATTATGCATTGTTCATCAAATTAGAAATAGTTTAAAATATGTTTCATACAAACATCGAAAAGGTCTAGTTGCAGATTTAAAACCAATTTATAGTGCATGTAGTGAAGAACAAGCAATGCAAGCTTTAGAATCGTTTGAAAGTAAATGAAATAAACAATATCCTCAAATTACTAAATCTTGATATAAAAATTGAGATAATTTAATGGTTTTTATTAGTTATCCAGTAGAAATCAAAAGAGTGATTTATACTACAAATGCTATTGAATCTGTTAATAGTCAATTACGAAAAATCATCAGAAATAAAAAAGTTTTTCCTAATGATATGGCAGTTTTCAAAATATTTTACTTGGCAATTGAAAATATAACAAAAAAATGAACATTGCCTATTCAAAATTGAAATACAGCAATTGCTCATTTTATGATAAAATTTGAAGACAGAATTAATCTAAATTAGTAACTTTGTAAAACAAAGATACACAGATTATTAAAAAGCCTCCTTCATTTTTAATTCTATTATTAAAGTCTCTATTAACAAGATTGGTAATTTGACTATCATTGACTTTATTATGATGATTTTTGAATGATAATTTAGTGTATTTTGATATTAAATTATGCTTATTCATAATTTTTTTAATTTTTCTGCGTGATAAATAAATTTCTTGGTTTGCTAGTATGACTTTTAATCTTCTAGTACCATAAACTTCTTTATTTTCTTTAAAAGCACTAATAACAGCTTCATCATAAATATTATTTTGAATTTTTTCTTTTTTCTTTAAATTAAAATAATATGTTGATTTAGAAAGTTTTAAAAAACGACACATTGTGCGAATTTTATATTTAACTTTATTTTTAGTAATAATTTCTATTTTCTGCCTATTATTAGTGCTGCTTGCTTTAAAATATCATTTTCCATTCGTAACTGTTTTAATTCTTTATTTGCTTGAATTAATTGTGGCTTTTTTCCCTTTATGTACTATTTTAATTTTATCAAATAAATGCTGAGAAAAGCCTATCTACGGACTTCTCCCCACATTTTTAAATCAAACATAGCATTACAGTTTCAAAACTAGGTATCTTGTTGAATTTATATGCAGCTTCTTTAGCATATAAATGAACATGATGTTTTGCAACTTTGATATGTGTTTTAAATGTTCTTCTTATATGTTTTCAAACTGATTCAATTTGGTTGGTATTTACACCAATTTTTGAAACATAGCCATCTTGATGGTTAACTGTTTCATGCTTAGTGAAAACTGATTTAAAATCGCAATATCCTTTTCAAGAATCAGTATATACAAGACATTTTGAAGAAATGTGGTTTTTTGCAAACTGCAAAAGATTTTTACTCTTTGCGTTTTTCAATACTTTCACAATTAAATTATTGGTTGTTTTTTGATAAATGCCAACAATCAAGGTTTTATTCACCAAGGATCTTCCTTGTTTTTTAAAACCCATATGTGAAAGATACATTTCATCAATTTGCACTGTACCTTCAACAATAAATTGAGGTTTTTGTTTTGCAATACGTGTTCTGATTTTATGAGTCATTCTTCAAGCAGTTTTCAAAGTCACTCCCAATTCTTTTGCAATATCTGTTGATGGAATTCCATGTTTGGTGTTTATTCATCTAAAGATAAGATAAAACCAAGATGTTAAAGATGTTTGTGACCTTGAAAATATGGTGCCTGTGAGAATGCTAAATGTTTGATTACATTTTAAACATCTCATTCTTTTTAATCAGAAGTATTCAAATTAAAACTAAAACACCTAATACATTTGTTTTCTTTCAAATTTGCTATATATGCAAGACATTGCTGTTCAGTTTGAAAAGCATTGTTGAATTCATTCAGTTTCATTATTCCCTCCACAAGTACATGTGGGGAGAAGTCCGTTAATTGTTTTTCTAAATCTGAAAGATTATTTTTAATTTTAAAACTACCTGAATTAGTAAATTGTTTAATTCATTCATAAGTAGCTGCTCTTGTAACATTATATTCTTTAGCAAGACAAGACACTGACTTACCACTTTGATATAAAGCTACTATTTGCTTTTTAAATTCGTCGGTATATGAGTTAATATTGGTCATAATTATAGTTCCTTTCTTTTAACAAATTTGTTCACTTGTCTACGTAATTAGTGTCCAATAAAGTGTAACCCATCCATTAATGACTTTACTTTTACATAACTTGGATAGATGGTTGATTTGAATCTGGATGATCTATCGATTCGCTTTCATTTATTAAGTTTGCATTAAATGGTTGAAAATTAAATTGTTTTATTAATTTTTTAAAACTATAATTTTGTGCTTGTTGATTAGCAAATCTTTCTATTCCTTTTATACTATTGGTTGCTATTTCTTTTGCAATTGAAATTTTTGTTCAAAATCAATCAAAATAAGAAAAAGAAAAAGAAGTAAGAGTATTTTCAAAAATTACTGTCAATAGTGTTAGTGGAAGTGCTTTTTTAATATTTTCTAAATTTATTTCTTTTTCTTCGCCATAAAGACCAGTTAATATATTTTTAAAAATTGATACAAAAAGAAGCATACTAATAGTACTACCATATTTAATAATTTTTGAAAAGTTTTGATTTTTTAAATTTTGTCATAATTTTTCAATGCAAGGTTGAGCAATTTTATCAAAAATTAATTCTTCAATTAAAATACTAATAAAAAAAATACTTATTCTTTCTATAAAAGAGATGAAGTTGAAATTTTCTTCGCTAACATATAAATATAAAAATTGATCTCAAATACTAATACCACCAATTACTAAAGAAAAAGATAAGTATTTTCATTTATTTTTTAAAGAAATAAGTTTGTAATTTAAATACGATAAATTCATTACTGTAATACCACTAATACCACTCATTAATACATCTCAAAAATTATGATAAAGATTTTCAGGTAACTTTTCTTTATGAAAATAATTTTTAGCTTCAAATAATAATACTGATCCGAAAGCAAAATTTAAAAAAAATGTATTAGGTAAAAACATATATTTTGAACTGAAAAATTTTTTTAAAAAATTAGTTTTTTCTTTATTTATTGGTAAAAAAGTAGTTAAATCCAAGTCATTTAAATTATTATTGTATTCTCTTTCTTCTTCATTATTGTATATTTTATATTTTGTTTCAATTTTTTTATTTTCATTTAAATTTGATAATTCTAAAATAACTCTGCCATCATTTAATATAATTTCTTTCATTAAATATAATTGATTATCAATATTTGCTATTTTTTCATTTAAAATATCACCTGTTATAAATTTCGTATTATATTCTCAATTACCATTAATATCTAATCTTTTCTGTGTTTTTCCACCATAACGATCATCAGTATCCCTTCAATCATTGCTAAAATTAACAATAGTATTTACTGAATCACCATCAAATAATAAACTGTTTAAATTATTATTTTCTCTTCCATTTGTTATTTGATCATCATCTAAAGTTATAATACTTTCAGTACTAGATGAATCATTATGATTTATTGACATATTTGAATTATTAATTCCATTATAATTAATATGTGCACTTGTTTCTAATAAAGGTAATTTTTCTGTATTAATCATCTTTTCATCCCCTTCAAAATAAAAAACCATTTACTTTGAAATGAAAGTAAATGAATTAAAAAACTTATATTAATTTTTATATTTATTATAAAGAAATAAAACGTATTTCACAATATATTTTTATCTGGTATTTTAAATAAAGTTTATTTAATTCATTATATTTTATTAAAATAAAATTGAATATAAACTAAAAAGCAAAAAAATATGGAAGAAACTAATAAAGCCTTTGCTCACTATAAATGATAATAAAGGGGATAGAAAATGGCAGAAAAATCAGAAAAAAAGTTTTAGACAAAGTAGTTTAAATATTAAAAATAATTTAATTATTAGATTCTTTAATATCATTAAACAATTATCACTGTGAATTCAATTATCATCATAGGCAGTTTGATTTGCTTCTATTTTAATAAAAAACAATTCTCGGTACCCAGAATTGTTTTTAAAGAAAAATTAAAAGTTATTAACGATCATCACCATTATTAATAGTACCTTTAACAATAACATAATCACATTTTGTTAATGCAGATAAATCTTTACCGCCACCATAAGAAATAGCAGATTGTAAATCTTCTTCCATTTCTTTATAAGTATCAGCAATTGAACCTTTATATGGAACAATTATTTTTTTACCTTCAATATTTTTCGCTTCCGCTTTGTTAAAAATACTTGCTGATCCAAAATATTCTTTGTAAGATTGACCATTTATTGTAACAATTTTGCCAGGTGATTCATCATAACCCGCTAAAATACTTCCTGCCATAATCATAGTGGCACCAAAAGCTATTGCTTTAGCAATATCACCATTACATCTAATACCACCATCTGCAATTAATGGTTTAGTGGTGCTATTGGCAACATCTTGTAAAGCATTTAATTGTCAACCACCTGTACCAAATCCAGTTTTTAGTTTAGTAATACAAGCTTTTCCTGGACCAACACCAAATTTAATTGCATCAGCGCCTCATTTTTCTAAATCTTTAACAGCGGTTTTTGTCATAACGTTACCAGCAATAATAAAAGGTTTAGTATTTGTTTTAGTAAAAGTAGTTTTTATAAATTTAATCATTTCTTCCATAGCATTACTATGACCATGAGCAATATCAATAGTAATAAATTCAGGAATTAGATTCAGTTTGATTAATTGTTCAAGTAACTCTTTATCCTCTTTTTTAACACCAATGCTAATTGAAGCATATAATTTTTGTTCATGCATATTTTTAATAAATTTAATTTGATCGATATTAAAACGGTGCATTACATAAAAGTAATTATTTTTAGCCAATCAAATACATAATTCTTGGTTAATGACAGCACTCATATTTGCCGGAATAATTGGAATTTTAAAAGTAAAACCATTTAGTTTAACACTGGTATCACATTCTTTTCGCGATTTAACTATTCCTTTATTTGCAATTAGATTTATATCTTCAAAATCAAATTTCACATTCATTTTTTATTTATTCTCCTTAGTCTTTACTAATTGTAATAGTCAAAATATGTACATATTATTTTATAACGTTTTAAATAAAATGCTAAAGGACTAAAACACCATTAGTATTATATATTATTTTTTTGCAATTTAATTATCTTTATTATTAATTAAGTCTGATAATTGGTTAATCATTTTCTTTAAATTAGTAATTAATGGGTTATAAACATCAATTTGTGTTAAATCAACACCCGCATCTTTTAAAATATCTAATGGATATTTGCTGCCACCAGCTTTTAAAAAGTTAAGTAAATTTTCTTTTTTACCATTTTTAACATCTTCATAAAGTTTATAAGAAACGGTAATTGAAGTAGCATATTTATAAACATAATAAGGTGAGTGGAAAAAATGAAGAATTCGTGGTCATGAGTATCCTTTTGCTTTTTCTTCGTATTTATCTAATGCTTTTTGTCCATATTTATTAGCTGTATTTTCAAATAAATCAGCCAAAATATCGGCGTTTAATGGCACTTCTTTTTCTACTAATTTATGTGCTTCTCATTCAAATTCGGCAAATTGAATTTGACGAAAAAAAGTACCAATTACAGTTTCAATATGAGTTTGTAGTAAGTAAATGTGTTCTTGATTATTTGACGCTTTATTATATAAATAATCAAATGCTAGATGTTCATTAACTGTTGAAGCAACTTCAGCTAAAATAATTGGATAGTCAGCATTTGGATATTTTTGATATTTTTCTGAAAATAGGGTGTGAACAGAATGACCTAATTCATGAGATAGTGTATTAAGTGAATTAATAGTATCATCTCAATTCATTAAAATAATGGGTTCTACGCCATTACCACCTGTTGAATAAGCACCAGTTCGTTTATTTGTGTCTTCATAATAGTCAATTCTACCTGGTAATAATGCTAAGTTTAATTGTTCTAAATATTCATCACCTAAGATACTTAAAATTTCTTTGATTGAATTAATACCTTCTTCAACACTGAATTTTTTGGTTGGTATTGTTGTCATTTTTAAACTAGTATCGGTACTATAAAATTTTTTAAATTTAAAAAATTTACGTTTTAAATTATAAAATTCTTCTACTAAAATAGCGTGTTTCTGTCCCGTTTTTATTAAATTTTCATATAGTATTAATGGTACATCATCACTTAATAAACTATATTCTAAAGTAGTTAAATGTTTTTTATTATCTTTTTCTTTATCGTTGTTACGAATTTTTATTTCTTCAACAGCTACTTCTAAAATACTTTCATAAACTTGTGCTAATGAATGTTTTTTATTTTTAATATCTTCATAAAATTTTTTTGAAATATCAATTCTTAATTGTTTATCTTTTACTGGATTACTATTTTCTAAAATGTCTAAATATAAAGTTTGTGTTAATTCTTGTTCTTTATTTTGATAATTAAATATTGTTTTTTGTTTATCAGCATAAACCAAACTATCATATAAACCACCAGCAGCACTTCTTGATTTACTAACTTTACTAAGTAAAGTTTCATCGTGTTCACTTAAAATAAATTTTTCAAATTTAAAGAAAACTTCCATATCATGTTTATATATCATTAATGAGGGATCATTATTAATCCAGTTTTTAATAGTTTGTAAACCAATAGTTTTAATTTCTGGTTCAATCCATGCTAATTTTTCCGATAACTTACTTTGTTGAGTCGCAAATAAACTAGATAATTGTTGCAATTCTAAGTTAGTTTGATCTAAATCTCCATAATGTAAATATTGTACAACTTTAGATCCTAACATTGATATTTCTTTGCTAATTGCTAAATATTTTTTAAAGTTATCAATATTATTTAATTTTCCTTTAAAAGTTAAAAGTTGATTGGCAAATTTATCAAACTCAGGTAAAGCTTTTTTTCAAGATTCATTATTAATAAATAAATGCTTAAAATCTCAGCAGTACTTTTTTTTATCTTTTTCATTTAATTCAGAACGCTTCATAGTTTTTGCTCCATTCTATGGTAATATTACAATACAATAATAATACAATAATATTGTTTAACTTATTTATTTTTGTTGTAATTTTCGAAAATATTAATTCAGATATATTGTAATTATTTTAATATTACCATTTAGGAGTGAAAATATGGATAAAAATATTCTACTTAATGTTAGTAGTAAACTTGAATTAAAATTAAAATTAACAGCGGTATTTGCTGATAAAGTTCCTCATGAATTGATTGCTAAAGAAAAAAATAAATTAACATTAATTTCTGAAGATAAAACTTATTACCTATATTTAGGTGATAGTAAAGGTTTAACTCGTAATGATGTTTATAATTTTTTTGTAAATTTTAGTAGTAATAATATTCAAGATTTGGATATTGATGTCAAATCTTTTGTTACGAGTAATTTAAATGAAAGTATACTTTTACAAACTATATATGAAGCATTATGATTCGATACTTTTAAAGAATATACTTTAAAAAGTAAAAAGAATGAAGAAAAAAAAGTTAAATATAATGTTGTTTCAACAGCAAAATTCCCTAGCTATACTTCACAACAACAGATCGAAATTCAAGGAGAAAGTATTAATTTAGCACGTAATTTGCAAGATATGCCACCTAATTTATTATATCCCGAAGTTTTTGCAAAAAAAATTCAAGATGCAGCAAAAGGTATTAAAAATTTATCAGTAAAGGTTTTAGGGCAAAAAGAAATAACAGAGCTAAATATGAATTTATTATTAGCAGTTAATGCTGGAAGTAATTTTGATGCTCGTGTTGTTGTTTTGGAATATAAAGGTGATCCACAGCATGCCGATGATATTTTGGGATTAGTTGGTAAAGGAATTACTTTTGATAGTGGTGGTTATTCACTAAAACCTTCTTTAGCAATGAAAGGTATGAAATTTGATATGTCGGGTGCAGCTAGTGTATGTAATGCTGCCATTGCTGCTGCTAAATTACAATTAAAAATAAACTTTGTCGCTGTTGCTTGTTTAACAGAAAATAAGATTGGTGGTCATGCTACTTTAGTAGAAACAGTTTTTACTTCAATGAATGGTAAAACTGTAGAAATTAATAATACCGATGCAGAAGGAAGATTGGTATTAGCAGATGGTATGACATATGCTTTACGTAAAGGAAAAGCAAATCGTATTATTGAATTATCAACTTTAACTGGCGCAATGCTAGTGGCATTAGGTAGCTATATGACTGGTGCTTTTGCTACTGATGATAAATTATTTAATGATTTTGATTTATCATCACAACAAACTAATGAGGAAATTTGAAGAATGCCAATTCATCAACAAAATATTTTAAATATGCGTTCATCTAAAATAGCTGATTTAAGTAATCTTTCTAAAGATCCATATGGTGGTTCATCAAATGCTGCTGCATTTTTAAAAGAATTTAGTGAAGATAAACCATTTTTACATTTAGATATTGCAGGAACTGCTTATAAAAATGATCGTGGTATGGGTATATTAATTAAAACATTAGTTCAATATATGAAAAATTATAGTACAAGTAAATAAAGTTATAAAAAGGAATAATCATAACAATCATTCCTTTTTTATTTTATAAAAAAGTTATTTGACAATATTTTTAGTTAATTGGTATTGAAATAATATTTGATTCTATTTTTTGTAGTGTTTTTAATAATGGTGGTAGTTGAGAATTATTAATTTTATTAATATTTAATCGATTACTTGTATCAATAGTATCATTTAATTTAATATTTATTTTTTCTAAGATTTTAATATTTTTATCAATTTTTTCATAATAATTTTTGACTAATTTTTCTAAATTTTCTTCAGTAATATTTGAACTTAATTGGAAAATTGAATTATTTGAGTAAACAGACTGATAACATTTTTTAGGAAAATTACATATATAACTTAATACTTGATAAGTATATGTATTTTTAAATCTTTCTCAACAAAAATCAGTAATATTAAGTTTAAATGCAAAACCAATTTGGGCTATTATTGCAACTATTATATTTTCTTTAGTTATTAGTAGCTTTAAATCTTTTATAAAATCTATTTTTTGTTAGCACTTATTTGAGCAGTAATAATATCAAAATAACTATCAAGTGTCATCGAAGATACTATTGATATTAATCAAGTAAATAAATATTTAATATTTTTACAAATATTGTTATTGTAGTCATTATTAGGATTTAAAGTTTGTATTTCTAAAATTTTTTGTATTTCATTTAAATTAAATTCTAGTTTAATAAAATTTAAATCATATCATCTTTTTAAAGCAGTTATTTTTTCATATTCTAATTCAATATCTGCTTCACTAACAGTAGGTTTATTAATAATTTTTTTAATGCATTGTCATAATAATGAGTGTTTAATATTTTTTAATCCATTTTCAAATAGATTAAATTTTAATTTAAAAATTATTAATGCTAAAAAGGATACAATAATAGTTTCAAGAGCAGTAAAAGTTTTAACAAAGGATGTTGGATTTAAAGGTAAATCATTGGCTATATCGTTTTTTATAATACTTATAGAACTAGCAAAAGATACTCCGCTAGTGAAAACTGCGAAAGTAGCAATAATTTTTATTAATTCATTAGTAATTATTGAATATGCTTTAAGATTGTTATTAATGTTTTCTTCAATGGTTAATATAATATTATTTTCAGTATTATTATTTAAAAGAGTTTTAAACTTTGTAACTAATTGTTGACATAAGTTTGAAAACTCTTTCATTTGTGTTTCTAATGTATTTTTATTTGTTTCAAGAATATGCTGAATTATACTTGTAAGTGCAAGTAAATAAAACGGACTTCTCCCCACATGTACTTGTGGAGGGAATAATGAAACTGAATGAATTCAACAATGCTTTTCAAACTGAACAGCAATGTCTTGCATATATAGCAAATTTGAAAGAAAACAAATGTATTAGGTGTTTTAGTTTTAATTTGAATACTTCTGATTTAAAAAGAATGAGATGTTTAAAATGTAATCAAACATTTAGCATTCTCACAGGCACCATATTTTCAAGGTCACAAACATCTTTAACATCTTGATTTTATCTTATCTTTAGATGAATAAACACCAAACATGGAATTCCATCAACAGATATTGCAAAAGAATTGGGAGTGACTTTGAAAACTGCTTGAAGAATG
Source organism: Spiroplasma ixodetis (assembly GCF_027923845.1). Classification (GTDB taxonomy): domain Bacteria; phylum Bacillota_I; class Bacilli_A; order Mycoplasmatales; family VBWQ01; genus Spiroplasma_E; species Spiroplasma_E ixodetis_A. The sequence continues at coordinate 1,853,665 of NZ_AP026933.1, forward strand.
ACTCATAAAATCAGAACACGTATTGCAAAACAAAAACCTCAATTTATTGTTGAAGGTACAGTGCAAATTGATGAAATGTATCTTTCACATATGGGTTTTAAAAAACAAGGAAGATCCTTGGTGAATAAAACCTTGATTGTTGGCATTTATCAAAAAACAACCAATAATTTAATTGTGAAAGTATTGAAAAACGCAAAGAGTAAAAATCTTTTGCAGTTTGCAAAAAACCACATTTCTTCAAAATGTCTTGTATATACTGATTCTTGAAAAGGATATTGCGATTTTAAATCAGTTTTCACTAAGCATGAAACAGTTAACCATCAAGATGGCTATGTTTCAAAAATTGGTGTAAATACCAACCAAATTGAATCAGTTTGAAAACATATAAGAAGAACATTTAAAACACATATCAAAGTTGCAAAACATCATGTTCATTTATATGCTAAAGAAGCTGCATATAAATTCAACAAGATACCTAGTTTTGAAACTGTAATGCTATGTTTGATTTAAAAATATGGGGAGAAGTCCGTAGATAGGCTTTTCTCAGCATTTATGTGATAAAATTAAAATAGTACATAAAGGGAGAAAAGCCAAATAAAATTGCAAAAAATTCTCATATAAAAATTTCATAATGCTAAATTTAGTTTAGAAAAAGTAAGGAGTTTTTATATGAGTTATAAACATATTGGGATAGATGAAAGAATTTATATTGAGAATCAATTGAAATTTAAAGTTAAAATTAGTCAAATAGCTAAAAATCTTAATCAAAGTATTAGTACTATTATTCGAGAAGTTAATAGAAATAAAGATAATGATCATTATTTTTCATTAATTGCACAAAATAAAGCTGTAAATAGAAAAAAATCACATATTATTTTTCATAAGTTTAAATATAAAGATTTAGTCAAATATATACAACAAAAACTATTATTGGGCTGATCACCTGAACAAATTTATGGCAGAATTAAAAATTTTCATAAACAATGAGCTATCAGCTTTAAAACAATTTACAATTGAATTTATTCTGGATTATTTGATAAAGTTACTAGTAAAAATTTAAGAAGAAAAGGTAAAAAACGAAGATCTCAAGAAAATCGTGGTAAATTTAATGGTAAATCAATTAAAGAACGAGATAATAATGTTAATGATCGCATAACTCTTGGTCATTGAGAAGGAGATACTATAGTATCATCAAGAGGTAAAAGTAAATCATGTTTAATAACTTTAGTTGAAAGAGTATCACGATTTACTTTAGCAATGTTAGTTAAAAACAAAACTACTAAAGTTATTAATAAAAATACGAACTTCTCCCCACATGTACTTGTGGAGGAAACAATGAAATTGAATGAGTTCAATAATACTTTTCAAACTGAAAAACAATGTCTTGCATATATAGCAAGTTTGAAACAAATCAAATGTAGTAGGTGTTCTAGTTTTAATTTGAATACTTCTAATTTAAGAAGAATGAGATGTTTGAAATGTCATCAAACATTCAGTATTCTCACGGGCACTATATTTTCAAAGTCACAAACACCTTTAATATCTTGGTTTTATCTCATTTTTAGATGAATAAACACCAAACATGGAATTCCATCAACTGATGTTGCAAAAGAATTGGGAGTGACCTTGAAAACAGCTTGAAGAATGGGTCATAAAATCCGAAGTGCCATTGCTAAACAAAAACCTCAATTCATTGTTGAAGGCATAGTGCAAATGGATGAAATGTATCTTTCACATATGGGGTTTAAAAAACAAGGAAGATCCTTGTTGAATAAAACCTTGATTGTTGGTATTTATGAAAAAACAACCAACAATCTGATTGTGAAAGTATTGAAAAACGCAAACAGTAAAAATCTTTTGCAGTTTGCAATAAACCACATTTCTTCAAAGTGTGTTGTACATACTGATTTTTGAAAAGGATATCGCGATTTGAAATCGGTTTTCACTAAGCATGAAACAGTTAACCATCAAGATGGCTATGTTTCAAAAACTGGTGTAAATACCAACCAAATTGAGTCAGTATGAAAACATATACGAAGAACATTTAAAACACATATCAAAGTTGCAAAACATCATATTCATTTATATGCAAAAGAAGCTGCATATAAATTCAATAACATACCTAGTTTTGAAACTGTAATGCTATGTTTTATTTAAAAATGTGGGGAGAAGTTCGTAGATAGGCTTTTCTCAGCATTTATGTGATAAGATTTAAAAATAGTACATAAAGGGAGAAAAGCCTAAAAATATCATTCATTATTTATCAATTCTTCCTAAAAATATTGTTAAAACTATTACTTTTGATCGTGGTAAAGAATTTGCAAATTGACAACAACTTGAAAAAAAGTTAGATGTGAAAATTTATTTTGCAAATCCATATTCACCTTGACAAAGAGGTACTAATGAAAATACTAATGGTTTAATTAGAGAAAAATTTCCTAAAAAATTTATTTTTTCAAAAACTAATAAAAATGAAGTTCATAAATTTATATTGTCTTTAAACCAAAGACCCAGAAAAATACTAAATTATCTTTCACCAATCGAATATTTGAATAGAAAAATAATTTAGTTGCACTTACCTTTACAATTTTGCATTTATATAAGAACCTGTTTAGAATCTTTTAGAAAATAAGGTAAAATTACTATATATTTTAAAATAAGAGGTATATATGCATAAAAATTATCCAAGTCATGTTACTAAAGAACAATTTGAGAACATAAAATCAACTTTAGAAAACAGCAAAAAGAAAACAAAACCAAGAAATTTAGATTTATATGAAGTGTTTTGTGCAGTTTTATATGTATTAAAAAGTGGTTGTCAATGAAGAATGTTACCAAAAAATTTTCCAAAATGACAAACTGTATATTATTATTTCCAAATTTGAAGTAAAAACAATGATAAAGAACCTAGTGTATTGCAATTAATTTTAAAAAAAATTAGGGCTTTTCTCCCTTTATGTACTATTTTAATTTTATCACATAAATGCTGAGAAAAGCCTATCTACGGACTTCTCCCCACATTTTTAAATCAAACATAGAATTACAGTTTCAAAACTAGGTATCTTGTTGAATTTATATGCAACTTCTTTAGCATATAAATGAACATGATGTTTTGCAACTTTGATATGTGTTTTAAATGTTCTTCTTATATGTTTTCAAACTGATTCAATTTGGTTGGTATTTACACCAATTTTTGAAACATAGCCATCTTGATGGTTAACTGTTTCATGCTTAGTGAAAACTGATTTAAAATCGCAATATCCTTTTCAAGAATCAGTATATACAAGACATTTTGAAGAAATGTGGTTTTTTGCAAACTGCAAAAGATTTTTACTCTTTGCGTTTTTCAATACTTTCACAATTAAATTATTGGTTGTTTTTTGATAAATGCCAACAATCAAGGTTTTATTCACCAAGGATCTTCCTTGTTTTTTAAAACCCATATGTGAAAGATACATTTCATCAATTTGCACTGTACCTTCAACAATAAATTGAGGTTTTTGTTTTGCAATACGTGTTCTGATTTTATGAGTCATTCTTCAAGCAGTTTTCAAAGTCACTCCCAATTCTTTTGCAATATCTGTTGATGGAATTCCATGTTTGGTGTTTATTCATCTAAAGATAAGATAAAATCAAGATGTTAAAGATGTTTGTGACCTTGAAAATATGGTGCCTGTGAGAATGCTAAATGTTTGATTACATTTTAAACATCTCATTCTTTTTAAATCAGAAGTATTCAAATTAAAATTAAAACACCTAATACATTTGTTTTCTTTCAAATTTGCTATATATGCAAGACATTGCTGTTCAGTTTGAAAAGCATTGTTGAATTCATTCAGTTTCATTATTCCCTCCACAAGTACATGTGGGGAGAAGTCCGAAAATTAGTTAAAAAGATTCGTATTAAGAATCATCGAAAAGAAAAAACTAGTTTTTGTATAATTGATTCGCAAAGTGTTAAAAATACAGATACTACTGAAAATAAAGGTTATGATGCTGGTAAAAAGATTTCAGGAATAAAACGTCATATTGCAGTTGATACGCAAGGTTTACCACATGCAATTTACATAACTACAGCAGAAAAAACAGATCGTAATAGTGCTATCATAATGATTAAAAGTGAAAAAGAAAATCTTTCTACAGTTCAAAAAATAATAGTAGATGCTGGCTATACTGGTGAAAAATTTGCTTCTGCAATCAAAACAATCATAAATGCAAATGTTGAAGTTGTAAAACGTAATGAATTACATTCTTTTGTAGTACTACCAAAAAGATGAGTTGTAGAACGAAGCTTTGCATGATTAGAAAAATGCAGAAGATTATGAAAAAATTGTGAAAGAAAACTAAATACTAGTTTACAAATGGTTGTTCTGTCCTTTATTTCAATTTTATTAAAAAGATTCTAAACAGGTTCTAAGAATAAAAAGATAAAATTTGTTAAAAATAATGTTAATTTTAAATAATTTCATTATTTTTTTTTGACTTTAACTATTTTATTATATATGATTCATTTATCTTTAAATCATTATTTGTTCTGCTAATTAAGATGGTCACACAAAACATGTGTGTATAAATATTTAGGAGGAAAATAATATATGATCAAAAATATGAGGAAATTATTATCATTAATGTCTATTTTAGGATTTTCAACAGTAACAGTCGAATGTAGTTGCTTGTACTTCTGCTGATACTTCTATAAAATATGAAACAAAAAAGAATGGACTTACTTGATATCCACCAGATAATATGGAAAATATTATTAAAGATATCAATAATACAATTATTCCAAAAAATGGATGAGTAGCAGATGGTAATTATGAAATACCAATTTCCATGAAGGATTTGATTCAAAAAGAATATGATAAATATTTTACTGGCAAAGAAGGTACTTTAAAACCAATAAAGACTGTTGCTAAAGATGAAAATATAGTAGATTCTTTTCAAGACATTTATACTAATAGTTCTAATACCGAACAAATTTATCAAACTCAATCACAATCTAAAACTATTACTAATACTAATACTTTTTCTTGAAAAACATTAGAAAAAATTGGAGTTAAAGTTAAAGCTGAATTTAAAATTCCTTTAGTTGGTAAAAGTGATGTTGAAACTAGTGCTGAATTTGGTTCAGAGCAACAAGGAACTAAAACTACTAGTGATACTGAAACATTAACTAATCCAAGTCAATCATTTAAATTAAAATCACATTCAATAGGAACAGTTTTATATACTATTAAGTAAGGAACGTATCATAATGAAGGGAAAATTAGTTATTCAGTAAATTTAACTGATACTATTAGTTCTTCATATTATTGATCACAAACGGGTCAATGAAGTAAAAGTGACTATACTATTAAAGATTTTATTAAACTTTTAGTTGATAACGGTTATAAAGAACAACTTAAAATTGGTTCTAACACTTATTCAATTATTTCAACAGATAATCCCGATAACCCAAAAACTGTTTTTTTAAATTTACCTATTTCTTGAGATTCACAGGGTGGAAAATTAAATGTAACATTTGATGAAAAATCTTTATAGTTTAATATGAATATAATCTTAGTTAATCATTAACTTTTTTTAATAAAATTGAAGTTTAAACGGAAATGTTTAGTAATCTGTGTAACTTACAAAAATAACTATGTTTAATTAATTCTAGTAAATATAATTAAATGACTAGAAAGAGTGAGTTACAGATGGCTAAAAAAGATAACTTTAATAATAATGATCCAATATCAAAAGCAGTAGATTTATTACTAGAAAATACTGAAGATTTAACAACAGTTTTTAAACCTGGCGGTTTATATAAAGAATTAACAAAAAGATTAGTTGAAAAAATGTTGAATTCTGAAATGCAAAATTATTTAGGATATGAAAAAAATCAACATAGTACTACTGAAAATGCTCGTAATGGTACAAGTTCAAAAAAATTAATAACTCAACAAGGTAAAATTGAAATTGATGTACCAAGAGATCGCAATAGTAATTTTACTCCTGTAATAGTTCCTAAAAGGCAAAGAAGATTTGATGGTTTTGATCAACAAGTTCTTTCCTTGTATGCAAAAGGAATGACATTATCTGACATTAGAATGCAGTTGCAAGAGTTATATCATGGTGCTGATATTAGTGAAAGTGTTATTAGTCAAATTACTGATGATGTTATTGATGATGTTAAAGCATGACAAAATCGACCATTAGAAAGTATTTATCCTATTGTTTATTTTGATTGTATAGTAGTTAAAGTACGACAAGATAAACGGATTATTAACAAATCAGTTTATATAGCATTAGGAGTTGATTTAGAAGGCAAAAAAGATGTTTTAGGATTATGAATTAGTGAAAATGAAGGTTCTAAGTTTTGATTATCTAATTTCACAGAAATGAAAAATCGTGGCTTAAATGATATTCTTATTGCTTGTAGTGATAATTTAACAGGCATGTCAGAAGCAATACAATCAGTTTATCCTAAAACAGAACATCAATTATGAATTGTTCATCAAATTAGAAATAGTTTAAAATATGTTTCATACAAACATCGAAAAGGTCTAGTTGCAGATTTAAAACCAATTTATAGTGCATGTAGTGAAGAACAAGCAATGCAAGCTTTAGAATCGTTTGAAAGTAAATGAAATAAACAATATCCTCAAATTACTAAATCTTGATATAAAAATTGAGATAATTTAATGGTTTTTATTAGTTATCCAGTAGAAATCAAAAGAGTGATTTATACTACAAATGCTATTGAATCTGTTAATAGTCAATTACGAAAAATCATCAGAAATAAAAAAGTTTTTCCTAATGATATGGCAGTTTTCAAAATATTTTACTTGGCAATTGAAAATATAACAAAAAAATGAACATTGCCTATTCAAAATTGAAATACAGCAATTGCTCATTTTATGATAAAATTTGAAGACAGAATTAATCTAAATTAGTAACTTTGTAAAACAAAGATACACAGATTATTAAAAAGCCTCGTTTAAACTTCAATTTTATTTTTTTGTATTAATAAATAATTAATGTTTTTATTTTGTTTAATGAATTTTTCTTCATATTCAGTTTTAATAAATGCTTCATCATTTTTTATTATATTATTATCTTGATGTAGATTAATTGTATATTCTAATAAATTTCATTTATTTTTTTGAAATTCTAAAAGTGAATAATTAAATAAATTGTTATTATCTGTTTTAAAGTGAAGTTGACCATTTTTTATTAAAATTTTTTTGTATATTTCTAAAAATTTTTGGTATGTTAATCTTCTTTTAAAATGTCTTTTTTTAGGTCATGGATCAGAAAAATTTAAATAAATTTTATTAATTTCATTATTGCCAAAAAAATCTTTTAAATTTATGGCATCTTCTATAATTATTTTTAAATTACATAATTTATTTTCAATTAATTTTTTTAATAATATAGTTACAATAGAAATATTTTTTTCAATAGCAATATAATTTTGATTTGAATTTTGTTTAGCAAGATTTATAATGAAATTTCCTTTGCCACTTCCAATTTCAATATTGATTGGATTTTTATTTTGAAATATTTTTTTATTTCATTTCCCTTTGTAATTATAGGGATCATTAATACATAAATTATTATGTATTAAAATAAATTCTTTTGCTCATGGCTTATTTTTTACTCTCATTGTAATTCCTTTTCTAATTTAATCAACATAGTTGTTATAAAAGTGTAACTTACTAATTTTAGAATTATATCAAAATTGAAGTTTAAATATCTTTTGCTAAAAGAATTTCATTATTATATTTATATCATGTAATATTTTTATTTAAATAAATTTTGTGAAATATTATAATTATATATTACCTTTTACTTTTTTAAAGTAAGAAAATAATAAAAAAATAATGGTATTTTATTATTTTTTTAATAAAAATCTTTATTTTTTACAACTAAATTAATAGTTAAAAGATTATGAGCAAAAAACCCATTATTTTTTTTGTTTTTTTGTATTTTGCTATTCCCTTTTACCATTACACTATGTTATACTTACAAGGCGTGATTGTTATGTATAAATGCTGATACACTGATATCAGTTGTCATTATATCACATGTTTTGTTCTTTATTTTATTAAAAATCGTTCTAAGGAGGATATAGCCAATGGCAATCATAGGAGACAAAGTAAAAATTCGTTTAGAAAGTTATGATCACTCAGCTATTGACCAAATAGCACAGAAAATTAAAGATGTGTTAAAAAAAGAAGGTGCTGAAGTGGTAGGTCCAATTCCATTACCAACTCATAAAGAAATTTTGACTATTCTTCGTTCACCGCATAAACATAAAGATTCACGTGAACAATTTGAAAAGAGAACTCACAAAAGAATTATTGGTGCTCAATTATCACCAAAATCTTTAAATGCTCTAAGTGGACTTACTATCCCTAATAGTGTTAGTATCTCTTTGATAATCGAATCTAAAGATGAAAAAAAATCAACTTTAAATCAAGTATCAAAAAAGATTAATAAAAAAAATTATTAAAATCGATAAATATTAATTATTTACAACATATTCCAAGGAGGAAATTATGAAAGGAATCTTAGGTAAGAAACTAGGAATGTCACAAGTTTTCTTAAACAACGGACAACTAGTTCCAGTAACAATTATCGAAGTACAACCAAATGTAGTAAGTCAAGTTAAAACAAATGTAAAAGACAAATATAGTAGTTTACAACTTGCAACGTTCGATCTTCGTGTTACTTTATCAAACAAACCAACAATCGGACACTTTAAAAAAGCCGACAGTCAACCTAAGCGCTTCGTGAAAGAAATTCGTAACATGAACGGATTTAATCATAAAGATCTTATTAATGTTGCTGACGTATTCACAGCAGGTGAATTCGTTGATGTTCAAGGAACTTCTAAAGGTAAAGGATTTACAGGACGCATTAAACGTCATAATCAATCACGTGGTCCAATGGGTCATGGATCAGGTTTACATCGTCAAATGGGTTCAACAGGTTCTATTAATGCTAACCGTGTGTTTAAATCACAACCAATGCCAGGGCAAATGGGAAATGTTAAACGTAGTGTTGCTAACTTAGAAGTTATTAAAGTAGATAAAGAAAATAATTATCTTTTAGTAAAAGGTTCAGTTCCAGGACCAAAACAAGGCTTTCTTGTTATTAAACAAGCAGTTAAAAAACCAATTCTCAAAACCCCAGTATCATTAGTTGTTAGAAATCAAAATACTACAACCGAAGTTACTGATGGTCAATAAAGTTAATTATGGAGGATAGCAAAATGAAAATTAATGTTGTTAACAACGCTGGAACAAAAGTTAGCGAATTAACTTTAAACGAAAAAATTTGAGGAATTGAACCCCACAAGCAAGCGCAGTTTGATAGTTTATTAAGTTATAATGCTACAAAACGTCAAGGAACACACGCTGTTAAAAGTCGTGCTGAAGTTGCTGGCGGTGGTAGAAAACCATGAAAACAAAAAGGAACAGGTAATGCGCGTCAAGGCTCAATTCGTTCACCACAATGAAAAGGTGGGGGGATTGTTTTTGGACCAAATACTGATCGTAATTATTTAATTGGATTACCAAAAAAAGTAAGAAGATTGGCAATAAAATCAGCATTGGCTGCCAAATTCCAAAATAAAAACATAGTTGTAATTGATGAATTAAACTTTGAAAAACCTTCAACTAAAATTATGTTAGAAACTTTAAAAGTTTTAGAATTAGCAAACAATAAAACACTAATTGTTTCAGGAATAAGCAATAAAGAAACAGTTATTAAATCAGGTCGCAATTTACCTAGAACAACAACAATCGCTGCTAATAGTATTAATATTTACGATTTATTAAATGCTAAAAAAGTATTGTTTACTACTGAGGCAATTAAAATCGTTGAGGAGGCTTTAATTTAATATGCATTTAAGTGAAGTTATAGTAAAACCAGTATTAACTGAGAAAACTTATAAACAAATGGCTGAAGGTATCTATACATTTACTGTTAACCGTAAAGCTAATAAAAGTCACGTTAAAAAAGCCTTTGAACAGATTTTTGAAGTTAAAGTAGCAGACGTTAATATTATTAATAGTAAACCAAAAACTAAAACTGTTGGTAGATTTGTTGGAAAAACATCGGCAGTAAAAAAAGCTCTTATTAAATTAGCTCCTGGTGAACAATTAAGTTTGTTTAGTTCTGAAGAACAAAGCTAATGAGATTGGAAGGAGAAAAAAACAATGGCAATTAGAAAAATTAATCCCACTACTGCAGGAAGACGTAATATGACCGTTCTGGATTACAAACAGAACTTAACTATTGGTAATAGCCCTGAAAAATCTTTATTAGTAAATTTAGTTAAACAAGCTGGTAGAAATAATCAAGGTAAAATTACAGTAAGGCATCAAGGTAATGGTCATAAGGTTAAATACCGTATTATTGATTTTAAACGTAACAAAGACAATGTAGTTGGAACAGTTAAAACAATTGAATATGATCCAAATCGTAATGCTAACATTTGTCTTATTTCTTATCTTGATGGTGAAAAGCGTTATATCTTAGCACCAAAAGGAATCAAAGTAGGAGATAAGTTATTAAGTGGTGAAAACAGTGATACTGTTAAAATTGATATTACTGTTGGTAACTGTTTACCATTATCACAGATTCCACAAGGAACAGTTGTTCATAATGTTGAATTAAAACCAGGTAAAGGTGGACAAATGGCACGAAGTGCTGGTGGTAGTGTTCAAATTCTTGGTCGTGATGAAACAGCTAAGTATACATTATTAAAATTAACATCAGGTGAAGTTAGAAAAGTATTAAGTAATTGTCGAGCTACAATTGGTACAGTTGGAAATGATGATCATAACTTAGTAAATATTGGTAAAGCAGGAAGAAATCGTTGAAAAGGAATTAGACCTACTGTTCGTGGTAGTGTTATGAACCCAAATGATCACCCACATGGTGGAGGAGAAGGTAAAGCCCCAATCGGAAGAAAAGATCCAGTAACACCATGAGGTAAAAAAGCATTAGGTTTAAAAACTCGTGATAGTAAAAAAGCATCAAATAAATTAATTGTACGAAGAAGAAATGCAACAAAGTAGGAGGAAAGTAATATATGTCAAGATCTTTAAAAAAAGGACCCTTTGCTGATAGTCATTTATTAAACAAAGTGGAAACTCAAAATAAAAATAAATCAAAAAAAATTATTCAAACTTGATCTCGTCGTTCAACAATTTTCCCACAATTTGTTGGACATACATTCGGTGTACATAATGGCAAAACACATTTACCTGTATATGTAACAGAAGATATGGTTGGTCATAAATTAGGAGAATTCGCACCCACACGTAAGTTTGGTGGTCACGGTTCTGACAAGAAAAAGCGTTAGGAGATAGAAATTATGGAAGCAAAAGCTCATTTAGATAAATTACGCATTAGTCCAAGAAAAGTGCGTTTAGTAGCCGATTTAGTTCGTGATAATGCTGTTGCCAAAGCTCTAGTAATTCTAGCTCATGAAAAAAAACGCGCAGCACAGCCAATTATAAAATTAATTAATTCAGCAGTTGCTAATGCTGCTAATAACTATGGAATGGAAGCCAACAAATTACGTATTAAGGAAATATTTGTAAATGAAGGTTCAACTATGAAAAGATTTATGCCCCGTGCTCATGGTAGAGCATATCAAATCTTAAAAAGAACAAGCAAAATCACTATCGTGGTTAGCGATAATTAGGAGGTAAATAAGTAATATGGGTCACAAAGTTAGTCCAAATGGATTAAGATATGGTATCAATAAAGATTGACAATCACGTTGATATGCAACTAGTAATGAAGATTTAGCAAAATGAATTTTAGAAGACCACAAAATTAGAAAAGCACTATTTGCGCATTTAAAAACTTCTGGTGTTTCTAAAATTGAAATCGAAAGAACTAAATCACAAATTACCTTATTTATCCACTGTGTTCGTGTTGGTTCAGTTTTAGGGCAAGGCGGTTCAAACATTGAAGTATTAACAACATTAATTCGTAAAACAATTAAAAATCGTAAAATAGGTATTAGAATTAATGTTGTTGAAATTAAAAATCCTGATATTGATGCGCAAACAATTGCTAATACATTAGCACAACAAATAAGCAATCGTATGTCACATCGTACAACACAAAAATTAGCAATTCGTAAAGCACTTCGTGCTGGAGCAAAGGGAATTAAAACTCGTGTTTCAGGAAGACTTGGTGAAGCGGATATGGCACGTGTTGAAGGTTATTCAGAAAGTAGTGTTCCTCTAGCAACATTACGTAGTAATATTGATTATGCTACTGCTGAGGCAAAAACAACTTTTGGTCAAATTGGTATTAAAGTTTGAGTATATAAAGGTGAAATTTTATCAGGAACTGACTCAACTCAACCTGAAATTATTTCAAAATATAATCAAAGAAATAATAACAATCGCCGAAATAATTACCCACAACAACCACGTAAGGAGGTAAAGTAAGATGGCTATACCTAAGAGATATAAACACTCTTGCGTCCACCGTTTAAGTTATGAAGGAACTGCAAAAGGTTGTAAAACAGTTGCTTTTGGAACTTACGGACTTCGTGCTGAAGAAGGTTCTTACATTACTGAAAGACAAATTGAAGCAGCCAGAGTAGCAATGACACGTTACATGAAACGTGGTGGAAAAGTTTGAATTAGAATCTTTCCACATTTACCAATTACTAGAAAACCAGCGGAAGTACGTATGGGTTCAGGAAAAGGTTCAATTGATCATTGAGTCTCAGTAGTAAAAGCAAAAACAGTTATGTTTGAAGTATCATATCCTAATGAAGCAACAGCACGTGAAGCATTGCGTCTTGCAATGCACAAGTTGCCAATCAAATGTAAAATTGTTACTAGAGAAATAAAACCAACAGAAGAAGTAAAGGTTGCTAAAAATTTAACAACAGAATTGGGTGAAGCAAATGGAAATGCAAGTAATTAAAAATAAATCAACTTTAGAATTACAACAAGATGAAGAAACTCTTCGTGCACAATTGTTTGCTTTACGAATTCAAAGTTCGTTAGGTAAACTAGAAACTCCGCATATGATAAATAATCTTCGTAAGGATATTGCTCGTATTAAAACTGAATTAACTATCAGAATTAATAATGGTGAAAAAATCAAACCATTACATATTAATAAAATGGTATTACCAGAAGAAAATAAAGAAAGCAAAAAAACTAAAAAAGTTGCTAAAGTTGATGATAAAAAAGATATTAAAGTTAAAACAATAACTAAATCAGAAGTTATTAAAGAATCAGATAAAATTGCTAAAAAAGAAGTTACTGAAAAAACAACTAAAGCAAAATCATCAAACAAAGAAGTTAAAAAAGTTACTGCTACTAAAGTAGAAAAACCATCTAAAAAACCTACAGTTAAGAAAACTGTAACACCAGCTAAGGAGGACAAAGAATAATGACAAATATTATTCCAAACAAACAACGTAAAACTTTTGTTGGAATTGTAAGTTCTGACAAAAATGATAAAACAATTACTGTTGTTGTTGAAACTTCAAAACGACATCCAATGTACCATAAAAGTTTTAAGTCAACTAAAAAGTATCATGCCCATGATGAAACTAACCAAGCTAAAATTGGTGACAAGGTTGAAATCATTTCAACTCGTCCACTTTCAGCTCTAAAACGCTTCCGTTTGTTAAAGATTATTGAATCTAAAACAAATAAAAAAGCTTAATTAACCAGGAGGATAAGAAAGATGTTACAAAATCTATCGTGAGCCAATGTGGCTGATAACACTGGTATTAAAGAAGTTATGGTTATTAGAGTTTTGGGTGGTAGTACTAAAAAATTTGCTAAAATTGGTGATATTGTTGTTTGTTCAGCAAAATCAGTAACACCTAATAGTGCAATGAAAAAAGGACAAGTTGTTAAAGCAGTTGTCGTACGTAGTAAATTTGGTGTAAAACGTAATGATGGTTCTTGTGTAAAATTTGATGATAATGCAGTAGTAATTATTAAAGAAGATAAAACGCCACGTGGTACTAGAGTATTTGGTGTCTTGGCTCGTGAAGTTAAAGAGCGTGGTTATAATAAAATTGCTTCTTTAGCAGAAGAAATTGTTTAGGAGGATGAAATAAATGGCAAGCAAAAAGAAACCAGTTATTAGTCTTGATACTAAATTAAAAAGAGGCGACCAAATTAAAATTATTGCAGGAAAGCATAAAGGTCATACCGGACCAATTATCCAAGTACTTCGTGAAAAAAATCGTGTTATTATTGAAGGTATTATTGCTAAGAAAAATAAAAAACCTACTCAAAATGATCAAGAAGGTGGAATTGTGGAAGTAAAAACTAGTGTTCACATTTCTAATGTAATGATCCTTGATGGTAAAAAAGATAAAAAAGTAACAAAAATTGGGTACAAAATTGATAAAGATGGCAAAAAAGTTCGTATTGCACGAAGATCTGAAACAGAATTACGATAATAAAGGAGTAACAGCATAAAAATGAATCGTTTACAAGAAAAATATAATAAAACTATTATTCCCCAATTGCAAAAAGAATTAAATTTTACATCAATAATGCAAGTACCCAAAATTGAAAAAGTTGTTATTAATATTGGTGTTGGAGATGCAAGTAGTAATCCAAAAGCCATTGATAAATCAGTATCTGAATTATCAAAAATTACTGGTCAAAAACCAATTATCACTAAAGCGAAAAAATCAATTGCCGGCTTTAAATTAAGAGCGGGAATGCCAATTGGTTGTAAAGTTACATTACGTGGCGAAAAAATGTATGATTTCCTTGATAAATTTATCTCAATTTCTTTACCAAGAATTCGTGATTTTCAAGGTTTATCAGTTAAAGCATTTGATCAAAATGGTAATTACACTGTTGGTATTAAAGAACAAATTATTTTTCCTGAAATTAATTATGAAGAAGTAGATAAAGTTCGTGGTATGGAAATCTCAATTATTACCACAACATCAAATAATGCAACAGCATTATTGTTATTAAAAAAAATAGGATTACCGTTTAAAAAACAAGGAAAGCAGGTGGCATAAGATGGCAAAAACTTCATTAAAAGTAAGACAAGCCCGTAAATCAAAGTTTACTACGCAAGCATATACACGCTGTCAAAAGTGTGGCCGTCCTCATGCGGTTATTCGTAAATTTATGTTATGCCGTATTTGTTTTCGCGGTTTAGTATACCAAGGACAAATTCCTGGTATTAGAAAAGCATCATGATAGGAGGTATATAATTATGATGACAGATCCAATAAGTAATATTTTAACAGTTATTCGTAATGCTATTAGCGCTGCGGATAGCAGTAAACATCGAGTAGTTAGTGTACCTTCTTCAAAACAACTAGTTAAGATAGCCGATATCTTGCAAAAAAATGGTTATATTGAAAAATATCGTGTTACTAAAGAAAATCCTAGCAAACCTAAATTAGAACTTTTATTAGTTCATACTGGTAAAAGTCCAATTCTTGGTTTAAAAAGAATATCTAAACCAGGATTAAGAATGTATGCAAAATGTGAAGACTTACCAAGTGTGTTAAATGGTTATGGAATTGCAATCATTTCTACATCAAAAGGTATTATGACAAATAAACAAGCAAAAAAACTTGGTCTTGGTGGCGAAGTTCTTGCTTATGTATGATAAGGAGGAAACTATATGTCACGTATTGGTAACCGTATCCTTACCATTCCAGTAAATACTTCAATAACGCTAGATGCAAGTAACTTGTTAACTGTTACAGGAGCAAAAGGTTCTTTAAAAAAACTATTACCAAATGTTATTAAAATTAACGTTGATGAAGAGAAAAAAACAATTACTACAACAAGACCTGATGATAACAAAAAAAATAAACAACTTCACGGAACAACTAATTCATTAATTAATGGAATGTTAGTTGGTGTATCAACAGGTTTCATGAAAGAATTAGAAATAAATGGTGTTGGATATCGTGCTGCTGTCCAAGCTAATATCTTAAATTTAACATTAGGATATTCTCATCCTATTAAGTTTGAAATTCCGCAAGGAATTACCATTGTTGCTCCTAAACCAACAGTATTACAAATTAGTGGTATTGATAAACAATTAATTGGAGAAGTTGCAGCCAAAATTCGTAAATTCCGTAAACCAGAACCATATAAAGGTAAAGGAATTAAATATAAAAATGAACACATTCGTCGTAAGGAAGGAAAAGCTGCTGGTAAAGGTAAATAATCTTATACTGGCACTTAAGGAGAATAGAAAATGATTAATAAACAACAAGCTCGTAAAGTTCGTCATTATCGTATTCGTAGTAAAATTATGGGTACTAGTGAAAGACCACGCTTAAATATCTTTAAATCTAATAATAGTTTTTATGCTCAAATTATTGACGATACTGCTTCAAATACAATTATTGGTGTATCAACATTAACATTTAAAGATTTAGCATCAAAAAGCAATATAGATGCTGCTACTAAACTTGGAGAAACAATTGCTAATTTAGCTATTAAGAAAAAAATTAAAAAAGTGGTTTTTGATCGTGGTGGATATTTATATCATGGTAAAGTGAAAGCATTCGCAGAAGCAGCGCGTAGTGCTGGATTAGAATTCTAAAAAAGGAGAATTAAAAGTATGAGTTTAGAAAATAAAAAAACAATTATTGATGATAAAGAAAATACTGAAGTTCAAAAATCAGTAGCAAAACCTTCTGTTAAAGCAGAAGTAAAAAATCCTACTGGTAATGAAAATAAAATTAGACATACTAATTCATCACAACCAAGAAATAGCCACGATAAAAAAGAAAATAAAGTTCGTGAACCACGTAAAAATTTTGAACGTAAACCAAAAACTCCAAGTGAATTTATTGAAAAAGTGATTTGAATCAGAAAAATTAACAAAGTAACAACTGGGGGAAGAAGATTGCGTTTCTCTGCTGCTGTTGCTATTGGTAATGGTAAAGGAGTAGTTGGTTTTGGTATATCTAAAGCCAATGAAGTTCCTGATGCAATTAAAAAGGCAATTGAAGCTGCTCACAAAAATTTAACAACAATTACGATAACTAAAAACAGTAATTCTATTGTTCATGAAGTTAAAGGTAAATATTGTGGAAGTGAAATTTTATTAAAACCAGCTAAAGAAGGAATCGGAATTAAAGCTGGTGGATCTGCTCGTGATATTTTAGAATTAGCTGGTATTCATAATATTTATTCAAAAGCATTTAGATCTAGAAATAAAATTAATTTAGCTAGGGCAACAATTGCAGGTCTTGGCAATGTTAAACCAGCAGAATATTTTATAAAAAATAAAAATCTTACTACTAAGCGTAGTAATGGTTAGAGGTGGATTATGGAAACAACATTACATAACTTAAAACCAACACCAGGTTCTCGTAAAGACATTAAACGTTTAGGTAGAGGAACTTCATCTGGAAAAGGTAAAACGGCTGGTAAAGGGACAAAAGGACAAAATGCCCGTACCGGTGGTGGAACAAGACCCGGATTTGAAGGAGGACAAACACCACTATATCGTCGTATTTCAAAACGAGGGTTTACTAACTTTACTACAACCAATTATAGTATTATTAACTTAGAACAAATTGATTTAATTAAAGAGCATGAAATAACACCTGAACTTTTATTTCAATTAAAATTGATTAGAAGTAAAAAAGATGGTATTAAAGTTCTTGGTAAAGGTAAATTAACAACACCAAAAACAATTAAAGCTCATAAATTTTCAAAATCAGCAATTACTGCTATTGAACAAGCCGGAGGAAAAGCGCAGGTGATCTAAGTGTTCACAACAACCCGTGAATTAATAAAAAAGTATAAAGAAGTTATAATTAGAATTTTATTTACCATTTTTATTTTATTTATCTTTCGTGTTGGAGCATTTATTACAGTTCCAGGAGTAACTTTGAATGAAGATTTAAGTAGCAGTAATAGTAGTGGTATTGAATTCTTTAATTTAATTTCAATGTTAGGTGGTGGTGCTATTAGCAGATTTTCTGTTTTTGCACTTGGAGTGTCACCTTACATTACTGCATCAATTATTGTGCAGTTATTATCAACTGATGTTGTCCCTACTTTAACAAGATGAGCTAAATCAGGAGAAAAAGGTAAGAAAAAATTAGAGTTAATGAATCGAGTATTAACTGTCCCCTTTGCTATTATGCAAGGTTTTGCCACAATCTTTGGTTTACAATCTCAACATATTATTAGTGTTGATTGAAGTTCGGGATCGGGAGCAGCTGGACCAGAAGTTTTCTATTATGTATTGATTCCAGCTATTTTACTAGCAGGGACAATGTTATCATTATGAATGGCTGATCAGATTACTAATCGTGGTATTGGTAATGGAATTTCACTAATTATTTTTGGTGGAATTGCTGCTAATTTACCATTTAACTTAGCTTCAACTTTTAAGTATTGAGTAGGACCAGATACTAATAATGGTGTTATTTTTCAAGGGGCTTTAAAATTTGCTCTTTATTTTGCAGCCTTCCTACTGATTATTCTTGTTGTTGTATTCTTTAGTGAATCAGAGCGACACTTACCAATTCAACAAACTGGTAGTGGTTTAACTTTAAAGGGTGATAAAAGTTCTTATTTACCTTTAAAAGTTAACTCAGCTGGAGTAATTCCTGTTATTTTTTCTTCGGCACTAATTACTGCTACAATGACAGTGGCGCAAATTGTTGATCAAAATAGTGGTTTTGCTAATTTTGCTAGAAATTATTTATCTTTACAGTCGTGGCCGGGAATTAGTATTTTTGCTATAATGACGATTATGTTTACCTTTTTATATGCACAAGTGCAAATTAATCCCGAACAAATGGCTAAGAATTTTCAAAAATCAGGAACTTATATTCCTGGCGTTCAGCCAGGGAAGGAAACAGAAATTTATATTAAAAGAATGTTAAATCGTTTAAGTACAATTGGTTCCTTTTTCTTAACTGCTGTTGCAGTAACCCCATTTTTAATTTCTAAATTTACTAATCTACCTTCTTCATTAGCAGTTGGTGGAACTGGATTAATAATTATGGTTGGAGTAGCACTAGATACAACAAAACAAATTAAGGGACGAATTACTCAACATTCATTCTTAAATTATAAGGAAAACAAAGATGTTAAAGAACACTTATGGTCTTAGGGGGTAACGATGAATTTAATTATTTTAGGTCCACCAGGATCAGGGAAAGGGACACAGTCACAGTTTCTGAAAGAACAATATAATTTAATGCATTTATCAACTGGTGATTTGTTTCGTGATGAAATCACAAAACAATCACCAGTAGGTAAAAAAGCTCAAACTTATGTTAATAAGGGTCAATATGTTCCTGATGAGATTACAAACGAGATTATTAGTAATACTTTAAAAGATATTAAACATAATTTTATTCTTGATGGTTATCCAAGAACAATTTCACAAGTAGCATCATTAGATAAAGTATTAACAAGTTTGAATGAAACGCTTTCAATGGTATTGTATCTAGATATTAATGAAGAAACAGTTATTAAACGTTTGTCTTCAAGAGTTACTTGTCCTCAATGTAAAGCAATTTATAATCTTAATTTCCTACCACCAAAGATTACTGGTATTTGTGATAATGATGGGGTAAAATTAATTAAACGAATTGATGATAGTGATGAAAAGACAATTATCAATCGTTTAAAAACTTACAAAGTAGCAACGGCACCATTGGTAGATTCTTATCAAGAACGTGGACTGTTAAGAACGGTGGATGCCAACCAAGATAATAGTGATATTAAAAAACAAATTAAATCATATTTATCATCATTAAAAGGAAATAAAAATAATGGTTAGCATTAAAAGTCAAAGTGAAATTCAAAATATCAAAGCCGCTAGTCAAGTTGTAGCACTTATTCATAAAGAGTTAGCAAAGATAATAAAAGTTGGAATAACTGGTAAAATGCTTGATAAAATGGCAGCACAAATTATTAAAGAAAATAATGCTATACCTTCTTTTTTAAATTATCATGGTTTTCCTGCCACGATTTGTGTTTCAGTTAATGAACAATTAATTCACGGCATTCCTAATGATAAACCTTTTAAAATGAATGATATTGTGAAAATTGATGCTGGTGCTGCTGTTAATGGTTATCATGCAGATGCTGCCTTTACAATGTGTGTTGGTGGTAAACCAACACCAGAACAAGCAAAACTTATTAATGTGACTAAAGAGTCATTAAATAAAGCAATAGCAATTATTGCACCAGGAGTTAGAATTGGTGATATTAGTAACACCATTCAAACTTATGTAGAAAGCGAAGGCTTTTATTTACCAACATCATATACTGGGCATGGTATTGGTAAAAAACTCCACGAAGACCCAGCTATTCCTAATGTTGGTAAGCCCAACACCGGAATAAAATTGCAGTCAGGAATGACAATTTGTATTGAACCAATGGTTCAAACAACAACTGATAAAATTCTGGTTTTAAGTGATAAGTGAACAGTAGTTGCTGCTGATAAACAACAAACTGCTCACTTTGAACACACTATCCTAGTAACTAATGATGGATGTGAAGTACTAACAATACTTAATGAAAATCAAAAAAATAATGAGGAATGTAATTAATGGCTAAACCAAAACAAGTAGTTAAACCCAAAGTTCAAAAAGTAAAAAAAACTAATGATAGTACTATTGAATGTGAAGGTATAGTAATAGAAGTCTTACCTAATGCTAGATTTAAAGTAAAGTTGAATGAATATGACTTTACTCCTATTGTAAGACCATCGGGTCGTATGCAAACACATAAAATTAAAATTATCAAAGGTGATCATGTAAAAGTTGAATTATCAACTTATAATTTAACTGAAGGACGAATTACTTTTCGTAACAGAATGGCTACTACACATTTACCGATAAATAAAGATGATGAAAACAAAGAAAACTAATAGTTTAACAGGAGGAAAATGATGAAAGTACAAGCATCAGTTAAAAAAATTTGTGACAAATGTCAACCAATCAAACGTAAAAAACGTAATGTAATCATTTGTGAAAATCCTAAACATAAGCAACGTCAAGGATAGAAATATTAAGGAGGAAAAATAAATATGACATCAAATACTAACAATGCAAGTCGAAGAATTGCGCAAGTAAATATTCCTGGTAATCAACATACAGTAATTGGTTTAACAAGAATTTATGGAATTGGTCGCAGCAAATCTTCAGAAATATTAAAAGAACTAAAAATTGAAGAAACTAAAAAAATTAATGAATTAACAGAAAAAGAATTAAGTTCAATTAGTCAATTAATTGAAAAGAAATATAAAACTGAAGGTGAACTAAGACGTGAAGTGTCTTTAAACATTAAAAGATTAATGGAAATTGGATGTTATCGTGGTATTCGTCATCGTAAAGGATTACCAGCCAGAGGACAATCAACAAAAACTAATGCAAGAACTTGCAAGGGACCACGTAAAACGGTTGCTAACAAGAAAAAAGCAAGTTAATTAGGAGGAAAAAAATAATGAATATAAAAACAACAGTAAAGAAAAAAATTAAAGTTAATCCTAATTTTATTAAAGCAAAAGCATTTATTAAAGCAAGTTTTAATAATACTATTGTTACTATTACTGATCTTAATGGTAATGTTATTGCTTGATCAAGTGCTGGAGCAGTAGGTTTCAAAGGAACTCGTAAATCAACTCCTCACTCAGCACAGTTAGCAGCTGAAGCTGCAGGTAAAACTGCTATGGAACACGGAGTTAAAATTTTAAGTGTTTTTGTTAATGGAACAGGACCAGGAAGAGAACCATCAATTCGTAGTTTACAAGCAGTAGGTTTTGAAATCAAAGATTTAAATGATGTGACACCAATCCCTCATAATGGTTGTCGTCCACCAAAAAAACCAAGAAAATAAAGTAGGTGAAAATAAAACATGGAACAACAATTTTTAAAACCAAAATTTAGTTTAAACAGTGAAAATAGTGCTATTAATTACAGTGAATTTATTGTGAGTCAATTAGAACGTGGTTATGGAACAACTTTAGCTAATGCCTTAAGAAGAACATTATTATCTTCAGTACCAGGTATTTCTGTATATGCAATTAGAATAAGTGGTGTATCTCATGAATTTACTGCAGTTAAAGGTGTAATTGAAAATGTTTCTGAAATAATTTTAAATGTTAAGGACTTAGTTTTAGCCTTTGATGGTGATATTCAAAAGGACGAAAAAATTGCTAATTTAAAAATTAGTATTACTGGTGAACAAGATATTACTGCTGGAGATATTAGTTGTCCAACTGATGTTAGAGTAGTTAATCCAGAATTAATTATTGCTCGAACAACTTCAAGAAATGTTCTTTTTGAAATGGAATTAATGGTAAAGAAATCTCGTGGTTATTCTTCATTTGAGGAAAATAAAAAAGAAATTGCTAATAGTTCAGGCATTATTGCTATTGATTCAAACTTTTCACCCGTTGAAAAAGTTGATTATAAAATTGAACCTGTAACTAAAACATTAAAAGGTATTGAATATGAAAAATTAATTCTTGGTGTACAAACTAATGGTTCAGTTAAAGCAGCATCAGCTATTGCAATGGCAGCTAAAATTTTAATGAGTCATATTGAATTTTTTGTTAATTTAGATGATAATGTTAAAAACTTTGAAGTTATTTCAATTACTAATGAGCAAGAAAATAATGATTTAAACAAAGCCTTAGAAGAATTGAATTTAACTGTTCGTTCATACAATTGTTTAAAACGTGATGGTTATAAAACTTTGGGTGATATTGTAAGTAAAAGTTTAGATGAAATTAAACAAATTAAACATTTAGGTTCAAAATCAATTAAAGAAATTGAAGATTGTGTATCAAAACATAATTTAGAGTTTTCTATTAAAAACTAAGAAGGAGGATAAGAAAAAATGTCATATATTAACGATATCGGAAGAAATAGTGCTAAAGTAGATGCTGAAATCCGTAATTTAGCAAGTGAATTAATTGTTCATGGAAAATTAGTTTTGTTAGAAAAAAGAGCAAAAAGATTACAAACATTTATTGAACCTTTAGTAACATTAGCTAAACGTGGTGATTTGCATTCAAGAAGAATGGCAATTGCTAAATTACGTAAAATTACAACTAAAGAGCATCCAAAGGATGGTGTTATTCCAACATTATTTGGCAATATTGCTGAAAGATATAAAGACCGTAAAGGTGGATATACAAAGTTAATTAAAGTAGATAATAGAACTGGTGATAATGCGCCAATGGTATTAATTACTTTTGTTTAATTAAAAATATTAAAGCAAGAAAATTTTGGAAAGAGTAAAGCATTTTTATGTTTTCTCTTTTTTATATGGTTGACAATTTTAAATAAAATTGTATTTTTTAATACAATTATTGATAAATATTTTTTATGGTATTTTTATTATTTCAATGTTATATTATATATGTAAGTTTTATTTTATAATTAAAACTCCTTATTTTTATAAGGAGTTTTTAGTTTCTTTAATAAAAAGTAAAACTTATATATTTGATTGGGGTAGTATTTGGATTATTTGTATTTAAAACAATAATTATCAAAAAAATATCAGTCAATAATTAAAATTATTTTTGTAAAGAAATTTATTAGATATAGTAATTTTTAAATATTTATCTCAAATAAAGGAGAATAAAACATGAAAAAAATAATTATTGCTAATGCACAAGGTATTGTTGAAGAAAATCTTACTAAGGAACAAAGAGTACTTAATCATTCTAAATTTACTACAACAGGAATTTTTGTAGTTAAAGGATCAAAAATAACAATAAAATTATTAGAAAATGATGAATCTTTACTTAGCATCTTTATTGGACAATGAGGAAGTTATAAAAATTTAAATGATGGTCAAAGTTTAAAACCAAAAGAGTATGTTATTAATCAAGAAAATCAAACTATTATTTCTGAAATAGATGGTATGTTGTATCTATATAATAAAAATGAATATACTGATTATGACGTATTGATTACTGCTGAATCAGAAATTGAATCAGAAATAGAAGATTCAACATTTGTTGTTGGTACAACAACAAATGAAGAATTTCAACAAATGTTATATGATAATATAGAATCACCATTTGTTGAAATTATTGGAGAGCATGTTTTTGGAACATTCCAAATGGAACTTGCAAAAGAATTATGAATAGATGAAGATCCTAATAACTATAATATTAATGAAACATTTACTCGTTTAGATAAAGTTTATGAATTAACAAGTATGGTTAGTGGATTAAATTTAGAATATAATGGTATTGCTCGAAAAGTTAATAATAAAATACATATTACAAATCCTGATACTGGTGCAGGATATGCTAGTGCAACACACTATCATATTATTATTCAACAAGCTACTGGTGCGGGAAAAGCATTATTTAAGAAGAAGCCTAATGAGGGTTGATATATATGACATGAGATAGGACACACATTTCAAAATCCGCGTTATAAATGAAATGATCTAACTGAAGTTACAGTAAATATTAGTGCACTTTGAGTTGAAAGAGAATTTGGATTTCAAAATAACTTAATTAAATCACATGCTGATAAAGATATTAAAGAATTTATTTTAAATTCAAATGCTGATAAAAATTTTGATAAACAATCACTTTTTGTTAAATTAGGTATGTTTTGACAATTAGATCAAGCTTTTGGAAAATGATTTTATTCAACTTTAAATCAATCTTGTCGATTATTAGATGATAAGTTATTACCAACTGATAATGAATTAAAAAAACAATTTTTTATTCAAATGACTTCAAAAATAGCTAATCGAAATCTAATTCCATTCTTTGCTAAATGAGGAATTAAAGCTGATGAAGATACTGAAAAAATTGTAAGTAAATATCCAAAGTTAACAAAAGAGATTTGAAATAATATCTTTGATGGTCATTATGATGATAATGCTATTGTTGAACATGAATTGCGAAGTTATCAACCAGTGCAAGAAGTAAAAGTTATTAGTTTTTAGAAAAAAGTATTGGTGATGAAATTTTAAAAAATGAAGTTAAAGAAAATATTATGATGGAAGATAATTTAGAAGTTGAAACTGTTGAAGATATTTCTTATCAAAAACCTGATTTTCTTGATAAAAAAAGTATTGATACTAATTTTGTAGTTATAGATAGAAATGAAGATTTTGTTGGTAATAAATATCAAATTCCAGTGAAATTAAATTTTGCAAATAGTATATTATTAGAAGGAATGGGACAGGACTTAACACAATATCGAGCAATTATTAATTTAAATAAAACTAAGAAAACATTTTTCATCAGTGGTAATAATGAAAAATTTAATATTGGTTATGGAGGCAGTGATTATATAAAAATTACTATTAAAGATGCTAATGGTAATTCAATTTATAAAAAAGTGGCAGTAGGAAAGGATCCAACATCGGTTTTTGATGATCTTAATGAGATTAATTATAAAAATAATTATATGATTATATTTTGATTTATGGAACCAAAAAGAGGACTTTATTTTGATCCAAGTGTTGGTGAATGAGTTCCTTCAACAACAAAGAATGTAGAGTTTGTTGTTAGTGATGATAAACTAATTAAAAAAAATATAAGTTAAAAGAATAAAAATAGAATTTACTATTAATAGTAAATTCTATTTTTATGACATAATAATTTTGATTTTTTTGGTTTTATTTTTACGGACTTCTCCCCACATGTACTTGTGGAGGCAATAATGAAACTGAATGAATTCAACAATGCTTTTCAAACTGAACAGCAATGTCTTGCATATATAGCAAATTTGAAAGAAAACAAATGTATTAGGTGTTTTAGTTTTAATTTGAATACTTCTGATTTAAAAAGAATGAGATGTTTAAAATGTAATCAAACATTTAGCATTCTCACAGGCACCATATTTTCAAGGTCACAAACATCTTTAACATCTTGGTTTTATCTTATCTTTAGATGAATAAACACCAAACATGGAATTCCATCAACAGATATTGCAAAAGAATTGGGAGTGACTTTGAAAACTGCTTGAAGAATGACTCATAAAATCAGAACACGTATTGCAAAACAAAAACCTCAATTTATTGTTGAAGGTACAGTGCAAATTGATGAAATGTATCTTTCACATATGGGTTTTAAAAAACAAGGAAGATCCTTGGTGAATAAAACCTTGATTGTTGGCATTTATCAAAAAACAACCAATAATTTAATTGTGAAAGTATTGAAAAACGCAAAGAGTAAAAATCTTTTGCAGTTTGCAAAAAACCACATTTCTTCAAAATGTCTTGTATATACTGATTCTTGAAAAGGATATTGCGATTTTAAATCAGTTTTCACTAAGCATGAAACAGTTAACCATCAAGATGGCTATGTTTCAAAAATTGGTGTAAATACCAACCAAATTGAATCAGTTTGAAAACATATAAGAAGAACATTTAAAACACATATCAAAGTTGCAAAACATCATGTTCATTTATATGCTAAAGAAGCTGCATATAAATTCAACAAGATACCTAGTTTTGAAACTGTAATTCTATGTTTGATTTAAAAATGTGGGGAGAAGTCCGTAGATAGGCTTTTCTCAGCATTTATGTGATAAAATTAAAATAGTACATAAAGGGAGAAAAGCCTATTTTTATATAGTAAAATTTAGTTTTTTTTATATGCAAAATTGTAAAGGTAAGTGCAACTAAATTATTTTTCTATTCAAATATTCGATTGGTGAAAGATAATTTAGTATTTTTCTGGGTCTTTGGTTTAAAGACAATATAAATTTATGAACTTCATTTTTATTAGTTTTTGAAAAAATAAATTTTTTAGGAAATTTTTCTCTAATTAAACCATTAGTATTTTCATTAGTACCTCTTTGTCAAGGTGAATATGGATTTGCAAAATAAATTTTCACATCTAACTTTTTTTCAAGTTGTTGTCAATTTGCAAATTCTTTACCACGATCAAAAGTAATAGTTTTAACAATATTTGGAAATGTTTAGTAATCTGTGTAACTTACAAAAATAACTATGTTTAATTAATTCTAGTAAATATAATTAAATGACTAGAAAGAGTGAGTTACAGATGGCTAAAAAAGATAACTTTAATAATAATGATCCAATATCAAAAGCAGTAGATTTATTACTAGAAAATACTGAAGATTTAACAACAGTTTTTAAACCTGGCGGTTTATATAAAGAATTAACAAAAAGATTAGTTGAAAAAATGTTGAATTCTGAAATGCAAAATTATTTAGGATATGAAAAAAATCAACATAGTACTACTGAAAATGCTCGTAATGGTACAAGTTCAAAAAAATTAATAACTCAACAAGGTAAAATTGAAATTGATGTACTGAACATCTAGAATAAAGTAGACACAGAATTGTAACCTTTGTGTTAAAAATACTTTAAGGAAGGTGTTCATTTTTTTATGGCTAAATGACTATCAAAAGAAGAAAAGTTAAAAATAATAAAAATAAGTAAAATTAAAACAATTGATAAAACCGCATTAGAGTATGGTATTGGTCGATCATCAATAAAAGAATGAATTAAAGCATATAAATTATTAGGTGAAAAAGGTTTAGAATATGGCAATGGAATTCGTGCTAAAAAAACCAAAAGAACAGGTCGACCCAAATCTTTAAATTTTAATGAAATGACAAAACAAGAATTAATTGAATATATTGAGGCAATGAACGATATAAAAAAGTATTTAGAAAAATCGACAAAAAGAAGAAATATTTTGTGATTTTCTCATTGAAGAAAAAATATCAGATTAGTTATTTATGTTGATTATTAAATGTTTCAAAATCAGGATATTATAAGTGAATTAAGAATGGAATGAATGAATTTAATAAATGAGATACATTTTTAGCTAATATAATTAAAAATATTTTTTATGAATTTCAAGAAATTTATGGTTATAAAATGATAACTTTATGAATTAACAAAATTTATAATTTAAAATTAAAATTTCATATTGTATATAGATATATGAAAAATATGAGTTTAAAAGCTAAGGTTCGCATAAAAAAATTTGATTATAGAACTAAATCAGGAAGTTTAAGATATGATAATTTATTAAAACGTGATTTTTCAACTACTAATTTAAATGAAAAATTAGGTACTGATATAACTTATTTATTAACTAATGGTAAAACATATTATTTATCAATTGTTAAAGATTTTCATAATAATGAAATATTAGATTATAAAATAAGTGCAAGTTTAGACATGACATTTGTTGTCCAAAACATTATCCAAGCTTGAGTTAATGCTCAAAAACCTACTTCATGAATTTTACAATCAGATCAAGGATTTCACTATACAAATCCTTCTTATAAAATTTTATGTGATGAATTAAAAATAAAAATTTCAATGTCTAGAAGAGGTAATTCCTGTGATAATGGTGCTACTGAAACTTGATTTGGAACAATGAAAACAGAATTTCTATATCAAATTCCAAGAAAAAATAGAACTATTGAATGAATACAAGACAACTTACCTAAATATATTTACTTTTATAATAATTATCGACCTCAAATAAAATTAAAAGGAATGAGTCCAATCGAATATCGATTAGCTCATTCCAAACCAACAAATAATTACTTCATACCTATAAATTTAACACTTACAAACGCTATTTTATAAAATTTAATAAAAGGTTACTTTTATTGTCCACTTTTCTTGACAAGTTCAGTACCAAGAGATCGCAATAGTAATTTTACTCCTGTAATAGTTCCTAAAAGGCAAAGAAGATTTGATGGTTTTGATCAACAAGTTCTTTCCTTGTATGCAAAAGGAATGACATTATCTGACATTAGAATGCAGTTGCAAGAGTTATATCATGGTGCTGATATTAGTGAAAGTGTTATTAGTCAAATTACTGATGATGTTATTGATGATGTTAAAGCATGACAAAATCGACCATTAGAAAGTATTTATCCTATTGTTTATTTTGATTGTATAGTAGTTAAAGTACGACAAGATAAACGGATTATTAACAAATCAGTTTATATAGCATTAGGAGTTGATTTAGAAGGCAAAAAAGATGTTTTAGGATTATGAATTAGTGAAAATGAAGGTTCTAAGTTTTGATTATCTAATTTCACAGAAATGAAAAATCGTGGCTTAAATGATATTCTTATTGCTTGTAGTGATAATTTAACAGGCATGTCAGAAGCAATACAATCAGTTTATCCTAAAACAGAACATCAATTATGCATTGTTCATCAAATTAGAAATAGTTTAAAATATGTTTCATACAAACATCGAAAAGGTCTAGTTGCAGATTTAAAACCAATTTATAGTGCATGTAGTGAAGAACAAGCAATGCAAGCTTTAGAATCGTTTGAAAGTAAATGAAATAAACAATATCCTCAAATTACTAAATCTTGATATAAAAATTGAGATAATTTAATGGTTTTTATTAGTTATCCAGTAGAAATCAAAAGAGTGATTTATACTACAAATGCTATTGAATCTGTTAATAGTCAATTACGAAAAATCATCAGAAATAAAAAAGTTTTTCCTAATGATATGGCAGTTTTCAAAATATTTTACTTGGCAATTGAAAATATAACAAAAAAATGAACATTGCCTATTCAAAATTGAAATACAGCAATTGCTCATTTTATGATAAAATTTGAAGACAGAATTAATCTAAATTAGTAACTTTGTAAAACAAAGATACACAGATTATTAAAAAGCCTCCAATATTTTTAGGAAGAATTGATAAATAATGAATGATATTTTTATTAATAACTTTAGTAGTTTTGTTTTTAACTAACATTGCTAAAGTAAATCGTGATACTCTTTCAACTAAAGTTATTAAACATGATTTACTTTTACCTCTTGATGATACTATAGTATCTCCTTCTCAATGACCAAGAGTTATGCGATCATTAACATTATTATCTCGTTCTTTAATTGATTTACCATTAAATTTACCACGATTTTCTTGAGATCTTCGTTTTTTACCTTTTCTTCTTAAATTTTTACTAGTAACTTTATCAAATAATCCAGAATAAATTCAATTGTAAATTGTTTTAAAGCTGATAGCTCATTGTTTATGAAAATTTTTAATTCTGCCATAAATTTGTTCAGGTGATCAGCCCAATAATAGTTTTTGTTGTATATATTTGACTAAATCTTTATATTTAAACTTATGAAAAATAATATGTGATTTTTTTCTATTTACAGCTTTATTTTGTGCAATTAATGAAAAATAATGATCATTATCTTTATTTCTATTAACTTCTCGAATAATAGTACTAATACTTCGATTAAGATTTTTAGCTATTTCACTAATTTTAACTTTAAATTTCAATTGATTCTCAATATAAATTCTTTCATCTATCCCAATATGTTTATAACTCATATAAAAACTCCTTACTTTTTCTAAACTAAATTTAGCATTATAAAATTTTTATATGAGAATTTTTTGCAATTTTATTTACTTGCACTTACAAGTATAATTCAGCATATAAATAAACCTAAACCACTAAACATTTCTTTATTTTCATAATAAACTTTACCAACTTTTTTAAGATTTTCCATAATTTTATCATTTAATGGTAAAAATGGCGTGCAATACTTTAAATAAAATGGATGGTATTTATCGTATGGATTACATGTAAAAGTAATAAAAAAACTTTTATAAAAATAACGAGTAATCTTTTGTCCAAAGGTAGAACTATATATATTTTTATCAATAAATGTTCAACTTCACTCTTTAATAGGTTCATTTGATACTTTAATACGATTACTTCTAAACATAGAGTTTTGTAAACGTTCATATCGATAGGTTAATTGCTTTTCAGTTAATGTTTCTTTTTCTTCTGCCATAATAATTTCATCTGTTCTTGAACCTAAAAAACTTGAACCACCAGCTTCTTTTCCAAAAATCTTATTACCATTAGCATAACCAATAAAGTCAATTTGTTGATTATTAGGAAAAATAATACAACCACCATCCTTAGTAATTTTTCATTTAATTCCATGTGGATTATTAGGTAGTAAATTAATATTATATATATCTAATAAAACTTGACAAACATTCATTAAAGCACCAATTGTAGTTTCGCTATGAGTATTTTCATATCTTCTGACTTCTTGGACACTACTATCACTAAAATTACAACATATAAATAAATCAAATGCTAAACAGTTTCAAGTTTTTCTCGTTCCACGTGCAGTTGGTACAAAACGATAAAAACAATTGGTAGTAAAAAATTCTGCTCATTCATCACCAACAAATTGTTTAAAAATATCTCAACTAAAACCATAATTATTATCACTAAAATTAAGAGTATATTTTTTATTTAATTGTGCATAACTAGTGATAAAAGCCATATCTACTCCTTATTTTTTAAAAAAAATTAAACTTAAATTATTAACAAACAAAAATTAGAAAGGAACATTAAAAATGTTTATATTACCATTCCCTAATCATTTTGATTGAGACAAACACTATTTTAATCAAGATGAATTAAATTTACAACAAACAGAAGAATTATTTACAAAAATAGATGATTATTTATGAAGTATATGTGATAAATCTGAATATAAATCATATAGATTTAGAAAAAGAAAATTAAAAACAAAAAAAGGTTTATTAAATTATAAACGACGTATTTGTATACATTATAACCCAAAAACACAAAAAAAGGAATTTGTTTCATTGCTAGATAACTATCTTGGTGTTAAAAAGTATAGTAAATTAGCACCAGATGTTATTAAACAAATTTTAAAATATTTTGCTGATGATAAAAAATATCGTGATGTTTGTGATACTTTTATTGAAGATTTAATAAGTAATAGTACAGTTTGTAGAACATATCAAAAATTTGAATTACCAAAAGCAAATATCCCTAAAATACTATTGCAACCAAATCAAACTTTATATATAAATATTGATGATGGACATAGAAAATTTAAGTTTAATGAAAAACATAATACTAAAAATTGTAAAAAATGTTCTATGAGATTAATAGTATTTTGTACTGGTAAAAAGAAAAATGGAAAATTAATTAATAAAAGAGCTGTATGTAAAATAAGAGTATCAAAAACAGAAATTG
Organism: Spiroplasma ixodetis; assembly: GCF_027923845.1. Taxonomy (GTDB): domain Bacteria; phylum Bacillota_I; class Bacilli_A; order Mycoplasmatales; family VBWQ01; genus Spiroplasma_E; species Spiroplasma_E ixodetis_A. The sequence goes on from NZ_AP026933.1 coordinate 1,885,676, forward strand.
GTGCAGAAAAAACAGCTAAATTAATTGAAAAATATGGTCATTTATATTTTGAAAATTTTGACCAAGCAAATTTAGTAGTTTGTGGAGATAGTGCAAAATGAATTAGAAAAACTGCTACAATTTTAAATGCTAAATTTATTTTAGATAAATTCCATGCTTTTCATGTTTTATTTCTTGGTATAATGGCTGGAAGAAGAAAAAATAAAATTGCACAATTACATTATGAAAATGCAATAAATTTAGGCTTTTCTCCCTTTATGTACTATTTTAATTTTATCACATAAATGCTGAGAAAAGCCTATCTACGGACTTCTCCCCACATTTTTAAATCAAACATAGCATTACAGTTTCAAAACTAGGTATCTTGTTGAATTTATATGCAGCTTCTTTAGCATATAAATGAACATGATGTTTTGCAACTTTGATATGTGTTTTAAATGTTCTTCTTATATGTTTTCAAACTGATTCAATTTGGTTGGTATTTACACCAATTTTTGAAACATAGCGATCTTGATGGTTAACTGTTTCATGCTTAGTGAAAACTGATTTAAAATCGCAATATCCTTTTCAAGAATCAGTATATACAAGACATTTTGAAGAAATGTGGTTTTTTGCAAACTGCAAAAGATTTTTACTCTTTGCGTTTTTCAATACTTTCACAATTAAATTATTGGTTGTTTTTTGATAAATGCCAACAATCAAGGTTTTATTCACCAAGGATCTTCCTTGTTTTTTAAAACCCATATGTGAAAGATACATTTCATCAATTTGCACTGTACCTTCAACAATAAATTGAGGTTTTTGTTTTGCAATACGTGTTCTGATTTTATGAGTCATTCTTCAAGCAGTTTTCAAAGTCACTCCCAATTCTTTTGCAATATCTGTTGATGGAATTCCATGTTTGGTGTTTATTCATCTAAAGATAAGATAAAACCAAGATGTTAAAGATGTTTGTGACCTTGAAAATATGGTGCCTGTGAGAATGCTAAATGTTTGATTACATTTCAAACATCTCATTCTTTTTAAATCAGAAGTATTCAAATTAAAACTAAAACACCTAATACATTTGTTTTCTTTCAAATTTGCTATATATGCAAGACATTGCTGTTCAGTTTGAAAAGCATTGTTGAATTCATTCAGTTTCATTATTCCCTCCACAAGTACATGTGGGGAGAAGTCCGTAAATTTATTTTCCAAAGGTCAATATTATGAATTAATTGATTTTTTGCAATCATTAACTTTGCAATATAAAAAATTAAAAGTTGGTTATTTTATTAACGCAAAAGATGGTGTATTAAACCAAGCATTAGTTGAAAATATTGGTTGTTTTACTGAAACCAATATTAAACAAATTTTAAAGCATATGATTGGTGATAGAACTTATAATATTGATATGTATACAAAAATGGTTAATTTTAAATGCTATCAAATAAATACAGCAATCCAGTTATTATAAATTAAAATTAAAATTTTAAAATAAATGAAAAATAAAATAAAACTTATTAAAGTTTACTTTAATAAGAATTTTTGTTTTATAAAAGTAAGTATTATTGTTGACTAATATTTTTCAAGTGTTAAGATTAACATACAATTGCATATTGAAGTCAAAATTATTCTCGTCTAACTTTATAATTTTAAGACAAATTTGAATATTATTGACAACATCGGTACGCTCCCTTTTTTTTTTAAAAAAATAATCGATTTTTTTTATTTTGAAAGGAAGATTTTGATGCCAGTTACTAAACAAGAAAACCGTAAAAAAGAAAGTTCAGAAATAAAAAAAGTAATTAAAGCCTTTGAAAAAGAAATCAAAGAAAATGATAATCAAATTAAAAATGAAAAAAAAGAAATAAAAAAATGAGAAAAACTAAAATTAAATATTAATGATGAAAAAGAAGGTTTAAGTAAAGAAATTAAAAAAATTAAGATAGCTTTAAATGAAATTAAAAATAAATTAAAGGAAAAAAAGAAAAAAAATATTAAATATGAAGAAAAAGAGGTAAAGTTTAAAGAAAAAGATTTAATAAAATTAGAAAACTTAAGAAAAGAAATTGAAAATAAAGTTGAAGTAGAAGAAAAGCAACAACAACAAATACAAGAAAATATAACAAAATTAAAAGAAAATGAACAAGAAATAATAAATGAATTAGAAAAATTCAAAAAAAATGAGAAAGAAATGGAAGAAGAAATAGGTAAATTAAAAGAAACCATAGTTGATGATGATACTAATGTGAATCTTTTGATTAAAGAAAAAGAAAATGAAATATTAGAAGTAAGATTAAAAATTGCTAATTTATCTGCTAGTTTAAAAAGAAAAGAGAAAGAAATAACATTATTAGAATTTGAAGAATTTAAACATAAACAAATTATTTTAGAAAATAAAGAACAATTAATAAAAGCAAATCATAAATTATATTCAAATAAAAAAACAGAAAATGAAGTTAAAATAGCAGAATTGGAGATCAAAAAAAACAAGAGAATTTGTGAAATATATGAATTACAGCATAAACTAAATATAGTGGTTATAGATGAAGCAAATATTAATTCAAAAATTTTAAGTTTACTTTTGACAATATGTAGGCTTGAAAAATCTTCTATAAAAATTGTCAAAGAAATTACAGAAAAAAAAGATGTCTTAAAACGAATAAAAAATAATTCATTAGAAGAATCAATAATAATTTCACCAGAAGAAAATGTTACTTCTACTCAGCAAAATGCAAAACCATGATTTAAACATATATATAAACCATTTACTAAACTTTATAGAAGTAGTAAACAAAAACTTACATTAGGATATTATCAAAGAAAAGAAAAATCTTTAGAAGCGGAAATTAGGAAATTAGAAGCTGAAAAATTAAAAGATTTTTGAAATAAATTTTGATTACTTATGAGCTGTGGTTGTTATAATAATCATGGTAAAACAATAAGAAAAATAGAAGAAAAAAAACGAGAATTAAAAGATATTAAAAAAGAACTAAAAAAATTATCAAAAAATAATATTTCAAATAATGATCCGCAACCTTCAACTTCATCAGCAGTACCCAGCTCATCTAAAAGTTGAAGTGACAAATTATTGAAATCAACAGAAGAAGTAACAAAAAATGATTCTTTATTAAAAGAAAATTCTAAAAATCCGGATATTTCTTTACATTAATTTTATAGAATAGAAATTTATATAACTTTAATTTATAAACTAAATTTTATTAGAAAATGAACAATAATTTTACTTCAATTTTGAACAGATATTGTTCATTTTTTTCTTTTTTTATAATTTTTATAAATTATAAATTGATATATATAAAATTACTGTTATAATTTTACTAGCATAATATTTAAAATGGAGTTAGAAGTAATATGAGTAAATCTAAAATTTCATTAAGTTTAAAAAATGTTGAATTTCGTTATAAACCAGAATACAATAACGCTGTTGATAATGTTAGTTTTGATATTAATCATGGTGAATATATTACTATAATTGGTCATAATGGTAGTGGTAAGTCAACACTTTCAAAAATTATTATTGGTGTTTTACACAAACAAAAAGGTACAATTCAATTATTTGGTGAAACAATTACTAATAAAAACATTAAACAATTACGTCGTCACTTAGGTATTGTTTTTCAAAATCCTGATAATCAATTTATAGGTTCAACTGTTCGTGATGATATTGCTTTTGGCTTGGAAAATCATTTAGTTGAACCCAGTGATATGCCAGCAATTATTGACAGAGTTTCTAGGGCAGTGGGTATGGAAAAATATTTAGATCATGAACCGCTATGATTATCTGGTGGTCAAAAACAACGTGTAGCTATTGCTTCAGTTTTAGCTTTAGAACCTGATATTATTATTTTTGATGAGGCAACTAGTATGCTTGATCCAAAAGGTAAACGAGAAGTTAAAGAAATTATGTTAAAATTACAAGAACAACGCAATAAAACTATTATTTCTATTACTCATGATATGGATGAAATTATTAATGCCGATAAAATTATTGTTATGAATAAAGGTAAGTTAGTTCGTTATGGAACTCCATCTGAAATATTAAAAGAATGAGAGTTTTTACAAAGTATTCATTTAGATATTCCTTTTGTTTTAAAAGTATCGTTAGGTTTAAAAAATAAGGGGATTAATATTAATGAAACATTAAGTGAAGAGGAGTTGATTTCTAGCTTATGTCAATTAAATTCAAAGAAGTAAGTTATACTTATTCTCCAAAAACCCCTTATCAATATCAAGCATTAAAAGATATTACTATTGAAATTGTTGAACAAAAAATAGTTGCTATTATTGGTGAAACTGGTAGTGGTAAATCAACTATGATTCAACATATTAATGGTTTATTAGTTCCAATGGCAGGTTCAGTTGCCATTAATGATTTTATTATTAAGGCTAATCAAAAAAAAATTCGTGATATTAAAAAAATACGTAAACAAATTGGCTTAGTCTTTCAATTTCCCGAATATCAGTTATTTGAAGAAACTATTGAACGAGATATTATGTTTGGACCAGTTAATTTTGGTGAGAAAAAAGATAAAGCACGAGAGTTAGCAAAAAAATATATTAATTTGGTTGGATTAGACGAAACATACTTATCAAGAAGTCCGTTTGATTTGTCTGGTGGTCAAAAACGAAGAGTTGCTATTGCTGGTATTTTGGCATTACAAGGTCATACTTTAATTTTAGATGAACCAACAGCAGGACTTGATCCCGATGGTGAAAAAGAATTAATTAATTTATTTTATGATTTAAATCATAAAGAAAACAAAACTATTATTTTAGTAACTCATAATATGAATCATGTACTAATGGTTGCTGATGAAGTTATTGTATTACATAATACACAGATTTATAAAAAAGCAGATCCAATTACTATTTTTAGAGATAAAAAATTAATTACCGAAACCGGAATTGAACCACCAAAAATTTATAGTTTTTTATATAAATTAGAAGCAGCAGGATTTGATACATCAAAAATTACTGCTAGAAGTGATTCAGAATTAATTGACCAGCTATCAAAAATATTATCCAAAAAAAATAGCAATAAAAAGTAAGGAGTAATAAATAATGAAAGTTAGTTTTGGTCGTTATTTACCTTTAAATTCAATCATTCATCGTGTAGATCCAAGAATTAAATTACTAGTTTTAATTTGTTTAATTGCTTCACTTTTTTTTCATACTGGTTTTGAAGGTTACGCTCTTATTGGTTTTACTGTCATAACAATTTTCTTTTGTGCAAAATTACCTTTTATGATGTTATTAAAATTAATGCGTCCCATTTTATTTATGGCATTTATTTTATTTATAATTAACTGTTTTTTAACTGATGGCCCTAATGTTGGAATGATTTGACGTTGGCATGGTATTAAGGTATCATATAAAGCTATATTTGTTAGTATTTATATTGCTCTTAGAATTTATTTAATGATTTTAATTACAACAATTTTAACAACCACAACACAACCATTAGATTTAACATTAGCATTAGAAGATTTAATGTTACCATTAAAATTAATTAAATTTCCAGTACATATTATTTCAATGATTATTTCTATTGCTCTTCGTTCAATTCCTACATTATTAGATGAAGCCGGTAGAATTTTAAAAGCGCAAGCATCACGTGGTGTAGATTTAAAAAATGGTCATTTTAAAGAAAAAGTTAAATCGTTAGTATCATTAATTATTCCCTTATTAGTTTCTTCATTTCAAAAAGCAGAAGATTTAGCGTACGCTATGGATTCAAGGGGTTATGATCCACAAGGTAAAAGAACACGTTTTCGTCAATACCATATTGATTTTAAAGATATATTTTTCTTTATTATTGGTGTAGGATTGTTAGCATTTCTTATATCTTATACTTATCATCCAGAAATTTTTTGAAGAATTCCATTTATTGATGATTATTATTCACAATAATAAACGTATATGAATTAGCTTTACTAATTTTAAATGTTATTAACATTAAATTTAATTAAAAATTTTGCAACAAGAGTCATAATATTTATCATTTTTATTTTTTCTTATACTCACTATTATTTTTTTTAATTAAAAATTCTTAATTTAAATTTAAAATATATTAATAATTAAAATTAATTAAGGAGTAAGTCCGGTTGATAAATTATAATCGGAAATGTTTAGTAATCTGTGTAACTTACAAAAATAACTATGTTTAATTAATTCTAGTAAATATAATTAAATGACTAGAAAGAGTGAGTTACAGATGGCTAAAAAAGATAACTTTAATAATAATGATCCAATATCAAAAGCAGTAGATTTATTACTAGAAAATACTGAAGATTTAACAACAGTTTTTAAACCTGGCGGTTTATATAAAGAATTAACAAAAAGATTAGTTGAAAAAATGTTGAATTCTGAAATGCAAAATTATTTAGGATATGAAAAAAATCAACATAGTACTACTGAAAATGATCGTAATGGTACAAGTTCAAAAAAATTAATAACTCAACAAGGTAAAATTGAAATTGATGTACCAAGAGATCGCAATAGTAATTTTACTCCTGTAATAGTTCCTAAAAGGCAAAGAAGATTTGATGGTTTTGATCAACAAGTTCTTTCCTTGTATGCAAAAGGAATGACATTATCTGACATTAGAATGCAGTTGCAAGAGTTATATCATGGTGCTGATATTAGTGAAAGTGTTATTAGTCAAATTACTGATGATATTATTGATGATGTTAAAGCATGACAAAATCGACCATTAGAAAGTATTTATCCTATTGTTTATTTTGATTGTATAGTAGTTAAAGTACGACAAGATAAATGGATTATTAACAAATCAGTTTATATAGCATTAGGAGTTGATTTAGAAGGCAAAAAAGATGTTTTAGGATTATGAATTAGTGAAAATGAAGGTTCTAAGTTTTGATTATCTAATTTCACAGAAATGAAAAATCGTGACTTAAATGATATTCTTATTGCTTGTAGTAATAATTTAACAGGCATGTCAGAAGCAATACAATCAGTTTATCCTAAAACAGAACATCAATTATGCATTGTTCATCAAATTAGAAATAGTTTAAAATATGTTTCATACAAACATCGAAAAGGTCTAGTTGCAGATTTAAAACCAATTTATAGTGCATGTAGTGAAGAACAAGCAATGCAAGCTTTAGAATCGTTTGAAAGTAAATGAAATAAACAATATCCTCAAATTACTAAATCTTGATATAAAAATTGAGATAATTTAATGGTTTTTATTAGTTATCCAGTAGAAATCAAAAGAGTGATTTATACTACAAATGCTATTGAATCTGTTAATAGTCAATTACGAAAAATCATCAGAAATAAAAAAGTTTTTCCTAATGATATGGCAGTTTTCAAAATATTTTACTTGGCAATTGAAAATATAACAAAAAAATGAACATTGCCTATTCAAAATTGAAATACAGCAATTGCTCATTTTATGATAAAATTTGAAGACAGAATTAATCTAAATTAGTAACTTTGTAAAACAAAGATACACAGATTATTAAAAAGCCTCGATCAGATTGCAATTCTCTTTCTTTTTCTTTAATAAGTTGATTTCTTTTTTGGTCATATTTTTTCTTTCTTACTTTTATTTCGGATCTTTGATAATATTTTTTTTGCTTTTACTTCGGGTTTTTGATCATATTTTTTCTTTTTTGCTTTTACTTCGGGTTTTTGATCATATTTTTTCCTTTTTGCTTTTACTTCAGGTTTTTGTTCATATTCTTGTCATTTTCTTTTTTTAGATTGTTTATTAACTATTTCTTCATTGGTTTGAAATGAAGAAATAGTATTAGTAACTATACTTAAACTATTATTCATGTTTTTTCCCCTAAATATAATTAAAGTTAATTTTATTTAAACTTTTATTATATATATTTTGCTATTTATTAAAAATAATATTTTTTGATACATAAAAATGCATATTATAACTTTTTCAAAGTTTTAATAATAAGATTAATAAGATATATAAATTAAAATTATATAAATTATGCCAATTTTAAATGTTTTTTCAATCTGTAAATCAGGGTATTTGTTTTGTTTTTGGTGTTCTTAATTAAAATTAATTGAGAAAGGAATCAGTATATTGCTAAATTTTTAATCATAAGTATTAGTATCTAAATTACTTGTAAGTTAGTATTGTTAATAAAATTTGATTAATAAATTGATTTAATAAGATATTATCTATTACATTTTTATTCTTTTTATTAAGGGCATAAAACTTTATTTTAAGAGTATTTAAATTAATAATTAACCATAATTATTAATTTTAAATTGTGTTCTAATTGTTAATAGTAGCATTGTTTTTTTATTATTGTTACTGTTATATATGAAAATTAGATGATTATTTTTGTAGTTTTATGAAAAAAAATATTAAAAAATGATAAATTTATTGTATAATATTTAACGGTTTTACTTATAGAAACTAATATGGCGACTGTGGCGTAGCGGTCTAGCGCATCAGTTTGTGGAACTGACATTCGCGGGTTCGAATCCCGTCAGTCGCCCCATTTAATAAAATTATGTTTTTTACTACTCCTTTTTGGAGTTTTTTCTTTTTTAAATAAATATTATTATAAATTTATTTTTCGCTTTTTATTTACTAAATAAATAATGGTATAATTATTATGTATTAAATTAAGTATCACAATTCACCGCAAGATAATTTATTAATTATCGGACTTCTCTCCACAAGTACATGTGGGGAGAAGTCCGTAATGCAATTCGGACTAAAACAAAATTAATACATAAAGCGTATCATAATTTTTATAATTCAAAAGTTTTAAGTTTTGTTACTTTGACTTATGCTGATAATATGCAAGATATTAATAAAGCAAAACATGATATTGCTATATTCTTTAAACGTTTAAAGAGTTGATGAAATGACCCTAAACGTTCTAAATATTTAGGTGAATTAAAATATATGTATGTTTATGAATATCAAAAACGTGGTGCTATACATTTTCATATACTATTTAATAGAAAAATACATAAAAGTATGTTACCACAATGATGACCATTTGGTTTTAATGATGTAAGAGTTGTTCAAAAAGGTACTAATGAAAATATAGTTAAGTATTTAAGTAAATATGTTGTAAAAGTACAAAATGATATAAAATCTCAAAATCAATATGATTTGGGTGTTTGTGCTTATGCTTTTTCTCGTAATTGTTCTAATCCAAAACTAGTTAAAGGTCAAAAGATAATGTTATATCAACGTTTAATTGACGCTTCTGTTAATGCATTACATATACAATTTTTAAAAAGAAAATTGATAATTTAGGTCGTACTATACTTTTTGGGGGTAGTTTTGATACTACTGTTTTTGGTGATAATTTTAAAGATTATGATGAATATCTTTCAATTGATAGTATTAGATTTAGGAATGCAATTAAATTTATACCGAAAATTTTACATTAAATTTTATTTTTAGAGTATTTTTCACATAAATTTCTGAGTAATTGTGTTTTTTCATTACTTACAGGATTTATATTATTAGTCATAATTTCTTTATATTTATGTTATAATTTACAAAAGTTACATTTTGATTCATAAACAATATATTCTATTCCTAATAATCCGTTATATTCTTTTCATATTTTTATATTATTGAACTTTTTTTCATCAAAATCATTTTCATTTAAACCATTGTTTCTTTTAACATAATAACAATCACATTTTTGCATTTTATCACCACCTTTTTATATAAATATTATAGTATTTTTATTTTTAATTAAAAATAAAATTTTGGTTAAAATACTTGTATATATATATATATATATATATAATGGTTATTGTCATAAAGATATTTATTGTGTCCTCGACAGACATTATTTTTCTTTATGGCGTTTTTTTGTTGTTTTTTTATTTTTTTATGTTATATTATAATTAATAATGTTAATTACCCGCATTATTAATCTGACTTTAATTAAGTCTCTGTCGAGGAGGTTAAGATGTATTTTTTATGTCAATTGACAAAAATTAGAAGTAATGAAGTAATTAAAGATGAGAAAAGTGGTAAGTCCAAAAATTATGATGTACTTACTTTTTCGCCGTTTTATGTTACTGATAAAGGTATTAAAATATCAACTGGTGAAAAGTCTAAGGATAAATGAGTTTTACATGATAGTGAATTATATACTAAACTTTCTAAAATGAATTTAAGTCTTGGTTCTTATTATGATGTTGAAATAACATGAGAAGCAAAAATTATTGATATACATAATTTAAAAACTAAATAGTTATTTATTATAGGGTAATTATTAAATAATTATTTAAAGGATTTAAGTTATGTCAAAAATTAATAATTGCGCTTGTGAACAACATTTTCATTTAGCAATGTATGTATGCAAACTTTGTGACCAAATTATTTGTCCAAAAAGAGTTTTACAAAATTTATATACTGGAAAATATTATTGTCCAAATTGCATATTAGATATTGCTTTGGTTAAACAAAAAGAACAATTACAACAAAAAGAAAATTAAAAACTAAATAGGGAGCATATTTATACTTTTTTGTGTATTTTGCTCCCATGTTATACAAATTAGTATAAATATGCTCCTTATTAATATAAAAGTAAGGAGTTTTATTTATGCCTAATGAGTTAGAACAAACTAGTAATTATACTTTAACTAAAATATTAAGAACTGGATTAAGTCCATTAAGTGCTATGGTAGGAGTTAGTGCTTATTATGGTCAATATTTAAAAAACCCAATTTTGGGAAGTATTAATTCTTTGTTATTTAGTAAAAAGTTAGGAATTGATATATGGAATATTAATCAAAGACCAACTACTAGAAATAAAGTTATTAATAGTTATAAAAAGATATTTTTAGGTTTAGGAACAATTGGTTTAATTAATTATGCTAAGTTTGTTCAGTATGTAAATAAGTCTGTGTCTTTATTAAGAGATGAACCTTGTTTTTGACCACCATGTCCAACTGAACCATCAATTTCTATTCCAATACCAACTCCTAAGCCAGTAATTGATAAATCTTTTGTAGATTGAGATACTTATATATCTTTAAATAGTTTTGGTATAGCAAATGTTATTAGTGGTTTAACTGAGTTAATACCTAATAGATTTCAAAATATAAGAAAAATAGCGAATATGGGAACTGGTGGTTGTTTGATAAGTAGTGGTGTTGCTATGGGTATTAATAATGATTTTAATAATTATTTTGCTATTCCTACGATTATTGCTGGTGCAAGTGAGATTATTAATACTTTACTGTTGCCATTAGGAAATACACATAATAATACAGAATTACAAGAAGTGTTTACTGATGAAAGAGCAAGATTAATTAATGCTAGTGTTAATAATTATCAAAGTACAGATGATGGTATGGTTGATGTTGATTTAAATGATGATAGTATGTCGGAGATTAATTTAGATAGAGCAAGTTTAAATTGGGATTATTCTTATGCTTATACACTAGGTGGTGTTTAAAGTGAAAATATATATGTGATGAATTTTAAAATTTATGGCATTAACTGGTTGTATTACATTTAGTATATTTTTAGGATTAATTCCTAGCATTATAGTTTTAGGAATTGTTGTAATTAAACTAGTATCTATTTTAATTGGTATTGTTGTAGGTTATATTGGTATTCCATGAAATAATATTAAAACTAAAATAACAAATTGAGTTTTTAAGAGAAAAGAAAATAAATTTAGTAAAAAGAATGATTTAAAAGTTGAAAGAAAAAGATATGAAAAACAAAAATTAGAAAGAAAATTTGAAAATTTAAATAATCAAATAAAAGATTTAAAACAAACATTAGAATTTCAAAATAAATTATTAGAAATTAATAATGAAAATTCAAAGATTAATAAACAAAGCAAAATTGTAAAGGTAAGTGCAACTAAATTATTTTTCTATTCAAATATTCGATTGGTGAAAGATAATTTAGTATTTTTCTGGGTCTTTGGTTTAAAGACAATATAAATTTATGAACTTCATTTTTATTAGTTTTTGAAAAAATAAATTTTTTAGGAAATTTTTCTCTAATTAAACCATTAGTATTTTCATTAGTACCTCTTTGTCAAGGTGAATATGGATTTGCAAAATAAATTTTCACATCTAACTTTTTTCAAGTTGTTGTCAATTTGCAAATTCTTTACCACGATCAAAAGTAATAGTTTTAACAATATTTTTAGGAAGAATTGATAAATAATGAATGATATTTTTATTAATAACTTTAGTAGTTTTGTTTTTAACTAACATTGCTAAAGTAAATCGTGATACTCTTTCAACTAAAGTTATTAAACATGATTTACTTTTACCTCTTGATGATACTATAGTATCTCCTTCTCAATGACCAAGAGTTATGCGATCATTAACATTATTATCTCGTTCTTTAATTGATTTACCATTAAATTTACCACGATTTTCTTGAGATCTTCGTTTTTTACCTTTTCTTCTTAAATTTTTACTAGTAACTTTATCAAATAATCCAGAATAAATTCAATTGTAAATTGTTTTAAAGCTGATAGCTCATTGTTTATGAAAATTTTTAATTCTGCCATAAATTTGTTCAGGTGATCAGCCCAATAATAGTTTTTGTTGTATATATTTGACTAAATCTTTATATTTAAACTTATGAAAAATAATATGTGATTTTTTTCTATTTACAGCTTTATTTTGTGCAATTAATGAAAAATAATAATCATTATCTTTATTTCTATTAACTTCTCGAATAATAGTACTAATACTTCGATTAAGATTTTTAGCTATTTCACTAATTTTAACTTTAAATTTCAATTGATTCTCAATATAAATTCTTTCATCTATCCCAATATGTTTATAACTCATATAAAAACTCCTTACTTTTTCTAAACTAAATTTAGCATTATGAAATTTTTATATGAGAATTTTTTGCAATTTTATTTACTTGCACTTACAAGTATAATTCAGCATTTAAATAAAAAAATAAATTATAAGCAAAAATAATATATAAAATTCTAGTAATACTATAAAAATAATAAAAAAAGAGTCTGAGACTCTTTTTTTATTATATTAACGTTTTGAAAATTGTGGTGCTTTTCTGGCTGCTTTTAAACCATATTTTTTACGTTCTTTCTTACGTGCATCACGAGTTAATAATCCAAATTGTCTTAATAATGTTCGATAATCTTCTGACACCTTAACTAAAACATTAGATAAAGCTAAACGTGCTGCACCAGCTTGACCAGTTCTTCCGCCACCTTCAACTTTGATATTAATTTCAAAGTTTTCTAACGTATTAGTTACTTTTAAAGGTAATAACATATCTTGAACTAAGATTTCTTGTTCTAAATATTTTAAAGGCTCAAAACCATTAATTAATATTTTTGATTGACCAGTATTTTTTAAATGAACACGGGCAGTTGACGTTTTACGTCCGCCTGAACTTGAATAAGTTACGGGTTTATTAGATGTTGTCATAAAAGTCTACTCCTCTTGGCCTAATATTAAAACTTCGGGGTTTTGGGCTTGATGTTGATGTTGATCATCGTTATAAACATGAAGATGTGTAAATTGCTTACGACCTAAGGTAGTATTTGGTAGCATACCTTTAATCGCTATCTCTACTAATTCAGAAGCATCTTTAGCAATCATACTTTGTGCATTACGTACACGTAATCCACCAGGATATTGTGAATGGTTATAATACTTCTTATCTTGTAATTTATTACCTGTTAATTTAATTTTGTTTGCATTAATAATAATGATATAATCTCCACAATCTAAATGTGGTGTAAATGAAGGTTTATTTTTACCACGCAATATCATTGCAACTTTAGTTGCAAGACGTCCTAAAATTAAACCACTGGCATCAATAACATATCACTTTTTTTCAATGTTACTGAAATTCATTGTTGTTTGACGCATTTTTTTCTCCTTACAGTGTAATTTTACCGGGACTACATTGCTTAAAGCATTAATAATTATATAGAAACTTATTTAAAAAAACAAGTATTATCAAAGATTTAATAATTATTTTTACACAAAATTATCGATTACAAAATAAATAATTAAAAGTTATAACTAACTCTTATAAAAATATTTATTTTTTAAAAATAATTACATTAAACATTTTTTTATTATATATTATTTTTTTCAATTATAAACTTAAATTAAAAAATATATACCAAAATATATCATTATTTAAACAATAAATTAAAAACTAAAAATAAATTAAAAGGAGAATAAATAACTATGAAAAATTTAATAAAACTAATGACAACATGTTCTTTATTAATGACAAACATAAACTCAACATTAAGTAATGCAAATCATAATACAAGTAATTTTCAAAATAATTTTTATACTTTAGGAGACAGTTTATCAGATGTAGGAGCATTGGTTGGTGCAGGAAGTCAATTTTTTCAAAATATTCCCCTCCCAGAGGAACTTATGAAATCTCATGATGTACAATTAAAACCTCCTTATTATCAAAATCGATCTTGATGTAATGGCCCTGTTGCAACCGAATTAATTAGTAAAAAATTAAAACAAAAAGTTACAGCTGGATGAGACTTTATAGCATTAAATGGTCAACATTTTTCACAAATAGGTACTAACTACGCTGTTGGTGGAACATTTATAGAAAAAGTTTATGGTCTTGAAGGTTTATTTTTAAATAAATTTTCACCGGACTTCTCCCCACATGTACTTGTGGAGGGAATAATGAAACTGAATGAATTCAACAATGCTTTTCAAACTGAACAGCAATGTCTTGCATATATAGCAAATTTGAAAGAAAACAAATGTATTAGGTGTTTTAATTTTAATTTGAATACTTCTGATTTAAAAAGAATGAGATGTTTAAAATGTAATCAAACATTTAGCATTCTCACAGGCACCATATTTTCAAGGTCACAAACATCTTTAACATCTTGGTTTTATCTTATCTTTAGATGAATAAACACCAAACATGGAATTCCATCAACAGATATTGCAAAAGAATTGGGAGTGACTTTGAAAACTGCTTGAAGAATGACTCATAAAATCAGAACACGTATTGCAAAACAAAAACCTCAATTTATTGTTGAAGGTACAGTGCAAATTGATGAAATGTATCTTTCACATATGGGTTTTAAAAAACAAGGAAGATCCTTGGTGAATAAAACCTTGATTGTTGGCATTTATCAAAAAACAACCAATAATTTAATTGTGAAAGTATTGAAAAACGCAAAGAGTAAAAATCTTTTGCAGTTTGCAAAAAACCACATTTCTTCAAAATGTCTTGTATATACTGATTCTTGAAAAGGATATTGCGATTTTAAATCAGTTTTCACTAAGCATGAAACAGTTAACCATCAAGATGGCTATGTTTCAAAAATTGGTGTAAATACCAACCAAATTGAATCAGTTTGAAAACATATAAGAAGAACATTTAAAACACATATCAAAGTTGCAAAACATCATGTTCATTTATATGCTAAAGAAGCTGCATATAAATTCAACAAGATACCTAGTTTTGAAACTGTAATTCTATGTTTGATTTAAAAATGTGGGGAGAAGTCCGTAGATAGGCTTTTCTCAGCATTTATGTGATAAAATTAAAATAGTACATAAAGGGAGAAAAGCCATTTTCACTTGATGAGCAAATAAAATCATTAATAAAACAACATAGTGATTTTTATAATGATGATTTAGTTTTTATAAACATTGGAACTAATGATTTAATGTGAATAATTGATCATAACATTACTGATATTAATAATTTTATTAATAGCATTATCAATAAACTTGATGAAGATTTAACAGAATTAATTAATAAAAATATTAAAAAAATAGTTATAACAAATATTGCTGATATGGGATTAATTCCTAACTATAAAGAAACTATTAATCAACAACCAATGACAAATCTTGTAAATAAATTTAACTTAAAATTAACTGAAGAAATTAAAAAAGCAAATAAAAACTTTGAAAAAACAAATATTAAAGAGTATGATGTTTTTTCAAAATTTAATAAACTATTTGAACAATTCAAAAATAGAGGAAGTCAATACCAAGATTCAAATGCTACTAAAATTGATATAAATACTCTTAGAACCTGTTTAGAATCTTTTTAATAAAATTGAAATAAAGGACAGAACAACCATTTGTAAACTAGTATTTAGTTTTCTTTCACAATTGTTTCATAATCTTCTGCATTTTTCTAATCATGCAAAGCTTCGTTCTACAACTCATCTTTTTGGTAGTACTACAAAAGAATGTAATTCATTACGTTTTACAACTTCAACATTTGCATTTATGATTGTTTTGATTGCAGAAGCAAATTTTTCACCAGTATAGCCAGCATCTACTATTATTTTTTGAACTGTAGAAAGATTTTCTTTTTCACTTTTAATCATTATGATAGCACTATTACGATCTGTTTTTTCTGCTGTAGTTATGTAAATTGCATGTGGTAAACCTTGCGTATCAACTGCAATATGACGTTTTATTCCTGAAATCTTTTTACCAGCATCATAACCTTTATTTTCAGTAGTATCTGTATTTTTAACACTTTGCGAATCAATTATACAAAAACTAGTTTTTTCTTTTCGATGATTCTTAATACGAATCTTTTTAACTAATTTTTTTAAAATTAATTGCAATACACTAGGTTCTTTATCATTGTTTTTACTTCAAATTTGGAAATAATAATATACAGTTTGTCATTTTGGAAAATTTTTTGGTAACATTCTTCATTGACAACCACTTTTTAATACATATAAAACTGCACAAAACACTTCATATAAATCTAAATTTCTTGGTTTTGTTTTCTTTTTGCTGTTTTCTAAAGTTGATTTTATGTTCTCAAATTGTTCTTTAGTAACATGACTTGGATAATTTTTATGCATATATACCTCTTATTTTAAAATATATAGTAATTTTACCTTATTTTCTAAAAGATTCTAAACAGGTTCTTACACAATCATTCAATCAAAATATTTCAAAATGAAATGTTTCAAATGTAACAACTATGCATAATATGTTTGGTGGTGCTTCAAAATTCAATCAAGATCTTTCAAACTGAAATACTTCTAATGTAACAAATATTAGTTACATGTTTTACTATGCAAAATACTTTAATGGAAATATTTCAAAATGAAATACTTCTAAAGTAACAGATATGAGTTACATGTTTTGTAATGCTCTTGAATTTGATAAAGATCTTTCAAAATGAAATGTAGAAAAAGTAATAGACATGCGTAGTACGTTTGCTGGTGCCGAAAAATTTAATCAAGATCTTTCAGATTGAGATACTTCTAATGTAAAAGATATGAATTTTAGGAAATGTTTAGTAATCTGTGTAACTTACAAAAATAACTATGTTTAATTAATTCTAGTAAATATAATTAAATGACTAGAAAGAGTGAGTTACAGATGGCTAAAAAAGATAACTTTAATAATAATGATCCAATATCAAAAGCAGTAGATTTATTACTAGAAAATACTGAAGATTTAACAACAGTTTTTAAACCTGGCGGTTTATATAAAGAATTAACAAAAAGATTAGTTGAAAAAATGTTGAATTCTGAAATGCAAAATTATTTAGGATATGAAAAAAATCAACATAGTACTACTGAAAATGCTCGTAATGGTACAAGTTCAAAAAAATTAATAACTCAACAAGGTAAAATTGAAATTGATGTACCAAGAGATCGCAATAGTAATTTTACTCCTGTAATAGTTCCTAAAAGGCAAAGAAGATTTGATGGTTTTGATCAACAAGTTCTTTCCTTGTATGCAAAAGGAATGACATTATCTGACATTAGAATGCAGTTGCAAGAGTTATATCATGGTGCTGATATTAGTGAAAGTGTTATTAGTCAAATTACTGATGATGTTATTGATGATGTTAAAGCATGACAAAATCGACCATTAGAAAGTATTTATCCTATTGTTTATTTTGATTGTATAGTAGTTAAAGTACGACAAGATAAACGGATTATTAACAAATCAGTTTATATAGCATTAGGAGTTGATTTAGAAGGCAAAAAAGATGTTTTAGGATTATGAATTAGTGAAAATGAAGGTTCTAAGTTTTGATTATCTAATTTCACAGAAATGAAAAATCGTGGCTTAAATGATATTCTTATTGCTTGTAGTGATAATTTAACAGGCATGTCAGAAGCAATACAATCAGTTTATCCTAAAACAGAACATCAATTATGCATTGTTCATCAAATTAGAAATAGTTTAAAATATGTTTCATACAAACATCGAAAAGGTCTAGTTGCAGATTTAAAACCAATTTATAGTGCATGTAGTGAAGAACAAGCAATGCAAGCTTTAGAATCGTTTGAAAGTAAATGAAATAAACAATATCCTCAAATTACTAAATCTTGATATAAAAATTGAGATAATTTAATGGTTTTTATTAGTTATCCAGTAGAAATCAAAAGAGTGATTTATACTACAAATGCTATTGAATCTGTTAATAGTCAATTACGAAAAATCATCAGAAATAAAAAAGTTTTTCCTAATGATATGGCAGTTTTCAAAATATTTTACTTGGCAATTGAAAATATAACAAAAAAATGAACATTGCCTATTCAAAATTGAAATACAGCAATTGCTCATTTTATGATAAAATTTGAAGACAGAATTAATCTAAATTAGTAACTTTGTAAAAAAAAGATACACAGATTATTAAAAAGCCTCATCTCTTGGTACATCAATTTCAATTTTACCTTGTTGAGTTATTAATTTTTTTGAACTTGTACCATTACGAGCATTTTCAGTAGTACTATGTTGATTTTTTTCATATCCTAAATAATTTTGCATTTCAGAATTCAACATTTTTTCAACTAATCTTTTTGTTAATTCTTTATATAAACCGCCAGGTTTAAAAACTGTTGTTAAATCTTCAGTATTTTCTAGTAATAAATCTACTGCTTTTGATATTGGATCATTATTATTAAAGTTATCTTTTTTAGCCATCTGTAACTCACTCTTTCTAGTCATTTAATTATATTTACTAGAATTAATTAAGGCTTTTCTCCCTTTATGTACTATTTTAATTTTATCACATAAATGCTGAGAAAAGCCTATCTACGGACTTCTCCCCATATTTTTAAATCAAACATAGCATTACAGTTTCAAAACTAGGTATCTTGTTGAATTTATATGCAGCTTCTTTAGCATATAAATGAACATGATGTTTTGCAACTTTGATATGTGTTTTAAATGTTCTTCTTATATGTTTTCAAACTGATTCAATTTGGTTGGTATTTACACCAATTTTTGAAACATAGCCATCTTGATGGTTAACTGTTTCATGCTTAGTGAAAACTGATTTAAAATCGCAATATCCTTTTCAAGAATCAGTATATACAAGACATTTTGAAGAAATGTGGTTTTTTGCAAACTGCAAAAGATTTTTACTCTTTGCGTTTTTCAATACTTTCACAATTAAATTATTGGTTGTTTTTTGATAAATGCCAACAATCAAGGTTTTATTCACCAAGGATCTTCCTTGTTTTTTAAAACCCATATGTGAAAGATACATTTCATCAATTTGCACTGTACCTTCAACAATAAATTGAGGTTTTTGTTTTGCAATACGTGTTCTGATTTTATGAGTCATTCTTCAAGCAGTTTTCAAAGTCACTCCCAATTCTTTTGCAATATCTGTTGATGGAATTCCATGTTTGGTGTTTATTCATCTAAAGATAAGATAAAACCAAGATGTTAAAGATGTTTGTGACCTTGAAAATATGGTGCCTGTGAGAATGCTAAATGTTTGATTACATTTTAAACATCTCATTCTTTTTAAATCAGAAGTATTCAAATTAAAACTAAAACACCTAATACATTTGTTTTCTTTCAAATTTGCTATATATGCAAGACATTGCTGTTCAGTTTGAAAAGCATTGTTGAATTCATTCAGTTTCATTATTCCCTCCACAAGTACATGTGGGGAGAAGTCCGTTAATTAAACATAGTTATTTTTGTAAGTTACACAGATTACTAAACATTTCCTAGAAAGATTTTCTTTTTCACTTTTAATCATTATGATAGCACTATTACGATCTGTTTTTTCTGCTGTAGTTATGTAAATTGCATGTGGTAAACCTTGCGTATCAACTGCAATATGACGTTTTATTCCTGAAATCTTTTACCAGCATCATAACCTTTATTTTCAGTAGTATCTGTATTTTTAACACTTTGCGAATCAATTATACAAAAACTAGTTTTTTCTTTTCGATGATTCTTAATACGAATCTTTTTAACTAATTTTTTTAAAATTAATTGCAATACACTAGGTTCTTTATCATTGTTTTTACTTCAAATTTGGAAATAATAATATACAGTTTGTCATTTTGGAAAATTTTTTGGTAACATTCTTCATTGACAACCATACATATAAAACTGCACAAAACACTTCATATAAATCTAAACTAAAGTTGATTTTATGTTCTCAAATTGTTCTTTGTAACATGACTTGGATAATTTTTATGCATATATACCTCTTATTTTTTATAGTAATTTTACCTTATTTTCTAAAAGATTCTAAACAGGTTCTAAAACAGAACATCAATTATGCATTGTTCATCAAATTAGAAATAGTTTAAAATATGTTTCATACAAACATCGAAAAGGTCTAGTTGCAGATTTAAAACCAATTTATAGTGCATGTAGTGAAGAACAAGCAATGCAAGCTTTAGAATCGTTTGAAAGTAAAATTACTAAATCTTGATATAAAAATTGAGATAATTTAATGGTTTTTATTAGTTATTAGAAATCAAAAGAGTGATTTATACTACAAATGCTATTGAATTTGTTAATAGTAATACTTGGCAATTGAAAATATAACAAAAAAATGATACAGCAATTGCTCATTTTATGATAAAATTGTAAAACAAAGATACACAGAAATGGCAACCCTTTTTAGGACTATTTTTTGGTAGACATTTGTTCATGATATTTAACGGGAGTTAGGTAGTTTAGAGTGCTGTGAATTCTTATGTTGTTATATCAATTTATGTAATCAAATAATTCTAATTTTAATTGGATTAATGATGTAAAATTTTTATCATTAATAAACTCTGTTTTGAAAGTTTTAAAAGTTGCTTCAGCAACAGCATTGTCATAAGGACATCCTTTTTTGCTTAAAGAACGGGTAATATTGAATGCTAATAAAAGTTTATCAATAGTTTTATTATTGAATTCATTACCGCGATCGCTATGAAATATTTGAATATCTTTTAAACAGCGATTTGAGTGCATAAATGCTTGATGTACTAATGATGCATCTTTTTTAACTCCAACACTATGTCCAATAATTTCGCGGTTGTACAGGTCTACTAATAGGCAAATATAGTTTCATTTACCATTAACTTGAACATAAGTTAAATCACTGACAATAACTTCATTTTTAATTCTATTATTAAAGTCTCTATTAACAAGATTGGTAATTTGACTATCATTGACTTTATTATGATGATTTTTGAATGATAATTTAGTGTATTTTGATATTAAATTATGCTTATTCATAATTTTTTTAATTTTTCTGCGTGATAAATAAATTTCTTGGTTTGCTAGTATGACTTTTAATCTTCTAGTACCATAAACTTCTTTATTTTCTTTAAAAGCACTAATAACAGCTTCATCATAAATATTATTTTGAATTTTTTCTTTTTTCTTTAAATTAAAATAATATGTTGATTTAGAGAGTTTTAAAAAACGACACATTGTGCGAATTTTATATTTAACTTTATTTTTAGTAATAATTTCTATTTTCTGCCTATTATTAGTGCTGCTTGCTTTAAAATATCATTTTCCATTCGTAACTGTTTTAATTCTTTATTTGCTTGAATTAATTGTTTTTCTAAATCTGAAAGATTATTTTTAATTTTAAAACTACCTGAATTAGTAAATTGTGAACATCTAGAATAAAGTAGACACAGAATTGTAACCTTTGTGTTAAAAATACTTTAAGGAAGGTGTTCATTTTTTTATGGCTAAATGACTATCAAAAGAAGAAAAGTTAAAAATAATAAAAATAAGTAAAATTAAAACAATTGATAAAACCGCATTAGAGTATGGTATTGGTCGATCATCAATAAAAGAATGAATTAAAGCATATAAATTATTAGGTGAAAAAGGTTTAGAATATGGCAATGGAATTCGTGCTAAAAAAACCAAAAGAACAGGTCGACCCAAATCTTTAAATTTTAATGAAATGACAAAACAAGAATTAATTGAATATATTGAGGCAATGAACGATATAAAAATGAATTAAATATTAAAAAATTAATTGAGAATAAAAATGGAGATACTTATACTTTAACATTAGAATGTATAAGTATTTGTGCAATATTTACAAGTGCTTATTATGGTCAAGTAATAGGTAATCCAGTATTAGGTTCAATTAATAGTTTATTATTTGGTAAAAAGTTGGGTTTAGATATATGAAACTTAAATCAAAGACCAAATACTAAAACTAAATTAATTAATAGTAGTAAAAAAATCTTATTAGGTTTAGGAACAATTGGTTTAGCAAATTATAGTAAATGAACAGAAAATAATATTATTCCTATTATTCCAACACCACCAACTCCAATAACTACTACAACTACAACTGAGGGTCCTCCATGATTATTATTAAATAAACAAGAACATCAGTCATTAATGGATTGAGATACTTATATTTCATAATTTATTACCTTATTAGTGGTTTAACACCTAATAAATTTACTATTCGTAAGATATGGCAACTGGTGGTTGTTTAATATCAATATGGTATTTCAAATCTTATTAGTGGTTTAACTGAGTTAATACCTAATAAATTTGAAAATTCGTAAAATAGCAAATATGGCAATTACAAGAAATATTTGGTGCAAGTGAAATTATACATAATTTATTACCAACACATACTATAAGTAATAATGAAGAATTACAAGAAATATTTACTAATGAAACTGCAAGATTAATTAATAGCAATAATATATTTACAATTAATAGTGAAACAAATAGTCAATATTATGGTAGTGATAATATGAGCGAAGTTCCATTAAATCATGATAATGCTTCACTAAATTGAGATTATAATCACATGAGTTTATAAAGGAGGTGAATAATTTATGAATAAAGAGAAAATACTTGAATATTATAATAATGAAATTTAGACATATAAAGAAAGAATGGAACAATTAAATAAAGAAATTACCTTATTAGTAAGCATTATAAGTAATTCAAAATCGATGATTGAAAGAATTAATGGTGGTCAATTTGATGAATAATCAAAAAAATAAACAATAAATAATTGAAAGGAAAATATTCACATGAAAGAATTTTTAAAAGCACTTGAAACAATTGGAATAAGTACAGGTATATTAATTTGTCGAGAAATTATTGTTTTATTAAAAAGATTTATCACAACTCCAAAACATGTTAGAGCAAATAACAAAATTATCAAACATCAAAAAAAATTAGCAAAATTAAATGAAAAAATTAATAAAGGAGAAAAATAATATGACAAAAATTGAATTTAATGAAAAATATAGAAAACAAGATATCAGTATTGATAGAGATTTTGATTTACATATTGATAATTGTTTTAAATTTTCTGATATTGATACATTAGAAAATGCAGTTAAAGATTATAAAAAACTAATAAGTGAAATGCCACAATTAGTTAAAGATTGATTATTGGGATAAGATTAGGAGAATGTTAAATGTTAGAAAATGAAAATAATGTTCAACAAACAACTGAACCTTTAACTGAAAATAATGTTCAACAAGAAATAGAAAATAAAGTTAATGAAGCAGAAAATAAGTTAAATAAACTTAATCAAGAAATTAAAGAAAAAGAAATAATTAATATATTTAAAAAATATCAAGTTAAAACTGAATTTTATGATTATTTAAAATTTAAAACTAATAATTTAGAAAATTCAAAAATTGAAGAAACTATTAAAAAAATGATTAAAGAACAACCAGTATTTAAAGAAACAATTAATACAGGTGGCAAACCACAAACAATAATAACAAATCAACAAAATTCAATAAAAAGTACATTATTGGATTATAAAAAAAATAATAATTTATAACAGAAAGGAAATCAAAAAATGGCAATACAATTCAATAAAAATTTAGATAATACCGAAAAATTAGTAGAAGCACCAGAGTTTATAGAATTTTATAAACAATCAAATTCACCATGAGCAAGTTTTTTTCCTATCGAAATGGTTAATTCAACAAAAATTGAATTTATAGTTAAAAAACCAAAAAACTCAGAAATTAAAGTATTAAAATGAAATGATAAAAGCAAAGGATTAGATGTTAGTTATGCTGAAACTATTAAAATTTTAAAAGAAATTAAAGAAGAAGCAGTTGCGGGTGAAATAATTGCTAATGTTGATTTAAATGCTGAAAATGGACAAAATTTATTAAATACAATGCAATATGAAGTTGCTAATGACTTAGCAGATTATTTAGCAAATAATGATACAAATGTAATTGCAAAATATGCAACTAAAATAGACATTACTGATAAAACACCAGTAGGATATTTAAAATCAATGTTAGATGCTTGAAATACTTTATTTCAACTAAGAAATAGTAATAATTGTCGTTTTTTTATTACTAATAATCTTTATGATAATATTGTTTATTTAGCTAATAATAAAGGATTAATTACTGATAATCAGATTGCTCAACAATTAAGATTAAATGGAAATGATTTATATATTAAAGGTGTACTATGTCAAATTGTAATGGATGATTATATGACATTTACTGATAATAATGAAACTAAAATTATGTCTTTTGTTTTAGCAACACCAAGAGCAATGAAAAGATATATGTTACAAAATACAGTTGTATATGTTCAAGATATTGCTGATGGTAAAGTTGGAAGAAGATATTTAGTTGGTGGAGAAGTAACTGGTGAATCAATACCCTATATAACAGATGAAGAAACAACTTCACGCTGAATGTTATGTGCAATTGTTAATAATGATAAAAATGATTTAAAAACTAAAATTACAAGTTTAACAACTGATATTACTGCAAATGTTAATAACAATAATAGTGAATTAAATACACAAATAAAAAGTACTAATGAACTTAAATCATTAAATCCTAATTTAACAAATCCAACTATTAAATATTTTAGTGATGCACAAGGAAAAACTAATGTAAGTAATCAAAAACAAAAAGCAGGTGACTTATACATAACTATTACTGCTAATGTTAATGACTTAAATTATAAAGGAACAACAAATCTGATTAAAATAACTCTTAAATAAAGGAAATTAATATCATGCCAATCGGTACAACTAGTACAGCAATACTTTTAAACATAAATAAACCAAAACATACTAGAATAAGTAAACAACAAGAAAATAAAAGTTTTTGATGAGAAATTTTAGAAATGATTGGTGTACAAGTTATAGCAGTAGCACTTGCTCCTTTTACTGGTGGATTAAGTGAAAGTGTAGCCCTTGGATTAGGTGCAAGTGATTTTATTGCAAGTACTATTAATTTTGGTATTTATGCTACAACTGATTTTACTATTAATCAAGTTTATGATTATTTAAAAGGAAATGTAACAAAATTAAATACTTTTTTAAATTTATTACCTGCATTTGCTGGACTTAATAAAATTAGTCGTGGTTATCGCACAACTAAATTTATTAAACTAGCACAAGAAACTAAAACATTAGAACAAGTTGGTATTAAAGAAGCAAAAAATTTACAAGAAATTATTAGTCAAGTAAGTGGAAAAGAAATTTTAACAGATAAAATTATTGGTAATAAACGTTATTTAATGAATTATAGTTTTACTCCTAATCGTGAAACAGTATTACGAGATTTAGGTTATGTTGCTGAAAGAGAATATAAAAATAATTTTCAAAAACTAGAAACAGAAAAATTAATGGAACACTTATTATTACAAAATACATTAATAAAATTAAGTCCACAATTAACTCCTAAATTTAAAATTAAAGATATTGAAAAAGCAAAAAACTTTTTAAAAAAATTTAATACTGATTTAAAAGAAGTATTAAAAATGAATCAACATGATTGATTAAATTTAGTTCATACAATACATACAGAAAATAGATATGGAAAAACTTTAATTTTAGATTTACAAAAAATTCGTGCTAATGCTATTAAATTTAATTTTAAAAATAATGTTATTCATCAACTTGTTTTAAAAGCAAATCAAACTTTTAAATATTTTGATATTAGATTTTATTTAAAAAAAGGTTTAAATAAATTTTGAAAAGATACACCATATTTTGAAAAAATACGAGAAAGTATATATAAATTACAAGAAAAATTTGAAAAGTTAGAAAAACAAGTATTTGAAAAAATTCAGAAATTAAAAGAAAAAGCAACTGATTTATTTACTAGTGCAGAAAAAAGAGCAATTAAACACGCACAATTAATTCCATTAAATTCACCAGTATTTATGGGTTGTAAAATTCAACCTTTGTCATTAGATAAATGTGCAATTACTATTTATCATCGCAATCCTAAATATAAACCAATTACAGTTGTTGATAGTATTCTTAAAGCAAAAACTTTTGTTACTCAAATACATCCATTCCATTGATATCGTTGATATAGTGGTTGATACATTGGTTATGGAGTTAATCAAAATAAATGATTAAAAGCAATAGCATTTGCTCCACCAGTGGTGCAACAAGTAATTAGAGATAGTTTTAAAGTATATAGAGAAATATTTAGAACTATTAGAACTTATCATAAAGTAGTAAATGTTATTAATAATCCTATTGAAAATATTAACAAATCATTTAAAAATGTTGGTTTAAAATTTAGTGTTAATACTTTATTTGGTACTGGATTATTACATCATTTAGAAAAGTTTGCATATAGTCAAGTTGTAACAAAAAGTAAGAAAAAAAATAAAAAAAGGTAAAAATAAAATACAAAAAGAAATTGAACATATAACACATAAAAAAACAAAAAAAACATACTCATCATTATAAACAAGCATTTTTTAAGGAATGATAAATTATGATTAATAAACTTTGAACTGATGTCAGTCTTGAAAATTATAATAACTGATATCCATTAACTGGAAAAATTACAGAAACGCCACAGCAATATATACAAACATGACCTAATGTTAATGATTGATTTAAAACTTTTGCTATTCGTGCTCAAAATGATATTAATGCTTATCTTGATTTTATTTTATCTAAATTTCCTTTTGATAGTTTTAAAGATGAATTAATTAAAGAAACATTAAGAGATATGGTTTATGTTATGGTTGAACATTGAGTATTTAATCGTACACCAATTGAATTTAATGTTGATGCTACTATTCAATTTAATAATGGTAATCAATTTAGTGCAAATAGTACTCCTACGATTAATGTTTGAGATTTAGCACCAAGTAGAATGAAAATATGAGCAAGATTAACAGAATTAAAACAAATATTTTCAAGTTATAATGATGATGAAATAGATGTTGAAAAAATTGATTTAAAAGCATTTTATACTAGAAATCAAGTTGATGAATTAATTAAAGAACAAAAAGAATTTACATTATTAAAACAAATTAAATTATATGATGATTTAGTTGATGATAATGAAAATGAAATATATAGAGGTCCTGTTAGTAAATTTATTAATAAAGGTTATGTTGCAACTGATTATGATAAAGAAACTGAAACAATGATTTTAGATTGACCTGATGAAATTGGTACATTACCCCCCGAAGCATTACAAAATAATCCACAAATTGGTGATTATACACATGCACCAACTTGTGATTTTTCTGCTAAACAACAAAAACGAATTACTACAAATGAAAATGAAATTACCAAATTAAATAGTGAATTAACTAAAACAAATGAAAACATTGATGATATCAAAAATAATTGATTTAATATTGAAACTAGTCCTTTATGAAAAAAAGTTGAAAATAATAATATAGAAATGTTGAAATGATATTTTATTAAAATCAGTTATCAATATTCAACAGAAAATAACTTTATGAAATTTTATAAAATAATTAAAATTTATTTAAATAATATTTTTCATGAATTTGAATTGTTAAATGTTGATTCCATGACTTATAAAGAACAAATACAAAATAAAAATATTTTAAATATTGGAACTATTTACTATGACAATAGAAATAAAAAATTTAGGGGTGGAGGTAATTCCTATCCTGAACGTGGAAAAATTAATTTAATTGGTGATATACAAGAAATATATCAATATCAAGGAATAGATACACCAACTGAATTTATATCGGAAGAAGGTACTGAACGTGATTATTATACAAAACTAGAAACTAATAATTTATTAGATAAAAAACAAAATAAATTAATTGCTGGTACTAATATAACTATTGATGAAAATAATAAAATTAGTGCTATTGGTGGTTCTACTGATTTAACTGATTATTATAAAAAAGAAGAAGTAGATAAAAAATTAGAAGATAAAATGGATAAAAACCAATTTAAATATGCTTTTGCTATTAATACTATTGGTACTGAAATTCCTAATTTAGAAACTACTGATAAAACTGTTGCTGGTGCTATTAATGAAAATAAATCAAATATTGATAAAAAACAAGATAAAGAAGTATGAAAAATAATAGGTAAAAGTTTAGATAATCGTACATGAGAAGATTTTGCTCTTAGTTTTAATAAATATTATAGAATATTTATAACATGAGATAAACCACCTTTTAATCAAACAAGTGTAAAACTAAAAATAGAGTTTAAAAGTTCTTCATATATAGGTGGAGATTATATGCTTGTTAAAGGTAAAATTGATAATGAAGATGCTTCATTAATTATTAAATTAGGAACTGTTGATAATTATAAAAGTCAATTAATTATTATTGGTGGAAATAAACAATATGGAAATATATTTTCATTAGAAGAATTACAAGATACTATTAAAGTAGATATTCAATCAAAATTACAAATAAGGTCGGGTAGTTTAACTACAAATGAAGTAGAAGAAAATATTTGAGATATTGAATTAAAAAATAATCCAACACCAAGTCCAAGTGGTTCAAATTGAAAAGAAGTAGGAACAAAAGTTAATATAAATCATATTAAATATACTTTTAAATCAAATACTAAATATAAAATTTATTATAATTTTGAAAACCAATTCAGTAGTAAAAAATTTGCTTTTATTTGTAAAGAATTTTTATATGGTGAATTAAATAAAGAGGTTCAAACTTTGGATTGAGATAATATTAATGGTAGAATAATGCTTTCTTTACAAATGCAGAATGATACAATTGCTATTGTTAGTGACCCTACAAGATTTGGCCAACTTTTAAAATTAGAAGAATTACAGGAATAATATTATGTTTTTTAAAATTATAAAAATTATTTTAGGTTTAATTGGAGTTATATTATCTTCTGCAACAGCAGGTTTAATTATATTTATCATTGTAAAAATAATATTAAAAATTAATCAAATATTTTAAAAAAGGTGGTGAATATTATGTTAGGTAGATTTTTTAGAAAAGATAAAAGTAATATTAGTGATAATCAAAATGAAAAAGTAAAATTTTTAACTAATAAAAATAAAAGTACTCATGCTTCAATTTTAAATTATTTTGGTTTTAATGATTTTAATCATGAAACTTATTTCACTGATTTTGTAGCAGAAAATAATGCTAATTTATATAATGCTCCACTAGATATTAATAACGAAACTATTAAACACTATTTAATTAAACAAGAATTTTATAGAAAAAATTGAAATTCTATTTTTAAATTAAGTAAATTAGGAATTAGTGGTTATTTAATTTATATTGCTAATGATGATTTATATTTTCAAGTAGTAGATATACAACAAAGAGTTTATGATATTACTGGTAAATTAATTCAATGTACTATTTTTTATGATAGTTATCAAGAAAATGCACAAACTGTAAGATTATTTGAAGTTTATACATTAAATAATGAACAAGTAACTATTAATCGTGCTATTTATAGTATTAGTGATAATAAAAAACAATTTCCATTAGATTTCAGAACATATAGTAATAATCCTAATTTAGCACAAGAACAAACACTAAATATTAACTATATACCAATAGCAATTATGCGAAATAAAGCAAATGAGTTAGCAGATTGTAATAAAGTAATGGATAAAATTAAAGCATTAGATGTTATTTATGAACAAATTGTTTTAGATACCATTTTAAATTCACCTAAATTTATATTTAGTCAAACTTATGGTAATGTTCAATCAACATTAGAAGAAGCAGTAAGAACTTTGGTTACTAAAAACTACATATTTAAAAGTGGTGGAGATAATAATGAACAAAACGAAAATATCAATATGACAAATAGTAATTTTAAAGGTAAAAATTTAACTGATATATACGATTGAAATGTTAATGAAATATTTAAACGTTGTGGTATTCATATTCCAAGTCAAAAGAAATCTGCACAACAATCAGTACCCGAAAGTACAGCTGTAAATATTTCAACTATTAATTATATTGAACAAAAGTTATGACAATTTAATATTGATATTCTTAAATTTATTCAAATATTAGTACGTTTAGATAAAGACTTATTAAATAGTAAAACCTTTAATATTAATGATGAACAAGAAATTAATAATTTAACAGTTAAATTAAAATTATTTAATCCCGAAAATAACCAATTAATAGGAGAGAACAATGGAAAACAACAACAAACCACAAACGAAGTTTCCACAGAAACAAACTAAACTTAATCAAGCAGAATTAGAAAATGATTATTTAATTGATAATATTCCTTATGACTTTACTAATATGATGAGAGCTACTAGTGACCCAGATATTAATAGAGCATATGATGAATTTAAAAAAAGAACAATTTATATTTATGAAATTGAACGTTTATTTAAAAACAATGAAAATAATAGTTTAAAATTTTCAGCAAATACTATTAAAATAGGTTTTATTGATATTGATAAAGTATTAAAAACTACTGCTGTTGAAACATCAGACTTTACTATGCAATTAAATCAAAGAGCAAGCACTAATATTAATGATAATACTATTGAATATAGTATGACTGATATTAAAAATTTAATATTTCAAGAAATAAATTTATTAAATCAATTTAAATTATATGCAGTTTCTATTAATGAACCATTAACTGAAAATAATATTGATAATTTATATATAATTAATAATTATTCTCAACCTTATCAAAATCCAAAAACAAGAAGTACTAAAAGTATTACTATTATTAAAATTAAAGATTTTAAAACAAGAGATGGTTATCCAATCATTATTAAATTACAAAAACCATTAGATAAAGATACCAAAGTAATTGGTTTAAAAATTAAAGCCCCTAGAAGCATGATTTTTGGCAATATAAAAGTACTTGGTGAAGTTGACAATATGGAAGTATACCCAAAGTTATTTGTCAAGGATAAGATAGCATTTCCACTATTATCAATGCCTATTGAAACTCAACCAAAAGTTAGAATATTACAACAATGATTTAGTGAACAAATATTACCTTGAAATTTAGCAAAACAATTTATAGGACAAGAAAAATCAGTTTTAGATTTAATTGCTATTGGTGGAGGAACTGAAACAAGAAAAGAAATTATTAATAATGCAAAAATAACATATGCAAAAATTGGTAAATATGACGGACCAGCACCAGTACCTAAAAAATTAGATGATTTTAAAATGAAAAAGAATGAACAATATATATTATATAGTCATAGAGAACCAACGCCACCATATCCTAGTAAATATATTGCTATTGAGTTATCACAGAACTTTAATTCAATTGAAATTGAAGTAAATGATAAACCACCAATTGACAGTTTACAGCAACTATTACTAGATATGCTAACTTATACATATAATTACAATAAGAATTTTGATGGTTTTACTCCTGATAAACTAACTACAAAAATAGCAATTTTACGTGCAAAATTTGAAGGACAAAAACCGGATGAAATTATTACTAACTTACTTAAACAGTGAGAATTAGATTATCCAAATTATAAAAATTTGGCACAAATTCAAATATTTAAACAAATAGTAATAATGCTATCAAAAAATATTTATTCAACATTATCAATTAATAAAGGTTTAAATGATGATTATAAATTATTATTACCATATTATTTTGAACTAAAATCAAGTCCAATACAACCTACTAAAGATGATATTTGACAATTTAAAGATGTAAAAGTAATCTTAAAATCTGCATATTTTGATTTTACAGATATGAATAATATTAAATTAAAAAATAATGATATTAGTCAAAACGAATTATTCAAATTAGATGATAACCAATTTAATTGATTATCTATTACAAATGAATTAGAAAGTAATAATATTCCTTCTTTAATTCCCAATGATTGAACATTAGGTAATGGTGAATATGGAAAATATTTTACAAGAGCAATTATTGATAAAATTAAAATTAAAAACGCATTAAATTTATATGGTTCAAATAAATCTCAATTATTTTCTAAATTAGAATTCGGACTTCTCCCCACATGTACTTGTGGAGGGAATAATGAAACTGAATGAATTCAACAATGCTTTTCAAACTGAACAGCAATGTCTTGCATATATAGCAAATTTAAAAGAAAACAAATGTATTAGGTGTTTTAGTTTTAATTTGAATACTTCTGATTTAAAAAGAATGAGATGTTTAAAATGTAATCAAACATTTAGCATTCTCACAGGCACCATATTTTCAAGGTCACAAACATCTTTAACATCTTGATTTTATCTTATCTTTAGATGAATAAACACCAAACATGGAATTCCATCAACAGATATTGCAAAAGAATTGGGAGTGACTTTGAAAACTGCTTGAAGAATGACTCATAAAATCAGAACACGTATTGCAAAACAAAAACCTCAATTTATTGTTGAAGGTACAGTGCAAATTGATGAAATGTATCTTTCACATATGGGTTTTAAAAAACAAGGAAGATCCTTAGTGAATAAAACCTTGATTGTTGGCATTTATCAAAAAACAACCAATAATTTAATTGTGAAAGTATTGAAAAACGCAAAGAGTAAAAATCTTTTGCAGTTTGCAAAAAACCACATTTCTTCAAAATGTCTTGTATATACTGATTCTTGAAAAGGATATTGCGATTTTAAATCAGTTTTCACTAAGCATGAAACAGTTAACCATCAAGATGGCTATGTTTCAAAAATTGGTGTAAATACCAACCAAATTGAATCAGTTTGAAAACATATAAGAAGAACATTTAAAACACATATCAAAGTTGCAAAACATCATGTTCATTTATATGCTAAAGAAGCTGCATATAAATTCAACAAGATACCTAGTTTTGAAACTGTAATGCTATGTTTGATTTAAAAATGTGGGGAGAAGTCCGTAGATAGGCTTTTCTCAGCATTTATGTGATAAAATTTAAAAATAGTACATAAAGGGAGAAAAGCCTTAGAATTTTATAAAGAAATTTCACAAATTGATAATGATAATGAATTTCAGTTACAAATTGAAAACCCGATTAATAACTTAAATCAGGTAGAAATTAGTGGTATATTTGGTGCTGGTAATTATGATTTAATTTTAATTACTGATAAACAAGAAATAAATTTACATAATATTAATTTATTTGATAAATATAATGATAATATTTCTTATATAAATTTAGAAATATAATTATTCAAAATATCCGTCAGGATAAACACCATCTCATTTTATATCATCAACATTAGTTGATTTACTTGAAAAATATAATGAAATTCCCCCCCACTAATACTTTTATATTTCCAAATAGTAGTATTACCTCAAACTGCTGTATGGTCATGATTTAAAAAATAAGTCAAATCATTTGTTTTATGATGTGATATTGAACCTATTATTAAACCTGTTACTCCACTAACTGCACCAGTTAGTGCTAATGCTAATGTTATTTTACTTAAATTTGCTTTTATTCATGTTTTCATATTAAATTACTCCTTTTTTCCTTGATTTTACTTATAAATTGTACTATTTTTGATTATTTTTACAAGTATGCTTTTAAACGCAAAATAATGCCTAAATTAAAGACGTTTATTTTATGAGACCTATACTATTAATTATATTGAAATTGTTTATTATATAGCAAATGTGAAGATACTTTTTTTTACAGTAGCATTATTTTTACCCCTAATTACATTTTTGTATGGGTACAGTGCATAAAACAAAGCATCATATGGGTCTTGATACATATTTTTGTCAGGAATGTTAGTTTTTGTTTCATCATAACGTAATTCTTCTAAACATTGAGTAGTCTTTGGTAAATCATCTTTATTAGCATAAAAGTTTCCATAACTCATAATATTTCTCATTCATACTACTCTATTAGTTAATCCGGCTTCTTGATTTAAATTTGAAGCATGTTTAATAGCAGTTTGTGTTATTAGAATAGTATTGTGTTCATCAATTAATTTTTGATTTAATCAATCAATGGCAGTTCGTGCTTTATCATCATAAAAATAAATTGCTTGTTCAAAATTTTCAAAATTATCAATTAATCCTAAAATTTCATTAACATAAGCATTAATTTTTTCATTTTCATTTATAAAATCATTTGGAGTAACTACTAATTCACAAATAATATATGCATCATAATAACCAGTATTATTATATTCTTTAAAACCAACTACCATAAATACAGTATGGTCTTTTGGTCCCGTAGCTCAATCAATACCAACACTATAAAAATCAAATTTATATATTTCTTTTTCTTGATTATAAAATTGTTTTAAATCATATGATTTTCAATATTTTACTGTTTTTTGAAATGGAAAAATTGTTGCATCACTATCTAAAAATTCAAAACCATAAAAAACAGTATTAAATTCATCGGGATTACTTTTTTTCATTTCTAATAATGTTCTTTTTTGAATGTCTGGTAATTTATTTCAAAATGGTTGAATAGTAAATCTTAATATAAATAAACCTAAACCACTAAACATTTCTTTATTTTCATAATAAACTTTACCAACTTTTTTAAGATTTTCCATGATTTTATCATTTAATGGTAAAAATGGCGTGCAATACTTTAAATAAAATGGATTATATTTATCATAAGGATTGCATGTAAAAGTAATGAAAAAACTTTTATAAAAATAACGAGTAATATTTTGTCCAAACGTACTACTATATATATTTTTATCAATAAAGGTTCAACTTCATTCTTTAATAGGTTCTTTTGATACTTTAATACGATTACTTCTAAACATAGAGTTTTGTAAACGTTCATATCGATAGGTTAATTGCTTTTCAGTTAATGTTTCTTTTTCTTCTGCCATAATAATTTCATCTGTTCTTGAACCTAAAAAACTTGAACCACCAGCTTCTTTTCCAAAAATCTTATTACCATTAGCATAACCAATAAAGTCAATTTGTTGATTATTAGGAAAAATAATACAACCACCATCCTTAGTAATTTTTCATTTAATTCCATGTGGATTATTAGGCAGTAAATTAATATTATATGTATCTAATAAAACTTGACAAACATTCATTAAAGCACCAATTGTAGTTTCACTATGAGTATTTTCATAGCGTCTTACTTCTTGGACACTACTATCACTAAAATTAGAACATATAAATAAATCAAATGCTAAACAGTTTCAAGTTTTTCTTGTTCCACGTGCAGTTGGTACAAAACGATAAAAACAATTGGTAGTAAAAAATTCTGCTCATTCATCACCAACAAATTGTTTAAAAATATCTCAACTAAAACCATAATTATTATCACTAAAATTAAGACTATATTTTTTATTTAATTGTGCATAACTAGTGATAAAAGCCATATTTACTCCTTATTTTTTTAAAAAAATTAAACTTAAATTATTAACAAACAAAAATTAGAAAGGAACATTAAAAATGTTTATATTACCATTCGCAAATCATTTTGATTGAGACAAACACGATTTTAATCAAGATGAATTAAGTTTAAAACAAACAGAAGAATTATTTACAAAAATAGATGATTATTTATGAAGTATATGTGATAAATCTGAATATAAATCATATAGATTTAGAAAACGAAAATTAAAAGCAAAAAAAGGTTTATTAAATTATAAACGACGTATTTGTACACATTATAACCCAAAAACACAAAAAAAGGAATTTGTTTCATTGCTAGATAATTATCTTGGTGTTAAAAAATATAGCAAACTTGCACCAAATGTTATTAAACAAATTTTAAAATATTTTGCTGATGATAAAAAGTATCGTGATGTTTGTGATACTTTTATTGAAGATTTAATAAGTAATAGTACAGTTTGTAGAACATATCAAAAATTTAAATTACCAAAAGTTAATATTCCTAAAATAGTATTACAACCAAATCAAACTTTATATATAAATATTGATGATGGTCATAGAAAATTTAAGTTTAATGAAAAACACAATACTAAAAATTGTAAAAAATGTTCTATGAGATTAATAGTATTTTGTACTGGTAAAAAGAAAAATGGAAAATTAATTAATAAAAGAGCGGCATGTAAAATAAGAGTATCAAAAACAGAAATTGGTGCTGAAAAAACTGCAAAATTAATTGAAAAATATGGTAATTTATTTTTTGAAAATTTTGAACAAGCAAATTTAGTAGTTTGTGGAGATAGCGCAAAATGAATTAGAAAAACTGCTACAATTTTAAATGCTAAATTTATTTTAGATAAATTCCATGCTTTTCATGTTTTATTTCTTGGCATAATGACTGGAAGAAGAAAAAATAAAATTGCTAAATTACACTATCAAAATGCAATAAATTTATTTGAAAAAGGTCAATATTATGAATTAATTGATTTTTTACAATCATTAACTTTGCAATATAAAAAATTAAAAGTTGGTTATTTTATTAATGCAAAAGATGGTGTATTAAACCAAGCACTAGTTGAAAATATTGGTTGCTTTACTGAAACTAATATTAAACAAATTTTAAAAAAAATGATTGGTGATAGAACTTATAACATTGATATGTATACAAAAATGGTTAATTTTAAATGCTATCAAATAAATACAGCCATACAATTATTATAAATTAAAATCTAAATTCAAAAATAACTAAAAATATAATAAAACTTATTAAAGTTTACTTTAATAAGAATTTTTGAGTTATAAAAGTAAGTATTATTGTTGACTAATATTTTACAAGTGTTAAAATTAATTCACAATTGCATATTGAAGTCAAAATTATTCTCGTCTAACTTTATAATTTTAAGACAAATTTGAATATTATTGACAACATCGGTACGCTCCCAAAAAGTATTTAGAAAAATCGACAAAAAAGAAGAAATATTTTGTGATTTTCTCATTGAAGAAAAAATATCAGATTAGTTATTTATGTTGATTATTAAATGTTTCAAAATCAGGATATTATAAGTGAATTAAGAATGGAATGAATGAATTTAATAAATGAGATACATTTTTAGCTAATATAATTAAAAATATTTTTTATGAATTTCAAGAAATTTATGGTTATAAAATGATAACTTTATGAATTAACAAAATTTATAATTTAAAATTAAAATTTCATATTGTATATAGATATATGAAAAATATGAGTTTAAAAGCTAAGGTTCGCATAAAAAAATTTGATTATAGAACTAAATCAGGAAGTTTAAGATATGATAATTTATTAAAACGTGATTTTTCAACTACTAATTTAAATGAAAAATTAGGTACTGATATAACTTATTTATTAACTAATGGTAAAACATATTATTTATCAATTGTTAAAGATTTTCATAATAATGAAACGGACTTCTCCCCACATGTACTTGTGGAGGGAATAATGAAACTGAATGAATTCAACAATGCTTTTCAAACTGAACAGCAATGTCTTGCATATATAGCAAATTTGAAAGAAAACAAATGTATTAGGTGTTTTAGTTTTAATTTGAATACTTCTGATTTAAAAAGAATGAGATGTTTAAAATGTAATCAAACATTTAGCATTCTCACAGGCACCATATTTTCAAGGTCACAAACATCTTTAACATCTTGGTTTTATCTTATCTTTAGATGAATAAACACCAAACATGGAATTCCATCAACAGATATTGCAAAAGAATTGGGAGTGACTTTGAAAACTGCTTGAAGAATGACTCATAAAATCAGAACACGTATTGCAAAACAAAAACCTCAATTTATTGTTGAAGGTACAGTGCAAATTGATGAAATGTATCTTTCACATATGGGTTTTAAAAAACAAGGAAGATCCTTGGTGAATAAAACCTTGATTGTTGGCATTTATCAAAAAACAACCAATAATTTAATTGTGAAAGTATTGAAAAACGCAAAGAGTAAAAATCTTTTGCAGTTTGCAAAAAACCACATTTCTTCAAAATGTCTTGTATATACTGATTCTTGAAAAGGATATTGCGATTTTAAATCAGTTTTCACTAAGCATGAAACAGTTAACCATCAAGATGGCTATGTTTCAAAAATTGGTGTAAATACCAACCAAATTGAATCAGTTTGAAAACATATAAGAAGAACATTTAAAACACATATCAAAGTTGCAAAACATCATGTTCATTTATATGCTAAAGAAGCTGCATATAAATTCAACAAGATACCTAGTTTTGAAACTGTAATGCTATGTTTGATTTAAAAATATGGGGAGAAGTCCGTAGATAGGCTTTTCTCAGCATTTATGTGATAAAATTAAAATAGTACATAAAGGGAGAAAAGCCTAATGAAATATTAGATTATAAAATAAGTGCAAGTTTAGACATGACATTTGTTGTCCAAAACATTATCCAAGCTTGAGTTAATGCTCAAAAACCTACTTCATGAATTTTACAATCAGATCA
The DNA here is from genome assembly GCF_027923845.1 of Spiroplasma ixodetis. Taxonomy (GTDB): domain Bacteria; phylum Bacillota_I; class Bacilli_A; order Mycoplasmatales; family VBWQ01; genus Spiroplasma_E; species Spiroplasma_E ixodetis_A. Next base: position 1,924,434 of record NZ_AP026933.1, read on the forward strand.
AGGATTTCACTATACAAATCCTTCTTATAAAATTTTATGTGATGAATTAAAAATAAAAATTTCAATGTCTAGAAGAGGTAATTCCTGTGATAATGGTGCTACTGAAACTTGATTTGGAACAATGAAAACAGAATTTCTATATCAAATTCCAAGAAAAAATAGAACTATTGAATGAATACAAGACAACTTACCTAAATATATTTACTTTTATAATAATTATCGACCTCAAATAAAATTAAAAGGAATGAGTCCAATCGAATATCGATTAGCTCATTCCAAACCAACAAATAATTACTTCATACCTATAAATTTAACACTTACAAACGCTATTTTATAAAATTTAATAAAAGGTTACTTTTATTGTCCACTTTTCTTGACAAGTTCACCCATCCAGATGCATCTTTTTTAACTCCAACACTATGTCCAATAATTTCGCGGTTGTACAGGTCTACTAATAGGCAAATATAGTTTCATTTACCATTAACTTGAACATAAGTTAAATCACTGACAATAACTTCATTTTTAATTCTATTATTAAAGTCTCTATTAACAAGATTGCTAATTGGAAATGTTTAGTAATCTGTGTAACTTACAAAAATAACTATGTTTAATTAATTCTAGTAAATATAATTAAATGACTAGAAAGAGTGAGTTACAGATGGCTAAAAAAGATAACTTTAATAATAATGATCCAATATCAAAAGCAGTAGATTTATTACTAGAAAATACTGAAGATTTAACAACAGTTTTTAAACCTGGCGGTTTATATAAAGAATTAACAAAAAGATTAGTTGAAAAAATGTTGAATTCTGAAATGCAAAATTATTTAGGATATGAAAAAAATCAACATAGTACTACTGAAAATGCTCGTAATGGTACAAGTTCAAAAAAATTAATAATTCAACAAGGTAAAATTGAAATTGATGTACCAAGAGATCGCAATAGTAATTTTACTCCTGTAATAGTTCCTAAAAGGCAAAGAAGATTTGATGGTTTTGATCAACAAGTTCTTTCCTTGTATGCAAAAGGAATGACATTATCTGACATTAGAATGCAGTTGCAAGAGTTATATCATGGTGCTGATATTAGTGAAAGTGTTATTAGTCAAATTACTGATGATGTTATTGATGATGTTAAAGCATGACAAAATCGACCATTAGAAAGTATTTATCCTATTGTTTATTTTGATTGTATAGTAGTTAAAGTACGACAAGATAAACGGATTATTAACAAATCAGTTTATATAGCATTAGGAGTTGATTTAGAAGGCAAAAAAGATGTTTTAGGATTATGAATTAGTGAAAATGAAGGTTCTAAGTTTTGATTATCTAATTTCACAGAAATGAAAAATCGTGGCTTAAATGATATTCTTATTGCTTGTAGTGATAATTTAACAGGCATGTCAGAAGCAATACAATCAGTTTATCCTAAGAACCTGTTTAGAATCTTTTTAATAAAATTGAAATAAAGGACAGAACAACCATTTGTAAACTAGTATTTAGTTTTCTTTCACAATTTTTTCATAATCTTCTGCATTTTTCTAATCATGCAAAGCTTCGTTCTACAACTCATCTTTTTGGTAGTACTACAAAGAATGTAATTCATTACGTTTTACAACTTCAACATTTGCATTTATGATTGTTTTGATTGCAGAAGCAAATTTTTCACCAGTATAGCCAGCATCTACTATTATTTTTTGAACTGTAGAAAGAGAGGCTTTTTAATAATCTGTGTATCTTTGTTTTACAAAGTTACTAATTTAGATTAATTCTGTCTTCAAATTTTATCATAAAATGAGCAATTGCTGTATTTCAATTTTGAATAGGCAATGTTCATTTTTTTGTTATATTTTCAATTGCCAAGTAAAATATTTTGAAAACTGCCATATCATTAGGAAAAACTTTTTTATTTCTGATGATTTTTCGTAATTGACTATTAACAGATTCAATAGCATTTGTAGTATAAATCACTCTTTTGATTTCTACTGGATAACTAATAAAAACCATTAAATTATCTCAATTTTTATATCAAGATTTAGTAATTTGAGGATATTGTTTATTTCATTTACTTTCAAACGATTCTAAAGCTTGCATTGCTTGTTCTTCACTACATGCACTATAAATTGGTTTTAAATCTGCAACTAGACCTTTTCGATGTTTGTATGAAACATATTTTAAACTATTTCTAATTTGATGAACAATGCATAATTGATGTTCTGTTTTAGGATAAACTGATTGTATTGCTTCTGACATGCCTGTTAAATTATCACTACAAGCAATAAGAATATCATTTAAGCCACGATTTTTCATTTCTGTGAAATTAGATAATCAAAACTTAGAACCTTCATTTTCACTAATTCATAATCCTAAAACATCTTTTTTGCCTTCTAAATCAACTCCTAATGCTATATAAACTGATTTGTTAATAATCCGTTTATCTTGTCGTACTTTAACTACTATACAATCAAAATAAACAATAGGATAAATACTTTCTAATGGTCGATTTTGTCATGCTTTAACATCATCAATAACATCATCAGTAATTTGACTAATAACACTTTCACTAATATCAGCACCATGATATAACTCTTGCAACTGCATTCTAATGTCAGATAATGTCATTCCTTTTGCATACAAGGAAAGAACTTGTTGATCAAAACCATCAAATCTTCTTTGCCTTTTAGGAACTATTACAGGAGTAAAATTACTATTGCGATCTCTTGGTACATCAATTTCAATTTTACCTTGTTGAGTTATTAATTTTTTTGAACTTGTACCATTACGAGCATTTTCAGTAGTACTATGTTGATTTTTTTTCATATCCTAAATAATTTTGCATTTCAGAATTCAACATTTTTTCAACTAATCTTTTTGTTAATTCTTTATATAAACCGCCAGGTTTAAAAACTGTTGTTAAATCTTCAGTATTTTCTAGTAATAAATCTACTGCTTTTGATATTGGATCATTATTATTAAAGTTATCTTTTTTAGCCATCTGTAACTCACTCTTTCTAGTCATTTAATTATATTTACTAGAATTAATTAAACATAGTTATTTTTGTAAGTTACACAGATTACTAAACATTTCCTAGAAAGATTTTCTTTTTCACTTTTAATCATTATGATAGCACTATTACGATCTGTTTTTTCTGCTGTAGTTATGTAAATTGCATGTGGTAAACCTTGCGTATCAACTGCAATATGACGTTTTATTCCTGAAATCTTTTTACCAGCATCATAACCTTTATTTTCAGTAGTATCTGTATTTTTAACACTTTGCGAATCAATTATACAAAAACTAGTTTTTTCTTTTCGATGATTCTTAATACGAATCTTTTTAACTAATTTTTTTTAAAATTAATTGCAATACACTAGGTTCTTTATCATTGTTTTTACTTCAAATTTGGAAATAATAATATACAGTTTGTCATTTTGGAAAATTTTTTGGTAACATTCTTCATTGACAACCACTTTTTAATACATATAAAACTGCACAAAACACTTCATATAAATCTAAATTTCTTGGTTTTGTTTTCTTTTTGCTGTTTTCTAAAGTTGATTTTATGTTCTCAAATTGTTCTTTAGTAACATGACTTGGATAATTTTTATGCATATATACCTCTTATTTTAAAATATATAGTAATTTTACCTTATTTTCTAAAAGATTCTAAACAGGTTCTAAAACAGAACATCAATTATGCATTGTTCATCAAATTAGAAATAGTTTAAAATATGTTTCATACAAACATCGAAAAGGTCTAGTTGCAGATTTAAAACCAATTTATAGTGCATGTAGTGAAGAACAAGCAATGCAAGCTTTAGAATCGTTTGAAAGTAAATGAAATAAACAATATCCTCAAATTACTAAATCTTGATATAAAAATTGAGATAATTTAATGGTTTTTATTAGTTATCCAGTAGAAATCAAAAGAGTGATTTATACTACAAATGCTATTGAATTTGTTAATAGTCAATTACGAAAAATCATCAGAAATAAAAAATTTTTTCCTAATGATATGGCAGTTTTCAAAATATTTTACTTGGCAATTGAAAATATAACAAAAAAATGAACATTGCCTATTCAAAATTGAAATACAGCAATTGCTCATTTTATGATAAAATTTGAAGACAGAATTAATCTAAATTAGTAACTTTGTAAAACAAAGATACACAGATTATTAAAAAGCCTCTGGTAATTTGACTATCATTGACTTTATTATGATGATTTTTGAATGATAATTTAGTGTATTTTGATATTAAATTATGCTTATTCATAATTTTTTTAATTTTTCTGCGTGATAAATAAATTTCTTGGTTTGCTAGTATGACTTTTAATCTTCTAGTACCATAAACTTCTTTATTTTCTTTAAAAGCACTAATAACAGCTTCATCATAAATATTATTTTGAATTTTTTTCTTTTTCTTTAAATTAAAATAATATGTTGATTTAGAGAGTTTTAAAAAACGACACATTGTGCGAATTTTATATTTAACTTTATTTTTAGTAATAATTTCTATTTTCTGCCTATTATTAGTGCTGCTTGCTTTAAAATATCATTTTCCATTCGTAACTGTTTTAATTCTTTATTTGCTTGAATTAATTGTTTTTCTAAATCTGAAAGATTATTTTTAATTTTAAAACTACCTGAATTAGTAAATTGTTTAATTCATTTATAAGTAGTTGCTCTTGTAACATTATATTCTTTAGCAAGACAAGACACTGACTTACCACTTTGATATAAAGCTACTATTTGCTTTTTAAATTCGTCGGTATATGAGTTAATATTGGTCATAATTATAGTTCCTTTCTTTTAACAAATTTGTTCACTTGTCTACGTAATTAGTGTCCAATAAAGTGTAACCCATCCAGTAATTATTATTATGAAAATTGTATTTGCAATTTTTGCAAAAAATAAGATTACGATTAAAAACGCAAAAATGCTTAAAATTTATATAGTAAATTTTTGAAGTATAGTTTAATTATTAATCGAACTTCTCCCCACATGTACTTGTGGAGGAAACAATGAAATTGAATGAGTTCAATAATACTTTTCAAACTGAAAAACAATGTCTTGCATATATAGCAAGTTTGAAACAAATCAAATGTAGTAGGTGTTCTAGTTTTAATTTGAATACTTCTAATTTAAGAAGAATGAGATGTTTGAAATGTCATCAAACATTCAGTATTCTCACGGGCACTATATTTTCAAAGTCACAAACACCTTTAATATCTTGGTTTTATCTTATCTTTAGATGAATAAACACCAAACATGGAATTCCATCAACTGATGTTGCAAAAGAATTGGGAGTGACCTTGAAAACAGCTTGAAGAATGGGTCATAAAATCCGAAGTGCCATTGCTAAACAAAAACCTCAATTCATTGTTGAAGGCATAGTGCAAATGGATGAAATGTATCTTTCACAATTAAATTAGGCTTTTCTCCCTTTATGTACTATTTTTAAATCTTATCACATAAATGCTGAGAAAAGCCTATCTACGAACTTCTCCCCACATTTTTAAATAAAACATAGCATTACAGTTTGAAAACTAGGTATGTTATTGAATTTATATGCAGCTTCTTTTGCATATAAATGAATATGATGTTTTGCAACTTTGATATGTGTTTTAAATGTTCTTCGTATATGTTTTCATACTGACTCAATTTGGTTGGTATTTACACCAGTTTTTGAAACATAGCCATCTTGATGGTTAACTGTTTCATGCTTAGTGAAAACCGATTTCAAATCGCGATATCCTTTTCAAAAATCAGTATGTACAACACACTTTGAAGAAATGTGGTTTATTGCAAACTGCAAAAGATTTTTACTGTTTGCGTTTTTCAATACTTTCACAATCAGATTGTTGGTTGTTTTTTCATAAATACCAACAATCAAGGTTTTATTCAACAAGGATCTTCCTTGTTTTTTAAACCCCATATGTGAAAGATACATTTCATCCATTTGCACTATGCCTTCAACAATGAATTGAGGTTTTTGTTTAGCAATGGCACTTCGGATTTTATGACCCATTCTTCAAGCTGTTTTCAAGGTCACTCCCAATTCTTTTGCAACATCAGTTGATGGAATTCCATGTTTGGTGTTTATTCATCTAAAAATGAGATAAAACCAAGATATTAAAGGTGTTTGTGACTTTGAAAATATAGTGCCCGTGAGAATACTGAATGTTTGATGACATTTCAAACATCTCATTCTTCTTAAATTAGAAGTATTCAAATTAAAACTAGAGCAAAATTGTAAAGGTAAGTGCAACTAAATTATTTTTCTATTCAAATATTCAATTGGTGAAAGATAATTTAGTATTTTTCTGGGTCTTTGGTTTAAAGACAATATAAATTTATGAACTTCATTTTTATTAGTTTTTGAAAAAATAAATTTTTAGGAAATTTTTCTCTAATTAAACCATTAGTATTTTCATTAGTACCTCTTTGTCAAGGTGAATATGGATTTGCAAAATAAATTTTCACATCTAACTTTTTTTCAAGTTGTTGTCAATTTGCAAATTCTTTACCACGATCAAAAGTAATAGTTTTAACAATATTTTTAGGAAGAATTGATAAATAATGAATGATATTTTTATTAATAACTTTAGTAGTTTTGTTTTTAACTAACATTGCTAAAGTAAATCGTGATACTCTTTCAACTAAAGTTATTAAACATGATTTACTTTTACCTCTTGATGATACTATAGTATCTCCTTCTCAATGACCAAGAGTTATGCGATCATTAACATTATTATCTCGTTCTTTAATTGATTTACCATTAAATTTACCACGATTTTCTTGAGATCTTCGTTTTTTACCTTTTCTTCTTAAATTTTTACTAGTAACTTTATCAAATAATCCAGAATAAATTCAATTGTAAGTTGTTTTAAAGCTGATAGCTCATTGTTTATGAAAATTTTTAATTCTGCCATAAATTTGTTCAGGTGATCAGCCCAATAATAGTTTTTGTTGTATACATTTGACTAAATCTTTATATTTAAACTTATGAAAAATAATATGTGATTTTTTTCTATTTACAGCTTTATTTTGTGCAATTAATGAAAAATAATGATCATTATCTTTATTTCTATTAACTTCTCGAATAATAGTACTAATACTTCGATTAAGATTTTTAGCTATTTCACTAATTTTAACTTTAAATTTCAATTGATTCTCAATATAAATTATTTCATCTATCCCAATATGTTTATAACTCATATAAAAACTCCTTACTTTTTCTAAACTAAATTTAGCATTATGAAATTTTTATATGAGAATTTTTTGCAATTTTATTTACTTGCACTTACAAGTATAATTCAGCTAGAACACCTACTACATTTGATTTGTTTCAAACTTGCTATATATGCAAGACATTGTTTTTCAGTTTGAAAAGTATTATTGAACTCATTCAATTTCATTGTTTCCTCCACAAGTACATGTGGGGAGAAGTTCGTTAAATTATTGGTTGTTTTTTGATAAATGCCAACAATCAAGGTTTTATTCACCAAGGATCTTCCTTGTTTTTTAAAACCCATATGTGAAAGATACATTTCATCAATTTGCACTGTACCTTCAACAATAAATTGAGGTTTTTGTTTTGCAATACGTGTTCTGATTTTATGAGTCATTCTTCAAGCAGTTTTCAAAGTCACTCCCAATTCTTTTGCAATATCTGTTGATGGAATTCCATGTTTGGTGTTTATTCATCTAAAGATAAGATAAAACCAAGATGTTAAAGATGTTTGTGACCTTGAAAATATGGTGCCTGTGAGAATGCTAAATGTTTGATTACATTTTAAACATCTCATTCTTTTTAAATCAGAAGTATTCAAATTAAAATTAAAACACCTAATACATTTGTTTTCTTTCAAATTTGCTATATATGCAAGACATTGCTGTTCAGTTTGAAAAGCATTGTTGAATTCATTCAGTTTCATTATTCCCTCCACAAGTACATGTGGGGAGAAGTCCGTTTAATAATTAGGTAGTTTAGTTTTTTTATTATGTTTTTATATAGAAAAAACCATTATCAATATATAATATCTTTATCTTTAAGATTATTATTGTCTTGATATATTATATTAGGTATAATGTAAGAGACTATAAAAATTATAAGAGATTTTATTTTATATAAATTTAATTTATTATTAATATAATAGGGGTGATTATGTGGAAAAAGATAAAGATATTATGAACATTATTAAAAAAGCATTATCAGAAAGTATTTTATCTGTACCAGGTGTTGCCAATATTTATGAAAAAGATAATAATTATGGAATTAAAGTTAACAAGTCTGATTTAGGTTGAATTATTGATATTAATATAGTTTGTTTTTTTAATAATAATATTTGAAATATTATGAATCAAACTCAGAAAAATTTAAAATATATTGTTGAAAAGATTATTAAACATCAAGACTATATAGTACTTAACATTTTTGTTCATGATTTAATTGAAGAATAAAAGAAAATATAAGGTGAAATTAAATGAAAAAAATTGATATTAAAACCTTAAAAGTTATGCTTATTAGCGGTGCTAATAATCTTTATAATCACCATTTTGAAGTTGATAAATTAAATGTTTTCCCCGTACCTGATGGTGATACTGGAACAAATATGAATTTAACAATGATGAATGGTATAAAAGAATTAAATGGCAAAGAATATGATAGTTTAAAAACATTTGCTACTACTTTTTCTCGTGGTTTAATGATGGGTGCGCGTGGTAATTCTGGAGTTATTTTATCTCAAATTTTTCGTGGTTTTTTTCAAACTATAAAAACAAAAGATTTAAAAAATGATTTCATTAGTAATGAGGATTTATTAAAATCTTGAAAAAGTGCACAAGATTATGCATATCGTGCAGTTATGAAACCAGTAGAAGGTACTATTCTTACTATTATTAAAGATGGTGCTAGTTATATTAATGAATTAGAAATAACAGGCAAAGATTCGCTTTATATTTTTGAAAAATTACTAGAAGGAATGAATGAATCGTTAAAAAGAACACCTGATTTATTGCCAATTTTAAAAAAAGTAGGAGTTGTTGATTCGGGTGGTGCTGGTTTAGTTTATATTGTTGAAGGTATGGTGTATGGTTTAAAGCATGGTAAAGCTATTTCACCAAAGAAAAAATTAGAACAACAAGATACAGCAAAATTAGAAATGGTTTTAAATCAAGAAAACTTTGGTTATTGTTCAGAAGTTATTGTAAAACTAAATAAAGTTAGTAAGTTAGATTTTAATTTAAGCAAAACACGAACTGATTTAGAAACAATGGATGGTCAATCAATAGTTTTAGTAGATGATGAAGATTTAATTAAAGTTCATGTTCATACTTTAAAACCGGGTCAAATTTTAAATTATTTTCAGAAATTTGGTGAAATTTTAAAAGTAAAAATTGAAAATATGACGGAACAGGCAAAAGCACATGCACAAACTATTAAACCAATTCGTAAATTAAATAATAAATTTGCTTTAATTGCTGCTGTTCCCGGTAGAGGAATTGAAACCTTTTTTAGAGATGAATTAAAGGTTAATAATATTATTATGTATTCAAAAAGAGTTAATCCATCAACAGATGACTTTTTAAAGGCAATTGAAATTGTCGATGCAAAAAATGTTTTTATTTTACCAAATGATAGTAATTTATTTTTAGCAGCAGAACAAGCAAGAAAATTAGAAAAAAAATCAAAAGTTTTTGTATTACCTGCTAAAAATATTGCTCAAGGTATGCGTGCTGCTTTAAATTTTAATCCTGAATTAAGTGCAAAAGAAAATAATAAAAATATATGAAGTGAAATTAAATATGCTGCTTTTGGTTATATAACAGTTGCTGATCGTGATGTTGAAATAGATGGTATTAAAATTGGAAAAAAACACTTTTTTTCTGCTGTTAGTTTTCGTAATAAAGATGGTAAAGAAAAAATTATTGCTTCAAATGAAAATTTATTTAATGTAATTAAAGTATTGTTTACTAAATTAATTTGAGATGGTGCAGAAATAATTACTATTTTTAAAGGTAAAGGTTATTCAAAAGATCAAATTAATTTTATGAAAAAAATTTTAGATGAAGATTATGATATTGAATATGAAATTGTTGATGGTGATCAAGAAGTTTATAACTTTCTTTTCGTGGTGGAATAATACTATGTTATAATATTTTAGACTCTATTCAAATAGTTAGAAAGGAGAAGATTATGACTAATTTATTATTATCCTCAGTTAATCCAAATGATCCAAAGACTTGATCAACTAGTTTAATTGTTTTAGCAAGCTTAGTGGCTATTGTTGGTATAATTTTGTTTGTTGTTACTATGATTTGATTTTTCACTTGAATTAAGTATTCTTGATTCCATCTTGAAAATAGTGCTAATTTAACTGGTGGCGAGTTATCTCAAAAATATTTAAAAACATACGGTATTAATGCAAAAAGAATAAAATTTAAGGGATTTGGTAATATTAATAGTATTACTGTTGAACCTAGGTTTTTTTATTTAAGGCCATATTTATTTAATAATGGTAATTTTACTTTAAGATTATTACCATGAACTTATCACCGTCGTTCTATTTATACTTTAGCAATGGCAATGGAAAGTACTTGGGCAGTAAGTAGTTCAAATAGTAGTCGTTTTAATACTTTTTGATGAGATTTTTCTCGTAAAATAACATTATTTTTTGTTTTAATTCCTTTTGCACTTGCTATTCTATTTGCTCTTTCACCTGCTAATTCTTGAATTACTTTATCAGTAGCGAGCGCCAATATACTTTCAATTGTTTTATCAATTTTAGGTAGTATTTTATTAATTCTTTTTTCTTCAATGCAAATGATTTTTTATGCTAAATCAAGAAAAGAAATTTGTCAAAATCTTGTTGGTATTTTAAATGAAAAAGAAATACGTGCTATTAGTTGAATTTTCCAAATTAAGTTTATTTATTACTTGATTCGTATGATTTATGAAATATTACAACTTATTTTACGTATTGTGATGTATACACAGCAAAATGAGAAATAATAAAAATTTGTACCTATAATTGAACTTGTCAAGAAAAGTGGACAATAAAAGTAACCTTTTATTAAATTTTATAAAATAGCGTTTGTAAGTGTTAAATTTATAGGTATGAATTAATTATTTGTTGGTTTGGAATGAGCTAATCGATATTCGATTGGACTCATTCCTTTTAATTTTATTTGAGGTCGATAATTATTATAAAAGTAAATATATTTAGGTAAGTTGTCTTGTATTCATTCAATAGTTCTATTTTTTCTTGGAATTTGATATAGAAATTCTGTTTTCATTGTTCCAAATCAAGTTTCAGTAGCACCATTATCACAGGAATTACCTCTTCTAGACATTGAAATTTTTATTTTTAATTCATCACATAAAATTTTATAAGAAGGATTTGTATAGTGAAATCCTTGATCTGATTGTAAAATTCATGAAGTAGGTTTTTGAGCATTAACTCAAGCTTGGATAATGTTTTGGACAACAAATGTCATGTCTAAACTTGCACTTATTTTATAATCTAATATTTCATTATTATGAAAATCTTTAACAATTGATAAATAATATGTTTTACCATTAGTTAATAAATAAGTTATATCAGTACCTAATTTTTCATTTAAATTAGTAGTTGAAAAATCACGTTTTAATAAATTATCATATCTTAAACTTCCTGATTTAGTTCTATAATCAAATTTTTTTATGCGAACCTTAGCTTTTAAACTCATATTTTTCATATATCTATATACAATATGAAATTTTAATTTTAAATTATAAATTTTGTTAATTCATAAAGTTATCATTTTATAACCATAAATTTCTTGAAATTCATAAAAAATATTTTTAATTATATTAGCTAAAAATGTATCTCATTTATTAAATTCATTCATTCCATTCTTAATTCACTTATAATATCCTGATTTTGAAACATTTAATAATCAACATAAATAACTAATCTGATATTTTTTCTTCAATGAGAAAATCACAAAATATTTCTTCTTTTTTGTCGATTTTTCTAAATACTTTTTATATCGTTCATTGCCTCAATATATTCAATTAATTCTTGTTTTGTCATTTCATTAAAATTTAAAGATTTGGGTCGACCTGTTCTTTTGGTTTTTTAGCACGAATTCCATTGCCATATTCTAAACCTTTTTCACCTAATAATTTATATGCTTTAATTCATTCTTTTATTGATGATCGACCAATACCATACTCTAATGCGGTTTTATCAATTGTTTTAATTTTACTTATTTTTATTATTTTTAACTTTTCTTCTTTTGATAGTCATTTAGCCATAAAAAAATGAACACCTTCCTTAAAGTATTTTTAACACAAAGGTTACAATTCTGTGTCTACTTTATTCTAGATGTTCAAATTTAGGTACAAATTTTAAATTTAAAATTATATTAAGTTTTATTGATAAAACATTATTTTCAAAACTTTTATAAAATATTCTATTTTAGTAAGTTTTAAAGTTTTGTTTTTTTAATTTTACATTTAATTACTAAACCAATATTTTTCATTTTCATTTATTATTGTATATTTAAAATTTTATTTTGATAGTTTTAAATGGGAGCGTGGCGAAGATGTCGGTAACTAGTAATTTTCAAAAATAACTCCTTATTTTTTTAAACCCTTAAATTAAAAATAAATGACAAAAGACGAGAATAATAATCTTGTCTTTTTTTGTGTAATTGTAAAATTTTAAAATTTTTATTATTAACACTCTTTAAATATCTACTACACGCAGTGACCAAGTAGGAGAAAGTTAATAATTAATAACCCTCTTTAACGCTATTATCAACACGTGTTAGGGAACTAAAAAAGTGAACTACAACACAGTTGTTAAAAATAGTAGCTAGAGCATGTGGACTTGCATGAATAAATAAAAAGTGGAGTGATACCTAATAAAATATACTAACCATTAATGGTAATTCTTGGGGTGGGAGCGAATTGGAAACTAGTATATATAGACCTGTTGTAGGGACCTATTGTATTAATTCTATTCTTTATTTAACCAACTTTGCCACCCCCTAGTGAGCAAGCGTTGGTTTTATTTTTTATTTTTTTTGAAAATTTATTTTTGAGCCCAGTTTTCATGGAATGAATAAAACTAATAGTATTAATAATATAAAAATAAAAATATATATTCTTTATGCTACAAGCAACAGAATATATTAGAAAGAACTATTATGAAAAAGTATTTTTGTTGAACATGTAAACAACATAAATTAGATTATTTATTCTTTAATACTAATGATATAAAAACAAGACAAAACTTTTTAAGAGACAAAAATAATAAAGCAATTTGTTATGACTGTATTTTAAATGTTAGGTTAAGTAGGAGGTATAAATATGAATAAAGAAAAATTCCTTAAATATATTAAAGATATAATTAAATGAACTAAAAAAATTAATTATACAAACTCTGATTTTGACAAAAATATTTTATATTTATTAATTGAAAAAATAGAAAATAGTGAATTTGATTAATAATGCAATATGACTTAATTATTGGTATTGACCCAGCAGGAATAGGTAGTAATGGAATTGTTATATATTCAAATGAAACTAATAATATTGTTTTTAATGAAACATTTAAAACTAAAACTATTCTAGAAAGTAAAAATCAATTTAAAGAATACTTTTTAACAATTAAACAACAGTTTGATAATAAAAAAATATTAGTTATTGTAGAAAATTTCTTTTTAAGTTCAAAACAATTATTAACTAATCCATTAGCAACACCTAAAATCATTGGTGCATTAATGGTATTAGCACAAGATGTTATGAACTGAGATTATTTAGAAAGTGCACCAAAAAATAAAACTAAAATAGAAAATTACAAAGGAAATATAAAATTTACAAAACATGAACAAGATGCATATAAACATATTCAATACTATTTAAGGAATTATAAAAATGAAAGATAAAGCCAATTATGTCAAATTAACAGTAAAACTTAGTAACAATATTGAAGCAAAATATTACGAAAAAGGTAATAAAGAATTATATTATACTGTGCGTGGTCAATGAAATGGTTTAAACTATGTTACTTTAATTTTTAATAAACCAAAACTTTATAATCGATGTATTTTATTAAACAAAAATGATGAAATTTTAGTAACTGGTCAAATATTTAATACTTTAAACATTCCTAAAAATCGTACATTTTGTTCAGTCAATGTTAAATGATTTAAAAAATGAAAGGAATAACTAATGAATAATTTAAAATTAAATTATTTTGAAAAATGAATAGAAGCAAACACTAAATTATATTGAGATGAAAAAGAAGAAACATTTAAAAATAATGATAATAAAAATTAAAAAAATAATAAATGTGGTTATGGTAGAGTTTATGCCCATAAATGTAACAACTTTTGTAAACAAAAACAAAATAAAAGAGTTAGGAAAGAAAGTTTAAATTATGAATAAAGAAAAATTAATTATTTGATTAAATAAACAAATTGGAACATGTTTATGTGATGAATTAAAAGAATCTGGAAAACTTACTGCTTATTATAAAGTACTTGAATTTATAGAAAATGGTGAATTTGACTAATGATAATATTGCCTACTTTGTTTGAAAATAAAGATGAAATTGAAATATTATCACCATTTCCAAAAGCAATTCATACAAGTAATGATATTAGAGCAATTATTTTAAGACAATATCCAAATGTTAAATCAAAACACATAATTGTTTCTGACCCTGAAAGTAATGTTGCATTAATAGTTGGTGATAATGATGTTTATCAAGGTTGAATTAAAGTAACAGTTAAAAAATTAGAAAATTAAAGGAGAATAAAATGCCAAATATAGAAAATCAATCAAATTATACTTTAACTAAATTAATTAGAACTGGAATAAGTCCAATTTGTGCAATGATTGGTACAAGTGCTTATTATGGTCAAGTAATTGTAAATCCAGTATTAGGTTCAATTAATAGTTTATTATTTGGTAAAAAATTAGGTTTAGATATTTGAAATTTAAATCAAAGACCAAATACTAAAACTAAATTAATTAATAGTAGTAAAAAAATATTATTAGGTTTAGGAACAATTGGTTTAGCAAATTATAGTAAATGAACAGAAAACAATATTAATCCTATTATTCCAACAACACCAACTCCAATAACTACTACAACTACAACAGAAGGTCCTCCATGATTACTATTAAATAAACAAGAAAATCAGTCATTAATGGATTGAGATACATATATTAGTTTAAATGCTTATGGTATTTCAAATCTTATTAGTGGATTAACTGAGTTAATACCTAATAGATTTGAAACAATAAGAAAGATTTGTAATATGGGAAATGGTGGATGTTTAATATCAAGTGGTGTTGCTATGGGTATTAATAATGATTTTAATAATGCTTATGTAGTACCTACCATAGTTGCTGGTGCAAGTGAAATTATTCATAATTTATTACCTATGGAAACTACAAATCATATTCAAGAAATGCAAGAAACACCATTTAATAATGAAACTGCAAGATTAGTAAATGATAATAGATTCACAATTAATAGTGAAACAACTAGTCAATATGGTAGTGATAATATGAGCGAAGTACCATTAAATCATGATAATGCTTCATTAAATTGAGATTATAATCACATGAATTTATAAAGGAGGTGAATAATTTATGAATAAAGAAAAAATTATTGAATATTACACTGAAATAATAAAGGATGCAAATAAAGAGGCAGAACATTTACAAAAAAAATTAGATGAATTAATAGTATCTGTACTTTGTTACCATAAAATGGTAGAAAAAATTAAAAATGGTCAATTTGATGAATAATTAAAAAATAAATAATTGAAAGGAAAAATATTCATATGAAAGAATTTTTACATGAATTAATAATTATTGGAACAAGTGTTGGAACATTAATTTGTAGAGAAATTATTGTTTTATTAAAAAGATTTATTACAACTCCAAAACATGTTAGAGCAAATAACAAAATTATAAAACATCAAAAAAAATTAGCAAAATTAAATGAAAAGATTAATAAAGGAGAAAAATAATATGACAAAAATTGAATTTAATGAAAAATATAGAAAACAAGATATTAGTATTGATAGAGATTTTGATTTACATATTGATAATTGTTTTAAATTTTATGATATTGAAATATTGGAAAATGCTATTAATGATTATAAAAAACTAACGAACTTCTCCCCACATGTACTTGTGGAGGAAACAATGAAATTGAATGAGTTCAATAATACTTTTCAAACTGAAAAACAATGTCTTGCATATATAGCAAGTTTGAAACAAATCAAATGTAGTAGGTGTTCTAGTTTTAATTTGAATACTTCTAATTTAAGAAGAATGAGATGTTTGAAATGTCATCAAACATTCAGTATTCTCACGGGCACTATATTTTCAAAGTCACAAACACCTTTAATATCTTGGTTTTATCTCATTTTTAGATGAATAAACACCAAACATGGAATTCCATCAACTGATGTTGCAAAAGAATTGGGAGTGACCTTGAAAACAGCTTGAAGAATGGGTCATAAAATCCGAAGTGCCATTGCTAAACAAAAACCTCAATTCATTGTTGAAGGCATAGTGCAAATGGATGAAATGTATCTTTCACATATGGGTTTTAAAAAACAAGGAAGATCCTTGTTGAATAAAACCTTGATTGTTGGCATTTATCAAAAAACAACCAACAATCTGATTGTGAAAGTATTGAAAAACGCAAACAGTAAAAATCTTTTGCAGTTTGCAATAAACCACATTTCTTCAAAGTGTGTTGTACATACTGATTTTTGAAAAGGATATCGCGATTTGAAATCGGTTTTCACTAAGCATGAAACAGTTAACCATCAAGATGGCTATGTTTCAAAAACTGGTGTAAATACCAACCAAATTGAGTCAGTATGAAAACATATACGAAGAACATTTAAAACACATATCAAAGTTGCAAAACATCATATTCATTTATATGCAAAAGAAGCTGCATATAAATTCAATAACATACCTAGTTTTGAAACTGTAATGCTATGTTTTATTTAAAAATGTGGGGAGAAGTTCGTAGATAGGCTTTTCTCAGCATTTATGTGATAAGATTTAAAAATAGTACATAAAGGGAGAAAAGCCAAAACTAATAAGTGAAATGCCACAATTAGTTAAAGATTGATTATTGGGATAAGATTAGGAGAATGTTAAATGTTAGAAAATGAAAATAATATTCAACAAACAACTGAACCTTTAACTGAAAACAATTCTTATTCACAAGAAATAGAAAATAAAGTTAATGAAGCAGAAAATAAGTTAAATAAACTTAATCAAGAAATTAAAGAAAAAGAAATAATTAATATATTTAAAAAATATCAAGTTAAAACTGAATTTTATGATTTTTTAAAATTTAAAACAAATAATATAGAAAATTCAAAAATTGAAGAAACTATTAAAAAAATAATTAAAGAACAACCAGTATTTAAAGAAATAATTAATACAGGTGGCAAACCACAAACAATAATAACAAATCAACCAAATTCAATAAAAAGTACATTATTGGATTATAAAAAAAATAATAATTTATAACAGAAAGGAAATCAAAAAATGGCAATACAATTCAATAAAAATTTAGATAATACCGAAAAATTAGTAGAAGCACCAGAGTTTATAGAATTTTATAAACAATCAAATTCTCCATGAGCAAGTTTTTTTCCTATCGAAATGGTTAATTCAACAAAAATTGAATTTATAGTTAAAAAACCAAAAAATTCAGAAATTAAAGTATTAAAATGAAATGATAAAAGCAAAGGATTAGATGTTAGTTATGCTGAAACTATTAAAATTTTAAAAGAAATTAAAGAAGAAGCAGTTGCAGGTGAAATAATTGCTAATGTTGATTTAAATGCTGAAAATGGACAAAATTTATTAAATACAATGCAATATGAAGTTGCTAATGACTTAGCAGATTATTTAGCAAATAATGATACAAATGTAATTGCAAAATATGCAACTAAAATAGAAATTACTGATAAATCACCAGTAGGATATTTAAAATCAATGTTAGATGCTTGAAATACTTTATTTCAACTAAGAAATAGTAATAATTGTCGTTTTTTTATTACTAATAATCTTTATGATAGTATTGTTTATTTAGCTAATAATAAAGGATTAATTACTGATAATCAGATTGCTCAACAATTAAGATTAAATGGAAATGATTTATATATTAAAGGTGTACTATGTCAAATTGTAATGGATGATTATATGACTTTTACTGATAATAATGAAACTAAAATTATGTCTTTTGTTTTAGCTACACCAAGAGCAATGAAAAGATATATGTTACAAAATACAGTTGTATATGTTCAAGATATTGCTGATGGTAAAGTTGGAAGAAGATATTTAGTTGGTGGAGAAGTAACTGGTGAATCAATACCCTATATAACAGATGAAGAAACAACTTCACGTTGAATGTTATGTGCAATTGTTAATACTGATAAAACTGATTTAAAAACTAAAATTACAAGTTTAACAACTGATATTACTGTAAATGTTAATAACAATAATAGTGAATTAAATACACAAATAAAAAGTACTAATGAAATTAAATCATTAAATCCAAATTTAACAAATCCAACTATTAAATATTTTAGTGATACACAAGGAAAAACTAATGTAAATAATCAAAAACAAAAAGCAGGTGACTTATATATAACTATTACTGCTAATGTTAATGACTTAAATTATAAAGGAACAACAAATCCAATTAAAATAACTCTTAAATAAAGGAAATTAATATCATGCCAATTGGTACAACTAGTACAGCAATACTTTTAAACATAAATAAACCAAAACATACTAGAACAAGTAACCAACAAGAAAATAAAATTTTTTGATGAGAAATTTTAGAAATGATTGGTGTACAAGTTATAGCAGTAGGACTTGCTCCTTTTACTGGTGGATTAAGTGAAAGTGTAGCCCTTGGATTAGGTGCAAGTGATTTTATTGCAAGTACTATTAATTTTGGTATTTATGCTACAACTGATTTTACTATTAATCAAATTTATGATTATTTAAAAGGAAATTTAACAAAATTAAATACTTTCTTAAATTTATTACCTGCATTTGCTGGACTTAATAAAATTAGTCGTGGTTATCGTACAACTAAATTTATTAAATTAGCACAAAAAACTAAAACATTAGAACAAATTGGTGTTAAAGAAGCAAAAAACTTACAAGAAATTATTAGTCAAGTAAGTGGAAAAGAAATTTTAACAGATAAAATTATTGGTAATAAACGTTATTTAATGAATTATAGTTTTACTCCTAATCGTGAAACAGTATTACGAGATTTAGGTTATGTTGCTGAAAGACAATATAAAAATAATTTTCAAAAATTAGAAGCACAAGAGTTAAAAGATTACTTATTATTACAAAATACATTAATAAAATTAAGTCCACAATTAACTCCTAAATTTAAAATCAAAGATATTGAAAAAGCAAATAACTTTTTAAAAAAATTTAATACTGATTTAAAAAAAGTACTATCTATAAATCAGCATGATTGATTAAATTTAGTTCATACAATACATACAGAAAATAGATATGGAAAAACTTTAATTTTAGATTTACAAAAAATTCGTGCTAATGCTATTAAATTTAATTTTAAAAATAATGTTATTCATCAACTTGTTTTAAAAGCAAATCAAAGTTTTAAATATTTTGATATTAAATTTTATTTAAAAAAAGGTTTAAATAAATTTTGAAAAGATACACCATATTTTGAAAAAATAAGAGAAAGTATATATAAATTACAAGAAAAATTTGAAAAGTTAGAAAAACAAGCATTTGAAAAAATTAATAAATTAAAAGAAAAAGCAACTGATTTATTTACTAGTGCAGAAAAAAGAGCAATTAAACACGCACAATTAATTCCATTAAATTCACCAGTATTTATGGGTTGTAAAATTCAACCTTTGTCATTAGATAAATGTGCAATTACTATTTATCATCGCAATCCTAAATATAAACCAATTACAGTTGTTGATAGTATTCTTAAAGCAAAAACTTTTGTTACTCAAATACATCCATTCCATTGATATCGTTGATATAGTGGTTGATACATTGGTTATGGTGTTAATCGTAATAAATGATTAAAAGCAATAGCATTTGCTCCACCAGTGGTACAACAAGTAATTAGAGATAGTTTTAAAGTATATAGAGAAATATTTAGAACTATTAGAACTTATCATAAATTAGTAAATGTTATTAATAATCCTATTGAAAATATTAACAAATCATTTAAAAATGTTGGTTTAAAATTTAGTGTTAATACTTTATTTGGTACAGGATTATTACATCATTTAGAAAAATTTGCATATAGTCAAGTTATAGCAAAAAGTAAGAAAAAATTAAAAAAAGGTAAAAATAAAATACAAAAAGAAATTGAGCATATAACACATAAAAAAACAAAAAAACATACTCATCATTATAAACAAGCATTTTTTAAGGAATGATAAATTATGATTAATAAACTTTGAACTGATGTCAGTCTTGAAAATTATAATAACTGATATCCATTAACTGGAAAAATTACAGAAACGCCACAGCAATATATACAAACATGACCTAATGTTAATGATTGATTTATAACGTTTGGAATACGTGCGCAAAACGATATTAATGCTTATCTTGATTTTATTTTATCTAAATTTCCTTTTGATAGTTTTAAAGATGAATTAATTAAAGAAACATTAAGAGATATGGTTTATGTAATGGTTGAACATTGAGTATTTAATCGTACACCAATTGAATTTAATGTTGATGCAACTATTCAATTTAATAATGGTACTCAATTTAGTGCAAATAGTACTCCTACAATTAATGTTTGAGATTTAGCACCTAGTAGAATGAAAATATGAGCAAGATTAACAGAATTAAAACAAATATTTTCAAGTTATAATGATGATGAAATAGATGTTGAAAAAATTGACTTAAAAGCATTTTATACTAGAAATCAAGTTGATGAATTAATTAAAGAACAAAAAGAATTTACATTATTAAAACAAATTAAATTATATGATGATTTAGTTGATGATAATGAAAATGAAATATATAGAGGTCCTGTTAGTAAATTTATTAATAAAGGTTATGTTGCAACTGATTATGATAAAGAAACTGAAACAATGATTTTAGATTGACCAGATGAAATTGGAACATTACCACCTGAAGCATTAGAAAATAATCCACAAGTTGGTGATTTTACTCATGCACCAACTTGTGATTTTTCTGCTAAACAACAAAAACGAATTACTGCAAATGAAAATACAATTACCAAATTAAATAGTGAACTATCTAAAACTAATGAAAGTATTGATGATATTAAAAACAATTGATTTAATATTGAAACTAGTCCTTTATGAAAAAAAATGTCTTCTTTTATTCCTAGTGGTGAATTTAGTAAAACATATTTAGCAATATGAGGTTATATTTACCAACCCCCTAGTACTCCTACTGATAATTATATATATAGTGATAAAAAAACTATATTTAATTTAGGTGGCGATATTAATAGAACAACACAAACCAGTATTAAGTTAGATGAGTTAATTATAAAGGACAATGTTAAAGTACAATTATTATTCACTAAAGAATGAAATGATATTACCGTTGTTTCTAATGATATTAATTACCAAGCGAGTTCTGTTACATTATATCAATATATAGGAAAGGGAACACCAACTGAATTTATATCAGAAGATAGTACTGAACATGATTATTATACAAAACAAGAAACTAATAATTTATTAGATAAAAAACAAAATATAGATGATAATAATTTGCAAGCAACAGTTAAACAAATTGTTCCAGCAATTAATGAAAATAAACTAAATATTGATAAAAAACAAGATAAATTAACTGCTGGTACTAATATAACTATTGATGAAAATAATAAAATTAGTGCTATTGGTGGTTCTACTGATTTAACTGATTATTATAAAAAAGAAGAAGTAGATAAAAAATTAGAAGATAAAATGGATAAAAATCAATTTAAATATGCTTTTTCTATTAATAGTATTGGTACTGAAATTCCTAATTTAGAAACTACTAATAAAACAGTTGTTGGTGCTATTAATGAAAATAAAAGTAATATTGATAAAAAACAAGATAAAGAAAATTGAAAAATAATAGGTAAAAGTCTTGATAATCGTACATGAGAAGATTTTGCTCTTAGTTTTAATAAATATTATAGAGTATTTATAACATGAGATAAACCACCTTTTAATCAAACAAGTGTAAAACTAAAAATAGAGTTTAAGAGTTCTGCATATATAGGTGGAGATTATATGCTTGTTAAAGGTAAAATTGATAATGAAGATGCTTCATTAATTATTAAATTAGGAACTGTTGATGGTAATAAAAGTCAATTAATTATTATTGGAGGAAATAAACAATATGGAAATATATTTTCATTAGAAGAATTACAAGATACTATTAAAATAGATATTCAACCAAAATTAAAAATTAATTCAAGAAGTTTAGAAACTAATGAAATTGAAGAAAATATTTGAGATATTGAATTAAAAGATATTCCTCCAACACCAAGTCCAAGTGGTTCAAATTGAAAAGATGGAATGGCAACCCTTTTTAGGACTATTTTTTGGTAGACATTTGTTCATGATATTTAACGGGAGTTAGGTAGTTTAGAGTGCTGTGAATTCTTATGTTGTTATATCAATTTATGTAATCAAATAATTCTAATTTTAATTGGATTAATGATGTAAAATTTTTATCATTAATAAACTCTGTTTTGAAAGTTTTAAAAGTTGCTTCAGCAACAGCATTGTCATAAGGACATCCTTTTTTGCTTAAAGAACGGGTAATATTGAATGCTAATAAAAGTTTATCAATAGTTTTATTATTGAATTCATTACCGCGATCGCTATGAAATATTTGAATATCTTTTAAACAGCGATTTGAGTGCATAAATGCTTGATGTACTAATGATGCATCTTTTTAACTCCAACACTATGTCCAATAATTTCGCGGTTGTACAGGTCTACTAATAGGCAAATATAGTTTCATTTACCATTAACTTGAACATAAGTTAAATCACTGACAATAACTTCATTTTTAATTCTATTATTAAAGTCTCTATTAACAAGATTGGTAATTTGACTATCATTGACTTTATTATGATGATTTTTGAATGATAATTTAGTGTATTTTGATATTAAATTATGCTTATTCATAATTTTTTTAATTTTTCTGCGTGATAAATAAATTTCTTGGTTTGCTAGTATGACTTTTAATCTTCTAGTACCATAAACTTCTTTATTTTCTTTAAAAGCACTAATAACAGCTTCATCATAAATATTATTTTGAATTTTTTCTTTTTCTTTAAATTAAAATAATATGTTGATTTAGAGAGTTTTAAAAAACGACACATTGTGCGAATTTTATATTTAACTTTATTTTTAGTAATAATTTCTATTTTCTGCCTATTATTAGTGCTGCTTGCTTTAAAATATCATTTTCCATTCGTAACTGTTTTAATTCTTTATTTGCTTGAATTAATTGTTTTTCTAAATCTGAAAGATTATTTTTAATTTTAAAACTACCTGAATTAGTAAATTGTTTAATTCATTTATAAGTAGTTGCTCTTGTAACATTATATTCTTTAGCAAGACAAGACACTGACTTACCACTTTGATATAAAGCTACTATTTGCTTTTTAAATTCGTCGGTATATGAGTTAATATTGGTCATAATTATAGTTCCTTTCTTTTAACAAATTTGTTCACTTGTCTACGTAATTAGTGTCCAATAAAGTGTAACCCATCCAAGAAGTAGGAACAAGAGAAAAAAATAAATGAGATAATTGACAAATTACTTATGATTTTCAAGAGAATAAACATTATAGAGTTTATTATTCTTGAAGTATATATAATCCAGTTTATGCTATTCAAGAATTTATTATAACTGATGATAGAATAGCAGGTGTAGAAATAGAAGTTTTTAACAATAATAGTAATGTATTAGTTTTATCAGTCAATGGTGCAAAATTTATTACTATTTACTCTCTTAAAGGTAGTTATAAAGGTAATACATGAAAATTAGAAGAATTACAGGAATAATATTATGATTTTTAAAATTATAAAAATTATTTTAGGTTTAATTGGAGTAATTCTATCATCAGCAACTGCTGGTTTAATTATATTTATTATTGTAAAAATTATATTAAAAATTAATCAAATATTTTAAAGAAAGGTGGTGAATATTATGTTAGGTAGATTTTTTAGAAAAGATAAAAGTAATATTAGTGATAATCAAAATGAAAAAGTTAAATTTTTAACTAATAAAAATAAGAGTACTCATGCTTCAATTTTAAATTATTTTGGTTTTAATGATTTTAATCATGAGACATATTTTACTGATTTTGTGGCAGAAAATAATGCTAATTTATATAATGCTCCATTAGAAATAAATAATGAAACTATTAAACAATACTTAATTCAACAAGAATTTTACAGAAAAAATTGAAATTCTATTTTTAAATTAAGTAAATTAGGAATTAGTGGTTATTTAATTTTTATTGCTAATGATGATTTATATTTTCAAGTTGTTGATATACAACAAAGAATTTATGATATTACTGGTAAATTAATTCAATGTACTATTTTTTATGATAGTTATCAACAAAATGCACAAACAGTAAGATTATTTGAAATTTATACACTAAATAATGAACAAATAACTATTAATCGTGCAATTTATAGTATTAGTGATAATAAAAAACAATTTCCATTAGATTTTAAATCATACATTAATAATCCTAATTTAGCACAAGAACAAACATTAAATATTAATTATATACCAATAGCAATTATGCGAAATAAAGCAAATGAATTAGCAGATTGTAATAAAGTAATGGATAAAATTAAAGCATTAGATGTCATTTATGAACAAATTGTTTTAGACACTATTTTAAACTCACCAAAGTTTATTTTTAGTCAAACTTATGGTAATGTTCAATCAACATTAGAAGAAGCAGTAAGAACTTTGGTTACTAAAAACTACATATTTAAAAGTGGTGGAGATAATAATGAACAAAACGAAAATATCAATATGACAAATAGTAATTTTAAAGGTAAAAATTTAACTGATATATATGATTGAAATGTTAATGAAATATTTAAACGTTGTGGTATTCATATACCAAGTCAAAAGAAATCTGCACAACAATCAGTTCCCGAAAGTACAGCAGTAAATATTTCAACTATTAATTATATTGAACAAAAATTATGACAATTTAATATTGATATTCTTAAATTTATTCAAATATTAGTACGTTTAGATAAAGATTTATTAAATAGTAAAACATTTAATATTAATGATGAACAAGAAATTAATAATTTAACAGTTAAATTAAAATTATTTAATCCCGAAAATAACCAATTAATAGGAGAGAACAATGGAAAACAACAACAAACCACAAACGAAGTTTCCACAGAAACAAACTAAACTTAATCAAGCAGAAGTAGAAAATGATTATTTAATTGATAATATTCCTTATGACTTTACTAATATGATGCGTGCTACTAGTGACCCTGATATTAATAGAGCATACGATGAATTTAAAAAAAGAACAATTTATATTTATGAAATTGAACGTTTATTTAAAAATAATGAAAATAATAGTTTAAGATTTTCAGCAAATACTATTAAAATTGGTTTTATTGATATTGAGAAAGTATTAAAAACTACTGCTGTTGAAACATCTGACTTTACTATGCAATTAAATCAAAGAGCAAGTACAAATATTAATGATAATACAATTGAATATAGTATGACTGATATTAAAAATTTAATATTTCAAGAAATAAAATTATTAAATCAATTTAAGTTATATGCTGTATCTATTAATGAACCAATAACTGAAAATAATATTGATAGTTTATATATTATTAATAATTATTCACAGCCTTATCAAAATCCAAAAACAAGAAGTACTAAAAGTATAACTATTATTAAAATTAAAGATTTTAAAACAAGAGATGGTTATCCAATCATTATTAAATTACAAAAACCATTAGATAAAGATGCAAAAGTTACTGGTTTAAAAATTAAAGCACCTAGAAGCATGATTTTTGGCAATATAAAGGTACTTGGTGAAGTTGACAATATGGAAGTATACCCAAAGTTATTTGTGAAAGATAAGATAGCATTTCCACTATTATCAATGCCTATTGAAACTCAACCAAAAGTTAGAATATTACAACAATGATTTAGTGAACAAATATTACCATGAAATTTAGCAAAACAATTTATAGGAAAAGAAACATCAGTTTTAGATTTAATTGCTATTGGTGGAGGAACTGAAACAAGAAAAGAAATTATTAATAATGCTGAATTATACTTGTAAGTGCAAGTAAATAAAATTGCAAAAAATTCTCATATAAAAATTTCATAATGCTAAATTTAGTTTAGAAAAAGTAAGGAGTTTTTATATGAGTTATAAACATATTGGGATAGATGAAAGAATTTATATTGAGAATCAATTGAAATTTAAAGTTAAAATTAGTGAAATAGCTAAAAATCTTAATCGAAGTATTAGTACTATTATTCGAGAAGTTAATAGAAATAAAGATAATGATTATTATTTTTCATTAATTGCACAAAATAAAGCTGTAAATAGAAAAAAATCACATATTATTTTTCATAAGTTTAAATATAAAGATTTAGTCAAATATATACAACAAAAACTATTATTGGGCTGATCACCTGAACAAATTTATGGCAGAATTAAAAATTTTCATAAACAATGAGCTATCAGCTTTAAAACAATTTACAATTGA
Organism: Spiroplasma ixodetis; assembly: GCF_027923845.1. Classification (GTDB taxonomy): domain Bacteria; phylum Bacillota_I; class Bacilli_A; order Mycoplasmatales; family VBWQ01; genus Spiroplasma_E; species Spiroplasma_E ixodetis_A. Next base: position 1,951,276 of record NZ_AP026933.1, read on the forward strand.
ATTTATTCTGGATTATTTGATAAAGTTACTAGTAAAAATTTAAGAAGAAAAGGTAAAAAACGAAGATCTCAAGAAAATCGTGGTAAATTTAATGGTAAATCAATTAAAGAACGAGATAATAATGTTAATGATCGCATAACTCTTGGTCATTGAGAAGGAGATACTATAGTATCATCAAGAGGTAAAAGTAAATCATGTTTAATAACTTTAGTTGAAAGAGTATCACGATTTACTTTAGCAATGTTAGTTAAAAACAAAACTACTAAATTTATTAATAAAAATATCATTCATTATTTATCAATTCTTCCTAAAAATATTGTTAAAACTATTACTTTTGATCGTGGTAAAGAATTTGCAAATTGACAACAACTTGAAAAAAAGTTAGATGTGAAAATTTATTTTGCAAATCCATATTCACCTTGACAAAGAGGTACTAATGAAAATACTAATGGTTTAATTAGAGAAAAATTTCCTAAAAAATTTATTTTTTCAAAAACTAATAAAAATGAAGTTCATAAATTTATATTGTCTTTAAACCAAAGACCCAGAAAAATACTAAATTATCTTTCACCAATCGAATATTTGAATAGAAAAATAATTTAGTTGCACTTACCTTTACAATTTTGCTAATGCAAAAATAACATATGTAAAAATTGGTAAATATGATGGACCATCACCAATACCGAAAAAATTAGCTGATTTTGAAATGAAAAAGAATGAACAATATTTATTATATAGTCATCAAGAACCAAACCCACCATATCCAAGTAGAAATATTGTTATTGAATTATCACAGAACTTTAATTCAATTGAAATTGAAGTAAATGATAAACCACCAATTGATAGTTTACAAAAAGTATTATTAGATATGTTAACTTATACATATACTTATAACAGAAATTTTGATGGTGCTGTATATGAAAACGGAAATCCTAAAAATGATATTGCTAAATTAAGACAAAAATTTGAAGGTCAAAAGCCTGATGATGTTATTACTAATTTATTTAAAGAATGAAAATTAGATTATCCAAATTATATAAATTTACCACAAGTTCAAATATTTAAACAATTAATTATTATGTTATCAAATAATATTTATTCAAATATGTCAATTAATAAAAGCTTAAATGACGATAATAAAATTTTATTACCTTATTATTTTGAATTAAAATCAAATCCTATACATACAGATACTGGTAAAGTTTGAGAATTTAAAGATGTAAAGGTAATATTAAAATCTAAATATTTTGATTTTACAGATACCAATAATATTAAATTAAAAAATAATGATATCAGTCAAAATGAATTATTCAAACTAGATGATAACCAATTTAATTGATTATCTATTACAAATGAATTAGAAAGTAACAATATACCATCATTAATTCCAGCTGATTGAACATTAGGTAATGGTGAATATGGAAAATATTTTACAAGAGTAATTATTAATAAAATTAAAATTGAAAATATTTTAAATTTATATGGCTCAAATAAATCTCAATTATTTTCTAAATTAGAATTTTATAAAGAAATTTCACAAATTGATAATAATATTGAATTTGAATTACAAATTGAAAATCCGATTAATAATTTAAATCGGATTGAAATTAGTGGAATATTTGGTGCTGGTAATTATGATTTAATTTTAATAACTGATAAACAAGAAATTGATTTAAAAAATATTAATTTATTCGATAAATATAATGAAAATATCTCTTATATAAATTTAGAAATTTAATTATCAATCAAAATATCCATTTGGATATTTACCATCCCATTCTATGTCAACTTTATGTTGTTTAACAGATGAAAAATATAATGAAAATACATCTGATGAAGTTGTTTTATCAACTCAAATTGGATACTTACCAAAAACTATACTATGGTCTGGTTTTTCATATGAATATTTGAAATTATTTTCATGGGTAAGCACCCCCCCATGATTAATCCTATTGTTCCAGTTGTAGCACCAGTTAGTGCTAATGCTAATGTTATTTTACTTAAATTTGTTTTTATTCATGTTTTCATAATAAATTACTCCTTTTTTCCTTGATTTTACTTTTAAATTGTACTATTTTTGATTATTTTTACAAGTATGCTTTTAAATTCAAAATAACGCCTAAATTAAAGGCGTTTATTTTATGAGACCTATACTATTAATTATATTGAAATTGTTTATTATATGGCAAATGTGAAGATACTTTTTTTTCACAGTAGCATTATTTTTACCCCTAATTACATTTTTATATGGATACAAGGCATAAAACAAAGCGTCATATGGGTGTTGGTACATATTTTTGTCTGGAATGTTAGTTTTTGTTTCGTCATAACGTAATTCTTCTAAACATTGAGTAGTTTTTGGTAAATCATTTTTATTTGCATAAAAGTTTCCATAACTCATAATATTTCTCATTCAAACTACTCTATTAGTTAATCCTGCTTCTTGATTTAAATTTGAAGCATGTTTAATAGCAGTTTGTGTTATTAAAATAGTATTATGTTCATCTATTAATTTTTGATTTAATCAATCAATGGCAGTTCTTGCTTTATCATCATAAAAATAAACTGTTTGTGCAAAATTTTCAAAATTATCCATTAATCCTAAAATTACATTAATATAAGCACTAATTTTTTCATGTTCATTTATAAAGTCATTTGGTGTAACTACTAATTCACAAATAATATAAGCATCATAATAACCAGTATTATTATACTCTTTAAAACCAACTACCATAAATACAGTATGGTCTTTTGGCCCCGTAGCTCAATCAATACCAACACTATAAAAATCAAATTTATACATATCTTTTTCTTGATTATAAAATTGTTTTAAATCATATTTTTGTCAATATTTTAATGTTTTTTGAAAAGGAAAAATGGTAGCATCACTATCTAAAAATTCAAAACCATAATAAACAGTATTAAATTCATCAGGATTTTTCTTTTTTAATTCTAAAATTAATTTTTTAGTTACTGGTTCTAATTTATTTCAAAATGGCAATAAGGTAAATCTTAAAATAAATAATCCTAAACCCGAAAATGCTTCGGTGTCTTCATAATAAATCTTACCAATTTTTTTCAAAGTATTTGTCACTTTATCACTTAATGGTAAATATGGCGTGCAATAAAGCAAATAAAATGGATGATATTTATCATAAGGATTACAAGTAAAAGCAATAAAGTGATTTTTATAAAAATAACGAGTAATTTTTTGACCATAAGTTGAACTAAATATATTTCTATCCGTAAATGTTCAACTTCAGTCTTTAATTGGTTGATTTGATACTTTAATGCGATTACTACGAAACATTGATAATTTTAAACGTTCATAACGTTGAGTTAATTGTTTTTCGCTTAATGTTTCTTTTTCTTCTGCCATAATGATTTCATCGGTTCTCGAACATAAATAACTTGAACCACCAACCGCTTTACCAAAAATTTTATTTCCATTAGCATAACCAATAAAATCAATTTGTTGATTATTGGGAAAAATAATACATCCACCATCCTTAGTTATTTTTCACTTAATACCATGTGGATTGTTTACCCCTAAATGAATATCATAGTTATCTTCTAAATATTGACAAACATCCATTAAAGACCCAATGGTGGTTTCATTATGAGTATTTTCATATCGTCTTACTTCTTGAACACTACTATCACTAAAATTACAACATATAAATAAATCAAATGCTAAACAGTTTCAAGTTTTTCTTGTTAATCGTGCGGTTGGTACAAAACGATAAAAACAGTTTGTTGTGAAAAATTCTGCTCATTCATCACCAACAAATTGTTTAAAAATATCTCAATTAAAACCATAATTATTATCACTAAAATTAAGATTATATTTTTTATTTAATTGTGCATAACTAGTAATAAAAGCCATTTTTACTCCTTATTTTTAAAAAAAATTAAAATTAAATTATTAATAAACCAAATTTAGAAAGGAACATTAAAAATGTTAATACTACCATTCCCTAATCATTTTGATTGAGACAAACACGATTTTAATCAAGATGAATTAAGTTTAAAGCAAACAGAAGAATTATTTGCAAAAATAGATGAGCAATTATGAAATGAATGTAATAAATCTGAATATAAATCATATAGATTTAGACAACGAAAATTAAAAACAAAAAAAGGTTTATTAACTTATAAACGACGTATTTGTGCACATTATAACACAAAAACCCAAAAAATTGAATACGTATCGTTATTAGATAACTATCTTGGTATTAAAAAATATAGCAAACTTGCACCAAATGTTATTAAACAAATTTTAAAATATTTTGCTGATGATAAAAAGTATCGTGATGTTTGTGATACTTTTATTGAAGATCGAACTTCTCCCCACATGTACTTGTGGAGGAAACAATGAAATTGAATGAGTTCAATAATACTTTTCAAACTGAAAAACAATGTCTTGCATATATAGCAAGTTTGAAACAAATCAAATGTAGTAGGTGTTCTAGTTTTAATTTGAATACTTCTAATTTAAGAAGAATGAGATGTTTGAAATGTCATCAAACATTCAGTATTCTCACGGGCACTATATTTTCAAAGTCACAAACACCTTTAATATCTTGGTTTTATCTCATTTTTAGATGAATAAACACCAAACATGGAATTCCATCAACTGATGTTGCAAAAGAATTGGGAGTGACCTTGAAAACAGCTTGAAGAATGGGTCATAAAATCCGAAGTGCCATTGCTAAACAAAAACCTCAATTCATTGTTGAAGGCATAGTGCAAATGGATGAAATGTATCTTTCACATATGGGGTTTAAAAAACAAGGAAGATCCTTGTTGAATAAAACCTTGATTGTTGGTATTTATGAAAAAACAACCAACAATCTGATTGTGAAAGTATTGAAAAACGCAAACAGTAAAAATCTTTTGCAGTTTGCAATAAACCACATTTCTTCAAAGTGTGTTGTACATACTGATTTTTGAAAAGGATATCGCGATTTGAAATCGGTTTTCACTAAGCATGAAACAGTTAACCATCAAGATGGCTATGTTTCAAAAACTGGTGTAAATACCAACCAAATTGAGTCAGTATGAAAACATATACGAAGAACATTTAAAACACATATCAAAGTTGCAAAACATCATATTCATTTATATGCAAAAGAAGCTGCATATAAATTCAATAACATACCTAGTTTTGAAACTGTAATGCTATGTTTTATTTAAAAATGTGGGGAGAAGTTCGTAGATAGGCTTTTCTCAGCATTTATGTGATAAGATTTAAAAATAGTACATAAAGGTAGAAAAGCCTTGAAGATTTAATAAGTAATAGTACAGTTTGTAGAACATACCAAAAATTTGAATTACCAAAAGCTAATATTCCTAAAATTGTATTACAACCAAATCAAACATTATATATAAATATTGATGATGGACATCGAAAATTTAAGTTTAATGAAAAACACAATACTAAAAATTGCAAAAAATGTTCGATGAGATTATTAGTATTTTGTACTGGTAAAAAGAAAAATGGAAAATTAATTAATAAAAGAGCTGCGTGTAAAATAAGAGTATCAAAAACAGAAATTGGTGCTGAAAAAACAGCAAAATTAATTCAAACATATGGTAATTTATATTTTGAAAATTTTGACCAAGCAAATTTAATAGTTTGTGGAGATAGTGCAAAATGAATTAGAAAAACTGCTACAATTTTAAATACTAAATTTATTTTAGATAAATTTCATGCTTTTCATGTTTTATTTCTTGGTATCATGGCAGGAAGAAGAAAAAATAAAATTGCTAAATTACACTATCAAAATGCAATAAATTTATCGGACTTCTCCCCACATGTACTTGTGGAGGGAATAATGAAACTGAATGAATTCAACAATGCTTTTCAAACTGAACAGCAATGTCTTGCATATATAGCAAATTTGAAAGAAAACAAATGTATTAGGTGTTTTAGTTTTAATTTGAATACTTCTGATTTAAAAAGAATGAGATGTTTAAAATGTAATCAAACATTTAGCATTCTCACAGGCACCATATTTTCAAGGTCACAAACATCTTTAACATCTTGGTTTTATCTTATCTTTAGATGAATAAACACCAAACATGGAATTCCATCAACAGATATTGCAAAAGAATTGGGAGTGACTTTGAAAACTGCTTGAAGAATGACTCATAAAATCAGAACACGTATTGCAAAACAAAAACCTCAATTTATTGTTGAAGGTACAGTGCAAATTGATGAAATGTATCTTTCACATATGGGTTTTAAAAAACAAGGAAGATCCTTGGTGAATAAAACCTTGATTGTTGGCATTTATCAAAAAACAACCAATAATTTAATTGTGAAAGTATTGAAAAACGCAAAGAGTAAAAATCTTTTGCAGTTTGCAAAAAACCACATTTCTTCAAAATGTCTTGTATATACTGATTCTTGAAAAGGATATTGCGATTTTAAATCAGTTTTCACTAAGCATGAAACAGTTAACCATCAAGATGGCTATGTTTCAAAAATTGGTGTAAATACCAACCAAATTGAATCAGTTTGAAAACATATAAGAAGAACATTTAAAACACATATCAAAGTTGCAAAACATCATGTTCATTTATATGCTAAAGAAGCTGCATATAAATTCAACAAGATACCTAGTTTTGAAACTGTAATGCTATGTTTGATTTAAAAATGTGGGGAGAAGTCCGTAGATAGGCTTTTCTCAGCATTTATGTGATAAAATTAAAATAGTACATAAAGGGAGAAAAGCCAAATTTATTTTCCAAAGGTCAATATTATGAATTAATTGATTTTTTAGAATCATTAACTTTACAATATAAAAAATTAAAAGTTGGTTATTTTATTAATGCCAAAGATGGTGTATTAAACCAAGCATTAGTTGAAAATATTGGTTGTTTTACTGAAACGAATATTAAACAAATTTTAAAGCATATGATTGGTGATAGAACTTATAACATTGATATGTATACAAAAATGGTTAATTTTAAATGCTACCAAATTAATACTGCCATCCAGTTATTATAAATTAAAATTAAAATTTTAAAAAAATGAAAAATAAAATAAAACTTATTAAATGTGTTTTAATAAGAATTTTTGAATTATAAAAGTAAGCATTATTGTTGACTAATATTTTTCAAGTGTTAAAATTAACATACAATTGCATATTTAAGTCAAAATTATTCTCGTCTAACTTTATAATTTTAAGACAAATTTGAATATTATTGACAACATCGGCACGCTCCCTTTTAAATTTTAAATATACAATAAAATACACTTATTAATTTAATATATATATATATATTCATTAGTAATTTTTTGTATATGTATTGCAAAAATATAAAAAAAGGTTTTAAATGTTAACTATGAGAGAGAAAAAAGAATATTTTAAGTTAAGGAGAATACTGAATGCAAAGTAAGTCTGCTATTAATATATATTCAAAAATTAATAAATTAAAAATAGTTTTATTACTTGCTAAAATTTTTATCAGAAATGGTATTGGAGTATTTTATATTAAAAAGTTTGTTGTAACGAGTATTATCCAAGATAAAAAAATATGTTCTTACTTAATCAATCAAATTTTGAAAGAATGGAATTCTAAAAAAGAATATATTATTTCACTAGAAAAATATTTAAAACAACTTTCAGTTCAACAATTTATTAACAAAATAATTACTTGCTGTTAATAAATTTGAGTTAAAAATTAAATATAATAATACATATCCATGTTTATGAAATTACTAATTCTGAATTGTCATGTGGCCAGAGTGTTGCCCATATTGTATATCAATGTTAAATTAAATAAAGATATTAGGAACTGAAAGGAAGAAAACATATCATGGCTATTAATTTAAAAGGCAGAAATTTTATTTGTTTATTAGATTTTACTTCAGAAGAAATTTATTACTTATTAGAATTAGCTGCTACTTTAAAAATTGCAAAACAAAAAGGAATAGAAAAACAGCCGTTAAAAGGCTATAGTGTTGCTTTATTATATCGAAAAGATTCATTACGAACAAGAAGCGCGTTTGAAGTTGCTGCTTGTGATTTAGGAATGCATTCAACATATTTTGATCCAACTAGTAGTAAATTAGGAATTAAAGAATCAATTGTTGATACCGCTAAATTTCTTGGTAGAATTTATAATGGTATTCAATTTCGTGGATATAAACAAATTGATGTTGAAGAATTAGCTGAAAATGCCGGTGTTCCAATATGAAATGGCTTAACTGATTTATATCATCCAACACAAATGCTAGCCGATATTATGACAATTCAAGAGTGTAAAAAAAATAAAGATGTTAAAGGTATTAAATTTGTTTATTTTGGAGATGCTCGTTTTAATATGGCTAATAGTTATATGATTATTAGTGCAAAATTAGGAATGAATTTAGTAATCTGTGCTAATAAAAATTTATGACCATATCCTCAACTATTAAAACAATGTCAAGAAATTGCTCAAGAAACGGGTGGCTCTATTATTTTAACAGAAGATTATAAAACAGCAAGTAAAGATGCTGACGTAGTTGCTACTGATGTTTGAACATCTGTATCTGAAGATAAAGTTTTATTAAAACAACGAATTAAAGAATTAATGCCATATCAAGTTAATAATGAAAAAATGAAAATTGCAAAATCAGATGTTATATTTTTACATTCTTTACCAAGTTTTCATGATGGTAATACACAAATTACTCAAGATATTGTTAAACAATATGGTGGAACAGGTGAATTAGAAGTTACTGATGAAGTATTTCGATCTTCTGCATCAAAGGTATTTCAACAATCAGAAAATTGTTTACATACTATTAAAGCTGTAATGTTAGCAACTTTGAAAGGATAATATATGAGATTATATTAAAAATGAAAAGAAGTTTTAATTATTTTTTTATTTGCTGAATTATACTTGTAAGAACCTGTTTAGAATCTTTTAGAAAATAAGGTAAAATTATTATATATTTTAAAATAAGAGGTATATATGCATAAAAATTATCCAAGTCATGTTACTAAAGAACAATTTGAGAACATAAAATCAACTTTAGAAAACAGCAAAAAGAAAACAAAACCAAGAAATTTAGATTTATATGAAGTGTTTTGTGCAGTTTTATATGTATTAAAAAGTGGTTGTCAATGAAGAATGTTACCAAAAAATTTTCCAAAATGACAAACTGTATATTATTATGGCTTTTCTCCCTTTATGTACTATTTTTAAATCTTATCACATAAATGCTGAGAAAAGCCTATCTACGAACTTCTCCCCACATTTTTAAATAAAACATAGCATTACAGTTTCAAAACTAGGTATGTTATTGAATTTATATGCAGCTTCTTTTGCATATAAATGAATATGATGTTTTGCAACTTTGATATGTGTTTTAAATGTTCTTCGTATATGTTTTCATACTGACTCAATTTGGTTGGTATTTACACCAGTTTTTGAAACATAGCCATCTTGATGGTTAACTGTTTCATGCTTAGTGAAAACCGATTTCAAATCGCGATATCCTTTTCAAAAATCAGTATGTACAACACACTTTGAAGAAATGTGGTTTATTGCAAACTGCAAAAGATTTTTACTGTTTGCGTTTTTCAATACTTTCACAATCAGATTGTTGGTTGTTTTTTCATAAATACCAACAATCAAGGTTTTATTCAACAAGGATCTTCCTTGTTTTTTAAACCCCATATGTGAAAGATACATTTCATCCATTTGCACTATGCCTTCAACAATGAATTGAGGTTTTTGTTTAGCAATGGCACTTCGGATTTTATGACCCATTCTTCAAGCTGTTTTCAAGGTCACTCCCAATTCTTTTGCAACATCAGTTGATGGAATTCCATGTTTGGTGTTTATTCATCTAAAAATGAGATAAAACCAAGATATTAAAGGTGTTTGTGACTTTGAAAATATAGTGCCCGTGAGAATACTGAATGTTTGATGACATTTCAAACATCTCATTCTTCTTAAATTAGAAGTATTCAAATTAAAACTAGAACACCTACTACATTTGATTTGTTTCAAACTTGCTATATATGCAAGACATTGTTTTTCAGTTTGAAAAGTATTATTGAACTCATTCAATTTCATTGTTTCCTCCACAAGTACATGTGGGGAGAAGTTCGATTATTATTTCCAAATTTGAAGTAAAAACAATGATAAAGAACCTAGTGTATTGCAATTAATTTTAAAAAAAATTAGTTAAAAAGATTCGTATTAAGAATCATCGAAAAGAAAAAACTAGTTTTTGTATAATTGATTCGCAAAGTGTTAAAAATACAGATACTACTGAAAATAAAGGTTATGATGCTGGTAAAAAGATTTCAGGAATAAAACGTCATATTGCAGTTGATACGCAAGGTTTACCACATGCAATTTACATAACTACAGCAGAAAAAACAGATCGTAATAGTGCTATCATAATGATTAAAAGTGAAAAAGAAAATCTTTCTACAGTTCAAAAAATAATAGTAGATGCTGGCTATACTGGTGAAAAATTTGCTTCTGCAATCAAAACAATCATAAATGCAAATGTTGAAGTTGTAAAACGTAATGAATTACATTCTTTTGTAGTACTACCAAAAAGATGAGTTGTAGAACGAAGCTTTGCATGATTAGAAAAATGCAGAAGATTATGAAAAAATTGTGAAAGAAAACTAAATACTAGTTTACAAATGGTTGTTCTGTCCTTTATTTCAATTTTATTAAAAAGATTCTAAACAGGTTCTAAGTGCAAGTAAATAAAATTGCAAAAAATTCTCATATAAAAATTTCATAATGCTAAATTTAGTTTAGAAAAAGTAAGGAGTTTTTATATGAGTTATAAACATATTGGGATAGATGAAAGAATTTATATTGAGAATCAATTGAAATTTAAAGTTAAAATTAGTGAAATAGCTAAAAATCTTAATCGAAGTATTAGTACTATTATTCGAGAAGTTAATAGAAATAAAGATAATGATCATTATTTTTCATTAATTGCACAAAATAAAGCTGTAAATAGAAAAAAATCACATATTATTTTTCATAAGTTTAAATATAAAGATTTAGTCAAATATATACAACAAAAACTATTATTGGGCTGATCACCTGAACAAATTTATGGCAGAATTAAAAATTTTCATAAACAATGAGCTATCAGCTTTAAAACAATTTACAATTGAATTTATTCTGGATTATTTGATAAAGTTACTAGTAAAAATTTAAGAAGAAAAGGTAAAAAACGAAGATCTCAAGAAAATTGTGGTAAATTTAATGGTAAATCAATTAAAGAACGAGATAATAATGTTAATGATCGCATAACTCTTGGTCATTGAGAAGGAGATACTATAGTATCATCAAGAGGTAAAAGTAAATCATGTTTAATAACTTTAGTTGAAAGAGTATCACGATTTACTTTAGCAATGTTAGTTAAAAACAAAACTACTAAAGTTATTAATAAAAATATCATTCATTATTTATCAATTCTTCCTAAAAATATTGTTAAAACTATTACTTTTGATCGTGGTAAAGAATTTGCAAATTGACAACAACTTGAAAAAAAGTTAGATGTGAAAATTTATTTTGCAAATCCATATTCACCTTGACAAAGAGGTACTAATGAAAATACTAATGGTTTAATTAGAGAAAAATTTCCTAAAAAATTTATTGGAAATGTTTAGTAATCTGTGTAACTTACAAAAATAACTATGTTTAATTAAGGCTTTTCTCCCTTTATGTACTATTTTTAAATCTTATCACATAAATGCTGAGAAAAGCCTATCTACGAACTTCTCCCCACATTTTTAAATAAAACATAGCATTACAGTTTCAAAACTAGGTATGTTATTGAATTTATATGCAGCTTCTTTTGCATATAAATGAATATGATGTTTTGCAACTTTGATATGTGTTTTAAATGTTCTTCGTATATGTTTTCATACTGACTCAATTTGGTTGGTATTTACACCAGTTTTTGAAACATAGCCATCTTGATGGTTAACTGTTTCATGCTTAGTGAAAACCGATTTCAAATCGCGATATCCTTTTCAAAAATCAGTATGTACAACACACTTTGAAGAAATGTGGTTTATTGCAAACTGCAAAAGATTTTTACTGTTTGCGTTTTTCAATACTTTCACAATCAGATTGTTGGTTGTTTTTTCATAAATACCAACAATCAAGGTTTTATTCAACAAGGATCTTCCTTGTTTTTTAAACCCCATATGTGAAAGATACATTTCATCCATTTGCACTATGCCTTCAACAATGAATTGAGGTTTTTGTTTAGCAATGGCACTTCGGATTTTATGACCCATTCTTCAAGCTGTTTTCAAGGTCACTCCCAATTCTTTTGCAACATCAGTTGATGGAATTCCATGTTTGGTGTTTATTCATCTAAAAATGAGATAAAACCAAGATATTAAAGGTGTTTGTGACTTTGAAAATATAGTGCCCGTGAGAATACTGAATGTTTGATGACATTTCAAACATCTCATTCTTCTTAAATTAGAAGTATTCAAATTAAAACTAGAACACCTACTACATTTGATTTGTTTCAAACTTGCTATATATGCAAGACATTGTTTTTCAGTTTGAAAAGTATTATTGAACTCATTCAATTTCATTGTTTCCTCCACAAGTACATGTGGGGAGAAGTTCGAAAATTTATTTTTTCGAGGCTTTTTAATAATCTGTGTATCTTTGTTTTACAAAGTTACTAATTTAGATTAATTCTGTCTTCAAATTTTATCATAAAATGAGCAATTGCTGTATTTCAATTTTGAATAGGCAATGTTCATTTTTTTGTTATATTTTCAATTGCCAAGTAAAATATTTTGAAAACTGCCATATCATTAGGAAAAACTTTTTTATTTCTGATGATTTTTCGTAATTGACTATTAACAGATTCAATAGCATTTGTAGTATAAATCACTCTTTTGATTTCTACTGGATAACTAATAAAAACCATTAAATTATCTCAATTTTTATATCAAGATTTAGTAATTTGAGGATATTGTTTATTTCATTTACTTTCAAACGATTCTAAAGCTTGCATTGCTTGTTCTTCACTACATGCACTATAAATTGGTTTTAAATCTGCAACTAGACCTTTTCGATGTTTGTATGAAACATATTTTAAACTATTTCTAATTTGATGAACAATGCATAATTGATGTTCTGTTTTAGGATAAACTGATTGTATTGCTTCTGACATGCCTGTTAAATTATCACTACAAGCAATAAGAATATCATTTAAGCCACGATTTTTCATTTCTGTGAAATTAGATAATCAAAACTTAGAACCTTCATTTTCACTAATTCATAATCCTAAAACATCTTTTTTGCCTTCTAAATCAACTCCTAATGCTATATAAACTGATTTGTTAATAATCCGTTTATCTTGTCGTACTTTAACTACTATACAATCAAAATAAACAATAGGATAAATACTTTCTAATGGTCGATTTTGTCATGCTTTAACATCATCAATAACATCATCAGTAATTTGACTAATAACACTTTCACTAATATCAGCACCATGATATAACTCTTGCAACTGCATTCTAATGTCAGATAATGTCATTCCTTTTGCATACAAGGAAAGAACTTGTTGATCAAAACCATCAAATCTTCTTTGCCTTTTAGGAACTATTACAGGAGTAAAATTACTATTGCGATCTCTTGGTACATCAATTTCAATTTTACCTTGTTGAGTTATTAATTTTTTTGAACTTGTACCATTACGAGCATTTTCAGTAGTACTATGTTGATTTTTTTCATATCCTAAATAATTTTGCATTTCAGAATTCAACATTTTTTCAACTAATCTTTTTGTTAATTCTTTATATAAACCGCCAGGTTTAAAAACTGTTGTTAAATCTTTAGTATTTTCTAGTAATAAATCTACTGCTTTTGATATTGGATCATTATTATTAAAGTTATCTTTTTTAGCCATCTGTAACTCACTCTTTCTAGTCATTTAATTATATTTACTAGAATTAATTAAACATAGTTATTTTTGTAAGTTACACAGATTACTAAACATTTCCATTTTTTCAAAAACTAATAAAAATGAAGTTCATAAATTTATATTGTCTTTAAACCAAAGACCCAGAAAAATACTAAATTATCTTTCACCAATCGAATATTTGAATAGAAAAATAATTTAGTTGCACTTACCTTTACAATTTTGCATTTTTTTCTTAGTTTTTCTTTGTTTAATTTCCATAAATAATTTTTTTAACATTATCTTATTTTTCCCTTTCAATTTTTTATTAAAAATATGTTTAGTATCGTAACTACTAATAGATTGTTTCTTATTGCAGTTAAGTTTTGGCTCATAGTCAACAAATGAGTTTTTAGTTGATGTCTATCAATAATATAAATAACTTATTTTTATAATGAAGAGTTGTTATTTATACTTGTTAAAGATTGATTTGAAAAATCTCCTAATTCCTTTCTTCTTTCATTTCATTTATTACTGTTGTGTTAAGATCTTTTTTTTCTACTCCCCCAGTAATAGTGCTATATTCACTAATTTGTTTATTTTTAAATAACGGATTATTTTCTTTAACTAGTAAATAATAATATTCATTATCTTTTAAAACATAAGGTAATATAGCAACTCCTTTATTATTAGTTCAAGGCTCTTCAACACCATGCATAAAGTCTACTTTAATTAATTTTACGAAAGTAGTTCCTTTATTTGTACATGTACCATTAAAAAATGTTGAATTTTTTAAGTTACTATTAATATTTCTTTTTTTATGACGATGTTTATGATTAAAAATTTCGGCTTGTTTTAAATTAATTGGTAGTTGTTGTAAATTATTTAATGATTTTATTGGCATAGATTGTACTTTTTGTTTTTCATTATGAAATAATGGAATAATTAATATTCATAATTTAAATAAAAAACTTGGATTAAAATATTTCATTTTAACACCCCTTTCAAAATAATAATTAATAAAAATATATCTAAAATTATGTATTTATTTTAACATTTTTTTATTTTTCTTAAGATATTTACTTTTATAATAATAAATATGGTATATAATTTAAAGCAAGATTACTATACTTTTATAAATGAGATTTAAATATATATTATAGTTTTATCGCTATAACTAGGTATTAACCACTAAGTTTATTTTTAATTTGTATTTTAGATAATAGAAATTTATTTAATCATCAATTATTAATAAATTTTAAGTTTAAATTTAATTAAAAATAATAAAAAAAGTATCAAATTTACACTTGTGGTAAAAATTGATACTTAAATAAAATAAAATTATTTTACGAACTTCTCCCCACATGTACTTGTGGAGGAAACAATGAAATTGAATGAGTTCAATAATACTTTTCAAACTGAAAAACAATGTCTTGCATATATAGCAAGTTTGAAACAAATCAAATGTAGTAGGTGTTCTAGTTTTAATTTGAATACTTCTAATTTAAGAAGAATGAGATGTTTGAAATGTCATCAAACATTCAGTATTCTCACGGGCACTATATTTTCAAAGTCACAAACACCTTTAATATCTTGGTTTTATTTCATTTTTAGATGAATAAACACCAAACATGGAATTCCATCAACTGATGTTGCAAAAGAATTGGGAGTGACCTTGAAAACAGCTTGAAGAATGGGTCATAAAATCCGAAGTGCCATTGCTAAACAAAACCTCAATTCATTGTTGAAGGCATAGTGCAAATGGATGAAATGTATCTTTCACATATGGGGTTTAAAAAACAAGGAAGATCCTTGTTGAATAAAACCTTGATTGTTGGTATTTATGAAAAAACAACCAACAATCTGATTGTGAAAGTATTGAAAAACGCAAACAGTAAAAATCTTTTGCAGTTTGCAATAAACCACATTTCTTCAAAGTGTGTTGTACATACTGATTTTTGAAAAGGATATCGCGATTTGAAATCGGTTTTCACTAAGCATGAAACAAGTTAACCATCAAGATGGCTATGTTTCAAAAACTGGTGTAAATACCAACCAAATTGAGTCAGTATGAAAACATATACGAAGAACATTTAAAACACATATCAAAGTTGCAAAACATCATATTCATTTATATGCAAAAGAAGCTGCATATAAATTCAATAACATACCTAGTTTTGAAACTGTAATGCTATGTTTTATTTAAAAATGTGGGGAGAAGTTCGTAGATAGGCTTTTCTCAGCATTTATGTGATAAGATTTAAAAATAGTACATAAAGGGAGAAAAGCCTTATTTTATTTAAAACATTAAATCAGAAAATGGAAAACAAGATTTAAATAGGGTAATATATTTAATAGTTTTTTGTTCATTATAATTTAATTCTGTATTTAATGTCATTAATTGCTTACGAAATTTTTCATAAAACATTGTTCAAAATAATCAACTTATAGTAATAATAAGTAAACTAAGGAAACTAAAAATTGCTAATATTTCCTTGTTAATATTATTATTTTGAGTTGGAATATAATACAATAAAGCACAAATAATAGTAATAATAACACCATTTATAAAAAATAAATTAATAATTGGTAGAGCTAAATTACTTCATTTTTGAGAATTATTTTTTCACTTAATAACAAGTACACTACTTAAAGTTTGATATTTATTTCAAGTAGTGGTTTCATTAAAATCACGACTTTTTAATTTTAAAATATTTTTTTTAAAATTATAGTTAAGATATTTAAAAGTAAATTTACTTTTAACTATTTGACAATTAATATTTTCATTGGATAATGCTTGTTGATAGCTAGGTTTTAATTTAGTATCATTTTTTTTACTTTTTAAAATAATAATTAATCAAAAAATAAATTGGAATAATTGAAATATTAAAACCATCGCAATTAAAAATAAACTAATAAGAATAAAAACACTTGTTGTTTGATCTTGAGTAATCATATATTTTCACTATTTATTTTCTATAGCATTAATACCAGGTAAATCCTTACCTTCTAGATATTCTAATGAAGCACCTCCACCAGTTGAAATGTGGCTAAATTTATTTTCATATCCAAATTTAACTGCTGCTGCTGCACTATCACCACCGCCAATTAGTGTAAATGAACCTTTTAATTGTGAAATAGTTTTACAAATATTTTTTGTTCCATTAACAAAGTTACTCATTTCAAAAACCCCTAATGGTCCATTTCAAAAAACAGTTTTAGTATTAATTAAAGTATTTTCAAATAATTTAATTGTTTTTGGACCAATATCCATTCCTTCATATCCATCATGAATATTTTCATTAGTAGTAATTTTACCTTTGATGTCCTTAAATTCCGGAGCAATTACAAAGTCAATAGGTAGTATTAATTTTTCTTTTCCTAATTCAATAATTTCTTTAGCAATATCAATTTTATCTTTTTCTAATAATGAATTACCAATTTTATAATTCAATGCTTTCATAAAAGTATAAGCCATACCACCACCAACAAGAACTTTATCAGCTTTTGTTAATAATTGTTTGATAACATCAATTTTATCTGATACTTTAGCACCACCAAGTACTGCTATAAAAGGATGTTCTGGATTAACGGTGATTTTATTAAGCATTGTTAATTCTTTTTCAATTAATAAACCAACACAACTATTTTTGATATTAGTAGCAATACCAAAATTAGATGCATGAGCACGGTGTGCAGTACCAAAAGCATCATTAACAAATACATCACCTAAATGTGCTCAATATTTACCTAATTCGGGATTATTAGTAGATTCTTTATTACCATTTAAATCTTCAAAACGAGTATTTTCTATTAAAAGTAATTCTTTGTTTTTAAGATTATTAATAGCTGTTTCAAGATTTGTACCACGAGTTTCATTAATGAATATTACATTTTCTTTTAAGATTTCACTTAGTCTTTTTGCAACAGGCGCTAAAGTATTCTTCGCTTTATCAGCTTCAGATTTAATTCTTCCAAGATGTGATAACATGATTATTTTTGCATCTTGATTTTGTAAATACTTAATAGTTTCGATGCTTGTTTTTATTCTTGTATCATCGGTAATTTTATTATTTTCTAATGGTACATTGAAGTCAAAACGAACAATAACTTTTTTATTTTTAAAATCAAGATCCTTTAATGTTTTTTTATTCATATAATTTTCATCTCCTTTTTTCATATTATAATTTTAATATATTTTTAAAACGATTAATAAAAATGCATCTTGTAATTGGTAAGATGCATTTTTGTAGTTTAATATTTTAATTAAACTATTTAAAAATTATTTTAGCTTTGCTAAGTGTATTACTGTTCTTACTAATTGTGATACATATGACATTTCATTATCATATCAAGCAAAAAATTTAAAAATTTGTTTGCCTTCAACTTCAATAACTTTTGTTAATGTTGCATCAAAAATTGAACCAAAACTTGAACCAATAATATCAGTTGAAACAATTGGATCTTCATTATAAGCAAATGATTCGCTACTATGTTTTTTCATTGCTGCATTAACTTGTTCAACAGTAACATTTTTCTTTAATTCAATTGTTAAATCAACAATTGAACCAGTAATGATTGGAACACGCATTGCTGAACCATCTAGTTTTCCTTTAACAGAAGGGATAACTAAACCAATAGCTGCAGCAGCACCTGTAGCTGCAGGAACAATATTAGACATAGCACTACGTCCTCTTCTGAAATCTGAATGTTCTAAGTCTAGTAAACGTTGGTCATTGGTTGCAGCATGAACTGTTGTCATTCATCCTTTAATAATTCCAAATTCTGATTCTAGAGCATGAACAACAGGAGCAAGACAATTAGTAGTACATGAAGCACCAGAAATAATATTATCAGTACTTTTTAGAATATCATGGTTAACATTATAAACAATAGTTTTTAAGTCTCCCTTAGCTGGTGCTGAAATCACAACTTTTTTAGCTCCAGCATCAATATGTGCTTGTGCTAATTCTTTTGTTGTAAAACGTCCAGTTGCTTCAATTACGATATCAACAGCATTGGCTTTTCATGGTAATGCTTTTGGGTCTTTTTCTTGACAAACTTTAATTATTTTACCATCAACATTAATAGTATTTTTTGATTTGTCTGCTTTGATTTTTCCGTGTTTTCAAGTTCTATGTGCTGAATCGTATTGTAATAGATATGCTAGGGCTTCTACATTTCCTAAATCATTGATAGCAACAATATCAATTTCTTTTTTGTCAAATAATTGACGGAAGGCAAGGCGGCCAATGCGCCCAAATCCATTAATTGCAATTTTAATTGCCATTATTGAGTCACTCCTTTTGTGTGTTTGTTTTTTATATTGATTAATGACTAGGTATATTATAAACAAATATTGTTAATATTTGTCATAAAATATGGATTTATTTATAAAACATTTATTTTATTAGTAAATTATTTCCTTTATTTTAATTATAGTTTTCATTATTTTATTTTTTTATGAAAAATACTATATTTTATATTGGTATATATTCTATTTCATTATTAATATTGTCAATATTATTATTTTCAATTGTAGTTTGTGATTCTTCAACAGTTAATTCAATTGGTATAGTTAAAGTTTGAATACGTTCTAATAAGCGTTTAACTTTAATTTCTTCTGATTTACTATTTTTTAAATAATAATGTTGATATAGTTCACTAATGCTATAGTTAGAATTAATAAATGTAGTTTTTAATGGTAAAATTCGTGCATTAAGAATACTAAATAATAATTCATCACGCTCTCAAGCGCTAACGGTTTCACCGCCTAAATCATCAATAAATAATAAGTCACATGATTTTAATTGTTCAATTTGCTGATTAGTATCAGTATCATTTTTAAAACTTTTTTTAATGTCCATAACAAATTCAGGTCATACAATAAAACAAACAGTTTGATTTTTTTGAATTAATTTATTTGCAAATAAGATAAAAATAAAAGTTTTGCCACTACCTGTGTCACCATATAAGTATAAACCTTGATAACTTTTGTGTTTTAAAGATTGATGTAAATACTGGATGATTTCTTTTCTTGCATTAGTTGAGGCATTAAAATTTTTACTTCATGAAAGTGATAAAAGTTTATCATCATAGTATTTAATTAAAAAATTATTATGTACTTGTTGTTGGACAGATCTATTAATAGAATGAAGACAATCCGTTAGTACTAAACTTATTTTTTGATTAGGTAACATTACTAGTTTATAACGATATCCTTTAACATTTTGTAGACATTTGCTAAGATTTTCTCGTTTTTTACATAAATTGTAGCTATCAATATAAGTTTTTAATAATTCAACATATGGTTCTAGTTTGCTGTTAGTTAAGTTGTTTTTTTTAATAAAGTCATGAAGTTCAGCATTGTTAATGTTTTCTTTTAAGATAGTTGTCGCTTTAAGTTTCATGATAATCATTTCCTTACTTAATAATAGTGTCTTTTAATAATTAAATTAATAGGCATCAAATTCCTTTAAAATATTCTTTATTTCTTCTTGAGTTAATGTTATATCTTTTTTATTAATATTATCAACCTTATATTTTTTAATTAATTTTTTATTGAAATTATTTGTTGTTGATTGTTCTGTAGTAGATCATAATGATTCTTGTTGAAATTGTTGCTGTGGATTTTTTTTGCTACGAGCATAAGCAAGTTTTAAATGAGATAAAGCATCATCAATAGTATTAATTTGATTTTCTTGAAAGGTTTCAGCAATTTTAATAATATAGTTTGGTTCTAAACGTTTATTATTTTTAAATCAAACATATTCAATTAAGCAGTTAATTACAGCATTATTTAATTGAAAGTTATTAGTTAATATTTCTAATGTTGTTTTTAATTTATCAGTTGGTATTTTACCAGTTAAATTTTTTAAATATTCTTCAGGTAATTTTTGTTGCATTAAATTTAATGTGGTATTAATAACATTAGAATTATCTTTAGATATAATTGTATTACCATTAGAATTTAAATTAACTTTCATAGTGTTAATTTGATTTTTATTTTGAAATGAATAAATTGGTCTAGAGATTGATGTTTGTTCTTGTTTAGCATAAATATTATTAAGTGCTGTTTTTAATTTTAAAGATTGAGGGATAGTATTTTCCTGTTGAGTAATATTAACATAATTTTCTGTAATTTCAATATCATTTTTCAAAAAATAAAATTT
The DNA here is from genome assembly GCF_027923845.1 of Spiroplasma ixodetis. Classification (GTDB taxonomy): domain Bacteria; phylum Bacillota_I; class Bacilli_A; order Mycoplasmatales; family VBWQ01; genus Spiroplasma_E; species Spiroplasma_E ixodetis_A. Next base: position 1,972,363 of record NZ_AP026933.1, read on the forward strand.
TTGTCTTTCGTAATTTAAAGTTCCTAATTGTTTAAGTAGTTCTGAGTTTAAATGGGTATTAGCAAAAAAATCATCAGCAGATAAGGGAGAACACAATTGATAAATGTAAGTAGATTTTAAAGAATAGTAGTAAGTATTAATAAGGTTAACAGATTCAAGTTGTTGGAAAGCAACAAGTAATTGAGTGGAAGTTATTTTTAATAAAGATTTAATTCGTCCGTGATTGAAATCAAGATTAATACGTTTTGTTAATAACTTTTCTTGAACTAAAGTTAAATATAAATTTATTGCTTCAATACCAATTATTGGTTGATATAACATAAATAAAATTTGGTAATCTTCGTTACTAATATATTCTGATTGGTTCAACTTAAAAATATCAATATCATTTATTGTTCTGTTCATATTCATTCCCTAACTTTCTTTTTACTATCCATTTCTTTCATGGTATGATAATTATATGCACATAAAGAATATAAATAAAGTGAAATGATTAAAACACATACTTATCCACATTTATTCCACTTTTTTTTATTAAAAATATTCTTTATTAATATATACTTTTGAGTTTTCCACAGTTAATATTTAATTTGACAGTGATTACAAAAGTAAGTTCCGCGAAGGTTTATTTTTATTTTTTTGATAATAGTATGGCATTTAAAACAAGGCATTTTTGCTCTAGTATGAACTTGTAATTCTTGTTGATAGTAACCTGTTACACCAAGGCTTGAAGTATAACTACTAATTGTTGATCCGCCAAGTTTTATTGATTTATTAAGCACAAATTTTGCTTTATTAATGATTTCTTGTAATTGTTTAAGTATTAAGTTTTTAGTAATACTTTGCGGATGGATACTAGCATAAAATAATACTTCATCTGCATAAATATTTCCTAAACCACTCATAACATTTTGTTCTAATAATGTTGCTTTAATACTTTGACTTTTATTTTTTCATTTATTTTTTAAATATTCAGCAGTAACATTTTTATTAAAAGGTTCTGGACCAATATTAATATAAGGTTTTATTTTTTGATATTCATTTTTAGTTTGTAAATGAAAGGTTCCAAACTGTCTTGTGTCATGATATCTTAATTCGTATTTATTGTCTAATTCTAATATTAATAAGACATGTTTTCAATTTATTGATTGATTATTTTGTTGAAAATAATATTTTCCTTCCATTCGTAAATGACTTAATAATACATAATCATCTAATATAAATATTAATAATTTACCAACTCTTTGAACATCATTTATTGTTTGTCCAATAATTTGTTTTGTGAATTGTTCAATACTTGGTGTTTTGATAATTTTATTTAAAAGAATTCTAACACCAATGATTTTATGATTAGTTAAAAGTGGTTGTAAAGTTTTGCGAACAGTTTCAACTTCGGGTAATTCTGGCATTTTTATTTTCCTTCCAATAAAATATAATAAACTAATTTATTTTAAATATTAATAAATTTTTAAAAATTTATTTTAATTCAAATCAGTTATCACCAATACTAGTATTAATTAATAAGGGAACTTTTAATTTAGTAACATTAGACATAATTTTAGTAATTTTAGTAATAACATTATTAACTTTATTATCTTCAACTTCAAAAATTAATTCATCATGAATTTGTGCAATTAATATTGCATCAATATTTTGTTTTTTTATTTCTTTATAAATTTTATTCATTGCTAATTTTAAAATATCAGCAGCACTACCTTGAATTGGCATGTTCATTGCTATTCGTTTACCAAAATTTTGAATCACCTTATTTTTATTTGTAATTTCCATTACTTCTCTTCTACGATTAAAAATTGTTTGAACGTATCCATTTTTTTCACAAAAATCAATTATATTATTAATATAACTTTTAATTTTTGGAAAAACCGAAAAATATTTATTAATAAATATTTTAGCATCTTCAACTTTAATTCCTATTTGTTGTGATAAACCAAAACTAGAAATGCCATAAACAATTCCAAAATTAATAGCTTTTGCATTTTGTCTTTGTTCGTTAGTAACTTCTGCTAAAGGTATATTTAATATTTTACTTGCAGTTTCGCGATGAATATCATGCTTTTGCTGAAAAGCTTTAATTAAATTTTCATCTTCACTAATATGAGCTAATATTCTTAATTCAATTTGCGAATAATCACAGGATAGTATTTTAGTATGTGGTTTGCTTGGAATAAAGATTTTGCGAACTTCTCTTTGCTCTTTATCGCGAATACTAATATTTTGCATATTAGGATCTAATGAAGATAACCTGCCAGTACTGGTTTGCACTTGATTATAAATGCTATGAATTTTACCATCATCAAAAATATATTTTTGTAAACCAAGTAAGTAAGTGGAATATAATTTTTGTAATTTACGATATTCTAAAAGAATATCGATGATTGGATGTTGATTTTTTAAACTAATTAAAACTTCAAAAGCAGTACTACCTTTTTTATAATTAGGTAATTTTAATTCTTTAAATAAGTATTCACTAATTTGTTTTGGTGAATTTGGATTTAAATTACTATTACTTTCTTTTTTAATTTGTAATTCTAAATCTTGGATTTTTAGTAAAGTTTTATCAGTTAGTAGTTTTAATTTTTTTTGATCAATGTTAACACCATTACACTCCATATTTACTAATACAAAAGCAGCAGGTAGTTCAATCTCTTGATATAAATTTCAGTTATTAGTATCTTTTAATTTTTTTATAAGAATGAGATGAGAATCTGTTAAAAAATTTAATTTTTTTTCTAAAAAAATAGCTATTTCTTTTTCATCATTGGGAATATTTTTTTTAATACCTTTGCCATAGAAATCATCAGTGCTTAAATTATCTTTAACATTGACATTGAGCATAACAGCAATGTTTTCTGGTAATATTTTTTCATTAGCATAAAGAAGGTAAGCAGCTAACATATGGTCAAAAATAATATTATTTATTATTAATTTTAAACGTAGTCCTGCGATAATAACCTTTTTTAAATCTCAAGTTATTTTTTGTAGTTTTTTATTTTGTAAGAAATGTTGAAAATTAGAACAATTAATTGCATTGATTTTATTAATATAAAATGTTCCTTTTTTATTTTTAATACCAAAACCAATAATATTATCACGATTATAATTATCACCAAAAATTTCTAATCATAAGTAATTTGAATCACAATTTCATTCTTGACTTCACTTATTTATAATTTGAACGTGAGATGTACTATTTTTATTAGTTTTAGGATTAGTGTCTTGTGTTAATAAAGAGTTCATATTATATTGTTTGTAAAAGTCTTGTAACTTTTCATTATTTAAATTTTCAACATTATAATTAAACGTTTCTAAATTACCAGTAATTGGTGTATTTAAATTAAGTTGTGCTAGTTGTTTACAAATAATACCATTATTAAAGTTAAGTTTAATTAGTTTACTAACATTTGGTTTTAATTGTTCTACATTTTCAATAATATTTTCTAATGTGTCATATTCTTTTAATAAACTAATAGCAGTTTTTTGACCAATTCCTTTAATGCCAGGTAAATTATCAGAACTATCACCCATTAATCCCTTTAAATCGGTAACTTGATAAGGTAATAATTCATATTCTGATTGAAATGTAGAAATAGTAATAACCTTTAAATCACTCATCCCTTTTTGTGGATTAAGAATTTTAATATTGTTATCTAATAGTTGTAATAAATCTTTATCACTACTCATAATATCAATTTGATAATTACTAGCAACTTTATTTTTAACAATGCTGCCAATAATATCATCAGCTTCATAATTATTTATTTGTCCCCAAGGAATTTGTGCTAAGTCTAAAAATATTTTAACTAAATTAAATTGTTCAATTAACTCAACCGGAGTTTCACTTCTTTTTCCTTTATATGTTGCTAAAGTTTCATGGCGAAATGTTTTACGACCAGCATCAAATGCAACAAAAACACTAGCATAGTTGTTAGATTTTAAGTACTTAGTCAGCATTCTAATAAAAGCATAGACGGCATTAGTTGGAATACCCTGTAGCGAATGTAGATTAACTCCTTGGTATGCAGTAGCATAATATGCTTTAAATAATAAATTGTTACCATCAATAATTAATGCTTTTTTCATTTATTCACCTAATTTCATAAAATTATTATAACAATAAGTAAGTATAACTTCATATAAAATGCTGAATTATACTTGTAAGTGCAAGTAAATAAAATTGCAAAAAATTCTCATATAAAAATTTCATAATGCTAAATTTAGTTTAGAAAAAGTAAGGAGTTTTTATATGAGTTATAAACATATTGGGATAGATGAAAGAATTTATATTGAGAATCAATTGAAATTTAAAGTTAAAATTAGTGAAATAGCTAAAAATCTTAATCGAAGTATTAGTACTATTATTCGAGAAGTTAATAGAAATAAAGATAATGATCATTATTTTTCATTAATTGCACAAAATAAAGCTGTAAATAGAAAAAAATCACATATTATTTTTCATAAGTTTAAATATAAAGATTTAGTCAAATATATACAACAAAAACTATTATTGGGCTGATCACCTGAACAAATTTATGGCAGAATTAAAAATTTTCATAAACAATGAGCTATCAGCTTTAAAACAATTTACAATTGAATTTATTCTGGATTATTTGATAAAGTTACTAGTAAAAATTTAAGAAGAAAAGGTAAAAAACGAAGATCTCAAGAAAATCGTGGTAAATTTAATGGTAAATCAATTAAAGAACGAGATAATAATGTTAATGATCGCATAACTCTTGGTCATTGAGAAGGAGATACTATAGTATCATCAAGAGGTAAAAGTAAATCATGTTTAATAACTTTAGTTGAAAGAGTATCAAGATTTACTTTAGCAATGTTAGTTAAAAACAAAACTACTAAAGTTATTAATAAAAATATCATTCATTATTTATCAATTCTTCCTAAAAATATTGTTAAAACTATTACTTTTGATCGTGGTAAAGAATTTGCAAATTGACAACAACTTGAAAAAAGTTAGATGTGAAAATTTATTTTGCAAATCCATATTCACCTTGACAAAGAGGTACTAATGAAAATACTAATGGTTTAATTAGAGAAAAATTTCCTAAAAAATTTATTTTTTCAAAAACTAATAAAAATGAAGTTCATAAATTTATATTGTCTTTAAACCAAAGACCCAGAAAAATACTAAATTATCTTTCACCAATCGAATATTTGAATAGAAAAATAATTTAGTTGCACTTACCTTTACAATTTTGCAAATTAAAAAATTATCATATAAAAAAACAAGATTTTTTTCTTGCTATCGAACAATAATTAAGTTACAGATTTAATTGTGTAGAAAACATTATAAATATAAGGTTTTAGGGTTAATTTTAAGAGAATTATTATATTTATAGTGATTAGAGTTCTGTAACTTAATTATTTAAATATTAAGGATATTTATAAATAGATCCTTAAGTTTTATTATAACATTCAATTTTTAATTTTTAAATTCATTTTTTCTTTTTTATGTAAATTGTTTTAAAGCTGATAGCTCATTGTTTATGAAAATTTTTAATTCTGCCATAAATTTGTTCAGGTGATCAGCCCAATAATAGTTTTTGTTGTATATATTTGACTAAATCTTTATATTTAAACTTATGAAAAATAATATGTGATTTTTTTCTATTTACAGCTTTATTTTGTGCAATTAATGAAAAATAATGATCATTATCTTTATTTCTATTAACTTCTCGAATAATAGTACTAATACTTCGATTAAGATTTTTAGCTATTTCACTAATTTTAACTTTAAATCGGACTTCTCCCCACATGTACTTGTGGAGGGAATAATGAAACTGAATGAATTCAACAATGCTTTTCAAACTGAACAGCAATGTCTTGCATATATAGCAAATTTAAAAGAAAACAAATGTATTAGGTGTTTTAGTTTTAATTTGAATACTTCTGATTTAAAAAGAATGAGATGTTTAAAATGTAATCAAACATTTAGCATTCTCACAGGCACCATATTTTCAAGGTCACAAACATCTTTAACATCTTGATTTTATCTTATCTTTAGATGAATAAACACCAAACATGGAATTCCATCAACAGATATTGCAAAAGAATTGGGAGTGACTTTGAAAACTGCTTGAAGAATGACTCATAAAATCAGAACACGTATTGCAAAACAAAAACCTCAATTTATTGTTGAAGGTACAGTGCAAATTGATGAAATGTATCTTTCACATATGGGTTTTAAAAAACAAGGAAGATCCTTGGTGAATAAAACCTTGATTGTTGGCATTTATCAAAAAACAACCAATAATTTAATTGTGAAAGTATTGAAAAACGCAAAGAGTAAAAATCTTTTGCAGTTTGCAAAAAACCACATTTCTTCAAAATGTCTTGTATATACTGATTCTTGAAAAGGATATTGCGATTTTAAATCAGTTTTCACTAAGCATGAAACAGTTAACCATCAAGATGGCTATGTTTCAAAAATTGGTGTAAATACCAACCAAATTGAATCAGTTTGAAAACATATAAGAAGAACATTTAAAACACATATCAAAGTTGCAAAACATCATGTTCATTTATATGCTAAAGAAGCTGCATATAAATTCAACAAGATACCTAGTTTTGAAACTGTAATGCTATGTTTGATTTAAAAATGTGGGGAGAAGTCCGTAGATAGGCTTTTCTCAGCATTTATGTGATAAAATTTAAAAATAGTACATAAAGGGAGAAAAGCCCTTTAAATTTCAATTGATTCTCAATATAAATTCTTTCATCTATCCCAATATGTTTATAACTCATATAAAAACTCCTTACTTTTTCTAAACTAAATTTAGCATTATGAAATTTTTATATGAGAATTTTTTGCAATTTTATTTACTTGCACTTACAAGTATAATTCAGCATTTTTCAGAAATAAACATTTTTTATATGATGACAAATCAACATGGATGAAAGATTGTAACAAATGCTGTTGGAAATTACTTAGAAATTGAACCAGAATAAAGTTAATAAATTTTTCCTATAAAAGAATTATAAAACATAACATATTAGGCTTATTTCATAACGAACTTCTCCCCACATGTACTTGTGGAGGAAACAATGAAATTGAATGAGTTCAATAATACTTTTCAAACTGAAAAACAATGTCTTGCATATATAGCAAGTTTGAAACAAATCAAATGTAGTAGGTGTTCTAGTTTTAATTTGAATACTTCTAATTTAAGAAGAATGAGATGTTTGAAATGTCATCAAACATTCAGTATTCTCACGGGCACTATATTTTCAAAGTCACAAACACCTTTAATATCTTGGTTTTATCTCATTTTTAGATGAATAAACACCAAACATGGAATTCCATCAACTGATGTTGCAAAAGAATTGGGAGTGACCTTGAAAACAGCTTGAAGAATGGGTCATAAAATCCGAAGTGCCATTGCTAAACAAAAACCTCAATTCATTGTTGAAGGCATAGTGCAAATGGATGAAATGTATCTTTCACATATGGGGTTTAAAAAACAAGGAAGATCCTTGTTGAATAAAACCTTGATTGTTGGCATTTATCAAAAAACAACCAACAATCTGATTGTGAAAGTATTGAAAAACGCAAACAGTAAAAATCTTTTGCAGTTTGCAATAAACCACATTTCTTCAAAGTGTGTTGTACATACTGATTTTTGAAAAGGATATCGCGATTTGAAATCGGTTTTCACTAAGCATGAAACAGTTAACCATCAAGATGGCTATGTTTCAAAAACTGGTGTAAATACCAACCAAATTGAGTCAGTATGAAAACATATACGAAGAACATTTAAAACACATATCAAATTTGCAAAACATCATATTCATTTATATGCAAAAGAAGCTGCATATAAATTCAATAACATACCTAGTTTTGAAACTGTAATGCTATGTTTTATTTAAAAATGTGGGGAGAAGTTCGTAGATAGGCTTTTCTCAGCATTTATGTGATAAGATTTAAAAATAGTACATAAAGGGAGAAAAGCCTTTCATAATTAAAATTTTAATTTTGGAATAAGTCATAATAATAATTATGAAATTTTTTTTATTTTTAGTAAAATTAAGTGTAAAATTAATAATATTATAAAGAAGTGGAAGTGACAAAATGAGTCAAAACATTATTTTTGCTTTTGAAATTATTGCCTTAATTATCGCTATATTATTAGTAATTTTAGGTTTATTACAAGGTAAAAAAAATCATAATGGACTTGGTGCTTTAAGTGGGGGTAATCAAGAATTATTTGCTAGTACTAAAGAACGTGGTTGAAGTAAGTTATTTTCTATTGCCACTTTAGTATTAGGTATATCGTTATTTACTATGGCAATAATAGTAAGAATTCTTATTAATACTATTGGAGTTATAAATTAATGATAATTATTTTATAAAAAGGCACACTAAAATGTGCCTTTTTATAAATTTTAAAAGATAGATTATAATTAATTATCGAACTTCTCCCCACATGTACTTGTGGAGGAAACAATGAAATTGAATGAGTTCAATAATACTTTTCAAACTGAAAAACAATGTCTTGCATATATAGCAAGTTTGAAACAAATCAAATGTAGTAGGTGTTCTAGTTTTAATTTGAATACTTCTAATTTAAGAAGAATGAGATGTTTGAAATGTCATCAAACATTCAGTATTCTCACGGGCACTATATTTTCAAAGTCACAAACACCTTTAATATCTTGGTTTTATCTCATTTTTAGATGAATAAACACCAAACATGGAATTCCATCAACTGATGTTGCAAAAGAATTGGGAGTGACCTTGAAAACAGCTTGAAGAATGGGTCATAAAATCCGAAGTGCCATTGCTAAACAAAAACCTCAATTCATTGTTGAAGGCATAGTGCAAATGGATGAAATGTATCTTTCACATATGGGGTTTAAAAAACAAGGAAGATCCTTGTTGAATAAAACCTTGATTGTTGGTATTTATGAAAAAACAACCAACAATCTGATTGTGAAAGTATTGAAAAACGCAAACAGTAAAAATTTTTTGCAGTTTGCAATAAACCACATTTCTTCAAAGTGTGTTGTACATACTGATTTTTGAAAAGGATATCGCGATTTGAAATCGGTTTTCACTAAGCATGAAACAGTTAACCATCAAGATGGCTATGTTTCAAAAACTGGTGTAAATACCAACCAAATTGAGTCAGTATGAAAACATATACGAAGAACATTTAAAACACATATCAAAGTTGCAAAACATCATATTCATTTATATGCAAAAGAAGCTGCATATAAATTCAATAACATACCTAGTTTTGAAACTGTAATGCTATGTTTTATTTAAAAATGTGGGGAAAAGTTCGTAGATAGGCTTTTCTCAGCATTTATGTGATAAGATTTAAAAATAGTACATAAAGGGAGAAAAGCCTTAATTATATAATTAGGATAAAGTTGGGATTGATTGAAATGAAGCAAGAGATTATTAATGAGTTACAAAATAGTATTACACCTTTATCAACGGTTGATTTAACAGTGAAACTTAATATTATTAATCATCATCAACAGCAAGAACTTATTGCTGATTTAGAAGAATTGAAAAATAGTGAAATTATTTTGGAAAATAAAGAACAACAATTTTATATGCTAAAAAATAATAATTTATTTATTGGCAAAATTCAAATTACTAAAAAAGGATTTGGATTTGTTAAATTATTAAATAGTGAAGAAGAATATTACGTTAATATAAAAAACATAAATAATGCGTTAAATAATGATGAAGTATTATGTAAGTTAGTAAAAATTAATAATCAGAATGATGAGGCTGTAGTATTAAAAATTATTAAACGTGATACTAATCTTCTTGTTGGTACTGTTATTGTTAATGCAGATACGAAAGTAAAAACATTATTAATTCAAAATGCAAAGTTACAACAGTATGAAGTTAATATTTTAAACCCCGATAAAGCGTTAGAAAATAATATTGTTGTTGCAAAAATTAAAAATTTTGAACAAAATATTTTTAATGTTACTATTACTAAAATCTTGGGTAATATTAATGATCCTGGTGTTGATATTTTAGCTGTTATTTATGAAATTGGTATTAAAGCACAATTTGATGTTGAAACATTAACAGCAACAGATAAGGTGCCATTAACAGTTTTAGAATCAGATAAAATTGGTCGTATTGATTTGACTAAAGAGTTATTAGTTACAATTGATGGTAAAGATGCTAAAGATTTTGATGATGCTATTTGTGTTACTAAACTAGTTAATGGTAATTATCGTTTAATTGTAGCTATTGTTGATGTTAGTCATTATGTAACAGAAAATAGTCCTTTAGATGAAGAGGCATTTACTCGTGGTACATCTGTTTACTTAGCAGATCGTGTTATTCCTATGTTACCAACGCAGTTATCAAATGGTATTTGTTCTTTAAATGAACAATTAGAACGTTTATGTATGGTTTGTGATATGGAAATTGATAAGAATGGTTTAACAGTAAAACATAAAATTTATCAGGCATTTATGAAATCAGCAAGAAGAATGAATTATGAGGAAGTAAATGATGGATATAATGGTAAAAATCCAAATTTTATTAAAACACATCCACAAATTTGAGAAATGTTACTAAAAGCAAAAGAATTGCACCAAATTTTATGAAAGTTTAAACAAGATGCTGGAGTAATTGATTTTGAAATTAATGAAGTAAAAACAATTATTAACGATAATGGAGAAGTAACTGATATTATTTTAAGAACTCGTGATATCGCTGAAAAATTAATTGAAAGTTTTATGATTAGAGCTAATGAAGTAGTTGCTAAAACTGTATTTGATATGAAATTACCTTTTATTTATCGTGTTCATGAACATCCTCGTTCTAAAAAAATGCATCAAATGGTTACAATTCTGAAATTAATGGGTATTAAATTAAATCCAAAAATCACAAATATTAGTTCAAAAGATTTACAATTATTATTAAATTCTTTAAAACAATTACCAACATTTCAAGTTTTATCAACTTTATTATTAAGAAGTATGGAAAAAGCACAGTATACTAATAAATGTATTGGCCATTTTGGACTTGCTAGTGATTATTATACACATTTTACTTCGCCAATTAGACGTTATCCCGATTTAATAGTTCATCGTTTATTGCGTCAATATATAGTTAAAAGAGAAATAAATGCTAAAATAATTGAGAAATATCAAAGTTTTACTAATTGAGCTGCTGAGCAATCTAGTAATATGGAATTAAAAGCATTAGAGTGTGAACGAGCTGTAGATCAAATGAAAAAAGCAGAATACATGATGCAATTTATTGGTCATAAATTTGAAGGTATAATTTCTAGTGTAACTGGTTTTGGATTATTTGTTGAGTTAGATAATACAATTGAGGGTTTAATTAGAATTGCAGAGATGACTGATGATTATTATATTTTTAATGAAAAAGCAATGATTTTGTTTGGTGAAAGAAAACGAAAACAGTATGCTCTTGGTCAAAAGGTCAGTGTTCTTGTAAAAAGTGCAAATAAAGTTGCTAGAACTATTGATTTTATTTTAGAAGAAAATGGTCAGCAAAATAAAAACCGTGATAAAAATAATAATAATCAATCATCAAAAATGTATAAAGCAAATAATTTTAAATATAGAAAAAAGATAAAACTAAATGGTAAAGTTAAAAAAAATAAAAGTGAAAAGAAAAATGGAGTAAAAAAATGAAAATACAAGGGCAAAAAAGATTAATTCAACAAAGCAATCTTAACATTGAATGCTATTATTATAATTATTTTAAATCACCAGGTTTAAAACAATATCCGGATTTATTATGAGTTAATGAAGATTATAACTTAATTAAGCAAGTAAATATTGAACAAAATATTGTAATAAGATTAGCAACTAATTTATTTGAAGTTGGTCAAAAATTTAATTTGTTTGAAAATTTAGATTATTTTATTATGATGCCAAAAAAACCTACTTCAGTTAGTAGTTTAGAATTAGTAATAATTGAATTAGTTAAAATTATTAAAAAAAAATTAAATTATAAAATATTATTAATAAATAATATTTTCCAAGTTGATAACTACCGTAAATTTTGAGAAAATAAATTAAAAGTTAGCGAAAGACAAATGGAAATTACTAATAAGATTCATTTATTACCTAAATATATTAATTTTTTTAATAAAAAAAACATTATTATTATTGATGATATAGTTGCCTCAGGGATTTCTATTGCCCAAACTATTTTAGAAATTATCAATAATAACAATGATTTTAAAATTAAAGCTTTGTGTTATGGTTCAGTTTATAATTGAGAAGAAATTTATAAATAGTTAAAAGAGTTTCCTAATTTTTCTCTTTTTTTCTTCTAATGAGTCTGATTCAGATATATTATAAAAATCTTCAATATTATTTATAAATGCATAATTAATTTCAGCATTAATTTGATTTTTAGCAATAAGTTTTAAGATAAAATCAGCAGTATCTGTTTCTAAAGCAAATGTGTAAATTTCAAATTCATCTTCATTAATAATTTCCGTTTTAGTAGAAATTTTTAAAATATGATTTTGTTCATCAATAATAATTTTACAAACCTCAAGTTTTTTACCAGTTAAAATTTTATAAATAATTACTTTATCATTATTATTTTTATCAAAACCCAAATCGCCTTGATAAAATTGACTATTTTTTACTGTTGTTGCTTTAGTATTTAACTCTCCTGCCATGTCCTTAGACTCCTTTCAGTTGTTTATTAATATATAAAATTAACAAAAACCCGTAAAACAAATATAAAATCTATTTCTTGGGTCGCTATACAACAAATATTAATTTTATGTTTAATTTTACATTAATCATTGCTAGAAAAACTATTGATTAATCTAACCTTCATTAGATTATAGCATGTTCTTAATAAAAAACAAATTTAAGTAAGTATTTCGGTATTTATGAAATTATTATTATATAATCTAATTATAAAGTTTATGAAAATAATGGTGGAAACAATGAAAATAATTGCAAAAAATAAAAAAGCGTACTTTAATTATGAATTATTAGAAAAATTAGAAGTGGGAATTGTTTTGACTGGTTCTGAAATTAAATCAATTCGTTTAGGTAATGTATCTTTACAGGATAGTTATGTAACTTTTAGTAATAATGAAGCTTATATTATTAATATGAACATTAATACTTATAAATTTACTACTAGTTATATACTTGATCCATTAAGAAAAAGAAAATTACTTTTAAATGCTCGTGAAATTAAAAAAATTCAACAAGAACAAAAGCAAAAAAACTTAACTGTTGTTCCAACAATGATATATTTAAATAGTAAAAGTAGAGCAAAGTTAGAAATATCATTGGCTCGTGGTAAAAAAAATTATGATAAAAGAGAGACGATTAAAAATCGTGATGCAGTAAGACAAATCAAAAAATAATAATTTAATTAAGAAAGGAAAAAACTATGATAATATGATTACCTTTCTTAATAATCTTTTGTTTATTTACAAGTTTTTATTTATTTTTTCTTTTTAAGCAAAAGATAAATAAGTGACAATGATTATTTATTAGTTATTATTTTTTTTATCTTGGTATTAATAGTTTAAAAGATATTAATAATTTTTTAGTTTTATCATTAACTAATTTAGTAACTGAAGCAATTAGTATTACAGTGATTATTTCGCTTACTGTAATTATTTTTGCTATACCAGCTACTTTTTTTACTGCAAAATTTAAAAAAAGAAAGTTGTATATTTGATGAATGCATAGTTGACTTTTGGTTACTTGCTGTTTAGTTTTAATTGTACCAAATTTATGATCTTTGATTTTGTTAAATATTGCGTTAGGAATGAGTACTGCATCATTGGGAGTTCATGAATTAATGTTCAATGAACAATATTTTGTAAAATCACATGCTTTTTTAACTTTTACTATACTTATTGTTCCGGGATTATTGGCAAGTTTAATTATTATACCAATTAATATGCTCACATTTAATATTTCAACTATTACAATTTCAAAAATCAGTTATTTCATTATTGCTGCTTTGTGTTTTTTCATTTTGACTTTTTTCATGTCTTTTCTTTTACGAGAAGATCCAAAAAATATGGGTATGCACGATGAAATAGTTTTAAAAAAAATTAAAACTTTTTTTCAATGAAAAATAATAATTTTAATTATGTTTGGATTAACTATTTAATTTATTATTTAATGAATTCTCAATTTTTTAATTATAGAATAAGTAATATTGATCAAAGATGGCATGTTTATAAAACTTTATTTACTACTTTGCCACAAGTAATTGGTGTTTTTTTATTGGGATGATGATTATATTATTTTTTCAGTGCTAATATTGCTTTATATTTTGGTTTTGGGATTTATATAGTAAGTATTATGGTTAGTTTAGTAACTAATAATATTTACGCAGTTTTGATTTCACAAATTTTATCCAATATTGCTTTTGGTATTTGTAGTTTTGTTGTATATAGTTTGGTTTTAGATTGAAATTATCGACAATTAATGCCTATCACAGGAATTTATGCATCATGTATAGCTATTTTAACTTGTAGTGTTGATTTACTCGATAGTTTTATTAATTATAATTTAATTACTTTAAATAACGAAATAATGTTTTATATTGGTAATAGTATTGCGTTATTAACTGTTATTAGTTTAATATTTATTACGTTATTTTCTTCAAATTATTGAGTGACAGAAAAGCATCATGTTTTAATTACAAAATAAGTTTATTTTTAGATATTATATTTAAAGTGTTAATTATTAAAATACTTGTAGTTTCTTTTTAAAGTTTTAAAATATTAATTATACATATTGTATATGTATAAATTAAAATTTAATTTATAATTATTTTTTATTTTTATAATTAATTTAATGTTTCTATAAATTAATTAGCAAAATTGTAAAGGTAAGTGCAACTAAATTATTTTTCTATTCAAATATTCGATTGGTGAAAGATAATTTAGTATTTTTCTGGGTCTTTGGTTTAAAGACAATATAAATTTATGAACTTCATTTTTATTAGTTTTTGAAAAAATAAATTTTTTAGGAAATTTTTCTCTAATTAAACCATTAGTATTTTCATTAGTACCTCTTTATCAAGGTGAATATGGATTTGCAAAATAAATTTTCACATCTAACTTTTTTTCAAGTTGTTGTCAATTTGCAAATTCTTTACCACGATCAAAAGTAATAGTTTTAACAATATTTTTAGGAAGAATTGATAAATAATGAATGATATTTTTATTAATAACTTTAGTAGTTTTGTTTTTAACTAACATTGCTAAAGTAAATCGTGATACTCTTTCAACTAAAGTTATTAAACATGATTTACTTTTACCTCTTGATGATACTATAGTATCTCCTTCTCAATGACCAAGAGTTATGCGATCATTAACATTATTATCTCGTTCTTTAATTGATTTACCATTAAATTTACCACGATTTTCTTGAGATCTTCGTTTTTTACCTTTTCTTCTTAAATTTTTACTAGTAACTTTATCAAATAATCCAGAATAAATTCAATTGTAAATTGTTTTAAAGCTGATAGCTCATTGTTTATGAAAATTTTTAATTCTGCCATAAATTTGTTCAGGTGATCAGCCCAATAATAGTTTTTGTTGTATATATTTGACTAAATCTTTATATTTAAACTTATGAAAAATAATATGTGATTTTTTTCTATTTACAGCTTTATTTTGTGCAATTAATGAAAAATAATGATCATTATCTTTATTTCTATTAACTTCTCGAATAATAGTACTAATACTTCGATTAAGATTTTTAGCTATTTCACTAATTTTAACTTTAAATTTCAATTGATTCTCAATATAAATTCTTTCATCTATCCCAATATGTTTATAACTCATATAAAAACTCCTTACTTTTTCTAAACTAAATTTAGCATTATGAAATTTTTATATGAGAATTTTTTGCAATTTTATTTACTTGCACTTACAAGTATAATTCAGCGTAAGAACCTGTTTAGAATCTTTTAGAAAATAAGGTAAAATTACTATATATTTTAAAATAAGAGGTATATATGCATAAAAATTATCCAAGTCATGTTACTAAAGAACAATTTGAGAACATAAAATCAACTTTAGAAAACAGCAAAAAGAAAACAAAACCAAGAAATTTAGATTTATATGAAGTGTTTTGTGCAGTTTTATATGTATTAAAAAGTGGTTGTCAATGAAGAATGTTACCAAAAAATTTTCCAAAATGACAAACTGTATATTATTATTTCCAAATTTGAAGTAAAAACAATGATAAAGAACCTAGTGTATTGCAATTAATTTTAAAAAAATTAGTTAAAAAGATTCGTATTAAGAATCATCGAAAAGAAAAAACTAGTTTTTGTATAATTGATTCGCAAAGTGTTAAAAATACAGATACTACTGAAAATAAAGGTTATGATGCTGGTAAAAAGATTTCAGGAATAAAACGTCATATTGCAGTTGATACGCAAGGTTTACCACATGCAATTTACATAACTACAGCAGAAAAAACAGATCGTAATAGTGCTATCATAATGATTAAAAGTGAAAAAGAAAATCTTTCTACAGTTCAAAAAATAATAGTAGATGCTGGCTATACTGGTGAAAAATTTGCTTCTGCAATCAAAACAATCATAAATGCAAATGTTGAAGTTGTAAAACGTAATGAATTACATTCTTTTGTAGTACTACCAAAAAGATGAGTTGTAGAACGAAGCTTTGCATGATTAGAAAAATGCAGAAGATTATGAAAAAATTGTGAAAGAAAACTAAATACTAGTTTACAAATGGTTGTTCTGTCCTTTATTTCAATTTTATTAAAAAGATTCTAAACAGGTTCTAAATCAACTCCTAATGCTATATAAACTGATTTGTTAATAATCCGTTTATCTTGTCGTACTTTAACTACTATACAATCAAAATAAACAATAGGATAAATACTTTCTAATGGTCGATTTTGTCATGCTTTAACATCATCAATAACATCATCAGTAATTTGACTAATAACACTTTCACTAATATCAGCACCATGATATAACTCTTGCAACTGCATTCTAATATCAGATAATGTCATTCCTTTTGCATATAAAGAAAGAACTTGTTGATCAAAACCATCAAATCTTCTTTGCCTTTTAGGAACTATTACAGGAGTAAAATTACTATTGCGATCTCTTGGTACATCAATTTCAATTTTACCTTGTTGAGTTATTAATTTTTTTGAACTTGTACCATTACGAGCATTTTCAGTAGTACTATGTTGATTTTTTTCATATCCTAAATAATTTTGCATTTCAGAATTCAACATTTTTTCAACTAATCTTTTGTTAATTCTTTATATAAACCGCCAGGTTTAAAAACTGTTGTTAAATCTTCAGTATTTTCTAGTAATAAATCTACTGCTTTTGATATTGGATCATTATTATTAAAGTTATCTTTTTTAGCCATCTGTAACTCACTCTTTCTAGTCATTTAATTATATTTACTAGAATTAATTAAACATAGTTATTTTTGTAAGTTACACAGATTACTAAACATTTCCACTTTTACCTCTTGATGATACTATAGTATCTCCTTCTCAATGACCAAGAGTTATGCGATCATTAACATCATTATCTCGTTCTTTAATTGATTTACCATTAAATTTACCACGATTTTCTTGAGATCTTCGTTTTTTACCTTTTCTTCTTAAATTTTTACTAGTAACTTTATCAAATAATCCAGAATAAATTCAATTGTAAATTGTTTTAAAGCTGATAGCTCATTGTTTATGAAAATTTTTAATTCTGCCATAAATTTGTTCAGGTGATCAGCCCAATAATAGTTTTTGTTGTATATATTTGACTAAATCTTTATATTTAAACTTATGAAAAATAATATGTGTTTTTTTTCTATTTACAGCTTTATTTTGTGCAATTAATGAAAAATAATGATCATTATCTTTATTTCTATTAACTTCTCGAATAATAGTACTAATACTTCGATTAAGATTTTTAGCTATTTCACTAATTTTAACTTTAAATTTCAATTGATTCTCAATATAAATTCTTTCATCTATCCCAATATGTTTATAACTCATATAAAAACTCCTTACTTTTTCTAAACTAAATTTAGCATTATGAAATTTTTATATGAGAATTTTTTGCAATTTTATTTACTTGCACTTACAAGTATAATTCAGCAAAAGATTTATCACAACTCCAAAACATGTTAGAGCAAATAACAAAATTATCAAACATCAAAAAAAATTAGCAAAATTAAATGAAAAAATTAATAAAGAAAATAAATAATAAAGAGGTGATGTAAATGTTAGAAAATGAAAATAATGTTCAACAAACAACTGAACCTTTAACTGAAAACAATGCTTCTTCACAAGAAATAGAAAATAAAGTTAATGAAGCAGAAAATAAGTTAAATAAACTTAATCAAGAAATTAAAGAAAAAGAAATAATTAATATATTTAAAAAATATCAAGTTAAAACTGAATTTTATGATTTTTTAAAATTTAAAACTAATAATTTAGAAAATTCAAAAATTGAAGAAACTATTAAAAAAATTACGGACTTCTCCCCACATGTACTTGTGGAGGGAATAATGAAACTGAATGAATTCAACAATGCTTTTCAAACTGAACAGCAATGTCTTGCATATATAGCAAATTTGAAAGAAAACAAATGTATTAGGTGTTTTAATTTTAATTTGAATACTTCTGATTTAAAAAGAATGAGATGTTTAAAATGTAATCAAACATTTAGCATTCTCACAGGCACCATATTTTCAAGGTCACAAACATCTTTAACATCTTGGTTTTATCTTATCTTTAGATGAATAAACACCAAACATGGAATTCCATCAACAGATATTGCAAAAGAATTGGGAGTGACTTTGAAAACTGCTTGAAGAATGACTCATAAAATCAGAACACTAATGGGGAGCGTACCGATGTTGTCAATAATATTCAAATTTGTCTTAAAATTATAAAGTTAGACGAGAATAATTTTGACTTCAATATGCAATTGTATCTTAATCTTAACACTTGAAAAATATTAGTCAACAATAATACTTACTTTTATAACACAAAAATTCTTATTAAAGCATCTTTAATAAGTTTTATTTTATTTTTTGGTTTTTTTAAAATTTTAATTTTAATTTATAATAACTGGATGGCTGTATTTATTTGATAGCATTTAAAATTAACCATTTTTGTATACATATCAATGTTATAGGTTCTATCACCAATCATTTTTTTTAAAATTTGTTTAATATTAGTTTCAGTAAAGCAACCAATATTTTCAACTAGTGCTTGGTTTAATACACCATCTTTTGCATTAATAAAATAACCAACTTTTAATTTTTTATATTGTAAAGTTAATGATTGTAAAAAATCAATTAATTCATAATATTGACCTTTTTCAAATAAAGTTATTGCATTTTCATAGTGTAATTTAGCGATTTTATTTTTTCTTCTTCCTGCCATTATGCCAAGAAATAAAACATGAAAAGCATGGAATTTATCTAAAATAAATTTAGCATTTAAAATTGTAGCAGTTTTTCTAATTCATTTTGCACTATCACCACAAACTATTAAATTTGCTTGGTCAAAGTTTTCAAAATATAAATTACCATATTTTTGAATAAATTTAGCTGTTTTTTCTGCACCAATTTCTGTTTTTGATACTCTTATTTTACAAACTGCTCTTTTATTAATTAATTTTCCATTTTTCTTTTTACCAGTACAAAATACTAATAATCTCATAGAACATTTTTTACAATTTTTAGTATTGTGTTTTTCATTAAACTTAAATTTTCTATGTCCATCATCAATATTTATATATAAAGTTTGATTTTTTTCTAATACTATTTTAGGTATATTTGCTTTTGGTAATTCAAATTTTTGATATGTTCTACAAACTGTACTATTACTTATTAAACCTTCAATAAAAGTATCACAAACATCACGATACTTTTTATCATCAGCAAAATATTTTAAAATTTGTTTAATAACATTTGGTGCAAGCTTACTATATTTTTTAACACCAAGATAGTTATCTAATAAGGATACGTATTCAGTTTTTTGTTTTTCTATGTTATAATGTTTACAAATACGCCGTTTATAAGTTAGTAAACCCTTTTTTGCTTTTAATTTTCTTTTTCTAAATCTATATGATTTATATTCAGATTTATCACATATACTTCATAAATAATCATCTATTTTGGAAAATAATTCTTCTGTTTGTTTTAAACTTAATTCATCTTGATTAAAATCATGTTTGTCTCAATCAAAATTATTAGTAAATGGTAATATAAACATTTTTAATGTTCCTTTCTAATTTTTGTTTGTTAATAATTTAAGTTTAATTTTTTTAAAAAATAAGGAGTAAATATGGCTTTTATCACTAGTTATGCACAATTAAATAAAAATATAATCTTAATTTTAGTGATAATAATTATGGTTTTAGTTGAGATATTTTTAAACAATTTGTTGGTGATGAATGAGCAGAATTTTTCACAACCAATTGTTTCTATCGTTTTGTTCCAACAGCACGGGGAACAAGAAAAACTTGAAACTGTTTAGCATTTGATTTATTTATATGTTGTAATTTTAGTGATAGTAGTGTCCAAGAAGTAAGAAGATATGAAAATACTCATAGCGAAACTACAATTGGTGCTTTAATGAATGTTTGTCAAGTTTTATTAGATACATATAATATTAATTTATTACCTAATAATCCACATGGCATTAAATGAAAAATTACTAAGGATGGGGGATGTATTATCTTTCCAAGTAATCAACAAATTGATTTTATTGGTTATGCTAATGGTAATAAAATTTTTGGAAAAGAAGCAGGTGGTTCAAGTTTTTTAGGTTCAAGAACAGATGAAATTATTATGGCAGAAGAAAAAGAAACATTAACTGAAAAGCAATTAACCTATCGATATGAACGTTTACAAAACTCTATGTTTAGAAGTAATCGTATTAAAGTATCAAATGAACCTATTAAAGAGTGAAGTTGAACATTTATTGATAAAAATATATATAGTTCTACTTTTGGACAAAAGATTACTCGTTATTTTTATAAAAGTTTTTTTATTACTTTTACATGTAATCCATACGATAAATACCATCCATTTTATTTAAAGTATTGCACGCCATTTTTACCATTAAATGATAAAATTATGGAAAATCTTAAAAAAGTTGGTAAAGTTTATTATGAAAATAAAGAAATGTTTAGTGGTTTAGGTTTATTTATATTAAGATTTACTATTCAACCATTTTGAAATAAATTACCAGACATTCAAAAAAGAACATTATTAGAAATGAAAAAAGTAATCCCGATGAATTTAATACTGTTTTTTATGGTTTTGAATTTTTAGATAGTGATGCAACAATTTTTCCATTTCAAAAAACTGTAAAGTGCTGACAACCATATGATTTAAAAGAATTTTATAATTCAAAAAAAGATATGTATAAATTTGATTTTTATTCAGTTGGTGTGGATTGAGCAACTGGTCATAAAGACCATACTGTATTTATAGTAGTGGGTTTTAAAGAATATAATAATACTGGTTATTATGATGCTTATATTATTTGTGAATTAGTAGTTACTCCAAATGATTTTATAAATGAAAATGAAAAAATTAATGCTTATGTTAATGAAATTTTAGGATTAATTGATAATTTTGAAAATTTTGAACAAGCAATTTATTTTTATGATGATAAAGCACGAACTGCCATTGATTGATTAAATCAAAAATTAATAGATGAACATAATACTATTTTAATCACACAAACTGCTATTAAACATGCTTCAAATTTAAATCAAGAAGCAGGATTAACTAATAGAGTAGTTTGAATGAGAAACATTATGAGTTATGGAAACTTTTATGCAAATAAAGATGATTTACCAAAGACTACTCAATGTTTAGAAGAATTACGTTATGACCAAACCAAAACTAACATTCCTGATAAAAATATGTATCAAGACCCGTATGATGGATTATTTTATGCATTGTATACATATAAAAATGTAATTAGGGGTAAAAATAATGCTACTGTGAAAAAAAGCATCTTCACATTTGCCATATAATAAACAACTACAATATCATTAATAGTATAGGTATCACAAAATAAACGCCTTTTATTTAGGCGTTATTTTGCGTTTAAAAACGTACTTGTAAAAATAATCAAAAATAGTACAATTTAAAAGTAAAATCAAGGAAAAAAGGAGTAAAAAAATGAAAGTAAAAGAGAAAGATAAAGAAAAATCTAATTTAATAAAAAAATATAAAATTAATAATTACAAACCTAAAAAAATTACAAAACGAAGAAATGCTATTGATGATAGTTATTTTATTAAAAAATGAGAAAATAAAATATTAGATGATATTATTGAACTTGAACATGAATTAAACAATAAAATAAACAATATTATAAATGAACATAATTATTCATTAAAAATTAATTAAAAGGAGTAATTTAATATGAAAACATGAATAAAAACAAATTTAAGTAAAATCACATTAGCATTAGCATTAACTGGAGCAACAACTGGAACAATAGGATTAATCATGGGGGGGTGCTTACCCATGAAAATAGTAAAGATTTATCATTTTATAATTATGACCGTACGAAAACTGTTGGTGGTAAAGGAGCAATTATATGGTCACATAAAAGTGGAGATTATCATAAAATAGATTTATATTTTGATATCAAACCAAGACATCAAGGAGATATAAAATGAGATGGCAAATATCCTGATGGATATTTTAACAAATAGCCTAAATTTCCAAGTTAATATAAGAAATATTTTCATTATATTTATCAAATAAATTAACATTAGTTAAATTTATTTCTTGTTTATCTGTTATTAAAATTAAATCATAAATACCAGCACCAAATATACCACTAATTTCAATACGATTTAAATTATTAATAGGATTTTTAATTTGTAATTCAAATTCACTATTATTATCAATTTGTAAAATTTCTTCGTAAAATTCTAATTTTGAAAATAGTTCTGATTTATTTGAACCATATAAATTTAAAGCATTTTCAATTTTATTATTATTAATAACTAATCTTGTGTAGTATTTACCATATTCACCATTACCTAATGTTCAATCAGCAGGAATTAGTGACGGAATATTATTACTTTCTAATTCATTTGTTATAGATAATCAGTTAAATTGATTATCATCTAATTTGAATAATTCGTTTTGACTAATATCATTATTTTTAAATTTAATGTTGTTTATATCTGTAAAGTCAAAATACTCAGATTTTAATATAACTTTTGCATTTTTAAACTGTCAAATTTCTTCACTACTCGGATGTATTGGATTTGATTTTAATTCAAAGTAATATGGTAATAATATTTTGTTATCATCATTCAGACCTTTATTTATTGACATACTTGAAAAAATATTATTAGATAACATAATAATTATTTTTTTAAATATTTGAACTTGTGGTAAATTAATATAATTTGGATAATCTAACTTTCATTGCTTAAATAAATTTGTAATTACATCATCAGGTTTTTGTCCTTCAAATTTTGCACGTAATTCAGCAATTTTAGAAGTTAAATCATTTGGCTTAAATCCATCAAAATTCCTATTATAATTATATGTATAAGTCAGCATATCTAATAATAATTTTTGTAAACTATCAATTGGTGGTCTATCTTTTATTTCTAATTCAACATCATGAAATTTATTAGTTGTAGAAATAAATAAATTGTAGTTACCTGCTAAAAATCATGACTCTAATTTTGTATCTTTTAATTCTAGTTCATCAGATAAGGGTCATACTTTTGAATTTTTAGTAACATCATAACCAATTTTAGCATTAGTTACTCTTGCATTATTAATAATTTCTTTTCTTGTATCTCTACCACCACCAATAGCAATTAAATCTAAAACTGATTTTTCTTGTCCAATAAATTGTTTTGCAAGATTTCATGGTAATATTTGTTCACTAAATCATTGTTGTAATATTCTAACTTTTGGTTGAGTTTCAATAGGCATTGATAATAGCGGAAATCCTATCTTATCTTTAACAAATAATTTAGGGTATACTTCCATATTATCAACTTCACCAAGTACCTTTATATTGCCAAAAATCATGCTTCTAGGGGCTTTAATTTTTAAACCAGTAACTTTTGTATCTTTATCTAATGGTTTTTGTAATTTAATAATGATTGGATAACCATCTCTTGTTTTAAAATCTTTAATTTTAATAATAGTTATACTTTTAGTACTTCTAGTTTTTGGATTTTGATAAGGTTGTGAATAATTATTAATTATATATAAATTATCAATATTATTTTCAGTTAAAGGTTCATTTATACTAACTGCATATAACTTAAATTGATTTAATAAATTTATTTCTTGAAATATTAAATTTTTAATATCAGTCATACTATATTCAATTGTATTATCATTAATATTAGTACTTGCTCTTTGATTTAATTGTATAGTAAAATCAGATGTTTCAACAGCAGTAGTTTTTAATACTTTATCAATATCAATAAAACCTATTTTAATAGTATTTGCTGAAAATTTTAAACTATTATTTTCATTATTTTTAAATAAACGTTCAATTTCATAAATATATATCGTTCTTTTTTTAAATTCATCATATGCTCTATTAATATCTGGGTCACTAGTAGCACGCATCATATTAGTAAAATCATAAGGAATATTATCTATTAAATAATCATTTTCTACTTCTGCTTGATTAAGTTTAGTTTGTTTCTGTGGAAACTTCGTTTGTGGTTTGTTGTTGTTTTCCATTGTTCTCTCCTATTAATTGGTTATTTTCGGGATTAAATAATTTTAATTTAACTGTTAAGTTATTAATTTCTTGTTCATTATTAATATTAAATGTTTTACTATTTAATAAATCTTTATCTACACTTACTAATATTTGAATAAATTTAAGAGTATCGATATTAAATTGTCATAATTTTTGTTCAATATAATTAATAGTTGAAATATTTACTGCTGTACTTTCGGGAACTGATTGTTGTGCAGATTTCTTTTGACTTGGTATATGAATTCCACAACGTTTAAATATTTCATTAACATTTCAATCGTATATATCAGTTAAATTTTTACCTTTAAAATTACTATTTGTCATATTGATATTTTCGTTTTGTTCATTATTATCTCCACCGCTTTTAAATATGTAATTTTTAGTAACTAATGTTCTTACTGCGTCTTCTATTAAAGATTGAACATTGCCATAAGTTTGACTAAATATAAATTTAGGTGAGTTTAAAATAGTATCTAAAACAATTTGTTCATAAATAACATCTAATGCTTTAATTTTATCCATTACTTTATTACAATCTGCTAGCTCATTTGCTTTATTTCTCATAATTGCTATTGGTATATAGTTAATATTTAGTGTTTGTTCTTGTGCTAAATTAGGGTTATTAATGAATGATTTAAAATCTAATGGAAATTGTTTTTTATTATCACTAATACTATAAATTGCACGATTAATAGTTATTTGTTCATTATTTAATGTATAAACTTCAAATAATCTTACAGTTTGTGCATTTTGTTGATAACTGTCATAAAAAATAGTACATTGAATTAATTTACCAGTAATGTCATAAACTCTTTGTTGTATATCTATGACTTGAAAATATAAATCATCATTAGCAATAAAAATTAAATAACCACTAATTCCTAATTTACTTAATTTAAAAATAGAGTTTCAATTTTTTCTATAAAATTCTTGTTGAATTAAATATTGTTTAATAGTTTCATTATTAATGTCTAATGGAGCATTATATAAATTAGCATTATTTTCTGCTACAAAATCAGTAAAATAAGTTTCATGATTAAAATCATTAAAACCAAAATAATTTAAAATTGAAGCATGTGTACTTTTATTTTTATTAGTTAAAAATTTTACTTTTTCATTTTGATTATCACTAATATTACTTTTTTCTTTTCTTTTAAATAGACTTAACATAATATTCACCACCTTTTTAAAATATTTGATTAATTTTTAATACAATTTTTACAATAATAAATATTATTAAGCCAGTAACAGCTGAAGATAATAAAACTCCAATTAAACCTAAAATAATTTTTATAATTTTAAAAAACATAATCTTATTCCTGTAATTCTTCTAATTTTCATGTATTTCCTTTATCATTACCTTTTAAAGAATAAATAGTAATAAATTTTGCATGATTAACTGATAAAACTAATACATTACTATTATTGTTAAAGACTTCTATTTCTACACCTGCTATTTTATTATCAGTTATAATAAATTCTTGAATTGCAAAAACTGGATTATATATATTTCAAGAATAATAAACTCTGTATCGTTTATTAACTATAAAATTATAAGTAATTTGTCAATTATCTCATTTATTTTTTTCTCTTGTTCCTACTTCTTTTCAATTTGGACCACTTGGACTTGGTGTTGGAGGAATATCTTTTAATTCAATATCTCAAATATTTTCTTCAATTTCATTAGTTTCTAAACTTCTTGAATTAATTTTTAATTTTGGTGTAATATCTATTTTAATAGTATCTTGTAATTCTTCTAATGAAAATATATTTCCATATTGTTTATTTCCTCCAATAATAATTAATTGACTTTTTCTATTAACAGTTCCTAATTTAATAATTAATGAAGCATCTTCATTATCAATTTTACCTTTAACAAGCATATAATTTCCACCTATATAGTTACTACTTTTAAATTCTATTTTTAGTTTTACACTTGTTTGATTAAAAGGTGGTTTATCTCATGTTATAAATACTCTATAATATTTATTAAAACTAAGAGCAAAATCTTCTCATGTACGATTATCAAGACTTTTACCTATTATTTTTCAATTTTCTTTATCTTGTTTTTTATCAATATTAGTTTTATTTTCATTAATAGCACCAACAACTGTTTTATTAGTAGTTTCTAAATTAGGAATTTCTTGACTTATAGCATTTATTTGAAATGCAATAGGAAATTGTGATTTTGTATCTTCTAATTTTTTATCTATTTCTTCTTTTTTATAATAATCAGTTAAATCAGTAGAACCACCAATAGCACTAATTTTATTATTTTCATCAATAGTTATATTAGTACCAGCAGTTAATTTATCTTGTTTTTTAGCAATATTTAGTTTATTTTCATTAATTGCTGGAACAATTTGTTTAACTGTTGCTTGCAAATTATTATCATCTATATTTTGTTTTTTATCTAATAAATTATTAGTTTCTTGTTTTGTATAATAATCATGTTCAGTACTATCTTCTGATATAAATTCAGTTGGTGTTCCCTTTCCTATATATTGATATAATGTAACAGAACTCGCTTGGTAATTAATATCATTAGAAACAACGGTAATATCATTTAATTCTTTAGTGAATAATAATTGTACTTTAACATTGTCCTTTATAATTAACTCATCTAACTTAATACTGGTTTGTGTTGTTCTATTAATATCGCCACCTAAATTAAATATAGTTTTTTTTATATATAATTATCAGTAGGAGTACTAGGGGGTTGGTAAATATAACCTCATATTGCTAAATATGTTTTACTAAATTCACCACTAGGAATAAAAGAAGACATGAGGCTTTTTAATAATCTGTGTATCTTTGTTTTACAAAGTTACTAATTTAGATTAATTCTGTCTTCAAATTTTATCATAAAATGAGCAATTGCTGTATTTCAATTTTGAATAGGCAATGTTCATTTTTTTGTTATATTTTCAATTGCCAAGTAAAATATTTTGAAAACTGCCATATCATTAGGAAAAACTTTTTTATTTCTGATGATTTTTCGTAATTGACTATTAACAGATTCAATAGCATTTGTAGTATAAATCACTCTTTTGATTTCTACTGGATAACTAATAAAAACCATTAAATTATCTCAATTTTTATATCAAGATTTAGTAATTTGAGGATATTGTTTATTTCATTTACTTTCAAACGATTCTAAAGCTTGCATTGCTTGTTCTTCACTACATGCACTATAAATTGGTTTTAAATCTGCAACTAGACCTTTTCGATGTTTGTATGAAACATATTTTAAACTATTTCTAATTTGATGAACAATGCATAATTGATGTTCTGTTTTAGGATAAACTGATTGTATTGCTTCTGACATGCCTGTTAAATTATCACTACAAGCAATAAGAATATCATTTAAGCCACGATTTTTCATTTCTGTGAAATTAGATAATCAAAACTTAGAACCTTCATTTTCACTAATTCATAATCCTAAAACATCTTTTTTGCCTTCTAAATCAACTCCTAATGCTATATAAACTGATTTGTTAATAATCCGTTTATCTTGTCGTACTTTAACTACTATACAATCAAAATAAACAATAGGATAAATACTTTCTAATGGTCGATTTTGTCATGCTTTAACATCATCAATAACATCATCAGTAATTTGACTAATAACACTTTCACTAATATCAGCACCATGATATAACTCTTGCAACTGCATTCTAATGTCAGATAATGTCATTCCTTTTGCATACAAGGAAAGAACTTGTTGATCAAAACCATCAAATCTTCTTTGCCTTTTAGGAACTATTACAGGAGTAAAATTACTATTGCGATCTCTTGGTACATCAATTTCAATTTTACCTTGTTGAGTTATTAATTTTTTTGAACTTGTACCATTACGAGCATTTTCAGTAGTACTATGTTGATTTTTTTCATATCCTAAATAATTTTGCATTTCAGAATTCAACATTTTTTCAACTAATCTTTTTGTTAATTCTTTATATAAACCGCCAGGTTTAAAAACTGTTGTTAAATCTTCAGTATTTTCTAGTAATAAATCTACTGCTTTTGATATTGGATCATTATTATTAAAGTTATCTTTTTTAGCCATCTGTAACTCACTCTTTCTAGTCATTTAATTATATTTACTAGAATTAATTAAACATAGTTATTTTTGTAAGTTACACAGATTACTAAACATTTCCGAAGACATTTTTTTTCATAAAGGACTAGTTTCAATATTAAATCAATTGTTTTTAATATCATCAATACTTTCATTAGTTTTAGATAGTTCACTATTTAATTTGGTAATTTCATTTTCATTTGTAGTAATTCGTTTTTGTTGTTTAGCAGAAAAATCACAAGTTGGTGCATGTGTATAATCACCAATTTGTGGATTATTTTGTAATGCTTCGGGTGGTAATGTACCAATTTCATCAGGTCAATCTAAAATCATTGTTTCAGTTTCTTTATCATAATCAGTTGCAACATAACCTTTATTAATAAATTTACTAACAGGACCTCTATATATTTCATTTTCATTATCATCAACTAAATCATCATATAATTTAATTTGTTTTAATAATGTAAATTCTTTTTGTTGTTCAATTAATTCATCAACTTGATTTCTAGTATAAAATGCTTTTAAATCAATTTTTTCAACATCTATTTCATCATCATTATAATTTGATAATATTTGTTTTAATTCTGTTAGTCTTGCCCATATTTTCATTCTACTTGGTGCTAAATCTCAAACATTAATTGTAGGAATACTATTTGCACTAAATTGACTACCATTATTAAACTGAATAGTAGCATCAACATTAAATTCAATTGGTGTACGATTAAATACTCAATGTTCAGCGGTTACATAAACCATATCTCTTAATGTTTCTTTAATTAATTCATCTTTAAAACTATCAAAAGGAAATTTAGATAAAATAAAACCAAGATAAGCATTAATATCATTTTGAGCACGAATAGCAAAAGTTTTAAATCAATCATTAACATTTGGTCATGTTTGTATATATTGCTGTGGTGTTTCTGTAATTTTTCCAGTTAATGGATATCAGTTATTATAATTTTCTAGACTGACACCAGTTCAAAGTTTATTAATCATAATTTATCATTCCTTAAAAAATGCTTGTTTATAATGATGAGTATGTTTTTTTGTTTTTTTATGTGTTATATGTTCAATTTCTTTTTGTATTTTATTTTTACCTTTTTTTATTTTTTTCTTACTTTTTGTTACAACTTGACTATATGCAAACTTTTCTAAATGATGTAATAATCCAGTACCAAATAAAGTATTTACTGAAAATTTTAAACCAACACTTTTAAATGATTTATTAATATTTTCAATAGGATTATTAATAACATTTACTACTTTATGATAAGTTCTTACGATTCTAAATATTTCTCTGTATACTTTAAAACTATCTCTAATTATTTGTTGAACAACCGGTGGTGCAAATGCTATTGCTTTTAATCATTTATTTTGATTAACTCCATAACCAATGTATCAACCACTATATCAACGATATCAATGAAATGGATGTATTTGAGTAACAAAAGTTTCTGCTTTAAAAATACTATCAACAATTGTAATTGGTTTATATTTAGGATTACGATGATAAATAGTAATTGCACATTTTTCTAATGACAAAGGTTGAATTTTACAACCCATAAATACTGGGGAATTTAATGGAATTAATTGTGCATGTTTAATTGCTCTTTTTTCTGCACTAGTAAATAAATCTGTTGCTTTTTCTTTTAATTTATTAATTTTTTCAAATGCTTGTTTTTCTAATTTTTCAAATTTTTCTTGTAATTTATATATACTTTCTTGTAATTTTTCAAAATATGGTGTATTTTTTCAAAATTTATTTAAACCCTTTTTTAAATAAAATCTAATATCCAAATATTTAAAAAATTTATTTGCATTTAAAACAATCTTATGAATTGAACTTTTTTTAAAATTAAATTTAATAGCATTTGCACGAATTTTCTGTAAATCTAAAATTAAAGTTTTTCCATATCTATTTTCTGAATGTATTGTATGAACTAAATTTAATCAATCATGTTGGTTCATTTTTAATACTTCTTTTAAATCAGTATTATATTTTTGTAAAAAAATGTTTGCTTTATCAATATCTTTAATTTTAAATTTAGGAGTTAATTGTGGACTTAACTTTATTAATTCGTTTTGTAATAATAAATAATCTTTTAACTCTTGTGCTTCTAATTTTTGAAAATTGTTCTTATATTCTCTTTCAGCAACATATCCTAAATTTTGTATTATTGTTTCACGATTGGGAGCAAAACTATAATTCATTAAATAACGTTTATTACCAATAATTTTATCTGTTAAAATTTCTTTTCCACTTACTTGACTAATAATTTCTTGTAAGTTTTTTGCTTCTTTAATACCAACTTGTTCTAATGTTTTAGTTTTTTGTGCTAACTTAATAAATTTAGTTGTACGATAACCACGACTAATTTTATTAAGTCCAGCAAATGCTGGTAATATATTAAAAAAAGTATTTAATGGTGTTACATTTCCTTTTAAATAATCATAAACTTGATTAATAGTAAAATCAGTTAAAAATTCTACACCAACAGCACTAATACTAGCAATTAAATCACTTGCACCTAATCCAAGGACTACACTTTCACTTAATCCACCAGTAAAAGGAGCAAGTGCTACTGCTATAACTTGTACACCAATCATTTCTAAAATTTCTCATCAAAAACTTTTGTTTTCTTGTTGGTTACTTGTTCTAGTATGTTTTGGTTTATTTATGTTTAAAAGTATTGCTGTACTAGTTGTACCGATTGGCATAATATTAATTTCCTTTATTTAAGAGTTATTTTAATTGGATTTGTTGTTCCTTTATAATTTAAGTCATTAACATTAGCAGTAATGGTTATATATAAGTCACCTGCTTTTTGTTTTTGATTACTTACATTAGTTTTTCCTTGTGCATCACTAAAATATTTAATAGTTGGATTTGTTAAATTAGGATTTAATGATTTAAGTTCATTAGTACTTTTTATTTGTGTATTTAATTCACTATTATTGTTATTAACATTTGCAGTAATATCAGTTGTTAAACTTGTAATTTTAGTTTTTAAATCATTTTTATCATTATTAACAATTGCACATAACATTCAGCGTGAAGTTGTTTCTTCATCTGTTATATAGGGTATTGATTCACCAGTTACTTCTCCACCAACTAAATATCTTCTTCCAACTTTACCATCAGCAATATCTTGAACATATACAACTGTATTTTGTAACATATATCTTTTCATTGCTCTTGGTGTTGCTAAAACAAAAGACATAATTTTAGTTTCATTATTATCAGTAAATGTCATATAATCATCCATTACAATTTGACATAGTACACCTTTGATGTATAAATCATTTCCATTTAATCTTAATTGTTGAGCAATTTGATTATCAGTAATTAGACCTTTATTATTGGCTAAATAAACAATAGTATCATAAAGATTATTAGTAATAAAAAAACGACAATTATTACTATTTCTTAGTTGAAATAAAGTATTTCAAGCATCTAACATTGATTTTAAATATCCTAATGGTGTTTTATCAGTAATGTCTATTTTAGTTGCATATTTTGCAATTACATTTGTATCATTATTTGCTAAATAATCTGCTAAGTCATTAGCAACTTCATATTGCATTGTATTTAATAAATTTTGTCCATTTTCAGCATTTAAATCAACATTAGCAATTATTTCACCCGCAACCGCTTCTTCTTTAATTTCTTTTAAAATTTTAACAGTTTCAGCATAACTAACATCTAATCCTTTGCTTTTATCATTTCATTTTAATACTTTAATTTCTGAATTTTTTGGTTTTTTAACTATAAATTCAATTTTTGTTGAATTAACCATTTCGATAGGAAAAAAACTTGCTCATGGTGAATTTGATTGTTTATAAAATTCTATAAACTCTGGTGCTTCTACTAATTTTTCGGTATTATCTAAATTTTTATTGAATTGTATTGCCATTTTTTGATTTCCTTTCTGTTATAAATTATTATTTTTTTTATAATCCAATAATGTACTTTTTATTGAATTTTGTTGATTTGTTATTATTGTTTGTTGTTTACCACCTGTATTAATTATTTCTTTAAATACTGGTTGTTCTTTAATAATTTTTTTAATAGTTTCTTCAATTTTTGAATTTTCTAAATTATTAGTTTTAAATTTTAAATAATCATAAAATTCAGTTTTAACTTGATATTTTTTAAATATATTAATTATTTCTTTTTCTTTAATTTCTTGATTAAGTTTATTTAACTTATTTTCTGCTTCATTAACTTTATTTTCTATTTCTTGTTGAGCATTATTTTCAGTTAAAGGTTCAGTTGTTTGTTGAACATTATCTTCATTTTCTAACATTTACATCACCCTTTATTATTTATTTTCTTTATTAATTTTTTCATTTAATTTTGCTAATTTTTTTTGATGTTTGATAATTTTGTTATTTGCTCTAACATGTTTTGGAGTTGTGATAAATCTTTTTAATAAAACAATAATTTCTCTGCAAATTAATGTTCCAACACTTGTTCCAATAATTATTAATTCATGTAAAAATTCTTTCATCTGAATATTTTCCTTTCAATTGTTTATTTTTTAATTATTCATCAAATTGACCACCATTAATTCTTTCAATCATTGATTGTGAATTACTTATAACTTCTACTAATACAGATATTTCTTTATTGAATTCTTCTATTTTTTCTTTATATGTTTTTATTTCTTTATTATAATATTCAAGTAATTTTTCTTTATTCATAAATTATTCACCTCCTTTATAAACTCATGTGATTATAATCTCAATTTAATGAAGCATTATCGTGATTTAATGCTACTTCGCTCATATTATCACTACCGTATTGACTAGTTGTTTCACTATTAATTGTGAATCTATTATCATTTACTAATCTTGCAGTTTCATCATTAAATGATGTTTCTTGCATTTCTTCATTATGATGTGTAATTTCCATAGGTAGTAAATTATGGATTATTTCACTTGCACCAGCAATTATGGTAGGTACTGCATAAGCATTATTAAAATCATTATTAATACCCATTGCTACACCACTTGATATTAAACATCCACCAGTAGCCATATTACGGGCGCATTGCAAACTTGGATACGATTTAATAAGAAATTAAATGAGAGATAAAACTCTCATTTTTAATTGTTGAACAATTATAATTAATTATTTTATTAAACCAGCACTTTATTAAAGTAATTAATTATTCCATAACTAAATAAAAAATTATGTAGGCTATTGTGCTGGAATATTCCAATAGTAATTTTTGTGTTACTCTTTGAAAATTTCAGAAATTTTGGTTCCCTTCCCCTAGAACCCCTACCCTCCAAGGCTTTGCTACTTACAGTAGCATAAGCCTTACGTATAGTAGTAGAAGTATTTAGTTAGTAGTATATAAGCCTTTTATCACTGTAGGTGATAAGGCTTATACGTAGAAAGGATTCGTAATGATTAATGTTAATTTAGATATTAAAAATAAAGTAAGAGAAACAACTAAAGGTATGTTATTAGAAATTGGTGAATATGAAACATGATTTCCTATTAAAGATACTATTATTAATAAAAATAATAAAAAAATAACATTAAAAATAATTGAAGATTTTAATTATAAATTAGGTAAAAAATCAATTACAAAAGATATTGAAAGTATTAAAGGTAGTGATATTTTAAAATATATAAAAAATATTTCAGATATTACTACTACTGAAAATGAATTAATATATTGTGAATTTTATGAACAATATAATGGTTATTATATTTTTAAAAATGATAAAAATCAAGAATGTTTTAAATATAACATTATTTGAGAACAAGATATGAAAAGTTTTAAAATAAATAATCCTTATAAAGAAAATGATAAGCCAATTAACTATATTGTTATGCCAATGAAAGATATAAATACTCATAATGAAAAAATATTTTATTTAAAGTATTAAAGGAAATTAATATGTTATTAAATGTTGAAAAAATAGAATTAATAAAAAATTTATGTAATGAAAAAATACTTAAAAATCAAAAATATATTGAAATACAAGAAATATTAAAAATTATAGAAAGAGAGTAATTAATTATGTTGAATTTAAAAGAAGATAAAAGAATATATTTAAAATATGAAGAAATTGAAAAAATATTTGGTTCATGTGATATTTGTCATAAAAATTCATCATTTGCAAATAGAACTTGTAATAAATGTTTTTATAAATTAATGAGTGATAATGATGAAATGTAATATACATAATGAAAAATATATATGAATTAGTGAAATAGATAATAGTTATTATTGTAATAAATGTATTAATGACATGATTGAAGAAGATATGTATTTAACATCAAATAATTGAGATTACTTATATGAATATTATATTAATGAATTACAATTAGAAAATTTTAAAGGAGTGTAAAAATAATGAATAGATTAGAATTAGAAAATGCAAGAAAATTAATAGAAAAATTTGAAGAATTACAAGAAGAATTTAATGACAAATATGAAGATTTAGAACTTAACATTGATGCTGATTATGAATTAAACATTAGGAATGATTATTTTACATATGAAGATGTAAACAAATTAGAACAAGCAATTATTGATTATAAAAAAATTATTAAAGGTTAAAGGAGATGAATAAAAATGGTAGCAGCTCCTAAAAAGAAACCAGAAGATTTAATTATTAAACAAATTATTATTCATTTAAGATTTACTGAAAAAGAATATGAAGAATTTAAACAATACTGTTATGAAAGAAATATGAATATGAGTGCTTTTGTAAGGAGTTTAATTAAAAATGCAATTAAACAATCAAAAAAATAATTTAATTTTTAAAAAAGAAACACATCAATATTTTTTAAATAAAAAAGAATTAATATCAGTAAGTAAAATACTAAATTATTATTTAGGTAATTCATATTGTAAATGTAATAAATGTAAATATTGTTTTAATATAAATAATGCAAGAATTCGTGGTAATGCAGTTCATAAAGTAGCAGAATTATATTTTAAAAATATAAATATTAAAAATATAAGTAATCAAATTAAAAATTATATTAAAGATTTATTTTCACAAAATTATTTAAATTATTGTTATACGTTATTAGATTATTTACCAACTAAATTTATTAATAATAATGAATATATTAGTGAAAAAATGTTTAATGCAGATATAGTTGCTGGAACACCAGATTTAATTTATAAAGAAAATAATTTAAATATAATAGTAGATTTTAAAACTTATAAAGTTTTTACTAAAGAATTATTAGAAAAATCAAAATTACAAATAATAGCATATTATTGATTATTAAAAAATAATAATTATGAATTATCAAATATACATTTTATATGTTGAGTTAAAGAAAATGAAATTGAATTAATAAAAGTTGAAATAACAAATGAATTATTAATTGAATGAGAAAAAGCAATTTGAACATGAAAGGAATTAAAATAAAATGGCAAATGAATTATTAGTTAAAAATATTAATAATGGTAATGTAGAAAAATTTATTAGACAAAAAGGTATTGTTAATAATTTAGAAATACAAAAATTTAAAAGTAATGTATTAGCAATTTCAAATCAATATGGTTTAGATAAAGCATATCCAGATACTATTATTAATAGTTGTTATCAAGCAGTATTATTGAATTTACCATTAGAAAAGAATTTTGGTTATTGTTATATTGTACCTTATTGAGATAGTAATACTAAAGTAAATAATGCTCAATTTCAAATGGGATATAAAGGTTATATTCAATTAGCATTACGTAGTCAACAATATAAAGAAATTAATGTAAGTGATGTTAGATTAACAGAAATTAAAAAAGTAGATAGACTTAAGGGAATTGAATTTAATTGAATACAAGATGATTTAGAAAGATTAAAACAACCAATTATTGGTTATGTAGCATATTTTCAATTGGTAAATGGTTTTGAAAAAACTTTATATATGTCAAAAGAGCAAATAGAAAAACATTTTTTAAAATATTCAAAAACTTATGCAAAAAATAAAGAATTTATTGTTAGTGATTTTGATAGTATGGCATTAAAAACTGTGCTTACTCAATTATTAAGAAAATGGGGAATTATGAGTACTGAAATGCAAATTGCATATGAAAGTGACCAAGCAATTATTACTGAAACAGAAAAAATATATATTGATAATCCAAATACTAATAATGTAATTGAAAATAATACAAATTTTCAACAATTAGAAGAAAATATTAATAAATTAGATAATTTGGTATTTAAAAATGAATAAATGTAAATATTGTAATAAAAGAATGAACATCTAGAATAAAGTAGACACAGAATTGTAACCTTTGTGTTAAAAATACTTTAAGGAAGGTGTTCATTTTTTTATGGCTAAATGACTATCAAAAGAAGAAAAGTTAAAAATAATAAAAATAAGTAAAATTAAAACAATTGATAAAACCGCATTAGAGTATGGTATTGGTCGATCATCAATAAAAGAATGAATTAAAGCATATAAATTATTAGGTGAAAAAGGTTTAGAATATGGCAATGGAATTCGTGCTAAAAAAACCAAAAGAACAGGTCGACCCAAATCTTTAAATTTTAATGAAATGACAAAACAAGAATTAATTGAATATATTGAGGCAATGAACGATATAAAAAAGTATTTAGAAAAATCGACAAAAAAGAAGAAATATTTTGTGATTTTCTCATTGAAGAAAAAATATCAGATTAGTTATTTATGTTGATTATTAAATGTTTCAAAATCAGGATATTATAAGTGAATTAAGAATGGAATGAATGAATTTAATAAATGAGATACATTTTTAGCTAATATAATTAAAAATATTTTTATGAATTTCAAGAAATTTATGGTTATAAAATGATAACTTTATGAATTAACAAAATTTATAATTTAAAATTAAAATTTCATATTGTATATAGATATATGAAAAATATGAGTTTAAAAGCTAAGGTTCGCATAAAAAAATTTGATTATAGAACTAAATCAGGAAGTTTAAGATATGATAATTTATTAAAACGTGATTTTTCAACTACTAATTTAAATGAAAAATTAGGTACTGATATAACTTATTTATTAACTAATGGTAAAACATATTATTTATCAATTGTTAAAGATTTTCATAATAATGAAATATTAGATTATAAAATAAGTGCAAGTTTAGACATGACATTTGTTGTCCAAAACATTATCCAAGCTTGAGTTAATGCTCAAAAACCTACTTCATGAATTTTACAATCAGATCAAGGATTTCACTATACAAATCCTTCTTATAAAATTTTATGTGATGAATTAAAAATAAAAATTTCAATGTCTAGAAGAGGTAATTCCTGTGATAATGGTGCTACTGAAACTTGATTTGGAACAATGAAAACAGAATTTCTATATCAAATTCCAAGAAAAAATAGAACTATTGAATGAATACAAGACAACTTACCTAAATATATTTACTTTTATAATAATTATCGACCTCAAATAAAATTAAAAGGAATGAGTCCAATCGAATATCGATTAGCTCATTCCAAACCAACAAATAATTACTTCATACCTATAAATTTAACACTTACAAACGCTATTTTATAAAATTTAATAAAAGGTTACTTTTATTGTCCACTTTTCTTGACAAGTTCAGAATTTGATTAACTAATTATTGATGTATGAATTGTTTAGAAATATTAGTTATGAATTTAAATAAAAATAAGGAGAATAAATAATGACTAATTATTTACTTTCAATTGACCCAAGTATTAAAAATACTGGATTTACT
Organism: Spiroplasma ixodetis; assembly: GCF_027923845.1. Taxonomy (GTDB): domain Bacteria; phylum Bacillota_I; class Bacilli_A; order Mycoplasmatales; family VBWQ01; genus Spiroplasma_E; species Spiroplasma_E ixodetis_A. The sequence goes on from NZ_AP026933.1 coordinate 2,010,946, forward strand.
TTATGAGAAAATAAAAAACCAATATGAATGGGAAGTTTTAGTTTTAACAATAAAAAATTAGACTTTATTGATTTTCAAGGTGAAATATTTTTTCAAAGAAAAAGAGATAATGATATAGATTTAATTATTGAACGTGGTACTTTTCATTCAAAAAATGGTATTGGTTATGAAACTCAAGAACATTTACGTGGTTTTATTGCTGGACAATTTAATAAATTATTAACAAAAGATATGTTAATAAGTCCTTCTTCATGAAAGAAATGATATAAAAGTCAATCATTTATAAATATTTTAATTAATGATGAATGAGATAAAGAAAGTTCAATAAGACTAGCAAAAGTATTAATTGAACAAAATAATTGAAATATAAAAATATCAAATCATGATGAAGCAGATAGTTTATTAATTGGTTGATATTATTTAAATAAGGAGAATAAATAATGTGTATACCAGTAGAAGAAGCAAATCATATTGATAAAGAAAAATTAATTAATTTTTTAAGAAAAGAATTTATTAACTTTGAAAATGATTTAATAAATTTACCAGTAATTAAAATTAATTTACTAATGGATAAAATTGAAAATGGAGTATTTGATTAATGCAAAAACAAAAACAAGAAAAAGTATTAATTAAATGTATTGTTAAAGATTGTAATAGTAAAGTATTAGTTACTTTAAAAACTGTAAATATAGAAGATAGTGTAATTCAATTTTTTAATATGTGTTATTTTCATAAAAAACAATTTAAAAATAAAATAAAAGAAATTAAAAATGAATTTAAAAATAAGGAGTAAATAATGAAAGATATAAAAAAAGTAACTAGATTTGAATTAATAAATACATATGAAAGACAAATTGTTATTTATAGTAAAGAACATAAAAATGGTAATAAAAATATTAATAAAATTGAATATGATTTACAAGATAATGAACAAACATTAAAAGTATTTATTAGTTAAATTTTCTATATTAAATATAGAAAATATGATATAATTAATATGTTTAGATGAGTATGCAATTTAAACTATTTTTACTACTTTATGAGAGTTTTGTCTGTATTGTGCATGATATTGACGTAGTATATATGAAAAGATTAGAACATAATAAAAGTAGTTGTTTTAAATCTAATTATTTTTCGGTCACTAGTAATAGTGACTTTTTGTTTTTATATATGGTATAATTGTTTAAAATTAATATAAGTTTTTAACTCATTATTTTATTTTAAAGTAAATGAGTTTTTTATTTTGAAAGGAGAAAAAATGATTATAGAATTTTTAATCGCAGAAGAAAAAATTAAAGAAGAATTAGATAAAATAATTACTAATAAAAACCAATTTACTTCAGAAGTTATTAAAGAAAAAATTGAAGTTATTAAAGAAAAACTTAAAACATTAGATAAAAAAATTGAAAAAGAAATAAAAGTTAGTAAATTTAAAAAAATTATTTATTCAATATTAAAAATATTTACTTTTGGAAAAATTGATAAAAATAAAATTATTAACAAAAAAAATAATTTTCTTAATAAAATCAAAAATAAAATTAATAAAAATGTTCAAACAATAAAAGAATTATATATAAGGAAAACAAATCCAATAAATATAGATGTTAATGAAATTAATGATAACTTTAATAATGAATTATTAATAAATTCAAAGAAATCTAATTTAATAAAAGTATAAAAAAAGTTACCAATTAAGGTAACTTTTTAATTAGGTGCTAACCTAATAATATAACTAATATAACAGTGAAATTATATACTTATCTTTCTCTATAACCCTTGATAAGTATTACAATAAATTATACATTAATATTTAAGATTATAGGGAAATATTATTTTGTTTAGATTTTCTTTTAAGTTTAAAAATGGATTTCAATTTTGGAAATTTTTTAATTATTTTTAAAATTATTGGAATGAAGTAAAAAAATAATAACTCAATACATCCAAAAATAATAAATATGTAATAAACACTTTTTATATTTAAATTATTAGCAAAAAAATAAAAAAATAAAGGACATATAAGAAAAAAAGTTAAACTAGCATATATATATAGTTTTTAAAATTCTTATTATCACAAAAGTGAATAAATAATTTGTATGGTACAAACATTAGAAACAAAAATGTTAGAGATATAGCGATTGAAATTGTGAAAGGAGAATTTATAAAATCATTTCATCATGGTCAAAATTCATTGCGATTTAAAAAATACATTTTTATTCACTTCCTAAAATTTAATTATATTTTAATTTTACCAAATTATCTTGCATTTAAAACTATTTTATTAATATTAGATTTAAGATTTGATATATATCTATATGCTCAACTTTTATCGGGTTCTCTTTGTGCAGAATTGGTATATTCTATTTTACCTAAATTACCTTGTAAATAAATAGTTCAATTTAATTTTTCAGAGTTATTAACTATGCTAAATATTATAGGATAATCATTATTTATTTTTTGTTCATAAGAATTATAACTTTTCTTAATTTTTAAATCAAATTCATAATTACAGAAAGAATATGAAGTAAAAATATTATAATTGCTAAGACTTTTATAATAAGCATTTGCAAAATAATCATTAACTTCATTAGGAGCAATTTTACCAAACTTACTAAAAAATTCAGATTCTGGAAAATTGCCTTTATTTATTTTTAAATCTTTTAAATCAATAGTTACACTTGTATTAATTTCTTTTGCTGGATTAAAAGTTTCGTTATTATTATCAATAATATTTAAATCAGTACTTTTTGAATTTGATATTGTTTCAAATTTATAACTATAATATATTGTTATACTTTTATAAAATCTTTGTAAATCATTAAAATTATTAATTAATAATGTAGGGTCTAATAATGAATTTAAATCTACTTCATATTTACTAAATTTACTTGTATTTTTATCTTCTCATTCTTTTATATTACTATATCCATTTTTTATTAATGACACATCATTTGCTGTAATTTCAATTTTTAAATCTGGAACAATAATTATTGATTTAGCAATATTTTGAGGACTTGGTGGTAATATTTTTGCTGGATAACTAAATGTAGTTTCTTCACTTTCTTCATATTCATCATGATTTAATTTATATAAAGTTGTTCAATTAAAAGCATTACCAGTTAAATAACCCATATTATTATATCTAAACTGAGCAACTGATATTTCATTATAATCACCTTGATAAGTAAAAGGATTATCACTATAAAATGTATGTCTTTCTTCTCCTTGATGTAATGATTGAGTTACAATTGTATCAATAATATAAGCATAATTTGAACCATCAATAACTCCATTACTTGTTGGATTTCATTCACATTTAGTATCTTCATTTGTAAAAGGACTTGCTATATCTAAAAATTCAATATCTTCTGCTAAAATATAAACTTTATTATTTTTCTTTTGTGATAAATCAACTGTACTTATTTGTTCTTTTTTAGTTAATTTCTTACCAGTAGTAGGGTCTCATGGATATACTGATACTCTATCACTTAATTTCATTGTCATAGCAGTTGTTGAAACATTAGCACCTAATAATTTACCAATAGTAAAATCATTATCATTTGTAAATGCATTTAAAGGAATTAAACCACCATTACCAATAATACTTTCTAAATTACTTGTAAAAAATGCTGACATAAAACCATTAAAATATAACATTTTTTTATATTGTTGAGCATTTTGAGTAATAACTCAACTACTTCATATACCTAATGTTAAAGCATTTAATAATTTACCAATTAAAGGAATATCACTTAATGCAAATGGTAATCATTGATTTGAATCATAAGGCATTTGAATTAAAGGACTAAATACAACTGAATTAAAATTTAATATTGCTGACATATATTTTTGTGATATTTTTGAATAATCAACAGTTGGACTTCCTATAATTAATCCACTTTCTGGGTCTTTATATTTAAAATTACTTGACATATCAACATTATAATTACCAGTTAAATTATTTATATTTCATTCACTATCTCAAAAGAATTTTGCTTCTCCTACTGATGTACCATTACTTAATCTTGCTTTATCTTTATCAAATGATAACATACCTTTAAAATCTTTTGTTACAAATAAATTATCTTGAAAATTTAATGAAGTTTTTAATCATTCTGTAAAATTTTTAAAATTAGTAAATCCAGTAGGTTTTGCATCCATAATATTATAAAATGTAGTTTCTGGATGACTACTTGTTGTTATTTTATCATTTATACCAGCAAGTAAACCACCATTATTTTTAATATTAGTTGTAGATTTTTCATTATTACCAGCAATAAATAATCTTCTTGAAGCAAATACTTTACTTTCAAATATTTCTTCATTATTTTGTTGTATTGGTTCTTGTCCTTGAATTATTGGTCTTCCATAATAATAACAACTTGTTAATAATTCTAATCCATAACTTTGTCTATGACTATAACGTACACCAATATCACGCATTAAAGTACGATTTAATGTTACTTTTCCTTGTTGAATAGTAGGAAAAGCATAACCACTACCCGGGCTTGCATATTGTACAAAATCAAGTGTATTTTGACCACTAGAAACTACTCTATCATTTAAACTACTAAAAGTTAATACTTGCATACTAAATGCACCATTATAAGGACTATAATAATTTGTTACATTTGAAATATATAATAATTGTCTATCTTGATTTTTTCCACTATTACCACCAATATTTTCATTTTCATCATTAAATACAACAAAAAATTGTAAATAATCATCAATTGTAATATGTTCTTCAAACATTACTAAAGTATATTGTCTTTTAGTTTGTACTGTTTTAAATATTTGATTATTTGGTAAATTACTAAAATCAACTCCACTTGTATCATCAATTAAATAAGCATTTCAATAATCACCTATTTTATATTGTTTTGTATAAAATTCATCTTGTTCACTAGGTTTATGAGTTATAGGGTCAATTTTACCTTTATTTTTTTGAGATATTTTTGTACTATTTTTTCAAATACATACAACTGGAGTAGTACCAGTTAATATTAATTCATATTGACCAAAATCACTTATTTTACTATTAATTGGTTTATATCCAGTTTCAGTTAAAGGTATAGCACCATTATTTATAACAAATGGAAATATTTTTCAATAACTACATCTCTTTATTAATTGTTGAGTTTGCTTTAATGCTAGATGTGCTTGTTTCATTAATTGAATTCTTACTGCGTTGTTCATTATCATTTGTATTATCTCCTAAATTTTTATTTAAAAATTTATTTTCATTAATAATATGTTCTAATTTTTGTTTTGCCATTAATGTATCAATATTTTCATATAAACTAATTGCTTCAACTATTGACATTGTTCCATTATTTAATCTACTATTAATTAATTCATCTTGTACTAATTGGTCAACCATAGCAATTGGTATAAATTCAAAACTATAAGGTCTTTCACCTTTACCATTTCAATATACTTTTCCATTTTCATCTTTAGAAAAAGTTACTAACATATCAAACATTCTATATAAATAAGTTGTATAATGTGTTATTTTAACTTCTGTTGTTTGCATATCAAATTTATTATTCATTAATGTTTTAGTTTTATTTTCATAATTAATACCATTAAATTCATCATAATCATAACCAGCACCATTAAATATTTGTTTTGCTGTACCATTATAATCAAGTCAATATTCACCAAATTTTGGATTACCTTGTACAATATCAACTCCACCATTACCACCTTTTACATAATTTGCAGTAGTAATATTTAAAAATGCATCTTTAATAATTGATTGAAAATCATCACTTAAATTTAAAGCTTTAAATTTTTCATTATCAATAATTCCATAAAATCTAGTTAAATTTAATATTCTTTCTTTTCTTTTTTGTTTAATAATATGTTGTAAATCTCATATTAAATTTCATACTGGTGCACAATCTGGATATGCATTCATTTGTGTACTATTACCATAAAAATGAATTTGTGGTAAATTTGTAATTTCAACAATTGGTAAATAACCAAATGGATTTTTTAATTCATATTTTTCTTTTAATTGACTTTCTGGTTTAATTTTTGATTTTGTACTACCTAATAAAATTTCTCTATTACCATTAAATATTTCAACTTTAACTTTTGAATTTTCTATTGTTACTCATGTTAAACTACCATTATCACTTTGTTCATTCATAAAAAATAATTCTGCTGATTGTTCTTGTTCATTAAATTTAGCAACACGTGACATAAAACTTGGACTTGGTAAAGTTAAACTTAATTCACCATTTTTAGTTAACATTCATATTAAAAAACATTTACCTAATAATGAATTTTGAATACCAAATTGATATAATTTTTCATTTCATTTATCTTTATCTTTTAATTTATTTAAAAAATTTAATAATTTTTTATTTTCACTTTTAAATAATAAACCTTTACCTAATCATAACATTGTACTTTTATTTGCAATAATTCTAGGTATATCTAATTCTCAAGTATCTTCATGTATACTAAAATATTCTGTTGGACTATAATTCATATTATCACTCCTTATTATTAATAAAACTATATTGTTTACCAAATTCAAATTTAGTTTTATTAATTAATAATTCATTATTTATTTGTTCAATTAATCATTTCATATCATTCATTAATGCATAACAATCACTATCTCAAGTATCATCATATAAATCTAACATTTTAGGTTCATTATTTGAATTTTCTATTTTAGATTTAGATAATCATTGAATTAAACTATATTGTCTTTTAGTTTCTGGACAATTATTTCAATCATAACTTAATATATTTTTAATTAATCCAGTAGTAGTAAAATCAATTCTATCTTTTAAATACATTATTGATTTATCTACTGGTTCAAAATTTAATCAATTCATATTTCTTTTATTTTTTTCAACATTTAAAACATCAATAAATGCTTGACCACCATTACCATAATCAACATAACAAGTAAAACCTTTAAACATAGCAAAATATTTTTGTGCTTCAATTAAATAATAATCAATAATACTATTTGCTAATTGATAAGTATTTTTAAAATACATTGCTGGTTGACCATTAATATTAGCATTACTATGATAAAATTCACTTACTTTATGTGCTCTTCTTCCATTATGATTTTCACCAATAAATCATAATGAAGCAGCAGTTGGATGACCACTACTACTTGTTGCCATACCTATATCTAAACCACCAGTTATTTTAGAAACTTGAAAATCTAATTTAGTTGATACTTTATCTAAATATCTTGCAAATATAGAACCAGTTAAAACACTAGGTACACCATAATATCAACTTTGTGCTTTAATAGGGTCTAATTCTTTTAATTCTTCTAAATCATTAATTTTATCTTGTTTTAAATTATGTTCATTTAATTTTCAATTTGAATAATGAAATAATTTAAACATTTGATTTTCTTCTATTGATTTTATTTGTTCATTATTTTCTTTCATTAAATCTAAATTAAAAGGTACTCTTTTATTCATATATTCAATAAAATATTGATAAATATTATCTGGATTACAACTTCTAATTTTAATAGTTTTTTTAGCATTACCTAATGCAAAAGTGATTGCTTGAAATTCTGCTTGACTAAATTCATTTGCTTCTTCACATCATTCAATTGCTAAATCAAAACCTTTTATTTCACTTCTAGAAAGCCCTTTTAAAGGTATTCTATCATTTGAATTACTATATACACCCATAACTCTAATAAATGATTTACTACCTTTAAAACGAAAATCTGCTTGTTTATTTGGATATTTTAAAGTAAAATTTTTATAATCAAAACCAATATTAATTAAAGCTTCATCAATTTCTTTTGTTAATTCATTAATATCTTTATTTAATTTTCTAAAACAATATATAGCAATTGATTTATTAACTTTAATTGAAATAGCAATTAATATTGCTAATTCTTCTGCAATACTATATGTTTTACTTGAATATCTACTTCCACTTAAATTATATTCACTATGAGTAAAATCACTTTTATTTAATAATCAATAACTAATTTCATGTAAATAAGTAAATTCTTTATTCATAATTTTATTCCTGTAATTCTTCTAATTTTAAAAGTTGACCATATCTTGTAGGGTCACTAACAACAGAAATTGTATCATTTTGCATTTGTAAAGAAACCATTAATCTATCATTAACTTTATCTCAATCCAAAGTTTGAACCTCTTTATTTAATTCACCATATAAAAATTCTTTACAAATAAAAGCAAATTTTTTACTACTGAATTGGTTTTCAAAATTATAATAAATTTTATATTTAGTATTTGATTTAAAAGTATATTTAATATGATTTATATTAACTTTTGTTCCTACTTCTTTTCAATTATCTTTACTTGGACTTGGTGTTGGAGGAATATCTTTTAATTCAATATCTCAATTATTTTCTTCTATTTCATTTGTTTCTAAATTATTAGAAATAATTTTTATTGGTTTATTCATATTAATTTTATTTGGTGAAATAATATTTAATGTATTACTAGTAATTTTATAAATATTTTCATTATTTTCTTGTAATTCTTCTAATTTTCATAAATTACCGTTTATTGTATTTCCAGCTAATCAAGTAAATATTGGAGTATTTGTTCTATTACAAATTAAATAAGGTTGAGAATGATTTATATCAAATCTTAATTCAGTATTACTTCCTTTTGAATAAATAAATTCTTCATAAATATAAATATCAGATAATATTAATTTTTGTCTTCTAATACCATAATTAAATCATATACGATATCTTTTATTTTCTTTACAATCATATGTAATAGTTTGATTAACTCCATTTATAACACTTGTAGCAACTATTAATCATTTTTCTTTATCTTGTTTTTTATCAATATTAGTTTTATTTTCATTAATAGCACCAGCAACAGTTTTATCAGTAGTTTCTAAATTAGGAATTTCAGTACCAATAGTATTAATAGCAAAAGCATATTTAAATTGGTTTTTATCCATTTTATCTTCTAATTTTTTATCTACTTCTTCTTTTTTATAATAATCAGTTAAATCAGTAGAACCACCAATAGCACTAATTTTATTATTTTCATCAATAGTTATATTAGTACCAGCAATTAATTTATTTTGTTTTTTATCTAATAAATTATCAACATATACTTTAGTTGTAGCATCACTTAAAAATGTAGGAGTACCAACATCAATAATTCTTCTACCATTAACATCAATACCTTTATAATCTTTTGGTTTAATAAAATTAGGATTTTCATTATTTACTTCTCATAATGAATTTTCACTATTTGTTTTAATACCACTAGTATCAATATCAACTACTGAACCCATAATATTTTTTTGATGAGTAATATTAATTTTAGTTCTAGGGTCTGATGATTTTAAATTAAGAGTTTGTAAATAAATTTCTCATGGATTTTGTTCACCACCATTACCCATAAATTTTTTAAATCAATTTTGTTTAGGTGAAACATCAAGATTAAAACCTTGCATAGTTGGATATTCATTTATTTCTTTTAAATAATTAAATACTTGTGGAACAATATAATAAGGGTCTTCTGGATTATTTTGTGAATAAGTAATACCACCTTGACCAATACTTGCTTGACCACGTGCATATTCAACACCTTTACCTAATAAAAAATTAACATAATGAGTAGTTGCAGTTTGAATATTATCTGTAAATTTTGTTGGATTTATTTCTGGTCATTTTTTTGAAATAGTAAAACCACTTAAAAAATCAATATTACTACTTGCAATTTCTATTGCATATCTAATTTCACTATCTGGTGTTGTAACTTCATCAAATAATGATTTATTAAAACCTTTTCAATTTTTAAATTCTTCAATTGTAATAAACATTAATGGGTCTTTAATAGCCATAATAATTTACTCCTTAATGTAAAATAAAGGGTATTTAAACCCTTTAAATTCCAACTTTAGTTGCTTTTTTCTTATCTTTTTCTGATAATTCTTTACGTTTTGCTCTTTGACTAATAATAGTATTTTTAAATACTTCATCTTTTTCATTATCATTATTAAAACTATCAAGTAATTTTGCAACTGATGTTGTTTCTAATTGTAATTGAGAATTTATTTGCTTAATATTTTCAATAATAAATTGAATTTCTTTATCTCTTTTTAATTCTTTTGATATTTTATTTTGTTTTGATTTTTTAATTTTTTTACCAGATAAAGCTAATCCTCCTGATACAGCTATTCCAGTAGCTACTGCTCCACATATTACTGAAATTCATTCTATTGATAAATTCATTTTTTATTCCACCTTTTCAATTTTTTTTAATTTTCTTATTTCTTTTTCTATTTTTGGTAAATATCAAATAATAATTAATATTATTATTGGTATTATTTTAATTATTAAATTTAATATAAATTTTATTCTTGGTGGTGTTTTATTTGGTAAATGATGTAAACCAAATCCACCAATACTAGGCACAATTGTTAATCATATTGCATTACCTCAATTATTTTTTCAATCTACATTTTGCATACCTAATTTAGTAAATTTTAATCAATTAGGTAAGATTATTGTTTGTGGTAATGTACTTCATAAAGTAATTATTAAAGATATTAATATAAATGATAATAAATTTATTGAATCTAATTGTTTTTTTCTTAATTTTTGAATATCATTTAATAAACTAAAATCATATACTTTTCTATCTTTAATATAATCTCTTCTACCACGAGTAAAAGGAATTAAATAACTAGTTTTTCATTCTGGTTTTTGAATTTCCATTCAATCACCTACTTTCATGTTTTATAAAAATTAGAATTTCTTTTAATTTTTATATATTTTCTTGTATGTAAAGAATTTTTTAATAATTGTTTTCTTTCATATCTTCATTGTGTACTTCCTATTTCATTTTTAGATAAAGTTTTATATTCTTTTAATTTAAAAAAACCTTTTTCTAATCTATTAATAAAATTCATAGTTTTTTGTACATTAATATTATTAGGATAAATTACACTAGTATCTTGTGAACCATAATATTTACCTTTTTTTGCTAATTCACTTTTAACATATTTTCTTAATTGACTTGGTAATCATTTTCTATTTCAAAATTTTCAAAATATTGTTCCAGCACCAGAACCATTTTTACCTTTAGCTTGTGTCATTAATATTCATATTTCTTGTGGAAATGTTGGATAAGTATATGGACCATATCATATTTGTCTTTTATCATTATCACTTTGAAATAACGTAGTTAAAGTTCCAATTTTTAAATTTTTATTATCAACAATAAATCTTCCTTTTTTAAATCATGAACTTGATAATACTTCTCATGCATTATCTGGTATTTCTTCTTCATTTTCTTTAAATAAATTATTAAATTTATTAACATAATTTTTAACAGTTCTAATTTCTGTTGGCATAATAGAATTTTTAAAACTATTTATTGGATTTTTAAATTTATTAATTTCATTTTGTAATATAGATAATTCACTTGGTTTTAATATACTTGTTAATTTTTTAAGTATATTTGGATTAAAAACACTATATGGTTGATGTATTTCTTTTTCACTAATATTTTCACTATCAAATACTGCTTTTAATGATTGATTTTTATAATAATTTTTTAAAGCATTTATTAATGCTAATTTAATATCATTACTTGCTAATGCATAATATATTCATTCAATAATTAAAGGTAACATTATAAACTCATATGATTATAATCTCAATTTAATGAAGCATTATCATGATTTAATGGTACTTCGCTCATATTATCACTACCATATTGACTAGTTGTTTCACTATTAATAGTAAATCTATTATCATTAATTAATCTTGCAGTTTCATTATTAAATGGTGTTTCTTGCATTTCTTGAATATGATTTGTAGTTTCCATAGGTAGTAAATTATGGATTATTTCACTTGCACCAGCAATTATGGTAGGTACTGCATAAGCATTCATAAAATCATTATTTATACCCATTGCAACACCACTACTAATCAAACATCCACCAGTAGCCATATTTGCTATTTTACGTATAGTTTCAAACTTGCTAGGTATTAATTCAGTAATACCAGCAAGTAAACTAGCAATACCATATGAATTTAAACTAATAAATGTATCTCAATCCATTAAATTATTAGTATTATTTTTCATTAATAATAAATCATCTGGAAATGGATTAGGATTTGGATTAATTGAATTAGTAGTAAATTTAGCATAATTTGCTAAACCAATTGTTCCTAAACCTAATAAGATTTTTTTAGAACTATTAATTAATTTAGTTTTGGTATTTGGTCTTTGATTTAAATTTCATATATCTAAACCTAATTTTTTACCAAATAATAAACTATTAATTGAACCTAAAACTGGATTTGCAATTACTTGACCATAATAAGCACTTATACCTATCATTGCACTTAAAGGACTAATTGAAGAACGAATTATTTTTAATAAAGTATAATTATTTGATTGTACAATGGTGTCATTTGGCATTTTCATTAACTCCTTTTAATAAATTAGGTTGTTTTTCTATTTTAATTATTACTTTACCTTCACAATGTATATTATCTCCAACACATATTGCATAACTATCATGTACATCACTTACTATAAAATAATCATTTCTTAATTTAGGATATTCATCTAATAAAATTGCTCTAATATCATTACTTGTAGTTAAATCTTCTGGCTTTGGTGAATAAATAGTAATATGTGCTTTTTCATCAAAATATTTATAAATATATTCCATAATTATTTTTTAGAAAATTTTAATTCTATTTCTTCAATATAATCTTTATCATTACCAGTCATAGTAGCACTTGTTGATGTAATATTACTAAATGTTGCTTTACCTTTTTCATAACCACGATTACCAGCATTTATTATTGCAGTTTCTAATTCATCATTAGTAGGAGTTATTCCTGTCATAGTTATTTTTCCTAAATTTTTAAAATAAATTAAATCATTTAAACTAATTCTAAAATCATCAAAATCAGCAATTTTAAATGTTACTGGTGATTTTTCTCTTTCTGCTGGAGTTAATTTAATTCAATTAGTTCAACAACGTTTTTGTGCTTCTTTAATTTCATCAGCTGTTGGCATTTTTTCCATAATAATAAATGATAATCAACCACGAATTGCTGTTGTTATACCATAAAGTGCTTTACCTAATGTTTTTTGATTTAATGTATTATTATCAATTAAATTAACAATTTTTTGAAAACTATTAGGTTGTGCAAATGCATTTCTATGTACAAAAACTCCTAATACTTTTTTTAAATCAAATGTTTTTTCTAAATGTAAACCAGTTTTAGTATCTTTAACCATATCTTTATTTAAAAACATATGTTTATATAAAAACATACCAAATACTGATTGTTTATATAATTGACCACTTGCTACAGTATCTGCTGCAATTTGACCATAATTTAATCTTAAATATGCTTTTGTTAATTGTAACATTGGAGTAAATCCTAATGCACCAATAAAATCACTTACATTTGTACCAATTTCAGTTTCAGTTATATTTCCTAATAATTCATTCATTTTATCTCCAATTTGATAAAATGCTGCTTTTGCTGTATCTTCTGTCATTTCTAACATATTAATAGGAATTACTTGAGATTTAGAAATACAATAATCTTTAATACCTTGTAAAAAAATACATTCTTGTATAAATAAATAATTTCTTAATGCACTTTCTGCTCATATTGATAACATACTTGCTTTTAATGGAATTGGACTTGACATAAATCTATTCATATCAAAATCTTCAGTTCTTCAATCAATAACTAATATTTGGTCTAAAATAACACTAGTTGTTCTTAATGTTGTTCATTGTTTATTTGTACCAGTCATAACATCATATTTTGAACCTCAACGTAAACGTTCAGCAATACGATAATATGCTTCTACTGCTCCAGGTATTTCACTTATTTGTTCTGCAACTGCACTTGCTTTTAAAAACATCATACTTTCATCATTATAAAGTATACCTTTTACTTGTGCTTCCATAGCAGTTAACATTGATTTATTTCCATTATTACCACCAGTAATTAAACCAGTTGGAACTTGTGGAATAGCCATAATATCTCTCCTTTTGAGAAATATTTAATTATTTACTAAATAAAAATTCTAAAAATTTAATCATTTCTTGTTTAGTTTTTGCACCAACAACTTCTGTATTTTTTAATAATTCTTCATTTTTAGATGTAATATTATTATCTAATTCAAAAAGTGTTTTTGGATTAAAAAACTCTTGTTTAGATTCTTCATTTTTAATAATTTCTTGTTTTTTAATTTCTTTATTATGTAAATTATTATTAAATATTTCTGCATAATCTTCTTTTATTTTATTTAAAGCAGAATGTTTATCAAGTTCTTTATATTCAGTATTAATTAATGATTTAACTATTTTTAATTGTTTATCATTAAAACCATTAAATAATTCTTTTTCTTGATATTCATTAACTTTATTTTCATATTCTTTTATTTTTGTTTCATATTCACTTAATTTAGGTTCAATATTTTTTTTACTTTCAGCATATACTACATTTCTATGTTGTTTTAGTAAATTTTTAACATCATCTAAACTATAATTCTCTTTTTCATCAAAAGTAAAATCACTCATACTTTTAATCTCCCTTTTATTAAATTTTAATAATTCACTTGGTTAATAGGTCACTTTTATATATGTTAATTTAACATATTCACTTTAATATATTATATCATTTTTTCCCTTTAAAATAAAGAAAAAAACCTATATTTATTATAGGTTTTTAATCATTATTTTCTATTTTTCTTGGTTCACAAATATTAATAATTATATTACTATTATTTGCTTCTATATCTTCATTATCTATTAAATCATCAAACATCTCTCTATGATTTATTCTTAAATAAGCTCATTCATATTGAGATACTTGTGTAACATTTTTTAATCTTGCTATTCCTATTTTAAGACATGCTTTATCATATTCTTTAATAAAATCTTTTTGTCATTTTGTCGACCTTCTTCGGCAATCAAATATATATTTATTATCCACATTTAAAATATAATTTAATTCTTGTTTAGTACATTTTTTTAAATTATCTTTATTTTCTCTTAAATATTCTTGTATCTTTTCTTTATAATTACCTAATTCTTTTCTTTGTTTTGGCATATTATATCACCTATATTCAATAATTTATATATTAATTATAACATTTTAACTAAATCATTTTCCAACAGTCACTAGTTAATTATTGTTATACTCAAAGTCATGTATTTAGAAAGGAAAAAGCATTATGATTTTACTATCTGAAAAACTTGACAACTATCAACATAAAATTAATCATGAAAAACAAATGTTATTAGATTATGATAATAAAATATTAAAATATGATAATAATTGATTTTTAAATGAATATGATAGAAATAAATATAAATTAATAAAACGTAGAAAACATTTAATAAAAAGTGAATTTGGAATATCTTATTTACCATTAAGAACATATAAAAATAAATTAACAAATGAAATTATAACTCCAACAAGAACATATATTGATATTGATAAATATAAAAATTATACAAATTGAGTTAATAAATTAATAATAATTAATGCAGATTTAAATAATATTACATATCCTATAATTAAACATAATTTAAAAATAAATATATCTTTATCAACTATTTGTAGAAGATTAAAAGAAACTATTATATTTGTTCAAGAATTACCAAAAGAAAAAAGAAAAATATTACCAACTGATTATATTTATATACAATCAGATGAATCATATAATAATTTAACGGACTTCTCCCCACATGTACTTGTGGAGGGAATAATGAAACTGAATGAATTCAACAATGCTTTTCAAACTGAACAGCAATGTCTTGCATATATAGCAAATTTGAAAGAAAACAAATGTATTAGGTGTTTTAGTTTTAATTTGAATACTTCTGATTTAAAAAGAATGAGATGTTTAAAATGTAATCAAACATTTAGCATTCTCACAGGCACCATATTTTCAAGGTCACAAACATCTTTAACATCTTGGTTTTATCTTATCTTTAGATGAATAAACACCAAACATGGAATTCCATCAACAGATATTGCAAAAGAATTGGGAGTGACTTTGAAAACTGCTTGAAGAATGACTCATAAAATCAGAACACGTATTGCAAAACAAAAACCTCAATTTATTGTTGAAGGTACAGTGCAAATTGATGAAATGTATCTTTCACATATGGGTTTTAAAAAACAAGGAAGATCCTTGGTGAATAAAACCTTGATTGTTGGCATTTATCAAAAAACAACCAATAATTTAATTGTGAAAGTATTGAAAAACGCAAAGAGTAAAAATCTTTTGCAGTTTGCAAAAAACCACATTTCTTCAAAATGTCTTGTATATACTGATTCTTGAAAAGGATATTGCGATTTTAAATCAGTTTTCACTAAGCATGAAACAGTTAACCATCAAGATCGCTATGTTTCAAAAATTGGTGTAAATACCAACCAAATTGAATCAGTTTGAAAACATATAAGAAGAACATTTAAAACACATATCAAAGTTGCAAAACATCATGTTCATTTATATGCTAAAGAAGCTGCATATAAATTCAACAAGATACCTAGTTTTGAAACTGTAATGCTATGTTTGATTTAAAAATGTGGGGAGAAGTCCGTAGATAGGCTTTTCTCAGCATTTATGTGATAAAATTAAAATAGTACATAAAGGGAGAAAAGCCTAATTTAATTGATAATAAACAAAAAAGAAAATTTAGACACAGAACGGTAAGTATTAGTTTAGGTTTTGATTTAGAAAAATCTACTGATAATAGACATGTTTTAGAAAATAAATATATTTTTGTTATTTCAACTAGAAAAGGTCAAAGAATTACTAAAAAAGAATTTGGTAAATCAATAATAACTAATTTAGATAATATTTTTATTGGTTATACTAATGAAAATTTAAAATTAACTGGTGATGGTGCAACTTATCTTAAATCTACTGCTAATTATTTAAAAATTGATTATGCTGTAGATAAATGACATCCATTACAAAAATTAAAACAAGTATTTATTGTAGGAAAAGGTAAAAGAACAAAAGAAAATAATAAAAAATTAAATTATGCTTATTATAAATTATTTTTAAATGGTAATTATTATAAATTATTAGATTATTTAAAAGAAAATAATGCTGATGAAAAAATATATGAATATTTTAAAAATAATAAAAAAGGTATTGAAAATCAAAATGCTATTTGAAATATTGGTTGTAGTGCAGAAAGTGATGTATATCATTTAATAAAATCTATATCTAATAATAATGCAAAAATTTATTCAAAAGAAGCATTTTTTAATTTATTAAAATTAAAACAAGCAAGAATAAATAAATTAAAAGTGTTTTTTTAAATTTATAAAATTTAATAAATCTAAACCTAAATAGTTAGGAATTTTTAAATTATATTAATAAAAATAAAATACTAAAATACTTGAATAAATCTATAAAAAGGTATATAATTATACCAACAATTAATAATTTATTTTATCTTTTATTTAAAGAAAATTAAATTATATCCACATTTGAAATACGTCCCCATATTACAAATCTTTCTTATTGTTTCAAATTTATTAGGTATTAACTCAGTTAATCCACTAATAAGATTTGAAATACCATAAGCATTTAAACTAATATATGTATCTCAATCCATTAATGACTGATGTTCTTGTTTATCTAATAGTAATCATGGAGGACCCTCAGTTGTAGTTGTAGTAGTTATTGGAGTTGGTGTTGTTGGAATAATAGGATTAATATTATTTTCTGTTCATTTACTATAATTTGCTAATCCAATTATTCCTAAACCCAGTAATATTTTTTTACTACTATTAATTAGTTTAGTTTTAGTATTTGGTCTTTGATTTAAATTTCATATATCTAAACCTAATTTTTTACCAAATAATAAACTATTAATTGAACCTAATACTGGATTTGCAATTACTTGACCATAATAAGCACTTGTACCAATCATTGCACAAATTGGACTTATTCCAGTTCTAATTAATTTAGTTAAAGTATAATTTGATTGATTTTCTATACTTGGCATTTTATTCTCCTTTAATTTTCTAATTTTTTAATTGTTACTTTAATTCAACCTTGATAAACATCATTATCACCAACTATTAATGCAACATTACTTTCGGGGTCAGAAACAATTATGTGTTTTGATTTAACATTTGGATATTGTCTTAAAATAATTGTTCTAATATCATTACTTGTATGAATTGCTTTTGGAAATGGTGATAATATTTCAATTTCATCTTTATTTTCAAACAAAGTAGGTAATATTATCATTAATTATTTCTCCTTATTTTTAATTTGATTAGCAATTTCACTTAATATTTTTAATACTTTATATTCATTTTTTAATTCTTTAATAATAAATATTAAAAATATTATTAGTGTTATGCTTGTTATTAATATTGGTACTATTAATAAAATTTTTCATAATATCATTTTTTACTCTTTTCATTTTTTAAATCATTTAACATTAATTGAACAAAATGCACGATTTTTAGCAATATTTAAAGTATTAAAAATTTGACCAGTTACTATAATTTCATCGTTTTTGTTTAATAAAATACAGCGTCTATAAAATTTTGGGTTGTTAAAAATTAAAGTAACATAGTTTAATCCATTTCATTGACCTCTAACACTATAATATAATTCTTTATTACCTTTTTCGTAATATTTTGCTTCAATAGTATTACTTAGTTTTACTGTTAATTTGACATAATTTGCTTTATCTTTCATGTTTATAATTTCCTTAAATAATTATCAAAAATTAATATTTTTTTATGATTTTTTAAATAATATTGAATATGCTTATAAGCATCTTGTTCATGTTTTGTTAATTTTATATTTCCTTTATAATTTGTTATTTTATTTTTATTTTTTGGTTGGTTTTCTAGATAATCTCAGTTGAAAACATCTTGAACTAATACCATTAATGCACCAATGATTTTGGGCGTTGATAATGGATTAGTTAGTAATTGTTTTGAATTTAAAAAGAAATTTTCTACAATAACTAATATTTTTTTATCAATAAATTTTTCTTTAATTAATTGAAATTTTTCTTTATACATATTTTTAGTTCATAAAACAGTTAATGTATTGAATGTTTCATTAAAAACAATATTATTAGTTTCATTTGAATATATAACAATTCCATTATTACCAATTCCAGCGGGGTCAATTCCAATAATTAAATCATATTGCATTAATTAAGTTAACCTCTAATAACTGTTTTAATAATTTCTAAATCACAATTACATCAACAATATTTACATTCTTCAATAAATTCTTTATGACCACAAACTAAATTATCTTTTTTTAAATCATCAATCAGTTTAATTAGTCCTATTTTAAATTCAATATCATCACTGTCTGGTATGCAAATCGTTCCTCTTTTAGTTAAATATTCTTTATCCATATTTATACCTCCTACTTAACCTAATATTTAAAATACAGTCATAACAAATCCTTTACTATTTTTATCTCTTAAAAAATATTTTCTTGTTTTTATATCATTAGTATTAAAGAATAAATAATCTAATTTATTTTGTTTACATGTTCAACAAAAATATTTTTTCATTGTGAGTTGAAATTTCCTTATAAGAAGTAACTAGATAATTAATTGGTAAATCATCATGTTTATATGGATTATTTATTTTAAAACCTTTTCTGTTTTCTTCTCACGTAATGTTATATTTAAAGCAAGGATTAGTAATTTTAGTTTTGTTATCTGTTATTTCACCCATAAATCAACTATTATGCTGTTCATAAAATTTTAATGGTTCAAGTTTTATATCATTAAGATAATATTCTTTTGGAGCAGTTGGTTTATTAACAGTTATTTTTTGGTCTTTAATATATGGTTCTAATAATTTTATTAATTCATTACCACTTAATTCTCTTTTAATATTTTCTAAATTAAAAACTCAATATGTGTAACTGTTATCAACAATAAAAGAATTATTTTTAATCATTCATTTTGGAAGTGATAATTTATATTCAACATAATCAATAAGAATAGATTGTGGTTTATCTTTAACAATTTGTTCTTTTTTAAATTCTATTTGCATAATAATCCTTTCCTAATATGTTCTGTTGCTTCTAGCATAAAGAACATATATTTTGATGTTTAGATTATTAATACTACTACTATTCGTTTTATTAATTCCAGAAATTCTGGGCTCAAAAATAAATTGTGAAATTTTAAAAAGAAATCGAGGCATTCGATTCAATATTTATTTAATTTGTGTTAAACAAATTAATATTTTAATTGAACCGGCACCGCTCAATTTTTTTTACAAGTTTGAAATTTATTTTCTCGCCCAAAAAAATTTTTCAAAAAAAATAAAAAATAAAACCAACACTTGCTCACTTGGTAGTGGCAAGGTTGGTTAAATAAAGAATAGAATTAATATAGTAGGTTCCCTAAGCAGGTCTATATATACTAGTTTCCAATTCGCTCCCACCCCAAGAATTACCATTACTGGTTAGTATATTTTATTAGGTATCACTCCACTTTTTATTTATCCATGCAAGTCCACATGCTAGCTACTATTTTTAACAACTGTGTTGTAGTTCACTTTTTTAGTTCCCTAACACGTGTTGATAATAGCGTTAAAGACGGTTATTAAAAATTTTAAAATTTTACAATTACAAAAAAAGACAAGAATTTTATTCTCGTCTTTTGTCATTTATTTTTAATTCAAGGGTTTAAAAAAGAAAGGAGCTATTTAAGGAAAATGAGTTGTTATCGACATCTTCGACACGCTCCCAAATAATGTTATTCATCAACTTGTTTTAAAAGCAAATCAAACTTTTAAATATTTTGATATTAGATTTTATTTAAAAAAAGGTTTAAATAAATTTTGAAAAGATACACCATATTTTGAAAAAATACGAGAAAGTATATATAAATTACAAGAAAAATTTGAAAAGTTAGAAAAACAAGTATTTGAAAAAATTCAGAAATTAAAAGAAAAAGCAACTGATTTATTTACTAGTGCAGAAAAAAGAGCAATTAAACATGCACAATTAATTCCATTAAATTCCCCAGTATTTATGGGTTGTAAAATTCAACCTTTGTCATTAGATAAATGTGCAATTACTATTTATCATCGCAATCCTAAATATAAACCAATTACAGTTGTTGATAGTATTC
The DNA here is from genome assembly GCF_027923845.1 of Spiroplasma ixodetis. GTDB lineage: Bacteria > Bacillota_I > Bacilli_A > Mycoplasmatales > VBWQ01 > Spiroplasma_E > Spiroplasma_E ixodetis_A. The sequence continues at coordinate 2,032,099 of NZ_AP026933.1, forward strand.
TTAAAGCAAAAACTTTTGTTACTCAAATACATCCATTCCATTGATATCGTTGATATAGTGGTTGATACATTGGTTATGGAGTTAATCAAAATAAATGATTAAAAGTAATAGCATTTGCACCACCGGTTGTTCAACAAATAATTAGAGATAGTTTTAAAGTATACAGAGAAATATTTAGAATCGTAAGAACTTATCATAAAGTAGTAAATGTTATTAATAATCCTATTGAAAATATCAATAAATCATTTAAAAGTGTTGGTTTAAAATTTTCAGCAAATACTTTATTTGGAACAGGATTATTACATCATTTAGAAAAGTTTGCATATAGTCAAGTTGTAAAAAAAGGTAAAAAAAAGTTACAAAAAGAAATTATCCATATATCACATAGAAAAACTAAAACAAAAACTAAGCATTATAAAAAAGGATTTTTTAAGGAATGATAAAATATGATTAATAAACTTTGAACTGATGTCAGTCTTGAAAATTATAATAACTGATATCCATTAACTGGAAAAATTACAGAAACGCCACAGCAATACATACAAACATGACCTAATGTTAATGATTGATTTAAAACTTTTGCTATTCGTGCTCAAAATGATATTAATGCTTATCTTGATTTTATTTTATCTAAATTTACTTTTGATAGTTTTAAAGATGAATTAATTAAAGAAACATTAAGAGATATGGTTTATATTATGGTTGAACATTGAGTATTTAATCGTACACCAATTGAATTTAATGTTGATGCAACTATTCAATTTAATAATGGTAATCAATTTAGTGCAAATAGTACTCCTACGATTAATGTTTGAGATTTAGCACCTAGTAGAATGAAAATATGAGCAAGATTAACAGAATTAAAACAAATATTTTCAAGTTATAATGATGATGAAATAGATGTTGAAAAAATTGATTTAAAAGCGTTTTACACTAGAAATCAAATTGATAAATTAATTAAAGAACAAAAAGAATTTACATTATCAAAACAAATGAAATTGTATGATGATTTAGTTGATGATAATGAAAATGAAATATATAGAGGTCCTGTTAGTAAATTTATTAATAAAGGTTATGTTGCAACTGAGTATGATAAAGAAACTGAAACAATGATTTTAGATTGACCTGATGAAATTGGTACATTACCCCCCCGAAGCATTACAAAATAATCCACAAATTGGTGATTATACACATGCACCAACTTGTGATTTTTCTGCTAAACAACAAAAACGAATTACTACAAATGAAAATAATATTAAATTATTAGAAACTAAAGTTGATAATAATATCAAATCAATAGAAAATAAAATTGAGATTAATAAACAAAATATTGATGATATTAAAAATAACTGATTTAATATTGAAACTAGTCCATTATGAAAAGAGATATCTAATGAACTTTCAACTGATAATTTAAATAAAGAAATATTAATAATATGAGGTTATATTTATGAGAGTGATATTTATAAATATAAATATACTAGAAAATCTATATTTAAATTAAATGAAGAATATGCAATAAAATCATATACTCTATTAGATACTTTTTATTCAGATAAAACTAATAATATTAGATTATATTTAACTTGCAGTAATTATAAAATTCGCGCTAGTGCTACACCCCGGAACATATTATTCAGCATTTATTTCTAAAATATATCAATATCAAGGAACTGGAACACCAACTGAATTTATATCGGAAGAAGGTACTGAACGTGATTATTATACAAAACTAGAAACTAATAATTTATTAGATAAAAAACAAAATAAATTAATTGCTGGTACTAATATAACTATTGATGAAAATAATAAAATTAGTGCTATTGGTGGTTCTACTGATTTAACTGATTATTATAAAAAAGAAGAAGTAGATAAAAAATTAGAAGATACAAAATCACAATTTCCTATTGCATTTCAAATAAATGCTATAAGTCAAGAAATTCCTAATTTAGAAACTACTAATAAAACAGTTGCTGGTGCTATTAATGAAAATAAATCAAATATTGATAAAAAACAAGATAAAGAAGTATGAAAAATAATAGGTAAAAGTTTTGATAATCGTACATGAGAAGATTTTGCTCTTAGAACCTGTTTAGAATCTTTTTAATAAAATTGAAATAAAGGACAGAACAACCATTTGTAAACTAGTATTTAGTTTTCTTTCACAATTTTTTCATAATCTTCTGCATTTTTCTAATCATGCAAAGCTTCGTTCTACAACTCATCTTTTTGGTAGTACTACAAAAGAATGTAATTCATTACGTTTTACAACTTCAACATTGGAAATGTTTAGTAATCTGTGTAACTTACAAAAATAACTATGTTTAATTAATTCTAGTAAATATAATTAAATGACTAGAAAGAGTGAGTTACAGATGGCTAAAAAAGATAACTTTAATAATAATGATCCAATATCAAAAGCAGTAGATTTATTACTAGAAAATACTGAAGATTTAACAACAGTTTTTAAACCTGGCGGTTTATATAAAGAATTAACAAAAAGATTAGTTGAAAAAATGTTGAATTCTGAAATGCAAAATTATTTAGGATATGAAAAAAATCAACATAGTACTACTGAAAATGCTCGTAATGGTACAAGTTCAAAAAAATTAATAACTCAACAAGGTAAAATTGAAATTGATGTACCAAGAGATCGCAATAGTAATTTTACTCCTGTAATAGTTCCTAAAAGGCAAAGAAGATTTGATGGTTTTGATCAACAAGTTCTTTCCTTGTATGCAAAAGGAATGACATTATCTGACATTAGAATGCAGTTGCAAGAGTTATATCATGGTGCTGATATTAGTGAAAGTGTTATTAGTCAAATTACTGATGATGTTATTGATGATGTTAAAGCATGACAAAATCGACCATTAGAAAGTATTTATCCTATTGTTTATTTTGATTGTATAGTAGTTAAAGTACGACAAGATAAACGGATTATTAACAAATCAGTTTATATAGCATTAGGAGTTGATTTAGAAGGCAAAAAAGATGTTTTAGGATTATGAATTAGTGAAAATGAAGGTTCTAAGTTTTGATTATCTAATTTCACAGAAATGAAAAATCGTGGCTTAAATGATATTCTTATTGCTTGTAGTGATAATTTAACAGGCATGTCAGAAGCAATACAATCAGTTTATCCTAAAACAGAACATCAATTATGCATTGTTCATCAAATTAGAAATAGTTTAAAATATGTTTCATACAAACATCGAAAAGGTCTAGTTGCAGATTTAAAACCAATTTATAGTGCATGTAGTGAAGAACAAGCAATGCAAGCTTTAGAATCGTTTGAAAGTAAATGAAATAAACAATATCCTCAAATTACTAAATCTTGATATAAAAATTGAGATAATTTAATGGTTTTTATTAGTTATCCAGTAGAAATCAAAAGAGTGATTTATACTACAAATGCTATTGAATCTGTTAATAGTCAATTACGAAAAATCATCAGAAATAAAAAAGTTTTTCCTAATGATATGGCAGTTTTCAAAATATTTTACTTGGCAATTGAAAATATAACAAAAAAATGAACATTGCCTATTCAAAATTGAAATACAGCAATTGCTCATTTTATGATAAAATTTGAAGACAGAATTAATCTAAATTAGTAACTTTGTAAAACAAAGATACACAGATTATTAAAAAGCCTCTCAACATTTGCATTTATGATTGTTTTGATTGCAGAAGCAAATTTTTCACCAGTATAGCCAGCATCTACTATTATTTTTTGAACTGTAGAAAGATTTTCTTTTTCACTTTTAATCATTATGATAGCACTATTACGATCTGTTTTTTCTGCTGTAGTTATGTAAATTGCATGTGGTAAACCTTGCGTATCAACTGCAATATGACGTTTTATTCCTGAAATCTTTTTACCAGCATCATAACCTTTATTTTCAGTAGTATCTGTATTTTTAACACTTTGCGAATCAATTATACAAAAACTAGTTTTTTCTTTTCGATGATTCTTAATACGAATCTTTTTAACTAATTTTTTTAAAATTAATTGCAATACACTAGGTTCTTTATCATTGTTTTTACTTCAAATTTGGAAATAATAATATACAGTTTGTCATTTTGGAAAATTTTTTGGTAACATTCTTCATTGACAACCACTTTTTAATACATATAAAACTGCACAAAACACTTCATATAAATCTAAATTTCTTGGTTTTGTTTTCTTTTTGCTGTTTTCTAAAGTTGATTTTATGTTCTCAAATTGTTCTTTAGTAACATGACTTGGATAATTTTTATGCATATATACCTCTTATTTTAAAATATATAGTAATTTTACCTTATTTTCTAAAAGATTCTAAACAGGTTCTTAGTTTTAATAAATATTATAGAGTATTTATAACATGAGATAAACCACCTTTTAATCAAACAAGTGTAAAACTAAAAATAGAATTTAAATCTAGTTCTACTCATATAGGTGGAGATTATATACTTGTTAAAGCTAAAATTGATAATGAAGATGCTTCATTAATTATTAAATTAGGAACTGTTAATAGAAAAAGTCAATTAATTATTATTGGAGGAAATAAACAATATGGAAATATATTTTCATTAGAAGAATTACAAGATACTATTAAAATAGATATTACACCAAAATTAAAAATTAATTCAAGAAGTTTAGAAACTAATGAAATTGAAGAAAATATTTGAGATATTGAATTAAAAGATATTCCTCCAACACCAAGTCCAAGTAAAGATAATTGAAAAGAAGTAGGAACAAAAGTTAATATAAATCATATTAAATATACTTTTAAATCAAATACTAAATATAAAATCTATTATAATTTTGAAAACCAATTCAGTAGTAAAAAATTTGCTTTTATTTGTAAAGAATTTTTATATGGTGAATTAAATAAAGAGGTTCAAACTTTGGATTGAGATAATATTAATGGTAGAATAATGCTTTCTTTACAAATACAGAATGATACAATTGCTATTGTTAGTGACCCTACAAGATTTGGCCAACTTTTAAAATTAGAAGAATTACAGGAATAATATTATGTTTTTTAAAATTATAAAAATTATTTTAGGTTTAATTGGAGTTTTATTATCTTCTGCTGTTGCTGGTTTAATTATATTTATTATAGTAAAAATTGTATTAAAAATTAATCAAATCTTTTAAAAAGGTGGTGAATATTATGTTAGGTAGATTTTTTAGAAAAGATAAAAGTAATATTAGTGATAATCAAAATGAAAAAGTAAAATTTTTAACTAATAAAAATAAAAGTACTCATGCTTCAATTTTAAATTATTTTGGTTTTAATGATTTTAATCATGAAACTTATTTTACTGATTTTGTAGCAGAAAATAATGCTAATTTATATAATGCACCATTAGAAATTAATAATGAAACTATTAAACAATACTTAATTCAACAAGAATTTTATAGAAAAAATTGAAATTCTATTTTTAGTTTTACACTTGTTTGATTAAAAGGTGGTTTATCTCATGTTATAAATACTCTATAATATTTATTAAAACTAAGAACCTGTTTAGAATCTTTTAGAAAATAAGGTAAAATTACTATATATTTTAAAATAAGAGGTATATATGCATAAAAATTATCCAAGTCATGTTACTAAAGAACAATTTGAGAATATAAAATCAACTTTAGAAAACAGCAAAAAGAAAACAAAACCAAGAAATTTAGATTTATATGAAGTGTTTTGTGCAGTTTTATATGTATTAAAAAGTGGTTGTCAATGAAGAATGTTACCAAAAAATTTTCCAAAATGACAAACTGTATATTATTATTTCCAAATTTGAAGTAAAAACAATGATAAAGAACCTAGTGTATTGCAATTAATTTTAAAAAAATTAGTTAAAAAGATTCGTATTAAGAATCATCGAAAAGAAAAAACTAGTTTTTGTATAATTGATTCGCAAAGTGTTAAAAATACAGATACTACTGAAAATAAAGGTTATGATGCTGGTAAAAAGATTTCAGGAATAAAACGTCATATTGCAGTTGATACGCAAGGTTTACCACATGCAATTTACATAACTACAGCAGAAAAAACAGATCGTAATAGTGCTATCATAATGATTAAAAATGAAAAAGAAAATCTTTCTACAGTTCAAAAAATAATAGTAGATGCTGGCTATACTGGTGAAAAATTTGCTTCTGCAATCAAAACAATCATAAATGCAAATGTTGAAGTTGTAAAACGTAATGAATTACATTCTTTTGTAGTACTACCAAAAAGATGAGTTGTAGAACGAAGCTTTGCATGATTAGAAAAATGCAGAAGATGTTATGAAAAAATTGTGAAAGAAAACTAAATACTAGTTTACAAATGGTTGTTCTGTCCTTTATTTCAATTTTATTAAAAAGATTCTAAACAGGTTCTAAGCAAAAAAAGGATGTCCTTATGACAATGCTGTTGCTGAAGCAACTTTTAAAACTTTCAAAATTGAATTTATTAATGATAAAAATTTTACATCATTAATCCAATTAAAATTAGAATTATTTGATTACATCAATTGATATAACAACATAAGAATTCACACCACTTTAAACTACTTAACTCCAGTTAATTATCAAAAACAAATGTCTACCAAAAAATAGTCCTAAAAAGGGTTGCCATTCCATGCAAAAATACCTTTTACTACTAATTTTAGTAAAAAAAGATATAATTAGTCCTTATTATTCAATTAAAATTTATTAAAATTTTTAATTTATTATCAACTTTTAAAATTTTCTTCATTTTAATTGAAAGAAAACTAATTGAATTATTAATCAATAAAAAATAAAAAAAGGTTTTAAAATCTTTTTTAATTCCTTACGGAAGTAAGGCATACTTTTTATAGAGTGAAATCAGAATTCTAGTTAAATTATACACAAAAGTAATAATAATCTTTCAATTTTATTTTTGTTTTCTTTTTTCTAATCAATTTTTAACTGATGATGTTTTATTAAATGTGTAAAAGAACAAAAGTAACCTTACCCCTAATCCCTTATATTCAAAATTAAAACATCGCTAAAAACAGCAAATATGAGCGTTTTAAGACTATATAGTAAAATTACATAACATAATCATATTTTTTCTTTAACTTTTTAAAAGTTGTAATATTAAACTTAGATTTAGATTTTATAAAAATAATTTTAAGGGGTAGTATTATTATGAAAAAAATATTGCAAATATTTTTGTTTTAGCAACACTGTTAGGTACAACTCCACAAATTAGTATCTTAACAACAGCAAATACTAAACTACACAATGAAAACAATTTACAAAAATGAATATCAACACCAGAAGATTTTGAATATATAGAAAAATATTTTAATTTTAAAACTGAACAAGAAAAACAAGAATTAAAAGAAAATTTATTAACTGCTATTGGTTTAAAAAATGATGTAGTTGTATTTGATAAAACAAAATTAAATGAAAAAAAATGAGATTTAAAAATTTATCAAATTATTACTAGTGATGAGTATTTAAAAACTTTAAACTGACTTTATAAAAACAAAATGCTAACTTTTGATAAACAAGAAAAAGCACATTTTAATTTCCCAAAAATAAAAAATCTAAAAATTGGTGGAATTTGATATGAAACATATTGATACTGATTTGGTTGAGCAAAATTGCATTTAAGTTCAAATAAAATTGAAGCATTTACTGATTTTGGAGAATCAACCACAGAAATTGCTGAGCAAATCATAGAAGCAGCACCTTATTTAGTACCCGTAGCACTAATTATTGCTAGCGTAATAACGACAAATGCAGCTATATTAAAATCTTATGATTATGGAAATGGTGCTTGGTTAGGTTTACTTTGATTTATACCAGATATGGGTTTTGGAAGTAATTAAGGGTGATTTAAGTGTTTAAAAGTCTATGAAAATATTTTAAAAATGATCCGTGTTGAAAAAATATAATGAAAATATGTATTATTTATTCTTGTATCGGTATTCTTACTTTTTGATTATGTTTTGCATTAATGTTGATAAGTAAATTAAATAATGCAGATAAAAAATTTATTTCATATTCCATTTATGTTTTTGAAGCAGTTATTATTTCATATAGTTTAAGTATTTTTGTAATTAATAGTAATGAAATTCAACAACAAAAATATCGATTTTTATGATTATTTTTGTATTTTTTAGCATTAAATTCTTTTGGAATAATTAGTATTTTATTACTAATGAAAAAACAAAAAAACAAAAAAAATGATGTTGTAGCAATAAAAGAAACATCACAAATGATTAAAGTTGAAAAATGATTTATGTTATGAGCAATATATACATCAATTGCTATGATGATTTGTATTGTGACTATTCCATTATCAATCATAAATTTAATTAACATCAAAAAAAACTGAAAAAAAAAAGAAATTGATATTAAAGAACTAAAAAAAAATGCTTATTTTAGTAGTGACTGAACTTTAATACTTGCAAGCAAATTCGCTTTTTAAAAAAACTATAAAAACACTCAAGTTTGAGTGTTTTTATGGCTTTTCTCCCTTTATGTACTAATGCTGAGAAAAGCCTATCTACGAACTTCTCCCCACATTTTTAAATCAAACATAGCATTACAGTTTCAAAACTAGGTATCTTGTTGAATTTATATGCAGCTTCTTTAGCATATAAATGAACATGATGTTTTGCAACTTTGATATGTGTTTTAAATGTTCTTCTTATATGTTTTCAAACTGATTCAATTTGGTTGGTATTTACACCAATTTTTGAAACATAGCCATCTTGATGGTTAACTGTTTCATGCTTAGTGAAAACTGATTTAAAATCGAAATATCCTTTTCAAGAATCAGTATATACAAGACATTTTGAAGAAATGTGGTTTTTTGCAAACTGCAAAAGATTTTTACTCTTTGCGTTTTTCAATACTTTCACAATTAAATTATTGGTTGTTTTTTGATAAATGCCAACAATCAAGGTTTTATTCACCAAGGATCTTCCTTGTTTTTTAAAACCCATATGTGAAAGATACATTTCATCAATTTGCACTGTACCTTCAACAATAAATTGAGGTTTTTGTTTTGCAATACGTGTTCTGATTTTATGAGTCATTCTTCAAGCAGTTTTCAAAGTCACTCCCAATTCTTTTGCAATATCTGTTGATAGAATTCCATGTTTGGTGTTTATTCATCTAAAGATAAGATAAAACCAAGATGTTAAAGATGTTTGTGACCTTGAAAATATGGTACCTGTGAGAATGCTAAATGTTTGATTACATTTTAAACATCTCATTCTTTTTAAATCAAAAGTATTCAAATTAAAACTAAAACACCTAATACATTTGTTTTCTTTCAAATTTGCTATATATGCAAGACATTGCTGTTCAGTTTGAAAAGCATTGTTAAATTCATTCAGTTTCATTATTCCCTCCACAAGTACATGTGGGGAGAAGTCCGTAATTTTTATTAATAGTAATTTCATCTAAAATTTCATTATTTCTTTCATATAATTTTATTGTATTTAAAATTTTTTCTTCAATAATATTTAAATTTTCTAAGAACCTGTTTAGAATCTTTTAGAAAATAAGGTAAAATTACTATATATTTTAAAATAAGAGGTATATATGCATAAAAATTATCCAAGTCATGTTACTAAAAAACAATTTGAGAACATAAAATCAACTTTAGAAAACAGCAAAAAGAAAACAAAACCAAGAAATTTAGATTTATATGAAGTGTTTTGTGCAGTTTTATATGTATTAAAAAGTGGTTGTCAATGAAGAATGTTACCAAAAAATTTTCCAAAATGACAAACTGTATATTATTATTTCCAAATTTGAAGTAAAAACAATGATAAAGAACCTAGTGTATTGCAATTAATTTTAAAAAAATTAGTTAAAAAGATTCGTATTAAGAATCATCGAAAAGAAAAAACTAGTTTTTGTATAATTGATTCGCAAAGTGTTAAAAATACAGATACTACTGAAAATAAAGGTTATGATGCTGGTAAAAAGATTTCAGGAATAAAACGTCATATTGCAGTTGATACGCAAGGTTTACCACATGCAATTTACATAACTACAGCAGAAAAAACAGATCGTAATAGTGCTATCATAATGATTAAAAGTGAAAAAGAAAATCTTTCTACAGTTCAAAAAATAATAGTAGATGCTGGCTATACTGGTGAAAAATTTGCTTCTGCAATCAAAACAATCATAAATGCAAATGTTGAAGTTGTAAAACGTAATGAATTACATTCTTTTGTAGTACTACCAAAAAGATGAGTTGTAGAACGAAGCTTTGCATGATTAGAAAAATGCAGAAGATTATGAAAAAATTGTGAAAGAAAACTAAATACTAGTTTACAAATGGTTGTTCTGTCCTTTATTTCAATTTTATTAAAAAGATTCTAAACAGGTTCTAAAATCATTTTTTTCTCCATATCTAAATAATTTTTATACTTATAATGACTGAATATGAATTTTTAAATCATTTTTATCATTATTATTTTGTGAATTTCTATTTATATTAATTATTTCTTTTTTTCAATGAATTGGTTTTAAATTTTCAACATTTATCTTCTGTTGTTGACATGCAATATCTGCTAATAGTTCTAAATTTTCTAAATTTTCTTGTTTATTTAACCATTTTTTTACCTTATCAAAAGAATTTAATTTTCGTTGTTCTTTTTCAATAAAATAAATTAATTTATTAAACTTTTTATTAAGAATTTTTTTTCAAATTATATTTTTCTTTTTATCTTTCATCCAAACTATCCTTTCAAAATAAGAAACCTATTTTTAAAAAATAAAAAAATAGGTTTAAAACTATGTTAAGTTCATATATATTATATAAATTAAAAGTTAATTTGTAAATAAAAAAGTTTCTAATTTTATTTAGAAACTAAATTTTAAGGATGGATGGGTTACACTTTATTGGACACTAATTACGTAGACAAGTGAACAAATTTGTTAAAAGAAAGGAACTATAATTATGACCAATATTAACTCATATACCGACGAATTTAAAAAGCAAATAGTAGCTTTATATCAAAGTGGTAAGTCATTGTCTTGTCTTGCTAAAGAATATAATGTTACAAGAGCAACTACTTATAAATGAATTAAACAATTTACTAATTCAGGTAGTTTTAAAATTAAAAATAATCTTTCAGATTTAGAAAAACAATTAATTCAAGCAAATAAAGAATTAAAACAGTTACGAATGGAAAATGATATTTTAAAGCAAGCAGCACTAATAATAGGCAGAAAATAGAAATTATTACTAAAAATAAAGTTAAATATAAAATTCGCACAATGTGTCGTTTTTTAAAACTCTCTAAATCAACATATTATTTTAATTTAAAGAAAAAGAAAAAATTCAAAATAATATTTATGATGAAGCTGTTATTAGTGCTTTTAAAGAAAATAAAGAAGTTTATGGTACTAGAAGATTAAAAGTCATACTAGCAAACCAAGAAATTTATTTATCACGCAGAAAAATTAAAAAAATTATGAATAAGCATAATTTAATATCAAAATACACTAAATTATCATTCAAAAATCATCATAATAAAGTCAATGATAGTCAAATTACCAATCTTGTTAATAGAGACTTTAATAATAGAATTAAAAATGAAGTTATTGTCAGTGATTTAACTTATGTTCAAGTTAATGGTAAATGAAACTATATTTGCCTATTAGTAGACCTGTACAACCGCGAAATTATTGGACATAGTGTTGGAGTTAAAAAGATGCATCATTAGTACATCAAGCATTTATGCACTCAAATCGCTGTTTAAAAGATATTCAAATATTTCATAGCGATCGCGGTAATGAATTCAATAATAAAACTATTGATAAACTTTTATTAGCATTCAATATTACCCGTTCTTTAAGCAAAAAAGGATGTCCTTATGACAATGCTGTTGCTGAAGCAACTTTTAAAACTTTCAAAACAGAGTTTATTAATGATAAAAATTTTACATCATTAATCCAATTAAAATTAGAATTATTTGATTACATAAATTGATATAACAACATAAGAATTCACAGCACTCTAAACTACCTAACTCCCGTTAAATATCATGAACAAATGTCTACCAAAAAATAGTCCTAAAAAGGGTTGCCATTCCAAAGAAATTAATAATTTAACTGTTAAATTAAAATTATTTAAGGCTTTTCTCCCTTTATGTACTATTTTTAAATCTTATCACATAAATGCTGAGAAAAGCCTATCTACGAACTTCTCCCCACATTTTTAAATAAAACATAGCATTACAGTTTCAAAACTAGGTATGTTATTGAATTTATATGCAGCTTCTTTTGCATATAAATGAACGAACTTCTCTCCACAAGTACATGTGGGGAGAAGTTCGTTATTTAATCCCGAAAATAACCAATTAATAGGAGAAAACAATGGAAAACAACAACAGACCACAAACCAAGTTTCCACAGAAACAGAAGCAAACTAAATTAAATCAAGCAGAAGTAGAAAATGATTATTTAATTGATAATATTCCTTATGACTTTACTAATATGATGAGTGCTACTAGTGACCCAGATATTAATAGAGCATACGATGAATTTAAAAAAAGAACAATTTATATTTATGAAATTGAGCGTTTATTTAAAAATAATGAAAATAATAGTTTAAGATTTTCAGCAAATACTATTAAAATTGGTTTTATTGATATTGATAAAGTATTAAAAACTATTGCTGCTGAAACATCAGATTTTACTATGCAATTAAATCAAAGAGCAAGTACTAATATTAATGATAATACTATTGAATATAGTATGACTGATATTAAAAATTTAATATTTCAAGAAATAAATTTATTAAATCAATTTAAGTTATATGCTGAAATGGCAACCCTTTTTAGGACTATTTTTTGGTAGACATTTGTTTTTGATAATTAACTGGAGTTAAGTAGTTTAAAGTGGTGTGAATTCTTATGTTGTTATATCAATTGATGTAATCAAATAATTCTAATTTTAATTGGATTAATGATGTAAAATTTTTATCATTAATAAATTCAATTTTGAAAGTTTTAAAAGTTGCTTCAGCAACAGCATTGTCATAAGGACATCCTTTTTTTGCTTAAAGATCGATTAATATTGAATGCTAGTAAAAGTTTATCAATCATTTTATTAGATTTCTTGTATAATAATAAGTGTTTGAATAATTAAAAGCGTTGGATTTAAACACATTCATATTCTTAAACATCGCTAAAAACGCTGAATTATACTTGTAAGTGCAAGTATAATTCAGCATTTTAAAAAAATATTTAATATATAAAATTAGTAATTTTTCAATTAAAAAACTACTAATTTTTGTATTATCTATCTTTAAGGTTTAATAATTTTTTTTAAATTATTATATTAACTTCAAACATTATTATTATCACCCTCTATTACCGCATAAGTTGGAGCAAAAGAATATGCTAAAGATAAAACATAACCATTAAAATACATTCAAATATCAATAGTACCTAAAGACAAATTATCTATAATATATTTATTATTTTTTAATTTAGAATTTAATTGCGTGTTTTGTCATCTAAGAACCTGTTTAGAATCTTTTAGAAAATAAGGCAAAATTACTATATATTTTAAAATAAGAGGTATATATGCATAAAAATTATCCAAGTCATGTTACTAAAGAACAATTTGAGAACATAAAATCAACTTTAGAAAACAGCAAAAAGAAAACAAAACCAAGAAATTTAGATTTATATGAAGTGTTTTGTGCAGTTTTATATGTATTAAAAAGTGGTTGTCAATGAAGAATGTTACCAAAAAATTTTCCAAAATGACAAACTGTATATTATTATTTCCAAATTTGAAGTAAAAACAATGATAAAGAACCTAGTGTATTGCAATTAATTTTAAAAAAATTAGTTAAAAAGATTCGTATTAAGAATCATCGAAAAGAAAAAACTAGTTTTTGTATAATTGATTCGCAAAGTGTTAAAAATACAGATACTACTGAAAATAAAGGTTATGATGCTGGTAAAAAGATTTCAGGAATAAAACGTCATATTGCAGTTGATACGCAAGGTTTACCACATGCAATTTACATAACTACAGCAGAAAAAACAGATCGTAATAGTGCTATCATAATGATTAAAAGTGAAAAAGAAAATCTTTCTACAGTTCAAAAAATAATAGTAGATGCTGGCTATACTGGTGAAAAATTTGCTTCTGCAATCAAAACAATCATAAATGCAAATGTTGAAGTTGTAAAACGTAATGAATTACATTCTTTTGTAGTACTACCAAAAAGATGAGTTGTAGAACGAAGCTTTGCATGATTAGAAAAATGCAGAAGATTATGAAAAAATTGTGAAAGAAAACTAAATACTAGTTTACAAATGGTTGTTCTGTCCTTTATTTCAATTTTATTAAAAAGATTCTAAACAGGTTCTAAGACCTTTTTGCCCTAATTCATGACAATTAATTAATTCTAGTGAATCATTATTTTGAAAAAAACGATTCTTTTTTGCTAAATCAGTAGTTTTATCTTTTAAATATTTTAAAGTATCATTAAAATTATTATTTTCGTAAGCTTTAAAATCATTTTTATTCATTTTCATTGTAAAGTCACCTTCAAACTTACTGATAGTAAGACGATTGTTTCAAATACCATCTTTAGAACAAAATTTGGCTAATTTATCAGCAGTATTATTAATTCGATCTTGTATTGACATAGTATCGCGGATGACAACAGGAATTTTAATAGGGTCTAATGTTAAATTATGATATGTTCAACTATTAATTTCAAATTCTCCAAACAAACTTACTTTATCTAGATCTGAAATAATTTTGTTTCTATATTTTCAATTTTCAAATTTATTTTGAAAGGTTTGTGCATATGAATTAGCTTTATTAGTAAAAATTGATTTAACATCAGAACCTGATTGATTTAAAAATACTTTTTGTGCCATACTTTGAAAATCATTTTGTGTTTCTTTAGTGACACTTCAATTATTATTATTATTATTTGGCAATTGATAATTATGAAATTTCGTTTGATGACGAGCAATAAACTTAGCTCCCAATTTTGTTTTTATTTTTTCTAAAATCTTTTCTTTTAACTCATTACTATTTCATCATTTTGAAATATTTCATTTTAAATCTAAAGTAGTTTCGACAATATAATCTTTTAAACTATCTTCAATTTTGCTTGCTACTTTTTCAATTACGCCTTCAGTATTAGCATTTTGATTAATAAAGTTTATATCAAAAAAATCTATACTTAATTCACGATCTAATGTATTACCATCAAAATCTTTTCATTTTAAATCAAATTTTAGGCTTGATTTTAGAAGATTTCAAGATTCAATTTGATACTTTTCTTTATTATAATCATCCATCCCAAAAGCATTATTATTTTTTCATTCATTAAATTCAACTTTAGTAATTTTTGATTTATCAGTATTTAATTTTAAAATTTCATTAATATTAATACCAGAAAATAATGATTTTAAATTAGAATCATTACGTAGTTCAGAACCAAAATTACTAATGTTTTCTTTAATTACGTCATAAAAATGTTTAGTTAAATCTTGATTAGTAATTTCTTGATTATCAGGAATATTATTAATTTGATTTAATAGTTCTTGTCCAGAACTAGCAAAGTTATCTGGTCTTAAAATATTTTTTTTCTCTTTTATTAGATCCCCAAATAAACTGTTAACTTTTTCTTCTGCTATTTTTAATAAATCAGTATCACTCTGTTCTTTACCATGCTCTTCTGGTATTGGTTCATCATTATTTCCGCCACAAGCAATAATATTTGTAGTAGCAGTAGTACTTAAAATTATTGCCCCCAAAATACTTAATAATTTTTTCATAATTTATACCCCCATAAATAAATCTTTTTATATAATTAAATATATTCAATACAACTATTATTGACATTAGTAATAAAAATGATTATTTTTTGTTTTAAAACATAATATTATTAAAATCAAACTTGGATAAAATATGTTTTTAATTTAATAAATTAAAGACATATTTAAATTGTTGAATATATTTACTTCATTTTATATTATTCTAAAATTATTTTTTATATTATGTTTTAAAGTTTTATAATAAACACCAATAATATCATATTTAGTGATTTTTTATAAGTTTTTTTATGTTTTTACTTATTTTATTTTTTAAAATAATAACTAGTTTTAAAATTTAACATTTACTGTATTTAATACTATTAAAACAAGATTTATTATATAAAACATAGTAAAATTCTACTAAGAAATTTTTCATATTATGCTTAATATTGATTATATAATTGCTAGTATATATTGTTGTTTCTAAATTAATAAAATTGTTTTTTTAAATAAAAATATTATAAACTAATACATTGAGAGGTTATTTAAGAGAGGTATGGTTGAAAAAGCAAATTTAGGTAAATTATTAGAGTTTATTTTTATTAAGGTTTATTATTCTTTTATTACAGTTTTTTTATTTATTTTATCAATATTTATATCTTTAACAATATCTATTGTTTTTTTTACTTTGAAATTAAGTTCAAATACTTTTTTCATTATTTTTCAATATTATATGGCTTTTCTCCCTTTATGTACTATTTTAATTTTATCACATAAATGCTGAGAAAAGCCTATCTACGGACTTCTCCCCATATTTTTAAATCAAACATAGCATTACAGTTTCAAAACTAGGTATCTTGTTGAATTTATATGCAGCTTCTTTAGCATATAAATGAACATGATGTTTTGCAACTTTGATATGTGTTTTAAATGTTCTTCTTATATGTTTTCAAACTGATTCAATTTGGTTGGTATTTACACCAATTTTTGAAACATAGCCATCTTGATGGTTAACTGTTTCATGCTTAGTGAAAACTGATTTAAAATCGCAATATCCTTTTCAAGAATCAGTATATACAAGACATTTTGAAGAAATGTGGTTTTTTGCAAACTGCAAAAGATTTTTACTCTTTGCGTTTTTCAATACTTTCACAATTAAATTATTGGTTGTTTTTTGATAAATGCCAACAATCAAGGTTTTATTCACCAAGGATCTTCCTTGTTTTTTAAAACCCATATGTGAAAGATACATTTCATCAATTTGCACTGTACCTTCAACAATAAATTGAGGTTTTTGTTTTGCAATACGTGTTCTGATTTTATGAGTCATTCTTCAAGCAGTTTTCAAAGTCACTCCCAATTCTTTTGCAATATCTGTTGATGGAATTCCATGTTTGGTGTTTATTCATCTAAAGATAAGATAAAACCAAGATGTTAAAGATGTTTGTGACCTTGAAAATATGGTGCCTGTGAGAATGCTAAATGTTTGATTACATTTTAAACATCTCATTCTTTTTAAATCAGAAGTATTCAAATTAAAACTAAAACACCTAATACATTTGTTTTCTTTCAAATTTGCTATATATGCAAGACATTGCTGTTCAGTTTGAAAAGCATTGTTGAATTCATTCAGTTTCATTATTCCCTCCACAAGTACATGTGGGGAGAAGTCCGTATTATATTATGATTTTGTATAGCATTTTTCTTTTTATTTTTGCTTTAATGAATTCTATTAAGTTATTTGGTACACAATTTGAAGATAATTCTTTTCTTCTAATACTAACAAGGCCATATTCAAGAAAAGTAATTATCCTTTCACAATATTTCGTGTTATTTTTATCTTCATTATTTTTTATCGTATCTAATATTATTACTTTATTAGTTTTTGGAGGCATCATAGGAGTAATTCTAAAAATAATATATATTAAATTTTATATTTTAATTATTTTAAAATTATTTCTTTTTTTACTTTTTTTCTCAATTTTAGTAACTAATGGATCGGTAGCTATGTTAGCGTTTTTTTCATCAGAAAATGTTTTTTTAATATTTGTTATTTTTTGTAGTTTATTCCTTTTGGGTGGTTTGCCTTCTTCTTTGATATTAAATAAAACAGAAAATTTACCAATTTCTTTTAAAGAAGGTGTTGGACCTTATTTGGTTAAACAAATTAAAGAAGCAATGTTATTTAATAAATATTATAAAATAGGATTAATTCGTTATCCTAATTTAACTAAAGATATTGCTGATTTTTATAATAGTTTAACAATTGATGAATTACAAAAGGCTTTTCTCCCTTTATGTACTATTTTTAAATTTTATCACATAAATGCTGAGAAAAGCCTATCTACGGACTTCTCCCCACATTTTTAAATCAAACATAGCATTACAGTTTCAAAACTAGGTATCTTGTTGAATTTATATGCAGCTTCTTTAGCATATAAATGAACATGATGTTTTGCAACTTTGATATGTGTTTTAAATGTTCTTCTTATATGTTTTCAAACTGATTCAATTTGGTTGGTATTTACACCAATTTTTGAAACATAGCCATCTTGATGGTTAACTGTTTCATGCTTAGTGAAAACTGATTTAAAATCGCAATATCCTTTTCAAGAATCAGTATATACAAGACATTTTGAAGAAATGTGGTTTTTTGCAAACTGCAAAAGATTTTTACTCTTTGCGTTTTTCAATACTTTCACAATTAAATTATTGGTTGTTTTTTGATAAATGCCAACAATCAAGGTTTTATTCACCAAGGATCTTCCTTGTTTTTTAAAACCCATATGTGAAAGATACATTTCATCAATTTGCACTGTACCTTCAACAATAAATTGAGGTTTTTGTTTTGCAATACGTGTTCTGATTTTATGAGTCATTCTTCAAGCAGTTTTCAAAGTCACTCCCAATTCTTTTGCAATATCTGTTGATGGAATTCCATGTTTGGTGTTTATTCATCTAAAGATAAGATAAAATCAAGATGTTAAAGATGTTTGTGACCTTGAAAATATGGTGCCTGTGAGAATGCTAAATGTTTGATTACATTTTAAACATCTCATTCTTTTTAAATCAGAAGTATTCAAATTAAAACTAAAACACCTAATACATTTGTTTTCTTTCAAATTTGTTATATATGCAAGACATTGCTGTTCAGTTTGAAAAGCATTGTTGAATTCATTCAGTTTCATTATTCCCTCCACAAGTACATGTGGGGAGAAGTCCGTTACAAAATATTAATAAAAAGGAAGTTATTAGTAAAAGACAAGATTTTTATAAAAAGAAGGATTTCTTTTAAATAGTTCATTTAATAGTGGTGAAATGGAAGGTAAAATTGATGTTTGAAATGGACATAATGATTTTAATGGCAAAACAGTTAAAATAGTTTTAGTTTTTAATAAATACTTTATTAATTTAAAAGAATTAAAACAAAAAATTGAAGAATCTAATAACGATACTCAAAAAGATTTATTACAATTATATGAAGATTATAATAATGAATTTGAAATTAATAATTTTTGTTATTTACAAAAATCAAAAATACCTGATTTGTTAGAATATGATCTTGCTAAATCTTATGTTGAGGAAGGTAGTAATAAAAAAACATTAACTAGTGATGATTGAACAAGAGCTTTTAAAGATGGTGGATATTATGTTAAATTTAGCAGTCCATTACGTAACAAATATGATAATCTTTTTTTTAATCCAATTTATATTTTATTAAGAACTGTGGAAGATTACATTTATAATCAAATATGAATTTATTATCAAGTTAAATCAGAAAAAGTTTTAAATGATGAAAATTTTATTGCATTTAAAAATAATATGAATTTATATACTTTGATTAACTATTTTAATTTTATTGAGCATTGAAACCAAATGTGAACAAATTATATGGGATGTTATGGTAATTTTTGATTTAAACCATTAGCTTTATCAAGTATTGATTTTAATGTTCAAAAAAATACTTTATTTAGTTATCCTGATTTTACTTTTCATTTAAATAGCGAATATAAAATTGATGTTAATAATACTACAAGCATACAAAATAATTTGATTGTTAGTTTATTTTACGGTGTGTTGTGTATTGTTTTATTTTTCTTATCATTTTGTTTTTTCTTAAAAAAGAATATTGGATAAGTTAGTTAGGAGAGTATTTATGTCAACAAATGATAAAAATAAAATTTTAATTAATGTTCAAAACTATAGTAAAAAATTTAAGAAATTTCACATGAATAATATTAGCTTTACTGTATTTGAAGGAACTATTCATGCTTTAGTTGGCCGTTCAGGAAGTGGTAAATCAGTACTGTTGAAATCAATTATTGGTGCTATTCCAAAAAGTAATTACGAAGGATTAATTACCATTAATGGCTATAAAGCGGGAACAACTTTTTCAAAAAATAGTTTAGGCTATTCTTTGAATATAGAAAATTTTCCTCAGGGATTAAGTGCTTATAATTTTTTGAAATTTTTAGGTAAAACAACAATAATTTCAGAAAGTAAATTACTAGTAAATTTAGAAAGATTATTAAAAAATTTTGGTTTATGAGAATCACGTAATAAATCTTTAAATTCATTTTCTTCAGGAATGAAAAATAGAATTATGTTGATTATTGCCCTAGCACATGATCCAAACCTAGTTATTTTAAATGAACCAGGAGCTAATTTAGATTCAGAATCAAGAAAATTTTTTACTTCTGTTTTACAAGATTTAAAAAAAGAAGGAAAAACTATTTTATTAACAACTCATATGATTGATGAAACAAAAGATATTATTGATAATTGTACTATTATTGAACATGGTAAATTAATTTATACTGGGCCAATTGATAAATTTGGAGTTGGTAAAATTTTTGTTTTAAAAACAAGCAATAATCTTGTAGCATCATCACTTTTAAGTTTATATAATTTTCAATTTAAATATAATAAAGATACTGATAGTATTTTAATTAAATTAATTGATAAAAATTATATATCACAACTTAATTTTATTTTGAGTGAAAAGAAAATTGTTATATATGATTTACATGAAAAAGAATTAGATTTATTTTTTATCAATTCATTTTTTTAATTTATTTTTATTTTATAAATAAGATTTTCAAATTTTTTGATTTTCACTTAAAACATGTGCAGTAGCAGGATATTCATCAGCTAATTTGTTGATTGCATTTACCATTACTTCTTTTTGATAATTATTATTAAATTGTAATTCTTGTTTTGTTTTTTTCCTTTTTTGATATCATTTTTGATTATATATTTTCCTTTTTGCTTTTACCTCGGATTTTTGCTCATATTTTTGTTTTCTTGCCTTCACTTCTGGCTTTTGAGCATATTCTTTCATTTTTTCTTTATTTTTGATATCAAGCTTGATCATATTTTCTCCTTCTTTCCTTCACTTCAGGTCTTTGAGCATATTCTTTCTTTTTTGCTTTCACTTCAGGTCTTTGTTGATATTCTTGTATTCTTTTTTTATTTTTTTGATATCACTTTTTCTTATACTCTTTTTGTTTTTCATTATTCATAAATTTATCACCCCTTAAATATGTGTCATTGTTTGAACTTGTCAAGAAAAGTGGACAATAAAAGTAACCTTTTATTAAATTTTATAAAATAGCGTTTGTAAGTGTTAAATTTATAGGTATGAAGTAATTATTTGTTGGTTTGGAATGAGCTAATCGATATTCGATTGGACTCATTCCTTTTAATTTTATTTGAGGTCGATAATTATTATAAAAGTAAATATATTTAGGTAAGTTGTCTTGTATTCATTCAATAGTTCTATTTTTTCTTGGAATTTGATATAGAAATTCTGTTTTCATTGTTCCAAATCAAGTTTCAGTAGCACCATTATCACAGGAATTACCTCTTCTAGACATTGAAATTTTTATTTTTAATTCATCACATAAAATTTTATAAGAAGGATTTGTATAGTGAAATCCTTGATCTGATTGTAAAATTCATGAAGTAGGTTTTTGAGCATTAACTCAAGCTTGGATAATGTTTTGGACAACAAATGTCATGTCTAAACTTGCACTTATTTTATAATCTAATATTTCATTATTATGAAAATCTTTAACAATTGATAAATAATATGTTTTACCATTAGTTAATAAATAAGTTATATCAGTACCTAATTTTTCATCGAACTTCTCCCCACATGTACTTGTGGAGGAAACAATGAAATTGAATGAGTTCAATAATACTTTTCAAACTGAAAAACAATGTCTTGCATATATAGCAAGTTTGAAACAAATCAAATGTAGTAGGTGTTCTAGTTTTAATTTGAATACTTCTAATTTAAGAAGAATGAGATGTTTGAAATGTCATCAAACATTCAGTATTCTCACGGGCACTATATTTTCAAAGTCACAAACACCTTTAATATCTTGGTTTTATCTCATTTTTAGATGAATAAACACCAAACATGGAATTCCATCAACTGATGTTGCAAAAGAATTGGGAGTGACCTTGAAAACAGCTTGAAGAATGGGTCATAAAATCCGAAGTGCCATTGCTAAACAAAAACCTCAATTCATTGTTGAAGGCATAGTGCAAATGGATGAAATGTATCTTTCACATATGGGGTTTAAAAAACAAGGAAGATCCTTGTTGAATAAAACCTTGATTGTTGGTATTTATGAAAAAACAACCAACAATCTGATTGTGAAAGTATTGAAAAACGCAAACAGTAAAAATCTTTTGCAGTTTGCAATAAACCACATTTCTTCAAAGTGTGTTGTACATACTGATTTTTGAAAAGGATATCGCGATTTGAAATCGGTTTTCACTAAGCATGAAACAGTTAACCATCAAGATGGCTATGTTTCAAAAACTGGTGTAAATACCAACCAAATTGAGTCAGTATGAAAACATATACGAAGAACATTTAAAACACATATCAAAGTTGCAAAACATCATATTCATTTATATGCAAAAGAAGCTGCATATAAATTCAATAACATACCTAGTTTTGAAACTGTAATGCTATGTTTTATTTAAAAATGTGGGGAGAAGTTCGTAGATAGGCTTTTCTCAGCATTTATGTGATAAAATTTAAAAATAGTACATAAAGGGAGAAAAGCCTTTTTCATTTAAATTAGTAGTTGAAAAATCACGTTTTAATAAATTATCATATCTTAAACTTCCTGATTTAGTTCTATAATCAAATTTTTTTATGCGAACCTTAGCTTTTAAACTCATATTTTTCATATATCTATATACAATATGAAATTTTAATTTTAAATTATAAATTTTGTTAATTCATAAAGTTATCATTTTATAACCATAAATTTCTTGAAATTCATAAAAAATATTTTTAATTATATTAGCTAAAAATGTATCTCATTTATTAAATTCATTCATTCCATTCTTAATTCACTTATAATATCCTGATTTTGAAACATTTAATAATCAACATAAATAACTAATCTGATATTTTTTCTTCAATGAGAAAATCACAAAATATTTCTTCTTTTTGTCGATTTTTCTAAATACTTTTTATATCGTTCATTGCCTCAATATATTCAATTAATTCTTGTTTTGTCATTTCATTAAAATTTAAAGATTTGGGTCGACCTGTTCTTTTGGTTTTTTTAGCACGAATTCCATTGCCATATTCTAAACCTTTTTCACCTAATAATTTATATGCTTTAATTCATTCTTTTATTGATGATCGACCAATACCATACTCTAATGCGGTTTTATCAATTGTTTTAATTTTACTTATTTTTATTATTTTTAACTTTTCTTCTTTTGATAGTCATTTAGCCATAAAAAAATGAACACCTTCCTTAGAACCTGTTTAGAATCTTTTAGAAAATAAGGTAACGGACTTCTCCCCACATGTACTTGTGGAGGGAATAATGAAACTGAATGAATTCAACAATGCTTTTCAAACTGAACAGCAATGTCTTGCATATATAGCAAATTTGAAAGAAAACAAATGTATTAGGTGTTTTAGTTTTAATTTGAATACTTCTGATTTAAAAAGAATGAGATGTTTAAAATGTAATCAAACATTTAGCATTCTCACAGGCACCATATTTTCAAGGTCACAAACATCTTTAACATCTTGGTTTTATCTTATCTTTAGATGAATAAACACCAAACATGGAATTCCATCAACAGATATTGCAAAAGAATTGGGAGTGACTTTGAAAACTGCTTGAAGAATGACTCATAAAATCAGAACACGTATTGCAAAACAAAAACCTCAATTTATTGTTGAAGGTACAGTGCAAATTGATGAAATGTATCTTTCACATATGGGTTTTAAAAAACAAGGAAGATCCTTGGTGAATAAAACCTTGATTGTTGGCATTTATCAAAAAACAACCAATAATTTAATTGTGAAAGTATTGAAAAACGCAAAGAGTAAAAATCTTTTGCAGTTTGCAAAAAACCACATTTCTTCAAAATGTCTTGTATATACTGATTCTTGAAAAGGATATTGCGATTTTAAATCAGTTTTCACTAAGCATGAAACAGTTAACCATCAAGATGGCTATGTTTCAAAAATTGGTGTAAATACCAACCAAATTGAATCAGTTTGAAAACATATAAGAAGAACATTTAAAACACATATCAAAGTTGCAAAACATCATGTTCATTTATATGCTAAAGAAGCTGCATATAAATTCAACAAGATACCTAGTTTTGAAACTGTAATTCTATGTTTGATTTAAAAATGTGGGGAGAAGTCCGTAGATAGGCTTTTCTCAGCATTTATGTGATAAAATTAAAATAGTACATAAAGGGAGAAAAGCCTAAGGTAAAATTACTATATATTTTAAAATAAGAGGTATATATGCATAAAAATTATCCAAGTCATGTTACTAAAGAACAATTTGAGAACATAAAATCAACTTTAGAAAACAGCAAAAAGAAAACAAAACCAAGAAATTTAGATTTATATGAAGTGTTTTGTGCAGTTTTATATGTATTAAAAAGTGGTTGTCAATGAAGAATGTTACCAAAAAATTTTCCAAAATGACAAACTGTATATTATTATTTCCAAATTTGAAGTAAAAACAATGATAAAGAACCTAGTGTATTGCAATTAATTTTAAAAAATTAGTTAAAAAGATTCGTATTAAGAATCATCGAAAAGAAAAAACTAGTTTTTGTATAATTGATTCGCAAAGTGTTAAAAATACAGATACTACTGAAAATAAAGGTTATGATGCTGGTAAAAAGATTTCAGGAATAAAACGTCATATTGCAGTTGATACGCAAGGTTTACCACATGCAATTTACATAACTACAGCAGAAAAAACAGATCGTAATAGTGCTATCATAATGATTAAAAGTGAAAAAGAAAATCTTTCTACAGTTCAAAAAATAATAGTAGATGCTGGCTATACTGGTGAAAAATTTGCTTCTGCAATCAAAACAATCATAAATGCAAATGTTGAAGTTGTAAAACGTAATGAATTACATTCTTTTGTAGTACTACCAAAAAGATGAGTTGTAGAACGAAGCTTTGCATGATTAGAAAAATGCAGAAGATTATGAAAAAATTGTGAAAGAAAACTAAATACTAGTTTACAAATGGTTGTTCTGTCCTTTATTTCAATTTTATTAAAAAGATTCTAAACAGGTTCTTAAAGTATTTTTAACACAAAGGTTACAATTCTGTGTCTACTTTATTCTAGATGTTCAGTTTCAGATTTACAATTTTTATTACTGTTTAATTTTTTTGGTCATCACAAATCAAAATCTTCTTTAAACTTTAAAATGCAAGTAAAATATTTAATATATGCTGAATTATACTTGTAAGTGCAAGTAAATAAAATTGCAAAAAATTCTCATATAAAAATTTCATAATGCTAAATTTAGTTTAGAAAAAGTAAGGAGTTTTTATATGAGTTATAAACATATTGGGATAGATGAAAGAATTTATATTGAGAATCAATTGAAATTTAAAGTTAAAATTAGTGAAATAGCTAAAAATCTTAATCGAAGTATTAGTACTATTATTCGAGAAGTTAATAGAAATAAAGATAATGATCATTATTTTTCATTAATTGCACAAAATAAAGCTGTAAATAGAAAAAAATCACATATTATTTTTCATAAGTTTAAATATAAAGATTTAGTCAAATATATACAACAAAAACTATTATTGGGCTGATCACCTGAACAAATTTATGGCAGAATTAAAAATTTTCATAAACAATGAGCTATCAGCTTTAAAACAATTTACAATTGAATTTATTCTGGATTATTTGATAAAGTTACTAGTAAAAATTTAAGAAGAAAAGGTAAAAAACGAAGATCTCAAGAAAATCGTGGTAAATTTAATGGTAAATCAATTAAAGAACGAGATAATAATGTTAATGATCGCATAACTCTTGGTCATTGAGAAGGAGATACTATAGTATCATCAAGAGGTAAAAGTAAATCATGTTTAATAACTTTAGTTGAAAGAGTATCACGATTTACTTTAGCAATGTTAGTTAAAAACAAAACTACTAAAGTTATTAATAAAAATATCATTCATTATTTATCAATTCTTCCTAAAAATATTGTTAAAACTATTACTTTTGATCGTGGTAAAGAATTTGCAAATTGACAACAACTTGAAAAAAAGTTAGATGTGAAAATTTATTTTGCAAATCCATATTTTCATTATTCACCTTGACAAAGAGGTACTAATGAAAATACTAATGGTTTAATTAGAGAAAAATTTCCTAAAAAATTTATTTTTTCAAAAACTAATAAAAATGAAGTTCATAAATTTATATTGTCTTTAAACCAAAGACCCAGAAAAATACTAAATTATCTTTCACCAATCGAATATTTGAATAGAAAAATAATTTAGTTGCACTTACCTTTACAATTTTGCATATAAAATTAGCGAACTTAATTAAAAAATCGCTAATTTATTAAATATTTAAATTTGGATATTTGCGTTTTAAAAAAAATAATAAAACTTGAATATCAGCAGGACTAACACCAGAAATTCTTGTAGCATGACCAATTGTTAATGGTCTAACACGCTTTAATTTTTCTCTAGCTTCACCAGTAATACTTTCTACTAAATCATAATCAATATCACCAGGAATTTGTTTTTTTTCTAAATTATTAGTTTGTTGCGCCATTTTTAGTTGTTGATTAATATACCCCGAATATTTAATTGTAATTTCTAATTCCATTAATTGATGATATTGTAAATCATTTATTAAAGGTAACTGTGAAGTAAACATTGATAATTTGACACCTGGACGTTTAAATAATTCATAAGCAATAATATGATTATCGGGAATTGGACCTAAATTATTATTATTAATATACTTAGCAACTTCTGAATTGGGACTAACTTTAATAGTTTTTAATTTTTCAACAATATTAAACATTAATTTTTGTTGAATTTTAAATTGTGATCAACGTTGTTCACTAACTAAGCCAACTTGATAACCATATTTAATTAATCTTGTTTGAGCATTATCATTTCGTAATAATAAACGATGTTCAGCTAAAGAAGTTAATAAACGATAAGGTTCAACTGTTCCTTTTGTTACTAAATCATCAATTAAAAGTCCGATATATGCTTCATCACGCTTTAAAATTAATGGTTTTTCTTTTTTTATTTTTAAATGTGCGTTAATTCCGGCCATTAAACCTTGACACGCTGCTTCTTCATAACCACTAGTACCATTAATTTGACCAGCACTAAATAAGTTTTTAATTAATTTAGTTTCCAATGTTGGTCATAATTGTGTTGGTTCAAAAGCATCATATTCAATAGCATATGCTCATTTTAATACTTCACAATTTTCTAAACCAGGTAATGTTCTCAACATTTTATCTTGCACATCAATTGGCATCGATGTTGAAAAACCTTGGACATAAATTGAATCCAAAGCAAGTGATTCTGGCTCTAAGAAAATTTGATGACGAGGCTTATCAGCAAAACGTACTACTTTATCCTCAATACTTGGACAATAACGTGGTCCAGTACCTTGTGCTTCACCATTATACATTGGTGATTTATCTAAATTATTATTAATAATGGTATGAGTTTTATCATTTGTATAAAGTAAATAACAAGGTAACTGTTTTGCTAATGGTAAAAAATTTTTAGTTTCATGTGAAAATGCTAAAGGTAAATCACTACCTAGTTCAATATTAGTTTTGTCAAAATCAATACTATTTTTTTTAATACGAGGTGGTGTTCCTGTTTTTAAACGTATCATATTAAAGCCTACAATTTTTAATTGTTCAGAAATACCATTACTTGTTCTTTGACCATCTGGTCCTTCTGATTTCTTATTATGACCTTGTAAAGTTAAAGCTGTCATATAAGTGCCAGTAGTTAAAATCACAATTTCACTAGTAATTTTTTCGCCATTCTCTAAAATAACACCCTTAGAAGTGTTTTCTTCAATTATTAATGATTGTACCATAACTTCTAAAATTGTTAAATTTTCTTGTTTATTTATTGCATTTTGCATATATTGTGAATAAGCAATTTTATCAGATTGAGCACGAATAGCTCAAACTGCTGGACCACGTGAATGATTTAATAGTTTCATTTGCAAAGCAGTAGCATCTGCTGCTTTAGCCATTTCGCCACCAAGTGCATCAATTTCACGAACCACAACTCCTTTGGCGGGTCCACCAATAGAAGGATTACATGGCATTAATGCAATTTTAGTTTTATCAAGAGTAATAATAGCGGTTTTATGACCTGCTCGTGCAGAAGATAATGCCGCTTCAACACCAGCATGACCAGCACCAATTACAATAATTTCATAGTCATATTTCATTGATTTCACCTCCATTTCATAAAATATTACATATCAAAATTAATAACATCAAAAATCAGAAATTTTATTTTTAATTTCTTTAGTAATGTTATCATAAACAAGCAAAATATTCATGTACTTTTTAGACTTTTATTAAATAAAATTGAATTTTAGTTAATAATCTTCTCAATTATAATTCATTATCTTTTACGGACTTCTCCCCACATGTACTTGTGGAGGGAATAATGAAACTGAATGAATTCAACAATGCTTTTCAAACTGAACAGCAATGTCTTGCATATATAACAAATTTGAAAGAAAACAAATGTATTAGGTGTTTTAATTTTAATTTGAATACTTCTGATTTAAAAAGAATGAGATGTTTAAAATGTAATCAAACATTTAGCATTCTCACAGGCACCATATTTTCAAGGTCACAAACATCTTTAACATCTTGGTTTTATCTTATCTTTAGATGAATAAACACCAAACATGGAATTCCATCAACAGATATTGCAAAAGAATTGGGAGTGACTTTGAAAACTGCTTGAAGAATGACTCATAAAATCAGAACACGTATTGCAAAACAAAAACCTCAATTTATTGTTGAAGGTACAGTGCAAATTGATGAAATGTATATTTCACATATGGGTTTTAAAAAACAAGGAAGATCCTTGGTGAATAAAACCTTGATTGTTGGCATTTATCAAAAAACAACCAATAATTTAATTGTGAAAGTATTGAAAAACGCAAAGAGTAAAAATCTTTTGCAGTTTGCAAAAAACCACATTTCTTCAAAATGTCTTGTATATACTGATTCTTGAAAAGGATATTGCGATTTTAAATCAGTTTTCACTAAGCATGAAACAGTTAACCATCAAGATGGCTATGTTTCAAAAATTGGTGTAAATACCAACCAAATTGAATCAGTTTGAAAACATATAAGAAGAACATTTAAAACACATATCAAAGTTGCAAAACATCATGTTCATTTATATGATAAAGAAGCTGCATATAAATTCAACAAGATACCTAGTTTTGAAACTGTAATGCTATGTTTGATTTAAAAATGTGGGGAGAAGTCCGTAGATAGGCTTTTCTCAGCATTTATGTGATAAAATTAAAATAGTACATAAAGGGAGAAAAGCCATCTTTTATACAAGATATAAATATTATTTAAAGAATTAGTGCTGCACCTAAAAATAGCAACTGTTTTAATTAATAATCATTAATACTAATTAAAAGCCAGTAATTACTTACTTTTAAGTATTTTATTTATTAGCACAAGATGTGTTTTTATTGAAAAGACACTTTTGTCATTAACATTGGTGACTGTATCCAATGGTGATAAAACATATGCAACATCTATTTCTTTTTCCATAACTGTAACCTCTTTTGTATACAATTTGACTTAAATAATTTATCTTAATATCCCTACATAAGTATAATTATAATGTTAATTTTTAAATTTGCAAATTTTTATTTACTATACCTTTAAACTTAAAAAGTATTTTTATATATAAAAATACATCTTATATTAATTAAGATAAAGAATCACCAAATAATTTCCCCATTTTAATATTAAGATTATTACATAAAGTTTTTAAATGGTAATGTTCACTGAAATGTATATTAATTAATTTATGTAAAGTGGTAACATCTGCCAATGGATCATGATGATCAAATTTAATTTGATTACTATGAGCAAGAGCACTTAAACGGTTATTAGGATAATCATATGTTCTTCTAAATAACTTAACTGAACAAATGTAAAAAAAATTAGGACATTTTAAATCATAATGATTAATTAATGATCTTAAGATATTAATGTTAAAGTTAGCGTGATGAGCAATAACAACAGTATTTTCAGTAAAAAAAGTAACGATGTCTACTCATAATTCTTTAAAGTTTGACATTAAAGATACGCTTTCACTTGTAATTCCATGAACATGAGAAAAAGTAAATTCTTCGGGATGTGGTTTAATTAATGAACTATAAGTTTTGACAATTTTACCTTGTGTTACTTTTATCATAATTAATTGACAAGCACTTGTTTTATTCGAATTTGCAATTTCAAAATCAATAAAAACATAATTAGTATTATCAATCCCTCAATCATGAACACTAAATTTTTTCTTACTATTTAATTTTGATTGCTTTCTTTTTAATAACATTTTTTTAGCAAAAAGATTTTTACTATCTTTACTTTTATACTGTTTAAAAGGTGTAATTATTTCTTGTTTTCCTTCTATATTACCTTTTGATTCAGAATTATCATCTGTTTCAAAATCATCATTTGTCTTCTTGAATTTTACACTTTTAAAAAACATATTAATGGCAATAGCACCTTTCTATCTAAATTTTCATAAATTAATATTAGTTATTCCTTTGATAAATTATAACATTGATAAGTTAGAGTAACTATATTTTTAATTATAAAACTTCATTTTTTGCAAAATTCGCAAAATTGTAAAGGTAAGTGCAACTAAATTATTTTTCTATTCAAATATTCGATTGGTGAAAGATAATTTAGTATTTTTCTGGGTCTTTGGTTTAAAGACAATATAAATTTATGAACTTCATTTTTATTAGTTTTTGAAAAAATAAATTTGGCTTTTCTCCCTTTATGTACTATTTTTAAATCTTATCACATAAATGCTGAGAAAAGCCTATCTACGAACTTCTCCCCACATTTTTAAATAAAACATAGCATTACAGTTTCAAAACTAGGTATGTTATTGAATTTATATGCAGCTTCTTTTGCATATAAATGAATATGATGTTTTGCAACTTTGATATGTGTTTTAAATGTTCTTCGTATATGTTTTCATACTGACTCAATTTGGTTGGTATTTACACCAGTTTTTGAAACATAGCCATCTTGATGGTTAACTGTTTCATGCTTAGTGAAAACTGATTTAAAATCGCAATATCCTTTTCAAAAATCAGTATGTACAACACACTTTGAAGAAATGTGGTTTATTGCAAACTGCAAAAGATTTTTACTGTTTGCGTTTTTCAATACTTTCACAATCAGATTGTTGGTTGTTTTTTCATAAATACCAACAATCAAGGTTTTATTCAACAAGGATCTTCCTTGTTTTTTAAACCCCATATGTGAAAGATACATTTCATCCATTTGCACTATGCCTTCAACAATGAATTGAGGTTTTTGTTTAGCAATGGCACTTCGGATTTTATGACCCATTCTTCAAGCTGTTTTCAAGGTCACTCCCAATTCTTTTGCAACATCAGTTGATGGAATTCCATGTTTGGTGTTTATTCATCTAAAAATGAGATAAAACCAAGATATTAAAGGTGTTTGTGACTTTGAAAATATAGTGCCCGTGAGAATACTGAATGTTTGATGACATTTCAAACATCTCATTCTTCTTAAATTAGAAGTATTCAAATTAAAACTAGAACACCTACTACATTTGATTTGTTTCAAACTTGCTATATATGCAAGACATTGTTTTTCAGTTTGAAAAGTATTATTGAACTCATTCAATTTCATTGTTTCCTCCACAAGTACATGTGGGGAGAAGTTCGATAAATTTTTTAGGAAATTTTTCTCTAATTAAACCATTAGTATTTTCATTAGTACCTCTTTGTCAAGGTGAATATGGATTTGCAAAATAAATTTTCACATCTAACTTTTTTTCAAGTTGTTGTCAATTTGCAAATTCTTTACCACGATCAAAAGTAATAGTTTTAACAATATTTTTAGGAAGAATTGATAAATAATGAATGATATTTTTATTAATAACTTTAGTAGTTTTGTTTTTAACTAACATTGCTAAAGTAAATCGTGATACTCTTTCAACTAAAGTTATTAAACATGATTTACTTTTACCTCTTGATGATACTATAGTATCTCCTTCTCAATGACCAAGAGTTATGCGATCATTAACATTATTATCTCGTTCTTTAATTGATTTACCATTAAATTTACCACGATTTTCTTGAGATCTTCGTTTTTTACCTTTTCTTCTTAAATTTTTACTAGTAACTTTATCAAATAATCCAGAATAAATTCAATTGTAAATTGTTTTAAAGCTGATAGCTCATTGTTTATGAAAATTTTTAATTCTGCCATAAATTTGTTCAGGTGATCAGCCCAATAATAGTTTTTGTTGTATATATTTGACTAAATCTTTATATTTAAACTTATGAAAAATAATATGTGATTTTTTTCTATTTACAGCTTTATTTTGTGCAATTAATGAAAAATAATGATCATTATCTTTATTTCTATTAACTTCTCGAATAATAGTACTAATACTTCGATTAAGATTTTTAGCTATTTCATTAATTTTAACTTTAAATTTCAATTGATTCTCAATATAAATTCTTTCATCTATCCCAATATGTTTATAACTCATATAAAAACTCCTTACTTTTTCTAAACTAAATTTAGCATTATGAAATTTTTATATGAGAATTTTTTGCAATTTTATTTACTTGCACTTACAAGTATAATTCAGCATTTTAATTTTAAAAAATGTATTTTTACCTATATGAATTTCCTTTGCTTTTTATAAAAAAATAAGTTACAATTCTTAGTGAATATTTAATTATTATTTAATTATTATTTAGTTTAAGGAGAATAACAATCAAATGCGTAAATTAATCACTTTATTTTCAACACTTAGTTTACTTTCTTCTTCTGTGAGTACTATTGTGGCTTGTGGTACTGGAGATGGTTCAAAGATTGAAACAAATTTTAAAAACGAGCCATCAAACAAAGATGGTGATCCGTTAGTTGATTATGTTTATAATAAATACTATCAATATGATACTAAACTTTTATATAAACCACTTACTGCATTTATGCAACTAGCAGCAGACAAAATTAGAATTGATCGTAATGCATTAGAAGTTACAGATGCTGCTAGGGATTTTTATAATAGTGATCAATATAAATCAGGTAATTATGAGAGTATTAATTATAATGTTAATAATGATCCAAATAAAGTAATGAATGAACCATTTAGTTGTAAAGATGCAAATGGAAGTCTTTTAGTTTTTGGTTTAACTGATAATGATATATCTAAACAGCAATATTATGGTTATTGATATGTTACATATGAAACAGCAACAGAAGCAGAAAATCCTTCAAAAGTTGCTAAAACTAGTATTGTTTCACCAAAAATTACTGACTTTAAAGATGATAAAAATAAAACCATTATTAAAAAAGGTTGAATTCACTTATTCTTTATAATGAAAGATTCAAAAATGAATAAAACTTTTAAAATTGATTTTAATATTCAAATTGATGTAAGTTTTAGTTTATGAGTTGATAAAAATAAAAAAGAAATAGTTGTTATTAATCCAAATACTATTGATAAAGCTTTGGGTGATGTTGATTTTCGTAACCCAGATAAAGTGGTTCATGAAAGAATAAATAACATGACTTTTTCAGAATCATAATGATAAATATTAAAATTGTTTGTATTGGTCAGTTGTCACAAACATATTGAAAATCAGCTGCCAAAGATTATTTAGAACGAATTAAAAAACGAACTAATATTGAAACAAAAAATATTATCGAGTCTAAATTAAATTCAATTCCTAATAATATTAAAATTGAAACTAATAAAATCACTGAATACATATCAAAGAATAATGATTATCAATGATTTTTATTAGATTTATCAGGACAATTAATAAGTAGCGAACAATTATCACAGATGATTAATAAAAATCAAATTTATCAACAAGGTAAAATTGGTTTTATTATTGGTGGTAGTAATGGTGTCGCACAAATATTAAAAGACAATATTAATTTAATTAAAATTTCCTTTGGTAAAATAACATTACCTCATCAATTATGTTATGTTGTTTTATTAGAGCAAATATATCGTTCATTACAAATACTTAATAATCAAAGTTATCATAAGTAGTAGGTGAAAGAAATGTATAATAAAACTTTATTTTTTGATTCCTCATGATTAGAATTTTTTCAACAAGAATATAAAGAAACATATTTTACTAAATTATTAGAAGATATTAAAAAAGAATATCAGACTTATCTTTGTTATCCTCAATGAGAAGAAATATTTCAAGCTTTTAAAATAACTCCTTTATCAAAGGTTAAAGTAATAATATTAGGTCAAGATCCTTATCATCAGCCAAATCAAGCTCATGGTTTAGCATTTAGTGTTAAAACAAATACTCCATTACCACCAAGTTTAAAAAACATTTTTCAAGAACTAAAAAATGATTTAAATATTGAAAAAGATAATGATGGTAATTTAACAACTTGAGCTAAACAGGGAGTTTTGCTTTTAAATACAACTTTAACTGTCAGACAAAGTCAACCTAATAGTCATTTACAATATCAATGAGTAACTTTTACTGATCATGTTTTATCATTTTTAAATTTAAACTGTACTAATCTTGTTCTTATTTTATGAGGTAAAAATGCAAGAAATAAAAAAATGTTAATTGACACAGAAAAACATTTTATTATTGAGAGTGCACATCCTTCACCTTTAAGTGCTTATAATGGTTTTTTTAATTCAAGACCATTTAGCAAAACTAATAATTGATTGATTTCAAAAAATAAAACTCCTATTAAGTGATAAAAATAAAAAAATACTAATTTTATTATATGTATTTAAGCAAACAATGTTATGATATATTTGTTAAAATTAATAAGTTTTAAAGAATATTTCGGGAATGGTGGTTATTTAAATGCCCAATAATTTAATATTTAATCACATATTTTCTCAACGATATGATTTAAATACCTTAAATTTATTTAGTAGATCTACAGCTATTTATTTAATTATTACTTTAAGTAGCATAATGTTAGCATATATTTTAATGAATAGTTTTTGAAAATGATTTCGTAAAGATAAATATAAAGGTGTTCGTTTTACTACTAAAAATATTGCTTATATAACAATGTTATCTTCGGTATCAGTTGTGGCAACTATTATTGTTTCTATTACGATACCCATTACAGTATTACCACCAATTAGAATTGCTTTTGAGGGTTTAATGATTAAAATAACCGGTTATATGTTTGGTCCAATTATAGGTATTATTTGTGCTGCAGTAACGGATATTTTAGTAATGTTATTTGTTCCTTCATATATTAGCATTTATTATATGTTTTGTATTATTTTCACTGGTTTTTTGGCAGGAATTGCTGGAATATTTAAAGTAAAACTAAAAGATTATCCATGAGTTATTTTTGCTTTAATTAATTTTTTTATTATTTTCTTTGCTGGTGGTGGTATGTATATTGTTATTTCAGGTAAGCAATCATCATATTCTATGTCAGGAATTATTGTTAATAAATATGTTCTGGCTAGTATTATGGGTGGTGGTGGCATTATTGGCCTATTAAGTATTTATAGTGTTTTATTTTATTATTTATTGAAAAAAGAAATTTATAGAATTAAAGAAATTTTACCAATTATTTTATTAGCGGTAGTAGCCGAGTATGTAACAACAGTGCTTATAGCCTCCTATGCTGATATGACTTTATTTGATCCTAATGCCAAGGATTATGGAGTAACAGCAATTATGAGAATTGTGCAAGCGCCTCTTAAAATTATAATTAATTCAATTATAATTTATGTGACTTGAAGAACTGTTAATCCTTTAATTAATATTGATAATAATAATTATTAAATAAAGGATTTTAAAAATATGAATGAAGAATTTTTTAAAAAAATATCTAAATATTCAAATAAAGATTGTTTAAAAAAATTAAAAATTATTACTCCAAAGTATTTAAACAATAATATTAAGTATATTCATGTAACTGGAACAAACGGTAAAGGTTCAGTATCGCGTTTAATTTTTGCTATATTATCACAAACCTTAAAACAAAAAATTGGTTTGTTTACTTCTCCCCATATTGAGTTTGTTAATGAACGAATTATTGTTAATGATAGAATGATTAGTAATCAAGATTTAGTTCGTATTAGAGACTTGATTTTTGATGATATTGAATATTATCAATTAGGTTTTTTTGGTATTTTAACTTTAATTGCATTAATTTATTTTCAAGAACAAAATGTGCAATGAGCAATAATTGAAGTTGGGATTGGTGGAAAAATTGATCCTACAAATATCATTGATGCAACATATGCTATTATCACTTCAATTGGTAAAGATCATCAAGATAGACTTGGTAAAACTACATCTGAAATATTACATCAAAAATTGGGAATAGTAAAATCAACGACAAAAAATCTTTTTATTTCAGGTAATTTAAATAATAAATTAAAAAAGCAAATCGATATGGAAGGTTGTAAACCTATATATTCTCCAAGATTAATCAATGAACCATACTATCAAGAAAATAAAGAATTAGTTTTAACAGTAATTTCAAAAACATTTTTAGAAATTAATATTAAACAAGCTTTAAAAATCATTAATAATACTAATATTAGATTACGATTTGAGAAATATCAAATTAATGATAAAATTATTTATTTTGATGCTGCTCATAATATTGATGGTATTAAAGCATTAATTAAAACGCTAAAAATTAATAAAATTATTCCTCAACAAATTATATTTTCTTGTTTAAAAAATAAATATCCACAAAAATTAATTAGTTGTTTAAAAAAAGTCTCAGATAATATTATTATTTGTAGTAATAATAATTTAAATAGTATTACTGGTGAATTTTTTGATTATCAAAAAATGATTAAATGTAGCCCTCATAAAATAATTTTAATTACGGGTTCTTGTTATTTTTTAGCAGATGTTTATAATTATTTAAGAACAAAGAAAATAATTATGATAAAAAAGGGTGGTAATTAAATGAATGTATTGTTATTGAATATAATTGGTGGAGTGTTAATTTTAATTACTTTTTTATTAATCACAGTTTTTGATTATAAAGATAATAAAAAAAAGATAAAGCAAATAAAATTTATTTGCTTAAGTGGAATAATGTTAGCATTAGCTGTTTCTTTAAATACAACAGGTGCTTTAATGTTAAAAAGTTTACCATTTTCTAAATATTTTGAAATTAAATTGGGTAATTTTATATTAGTTTTAATAGGTTTCTTTTGTGGTGGAATATTAGGTTTTCTTAGTGGTATTGCCAGTGATTTTTTAGGTTTATTATTTAGTACTGGTGGTGCATCACCATGTTTATTTTTTACTTTTACTAGTATTTTATGATGTATATTACCTTACTATTTAGTATTAAATTTTAGTAAAATTTATTATAGTAAAAAGACATTTTATTGATATTTGCCAATTGCTTATGCTATTACTTCATTAATTATTACTGGTATTGATCCTATTGCATTAAAAATATTATTTCCTGGATTACCACCTTTATGATTAATGTATTTTCCATTAAGAGTTATAAAATATCCTATTGATTTAACGGTTAATGTTTTTTTAATTGTTACTTGTTATTCTGCATTAAAGAAAACTTTAAATTTAGAAAATCAATTTAAAAAATATTATTTCGCTACAGATCCGCAATCTTTATAATATAATAGAGTACCTGAAGAATAAACCAAAAAATAATTATTTAATTAAAATTTCTGATATTTTTTGTAACATTTTTAAATTTATCTCTTTATTGAGAATATATTAAATTAATAGTAATTTTTTAATATTACTATTTTAATTTTAATAGCATGTTTATTTTTATTGATATAGAAATCATGTAAAATGATTGTATTAAAATGCAAAATTGTAAAGGTAAGTGCAACTAAATTATTTTTCTATTCAAATATTCGATTGGTGAAAGATAATTTAGTATTTTTCTGGGTCTTTGGTTTAAAGACAATATAAATTTATGAACTTCATTTTTATTAGTTTTTGAAAAAATAAATTTTTTAGGAAATTTTTCTCTAATTAAACCATTAGTATTTTCATTAGTACCTCTTTGTCAAGGTGAATATGGATTTGCAAAATAAATTTTCACATCTAACTTTTTTTCAAGTTGTTGTCAATTTGCAAATTCTTTACCACGATCAAAAGTAATAGTTTTAACAATATTTTTAGGAAGAATTGATAAATAATGAATGATATTTTTATTAATAACTTTAGTAGTTTTGTTTTTAACTAACATTGCTAAAGTAAATCGTGATACTCTTTCAACTAAAGTTATTAAACATGATTTACTTTTACCTCTTGATGATACTATAGTATCTCCTTCTCAATGACCAAGAGTTATGCGATCATTAACATTATTATCTCGTTCTTTAATTGATTTACCATTAAATTTACCACGATTTTCTTGAGATCTTCGTTTTTTACCTTTTCTTCTTAAATTTTTACTAGTAACTTTATCAAATAATCCAGAATAAATTCAATTGTAAATTGTTTTAAAGCTGATAGCTCATTGTTTATGAAAATTTTTAATTCTGCCATAAATTTGTTCAGGTGATCAGCCCAATAATAGTTTTTGTTGTATATATTTGACTAAATCTTTATATTTAAACTTATGAAAAATAATATGTGATTTTTTTCTATTTACAGCTTTATTTTGTGCAATTAATGAAAAATCGAACTTCTCCCCACATGTACTTGTGGAGGAAACAATGAAATTGAATGAGTTCAATAATACTTTTCAAACTGAAAAACAATGTCTTGCATATATAGCAAGTTTGAAACAAATCAAATGTAGTAGGTGTTCTAGTTTTAATTTGAATACTTCTAATTTAAGAAGAATGAGATGTTTGAAATGTCATCAAACATTCAGTATTCTCACGGGCACTATATTTTCAAAGTCACAAACACCTTTAATATCTTGGTTTTATCTCATTTTTAGATGAATAAACACCAAACATGGAATTCCATCAACTGATGTTGCAAAAGAATTGGGAGTGACCTTGAAAACAGCTTGAAGAATGGGTCATAAAATCCGAAGTGCCATTGCTAAACAAAAACCTCAATTCATTGTTGAAGGCATAGTGCAAATGGATGAAATGTATCTTTCACATATGGGGTTTAAAAAACAAGGAAGATCCTTGTTGAATAAAACCTTGATTGTTGGTATTTATGAAAAAACAACCAACAATCTGATTGTGAAAGTATTGAAAAACGCAAACAGTAAAAATCTTTTGCAGTTTGCAATAAACCACATTTCTTCAAAGTGTGTTGTACATACTGATTTTTGAAAAGGATATCGCGATTTGAAATCGGTTTTCACTAAGCATGAAACAGTTAACCATCAAGATGGCTATGTTTCAAAAACTGGTGTAAATACCAACCAAATTGAGTCAGTATGAAAACATATACGAAGAACATTTAAAACACATATCAAAGTTGCAAAACATCATATTCATTTATATGCAAAAGAAGCTGCATATAAATTCAATAACATACCTAGTTTTGAAACTGTAATGCTATGTTTTATTTAAAAATGTGGGGAGAAGTTCGTAGATAGGCTTTTCTCAGCATTTATGTGATAAGATTTAAAAATAGTACATAAAGGGAGAAAAGCCTGAAAAATAATGATCATTATCTTTATTTCTATTAACTTCTCGAATAATAGTACTAATACTTCGATTAAGATTTTTAGCTATTTCACTAATTTTAACTTTAAATTTCAATTGATTCTCAATATAAATTCTTTCATCTATCCCAATATGTTTATAACTCATATAAAAACTCCTTACTTTTTCTAAACTAAATTTAGCATTATGAAATTTTTATATGAGAATTTTTTGCAATTTTATTTACTTGCACTTACAAGTATAATTCAGCGTGCAGTTTGGGGTTTAACAAATATTAATGGTGTACTTTATGTGGGAACATCAATTGCTAATAAAAAGGGAAATTTATATAAAATAAATACTAATGATATTAATGCTAAGATTGAGCCAGTATCTGGTTGAAAAGATACTAATGGTGAAGTTTCAAGTTTAACAAATGTTGATAGTACACTTTATGTAGGAATAACAAATAATAATGGTGAAGGAAAAATATATAAAAGTAAAGCTGATAAAAGTTTTGGATTGATGCTTGATTGAGAGAATACTAATGGTGCAGTTTGAAGTTTAACAAATATTAATGATACTATTTATATAGGAACAATAACTTCTGCTAATAAAGGAAATTTATATATAACTGAAAAAAAATAAAAACATAAAAATGATATCTATCAAAAATTATGAAATTTCAAATAATTAATACTTTTTTAATTATTAATGATTCTCTTTGTTAAAGAGAGTTTTAAATTTAAAAAATTATTTTGTTACAGATTGATATTCTTTACAGTATAATAGAGTATATGAAAACTAAACTTTATTAAGAAGGGTTAATTAAATGATTAAAATTTATGATAGTTTTTCACAAAGATTGCAACCGCTTGCCCCTAATAAAAAGCAAGTTAATATGTATTTATGTGGTCCTACTGTTTATAACTATATTCATGTTGGCAATATTCGTGGTGTACTTGTTTTTGATGTTTTACATCGTTTGTTAATTGATCAAAATTATAAAATAAATTATGTTCATAATATTACTGATATTGATGATAAAATTATTAAGAAAGCTGCGGATTTAAAAATAACAGAACAACAAGTTACTGAAAAATATACGTTAGCATATTATGAAGACTTAGAAAAATTAAATATTATTTCTCCTACAAAATTACCAAAAGTAAGTGAATATATTTCAAAGATTATTGAATTTATTAATAAATTAATTATTAAAGATTATGCATATTTTACTGCTGGTGATGTTTATTTTAAAGTTAATAAGTTAAAAGATTATGGAAGTTTGGCACATAAAAATATTGAAGATTTAATTCCAAATTTTAGAATTAAAAATTTAGTTGCTAAAGAAAATAATCTAGATTTTGCTTTGTGAAAATCAACAACAATAGGTATTAGTTGAAATAGTCCATGAGGAAAAGGAAGACCTGGTTGACATACTGAGTGTGCTTGTTTTGTTGAGGCTTTATTTAATGGTCAAACTATTGATTTACATGGTGGTGGTGTTGATTTAAAATTTCCTCATCATGAAAATGAACGAGCTCAATTTGTTGCAGTTAATAATAAAAAAATGTCAAATATTTGATGACATAATGGTCATGTTAATATTGCTAATGAAAAAATGTCAAAATCTTTAAATAATTTTATTTTGGTTAAAGAATTTTGTCAGCAATATCATCCAAATGTATTGCGATATTTAATATTAAATCGTGATCATCAACAACCAATTGATTTTAATAAGGAAACAATTGAAAATGGATTAGTGTCAACAAAAAAATATGAAAATGTTTTAAAACAATGAACATATCAAATATTTATTAACAATATATTATGTAATAATAATCATCATTCAATTTATTATCAACAAATTATTAAAAATTTATCAAATAATATTGATACAACCAATACTATTACTTTAATTGAAAATATGATTAAAAAATTAAATGAAGCACTTATTAAAAAAAATTTTAATGAAGAATTTCAAGAAATTTTTTATACTTTTACCTTTGCTTTAAAAATATTAGGATTTGATTTTAAAGTTGGTAATTATTCTGAAAAAATTAAAAATAAAATTAAAATATGAGAACAACTAAAAAAGGAAAAACAATACCAAGAAGCTGATAAAATTCGTCAAGAATTAAAAGATTTGAATATTATTTAAAGGAGCAAAATTATGGCATTACAATATATTTATGGTTATCACCCTATTATTGCTGCATTATCAACATCGTCATTAATAAAAATTAAAAAAGTTTTTTTAGTTCAAGATAAGTACCAAGAATTGAAAAAAGATTTAAAAAGTGTAAATATTCCTTATGAAATTATTAGTTTACAAGCAATGAATAATTTATTAGGTACTACTAAACATCAAAATATTGCTGCTAATGTTAAAGACTATCAATATTTTTCTTTTGATGAATTAATTAATATTGATTCAACATCTAAATTTTTAAGAATTTTAATTTTAGATCGTATTTCTGATCCACATAATTTTGGTTCAATGTTAAGAATTGCAGCGGGTAATGACTTTGATGGTGTAATTGTTTTAAATCGTAATCAATCTGAAATAAATGGTGCAGTTGTAAAGGCTGCAGCTGGTGCTCTAAGTATTATTCCAGTTTGTCAAGTTAATAATTTAACTTCTGCAATTAATAATTTACAAGAAAAATATAAATTTTGAATTTTGGCTGCTGCTAAAACAGCAAAAGCAATTGATTATTTTACTATTGATTGTAGTAGCAACTTAGCATTAATTATTGGTAATGAAGGTGAAGGGATAAGTCCAAAGTTATTAAAACATACCGATTATATTGTTCAAATACCAATAAGTCTAAAAATAGAATCATTTAATGCTAGCGTTGCTTGTGGTATTATTGCAAACTATATTTACGTTGAAACGTTAAAATTATCGTAAATTTTAAGAACTTATATTTTTTTAAAAAGATACTTTTATATTTTAGGTGTAAATGTTTTTTCTTTATTTATTAGATTTGGTTCTGAAAATTTTCATTTTTTTTCTTTTAAATTTTTGCATATATTTATTTGATCAATTAAATGGTTTTCTAATTCTTTACAATTGTTTTTAATATTTGTATAGTCAGAATTTATCTTATTTATTTTATTATTAACACATTTGTTTTTATCTTTAATTCAAAAAGTAAAAAATTTAATAAAAAAATTTTTATATTTATTTATGGCTTTTCTCCCTTTATGTACTATTTTTAAATCTTATCACATAAATGCTGAGAAAAGCCTATCTACGAACTTCTCCCCACATTTTTAAATAAAACATAGCATTACAGTTTCAAAACTAGGTATGTTATTGAATTTATATGCAGCTTCTTTTGCATATAAATGAATATGATGTTTTGCAACTTTGATATGTGTTTTAAATGTTCTTCGTATATGTTTTCATACTGACTCAATTTGGTTGGTATTTACACCAGTTTTTGAAACATAGCCATCTTGATGGTTAACTGTTTCATGCTTAGTGAAAACCGATTTCAAATCGCGATATCCTTTTCAAAAATCAGTATGTACAACACACTTTGAAGAAATGTGGTTTATTGCAAACTGCAAAAGATTTTTACTGTTTGCGTTTTTCAATACTTTCACAATCAGATTGTTGGTTGTTTTTTCATAAATACCAACAATCAAGGTTTTATTCAACAAGGATCTTCCTTGTTTTTTAAACCCCATATGTGAAAGATACATTTCATCCATTTGCACTATGCCTTCAACAATGAATTGAGGTTTTTGTTTAGCAATGGCACTTCGGATTTTATGACCCATTCTTCAAGCTGTTTTCAAGGTCACTCCCAATTCTTTTGCAACATCAGTTGATGGAATTCCATGTTTGGTGTTTATTCATCTAAAAATGAGATAAAACCAAGATGTTAAAGATGTTTGTGACTTTGAAAATATAGTGCCCGTGAGAATGCTAAATGTTTGATTACATTTTAAACATCTCATTCTTCTTAAATTAGAAGTATTCAAATTAAAACTAGAACACCTACTACATTTGATTTGTTTCAAACTTGCTATATATGCAAGACATTGTTTTTCAGTTTGAAAAGTATTATTGAACTCATTCAATTTCATTGTTTCCTCCACAAGTACATGTGGGGAGAAGTTCGTTATTTATTTTACTTTTTTCTAATTGTTCTATTTTTGTTGTTATTTTCTTTTCTAACATTTCTTCCAAAGCTCAAATTTTTGATCTTAGTTCTAAAATATTTGAAGAAAGTAATATTATTTTGGGAGTGTTATTATTTTCATTAGTTAATTTTTCTAATTCTTTATCTTTTTCTTCACTTAATTTTTTTAATTTTGATAATATTTTTTGTTCATTGTAGAAGAAAAAAAACTCGTTATTTTCAATATCTGTACTGTTATTACTTGGATAATGATTTTTTCTACG
This sequence comes from Spiroplasma ixodetis, assembly GCF_027923845.1. Taxonomy (GTDB): domain Bacteria; phylum Bacillota_I; class Bacilli_A; order Mycoplasmatales; family VBWQ01; genus Spiroplasma_E; species Spiroplasma_E ixodetis_A. The sequence continues at coordinate 2,076,471 of NZ_AP026933.1, forward strand.
TTTAAATAAGTTTTATAAATATTATATATTATTATAAAATTTATTTGTTAAAGTAACTATTAACATAAAGTTGATAATAACATAAGTAGTTTATTATTCTTTAAATTAATCAAATATGTAATGTCAAAAAATTACAAAAATAATTATTTTTATGATAGTTTTTTAAAAAATAAGTGATTTTTATTTTTTGAAAGGAAAATGTGAATAGTATGCAACTAGTAAATGAACTGTTAATTGAAACAGTTGAAGTTGGTGATTTGGAAGCACTTAAAGTTTTATTGGAAAATGGTGCTGATGTTAATTATGAAGATCAAGATGGTAATACGTCTTTAATGTTAGCTGCTGAAAGTGGTTTTTTTGGAGGTAGTTAAAGTTTTACTGGAAAATGGTGCTGCTGTTAATTATGAAAATAGATATGGTAGTGCCTCTTTAATGTTTGCTGCTGAATATGGTCATTTGGAGGTAGTTAAGGTTTTATTGGCAATTGCTGCTGCTGTTAATTATGAAAGTCAAAAATATGGCAATAGACCTTTAATGTTAGCTACTAGAAGGGGTAATTTTGAGATAGTTAAGCATTTAATAGATAACGGTGCTGATATTAGTTATAAAGATTGTGATGGTAATACGCCTTTAATGTTTGCTGCTGAAAATGGAAGAATTGAAATTTTTAATATTTTATTATTATACAAAGCTCATGTTTATCATAAAAATCAAGGTGGTTTTACTGCTTTAACTTGCTCTATTAAAAATAAAAATTTAATAATAAAAACATTTAAAGAATTTCTAAAATTTAAAAATGAAATAATGATTTTTAAAGGAAATTGTTATGAAAAAATAATCTATATTATAAAGGGAGATGATGATAATTGATTAGAAAAAGAAGAATCAGTAATAGAGTCATTAGAATATTTGCAAAATGAAATTAAAAAATTAAATGAAAAAAATAATTCAAATATTGAAATTTTTTGACAAAAAGAAGTTATTAATAGTTTAGTATTTGATGAACTAAATTATTCATTACTACATATAGCGGTAATAAATGATTGATAAAAATTAGCGGACTTCTCCCCACATGTACTTGTGGAGGGAATAATGAAACTGAATAAATTCAACAATGCTTTTCAAACTGAACAGCAATGTCTTGCATATATAGCAAATTTGAAAGAAAACAAATGTATTAGGTGTTTTAATTTTAATTTGAATACTTCTGATTTAAAAAGAATGAGATGTTTAAAATGTAATCAAACATTTAGCATTCTCACAGGCACCATATTTTCAAGGTCACAAACATCTTTAACATCTTGGTTTTATCTTATCTTTAGATGAATAAACACCAAACATGGAATTCCATCAACAGATATTGCAAAAGAATTGGGAGTGACTTTGAAAACTGCTTGAAGAATGACTCATAAAATCAGAACACGTATTGCAAAACAAAAACCTCAATTTATTGTTGAAGGTACAGTGCAAATTGATGAAATGTATCTTTCACATATGGGTTTTAAAAAACAAGGAAGATCCTTGGTGAATAAAACCTTGATTGTTGGCATTTATCAAAAAACAACCAATAATTTAATTGTGAAAGTATTGAAAAACGCAAAGAGTAAAAATCTTTTGCAGTTTGCAAAAAACCACATTTCTTCAAAATGTCTTGTATATACTGATTCTTGAAAAGGATATTGCGATTTTAAATCAGTTTTCACTAAGCATGAAACAGTTAACCATCAAGATGGCTATGTTTCAAAAATTGGTGTAAATACCAACCAAATTGAATCAGTTTGAAAACATATAAGAAGAACATTTAAAACACATATCAAAGTTGCAAAACATCATGTTCATTTATATGCTAAAGAAGCTGCATATAAATTCAACAAGATACCTAGTTTTGAAACTGTAATTCTATGTTTGATTTAAAAATGTGGGGAGAAGTCCGTAGATAGGCTTTTCTCAGCATTTATGTGATAAAATTAAAATAGTACATAAAGGGAGAAAAGCCAAAATTAGTAACTTATTTAATTAATAAATGACCAATTGATGTTGATTATAAAGATAACTCAGGAAATTCAGCATGAAATCACGCTTGTTTACTATTACAAAAAGAAATTGCTTTGACAATTAAAAATCATGATCAGTTAACTATTGAAAATAAAATGTTTTTAAAAGATTTTTTTAGTTTATCATCAAATTGAAATCAAAATCAAGAACAGGAAATTGACAAAGTGGCTAATGAAACTAGAAGAGAAATATTTAAGTACTACATACCACAAACAGAAGTAGAAATCTTTAAAGATAAGATAAATTTGTTAGATTCATCATCAATAGTGAGTCAAACAACTATTAAACGTGATTATGAATCAAATATGTAATATTAAGAATTTCAAAATTAAATACTAATACATCATAACTTTAAATAATTAGTTGATTAGTAATTCATAATTAGTTTGTTATTTGAAATATTTAGGAGGATTTAATTATGAATGATAATGAATTGATTTATTTGTATTGTATTGAAAACAATGAATTTGCTTTTAATTTTTTATATAAAAAATATGAATTGAAAAATGATTTTTTTTACGAAATATTATTAAAAAGTTTTTTGCTATTCCTTTGGAAACAAATGATTTAAAATCAACTTTTTATTTTATTTTTTTAAAGGCAATTTTTAAATTTCAAGAAAGAAAAAACAAGTCATTTCAAAATTTTTTATATTATGAAGTAAAATGAGGAGTATTTACTTATGTTAAAAGTTTTTTAAATAATAATCATAAAATTATTAATTGTGCCTTAAAATATAATGATTATTTATATCAAAAAAATGATTATGAATATACTTCATTTTTGGAAGAAGTTATTATTATTACAAATTTTACTACTAATGAAAATGAAGTTTTAAAATTAAAGCGAAGAGGATATAATGTTCATCAAATTATGAAAAAATTAAATTTAAGCTATAAGAACCTGTTTAGAATCTTTTAGAAAATAAGGTAAAATTACTATATATTTTAAAATAAGAGGTATATATGCATAAAAATTATCCAAGTCATGTTACTAAAGAACAATTTGAGAACATAAAATCAACTTTAGAAAACAGCAAAAAGAAAACAAAACCAAGAAATTTAGATTTATATGAAGTGTTTTGTGCAGTTTTATATGTATTAAAAAGTGGTTGTCAATGAAGAATGTTACCAAAAAATTTTCCAAAATGACAAACTGTATATTATTATTTCCAAATTTGAAGTAAAAACAATGATAAAGAACCTAGTGTATTGCAATTAATTTTAAAAAAATTAGTTAAAAAGATTCGTATTAAGAATCATCGAAAAGAAAAAACTAGTTTTTGTATAATTGATTCGCAAAGTGTTAAAAATACAGATACTACTGAAAATAAAGGTTATGATGCTGGTAAAAAGATTTCAGGAATAAAACGTCATATTGCAGTTGATACGCAAGGTTTACCACATGCAATTTACATAACTACAGCAGAAAAAACAGATCGTAATAGTGCTATCATAATGATTAAAAATGAAAAAGAAAATCTTTCTACAGTTCAAAAAATAATAGTAGATGCTGGCTATACTGGTGAAAAATTTGCTTCTGCAATCAAAACAATCATAAATGCAAATGTTGAAGTTGTAAAACGTAATGAATTACATTCTTTTGTAGTACTACCAAAAAGATGAGTTGTAGAACGAAGCTTTGCATGATTAGAAAAATGCAGAAGATTATGAAAAAATTGTGAAAGAAAACTAAATACTAGTTTACAAATGGTTGTTCTGTCCTTTATTTCAATTTTATTAAAAAGATTCTAAACAGGTTCTTATTAAAATATATAAAATTAGTTTTTAAAACTAGAATGTTGGAGTTTTATATATGCAACAAGATTTTTATATTAAAAAGGTTTTTTATGCTTGTTATGTTAAAAATGTAGTTTTACCTATTTCTTTTTTAAATAATATTGGAAATAAAAGAGGTAAATGTTATGTTGGTAATAAACAAAAGTTAAGAAATAATACTATTCGTACTAAAACTAATTTAATTCAAAAAGCATTACATAATTTTTATGATAGTAAAATGTTAAGTTTTGTCACTTTAACTTATAAAGATAATATGCAAGATGTTAAAAAAGCAAAAAAAGACATTGGTTTATTTTTTATTAAATTAAAAAAGTGGTGAAATGACCCTAAACGTTTTCAACATTTAGGAGAATTAAAATATTTTTATGTTTATGAGTATCAATGTCGTGGTGCTATTCATTTTCATATAATTTTTAATAGAAAGATATATAAAAGTATGTTAGCAGAATGATGAACTCATGGTTTTAATGATTTAAAAGTAGTTAAAAAAGGTACGAATGAATTTGTTATTAAATATTTAGGAAAATATGTTACAAAAGCAATAGACGATATTAAATCTATAAATCAAACAGATGTAGGTGTAAAGGCTTATGCTTTTAGTCGTAATTGTAAAAATCCTATTGTAGTTCGTGGAATTAAAAAAATGACAATCCAAGATATAATTAAGGCAAGTTTTAATGCAATAAATGTATTTTATTTTAAAACTCAAAGAGATACTGATGGTAATACTGTTATGATTGGTGGTATTATTGAAAGTACTGTTGTAAATGATTATTTTAATGAGTATGAAGATTATGAAATGTATGTATATTTAAGTGCTTTATCGTATAAACATTATTTACGAACCAGTGAAATTGGTTATTTAATTTATAAAGATAAAGATGTTTTGACTTGAACAGAGAAAGTTTTTGGTAATAAAGTTGAAAAAATAGATTTTAAGAAAAGAGTTTTACATTAAAATATTATTTTATTTATTTTTTGTTGTATATTATAATTTTATTAGGGTTAATGAGAATTAAAATTTATTAAGGAGATAAATATAAATATGAAATCATTACTAACTATTTTAACAACTACAACAATTGCAACTGTCTCGGGAGTAAATTTATTTCAATTAAATAATTATAAAATAGGTGCTATAAATATTGACGGCAAAGATTATATTGGTGATAAAATATATGATATTAAATTTTATGATTATATTAACCATAATACTTTTTTAAAGATTGAAGATATTTATTTACAAAATTTACCGTTTAAAGCAATTGAACAATTTAATAATTTATTTAAAACTTTTTATAAAGAAAAAGATTTGTTATTTAAAGAAGTAGATTATGAAAAATTATCAACTGTTATTTATAATAATTTTTCAAAAATTTATATGGTAAATAAACAATCTATTAGAGGTATAAAAATTGAAATAGGTTTTAATCAAGCAGATTTTTTAGTTAATAATGTAGTTAAACAATAATTTATTATTTTTTCTATAATTTTACTTGTATATATATATATATATATATATAATGGTTAATGGCACTAATAATTACCAACATTCTTATTAGTGCTTTTTTTATTTTATTTTTATTTTTTTGTGCTATACTTAATTTGTAAGTATAGGTTTACCCTACTATGCTTAACTTATTAAATTTTTAATTTAATGAATGTTGGAGGTTAAGTATTTTTTTATGTTTAAAGTACAGTTAGTTAATATTGAAAAAGGGCGTGTTATTCCCGATAAAAATAATAAAGGTCAAACATTAAAGTTTGATGTTTTGAAGTTTGTAGAAATAAATAAACAAACAAGCGTGCCAACTGGTCAAACACGTGATAAATGATATAATCCAGAATTTGCTAGTGATTTTAATAATTGTTTATCTACTGTTGATTTAAAAGTTGGTAATTTTTATTCACTTGAACTTGATTTAAGCGGTAATATTAAAAAACTTTCTAATTGAAAATAGTTATTTATTAAAAGGGTAATTTTAAATAATTATTAATATGTTAGGAGTTAATTAATTTATGGCTAAAAATGATAATTGTTCATGTGAACAAGCATTTCATTTAGCAATTTATATATGTAAACTTTGTGACCAAGTTATTTGTCCTAAAAAATTTTTACAAAACTTATATACTAAAAAATATTATTGTCCAACTTGTATATTAGATATTGCTTTAAATAAGGCAACGAGACAGCAAGAGAATAAGTTAAATTATGAGACATAAATGTAGTGATTGAACTTATGAACGAGTATATGGTTGTGAAATGTGTTACAGAGTTGCTAATGAAATGGAACGAATAAGAAAAGAGAATAAAAGAAAAAATAAATAGGAAATGTTTAGTAATCTGTGTAAGAACCTGTTTAGAATCTTTTTAATAAAATTGAAATAAAGGACAGAACAACCATTTGTAAACTAGTATTTAGTTTTCTTTCACAATTTTTTCATAATCTTCTGCATTTTTCTAATCATGCAAAGCTTCGTTCTACAACTCATCTTTTTGGTAGTACTACAAAAGAATGTAATTCATTACGTTTTACAACTTCAACATTTGCATTTATGATTGTTTTGATTGCAGAAGCAAATTTTTCACCAGTATAGCCAGCATCTACTATTATTTTTTGAACTGTAGAAAGATTTTCTTTTCACTTTTAATCATTATGATAGCACTATTACGATCTGTTTTTTCTGCTGTAGTTATGTAAATTGCATGTGGTAAACCTTGCGTATCAACTGCAATATGACGTTTTATTCCTGAAATCTTTTTACCAGCATCATAACCTTTATTTTCAGTAGTATCTGTATTTTTAACACTTTGCGAATCAATTATACAAAAACTAGTTTTTCTTTTCGATGATTCTTAATACGAATCTTTTTAACTAATTTTTTTAAAATTAATTGCAATACACTAGGTTCTTTATCATTGTTTTTACTTCAAATTTGGAAATAATAATATACAGTTTGTCATTTTGGAAAATTTTTTGGTAACATTCTTCATTGACAACCACTTTTTAATACATATAAAACTGCACAAAACACTTCATATAAATCTAAATTTCTTGGTTTTGTTTTCTTTTTGCTGTTTTCTAAAGTTGATTTTATGTTCTCAAATTGTTCTTTAGTAACATGACTTGGATAATTTTTATGCATATATACCTCTTATTTTAAAATATATAGTAATTTTACCTTATTTTCTAAAAGATTCTAAACAGGTTCTAAGCAAGTTGATAATGCTTGAACACGAGTAAAGTTAAAATTAAAAAATAGTTACAAAAAATATATTTAATAAAAATTACTATGATAGAATTAAGACAACAATAAAATTTATATTTTAATTTTATTTTTTTAATTTTAAAAATTAATTTATAAGTTTTATTGTTATATTTATTATTTATATAATTTAGCTGTTGCTTTGTAGTGATTTTTTAATCATTATAAAGTTTTTTTGTGTTTTATTATCGATTTTTGGTGGAGGAAATAATGTATAAAATTGGCATTAATCAAAATGAAAAATCAAATTATAAGCAAAAACCTAATATTAAGCAAGAAAAAAAACATTGGTTTAAAATTTTTTCTTTGTTATTTGTTGTGGTTGTTTTAATTATTACTACTATGATTTTAATAATTGCAAATAATCAATGAAATAGTGCCATAAATACTAATAATTCCAACAACTGAAATCCTAATCAAGATAAAACTTGAGAAGATTATTATAAGAATAATTGTCCAACAAATAAAAAATATAATTTGATAGATTACAAGGATAAATTAAATAATATTAGTTTAATATCTACTGATAAAAAACTAAAAAATTTTTATCTTAGTGATTTATTAAAAAAGATTGATAATGTGTTACAAATAAATAAAATAGATATTCCTAATAATTTTTTTGTACATTTACCAGTAAATCCAGCTATTAATATTAAAATTAATGATGAAAATGCACTTAAAAATAATTTTTCAATAAAAATACCATCTTATAAAGAAAAAATAAAACAGTTTAAAATTGAAATGAGTGTTAATCAATTTGGTAGTAATTATGGTTTGTTTCCTTGTGACTTAAATTTCAATTTTAGTGTTGAAAATGATGTTATTCCGGAAAAATTTAATATTTTTGATTTAGACAATAGAATTACAATTCCATCACAAACAGTAGTAATGTCAGATGCTACAAAAGGAACTAAAAATGAAATAGAATCTCAAGTTAATAAAATTATTGAAGAGAAATTTTTAGAAGAAATTAATAAAGAAAAATCATTATCAGATAAAGTAACAAAAAGTGATTTTGTTATTAATTATAATTCAATAAAAAATTTTGATAATTATATGATAAAAAAGAAAATAACAGTTGTTATTTGTGCTAAAAATAGTAGTGAAATTATTAAAGGTCAATTAAATATTAATTTTAATGTTCAAGGTAGTTGAACAAAAAAATCATTATCTGTTATTAAAACAGTATTGGAAAATGATGAAAGTGTAATTAATCAATTAATAACTATTGAAGATAATACTAATGTTAGCAAAGTGGATATTGATAATCATATTGCTTTCCTTGTTAGTAAAAAAATAAATGAGTTTGGTAAGCAAAAATGACATCAAGATTTTAATGATCAAGATTATATTATTACTAGTAATGCGATTACTGGAAATTATCAAAAACCAAAATCTATAATAGTAACAATTGTTGGTAAAAATCAATTGCAAGATACTATCCAATTGATAATTAATCTAACAGCCAATAATACCGTAAAATCTTTAGGCTTTTCTCCCTTTATGTACTATTTTAATTTTATCACATAAATGCTGAGAAAAGCCTATCTACGGACTTCTCCCCACATTTTTAAATCAAACATAGAATTACAGTTTCAAAACTAGGTATCTTGTTGAATTTATATGCAACTTCTTTAGCATATAAATGAACATGATGTTTTGCAACTTTGATATGTGTTTTAAATGTTCTTCTTATATGTTTTCAAACTGATTCAATTTGGTTGGTATTTACACCAATTTTTGAAACATAGCCATCTTGATGGTTAACTGTTTCATGCTTAGTGAAAACTGATTTAAAATCGCAATATCCTTTTCAAGAATCAGTATATACAAGACATTTTGAAGAAATGTGGTTTTTTGCAAACTGCAAAAGATTTTTACTCTTTGCGTTTTTCAATACTTTCACAATTAAATTATTGGTTGTTTTTTGATAAATGCCAACAATCAAGGTTTTATTCACCAAGGATCTTCCTTGTTTTTTAAAACCCATATGTGAAAGATACATTTCATCAATTTGCACTGTACCTTCAACAATAAATTGAGGTTTTTGTTTTGCAATACGTGTTCTGATTTTATGAGTCATTCTTCAAGCAGTTTTCAAAGTCACTCCCAATTCTTTTGCAATATCTGTTGATGGAATTCCATGTTTGGTGTTTATTCATCTAAAGATAAGATAAAATCAAGATGTTAAAGATGTTTGTGACCTTGAAAATATGGTGCCTGTGAGAATGCTAAATGTTTGATTACATTTTAAACATCTCATTCTTTTTAAATCAGAAGTATTCAAATTAAAACTAAAACACCTAATACATTTGTTTTCTTTCAAATTTGCTATATATGCAAGACATTGCTGTTCAGTTTGAAAAGCATTGTTGAATTCATTCAGTTTCATTATTCCCTCCACAAGTACATGTGGGGAGAAGTCCGAATCTTTATTTGCTATTAAGTCATCATTGGAAAATGATGAAAGCATAAATACTGAACAAATAGATGTTATTGATGATACTAATGTTAGCAAAGTGGATATTGATAATCATATTGCTTTCCTTGTTAGTAAAAAAATAAATGAGTTTGGTAAACAAAAATGACATCAAGATTTTAATGATCAAGATTATATTATTACTAGTAATGCGATTACTGGAAATTATCAAAAACCAAAATCTATAATAGTAACAATTGTTGGTAAAAATCAATTGCAAGATACTATCGAGTTTTCAATAAATATTCAATGTCAAAATAAAGAACCAAATGAAAAAATTTTTAAAAATAACAATTTTAATGTTAAAGATTTAAATTCTATTGAATTATATCCAAATGTTCTTCCTAGTGGTGTAATATATCCAATTACTTTTAAAGATAATTCTATTTCACTTATTTCACTATTATTTCAAGAAGATATTAATGATATGAATAATTTTTCTCCTACTAATTACATTAATTTAGAAATCAATATAGGAATTAATATTGATGGCGATAACTATCAAATTCATTTTCAAAAGACAATTAATTTTGATATCATAAAAAAGATAAATAATATTGAACTTGTTAGTGTTTCTGAACAAAATGATAAATATCAGCATTTAAAAAACATTGGTATCATTATTAAATATGATGATGATAAAGAATATAAAATGCTTCAATCCTTGGACGTTAATATTAAAAATAATAAGGCTTTTCTCCCTTTATGTACTATTTTAATTTTATCACATAAATGCTGAGAAAAGCCTATCTACGGACTTCTCCCCACATTTTTAAATCAAACATAGAATTACAGTTTCAAAACTAGGTATCTTGTTGAATTTATATGCAACTTCTTTAGCATATAAATGAACATGATGTTTTGCAACTTTGATATGTGTTTTAAATGTTCTTCTTATATGTTTTCAAACTGATTCAATTTGGTTGGTATTTACACCAATTTTTGAAACATAGCCATCTTGATGGTTAACTGTTTCATGCTTAGTGAAAACTGATTTAAAATCGCAATATCCTTTTCAAGAATCAGTATATACAAGACATTTTGAAGAAATGTGGTTTTTTGCAAACTGCAAAAGATTTTTACTCTTTGCGTTTTTCAATACTTTCACAATTAAATTATTGGTTGTTTTTTGATAAATGCCAACAATCAAGGTTTTATTCACCAAGGATCTTCCTTGTTTTTTAAAACCCATATGTGAAAGATACATTTCATCAATTTGCACTGTACCTTCAACAATAAATTGAGGTTTTTGTTTTGCAATACGTGTTCTGATTTTATGAGTCATTCTTCAAGCAGTTTTCAAAGTCACTCCCAATTCTTTTGCAATATCTGTTGATGGAATTCCATGTTTGGTGTTTATTCATCTAAAGATAAGATAAAATCAAGATGTTAAAGATGTTTGTGACCTTGAAAATATGGTGCCTGTGAGAATGCTAAATGTTTGATTACATTTTAAACATCTCATTCTTTTTAAATCAGAAGTATTCAAATTAAAATTAAAACACCTAATACATTTGTTTTCTTTCAAATTTGCTATATATGCAAGACATTGCTGTTCAGTTTGAAAAGCATTGTTGAATTCATTCAGTTTCATTATTCCCTCCACAAGTACATGTGGGGAGAAGTCCGAATAATAATTTAACCTTTATTAATTTTAGTTCTATTGTTAAAATAACTTCACGACGTTAAATTAAAAACAAAGGTGATGAGTATGGATAAGCCGCTGGCAACAATATTAAGACCAACTACCGTTAATGATATAATTGGTCAAAGTCATTTGATAAATGATAAAAATGGAATTATTAATCGAATATTAAATGAGAAGTTTTTAACATCATTAATATTTTATGGTAATCCAAGAACAGGCAAAACCACTATTGCTCAAGCACTAGCTAATGATTTAAAATGTGAATTTGGAGTATTTAATGCTGCCATTGATAAAAAAGAAAATTTAGAAAAATTAATTAAAATAGCACAAAATACTAAACCTTATATAATTATAATTGAAGAAATACAACGCATGAATCGTGATCGTCAAGATTTATTATTACAATATTTAGAACATGGCAATTTTATTTTAATGGCTTGCACTACTGAAAATCCTTATTTTGTAATTAATCCAGCTTTACGAAGTAGATGTCTATTATTAGAATTAAAGCCAATTAGTAATGAAGAAATGTTATTAGACTTAAAAAAATAATTACTAATAATTCATTTTTTAATTTTAATATTAGTGATGAAATTTTAGAAAAAATCTGTAATTTACCAACCGGTGATTTACGAATAGCAATTAATATTTTAGAAATATTAATAAAATTATATCCTAATGAAATCATAACTATTGATATTATTAATGCTATTATGCCTAAAGCAAGTAATTGAAATGCTAAAGAGGGAAATGAACATCATGATTTAAAATCAGCATTACAAAAATCAATTAGATGCAGTGATGTTAATGCTGCTTTGCATTATTTAGCAAGGTCTGGTGATTATGAAGTTTTATTAAGAAGAATGTTGATTATTGTTTACGAAGATATTGGACTTGCTAATCCCGCTTTAGCAATTAGGGTAAAAACTGCTATTGATACTTTTCGTCAAATTGGTATACCTGAAGGTATAATTCCGCTTGGTTTAGTAGTTATTGAAATGGTACTTAGTGAGAAATCAAATAGTGTTAATTTGGCAGTACAAAAAGCATATAGTGATGTTTTACAAGGAAAAATATATCCAATTCCTGATTATTTGAAGCATAATTGATCTAAAACATTAAAAAAATCAGTAGGTAAAGGTAAATTATATAAATTTCCACATGATTATGCTAACGATTATGTACAACAACAGTATTTGCCAACAAAGTTAAAAGATACGAGATATTATCAACCAAAACTTCATAACATTTATGAAAAAAAATTAAATGAAATTTATAATAGATTTACTAAAAAATAAAATTCTGAGGTGCAAAATAAAATGTTAAAAAATAAACATTTATGGTTGGGACTTAGTTTAACATTAGCAACCACTAATATTGTTGCTAACACTAGTATTACTAATAATTTAACAAGTATTAATAAATTAAAACAAGAAAATAAAAATAAAACTGAAACTAATGAAGTTGTTACTAATACTACGTATGGTAATTTAAGTAATAGTACTATTTTAAATAGTCAGGATGAAAATGGAATATATCATCTTTTTGATGTTAAAAGCATTATTGATAATCCAAGTTTAGAACCTTATGTAAAAGATATTTATATTGAGAATTTTAAATTAACTTATAACCCTGAAAAGATAAATAAAGATGTTATTAATGAGTTTGATAAAGAAATTGCTGCTATTAATTATAAAGAAGAACAATTAACAAGTACTAATGATTTGCAAATTTTTCAAAAACAAAACTTGAGCAAAATATCAACAACAGCTTATATTTCAAATAAAAAGTCTAAAAGTAATTTTACTTTTATTCAATTTGGTGGTGCTAATACTCATATATCATTAACTGGAACAAAAGGTATTATTGATGCAATTAAGAACTATGATAATTTAAGTGAAACATTGGGATTATATTATATTGCTCAATCTCATTCAAAAAATAGTAGGGGAATTTGTCTTGACTTTGTTAAACAATTTATTACTAAAAGTAGTTTAAAAAATAATGAGAGCACTGCAGAAAAAATTTCTGAAAATATTTTCAATAATATGATTGATAGTCCAAATTTAGAATCTGTTATTAATAATTTTTCAATTGAAAATAATAGTAAAAAGATAAGTATTAGATATTTAGTTGACAGTACTGGTAACATTATTAGCGTTGGATATTTACAATATAATAGCAAAAATTTGGATACTAATAATAATTTAACATTAAGTCATAGTTTTCCAAAAGATGGAGGAAAAGTAATAGATTATAATTCAGAAATAACTACGCTTTTAAAATGAAGTGATTATGCTGATTCATGAAATAATTTTATGTTTTTATATCCAACAATTTTTGCTAATTCGACAGACAGTATAACTTATAGTGTTATGGATAATACAACAACAATTAAAAGTAATGAACTAAACTTTAATACCAAAAAAATTCAAGACAAAGATAATCAATTACCAGTTTGACGAGTAGTAAATCAGCCACCTGCAGGTCATAAATCACAAGGATTAGTTATTTATATATTTATGTGACATGATGAAAACACTATATATCAACAACTTAGAAGTAGTTCTATATCTCGTGCTTTTGATATTGGGCCATCTTTCTCAATAAATATTAGTAAGTGAACGATTAGTAATATTATTAATGAATAATTATGTATCATCTTATCAATAAAATTAAAAATTTAATTTAAAACTACTTTAAATATGAAAGGAATAAATAAAATGAAAATAAATAAAGAAGAAACATGAAAAGAAGTACAAAAAGTGTTGAATAATCTTCATGGTCCAGTTAGAGCAGGAGCATTAAGTGCACAAAATTGAAGTAATACGACAACAGGAGTTCTACTAACAATAGCAGGACTTAAGTCTGTTACTAGGGATAGTAATATTGAAAAACGTTACCAATTAATTAAAAGTGGAGTAGCTGATATATTATATGCTGCATTTGGTGGTTGAGTTATTTGACAAGCGTATAATTTAAATGAAACTGGTGGTAGTACAACTACCGAGCCAAATTTACCCACTTTTCCTACTTTACCACCAAATAATGAAAGACTTTATTCTGAAATTGCTGAACAATTAACAGAAGATGCTGTAAGTAATGAATTAACTCCAGAAATGATTTCTATTGCATTAAATAAAGGCTTTTCTCCCTTTATGTACTATTTTTAAATCTTATCACATAAATGCTGAGAAAAGCCTATCTACGAACTTCTCCCCACATTTTTAAATAAAACATAGCATTACAGTTTCAAAACTAGGTATGTTATTGAATTTATATGCAGCTTCTTTTGCATATAAATGAATATGATGTTTTGCAACTTTGATATGTGTTTTAAATGTTCTTCGTATATGTTTTCATACTGACTCAATTTGGTTGGTATTTACACCAGTTTTTGAAACATAGCCATCTTGATGGTTAACTGTTTCATGCTTAGTGAAAACCGATTTCAAATCGCGATATCCTTTTCAAAAATCAGTATGTACAACACACTTTGAAGAAATGTGGTTTATTGCAAACTGCAAAAGATTTTTACTGTTTGCGTTTTTCAATACTTTCACAATCAGATTGTTGGTTGTTTTTTCATAAATACCAACAATCAAGGTTTTATTCAACAAGGATCTTCCTTGTTTTTTAAACCCCATATGTGAAAGATACATTTCATCCATTTGCACTATGCCTTCAACAATGAATTGAGGTTTTTGTTTAGCAATGGCACTTCGGATTTTATGACCCATTCTTCAAGCTGTTTTCAAGGTCACTCCCAATTCTTTTGCAACATCAGTTGATGGAATTCCATGTTTGGTGTTTATTCATCTAAAAATGAGATAAAACCAAGATATTAAAGGTGTTTGTGACTTTGAAAATATAGTGCCCGTGAGAATACTGAATGTTTGATGACATTTCAAACATCTCATTCTTCTTAGAACCTGTTTAGAATCTTTTAGAAAATAAGGTAAAATTACTATATATTTTAAAATAAGAGGTATATATGCATAAAAATTATCCAAGTCATGTTACTAAAGAACAATTTGAGAACATAAAATCAACTTTAGAAAACAGCAAAAAGAAAACAAAACCAAGAAATTTAGATTTATATGAAGTGTTTTGTGCAGTTTTATATGTATTAAAAAGTGGTTGTCAATGAAGAATGTTACCAAAAAATTTTCCAAAATGACAAACTGTATATTATTATTTCCAAATTTGAAGTAAAAACAATGATAAAGAACCTAGTGTATTGCAATTAATTTTAAAAAAATTAGTTAAAAAGATTCGTATTAAGAATCATCGAAAAGAAAAAACTAGTTTTTGTATAATTGATTCGCAAAGTGTTAAAAATACAGATACTACTGAAAATAAAGGTTATGATGCTGGTAAAAAGATTTCAGGAATAAAACGTCATATTGCAGTTGATACGCAAGGTTTACCACATGCAATTTACATAACTACAGCAGAAAAAACAGATCGTAATAGTGCTATCATAATGATTAAAAGTGAAAAAGAAAATCTTTCTACAGTTCAAAAAATAATAGTAGATGCTGGCTATACTGGTGAAAAATTTGCTTCTGCAATCAAAACAATCATAAATGCAAATGTTGAAGTTGTAAAACGTAATGAATTACATTCTTTTGTAGTACTACCAAAAAGATGAGTTGTAGAACGAAGCTTTGCATGATTAGAAAAATGCAGAAGATTATGAAAAAATTGTGAAAGAAAACTAAATACTAGTTTACAAATGGTTGTTCTGTCCTTTATTTCAATTTTATTAAAAAGATTCTAAACAGGTTCTTAAATTAGAAGTATTCAAATTAAAACTAGAACACCTACTACATTTGATTTGTTTCAAACTTGCTATATATGCAAGACATTGTTTTTCAGTTTGAAAAGTATTATTGAACTCATTCAATTTCATTGTTTCCTCCACAAGTACATGTGGGGAGAAGTTCGTAAATAAATTATTTACTGGTAGAAATGGATTAGTTAAAGTGCTTAGTGGAATATCAGGTTTTGATTTATATAAAATTCAAAAAGTAACAAAAACTATTGAATACTTAAAATCACTTACTACTTTTGCAACTGCAGGCATTAATTTTACAAATGGTAATATTGTGGGAGGAAATTTAATGTCAATTTCAGCAATGATGGATGTTAGTCATACATATTTTTCTACAATGAGTAAATCTAATACTTCAAATAGTAAAGAGGAAATTATTATTAAAATTATTAATGAAAGAAAAGAACACATTACAAAAAGTTTTTCTTTATATAAAGGTATTTTGAGTAATAAAGATTTAAAGGAAATATATGAGTATTTAGAAAAAAATAATTGAGATAAGTTTGAAATGAGACATTCAGATAAAACAATTCCTAGTTTTGTTAAACTCGGAAAAATAAAAGATTGAAGACCAACATTAACAATGTTCAAAGAATGAATAGATAATTATACTCCCGAAAATAAAAAGGTAGAATTAGTAACAGAGATTGAAGATAATAGTCAACAGGAAAGAATAAAGTTAAAAATTCCTGATTATGAGTTTGAGCCGGAATTTGTTACAAATGCAAATAATGATATGTCAGAAGTTATCATAGAACCTAATGAAAGACAACCACTTTTAGGAAGTATTAATAGTTAATTAAAATTATTTTTCGAACTTCTCCCCACATGTACTTGTGGAGGAAACAATGAAATTGAATGAGTTCAATAATACTTTTCAAACTGAAAAACAATGTCTTGCATATATAGCAAGTTTGAAACAAATCAAATGTAGTAGGTGTTCTAGTTTTAATTTGAATACTTCTAATTTAAGAAGAATGAGATGTTTGAAATGTCATCAAACATTCAGTATTCTCACGGGCACTATATTTTCAAAGTCACAAACACCTTTAATATCTTGGTTTTATCTCATTTTTAGATGAATAAACACCAAACATGGAATTCCATCAACTGATGTTGCAAAAGAATTGGGAGTGACCTTGAAAACAGCTTGAAGAATGGGTGCTGAATTATACTTGTAAGTGCAAGTAAATAAAATTGCAAAAAATTCTCATATAAAAATTTCATAATGCTAAATTTAGTTTAGAAAAAGTAAGGAGTTTTTATATGAGTTATAAACATATTGGGATAGATGAAAGAATTTATATTGAGAATCAATTGAAATTTAAAGTTAAAATTAATGAAATAGCTAAAAATCTTAATCGAAGTATTAGTACTATTATTCGAGAAGTTAATAGAAATAAAGATAATGATCATTATTTTTCATTAATTGCACAAAATAAAGCTGTAAATAGAAAAAAATCACATATTATTTTTCATAAGTTTAAATATAAAGATTTAGTCAAATATATACAACAAAAACTATTATTGGGCTGATCACCTGAACAAATTTATGGCAGAATTAAAAATTTTCATAAACAATGAGCTATCAGCTTTAAAACAATTTACAATTGAATTTATTCTGGATTATTTGATAAAGTTACTAGTAAAAATTTAAGAAGAAAAGGTAAAAAACGAAGATCTCAAGAAAATCGTGGTAAATTTAATGGTAAATCAATTAAAGAACGAGATAATAATGTTAATGATCGCATAACTCTTGGTCATTGAGAAGGAGATACTATAGTATCATCAAGAGGTAAAAGTAAATCATGTTTAATAACTTTAGTTGAAAGAGTATCACGATTTACTTTAGCAATGTTAGTTAAAAACAAAACTACTAAAGTTATTAATAAAAATATCATTCATTATTTATCAATTCTTCCTAAAAATATTGTTAAAACTATTACTTTTGATCGTGGTAAAGAATTTGCAAATTGACAACAACTTGAAAAAAAGTTAGATGTGAAAATTTATTTTGCAAATCCATATTCACCTTGACAAAGAGGTACTAATGAAAATACTAATGGTTTAATTAGAGAAAAATTTCCTAAAAAATTTATTTTTTCAAAAACTAATAAAAATGAAGTTCATAAATTTATATTGTCTTTAAACCAAAGACCCAGAAAAATACTAAATTATCTTTCACCAATCGAATATTTGAATAGAAAAATAATTTAGTTGCACTTACCTTTACAATTTTGCATTATTTTATTTTTTCTTGTACAATTATTTTAGAAATGATGAATTTTAAAGAAAGATTAAAAATTTAACTTTGTTTTTAAAATAAAAATATTTTAAAATTGACACTTATTTTAAATAATAATATAATTAAAAATGGTTAAATTTTCTAGGTGAATTTAATGAACGAAAAAATAATTTTAATTTGTACTGTGTGTTTAAATCGTAATTATCATACATACAAAAATAAGATTAAATATAAAGAGCGTATGGAACTAAAAAAATATTGTGAACATTGTCAAAAACATACTTTACATAAGGAATCACGTTAGGAGAAATTTTCATGAGTGCAGAAGACAAATCAAAAGAAAAACCAAAAATTAATCCTGAAAAATTGGCTCTTTTAAAAAGTAAATTTAATATTTTACGTAAAATTAAACCTTTAAGAACAAAAAGAACTTCTGAAGGAAAACCAAGTTTTGATCCACGAACAGCCGATAAAAATAAAAAGGTTAATATTAGCGAAATTTGAGAAAAAGAACGTAAAAATCGTACGCCTGAAGAACGTTTTTATTATAAAAAAGAAGCGAGAACTTATCATAAATATTTTTTCTTATACTTATCAAGAGAAATTAGAAGAACTCGTTGAACACCAAGAAAACAATTAAATAATAAATTTATTACAACAGTATTATTTATTGCTGTCTTAGCACTATTCTTTTATGGAATTGAGCAGTTATTACTATTTGTATTACCTTTATTAAAAATAATGTAAAAAATGGAGATGCCAAAAAATGAGCGAAAGAATAAAAAAAGAAACCCCTTTAGTGAAAACTACATCATTAGAAGAAACACATAAACATCGAATTGAGCAAGCACAATGATATATTGTTAATTGTAACAAAGGTCATGAAGATAAAGTTGCTGCTGATTTGAAAAATAAAATTGAAAAAAAATTAAATTTAAAAGATAATATTTTTCAAGTTAGGGTTGTTAAAGAAGCAATACCAGATAAAGATAAAAAAATAACTGAAAAAAATATTTTTCCTGGTTATATTTTTGTTCATATGATTTTAACCGAAGATACTTGATATGATATTCGTAATACAACAGGGATTAATGGTTTTATTGGTTCTAGTGGTAAAGGTGTACCACCGACTCCACTTTCTACTAAAGAAGTTAATGAAATGTTATATCGTAATTCTAAAAATTCATCACAACCTAAAGTTAAAGAGACAAAAAAAAATATTCGTGATTTTGAGTTAAATAATTTTGTTCATATTACTTCTGGTGCTTTACAAGGCCGAGAAGGACAAGTTATTAAATTAGATGAAGATAAGGGTGTTGCAACAGTTTCTGTTGATATGTTTGGTCGTCAAACCGAAATTAAAGTAGAATATGATAGTTGTAAAAAAATTAAAGTTTAGTTTAAATTATTTAATTTTTATGTAAAATAAAATTAAAATATATTTGACTACTAATTATAATGATGTTATTATTTGTAAAGTACTATTTATATATATATAAATAGACTTTAATTATGTTTAAACTTGTGGAAGATTTATTCGTTTGGACCACAGTGAGAATCCATTTAGGAGGAGTTGCTCATGGCAGATAAAAAAAATATTAATCGTGAAGGTATTATTCAATTACCAGCTGGTAGTGCCAAACCAGGTGCTAGTTTAGCATCATTCGGTATTGATATGCCACGTTTTTGTAGAGAATTTAACGATAAAACCAAAGATCAAAAAGATGATGTTAATCCAGTTCCAATTCCAGTTTTTATTACAGCATATAAAGATAAAACTTTTGACTTTAAAATAAAAACTGCACCAACAACATTTCTTTTAAAAAGAGCATTGAAACTTGCAAAAGGTTCATCAAATGCTAAATTAACAAAAGTAGGAACACTTACTATTGCTCAAATCACAGAAATTGCTCAAATTAAATTACCTGATTTAAATGCTTATTCTTTAGAAGATGCAATTAAAATTGTTGCAGGAACAGCCAAGAATATGGGTATTACTGTTGAAGATGGAAAGCAAGGTGTTTAATATGAATAGAAGTAAAAGATATCTTGCAGTTGCAAAATTAGTTGATAACACTAAAGTTTATCCAATTGATCGTGCTTTAGAATTAGCTAAACAAACTTCATCATTAAAATTTGATGCAACAGTTGAAGCAGCATTTCGTTTAAATGTTGATCCAAGACATGCTGATCAAATGTTACGTGGTTCTATTGTTTTACCAGCAGGGACCGGAAAAACACAACGTGTTTTAGTAATAACTACTACTAAACAAAAAGAGGCAATGGAAAGTCAAGCTGATTTTGTTGGTGGTAAGGAAATGATTGAAAAAATTCAAAAAGGTTGATTTGATTTTGATGTTATTATTGCAACACCCGAAATGATGAGTGAATTAGGAAAAATTGGTAGAGTATTAGGACCAAAAGGGTTAATGCCTACAGCAAAACTAGGAACAGTAACAATGGATGTTCAAAAAGCAATAGCTGATATTCGTAAAGGTAAAGTTGAATATCGTGTTGATAAACAAGGTAATATTCATGTTATTCTTGGTAAAGTATCATTTGCACAAGAAGGGTTAAAAGATAATTATTTAGCAATTCTTAACACTTTAAGAAAAGTTAAACCCACAGCAGTTAAGGGTGCTTATATTAAAAATATAAGTATTACTACAGCAATGGGCCCTGGTATTAAAGTATTAAAAATAATGTTTAAGTAATTAGAAAACTAAAAGTACTAATGGAGGCTTTTTAATAATCTGTGTATCTTTGTTTTACAAAGTTACTAATTTAGATTAATTCTGTCTTCAAATTTTATTAAAATGAAATTGCTGTTTTCAATTTTGAATAGGCAATGTTCATTTTTTTGTTATATTTTCAATTGCCAATTAGTGCCATATAAAGATGAGTAATTGACTATTAACAGATTCAATAGCATTTTAGTATAAAAATTTCTACTGGATAAAATAAAAACCATTAAATTTTACTCAATTTTTATATCAAATGTAATTTGAGGATATTTTTACTTTTTCTCTCTTGCATTGCTTTTTTCACTATCACTATAAATTGGTATTGCAACTAGATTCGATGTTTTAAATATCTAATTTTTGCATAAATATTTCTCAGATTTAGTAATCTGTGTAACTCACTCTTTCTAGTCATTTAATTATATTTACTAGAATTAATTAAACATAGTTATTTTTGTAAGTTACACAGATTACTAAACATTTCCATCAAAAATTCAAGAACTAGTAAAAAGGGCTAAGTGGCCCCTCCAATTTTTATAATTAAAATGTTTATAAAATAGAAATCACAATTTAACCCAAATTTATAAAAAGCCTATAGTCTTCTTGTTTTGTCTTTCTATAGGCTTTTTAATCCATATAATTTGGTGATAAAGAAATGATTTAAAAATTTATATGGTTTAGTATTCAAAAAATAAACAAGCCTAATTAGGCTTGTTTTAAATGAATTTAAGATACTTATTTTTGTGTTTTACTTTTATATATTTTTTTTGTTTTCTCTTCAAACTTTAATTATTTTGTTTATACAACAAAGAACCAGCAATCGATGATGCATAGATTGTGTCATTAAGATTTAATAAATTAAATACTGGTAGTTTTTTTTCATTTAATGTTATTCCAGTATTTTTAATTTCAGTAAATGTATTACCATTATCAATAGATTGGTATAAACCACCTAGATTATTTAAATCATCGAAATTTTCTACACCTGCATAAATAGTTCCATCAGATGTAGTTACTAAACTAGAAATTTTACCATAAATATTTACAGTAGAAATTTTATTAAATGTATTACCACCATCAGTACTCTTTCATAAACCTTCGGTTGAAGAAGGTGCACTAGATAATGCATAAATAGTTCCATCAGATGTAGTTACTAAACTAGAAATTTTACCATAAATATTTACAGTAGAAATTTTATTAAATGTATTACCACCATCAGTACTCTTTCATAAACCATCATTTGTGCCAGCATAAATAGTTCCATCAACATTTAATAAACTAGAAACAAATAAACCACGAAGTCCAGTATTTTTAATTTCAGTAAATGTATTACCACCATCTATTGATTTATATCAATCAGTAGCATATGGACTTTTAATTTCATTATATTTTGTGACATTTTTTAAATATGTTGAAAGATAAATTATACCATTAACATTTAATAAACTAGAAATATTTTTAGTATCAAAATTTATTCCAGTATTTTTAATTTCAGTAAATGTATTACCATTAGTGCTTTTTCATAAACCATTTCCAGCACCTGCATAAATTTTTCCATCGACATTTGTTCAACAATGTAATAAATCATGTTGAAGTCCAGTATTAATTAATTTACTAAACATGGTTTTTTCTTGATATCCATTAATATTATTAAAATTATTAATTAATTTTACTTCATTTGTGTTATGTGTTGTTGAAATAAATGAACTCCCCATAGTTAAAGTTAAAAAACTGAATGTTGTTAGTAATTTTTTCATATTTTTACCTCCTAAATTTTTTTATATAAATTATGGCTTTTCTCCCTTTATGTACTATTTTTAATTTTATCACATAAAGGGAGAAAAGCCTATCTACGGACTTTTCCCCACATTTTTAAATCAAACTTAAAATAATATGCTGATTTAGAGATTTTTAAAAAATGACACATTGTGCGAATTTTATATTTAACTTTATTTTTCACAATAATCTCTATTTTCTGCCTATTATTCCTCATCTACAAGCAAAAATATTGATTATCGTTGCACTAACTAAAATATAATTTAAAAAAAATCTAATTTTTTTTTAATAACAATTTCTCCTTAATTTAGTTTTCTTTAAATTAGTTATAGCGGTTTCTTTTCTTTTTGTTTGGTTCTTTATTTTGGCTTATCTTTAGCGCTATAAAGAAAAGAAAAATAAAGAATATATTACCAACAAGCATTTTGGAACACCAATCACCCAAAACGCCGCACTCCCAACGATTTTGACAGCACGGGGTTTCGGCTTAATGCTTGTTGGTAATATATTAATTCGCCATTTTTATTAAGTTTTAATAAACATTTAATAAACATTAAAACTTAATAATATTATACAATATTTTCAGAAAAAAAATAAAAAAGGCTTTTCTCCCTTTATGTACTATTTTAATTTTATCACATAAATGCTGAGAAAAGCCTATCTACGGACTTCTGGATGGGTTACACTTTATTGGACACTAATTACATAGACAAGTGAACAAATTAATTAAAAGAAAGGAATTATAATTATGGCTAATATTAACTCATATACCGATGAATTTAAAAAACAAAGTAGCTTTATATCAAAGTGGTAAGTCAGTATTTTGTCTTGCTAAAGAATATAATGTTACAAGAGCAGCTACTTATAAATGAATTAAGCAATTTACTAATTCAGGCAGTTTTAAAACCAAAGATAATCTTTCTGTTGAAGGAAATGAGCTAATTAAATTAAAAAAAGAATTAAAACAGTTATGAATGGAAAATGATATTTTAAAGCAAGCAGCACTAATAATAAGCAGAAAGTAGAGATTATTACAAATAATAAGTTTAAATATAAAATTCGCATAATGTGTCGTTTTTTAAAACTTTCTAAATCAACATATTATTTTAATTTAAATAAAAAAGAAGATAAAATTAAAAATAATATTTATGATGAAGCTGTTATTAGTGCTTTTAAAGAAAATAAAAAAGTTTATGTTACTAGAAGATTAAAAGTCATACTAGCAAACCAAGAAATTTATTTATCACGCAGAAAAATTAAAGAAATTATGAATAGGAAATGTTTAGTAATCTGTGTAACTTACAAAAATAACTATGTTTAATTAATTCTAGTAAATATAATTGAGGCTTTTTAATAATCTGTGTATCTTTGTTTTACAAAGTTACTAATTTAGATTAATTCTGTCTTCAAATTTTATCATAAAATGAGCAATTGCTGTATTTCAATTTTGAATAGGCAATGTTCATTTTTTTGTTATATTTTCAATTGCCAAGTAAAATATTTTGAAAACTGCCATATCATTAGGAAAAACTTTTTTATTTCTGATGATTTTTCGTAATTGACTATTAACAGATTCAATAGCATTTGTAGTATAAATCACTCTTTTGATTTCTACTGGATAACTAATAAAAACCATTAAATTATCTCAATTTTTATATCAAGATTTAGTAATTTGAGGATATTGTTTATTTCATTTACTTTCAAACGATTCTAAAGCTTGCATTGCTTGTTCTTCACTACATGCACTATAAATTGGTTTTAAATCTGCAACTAGACCTTTTCGATGTTTGTATGAAACATATTTTAAACTATTTCTAATTTGATGAACAATGCATAATTGATGTTCTGTTTTAGGATAAACTGATTGTATTGCTTCTGACATGCCTGTTAAATTATCACTACAAGCAATAAGAATATCATTTAAGCCACGATTTTTCATTTCTGTGAAATTAGATAATCAAAACTTAGAACCTTCATTTTCACTAATTCATAATCCTAAAACATCTTTTTTGCCTTCTAAATCAACTCCTAATGCTATATAAACTGATTTGTTAATAATCCGTTTATCTTGTCGTACTTTAACTACTATACAATCAAAATAAACAATAGGATAAATACTTTCTAATGGTCGATTTTGTCATGCTTTAACATCATCAATAACATCATCAGTAATTTGACTAATAACACTTTCACTAATATCAGCACCATGATATAACTCTTGCAACTGCATTCTAATGTCAGATAATGTCATTCCTTTTGCATACAAGGAAAGAACTTGTTGATCAAAACCATCAAATCTTCTTTGCCTTTTAGGAACTATTACAGGAGTAAAATTACTATTGCGATCTCTTGGTACATCAATTTCAATTTTACCTTGTTGAGTTATTAATTTTTTTGAACTTGTACCATTACGAGCATTTTCAGTAGTACTATGTTGATTTTTTTCATATCCTAAATAATTTTGCATTTCAGAATTCAACATTTTTTCAACTAATCTTTTTGTTAATTCTTTATATAAACCGCCAGGTTTAAAAACTGTTGTTAAATCTTCAGTATTTTCTAGTAATAAATCTACTGCTTTTGATATTGGATCATTATTATTAAAGTTATCTTTTTTAGCCATCTGTAACTCACTCTTTCTAGTCATTTAATTATATTTACTAGAATTAATTAAACATAGTTATTTTTGTAAGTTACACAGATTACTAAACATTTCCTACTA